>NZ_CP041333.1:0-1951823 GCF_013394185.1 Vibrio sp. Scap24 | reverse complement strand
GCTAATGTATTCGGAGTCCTTGTTGGGAGCACTAGCTTCCCAGCTCCACGATGATATCCGCGCCAGATTATCCTTAAAAAGCCCAAAGCATTGATTGCTATTTTTTGTGTCAGGTTCTTAATCTGGCCGATTGACCGTTTTTGTCATCACGTTCATTGACGTTGCAAACTTGGTTATAGCTAAACAGCCTTAAAAGCTTGGCGGTGGTATAACACCGCCCAAGCTATCCTCACTAGCTTGTTGGCTAATGCGACTACCACTACATTAAATGGTTTGGTGGCTCGTAGATTCACAAGCCACTCTCCAAACACTTTCCCTGTCGTCTCTAGTCTAGAGAGTACAGCCCTTGCCCCATGGACAAACAGAGTTCTGAGGTGTTTATTCCCTCGTTTACTCATACCAAGTAGCTTGGTCTTTCCTCCCGTTGAGAATTGCCTTGGCACAAGCCCCAACCAAGCCGCCATCTCACGGCCATTGGTAAAGTTACTCGGAGAGCTTACATCGGCAATACACAATGTGGAGGTAAGATCACCAATTCCAGGGATAGTTTTTAATAATTGAGCACTTTCGTTGTTATTAACAATAGTTTGAAGCTTGTTATCTTGAGTTTTGATTTGTTCATTAAGGTACTTGTAATGCTCGTGGATAGATATCAATTCACATAGCAAGCTTTTTGGTAATGAGACGGTTTGTTCTGCTAACCATTGAAACAAAGACTTCATCTTTGCATGCCCTTTGGGAAAGCTAAGGCCGAACTCAAGTAAGATCGCTCCGATCCGCGACATAGTGGCAGTTCTCTCCTTGATATAACTATCTCTGACTCGATGAATCGCTGCGATGACTTGAGCCTCTTCACTTTTTACAGCTACAAACCTCATGGTCGGTCGACCCGCAGCCTCTGCGATCGCTGAAGCATCGATGAAATCGTTTTTATTGCCTTTGACATAAGGCTTAACATACTGAGGGGAATAAGTCGGGGTTGATGCCCAAACTCACTACATTTTCGAGCAAGCCAATGAGCACCGCCACAGGCTTCGAAAGCAATAGTTGTTGGTTCTATTTTACTAAGAAAGATTAAGAGTTGGTTACGATTAAATTTACGACGAAGCACCTCCACACCACAACGGTTATGTGCGATAGCATGGAAGCAATGTTTACCTAGGTCGATACCTAAAATATGAATAGAAGACATATGGTTCACCTCATTCTGAGAGCCTACTCTAAGCTTAAGGGCTTGAGAGTGAGGCGGACCATATAATTAAGCCCCGCAGTATCGACTCGATTGAGTGAATACTGCGGGGCTTTTTATTGAAATCGTCTAGTTGATGACTTAGTCGTTTTAAACCTTAATCACCGAGAGGCTGTCGGTCGCCGCCGCCTCGGTAGGAGTCTAAAGCAACCTTCAAGCGGCGAAGTTTATCGCGTGAGCGGTTCTTGTGATTGACCGCCATGCCCATCGAAAGCACATCTACTAACGCCAGCATTGCGTAGCGAGACGCTGATGGCTTGTAGATGAAGTCGGTTTCCATGTGCTTGATTGGCAAAACAATATTGGCAATCTTTGCCAGTGGCGTGTCTTGCGGGGTAATCGCGATGATCTTAAGGCCATACTGCTTTGCTAGTTCGGCGGTTTCGGTGATCACTGGCGTAAAACCTGTCGCGGAAATCATCACCATCACATCGTTGGCATCTGCCGTGGCTGCAACCATGCGTGACATTAAACCATCGTTGTATGACACAACCGGATAACCCAAGCGAAACAGTCGATGTTGTAGCTCTTGAGAAGCGATGGTCGAGCCGCCTCCCATGCCGATAGCAATGATCTGTCTGGCGTTGTGCAGCCAACTCACCGCAGTTTCAACGTCTTGCTCTTTGAATAGAGTGCGGTTGATGTCTAGGCTCTGCTTGATCGATTCGTAGATACCTTGATAGCCAGTTTGGTTTACCGGTTCGAGAATAAAGCGTTGGCCAACCGTTAAGGTTTGAGCAAGCTTGATTTTCATATCACGCACGTTGTTACAGCCGATCGCCTTTGCAAAACGGGTAATCGTGGCTTCACTGACTTGAGCACCTTCAGCAAGCTCTGTGATACTGGCATTGGCTGCAAAATCAATGTCGTCCATGATCAGCTTGGCGACTTTTTTCTCTGCATCACGAAGAGCGGGAAAACGCTCCGTTATCTGTGAAATGATATCTACTTCTAAACTCAAGAATCCTGATCCTTTGTTGATGGGGCTAAGCCTTAGCCCCGTTAGTATATCTGAATGCTTCGCTGATTCTAGCTTATTGAAAAATAGAGCTAGAAGCAGGTCTCTACCCAGTTTGTGACCTGATAGTCGTCATCGCTGATGGCAATGTAGCGCCATTTATCGAAGGTTAAACATGGGTGTGAGGTTGAGAACGCAATCATGTCGCCCACTTCAATCTCAGCAGAACCGTCCGTTTCAACAAAGGTGTGCTGATCCATTACCGCGGTAGCTGTTAGCCCTTTCACTGAGATAGCTTCGCCATTGCGATAGCCGCGCTCGGCAATAGGTAAACCCGCATCGAAGGCCACATCACGCTTACCTAGCCCGATCACCAGTTTGGTTGGCTCCGGACGAGAGATTACATACGCCCACACTTCAAGTGCTGATTCTAAATCACCACCCAGTTCACAAGCGTAACCTTGGTTTACTTGGGCACGTTGCAACACCTTGCTTTGGGCATCGAGGTAGATCCCAGTATCGTGAATGGCATAGCAGCCTGGGCGGATAATCGCTAAATAATCCGTTAGGTTTGCCAAGCATTCTGCCACCACGTCATACCAAGCCGAGCCTGCGCCTGTGATGATAGGCTGGCCTGTAATTAAGCCATCTGATGCAAGGCTTTCGACCGAAGTGAGCGCTTGGTTTAAGAAGGTACGAATATCTTGCTCGGCATTGTCGCCATGAATCACACCCTCGTATACCTCAATACCCGCTAGCGAAAGCGCAGGCGTATCTTGGATAGTTTGCGCCAGCTCTAGAACCTCTTGAGGTGAACGACAACCACAACGCCCTCCCGGAACACCAAACTCGATTAGCACTTTTAGCGTCTGCTTTTTGTTGGCGAAATATTGGTTGAGTTGCTGCACGTTGACTGACGAATCCACACAGCAATAGAAATCAACCTCGAACTCATTAATAAGCTGTTCGATGATCGCCATATTGGTTTTTCCTACCAATTGGTTAGCCATGATGATTCTTTTTGCGCCTGCCATTGCTGCAATTTCTGCTTGTGCAGGTGTCGCAACCGTAATTCCCCAAGCGCCATTTTCTAGCTGTTGACGGAAGAAGTCAGGTGTCATCGATGTTTTGCCGTGTGGCGACAATTTAACCTGATGATGATTGGCGAATGATTGCATCCAATTCAGGTTATTGGTCAACGCTGATTGTTTGATAATTGCTACCGGAAGCGAAATGTCTTCATCAACCAGTCGATAAACACCGTTCTCAGATTGTGATACTGCTCTTCCTTTTTGGCCTTTTTCAGTCAAGATGAAACTATCTTTTTGATACTTTATAACATCTTTTTGTGCAGGGTTATGTTTCATTGCTGATTCCTAACATGATTTAAGTTGTTGTTATTTAATTTTTAAATATATCTGTAATGTATTTTGTGGTAGAAACTATCACACAAATTAAAATATTATGTGTGTTTTGTCACTGAAAATAATCGGCTGGATTTCTAATATAGTTCCATCAACAAAGTGGATTGAGAGAGTGAGAAATGTTGTTCGATACGATAATTAAAAATGTAGAGGTGTTTGATGGCACCGGCGAACAATCGTTTTGTGCCGATGTAGCAATCCGAGATGGAAAAATCGCCGAAATTGACAAAATCGATCATGAAGATTGTAGCCAGTTGGTTGAGGGAGCTGGCTTAGCATTGGCTCCTGGATTCATCGATGTACACACACACGACGATACCAATGTAATTCGTTACCCAGACTGCCTACCTAAGATTAGCCAAGGTGTGACAACCGTGATTGTTGGCAACTGTGGCATCAGCGCATCACCAACGGTTTTGGCGGGCGATCCACCTGACCCAATGAACCTATTAGGCGCACAGGCTGATTTTAAATACCCAACCTTTGCCGCATATGCACAAGCCGTAGAGCAAGCGCAACCAGCGGTGAACGTAGCAGCGTTAGTTGGCCACACCACACTACGTAATCAAGTGATGGACGACCTACAGCGCACCGCAAGCGAAGAAGAAATAGCAGCAATGCAAACCAACCTTGATTTAGCGATGGAGCAGGGTGCATTGGGTTTGAGTTCGGGTTTGGCTTACGCCAGCGCGAAACAAGCCAACGCCAATGAAGTAATGCAGTTAGCGAAAGTGCTGTCTAGCCATGGCGGCATCTATACCACGCATATGCGTACCGAATTCGAAGAGATCTTAAGCGCGATGGAAGAAGCGTTTGAGACTGGGCAATACGCGAAAGTGCCCGTTGTTATCTCTCACCTTAAATGTGCAGGTGCAGGTAACTGGGGCAGAACCGTTGAAGTACTTGATTTGATGGACAAGGTGTCAGAGCACCAAGATGTGTCTTGCGACTGCTACCCATACTCAGCGAGCTCTTCGACATTAGATCTGAAACAGGTGACAGACGATTTCGACATCTTCATCACTTGGTCTAAAGCAAAGCCAGAACATGCAGGCAAAACGCTTAAGCAGATTGCTGACGAGATGAACCTACCGTTGATGGACGCAGCAAAAGCGCTTCAACCAGCAGGTGCGGTTTATCACTGTATGGATGAGAACGACGTAAAGCGCGTATTGAAATACAAACTGACCATGGTTGGTTCTGATGGTTTACCCAATGACCCGCATCCACATCCAAGATTGTGGGGCACCTTCCCGAAAGTCTTAGGCCATTACTGCCGAGATGAAAAACTTTTCGCGCTGCCAGAAGCGATTCACAAAATGACCGGAATGTCTGCGAAGCGCTACAACCTCGCGGGAAGAGGTGAGATTCGCCAAGACGCATTTGCCGACTTAGTTCTCTTTGATCCAAAGAATATTAAAGACACAGCAACATTTGAAAATCCTATTTCAGTTGCTGAGGGAATTGAAAGTGTATTTGTAAATGGTGAGTTAACTTACCAAAAAGGAAAAGTAAAAAATAATCGTTCAGGCGTTTTTATTTACCGTAATTAGAATTTAATTATTTTATTAAATATACAGTAATAAGAAAACGACGAATTAATTTAAATATATTGGTAAAGAACCAATATTATCTATAAAGAAGTGGAGTTAAAAAATGACTATTAAACGTTACGGTGTTGAAGGCGGTACAGGTACAGGCGGACAACATTTACCATTTGCACGCGCAACTGAAGCGGGTGGTTTCCTATACGTTTCTGGCCAGACACCGATGACAGATGGTGAAGTGGTAGAGGGTGGCATTGTTGACCAGTCTCGCCTAGCGATCCAAAACTGTGTCGATATCATGACTGAAGCGGGCTACGGCCTAGAAGACGTAATGCACGTAAAGGTTGTGCTAACGGATTCTCGTTACTTCCAATCTTTTAATAAGGTATTCAAAGAGTTCTTCGGTGCTAACCCACCGGCCCGTATCTGCATGGTTTGCGACCTAGTTGTAGACGTGAAGGTTGAAGTAGATGTGACTTGCTACCGCGCGGATCGCGTTTAGTAATAACCTAATCACAAATACCTACTTAGAGAGTATTAGGGGTTAGTCATCCCTGTTATTATCCTTTAATACTCTCACCCTACATTTATAAAAATTACTTTAATTAAAATAGATAAAATCAATGAAGTAATTATATGAAATATAAAAATGAATGAATCATAAATAAAGTTCAAGAATGAACTTAATATTTCACTGAGAGGTGTTAAATGAACAGCACACTTTTTCTTACAGGCTTCGGCGTGTACGTATGTTTTTTAATTTGGTTAGGCTGGTTTGTCTCGCGTAATCAAAAATCTGGCGAAGATTTCTTATTAGGCGGCCGTGGCCTGCCATTATTCTTAGTACTTGGTACAACAGTTGCGACTATGGTCGGCACGGGTTCAAGTATGGGCGCGGTTGGCTTTGGCTACGCAAATGGCTGGGCAGGTGCTCTGTACGGAATTGGTGGTGCTGTGGGCATCCTATTGCTTGCACTTTGGTTTGCTCCGGTTCGTAAACTGAACTTCATGACCATGAGTGAAGAGCTGGCTTATTACGTTGGCGCTAACCGAATCGTAAAAAACGTGGTTGGCCTACTTATCTTTATCGCGTCAATCGGTTGGTTAGGTGCGCACATTCTAGGTGGCGGCATGTACCTAGCGTGGATTGCAGACATCGACCTCAACCTTGCGAAAATCATTATTGCTGCTGCATTCACTATCTACGTTGTTATCGGTGGTTACACAGCGGTTGTGTGGACTGATACGATTCAAGCAATCATCCTTTTTGCTGGCTTCATCCTAATGGCGGTAATGTCTGTTGATCACATTGGTGGCATGGACAACCTTTACGCTGCGATGGACCCTGCTGCTACAAGCTTTTTAGCAATCGATAAACTGGGCATTCTGCCTGCTGTTTCTCTGGCTGTGGTTATCGGTGTGGGCGTACTGGCAACACCTTCATTCCGTCAGCGTATCTACTCTGGTAAAGATGTTTCAACTATCCGTCGCTCATTCGTCGCTTCTGGTGTGTTGTACCTTTTCTTCTCAATTATTCCAGCAATCATTGGTATGGCTGCGCACGCAATCGACCCATCATTGGATAACCCGAACTACTCGTTCCCTTACGTAGCTGCAACGGTTCTTCCCGTCGGCGTAGGCATGATTGTTCTTATCGCAGGTCTATCTGCAACCATGTCGAGCGCAAGCTCAGATGCGATTGCCGGTGTATCTATCCTACTGCGTGATGTGTACGTGATGTTCACAGGCCGTGTACCAAACAAAGAATCAATGTTGAACTACTCTCGTCTAGCTTTGGTTGTGGTAATTGGTTTTGCACTGCTGTTCGCATTGACGTCAAACGACATCATTGGCTACATCACTAAGATGATTTCAACGGTTATGTCGGGCATGTTTGTGTGCGGTATGTTGGGTAAATTCTGGAAACGCTACAACTGGCAAGGTGCGCTTGCAACACTAGCGGGTGCTTCTGTAGCTTCATTCGTAGTAATGCTAAACGCTGACTACACAGCCTTCTGGGGCAACCCAGTTATCCCATCATGTCTGTTTGCTCTAACGGCAGGTGTGGTTGTGAGCCTAGTGACTCCAGCTAACCAAGTAACACCTGAAATGGCAAAAGCGATTCTTGATGACGAGCGTGCTCTGATGGAGATGGAAATGTCTGAGACTGGCGTACTTGAAGAAGAGGCGGCACCTCAACGCCCTGCAAATCAAACAAGCTAATCTCAACGCTCCACAGCGAGTCAGTACAAAAAGTTAGTACAACACGTTGTGGAGTGAATTAGCTAGCTCAGGCTCTGCTTAGCGGCAGGGCCTTCTTCCCCATCTATCTCTATATTTTAGGATCGGCTATGTCTGCATCTTCTCATTTCAATATTGCTTTTTTTGGCGAATGTATGGTCGAAATCAGCGGCTCTCCATTAACCAAAAAGTTTGGCGGTGACACGCTTAACACCGCGCTTTACCTTTCTCGCTTAACTCAACATCAAAACCTCTCTGTGCACTATGCAACAGGTCTTGGCTGTGATGAGCTGTCTCAAAATATGATTGATAGCTGGCAGCTAGAAGGTATTCAAACCAATTTCGTAGAACGCATTGCGAACAAGCTTCCTGGACTCTACATGGTCGAAACCGACGAGACAGGTGAGCGACACTTTCATTACTGGCGCAATGACGCGGCAGTAAAATCTTACTTCCGTGCTAATGACTTGAATAAGCTTGAAATCGCCCTGACCGAGAAACAAGTCGATGCGGTTTACATCAGCGGTATCAGCATTGCGATTTTAGATGACGCCTCTCGTGCTCGCCTATTCAAAGCAATCAGCGTGTTCTCAAATCAAGGCGGCAAGGTGATTTTTGATAACAACTATCGCCCTCAGCTTTGGAGCACCGAGCAAGCTCAGCACTGGTACGCCAAGTTACTGCCATTGGTAGACATCGCCTTGATTACCGAAGACGACGACTTGCTGGTTTGGGGCAACGCCGAGAGCGTTCAAGAGCGTTGTCTTCGTTTGGGTTGCCAAGAGATCGTCATCAAACGTGGCTGTGAGCCATGCAAGATTGTTCAAGTTGAACAGGGCGATGTTGTTGAGATCTATGTATCAGCGACTCGTGTTTCTAACGTGGTCGACACCTGTGCAGCGGGTGACTCCTTCGCAGCTGGCTATTTAGCGGCGCGCCTTACTGGTGAGAGCACCACCGATGCAGCTGAACTAGGTCACCAACTGGCTTCTACCGTTATTCAATACTCAGGCGCGATCATCCCGGTAAGCGCTATGAATCACTTAATTAAAAAATAGAAAAATAAAGCGAATTTATTATGTCTCAAGAAATGATCAACACACTTAAGCAATTCAAAGTTATCCCTGTTATCCAAATCAACAAAGTGGAACATGCGATTCCACTAGCAAAAGTGTTAGTAGAAAATGGCATGCCAGTAGCAGAAGTGACGTTCCGCACTGAAGCGGCAGCAGATTCGATTCGTGCGATGCGTGATGCTTACCCAGAGATGTGTATCGGCGCGGGTACTGTATTAACACCAGCGCAAATCGACCTTGCGAAAGAGGCGGGCAGCGAATTCATCGTGGCGCCAGGCTTGAATCCAAACACGGTTAAGCGCTGCCAAGAGATCGGTATGCCAATCGTTCCTGGCGTAAACAACCCAAGCCAAGTAGAGCAAGCGTTGGAGCTAGGCCTTAACTTCTTGAAGTTCTTTCCTGCAGAAGCGTCTGGTGGCATCAACATGGTGAAATCTTTGCTAGCGCCTTACGTTGATGTGTCGCTAATGCCAACGGGCGGTATCGGCAAACACAACGTCAATGATTACCTAGCGGTTGATCGCGTGGTTTGCTGCGGTGGCACTTGGATGGTATCGCCAAAAATGATCGAGAACGAACAATGGGACGAGATCGCGGTGTTGGTTCGTGAAGCGGTAGAGTTGGTTAGCTAGTCATAAGTTTGTGAGCTTATTCGTTTTTCACAGACGATAGGCTTTGAGCTCACGATAAACAACAGCAGTGGCTGAAAGGTTCTGTTTTGTGAATCGCCTCCGATAAACAAAACAGAACGTCCGTTATATAGGAAAACTAATAATGAAAAAAACTATATTGTCTCTATTGATTTCAGGTTCAGTAGTGTCCCCAATGGCGTTAGCAATGGCTCCGAATACCGATCTAAATTTAATGCCGTATCCACAGAAAGTTGAGCTTCAAGCTGGACAAGTTAAGGTCGACGGTAACTTCAAGGTTTACATCAAAGGCTTTAACTCTGACCGCGTTGAATACACCGCGAAACGCTTTATCGACCGCCTAGAGCGCCAAACTGGCGTGCCGATTTTAAACTGGCAGGTTGATAGTGCAGACGAAGCGAACCTGATCATTGATATCGACGCGGCACCAAAGTCTGAAGTACAGAACATCGACTCTGTAGAGTCCTACAAGATTACCACTCAGGGTGAGCAAATCACGCTGAGTGCACCAAGCCCTTATGGCGCTATCCACGGCATCGAAACCCTTTTACAGCTCGTTGAAACCACGGCGACTGGCTACCACATTCCTGCCGTTACGATTGTCGATGAACCTCGCTTCCGCTGGCGAGGTGTCTCTTACGATACCTCACGTCACTTCATTGAGTTTGATGTGCTGATTCGTCAGTTAGATGCGATGGCGTCTGCGAAAATGAATGTGTTCCATTGGCACTTCTGGGACGACCAAGGTATCCGTATTCAAACGGAATCTTGGCCGCGTTTGTGGTCTGAAACTGCCGATGGTAATTACTACACCAAAGATCAAGTTCGTTACCTAGTCGAGTATGCTCGTAACCTTGGTATTCGTGTGATTCCGGAAGTCTCGCTGCCGGGCCACTCTTCTGCTGTGGCGCATGCTTACCCACGCTTGATGTCGGGTGGTGAAGGTCAAAGCTATGAACAAGAACGTGGCTGGGGTGTGTTTGAGCCATTGATGGACCCACTTAACCCAGAGCTTTATGAAATGCTGGGCGACGTGTTCGACGAAGTGACAGAACTGTTCCCAGATGAGTACTTCCATATTGGGGGCGATGAGCCGAACTATGCGCAGTGGAAAAACAGCGAAAAGCACCAAGAATTCATTGAAGAGAACAATATTGATGGTGAGCGCGGCCTGCAGTCTTACCTCAACGTAAAAGTTGAAAAGATGCTGGAAGAACGCGGCAAGAAGATGACGGGTTGGGATGAGATTTGGCATAAAGATCTGCCAACTTCTATCGTGATTCAGAGCTGGCAAGGACACGACAGCATTGGTCGTGCGGCGAAAGAGGGCTACCCAGGTATTCTGTCTACGGGTTATTACCTAGACCAACCTCAGCCAACCAGTTACCACTATCGTAATGATCCAATGCCAACTGGCATCACGGTTGACGACAAGCTTCACAGCGGTGAGAAGTTTGTGACTTACCAATGGCAAAAACCTCGCTCTAAAGGCAGCCCACGTAAGGGAACACTGACTATCATTGAAGCAAAAGATGGCACTTTCCGTGCGTTCAGTGATTACAACGGCAAGTCTCGTGAAGAGATCTACATCCTTAATTATGTGCCGGGCAAAACCTTTGTCGGTCACTTCGATAACTTCATGTCGTACACCGAGTTCAACTTGAACTTGAATCCAAATGGGTTTGCGGAAGGCAGCTATCAGTTAATTGGTAACGTGCGCTGGCCAACCACAGGTGAAGTGATTGCGAGCAGTGATGTTGAAGGTAGCGTGATCCCTGAGCCAAATGGTGGCTACCCTGCGGAGCTGACCGATAAAGAAAAAGAGTTGATTTTAGGCGGTGAGATCACTATGTGGCTAGAGAACAAAGACAGCCTCACGGTCGAAAACTACCTATGGCCACGTAGCTATGCAATTGCAGAACGTTTCTGGTCGGATGCAGAACTGACAGACGAACGAAGCATGTATAAGCGCATGAAAGCGATGGATACATGGTCGGAAGTGTCGGTTGGGTTACGTCACCACGCCGATGCTGACATGTTGTTGAAGCGCATTGCAAAAGGCCAAGATATTCACGACTTGCGCGTGTTAGCTAAATACACCGAGCCAGCACAGTACTATGCTCGTAACTGGGAGAAGTGGAACTCAACAGAACCTAAGGGCACCTTGTACAGCCAATACGAGCGCCTAAACCGCTTCGTGGATGCGTTGCCAGTGGAAAGCTACGCAGTGTATGAGATGCAAGATTTAGTCAATGAAGTCGCGACGGGTAATCAGCAGGCGCTTGAACAACTAGCTGATCATTATCAACAAGCCAAATCGGCTGCACAGGCTACAGAAACTGTCTTCGCTGGTAACGTGTCTTCGGTAGAGACGGTGGTGGTTGCTGAGAAAACCGTTGAAGTTGCAGACTTGGCGTTAACCTTGATTGCTAAAGCACAAGCAGGCGAAAAAGTTCGAGCAGCAGACGTGAAGGCCTACCAAGCAATATTGTCTGATGCTGCGAAGATCTACGATGAATCGATCATCGCGATTGTGCGCCCAACAGAGCTATTGTTGAAGCAGTTAGCTGAGTAAGTCGTTAACGGATTAGCGAATAAGTCACACGCCAATCAGTGAATCAAAACCGCCCTCTGTGGGCGGTTTTTAAGTTTTAGCGACTCAAGGGAGTTTGCGTTAGTCTCTATGTAAGTGATTACTCACTATCGATGTTTTTCAGTGTTAACGTAAATGTCATGCCTTGGTCTGAGTTGTTCTTTGCTATTAATGTGCCTTGTATATCGCGCACGTTGTTCGCCGTTATAGCCAACCCGAGCCCCAAGCCTTCGCCCATCTTTTTGTTGGTATGAAACGGTTCGAAAATCGTTTCGAGTTGATCTTCAGACACACCACAACCATTATCTTGAACCTTGATGATCACGCGCTGTTGCTCGGTATGAGCGCTGATAATAATGGTCGCTGGCGTCTGATTTTGCGTGGCATCGATAGCATTTCTAAGCAGGTTACCAAGTACTTGTCTAAGTCGCGCCTCTTCTCCCATTACCATCGAAATATTGGAAGCGACACGCACTCGAATATCGACGTTTTCCAATTCGGCTTGATGAATGCGCAGGGTTTCTTGCAATGCGTCTGTCAGTGAAACTGGGTAAGGCTTTTCCAATCTTTGGAAGGCGAACGACTTCAATTGGCTGGTCATGTTAGCCATTCTGTCGATTAGGCTCATGACTAAGTCCATGTTCGCTTTCAACATCTTGGTTTCGCCTCTTTCCATCAGTAACTGGTTACTTGAAAGCAGAGTTTTTAGGCCAGTCAGCGGCTGATTGAGTTCATGAGTAATGGCACTCGACATGCGGCCTAATGCGGCAAGTTTGCTTGATTCAACCAACTCTTGCTGCGCATCTTTTAGATCTTGTGTTCGCTCTTCTACCCGCAGTTGAAGTGTTTTATTGGCTTCCTGAACCGCGATCTCTGCTTTCTTACGTTTACTAATATCAATCACGGTACACAGGTAATAGGTCGTGGCGTGCCAAGGAAAGGCGCTTATAGAGAACAATACGGGGAAGTAGCTGCCATCACTGCGTCGTGCCATAGTTTCGACGCTGGTGATCTCGGCCAGTTCTTGGTGTTGATCTAGATTTTTTAGCAGCTGTAGCGTGGTTGAATTCGGATTACCCGCTTGAAATAACTGCCATGCTTCAATGTTGTTGATCATGGAATCGGACAAACAGAAGTAATTCTTCGCCATCAAGTTAATGTCGTGGATGTGGCCGTGTTTATCGATCAGTACAAGTCCAACGTGGGTCTTGTTTATCATTCCTGATAGGCGCTTTTCCGACTCTTCGATTAGCTTTTGGATTCGCAGATTACTGAGTTTTTTCTGGCGTCTTTGATAAAGAATCACTAGCAATAGCATGACGAAAAGACAAGCCACCGCTACGCTCCAACTTATCCAACTCGTAGTTTGGTTGAGGCTGGTTAATGGCGTCAGGTAGGTTAATCGCCAGTTGAGGTCGTCTAACTTGATCGACTGAATCAGATAGTCTTTACCTTGCAGTCGCCACACGCGAATGTGGGTTTGGTCATACAGCTCGCGCTTTGTCGCTGTCGGCTGAGAGTTGAAGGTGTCATTAAACCAGTCAGCACTCAATCGGTTATCACTGGAGAGGAAGAATTGATCACGAGGGTTTTGGAACAGTATCGCTTCACCATCGGCAAACCATTGATCGGTTAACAATGACAAATCGATTTGTACTGCGACAATGCCGACCACATCAGAGGCTCGATAAACGGGTGCGGCAATGAAGTAATCGGGTGTCACGCCTTTGTTTTTTGTCACCACTGAAATCGCACCACCTTGTTGGTGGATCTTCGAAACAATTGTGCTGGCGTTCTTATTGCTCAGTTTGCTTCTTTCGACACTTGATACCAACAAGTCACCTTCGCCAGAAAGCAGATACCAACCCTTGGTATTAGCGGCTTTATCCAATTGAATCAGTTGTTTCTTGATGCGTTTTTCAAGGCGGTCTTCACCATCGATAAAACGCACTGTGGTTTCATCATTGGTGACTAGGTAGGGCAGATAATAGAAGCGCTTAAGGGTTCTCCTGGCTTCGGCAATGTAACCAAGGAAGCGCTGTTCGGCATAGCGTTGGGCTTGCTCAAGCTTCCACTGGCTGATGCCATTCTTGGTGGTGACCTGAACCAAACCAATCAATAAACAGGCACATAGGAATAACCAATATCGATTGTTGTTAATCATGCTTGATTAAATCCTTTTAAAATTAGCGAGTTGCCTATCCAAATTAATGAGATGCGAAGCTTCACTGATTTCTTGATTGGAAGGTGGAGAGTGGGACAGATCGAAGCTAACAAACATTATTAAACTGTTAAAGGAGTGTTATTCAAAGTGGGAGCTAGCTCCTTTTCGTCTGCGCCTTTTTTACATACCGTGGGCGACATTATTCAGGTGTAAGCGGCGGAACCAAACTATGCAGCGTATTGCTTTAATTGAAGATGACGCGATTGTGCGTCAAGCAACCAGCCAATGGTTACAGTTGGCGGGCTTTGATGTCACCGCGTTTGAAGTGGGGCAAGATGCGTTAGATGCTGTCGAGTTGGGTGATTTTCAGACCATTATCACCGATGTTCGCTTACCTGATATTGATGGTGTTGAACTATTAGGGCGCTTTAAAAGTCTTGTGCCAGATGTGCCTGTTATCTTGATCACGGGTCATGGTGATGTCGACATGGCGGTAAAGGCGTTACAGCAGGGTGCGTATGATTTCATTGAAAAGCCATTCGACCCAGAGCGCCTGTCTCAAACGGTATCGGAAGCGGTCGACAAACATCAAAGCGGTCAAGACAGAAACAGTCGTCAGAACTATCTGGATAACTTGAAGGGCATTGAACAGGTGCTGATTGGTCGAAGTAAGGTGATGTGTGAACTGCGAGAGCAAATCCAGAAAGTCGCTTCGATAGATACCAACGTGATCATTTATGGTGAAACGGGCTGTGGTAAGGAGTTGGTTGCCTCTTGCTTGCATGAATTCAGCCAGCGTAAAACCCATCCTTTTGTGCCGCTTAACTGTGGCGCGATTCCCGAAAATCTGTTTGAAAGCGAGCTGTTTGGTCATGAAGCGGGCGCTTTTACGGGGGCGGCTAAGAGACGCATCGGTAAGCTTGAGTTTGCCGACAAAGGCACCGTGTTCCTTGATGAAATTGAGAGTATGCCGCTGTCGATGCAGGTCAAAGTGCTGCGCACCTTACAAGATAACGTTGTAGAACGGGTGGGGGGTAATCAGCAACAGAACGTTGATCTGCGAGTGGTCTCCGCCTCGAAAAGCGATCTGCTCAATCATCCTGATTTTCGCCAAGATCTTTTTTATCGTTTGAACGTCGCGCAACTGCATTTGCCTCCGCTGAGTGAGCGAGAAGACGATGCGTTGATTCTCTTCGAACATTTTACCCAAGAAGCGAACAGTGAAACCCGAATCGCTAGCGAGGCGGATCGCTATGCCTTGTTGTCTTATGCATGGCCGGGCAATGTGCGTGAATTGCGCAATGTCGCGATTCGTTTTGCATTGGATGAAAGCCTGACTGTTGGCGATATTTTGGCGTGTCGTCCTAACTCAGTAACAGAGTCTACAACGGCGGGGATCCCGTTGGCGGTTCAGGTTCAGAGCTTCGAGCGAAAAGTGATTCATGATGCGCTAGTCCGTTATCAAGGGCGAATCAATGATGTGATGCAAGACTTGGATTTACCTCGTCGAACATTGAATCAAAAGATGGTGCGTTATGCTTTAAACCGAAGCGATTATGTCGATTCGTAAATGATGACAAGATTTGAAGTGCGCTCTGAATCAATGAGCAAAAAATGGCTCACCTCATATTTGTCATTTTATAAATATTGATCACATAAATATGATGCAGTGTGACCTCACTAGCTTTAAACAGATGTTAATGGCTGCTTTGGATAAGCAAAAAATGGCTCATTCATTCGTGGTCAAATAAGCAAGAAATAGCTCACTTTAAGTGAGTGTTGGAATAAAATTCAATTAAAACAGTGATTTAAAAATTGGCATTGTGCTTGCTATCTAGCGATTGTTGTTAACAAAAATATAACGTAAATAACTCTACATGGAGAGTAACAATGAAATACAACAAGCTAGTTAAAACTTTAGCAATCGCAATGGCTTCTATCGGCCTTATCAGCAACGCCTCAGCTCAAGAAGAGCGTAGCTACATTTTAGCGACGGCTTCAACCGGCGGCACTTACTACCCTGTGGGTGTAGCGTTGGCGACATTGAGTAAAGTTAAGCTTGCGCCAAAGCAGCACTTTTCTTTGGCGGCTATTAGCTCTGCGGGATCGGGTGAGAACGTAAAACTGCTCAATGAAAACGAAGCACAGTTTGCTATTTTACAGGGCTTGTACGGTGCTTGGGCTTGGCAAGGTTTAGGGCCATACGAGAAGTCGGGCAGCCAAACTCAGCTGCGCTCAGTGTCTATGCTGTGGCAAAACGTTGAGCATTTTATTGTGCGCTCTGACCTGACAGAAACGGGCACCATGAGCGACTTAGAAAATCTAAACGGCAAGAAATTCTCTATCGGTAAAAAGAACTCAGGGACAGAGAATTCAGGACGCCAGATCATGCAGGGCCTATCGGTTAACCCAGAACAATTTAAACTCGCCTTTATGGGTTACGGTGGCAGTGCCAGTGCACTACAAAACGGCACGATTGATGGCATGAACACACCTGCTGGCGTGCCTGTTGGTGCGGTAACACAAGCCTTTGCAGCCTTGGGTGAAGACATTCAAATTCTGTCTTTTACCGATGCGCAGATCAAACAAGCAAATGGCGATTACAACATCTGGACCAAGTACGAGATCCCAGCTAACACTTACCCAGGTGTTGATAAGCCAATCACCACTATCGCCCAACCTAACTTCCTAGCGGTTCGTGAAGACATCTCTGAAGAAGATGTTTATCAGCTGACCAAAGCTATCTATGAAAACCTACCTTTCCTACAAGGTATCCACAAAGCAACCAAAGCAATGGCACTTGAGAAAGGGATCGCAGGTTTGCCTGTTCCACTTCACCCGGGCGCTGCACGTTACTATCAAGAAGTGGGCATCGAGCTTCCTTCTGAGTTGATCGTTAACTAACGGTTTTCGCCGACTGACGGTTTACTTCCGTTAAACAAAACCCCCTTAGTGACTTAATTGCTTGGTGCACGTTCGATCGTGAATGTGTTCGTGCACCTGCTTACTTTATGGATTTTCTCTGCGCATTTCGCTGTGGAGAGCAGGAGTTTTCTATGAGCGATTCGCTGCAGCAGGAACTGAAAAAATTTGAATTGCCGACCCGAACGGATTTTCCGTGGGTGGGCAAAGCGATAACCACCATGGGAGTGATTCTCTCCCTATTACATATTTGGTTTAATACCTTATCGACCTTGCCAGAGCTTTGGATCTCGGCGACTCACTTTGCTGGTTTTGCGATCATTTGTGCGCTCTGGTATCCCGCTCATATCTCGCTGAAAAGGAGCAAGATAGCGCTAGCGGTCGATATCGGAATTGCCTTGGCAGCTCTGGCTTGTCTTATCTACATTCCCTTTGCAGAAGACGCCCTTTATGAGCGAGGCGTGAAGTTCATCGCCAGTGATTGGTTCTTCTCTATTTTGGCGATTGCCATCGTCATTGAGTTGATTCGCCGCACCATGGGCTGGTTTATTCCAGTGCTTATCTTGGTGTGCTTGAGCTACGTGGTGCTCTGGGGACAATGGACTAGTGGCATCTTCCACTTTCCGGGTCTGAGCCTTGAAACACTGCTTTACCGAAGCTTTTACTCATCGGAAGGGATGTTTGGTTCGATCTCGAGAATCAGTTGGACCTTCGTGTTCATGTTCATCCTATTTGGCGCATTCTTAGTACGCTCGGGTGTTGGTGATTACATCATTGATGTGTCTCGCGCGGCGGCAGGTAAAGTGATTGGTGGCCCGGGCTTTATCGCGGTAATTGGCTCAGGCTTGATGGGTTCAGTGTCTGGTTCGAGCGTAGCAAATACCGTATCTACGGGCGTTATCAGTATTCCTCTGATGCAAAAAGCTGGTTTCCCTTCGCGTTTCGCGGCAGGTGTTGAAGCGGCTGCATCAACGGGCGGGCAGTTGATGCCACCAGTGATGGGCGCAGGTGCGTTTATCATGGCGTCTTACACACAGATCCCTTATGTCGATATTATCGCGGTTTCCTTCTTACCTGCGCTTATCTACTTCTTGTCGGTAGCGTTTTTTGTGCGTATTGAAGCAAAACGCAGTGGCGTGCAAAAAGTCACTTCTGGCTGTGAACCTCTATTGAAGGTATTGCTGTCGGGTTGGCACAACCTGATCCCATTAGCGGTGTTGGTGACTCTGTTGGTGAAGGGCTTCACGCCGACTTACGCTGCAGGTATTTCAATTCTGTCTGTCGTAGTGGCTTCATGGTTCTCTAAAAATCACAAAATGGGTCCAAAAGCGATCGTCGAAGCACTTTCTCAAGGCGCAAAAAACATGGCGACCACGGCGGTATTGTTGGTGGGCATTGGCCTCGTTATCAACGTCATCAGCACGACTGGCATTGGTAACACCTTCTCATTGATGATCAACAGCTGGGCGAATGGCGACTTGTTGGTGATGATTGCCTTGATCGCGCTCGCGTCTTTGATTCTGGGTATGGGCTTACCAGTAACCGCCGCTTATATCGTGTTGGGCACTCTGTCTGCGCCAGCCTTGTACAAACTGATTGCTGAAAGCCAGTTGCTCGACTTGTTGGTTTCGGGTCAGTTACCTGAACAGGCCAAAGCCATCTTCATGTTGGCGGCACCAGACAAGTTAGACTTACTGAATGCGCCAATGGCTCTCGAAACAGCCAAAGAGATGATCGCGTTAGTCCCTGCTGACTTTGTCGAAACGCTACTTGAGCAAAGCTTAGGCTTGGAAGCAATCAGCCTTGCGCTGCTTTCTGCACACTTGATCATCTTCTGGTTATCGCAAGACAGCAACGTAACCCCACCTGTTTGTTTAACCGCATTTGCAGCCGCAACCATTGCTAAAACACCGCCGATGAGAACTGGTTTAATGGCGTGGAAGATCGCCAAAGGCTTGTACTTGGTGCCACTGCTTATCGCTTACACCAACTTAGTAAGTTGGGATGTGACCTCGGTTTTGGTCACAGGAGGCTTTGCTATCATTGGTACTTACGCGTTTGTTGCCGCGATTGAGGGTTACTTAGAGAGTGAAATTAATCTCGCGCTTCGTGCCGTGTTGATTGCACTGGGTGTGGCTTTGGTTTGGCCTGATGTGTCAATCGTGATTCGCTTGGTGTGTGTGGCTCTGTTTATCGCTATCTTCATCTACAGCGGTCGTAAGTACGATATCAATCAAGTGAAAAAAGAATCGGACGATGAGCAAGATTCGTTGCCTCAAACCGAGCCTGACACTGTCGCGTCTTCCCTATAATTTAAAGGACTGAATGTAGGAACATTATGAATTCAATATACGACTATATTATCGTTGGTGGTGGCATTGTTGGCGTGTCGACGGCATGGCAACTTCAACAAGCTCATCCTGATAAAAGTATCCTTTTAGTCGAGAAGGAGCGTGGCTTGGCGCAGCACCAAACCGGTCACAACAGTGGTGTGATTCACGCTGGCGTTTACTACGCTCCGGGCAGTTTAAAGGCGGATTTTTGTAAGCGTGGCGTCGAGCGCACCATCGCCTTTTGTAGCCAACACGATATCCCCGTTGAAAACTGCGGTAAGTTGTTGGTCGCGACCAATGAGCAGGAAGTGGAGCGCATGAACGCGCTCTATCAACGTTGTCATGATAACGACATTGATGTCGATCTGTTGGATCAAGCACAGCTCAAACTTGCCGAGCCGAACATCACGGGCTTGGGCGCGATTTATGTCAAAACCACCAGTATCGTCGACTACAAAAAAGTCACCGAAGTAATGGCTCAAGAGTTTGTTGAGGCTGGTGGTAAGCTCAGCCTTGGCACTGAAGTGATCATGGCGGATGAGCAAGACGATGAGGTTCAGTTAACCTGCAAAGTAGATGGTCAGACTCTACAACTGAACAGCCGATTCTTGATCACATGTTCTGGTTTGATGGCCGACAGAATGACCAACATGCTTGGCATTGAAACTGACTTCCAGATCGTGCCTTATCGTGGTGAATACTATCAGCTGGACGCCAAACATAACCATGTGGTGAATCACCTTATCTACCCGATTCCAGACCCTGAGTTGCCTTTCTTGGGTGTGCATCTAACGCGCATGATTGATGGCTCGGTAACGGTAGGGCCGAATGCAGTTCAAGGTTGGAAGCGAGAAGGTTATGGCAAACTGAACTTTAGCTTCAAGGACACTTGGCAGATGCTGAGCTTTGCCGGATTCTGGAAAGTGACTGCGAATAATCTGAAAACCGGTTTGGTCGAGTTTAAGAATTCGTGGTGGAAGCCGGGCTATCTAAAGTTGGTTAATAAGTACTGCCCAAGCATTACGGTGTCAGATTTCAAACCTTACCCAGCAGGCATTCGTGCCCAAGCGGTACTCAAAGATGGCACCTTGGTTCATGACTTTTTGTTTGCTGAAAGCCCAAGAAGCTTGCACGTGTGCAATGCACCATCGCCAGCGGCGACCTCAGCAATGCCTATTGGTGAGTATATTTGTACTAAGGTGATGAAAAAGACGGCGTGATGATAACTGAAAATTATTGATCGAACTTTTCTCCAAAGAGAATAAAAAATCCGCGAGCGCAATTCTATATAGGACCGAACTCGCGGATTTTTAGTTTTCGCCGTGTTTGTGCGGATTAACGTTAGTCAGTCAACTAACCTTACAGCCAATCAGGCACAAAGTTAGCGACGATGGTGACATCGTTAAAGTTGCGATAGCCGCGCACCATGATGCTGAATTCACCCGCTGGCTTGTTCAATACACACTGTTCGTTGCTGCTGTTCTGGTATGGGCGACAGTCGTAGCTTGCTTTCGATACGGTGCCATTGTGTTTCACATAAAGGTCGGCATCGCCACTTCGAGGGCCTGTTAATGTTACCGTTAACTGACCTGCACTTTCCGTGGTAAATGTGAAGAATTGCTCTTCACCATATCCTGCAGTAAGTCCTTCAAGGGGGACGTCATTTTGTAGCTCTTTAGGACCTGCAACTGGTGAATCAAGGCTGGTTTCTACAAGGTAAGAAATGGCTAATTTGGCGAATTTAGTCGCGTGTGTTGCGGTTGGATCGGAATTTTCCAAAGTATCGTGCTGGGTATGAATGTGTGGGTTGTAGTCGTTGAACATACTCTCGAATGGCATGGCGGCTGGGTAACCAACATTGTGCCAAGAAGCGTGGTCAGAACAGGCATAGCCACAATTATCGAAACCGTAACTGATGTCGCTTGCGTAAGTGTCGATCAGCTCGCTCAAATAGGCGGTTAAGTTACTGTCGGTATAGTCTGTGATGAAGGTGATATCGTGCGCCGAACCGTTGTAGTTGGTCATGTCTAATTGCAGTACCGACACAACGTTTGCTTGCTCGTCTCGTAACGCGTTGGCGACATCTTGTGAACCACGCAGTCCCACTTCCTCTGCAGCATAGCCATAGAACTTGATGGTTTTGTCTGGCTGAATACCGCTCGCTATCATCAGGCGAAGCGACTCTGTTACCGTTGCAATGCCCGAAGCATCATCATCGGCTCCCGGTGAAATGGTGCCTTCGCTTGTCCAAGATCCAACTGTCGAATCAAGGTGACCACCAACAACGACGATCTCTTCAGGATATTTAGCGCCAAGCAGTGTCACTTCAACGGATTTTTGTGGATATTCGGCGTGTGTGATTTGTCGTGCAGATGCGTACGGTACATCTTTAATCTCGGTTTCCCAACGCTCTAAAAGCCAATCTGAAGCAGCGACACCAGTAGAAGTAGTATAAAAACGGTTGGTGAAGTTGGTTAGATTTTCGATGGTCGTGACCATGTTGTTCGGCTCGACCTGAGCGAGTAGATCGTTCACTGTGTCTTGATGGCTGATCACCGGCTTTTCGAAGGTGTTCATTGTCAATGGCATCGCTGCGGCCTTGAGTGCGCTTGCTTTGTCTTCGTGCACCATGTAGCCACCACAACGGTGAGTTTCTTCGTGCATGTGGCTGGATAGTTTCGCCAGCTCTTTCTGGTTGATTTTCGCGACGATGGAATGCTTGTTTCCCGTCACGCTTGGGTAAACTGTTGCGCCATGCTGAGTCATTATATGCTGTGCGTCAGCATCGGTGGTGATCCAAACCTCTTCGTTCGCTGGTGGTGTGATGCCTAGGGATGCGTGAGCCGAAGTACTGTTGATCAAGGCTAGAGAACCTCCGAGTACAGCCAAAGCTAGCATGCTTTTTTGAATAGCCATTTGTCGTCCTTTTTATGGTGAGTATTGTTATCTTGATGGGTGTGATTTTTATGTAAGGTGCGGATGTTTTGGTGTAGATGTTTCATGCGCTAAACAGACAATAGAGAAAAGGGCCCCTTTCGGAGCCCTGAATTTGCTATTGATTACTGTGCTTTAATGAAACGGTAGTGCTTGGTTTCTGAACAGATATCACTTGTTGAGGTACACACTTGGTACTCCACATCCACTGTGCCGTTGTGACGGAACTTGTCGACGTATGAGTTGAAGTCTGTCGCACCAACATTCTTGCCGTTACGCTTAATCACGAAGTAGTCGTTGGTGTCGTAATCCCATGCCAGCTTAACGCGAGCCTTGCCGTTCGGGTTTTTGTTACCAAACTTCAGTTTTAGTGGGAAGCCTTTCGCTGAATCACCTTCAATCGTGATCGACTTGCTTGCTGATGTTGCAACACCTGTATCGTCAGTCACGGTTAGGGTAACCACGTAGTCGCCAGCTTCAGCATAGGTATAACGAGTGACTTCACCTGTTTGCGTGTTGCCATCGCCTAGGTTCCATTGGTAAGAAACGATCTGGCCATCGCTGTCCGAACTTGTGCTGCGCAGCTCTACTTCTTTGCCTACAACCGTGTGTTCGAAAGAAGAAACTGGCGGTACGTTAGCGTCGCCTGATTCGTACGATGCTTTTAGGTTTGCACCTGCGTAATCTGAGTAGCCTAGAATGTTCACTGTGTAGCGACCTGAGGTTGGGTTCTCAATCACACACACTTCGTCAGTCACGCTTTCACTCTTACAGATATTGTCTTGAGGGCTTGGTGCGTAATCTAGGCCGACATACATATCTGGGTCACCCGTAGAAACAGCAAGATCAATCGTCAGCTTGTCTTGGCCTTCTGGTACTTCGATATCGAAGTAAGTTTTTGAGCCTGTTTCACCAGCAACTGCGGCTTCAACACCATTTTCAAGACGTTGATATTCCGGTTCTGGCGGAAGTGGTGGCTCGCCACAAGGAGATACGCCCACTAAGTTGAACGCAGAAACCACGTCATCGGCACTGTAGCCAAGATCGGTTGCTGAGTTCTTCACGCCACAAGCGCCTTGCCAGAAATCACTGTTTTCAGACCAGTAGATTTGGTTGGCTAATACGAAAAGTTCGAACGCTTTCTTGGTGTCCCAACCTTGCGTGGTTGCTAGATGGTAGAACGCTTTGTTGAATACACCCGAGCTGTAGTGCACGTTCAAGCCATCGTAGTATTCAGATGCGTTGTTGATTGAAGAGCCATCGCGTGATGGATCGTCCATGTAACGCAGAGCGCCTTCGCCTTTGAAGATATTGCGTCCGACCATCCAGTCGTTGCTGCCTTTCATGTAGTATTCAGCGGCTTCACCAGCCATATCAGAGAAAGCCTCGTTCATGCCGCCCGATTGGTTTGCGTAGATCAAACCTGAGTTTTGCTCAGTGAAACCGTGGCTCACTTCGTGCGCTGATACATCTAGGCTTACAAGTGGGTAGAAGAAGCTTTCACCATCGCCAAAGGTCATTGCCTTGCCATCCCAGAATGCGTTCTCGTAGTTTTCACCGTAGTGAACACGCATCATGAGTTTGAAAGAGAGTGGTGCTGTGTCGAACCAGTTTTTATACATGTCGAACACAATGTTACCGAAGTAGTGTGCGTCGTTCAGTGGCGAGAATGCGCCGTTCACAGACTTGTATTCGTTACGAGGACATTCATAGCTGTAAACGGTGTCGCCGTCTGTCGCGCCATTTAGGTTAACAGTGACAACATTTTCCGACTCCATAACACACTCAGTGCCATTTTCTTGAACATCAAGGTAGTGGTAGTCGGTACCGTACTCGTACATGCCTGTTTTTTCGTTACCACCTGGGCCTGTGCCGATCTGAGCGTGTGCAATACCTTCCCAGCGGTCGATCACTTCGCCCGTATGCGCATCGAGCATTGTGAATGGTCGAGTCGGGTGCTCGCTGCCTTCGACAAGGTAAGAGACAACGTACACAAGGCGTGTTTTGTCCGCGCCTTGTGTGCCTATGCTTTGTTTACCTGATCCTTGGTTGGATGGGCCCTGATAAATAAACAAGTCATGCTGGACATTGTCTAGAGATTTGCTGGTTAAGCCTTGAGTCTTAAGATCTTTACTTGCCAATTCAATCGCTTGAGCGCTGTTGATGGCGGGTTTAACAAAAGAACGCTCTAGGGTTGTTGTCTTAAGGTAGCGACCTTGAACGGACTTAAGCGCACCACCTTGAACACTTTGGGTTGCATTTAGGTAGTGCCCCCATACTGGCGTTCCCCAGATGTTTTGCTGGATCTTCACTTTGTAGATGCCACGCTTTTTGAGGTTTACTTCTTTAACCATCTTGAAGCTAGAAGCATTACTTACACCTAGCTGGGTGTTTAACCCAGAAAAGTTAGTAAAGTTGATCGGTTGATCAATCTGAACTGATTCATTTGCATGCACTGACAAAGACATAGCACAGGCTATAGCAACGGCAACTAAACGCTTTCTTATTTTCATTGTTATTTTCTCTTTCCATGTAAAATCAAAGAAAACGTAACAAAATTCTCACAGCGAATTTACATCATTCGATCTGATTAATTAGTAGCATGGCAATGATCTCTTTTATTCATGAAACTTATACTTCTCGTATTTACAGATAGTTATCGTTTCTGTTTATTTTTGAACGCACTAATAGGTTTTATTTATAAAATCATGACACTTTTATTAAGTGTTAATTATTCTTGGAAATTAAGATTTTTGTGCAAATTGATCTGTGCCTCAATTAACCAGTTTTGGGTTGATAGAAGGAACAACGATTTGGCAGTGTCAGTTTGAGCGAGAGGCTATTAAGTGAATTTAAGAGATATTTTGATGATAAATCGAAGATTTTCTGGCTTATTTTTCGAATTGTTAGTTATAACAGGGCAGGGTAATTAAGAAGTTCTTTGGCACAGAGCACAAAACTGACTGGATGAAAAAAGCCAGCGACGAGGTCACTGGCTTAGATGAAGTTAGTTTGTACAGGCTACGAACTTAAGCATGCAACGATGGCGAATTACTGCTTCTTACCGCCAACTTGAACGTAGTCGATACCAATAATACGGTTGATGATACCCAGAACAGAGCTTGTGTCAGAGTTTGTAGAACGAATAGTCTCAACCGTAGCGCCTTCAGGCACCAATTCCATTGCACGATCTTGTGTGTTACCAGGAACTTGGAAACCTACGATGTTGAAGCTCTCAGCGTGCGCTGTGTAAACTTCTTCGTTGTGGCTGATACCTGAACAACCTGCTAGAGAAACAATGCCTAAAACAACTAATAACTTTTTCATAAAAATACCCTAAGAATGATTGGAACCTAGATGGCAAGGCACAAAGGCAGTGGCATGATTATCTAGATTTAATAAGTTCATGGGAGACAGCATCTCCCGACCGATGTTGAACATTATTCCAGAGGTGTTTTGTAGTTACTGTATGGGTTTGTCAGCTGAATCATTACATAGCTGAATGGTTATGGTGAATACTGCACCTTTTAAGGCTTGGCTCTGACCCACTTCCACGGTTGCGTTGTGTTGAGCACAGATCTTCTCGACGATAGACAACCCTAAACCATGGCCACTCTTGGCTTTGTTACGCGCTTTATCACCAACGTAAAACGGTTCAAACAAGCGAGCCTGATGCTCTTGCGTCACACCATCGCCATCATCATGTACTGCAATTTTCAGTTGTTCTTGATGCGCGCTGGCTTCAATTAACACTTGAGAGCGTGCGAATTTCATGGCGTTGCGTACGAGGTTATCCAGAGCGCGGTTCAACAGTATTTCATCCGCAAGAATCTCGTAAGGTTGCTCTGGCAGTGATAGGTTGATGTCGAGCTCAGTATCTTTGTTCCAACGCGTCATTGCATGACCAAGAAAGTCATTTATCTCGACAGGTTGCTGTAAATTTTCGAGGTCGCAGCTATCTAGCTTGGCGTAACACAATAGCTCGTCGACCATCTTCTCCATCTCTTCGGTATCTTCCACAATGCTCTCTACAGTCTCTTGTTGAGACTCGTTGAGCGGTGTGTCTTTCAGCATTTCAGCTTGCCATTGGATACGGAATATTGGCGTTCGCAGCTCATGGGCGACCGCATTGGTGAGTGAACGATTACTCTCAATCAAGCGGTGAATACGGTCTGCCATTAGGTTGAAAGACTTATTGAGTGAGCCGATTGCAATGCCGCTTGAGGTCTCGGCTCGCGAGGAGAGATCTCCTTCAGCAAAGGCTAGCGTCGCCGATTCAAGCTTCTTAACTCGGCGGAAGATAATAAATAGGTGGCATACGCCGTACAAGATAAAGCTGGCTAGGAAGAACAACCAAATGAGGTCATCTTCCAACTCAATCTTTTGTCTAACGAACGCTTCACTGTTGGGTAGGTAATGATAGGTATTGTCACTGCTTGCTAAGCGAAACCAAAGGTCACGCTCATCATCGTGAAAGATAAAGGTATTTGGGTTGGTCGAGAAGAACTCTGATACAGGGCTTGGTATTTCATCTTTTGGATTGAACGTAATCAGTTTATTTCGAGTGGTTTCGACAAACTGATTCATGGCTTTTTGAGCCGCTTCAAGCCCCTGATTTTTCGCGATATTTTCTATGAGTTGCTGGTGGGCTGTGGCTTCATAATCTTGCAGAACATATTCGTAGTCAGTATTGAGCTGATAGACACAGATTTCGTAAGCGACAATGCCGCTCATGAAGCAAACTAACAGCCCTAATAGGGACTCCAAAAAGATACGTCGCATAATCGCTCTCTTTCATTACGCTCGTACTGAGCGAAGTTAATGCCAGGCGGTTGAAACAAACAAGTAGCCTTTACCGCGAATGGTCTGAATTTTCTCTGCTGGTGTGTGGTCGTCGCCCAAAATCTTCCTTAGACGTACAACCTTGTTGTCAATCGTCCGGTCTATTCCGTCGTACTCAATCCCGCGCAATGTTTGCGTCAAGTAGTCACGAGATAACGGCGTGTCTGGGTTGCTTGCCAATAACCAAAGTAGGTCAAACTCGCTGTCAGTGAGTGATAAAACCGCACCTGAAAGCTCACACTTCTTATAAGTGTTTTTCAGAACGAGTTGATCGAACTGAAGGGTGTCTGAGTCATCGACTGAAGCGGTATTGGTGTCTTGGCGGCGTAATAACGAACGGACTCTGGCCAGCAGAACTCTTGGTTTGATTGGCTTGGTGACATAGTCATCAGCCCCTGTCTCTAAACCAGCGACGTGATCAAAGTCGTCATCGCTAGCAGTGAGCATCAAGATTTTACCTTTATAGTGCGTACGCGTCTGTCGGCAGATTGTAAGTCCATCAGTTACAGGAAGCATCAAATCCAGCAGTACGATGTCAGGTTGCTCCGCGAGGATGGTTTGTGCGGCATCACTGCCATCGTCCAACACCGTGACATCAAAATCTTGCGCGACGAAGTAGTCCTGCAACATTTTCTGAAGTTTCAAATCGTCTTCCACGATGATCATTTTAGGTTTTGTCATTCCATTATCAGCCTTGTCGTGCGTTTCACTTATTGAGATTAGGTGAGCGAGTCTTCGTCGTGATGAACCATTACGATTATGCGCTGTTGCATATAAGTTCACATGCTTCGCCAAATACCTAAAGCGAATGATTAAACACTTTATAAGTTAGTTCAATGATGAATTGGCATTTATAGGAAAATAAAAAACATTGTTCAAATAGATTCGACATTCTCATACATTCCCAATACAGATAAATTCAGCGCCAAACAATAGAATTTTCCTATCAAACATTTTGGGAATGACGCATGAATAACTATAGAAAAACGTTACTGGCACTGCCTTTGATTATTTTAGCTGGGTGTAATTCAAGTTCTAGTTCAGGTAAAGCGACGACTAAAGCTCAAGTGAAACCTAAGGCGGATTACGTATTTTCGTCAGTGAAATTAGGCAAGTTGTATCAAGAACGAGAAGAGCTTCAAGAGTCAATGAAACTGACCTATGGCGGTGTGCAGTATGACCAAATTCAATTTGCTGAAGACATCAGTGAGAAGCAAAAAGTAGTAAGGCTTGCGAGCCGCTTAGGTCAAAGTGTTGACTTGTATTTTCCTGATGCAGGGTTTGATAGCTGCGGTATCTACACAGAGAGCAAGGGTTTGGACGTGTTTGATTGCGGCGCGGCGCTACGTTCTGTTTCTAATGAGACCACGTTAATTCAAACAACAACGAACAGTACAAAAGCGGTTGAGCTCGAATTCCAAAATGAGTTGTCGCAATACGTGACGAGCTTGGGTTCGACGATTCTGAGTAAAACCAAAAAGGGTAACAAGGTCACCATCACCACTTCGTTTGCTTTCAATGCCTTTTATCGCGATGTGCTCAAAGAGACTGGCGCTGTTGAGCGAATTCAATCGACTTTGGGTGCATCCACCTATTCTCAGCTTTTTGATATCGTAAAATTGTACCCAAGCAGCGAGATGACGTTGAAATTCACCAATCATATCGGTGGCAGCGCTGATGACGAGATCAACATGTACACCGGACGCATGATCCACCACAACAAGATGACCACAATCGTTACTGCTACGGGGTCGGTGTTCTCGGGAGGCACGGATCTGTTCGCTGCCGGTAACCCACGAGTTCTGCAACGCGCTGATACCACCAAAGCTATTGAGTTGAATAAGCAGGTGGGTGTGCATAGCTGGGCTGACGGGGATAAAACGGCTAAAGAATTCCCATACACCAATGAGAGTCATCGCCAACAAGCGACTTATTTTAAAAAGGTGATGGGAGACAAAGGAATAGACTTCTACATCTTCACTTTAGATTCTGCCCCCGCTTCTGGTGAACATTGGATGACGAAAGCCGACTCGGATAAATATGGTTTTATTACACGCATTGAGTAGCTTAGGCTTGTAATAACATAAGAAACGACTTGATAAGGTTGGTGATGACGTTGTTGTCACCAATCTTTTTTGTTCATTTTTTGATTCGTTACCTGTGTTGATTGTGGATTTCCTGCCCTTAAATTTCAGTATAAAAGTTCCTTGATACTACCTTTTTCCACTCTCTCCCAAAAAAGTTTCTACACGGACTCTCACTGGTTGATTATTGAACTTTTTAAGCAAAACATTTGACCATTAACTATCACACCTCAAATCTTTAATTGATTTCATTAGTGCCCTAAATGATATTTAACCGATTGTTTTTAATTGGTTTTTTGATTTTTGAATGCTGTATTGTTACGATTTTGTTTTAAATAATCATTTGAACCCTAACTAAATTTCTGTCATTTTATATTTAACTGAACGTTCAATAAAAAATAAAAGGACTAAGAAATGCCGAAGGTTGGGATGCCTGACATACGTAAACCACAGCTTGTTCAAGCGACCATGACGGTGATTGATCGAGTCGGTTTGCATGCCGCGAGTATTGCGTTGATCAGCAAAGAAGCGGGAGTCTCTACCGGCATCATTAATCACTATTTTGGTGGCAAACACGGCCTGCTCGAAGAGACCATGCGTGAAATCCTTCGCCAACTGTCCAATACCATTACCACCGCGCTCAAAGCGCTCCCTGCTGACGCTCACCAGCAGAGGATTAATGCCATCATCGACGGTAACTTTGAAGGTTACCAAGCAGAAAATAAGGTGGCTAAGACGTGGTTGGCATTCTGGTCGTATTCGATGCATGACCAAAAGCTAAAAAGACTCCAGCGCGTGAATGAAAGACGTTTGCTCTCGCATTTACGCCTTGAATTGAAAGGTATTTTGAATCATGAACAGGCAGATCTCGTTGCTCACGGGATCGCGTCTCTGATTGATGGTTTGTGGCTGAGAGGCACACTAAACCCAGATGGTATCGATGCTCAGAAGGCGCGCGCCATCATCAACGATTACCTTGATAAACAACTGACGTTCTACTCGTGCAGTACCAAATAGAACGCAGTGTTAGAACTAGAACAACCAATGCTTACACCCAACATTCAAACTAGACCAGTAGAGTCTAATAACAATAATTAAGTCAGAATCTCAAATGGAAATGAACTCGTTATACATTGATGGCGCAGCAGTCAAAGCTACGTCTGGTGAAACCTTTGATAGCATCAATCCGGCAAACGGCGAACCGATCGCCACGCTAGGCCAAGCCTCTGCAGCGGATGTGGATAGCGCGATTGAATCCGCGAAGCGTGGCTTTGCGGTATGGTCAGCAATGACAGCGGTAGAGCGCAGTCGTATTCTTTTGAAGGCCGTTGAAATCCTTAGGGCTCGAAACAATGACCTTGCGAACCTTGAGGTTGTTGATACGGGCAAGCCGCTGCAAGAAGCAATTGAAGTGGATGTGGCCTCTGGCGCTGATGTTATTGAGTACTTTGCTGGCCTTGCTCCAACCCTACAAGGCGACCAACAACCGCTGAGCGAATCTCAATTTTTCTACACTCGCCGCGAACCGCTGGGCATCTGTGCTGGCATTGGCGCGTGGAACTACCCAATTCAAATCGCGATGTGGAAATCAGCTCCGGCGCTTGCTGCGGGTAACTCGATGATTTTCAAACCTTCAGAAGAAACGCCGCTAACCGCGCTCAAACTTGCGGAGATCTTTACCGAAGCTGGTCTTCCTGATGGCGTGTTCAACGTGGTTCAGGGTGACTACCGTGTGGGTCAAATGCTAACGGCGCACCCAGACATCGCGAAAGTCTCTTTCACGGGTGAAACCGGTACCGGTAAAGCCGTGATGGCTGACAGCGCTAAAACGCTGAAATCAGTCACTATGGAGCTAGGTGGCAAGTCACCAATGATCGTGTTTGATGATGCGAAATTGGATGATGCAGTTTCTGCTTCGATGGTCGCAAACTTCTACACTCAAGGCGAAGTGTGCACCAATGGTACTCGTGTTTATGTACATGAAAATATCTACAACGACTTCATCGACCAACTTAAAACACGCACTGAGAAGCTGATCATTGGTAACCCAATGGACATGGAAACTCAGATTGGCGCGTTGATTTCTAAAGAACATCTTTCAAAAGTCCTTGAAGCGATTGAGCTAGCTAAACAGTCGGGTGCCACCCTGCTGACGGGCGGCTATCAAGTGACGGATAACGGCTTAGCAAACGGCAACTTTGTTATTCCTACGGTATTCACCGATTGCCATGACGACATGCCTCACGTTCAGCAAGAAATTTTCGGTCCTGTTATGTCGGTGTTGAAGTTCACTGATGAAGACGATGTGATTCGCCGTGCTAACGATACTCAATACGGCCTTGCTGCTGGCGTATTCACGCAAAACCTTTCTCGCGCTCACCGCGTTATTCACCAAATGCAAGCGGGTATTTGCTGGGTTAACACGTGGGGTGACTCGCCGGCAGAAATGCCTGTTGGTGGCTACAAACTTTCGGGTATTGGTCGTGAAAATGGACCAGAGACTCTACTTCACTATACGCAGACTAAGAGCATTCTTATCGAACTTGGCGATTACGCCAGCCCTTATGCCTAACGCGTAACACTCAATTTAATGGGCTAGCTTAAAGTAGCTAGCTCCACTGACTCACCTCAGGGAATAGATAACATGGAACAACGCTACGATTATATTATCGTCGGCGCGGGTTCGGCCGGCTGTGTGTTAGCGGATAGGCTAACAGAAAGCGGTGAACATAGCGTTTTATTACTGGAAGCTGGTGGTACGGATAAGAGCATTTTTATCCAGATGCCGACCGCGCTTTCTTACCCAATGAATACTGAAAAGTACGCTTGGCAATTTGAAACAGAGAAAGAGCCAGGTCTTGATGGACGAGAACTGCACTGTCCACGTGGCAAGGTGTTAGGTGGAAGCTCATCGATCAACGGCATGGTTTATGTGCGTGGCCACGCTTGTGACTTCGATCAGTGGGAAGAAGAGGGGGCAGCGGGTTGGAATTACCAAGCGTGTTTGCCTTACTTCCGCCGTGCTGAATCGTGGAATAAAGGTGGTGATGAATACCGTGGTGACAACGGCCCTGTAGGTACATGTAACGGCAACGATATGAAGCTTAACCCGCTTTACCAAGCCTTTATCGATGCAGGTAAAGATGCCGGTTATCCAGAAACTCAAGATTACAACGGCTACCAGCAAGAAGGCTTCGGCACCATGCATATGACGGTAGACAAGGGTGTTAGAGCCTCAACTTCTAACGCTTATCTACGCCGTGCATTGAAGCGTTCAAACCTTACCTTGATGAAGGGCATCGTGGCGCGCCGTTTCTTACTTGAAGCACAAAACTCAACAGGCCAATCAGGCTTGAAAGCCGTTGGTGTCGAGTTTGAAAAGTCAGGCAATACCCAAGTCGCGGTAGCGAACAAAGAAGTGATCTCCTCTGCGGGCTCTATCGGTTCTGTTCAACTGCTACAACTTTCTGGTATCGGCCCGAAAACGGTACTTGAGAAGGCAGGCGTTGAGTTGAAACACGAGCTGAATGGTGTGGGTGAAAACCTTCAAGACCACCTAGAAGTTTACTTCCAATATCACTGTAACGAACCTATCACGCTCAACAGCAAGCTTGGCTTGGTGAGCAAGGGCATGATTGGTGCGGAATGGATTCTGACTCGTAAAGGCTTGGGTGCAACCAATCATTTTGAATCGTGTGCGTTTATTCGTTCTCGCAAAGGATTGAAGTGGCCAAATATTCAATACCACTTCCTACCTGCGGCCATGCGTTATGACGGCCAAGCGGCCTTTGATGGCCACGGTTTCCAAGTACACGTTGGACCTAACAAGCCAGAGAGCCGCGGTACGGTGGCGATCACTTCTGATGATCCGCATGCCAAGCCAGAGATCACTTTCAACTACATCTCGACTGAGCAAGACCGCCAAGATTGGCGCGATTGTATTCGTCTGACTCGCGAAATTCTGTCGCAACCTGCGATGGATTTTTACCGTGGTGAAGAGATTCAGCCGGGTCTAAACATTACTTCCGATGAAGCGATTGATGAGTGGGTTAAGCAGAACGTTGAAAGTGCTTATCACCCTTCTTGTGGCTGCAAAATGGGTTCAGATAACGACCCAATGGCAGTGCTTGATGAAGAGTGTCGTGTTCGTGGCATTGATAATCTGCGTGTCGTCGACTCATCTGTTTTCCCAACCATTCCAAACGGAAACTTAAACGCGCCAACCATCATGGTGGCTGAGCGCGCTTCCGATTTGATTTTGGGTAAACCCATGCTTAAAGAGCAGGACGTGCCAGTGTGGATTGCACCGGAATGGGAAGAAAAACAAAGAATCAATAAGCCAGTGAGAGAAGCTTAAGCCTCTGTTACTGCTTAAAAACAATAAAAATAGTAACACCAATCATAAGTCAAAAGTCAGCAGTACTGCCGCTATCCATTGAGATAGAGCAGCAAAAGGAAAGATCAAAAGGAACCATTATGACGACTCTAAATATTCAGAACGTGGCGACAAAAACGTTAACAACACTCGCTATCAGCTCATTTGCATTTGCGGCTAACGCTTCTGTTGAGCCACAGCAATGTGAAAACGTGCGCTTTGCCGATGTCGGTTGGACAGACATCACAGCAACGACGGCAGTCACTTCTGAGTTACTGAAAGGTCTTGGCTACAAAACCAAAACAGACCTGCTTTCAGTACCCGTAACTTACTCTTCTATGGCCAATGGCGACATTGATGTATTCCTAGGTAACTGGATGCCAACCATGGAAGGCGATATTGCTAAATATCGTGAAGCGGGCACCGTTGAAACCGTTCGTGCCAACCTTGAAGGTGCGAAATACACGCTCGCTGTACCTAAGTACGTGTACGACGCCGGTGTGAAAAGCTTCGCAGATCTAGCAACACATGCCGACAAATTTAAAGACCGCATCTACGGCATTGAGCCTGGTAACGATGGTAACCGCCTAATCCAATCGATGATCGACTCTGACGCCTTCGGTCTAAAAGATTTCAGCCTAGTTGAATCAAGCGAAGCAGGCATGGTGTCGCAAGTATCACGTGCAGCGCGTCGCAGCCAATGGATCGTTTACCTTGGTTGGGCACCGCACCCAATGAATAGCAATGTTGAGATGGAATACCTATCTGGTGGTGACGACTTCTTCGGCCCGAACTACGGTGGCGCAAATGTTTACACCAATGTTCGTTCAAACTACCTGTCTGAGTGTTCAAACGTCGGTCAGCTTCTACAGAACTTAGAGTTCACTCTAGAGATGGAAAACCAGCTGATGGAAGAGATTCTGAACCAGAATGTGAAGCCTGAAAAAGCGGCGCAACAATGGCTGAACAACAATCCACAACAAGTGGAAGCTTGGTTAGACAACGTAAAAACGCATAAAGGCGAATCAGCGACTCAAGCAGTTACTGAATACCTAAAACAAGTTAAAGCTTAGTTCTACCTATCTCAACAGCTACATAAATAATAAAGGTGGGCTTGCCAATGTATCGATTGGTTTGAAGTAGCCCACCCATAATAAAAGGCAATATTGTGAATTTTATTACGGAAAACAAAATCCCTGTCGGACAATGGATGGAAGCTGGTGTTGACTGGTTAACAATCAACGCAGCAGGCTTTTTTGATGCTATTTCTATCTTTTTAGAAACCGTTATTCTGTTTTTAGTCGATGTATTTAAATGGATGCCGCCTGCGTTGCCAATCGTGATTACCGCAGCGATTGCTTGGTATTTACACCGTAAATTGTCGCTGGTGATCTTCGTTGTCGCGGCGCTTCTGACCATCCTCAACCTTGGCTATTGGCAAGAAATGCTGGAAACCTTTGTTCTCGTCTTTGCGGCGACAACGATTTCCGTATTAATTGGCGTTCCGGTTGGCATCATGGCAGCACACCGCCCTTGGCTGTACACGTTACTGCGCCCAATCCTCGATTTAATGCAGACGGTACCAACGTTTGTGTACCTTATCCCGACCTTGGTTCTATTTGGCTTAGGCATCGTTCCGGGCCTAATCTCGACCATTATTTTTGCTATCGCCGCGCCAATACGCTTGACCTATCTGGGTGTGACTAAAGTACCTGAAGAGTTGATTGAAGCAGGTAAAGCCTTTGGTGCTAGCCGCATGAAGTTGCTACTCAAAGTGGAACTGCCGGCGGCTCTACCAAGCATTATGGCAGGTGTTACTCAGTGCATCATGTTGTCGCTTTCGATGGTGGTTATCGCCGCTCTTGTCGGTGCTGACGGACTTGGTAAACCTGTTGTTCGTGCATTGAACACAGTGAACATCTCACAAGGTTTTGAAGCAGGACTGGCGATTGTATTAGTCGCTATCATTCTTGATCGCTTGTGCAAAACACCAAACCAGAAGGAGGCTTAATCATGTCTAGCTCTCAGGAAAAAAAGACAATGGACGCGATTACCATTAAAAACCTTGATGTCGTTTTTGGTGATAAGTCGAAGCAAGCGCTTGAGCTACTCGACCAAGGTAAAACTCGCCAAGAGATCATTGATGAAACTGGCCAAGTTGTTGGCGTAGATAATGTCTCTTTAACGGTTGAAGAAGGCGAGATCTGCGTGTTGATGGGCTTATCGGGCTCGGGTAAATCTTCATTGCTTCGTGCCGTGAATGGTTTAAACGAGATCAGCCGTGGTTCATTGGCAATCAAAGATGGCGATAAGCTGGTGGATCTAGGTGAGCAGTGCGACGAAGCGACACTGCGTCATCTACGTACTCACCGTGTTTCTATGGTGTTCCAAAAGTTCGCCTTAATGCCTTGGTTAACCGTGTTAGATAACGTGGCGTTTGGTCTAGAAATGCAAGGTGTCGCCAAAGATGTTCGTCGTGCAAAGGCGCGTGAACAGCTTGAAATGGTTGGCCTCGCTGAGTGGGAAACGAAATTCCCACATGAGCTTTCTGGTGGTATGCAGCAACGTGTCGGTTTGGCGCGTGCCTTTGCCATGGATACTGACATTCTACTAATGGACGAGCCGTTCTCGGCGCTTGACCCATTGATTCGTGCTCAGCTTCAAGATGAGCTGATTACACTGCAAAGCAAGCTAAACAAAACCATTCTGTTCGTGAGCCACGACCTTGATGAAGCGCTGAAGATTGGTAATAACATCGCGATCATGGAGTCTGGCAAACTGATCCAACACGGTAAGCCGGAAGAGATCGTACTGACGCCGAAAACGGAATATGTAAAAGACTTTGTTGCTCACACCAACCCGTTGAATGTACTTAAAGGTCGTTCTTTGATGCAGCCTCTTGATTCACTGACGCAAGAGAATGAAAGCTGGAAGATTTGCGATTCTAAAGATCTCTGGATTGAACAGAGTGAAGGTGCTTTATCGGTAAAAGGTGAGTCGACGTTGGCACTGGTTGAGTGGAGTGAGTCTGATGACTTAACGGCTATCAACGCATCGAGTGTCGTGGTCACAAGCCCCGAAATCGGTATGCGTGATGCGATTAAGCTCAAGCAGATCAGTAACCATCCGATTTTGCTGGTTGAAGACAATCAATTGGTTGGGATCTTGGATAACAGCGAGTTCTACAACGCGCTGACAGGTAATTTTCAACTAAACAATGCTGCTTAATCTTTTGAACTAAAATAGTCAGATGTCGAAACATTAAATAGGTAGTGAGGCCATCACAATCTCTCTACCTATTTGACTGCTCTGCTTTTTTATTTGTTAACGACTTCTGGCTTTTTGTTATCTTGTTAGCCGATATAAGAGCGAAAATCGTGACTCATTGAGCAAAAGTGTTGCCCTGCGCAAATTCAGAGGCATAGAAAAGATTGAGAATAGTATGAACATCAGTACAATGCGGAAAAATTAATGACGTAATTTATCAATTTACAGTGTAATTCGAGCGGTCCTGACTCCGATTTCATGAAAGCTCTTCGCTTCGACGCTGTAAAACCACTCACAGTATATTAGTACAAAGGTCTGCATCTTGGACAAACATGACGAAATCCTGGTCGCTATTCGACAAATTATTCGCGCTATCGATTTACACTCGAAGAAGCTGAGTAAAGAGTATGGTTTGACTGGCCCTCAATTAATTCTAATGAGAGCAATCCAAGAAATGGGTAATGTGACGATCAAAGAATTGTCGAATCACACCAATGTAAGCCAAGCCACAACCACGACGATCATCGATCGCCTAGAGTTGAATGGTTACGTACAACGTATCCGTAGTGTTGCTGACCGTCGTAAAGTGCATGCGAACTTGACGGAAAAAGGCCAAGAGCTGCTAAACAATGCGCCACCGCCGCTGCAAGATAACTTCGTTAAAAAATTCCAAAACCTAGAGCCGTGGGAGCAAAGCCTACTGCTTTCTTCGATGCAACGCGTGTCGTCGATGATGAATGCAGAAGACATCGACGCTGCACCAGTTCTACAGCTTGAAGGCATTGCCAACGTTGCTAAGAGCTAGTTAACTAGTTGGATTAATTGTTTAAAAACAATGCATTAAGATAACATTTAATGGTCGCTTTAAGCGGCCATTTTTGATCCTGCTACCCCCCATTTATCTGGTTATATCAGCCTGATTTGTCTTTTCTTTATCTTTTTCTTCTTCCCACTTTTTCAAATTTACTACCTGTTATTTATTCAATATCTAGCCACTTCTTTCAGACAGCATTGACGATTCTCTGACAAAATAACACTAGACCGACCGGTTTGTTTTGTATTATTGTGTGTCTCTCTTAACCACGAGGTGATGTATGAAACATGAATTGACGGCTACACAAATGACAGTGACGTTGAAGAGTATGCAGGAAGCTTTTGCAGATGATCCGATGCCCACTGTGCCGGTGAGAATAGAACAGTTGCTTGCGCTGAAATCTGCTCTTATCGATTACACAGACCGTTTGTGTGTCGCGGTAAGTGAGGACTATGGTCACCGCAGTCGACAAGATACTTTGATGGCCGACATACTTCCTTGCTTAGGAAATATTGATCACACCATCGAGTGTTTGCCGCATTGGTCGACATCTTCCATTCGCCACTCAGGCCCTTTGCTTTCAACTTCGCGTGTTGAAGTGGTTTATCAGCCTAAAGGCGTAGTGGGGATCATTGCCCCGTGGAATTTCCCTATCATGTTGTCGGTTGGCCCGCTCATTTCAGCCTTGGCGGCAGGTAATCGAGCCATGATCAAAATGAGTGAATTTACGCCAGCAACCAATGACGTTTTAAGACAGTTATTGGATGAAGTTTTCAATGTCGATGAGGTGTGCTTGGTTGAAGGTGAGGTTGAAATTGCTGCTGCGTTTTCCGCGTTGCCGTTTGATCACCTTCTGTTTACGGGTTCAACCCAAGTGGGTCGTCAAGTGATGAAATCAGCGGCTGACACGTTAACTCCCGTCACTCTTGAACTTGGTGGCAAGTCGCCAGTTATCGTGGCAGAAGACATGCCGATCGATATTGCGGTCGAGCGAATCATTTACGGAAAAAGCCTCAATAACGGTCAAGTATGCGTTGCGCCTGACTACGTATTGCTGCCTGAAGATAAGCTCGAAGGTTTTATTAAGGAATATAAAAAACAGTACCAACTGCTGTTTGATGAAGGGGTCTATTCCGAGAATTTGACGTCCCTAATTAACCCTCGCCAATGCGACCGTATCGTGGGTTTGTTGAATGAAGAACAACAAGCAGGAACGCGAACCGTGGCCTGCCATGACGACGCGATGGACTTAGATTGCCAACGACTGGTGACGCATCTGATTGTAGAGCCAAGCCTGTCATCCAAGGTGATGAACGAAGAGATTTTCGGCCCGCTATTACCGTTGATTACGTATCGCAATATTGAAGAGGCGTTCCAAATCATCAATAGCAAACCAAGGCCTTTGGCGCTGTATCTGATGAGTTTTGATTTGAGTTTACAGTCTCAGGTTAAGCACCAAGTTCATTCCGGTGGAATGTGTATCAATGACTGTGTTTTCCATTTAGCCGTTGATGACGCGCCATTTGGTGGTATAGGCGAGTCAGGTCAGGGCAATTATCACGGCAAAGAAGGATTTGTCACCTTCTCTCACGCTAAAACCGTCTTGGAAACAGGCTTAGATCACCGCGTTAAGCATCTGTTTGCAAAAGAAGACAACGAATTAAAAACAGCAGTGATGAGCATGCTTGGTAAGTAAATCATTTCTGTCATTACGTTATTCATTATTAAGAAGTTATTTTTAGAGGTTATTTTATGTTGGAACGCTTTTTTGAACGAACCATGAAATCGTATTTGATGATTACTGGATTCTTAACCGCCACTGCTTTTTCCACCTTCTTGGCACCGGATTGGAGTATGCAGACTCTGTTTTCTTACAACGATACGATGATGGAAAATAAAGAGTATCTGTTGGGTACTTACCAGCACTGGGGTGTGATGGTTGGCTGTATTGGTGTGTTGCTGATGTTTTCGGCCAAGTACAAATCGCTGCGCACTTCGACCATGATTTACAGCGCATTTGAGAAGTCGATGTTTGTTGGCATCTTCTTATACAACGTTTGCATTAATGACTATGAGTGGTTCTATGGTTGGAGTGGTGTGTTTGCGCTCGATGCGTTTGTGACCGTCTACTCTTTGGTTTATCTCTACTACTATCTCAACCGAGACAAAACAAAGGTACCCGCTCACTTGCGTTAACCTCTGTCGTTCAGCTCGCTGAATCTAATATTCCTAAGCCCGCATTTGCGGGCTTTTTCGTTTTCGACAAATGATCCTCAACGATCTTAATTGACATATCTTTGACATTTACAGTCTAGACCGACCGGTTTGTATTGGTTATTGTTTAGTCATCAAACATAAACGAGGTAAACACCATGACTACCAATAACTTTAACTTTCAACTGAAAACCATTGTTCACGCTCAAGAGAACGGCATCGAAAATATCCCTTCTCTGTTTGCTCGCTTAGGTGCAAAAAGAGTCGTGCTTTTTTCTGACAAAGGTTTGGAGTCTTTAGGCTTTGTTGAGCAATTCTCAGCGTTGTTTGCAAACCAGACGGTGAATCCAGAAGCAAATCAACAAACGACTCAGCTCGTTGGTGTGTACACAGATATTGCGCCAGACGCGACTTGCGACAACATCAACGCTGCGATTGAGTTTGCTAACAATTTGAATGCAGACGCTATTTTGTCTGTCGGTGGAGGCAGTGTGATTGATGCTTCTAAGGGCGTGAAATACGCACTCCATAAGCAGATTGATGATATCCGTACTGTGATTGCTGGTGGTGGCTTTATGGAAGTGTGGCCAAACAATGAAGACATTCGAGTGCCTCATATTGCCGTACCAACAACAGCGGGTACGGGCGCTGAAGCTTCTCCGATTGCCGTTTTTTACAACGAGCATGAAAACATCAAGGCAAGCTTAGTGGCGTCTGGTTTAGAGGCTGACATTGCGATTCTTGATCCGACTGTCACCACCAAGCTGCCTGCTCACCTTACTCGCTCAACCGCAATGGATGCATTAACGCACGCTGTTGAGGCCATTGTTTCTCCAATGAGCAATGCCTTTACCGATGCTTATGGCATTCAGGCTGCAAAACTGATTGTTGAAAACTTACCCGTGGCACTTAGAGAACCAGAAAACCTAACGGCACGTGGCAATCTTCTTCAGGCGAGCACCATGGCGATTTCTGCATTTTATTCATCGCTAGGTGGCATCCCTATCCATAACTGCGCCCATGCCTTTGGTGCGATTAGCCATATCCCGCATGGCGATGCCAACACGGTACTGATGCCGGTTGTGATTGAAGCCCTGCCGGAATTCTATATGCCGAACGCAATTAAATTGGCTCAAGCATTCTCGCTAGAGAGCACTGGAACGGACGAGATGATTTACCAACGAGTGTTGGATTTCTTACACAACTTCCAAACCCAAGTTGGTGCGATGAAGCGTTTCAGTAGCTGGGAATTTGATGACCAGGAGAAGCGCAATATTGCTCAAGCGATTGAGAAAGATATCTGCTTCCAGTTCTACCCAATCTCAAAACAAACGATTGAACAGATTATAGAAAAATCAATTTAGTCGTCTGATTAAGCATCCAAAAACTCACTGTAAATCGAGGACTAATTATGAAGATTGAAAACGTATTGCTATCGAGCTTGTGCATCATCGCGCCATTCCTACTTTTCACCTAATTCAAGCGACAGGGACGTTGTGACCTTTATTCCTGAGGAGGAAATAAATGTTCAATAAACGTTTAACTACCGCGATTCTGACTGGTGTTTTGGCTGCTGTGTTTTTTGCCAAGACAAGTGTTGGAAGCGAAAGCTCCACGGCTTTGTCTGAACAGCACCGAGATGTCGTTCAGGTGTTGGATGAAGCCTATGAAGGACACTCTGAAGCACAACTTGCTCTCGCTTATCGGTATTTGAGCGGTGATGGTGTTGAGCAGAATGACCAGAAAGCGGCGGAGTGGTTTGAAACCGCAGCCAGTGCCGGTAGCCCTGAAGCTCAAACACAACTTGGCCTAATGTACTTCTCTGGAAGTGGCGTCCAGGTTAGCCAAGCGGAAGCTGTCACCTGGATCGGTTTGGCAGCCGCTCAAGATTATGACCCTGCGCTCGACTTATTACATTGGATGTCCCAAGCCGCGCACTAACTCAGATTAGTCACAGAAAAAGTTAATCATAGAAAAATTATTCACAGCTATTGGAGACGTCTTATGCAGACATTCAAGAAATCCCTAGTATTCACCGCGATGGCAGCCGCAAGTAGCGCCGCCTTCGCCGCCGAATCAGACAAGCCGAACATCGTTGTTATTGTCGGTGATGATGTTGGCTTTGCTGATACCCAGCCTTATGGTTCAGAAGTCGAAACACCGAACTTGATGGCGTTGGCTGAAGAGGGGGTGAAATTCACCAACTTTCATGCATCACCGACCTCATCAGTCACTCGGTCAATGATGTTAACTGGAGCGAACAGCCACGAGGTTGGGCTAGGTACCTTTGATTATGCTGTCTATCCGGGTGCGATTGGTAAGCCGGGTTATGAAGGTTACCTGACCAAGAAGGGCGTAACCGTGGCTACATTGCTCAAAGAAAATGGCTACAACACGTATTTATCGGGTAAATGGCATTTAGGTCATGATGATGGGTTCCTGCCTGATGACCGAGGTTTTTCGGAGAGTTACGGTATTTTAGCGGGCGGTTCAAATCACTTTAACCGCGACATGATGTTCCCAGCCAAAAACGCGGCTACCGCTGAAGCGCTTCAAAAAGGCGACATTCCCGGCGTTGAAGTTGAGCCGACCTACAGAAACGGTGAAGTGGTTGAGGACAAATACAAAGGCGAGTACTCCGACCAAGCTTACACCAACGAACTCATCAAGATGATCGATGGTAAGAAAGACGACGGTAAGCCTTTCTTCGCTTATCTTCCTTTCACTGCCATACACCTTCCGTTGCAAGCGCCAGAGTCGGCGTATCAAGATAAGGTCGACTACTACGTCGAGCATGGTTGGGATTCGATTCGCGAAGACCGCTTTGAACGCATGAAGGAGATGGGCGTCATTCCTAAAGACGCCGATATCTCAAGTCGTAATGCACTAAGTCGCCCTTGGGACTCTTTGTCTGATAAAGAACAAGAGTGGTATGGCAAGAAGATGGCAGTCGCGATGGGCATGATGGAGATGCAAGACCAACAAGTCGGTCAGGTTGTCGATTACCTAAAAGAGATTGGGGAATACGACAATACCTACATCATGTATCTGGCAGACAACGGCCCTGAAGCCGCGGACATTACCGGTGAAAATATCAGTGATTTGATCCGAACGTGGACAGCGCATCATTTCGACAACTCGACGGAAAACTTAGGGAAAGCTAACTCCAGCGTTTCATTGGGCCCTGAGTGGGCAAGTGCATCAACTGGCGGTTTGTCTTGGTATAAAGCGTACACGGCTGAAGGCGGTATTCGAGTGCCGTTTATCGTTAAGCCTGCGAAAGCGCTCTTAGAGGGCGATCAAGCACTGCAACCTGGAACCCAAACCGATGACTTGTCACAAGTAAAAGACATCGCAGCCACCATTCTTGAAATCGCCGATGTAGAACATCCAGGAACGGAATACCAAGGCCGAGAAGTAGCACCGATGAGTGGTGTGAGCTTGCTGCCTTACTTTAAGGGCGAAACTACAGAGGTTCACAATGCCGATAATACGATTCCATTTGAGTTGTTTGGTAGCGGCATTTTGCTCAAAGGGGATTACAAGATCATCCGAATCTCTACAGGCATGGGCGGTGACAGTGAATGGCATCTTTACAACACTAAACAGGATCCGGCTGAGCAGCATGACTTAAGAAACCAAATGCCAGACTTGTTCCTAGAGATGGTTGCTGAGTATCAAGAGTACGAAAAAGCGCAAAACATTGTGCCAGTTGATGAAGCGTGGAACCCGTTTGAGAACGTGAAATAGAGGAAACAAACCACTCGGCCAACCTAGTGCTATCAAGCTTAGTTGGCCGATGAACACCGTGTAAAGGAATTACGAATTGTTTTGGCGAATACAATAACTTTTACATCGAGGAATTCTTCATGACGACCTTATCACTATCAAACCTGAGTTCGGTTCCGCAATTTAACGGCAAGGCGCACAGCAAGCTTCAAGCGTTGGCAAAACCCATTGGTGCCGTGTGCAATATCAGTTGTACTTACTGTTATTACTTAGAGAAACAGCAGTTGCTTGAATACCCAAAAGGATCTCAGTACGTGATGGATGAAGCGCTGTTAGAGCTGTATATCAAGCAGTATATTGAGGGGCAGAATACGCCAGAGATTATCTTTTCTTGGCATGGTGGAGAGCCAACTCTGCTCGGCATTGAGTATTTTGAAAGGGTCGTGGCGTTACAGAAAAAATATTGCCCAAGCCACAGCAAGATCAGCAATGACCTTCAAACCAATGGCACCTTGTTGAATGATGATTGGTGTGAGTTCTTCAAGAAGAATGATTTTATCATCGGTGTGAGCATTGATGGCCCAGAATACTTACACAATCATTATCGAACCAACCGCGCAGGCAAGGGCACTTTTTCTCAAACCATTCGCGGAATCGGTTATTTAAAAAAACATAACGTTGAGTTTGCGACCTTAACCTGTGTGAATGATGTGACAGGAAAATACCCGTTAGAGGTTTATCGTTTTCTGCGTGACGAAGTGGGTTCAAAGCAGTTGCAGTTTATTCCTGTGGTGGATAAGCGCGAGGCTCATACCAATAATCAATGGTTGAGCAACCAACAAGCGATAATTCCTGTTTCTGGTGAAGTTGAGCCTTGGAGCGTGGGTTCTACGCAATGGGGAGAGTTTCTTACGACGGTTTTTGACGAGTGGTTCGAACACGATTTTGGCCGAGTACTTGTGCCTTACTTTGAAAACTTCGTTGGTGTTTGGATGGGAAGAGACAGTACCATGTGCACCTTGAGTGAGATCTGCGGAAAGGGGTTAGCGGTTGAACCTAATGGTGATGTGTATTCATGCGATCACTACGTCTTTCCTGAGTTTCAGTTGGGCAATATTCATGAGAAGCCGCTATCGATGCTGGCGTTTTCACCCGCTCAGCAAACCTTTGGATTCGCGAAGCAAAAGTCACTACCTAAACAGTGCCAAACTTGTGAGTTTAAATTTGCTTGTCATGGTGAGTGCCCCAAGAATCGAATTATCAACAGTCGTGATGGCGAAGCCGGACTAAATTACCTATGTGGAGGGTGGCTCAAATTCTTTCAACATATCGATCCTGTGCTCAATGCTTTGCTAAAAGCCAATAACATCGCGCCACGGATGGGATAAGCGAATCGATCACGTGATAAGTAAAAGCCTAGGTAGAAAACGAATGAGCCTGAAAAGCAAAAGGCTCGCCATATAAAGCGAGCCTCTTAGTTTGTAAGAACTGGTTAATCTTTTGAACTCATCGCAAGCAATGTCTCTTCCATGGCATTGTTCAGAATCGAACGGTTGCGCTGCATCGCTGCCATTAGCGTAGAGCCTAGCCATAAGCCATAAAGCGTGCGAGATAGTGTTTCAGGTTCTGCGATATTGAAATCACCCGCTTCATTGCCTTCTTCGAATAGCTGAGCCATACGTAGAATGATCTTCTCTGCACCCTCAGCCATGGTCGATTGTAACGGATTAGCAGACCCAGACACTTCACCAGCTAGCTTGACCACAAGACATTGGATATTGAAGTCTTGAGTTAATTTCGATGCACACCAGAATTCGAAGTACGTTTTAACGCGGTCCCGACGAGATAGAGTCTCATCACTCAAAAAGTCATCAAGCTTAATTAGGTGATCATCAAAGTAGTTGGCTAGAAGGATCTCGCCAAAGTGCTCTTTGGATTTGAAGTAGTGGTAAAAAGAACCTTTGGTCCCTTCGGCTTGGTTGATGATTTTCATCAGACCAACGCCAGCAAATCCGTGTTCATTAATAAGGCTAAACCCTGCATCGAGCATAGCTTGTCGCATGTCTTTCATTGGTCTTACTCTTTATGCCGAGAATGATGATTAGTGTAGCGAGATGCATACCAACCGTCCAGTCTAGAGCGTTAGGGTTTAGCCTATAATTGCCCGTTTCGTCAAAATGGCTTTATCTTCTATTTAGCCCTCTAAGCAACAAAACTTTTTTCAAAACAGGCGCGTTCTAATAACAGGAAATACCCTGCTTAAACTGCCAGTTTGGGGTCTTAAAATGGCTAAATTGGGGTGCTTTAACTTGCTGTTTTTATTGGTTTTTAATTTGATGTTTTCTGAAGATCACAATGGTAGTCTTAGCTTAATTTCTTTAGGGGGCTAAATGGACACCAATAACAGCACTTATCATCAACACAGTTTTGCTCATCAAGATCTGTCTGAAATGACATTTACCGCATGCACTTTTATTCGATGCGACTTTAGGCGCTCAAACTTACGCGATGCAACGTTTATCAATTGTAAGTTCATCGAGCAAGGTGATATCGAGGGCTGTCACTTCGATGTTGCAGATTTGCGTGATGCAAGTTTTCAGAATTGTCAGCTCGCCATGGCCAATTTCAGTAACGCCAATTGCTACGGTATTGAGTTACGCGAATGTGATTTGAAAGGCGCCAACTTTACGCGAACAAACTTTGCTAATCAGGTGAGCAATCGCATGTATTTTTGCTCAGCGTATATTACGGGTTGTAACCTGTCTTACGCCAACTTTGAACAGGCCTGCTTAGAAAAGTGTGAGTTGTTTGAAAATCGCTGGATAGGCACCTATCTTGTCGGTGCATCACTGAAAGAGTCGGATCTCAGCCGCGGTGTATTCTCGGAAGATGTGTGGGGGCAGTTCAGCATGCAAGGCGCAAACTTGTGCCATGCTGAATTAGACGGTTTAGACCCTCGTAAGGTCGATACATCTGGCATTAAAATTGTGGCTTGGCAGCAAGAGCAACTGCTTGAAACTATGGGCATTGTTGTTATGCCCGATTAATAGAGTGGGTGGAGCTAGGAAAGCGAATAGTGAAGAGTGTTGTTTTGTATGACTAACGCTTGTTACACTATAGCCTCGCGGCTGCACATGTTTATATTCAGTTCAATCCAGAGAAAATTATGACTATAGAAAATGTGCTTCCTGAAGATTACGCAGAAATGCTTAAGGTTTGGGAAAATTCAGTCCGAGCAACTCATGACTTTATTACAGAAGAAGATATTGAGTTTTTTAAACCTATCATCATGGAACATGCGTTCCCTGCGGTTTCTCTGAAATGCGTTAAAAATGAAAGTGGTTCGATTGTTGGCTTTGTGGGTGTCCATGATGCAAAAGTCGAGATGCTTTTCGTTTTGAATGAAGTTCGAGGGCAAGGAGTAGGTACGGTGTTGTTGCAGCATGCGATTGAGCAGCTAGCAGCCACCAAAGTTGACGTAAATGAGCAAAACCCACAAGCGGTAGGTTTCTATCTGCACATGGGGTTCAAAATTGAATCACGCTCTCCACTTGATGACATGGGAAAACCATTTCCAATTCTGCATATGACGCTGTAAGACTCGGTTGTCGTATCACCCGGTTGTAATCAACCACAGTCGCTAGAAGAAAAGCCCAAAGCTAATAACTTTGGGCTTTTCCGTATCTGGTAGCCAGCATTTTATAATGAAATTAAAAAAGAGAATGCTCGGCGAATATCTGGATGATTAATGCATACCTGAACGCATCTTATCGGCCATTGCAAAAAACATAAATAATACAAAGCATACAAGCGCGACACACAGTGAGGCGATGATGGTTGTGGCATCTTTGGAAATCAGTGGCACGACGATAGAAGCTAACGCTATCAACATAACAAGGATATGAACGATTCGTCCGGGAATTGGGTTTTTATGACAGAATGAAGCCCATAGGTAACGCATTTTTAACACCAGTATAAAATTAGTGGGTTTATTCTATTTCTCTAGTGAGTGTTTTGTAAATAACTTTTTCGCTACAGGTGACTGTAAACATGATCTAAGTCCCCATGTTATAAAACTGATTAAATAACATGAAGTTATCGCTCGTTGATAGAGTTGGTATTATCTATATGATTATTCATACTATTCCGTATCTTTGAAAATGATAAGTCAAAAATTGTTCGATTTTTGGTTTCTTGACTGAGGATCTCATTTATTGAGTCTTCTATTAAGAGACTTTTTGCGTATTACCATTCATGCTTTCAATGTCAGTTAGGTTGGTATTTGATTTGAATCGTAATTCGGTTTACTTTATTTATCGGAGCGATTTTTCTGAATTGGGATCACTGTAATCTTGTCTAAGATTCTGTTTGATATACTCAATATTCACTCGATAAAGATGATGGAGATGACATGTCGAAAACCGCGAAGATCATTAATGAAGATAAGCTGGTAAAAAAAGCAGTTGAAGTCGGTTTTAAGATGGCAAAACTACAAGGTTTTGATTTGCCGAATTCATCTCAACCGATAAAGGTTAAAGCGGTGTACTTGTTCCTTGTTGAAGTCAATCAGATCACCCCTCTCCCGGAGAGTAAGCTTGATGGGGCCAATATCAAGAAGCGACTAGCGTTATGGATACACAATGCATTACCCGATAACGACCCTCTAAAGTAAGCCGACAATATCTCGTTTTTATTATTGAAACCTAGTGACTATTCGCTAGGTTTTTTGTTTTATGGAGTGGTCATTTATTATTTGAGCGTCAGCTAACGTTCTAAGTGTGGTCAATCGTATTCTCTATGTTCTGCTTGCTGTTATGCCAGATGCGAGCGGTGTTCATTCTACGTAAAACGGCGTGTTACTTGCTCCGTTGAATAGGGGTAGCGATCTGTTAGTTACGGTAACTTGACAGCTTAGAGCTTACCAACAAGTATTAAGTTGATGATTTTAAACTCGTAATCCATAGGTTTGCCGATGTTGAATGCTTTAGGGCGTAGGTGTGGATATTCATTCTGACGTTCAATATGACTGGACTTGATAAATAGCGAGGGAATACCTCTTATGATGTCTTTACTGTTTCTATTATTACTGGTGGCGATGTTATGCGCTTTTTTCGAAAAGAAGACCGCAGCTTATGGTTTTTTTGCGGGCTCCGTGATCCTAGGGTTGTATTGGTTTAATCACCATGCGACTGATTCATTACCCATCTTATTGTAAGGAGCTAACATGAATCGAAATCAGTTAACGCTCCTAAATACGCTTGGTCTACTCGGCATGACAGCTGTGCTGCTGATAGGTTTTATCCTTCAGTTTGTGCTTAATGAGCTTCCTTGTCCGCTGTGTTTATTGCAACGTATCGGCTTTGTGATGGTTGCGTTTGGTTTTATGTTGAATGTGGTTTACGGACCTCAATCTCGGCGCTATGGCATTGTTTTGATTGGCGCTTTATACGGTGTTGCCACTTCGCTAAGACAGGTCTCATTACATGTGATTCCAGGTACGCCCGGCTATGGTAGTCCTATCTTTGGGATGCACTACTACACATGGGCTTTCGTATTATTTGCTGCGACCATATTGGCGGTTGCCGTCATCCTAATATTGACTAACAAAGAGCAGTCTCAAGAAGTTTATAAGATGAGTAACTTGGGGCGTGTGGCGTGCTTGTTAGCCATCGTCGTAGTTGCACTCAATGCTATCGCTACCTTTGTTGAGTGTGGGCCTTATCAGTGCCCTGATAACCCTGTCAGTTATTGGTTGCTCAACTAATTGACTCGTCAGTTTATAGCAAAAAGAAAAGCCACAGCAATTGCTGTGGATTTGTTGTTTTGGAGGCAAGGAAGTTTGTTCTTTCTCGAACGTTATCGACTAACGATTCACCTGCTCAACAATCTCTCGTGTTAGTCGGGCAATTTCGTCCCACTCGCCATTGGTAACGAGCTTTTTGTCGACCATCCAAGTGCCACCACAAGCTAAAACTTGAGGCACCGCTAAGTAGCTATCGATGTTAGATGGCGTGATACCACCGGTAGGCATGAGTCGAATATCGCCGTATGGCCCAACTAAAGATTTCACCATGCTGATGCCACCCGATGCTTCAGCCGGGAAGAATTTGAGCGTTGTCAGTCCCATCTCTAATGCTGCTTCAACTGTGCTTGGGTTGTTTACGCCAGGAACAATATCGATGCCGATCTCTTGGCACGCTTTGACTGTATTTGGATTGAAACCTGGAGAAACCACGAATGTCGCGCCCGCTTCTTTAGCGGCGAGTGCTTGCTCGCCATTTAAGATGGTTCCTGCACCAATAAGCATGTCTGGCTGTGCTTGGCGAAGTAATCGAATCGCTTCAACAGCAGCATCTGAACGGAACGTAATCTCCGCTGCGGGCAGTCCATTTTCTGCTAACACTTTACCTAGTGGAATGATGTCTTCTGCGTTATCGATGGCAATAACAGGAATAACTTTGAGGGCTTGCAGTTGGTCGTTAATTGTAGACATAGTGTACTTCTTAATTCGTTGTGAAAAGTGTATCTGTGATGCTTTTAGGGATGATGGCTCCATGATGTTGGATGACCAATCTCGCCAGTGCATTACCTTGACGACAGGCTTGCTCAACAGAGCCGCCAGATAGATAGCAAGACAAGAATCCGCCATTGAATGAATCCCCTGCTGAGGTGCTATCAACCACGGTTTCTACTGGTGTGGTTTCAATTAGGCTTGGTGTATGGGCCGGAGATTCACTCACCAGACAACCTTCAGCACCGAGTTTAACAATGATGGTTTTTACGCCCAGTTTATGCAGTCGGTCAATGGCATCTTGAGGTGTTTGGTCGTCCCATAATTCCTGTTCATCATCAAAGGTAACCAAGGCGATATCAGTGGTTTGATAACCTAATCGATAACACTCTTTGGTCGCGCTTTCTGAATCCCATAACTTTGGTCGGTAATTGCTATCAAAAGCGATAGTGACGCCACGCGCTCTTAGGTTTTGGATAACCTCTAATAATTTGAGTTGATCGGCATGTGGCAATATCGCGAGTGAAATCCCGCTGAAAAAGATCATATTCACATCGTTCAATGCTTGGCAGATATCATCGAAACTAGGGTGTTGGACTAGATAGCGTGCAGCAGAGTTGTTGCGCCAATATAAGAAGGTTCTCTCGCCTTCGTCATCTAGCTGAATCAAATACAGGCCCGGAGAGCGTTTCTCGTCGATAAGTATAAGTTCTGTCGATATGCCTTCATCTTGCCAGCGTTCTCGCATTTGTTGGCTAATGGCGTCAGCACCAAGCGCAGTCACATAACTTGTACGTACTACAGGGTTGCCTGTCTGGTTAGCATAGCTAGTGGCACTTCGGTTCAAGTAAACCGCTGCGTTGAGCGTGTCTCCGCCATAGCTTTGTTGCATGGTGCCAAATGGCGCTCCATTCAGTTCAATCATGCATTCGCCGATAATCGCAATATGGCTCATAGTGTGGCCTTAAAAAAAGTGAGTTTGCTCGGTATCAAATAATGAAACGTGGCTACACAAGAGGTAACCACGTGAATCTTTTAACCAATGAATAGGGAAGGGAATTACTTGTTGTCTAGTTTTACGAACAACATAGTTAGAACGAAAGACAGTGCGAATACACCCACCACGCCCATCAGTGCTTGAATGAAGTTTTGCGTGCCGCCTGCAAGGTAAGCTGGCAAGCTGAATACAGAAGAAAGGATGTAGCTCGTTAAGTGCGTATCGATTGTTACCGAGATAGCACCGAATACACCTGCCGCTAAACTCGCTGTCATCATCGCTTTGGTGTATTTAGTGAGTACACCGAACAGAGCTGGTTCTGTGATACCTAGAATCGCAGTAACACTTGAGCCCATTGTGATTGAAGATTGCTCTTTAGAAACCGTCTTGCGCTGTTTATGCCAGATAGCCATAGTTGCACCCGCAATCGCCATGTTACCCAGACACATAATAGGCATCAGTAGATCCTTACCATACAGTGCGAAGTTGTTGAGGCTGATTGGCGTCATGCTGTGGTGAATACCAAACACAATCGTAATAGGTCGAGTAAGGCCAAACACAAAGCCCGTTAATGTCGGAGAGATCTCCAGCAATGAACTCATAACCCAACCAGCACCGTTACTTAGCCAGATACCTGCAGGACCAACAAAAGACAGTGTGATGGTTGAAGTTACCGTAAAGGCCAACAGTGGTGTAAATACAGGCTTCGCAGAAGACGGTACTAGACGGTCAACTAACGGAGTCACTTTCGATAGTAACCAGATTGCCAGAATCGCAGGAACGATCGCACCACCGTAGTTAAGCAGCTCAATAGGTACCACGCCAAGAACGGTCAGCTCTGGAGCCGCGCCTGCTTCTTTTAACATTGAGGCTTTATCGACAAGCAGTGGCGCTAGCATGGCAGAAGAGACAGCAAGTGCGATGTATTCATTTACTTTGAATACCTTAGCGGCAGAAAAAGAAACCAGCATAGGTAAGAAAAAGAACACAGCGACAGAAATTGAACGGAAGAAGTAAACCGTGTCTGAAGTTTCAGAGATAACATTGGTTGCAATAAGGCCAGACAACAGACCCATCAACATACCAGCGCCAGCGATTGCCGGTACAACCGGGCCAAAGATACCTGCGACAATGCGCATCACGCCTTGGAACAGCTTGCCTTTCTCTAGCTCATCGGCCGGAGTCGCGTCAGCTTGTTGAGTATTTGACAGCGCATTGAACCACTTTTCTACCTCAACCCCGATGATGACTTGGGTTTGGCCTTGTTGAAGTACCACTCCTTTCACATCAGCGATCTGCTTGATCGCTTCTTCGTCTACTAGCGACTCGTCTGCTAATTTGAATCGTAACCTTGTCATACAGTGCGTGATACTCACGATATTGTCTTCGCCACCAACAGCAGTGACTAATAACTGTATATTTTCTTTGAAATTTTTCTTTTTCGATGATGACTTAGAGTTATTCACAACGGCATCACTCTTTTCTACCATTTGCATACTACACCTGTTATTGGAATATATTTAACTCGAGAAATCATAACGACAACCAATTTAAATCCAACGGAGTAAAAAGAGATCTCAATCACATTTAAAATCCGAAAAATTAATTTTTCACCGTTTTTTGCCAATTGGTATGTTTTGTTTATCAAAAAAAAACACTTAACGTACCAATTATTTTAGGGCGAAAATTAGCGCTTGAAATGTGATTTTTAAAGCGGTTAGATAATAGGAGTTGACTTAAGTTTAGGTTATTTAATTGTGAAAGAAACTATTATATCTGACATCCATTGTATTATTACTAAACCAGACAGACACAACCTAATTACCGTTGTAGTTGAAACGAATGAAGGTGTGACTGGCTTTGGTTGTGCGACATTCCAACAACGACCACTTGCTGTAAAAACAATGGTCGATGAATATTTAAAACCGATTCTTATTGGAAAAAACGCTAATAATATTGAAGACTTATGGCAAATGATGATGGTTAACGCTTACTGGCGAAATGGACCTGTCATCAATAATGCGATTTCTGGTGTTGATATGGCACTGTGGGATATTAAAGCTAAGTTAGCAGGTATGCCTCTGCATCAATTGTTTGGTGGTAAGTCTCGTGATGCAATCCCTGTGTATACGCATGCGACAAGCGACACCATGGAAGGCATTTATGATTTAGTTGAAGGTTTCTTAGAGAAAGGTTACAAGCATATACGTTGTCAGCTGGGTTTCTATGGCGGTGTTCCAACCGATTTACATACCACTCAAAACCCGACTGAAGGTTCGTACTACGACCAAGATCAGTACATGGACAACACGCTAATCATGTTTAAGTCGCTGAGAGAGAAATATGGTAACCAATTCCATATCCTCCACGATGTGCATGAGCGTCTTTTCCCAAATCAAGCGATACAATTTGCGAAGGAAGTCGAGCAATACAAGCCGTACTTCATCGAGGATATTCTTCCGCCAAACCAAACGGAATGGCTAGACAATATTCGCAGCCAAAGCTCGGTATCATTAGGTTTAGGTGAGTTGTTTAATAATCCTGAAGAGTGGAAATCTCTGATCGCGAATCGTCGAATCGACTTCATCCGTTGCCATGTTTCACAAATCGGTGGTATTACGCCCGCTCTGAAACTTGGTCACTTATGTCAGAATTTCGGTGTTCGTATTGCATGGCACTGCCCGCCAGATATGACGCCAATAGGTGCTGCGGTCAACACGCATTTGAACGTGCATTTACACAATGCGGCGATTCAAGAGCATGTTGAATACAATGAGAATACACATAAGGTGTTCCCGAATGCGGCAGAGCCAATCAATGGTTACTTATACGCATCTGAAATCGCAGGTATTGGTGTCGAGATTGACCGAGAAGTCGCCGCGGAATTTCCTGTGATGTATCGCCCCCACGAGTGGACACAAAGTCGCCTTCCTGATGGCGCAATCCATACCCCTTAACTCGTGTTTTAATATCAAATGGTCGCTATAAGCGGCCATTTTTTATTAGTAATTAATCGTCTAGTTTATTTCACCTTGCTTAGCACTCTTTCATTTCCCTTCTTTTACAGCACATAGCTTACTCCCTTTTCAACATTATGTTCAGTACGTACCGTACTATTTTATTTAACAAGTATTCATTCTTAATTAAGGGTTAGACTGAATCATTCCAATATTTTTTCGTCTTGAACTTTTGATACTTAAGTTACATTTATCATCGGATTAAATTTAACCTTTATACACGTTCTAATAACAACGGTATTTTGAACGTAAATTTTGGTTTAGGCCTAATTGTATATAAATATAGATAAAGTTCCTTTCTATTTTGCCATCATTTTAATATAGAGAATATTTTTGAATTTAATGATTGGATTTATATTTAAGTTATTGAATTTAAATGAAATTTTAAAATATATAAAAGAGTGATTTAGGTCTGCAAATATAATGGTGTTGGATTGTGAGTGTTTTATTAATTAGTGAATATACCCCTAGAAATTGAGCTGAATACTGTCCATATATTTGAGCTTGGTTATCAATAAGTTGCTATGCAACGAATAACAATAAAACAATATTTATTATTAGGGTTTATATGAAAAGCACATTCAAACTATCTTTAGCTGCTGTTTTGGTTTCTTCTGCTATGGGGGCGCATGCTGGTATTGCGATCGTCGACACTGAAGAAGGAAACTTCTCTGTTGGTGGTGATGTTGAGTTGAACTTCAACTATCAAGATAGAGAGTCTAATGAGAACAATGATTCCGAGTTTAACCAAGATGGTCGAGTCTTGATTGAGTTTGCCGGAGAGAAGTACACGAGCAGTGGTCACTATGTCGGAGTGAAGGCGCAGCCTCTATTTGAAAGTACTGGCACAGTAGCACTTGATGATGCCTATTTTGAGTTTGGTAAAAAAGACAGCTGGTCAATAAAAGCCGGTCGATTTGAAGCTTATGACATGTTTCCGGTAGGTCTAGATGTTTTTCTTGAGTACTCGGGTGACACGTCAAACGAACTTTATACGGGGGGCAGCGCATATGTGTATCAAATGAAAGAGGCGCGCGGTCGAGGTTCTGATGGCCAGCTTATGTATAGCCAAAGTTTTGGTAATCTTTATGTTGAATTGGGGACAATGATTGGAGATCGCTCTGACTTATTCTCTGATAGCTATCACGGTGTAGAAGTAGACCACGATAACGCGAAAGACGCGTTCCTTGTTCGTCCTGTTGTCTCTTATAAGGTGGGAGATTTTACTGTTGCGGCGTCTATGGAAGCTAACTTAATCAGTGATGCGGTTGTCGATGTTCAGGGGAAAGATATTTCAGACCGCACTGGTTATGGTTTAACGGGTAACTGGTCTCATGGAGCTTGGAGCATTAATGCGAATGTTGCTTACCTTGATGCGGTAGATGAAACCAATGCGACAGCAGGTTTGAATGCGCTTTATAACAACTTCGGGATCGGCTACATCTACGGTGCCAACGAGTATGACTCAACTTGGGCAAAGGGTGATGTGCAGGTTAATACTGGCTACGCGTCTTATGAGTTCCAGAACGTACTTGAAGTACAAGACTTTTCGGTATTACTTGGTACGTATTACACCACCGTTGAAAATGAAACCAATAACACATCAGCTTTCTCGGAAGATGATGACTTCGGTGCTCGAGTTCGTCTCTACTACCAATTCTAAATAGAGTATCGAATCACTATCTACAACCCGCTAATGTGCGGGTTGTTTTTCATTCAACGAAAGATAGATTAGGCCTTAAGTGTAGAGAGGGAGCGCATCGCGTAAAGACAGAATTATTACTTCTTATCTCGGTAACTCATACTTTCACTGTTAAAAGGCGTGTGATACGTACATTGGTAATTAATGTCGATGATATCGCTGATGATAAACAGTTCGCCCGATGCTAAGAAACCTCGGTTGGTGATGTTCATCGCTGCCGCATTCTTTTTACAGCCAAGCAGTTCAGCATCTTCTTTAGAGACATTGATGGCTTGATAAGTCGTTAAATAGCTGTCGATCTGCAGCCCTTTTGATAAAGCGTGCTTTTGAATCGAGCTCTCTATGATCTCAGCATTCATTTCCGGAAATACGCTAACGGGTATTTTGGCTTCTTCGATTTGAACCACTTTATTGTTGATCAATCGAAGACGTCTAATCTTCCAAATATATTCGTTGTCGTTTAAGGAAAAAATCTGCTGCTCGTGATTGTCGGGTAATGCTTTGTTTAACTGAATCTTTTTATAAGAGATTTCTTCAAAGCTGTTCTCCGTGATCGAGTTGTACACGAGAGGAGTACCAATCAGAGCGGTGTTGACGAAGTAGCCCGAACCTACCTTAGATGTCACCATGCCAATCGCTTCTAGCTTTGCTAGTGCTTTTCGAATAGTAAATCGAGATAACCCATATATTTCAGAGAGTTCTCTTTCTGCTGGAAGCTTATGGCTGATACTGTTTTGACAGATTTTACTTACAATATCTTGAACAACTAATTCGTATTTTTTCATAGCTCGATAACGTTAAAGTGTATTCACTGTGGCTAAAGAATAGTGAACTAAATCAAGGATTCAGCACGCTCTGAATAGCTTGTAATTATAACATATAAGGCCATGTTAGGGATGGTAATTGAGAGGTGCAACGCACGTAATTGGAGTTACATAGATATAAAAAAGCACGCCACTATCGGCGTGCTTCATGTCTGTTTTGCTAGCTAGAAATTGACTCGGCTAACAAGCTACATCGTCAAGTTTTCATTTCTCAGTTTGGTTAGCGCTTTAAGGCGTTTTGTATACTCTTTTTGGAATTCGTCAGGGTCTGCGCCTTCTGACACTTGAGCATAAACTCGCATCTTGTTGCCGCCGTAGATCTTAGCAAGATCATCGTTGCTGTAACCGCGTTTCCAAAGTTCGTCTGTGATAGCAGCAAGGATCTTCGACAGTTCACCATTACCGGTAGCGCCTTTGTTGAACGCCTCAATCATGTAGCCGCCATCGTCGTACATTTTCGCGTTCTTGGTGGTGAAATCTACAACCACTTACAAGGCGATCAAAGAATCCTTAGTCATCGAGTTCGCGAAGCGGGTAATCTCGCAGCAATGCTATTCAATAGCTGATGTAGCGCTTCATTTAGGTTATGCCGACGCTTCGCAATTCATTAGGGCGTTTAAGCGAGTCTACGGGATCACACCTTATCAATGGCAAAAGGGTAGAAGAAAAATCAAGTAATAGGAATGATTGACGGTATCATTTGATCTCGCGTGAAGATATACTGACTCCCGTTCCATAAAGAGTGTGAGATTTTTAAGATGAGAAGAACAAGAGGCTTTACTCTAATTGAACTTGTCGTCGTCGTTGTTGTACTTGGAATTCTTTCTGTGATTGCGGCACCCAGGTTCTTAGGTCTTCAATCTGATGCTAGAGCTGCAGCATTAGAGGGCCTTAAAGCGTCAATGGAAGGTGCAGCTTCCATTGTTTATGGTAAGGCAGCAGTTGCAGGGGTTGAAAACCTTCCAGTGTCGGATGGTCAAAGTACCTTAGTGGAAGGTGTTGTGACGGACTACGGTTATCCCACAGCCTCAGAGACCGGTATTGGAACTGCGGTACAAGGGCTGATTGGTGACAATAGTGATTGGAAGCAACTTGGTTCTCATACAGAGTCAGTATTAAACGAAGTTATCGTCTATTCATTTTCCAATGCTGAAGAAAGCGAAACTTGTGTTGTTATTTATCGCTCGAATGCTTCTGCAGGCGCACCCACGATTATCTCCTCTGACGCTGATTTGTGTTAATGATTTAAGCTTACGAATACTGAAAAAGGCCATCTTTATGATGGTCTTTTTTGTGCCTGCTCGTCGACATATTGTGATTTCAGTCCTCATTTTGTAAAACAAGATTATGAACTTTAATATGCGGCATTTAATGTTTGTGTTGTTGCTATTTTATGTGACTAATTGAGGAGTAGGTTATGAGTTCTAATCAAATTAAAAATGTCGTGTTTGATGTGGGTAATGTGATTGTGCGTTGGTCGCCATTGGAAATTACTCAACTAACGTTCGGAAGTATCGCCGACCCTGAAGCGCGAGCGCGTTCGATTTTCCAAAGCTCGATCTGGTTGGATTTGAACAAAGGTTTTTTGACCGAAAATGAGGCTAAACTTCGCTATCAACAAGAACTCAACTTATCTCCATTAGAGTGCGATCGCCTGTTCTATTACGTTAAACAAACGCAGATCTTATTGCATGGTTCTGTCGATCTCATCGAGCGTGTAAAGCGTGTTGGTTATGGTGTGTATGCACTTACTGATAACGTGGTCGAGATTGTTGAATACCTAAAATCAACCTATGAATTTTGGCCGCTGTTTGATGGCGCGGCGGTATCCGCTGAGTTGGGTATGCTTAAACCCCAGCCTGAGATTTACCAAGCTCTGTTGTCTAATAATGGTCTTGAAGCTTCAGAAACCGTTTTCATTGATGATATGCCCTATAACGTTGAAGGGGCTAAGGCTGTAGGTATGGCTGGTATTCAGTTTATCGATGCAGTGCAGTGTAAAAATGGCTTACAAGCCCTGGGTGTCAATTTGAAACACTGACACTCATTCGAATCATGTCTTCGTTTGAGGATATAGAAAATGAAAAGATACCCATCTAAGTCAATCGTTACATTTTCGATTTTAGCAATATCGATACTGGTATTAATGGTGGCTGTTGCGCTTCAAATTCGTGGTGATCAAGCATGTGATGATTGCTATGAATCAGACAAAGGGCAGTTCAAGTATGTGCTTTACGATGGGACGTCGCCCTCCGTTATTCCAAGCATCCATAATACCTTATTGATTAACCGCACTTCCTTAATGAAAACGTTCGAGCTTGATTCTATGCCGCCAGTCACCGTTAGAGTGTGGCGAAATCAAAAGGCCTATTTAGACGAGCAAGAAAGAAGCATCGGGTATCGATATGCGTTCTCTACGGGGTATATCGAACCTAAGAGTAATGAGATTAGGTTGCTCTATTTTGGTGGTGAAATTCATAAAACCGCTCTACATGAGTTTGTACATTTGCTGACTCTGCAAGTGAATCCGAATTTTGCAAACAACCCACGGTGGTTGTGGGAAGCCATCGCTATCTATAAGTCTGAAGATTATTGGTTTCACATGAGTAACAGACATGCCATCAGCCGCCGTTTCGATGATCTGGCTCAGGACTTATACAACAAGCCGAACAGTAGCTCGGCGGTTTATGAGCTTGGCTATACGGTCGGTGAGTTTATTGAACGTTCATGGGGAGAAGAGGCGTTTATTAATCTCATTAAGAGCAATGGGGATCCCTCACAGCTTACCGAACAGCCAATAGAGTCGCTGTTTTATGATTGGGAAAAATTCGTCAAAACTACGTATTTGAGCGGCCCGAAAAGTGAGTATGAAAAAGCCATGGAACGAAGCCCATTCGATAGAAGAGACACGGTAAACTAATTAAAAAAGAGGTGATGTTTAATTAAAAACATCACCTCTTTTATTATTCATTTCTGGGTTGTCGATTCGTACTTATTCGCTATCGTCACTTGGCTGCTCAGTGTTCAAGTATCGAATCAACTTAGCTGGTGTGCCACCGTATAGACAATCTGGCGGTACGTCGCTGTTGACCACAGAGTTAGCCGCGATAACAGAGCGAGCACCAATCGTGACATCTTGGTTGATGACTGAGTTTCCGCCAATCCACACATCGTCTTCAACGATAATTGGAAAGCAGAAGGTTTCCCATTTACGACGACTGCGGTGATCCAGAGAGTGAGAAGCCGTGTAAAACTGCACGCTTGGCCCCACCAAAACATTGTTACCAATCTTGATGTTCGCGCCATCAAGCATCACCACGTTCATATTGATGAAGGTATCGTCACCAATTTCGATGGTTTTACCAAACTCACAATGGAAAGGAGGACGCACAACACTGCTGCCGATTTTGCCAAATAGAGTTGCTTGAAGGCTTGGCTGTTGAGTGTCGTCGGAACATTGATTGAAATCTGACAGAGCTTTACTGGTATGAGTGCGCATTTGGTCAATCTCATGATCGGCACCGTCAAAAACTTCGCCAGACAGCATTTTTTCGAGTTCTGTTTTCATTGTTTATATCTTCCGAATCAATATCGGTATTAGCATACGGATATACAGACATAAAAAAAGAGAAAAGCCTCAGCCTTTCTCTTCCTATTTTGTGCCTTTAAGCACTAATGCCAAGTGAACCTAGCAATTCAGCAGTAGGCGCACTTTGCCAAATTAGATTTGCTCAACGAAACCCATTAGGTGTTGTTTCACTTCATCTGAAGCAAATGCGCTCTCTACAGAGTACTTGTAGATTTCAGCGTAATCTTCTTTTGTTAGGCCGAATGTTTCACAAACACGCTTCACTTCGTTAGTCATGGTTGTGTTCGACACAGTGCGGTTGTCTGTGTTGATTGTTACAACGATGCCATCTTTTTTGAATTCAGCAATTGGGTGGTCGCTGAATTGGTGGATACATTTAGTTTGAACGTTACTTGTTGGGCAAGTCTCTAGTGCAACCTGCTTCTCTTTAACGATGTTGTACGCATCTTCGTTGCCTTGGATGTGAACACCGTGACCGATACGCTCAGCGTCTAGCATAGTGACTGCATCGTAAACGTTCTGACCATGCCATTGCTCACCAGCGTGAACTGTCACACGGTAGCCTTGTTCGATAGCATATTGCGTGTATTCAGGGAATTCAGCGCAGAAACCAGGCTTTTCACCACCGGCGATATCAAACGCAACAACACCTTTACCAAGGTAAGGTTTGCCTGCGTCGATTACGTCTTTGATAGAGTCTTTAGGGAACATTCGCAGTACAGACATGATGTAGTTGCCCTTGATGTCGTATTTCTCTTCAGCACGCTTCATGCCTTTTACTGCGCTTGCAATGATCGTATCAAGAGACAGACCTTTGTTTACGTGCAGGATTGGCGCAAAGCGAACTTCTAGGTACTTAACGTTTTCTAGTGCCGCGTCTTCGTAAAGCTCAAAAGAGATACGTTCAATTGCTTCTTCAGTCTGCATGACTTGCAGTGGCAGGCTGAAACAAGCTAGGTACTCATCTAGGTTTTTGCAATCTTCTGGCACAGTTAGAGATTGAACAACCGCATCGCGATCTTCAGGTAGTTCGATATTGTACTGTTTTGCTAGGTCAATAATCGTATCTGGGCGAACACTTCCGTCTAGGTGGCAGTGTAAATCAATCTTTGGTAGTGCTAGAAAATCCATGAGTATTCCTTAATTCTATTATTCTTTGAGCGTGTTAACTCACATGCGCTAAATTTACCAAGACCATGATATGATTTAAAGTGACAATTAATCATCATTAACCTGAATTTAGGGAATATCATGGTAGATGTTAAAAGCTTACTTAAATGCGATATGAATTTGCTGCTTTGCTTACACGTTCTGATTGAAGAGCGAAGCGTGAGTAAAACGGCAGAACGACTCTTTTTGAGCCAATCTGCGGTAAGTAAACAGCTCACTAAACTCAGAGCATTGTTTGATGATCCGCTGTTTGAGCGCGAATCCAAAGGGCTATTCCCAACCCCTAAAGCACTCGCATTAGCGCCTAAGATCCACCAAATCTTGCTGCAGATCGAAAAGCTGACTGTTCCCGAAGTTTTCGACCCTAAAGACAGTGAACGTACCTTCACTATAGACCTTGTCGAAACTGCCTACACGGCGATTTATCCGCACTTTATGCCGACAGCGCTAGCTGATGCGCCTCATATTACTATCAACAGTTCAACGTGGAGTAGCGACAGCTTTAAACGTTTATTAAAGCGCGAAGTCGATTTTGGCATTGGTATATTCGAGTTGGATGAACGTGCCTCTACTCACGTGCAGTGTATTCCTGATGAGTTGGATTACGTTGAGTTGTGCTTGGATTATTCGGTGTGTTTGATGCGGAATGACCACCCCGCGTTGCAAGAAGAGTGGAACCTCGACACCTTCTTGAAGTACCGACACATACAGTTGGTGACGGGCGGAGCTGGCGACTGGCTATTGATGGAAGTATTGAACTCCAAACAGCTTGAAATCAACAAAGCCGCTAACGTGTCAGACATCACCAGCGCTATTAAGCTGTGTAAGCAGAGCGATCTGTTGATGTGTTACCCATACAACTCGGTACGCGATTACATTGATAGCGGTGAGTTGGTGATGAAGCCCGTTCCGGTTGATTTAGTGCCAGGAGGCTTGTTCTTACTGTGGCATAAATATTTCGACTCAGAGCCGAGCCACAAATGGTTGCGTGATTTGATCATCGAACAGACTCGATAGTTGAGATGTTTCAGTCATATAAGCCCTTGAAATAAAGAGCAAACATAATTATTTGATAAAAAGTTTCACTTTGTTTCGTCTTTTGGGATTAAGCTTCGTCTTATTCCGGGTGCTATTTTTATTTGTAAGATGAGATATGACAATTCCACCGTTATCACAACAGATTATTGAAGATGCATGTGAGTGGGCGATCATGCACGGCGTTGCGTTCCGCCAGTCAGACAATACCGCTAGGCATTGCCCTTTCAGTATTGCGCCAATGACAATGGAACGTGAGGTTTATGAACACCTGCGCCGCGTGACTCCGCTTATCACTAAGCTGATCAGCAACGTATCGGAAGATCATGATTTTTTGCAGTCCTCATTGAGTGATATGGCGCAAGCCGATCCATTTTTCGGTCGCTTGATGGCACTTCATCAACAAGCTCATGGCAGTGCGGATGAACGTTTGAATCCAGCTCGTCAGCCATTGCTATTGATGCGAACCGATTTTATGGACGATCGCCAGCATGGCGCAAAAGTCATTGAATTCAATGGTATTGCGGCAGGCATGGCGCCTTTTGGTCAACGCGCAACAGAATTCCACTCGTACATGCAAAACCAATGGTCAGAAACGTACAAGAACTGGCTAGAAGATCAGTCGGCAACACCTGCAGAGAACCAAGGTTTAACCCAGCTAGCTTATGGTATTGCAACGACCGCAAGACAAGTTAAAGCGGGCTTCAATGAGCAAGGCAAACCAGTTTTCTTGATGGTGGTGCAGAAGAACGAAGACAACGTGTATGACCAACATCTACTTGAAGTCGAGCTACAAAAGCAGGGTGTTCGTACGGTTCGCCGTACCTTCGAACAATTGAGCTCTCAGCTTTCTACGGGTGATAACCAACGTCTATTGCTGCAAGATATAGGCGCAGTCGATGTTGTGTATCTAAGAGCGGGTTATCAGTATTCAGACTATTGGGCGCCCGAGCTTAATGAATCCGTTTGTTGCCATACGCTAAGTCAGACGCGTTTGTTCATCGAACAACACCATGTCGCTGTGAATGCCACCTTCAGCCAGCAGCTTGCGACCAGTAAAACCATGCAAATGCTGCTGACCATGATGCCTGCATCAGAATACGCACGCTGGGGTTTAACGCTAGAAGAAGCGGAATTGGTGAAGAGTGTTTTAGCTGACATGAAGCCAATCACCAGTGAGTCGATTGAATGGTTTAACACGCAAGCGAACAAGCAAGAGTGGGTGCTAAAAAACCAAGGCGAGGGCGGTGGCCACTGTGTATTCGGTGATGATATCAGCGAGCAACTGAGCCAACTTAAGCCAGAAGAGTACGACGCATGGGCATTGATGCAGCGCTTGTACCCACATGAACGTGACGTACCGACTATTGCAGTTCGTGACACACAACAAACACTCGTCACAGATCTAGTCAGCGAAGTCGGCCTATTCACCGCTTACTATCAAGGCAAGCCAGTGACCGAGCTGGACGGCTACGCAGGTTATTTGATCCGCAGTAAGCCAGCCAGCGAAAACGAAGGCGGGATCCACAGCGGCAAAGGCATTCTAGATTCGTTGGTGTTGATTGATTAACTTAATATCTCTAAATAAAAACCAGAACCCAAGTTCTGGTTTTTTTGTATCTGAGCTAAGTGAAATCAAAGAGTTTGGATAACAACAATCACGCCCCTAACTTGGTAAAAGCCAGTGGCGTTTGTCCGGTTTGCTGTTTGAAAAAGGCGATAAACGCGCTGTTGGATGAGAACTCTAACTGGTGCGCCACATCGCCGACTTGTCGGTTCTCTGAGAGCAATTCAATCGCTTTAAACAAGCGCCACTGTTGTCGCCATTCTTGATAGGTCATGCCTGTTTCGGCTTTGAACAATCGAGTAATCGTTTTGGTGCTTGCGCCAACAGAGTTCGCTAATGTCGATAATGCAGGGGCGAGAAAAGAGGCGGTTCGAACTTGCTTGCAAAAGCTTTTAAAGCGGCGATCTGTCGGTAGCGGCAAGATGAACGAATGCTGATTGGCGCTGTAAAACTCTTCCCAGAATAGGTTGGCGGTGTTGGTGGTTTGCTCTGGTGCGATGTTCCAATCCCAAAAGGCCATCTTATTGATCAGCGCTTTCAAAAGATCATTCACTTCCACAATCTCAATGGCCTCTGGGCAGGTGTAAATGCTGCTATCAAAATAGAGCGAGCGATAGGCAACAACATTGGTCATCTGCGCTCGATGCTTGGTATAGGGCGGGATCCACACGGCTTTGGTCGGCGGTAAAATGCAAAGGGCGTTTTCTAAGGTCAAGGTGATACAGCCTTGCGGAGCATACAGAAGTTGCCCCTTAACGTGATGATGTATGCCCGAGTCATGTTTGCCTAGCTCTGCGGCAATGCCAATTACAGGCGCGGGTAAGCTGTCTGCATCAAACTCGATAGTCTCACTAATTAGTGCCATTTGTCCCAATCTTGTTGTTTTTGGTTTTAATGTTGTTAACGAGTCAAGGTTAGTTTCCCCTAGACTTCCCGTCAAGTTCACTGGTCTTGGAAAAATGATGAAAACAAAACCTTCTTTATGGCAAATGGTGCTGCTGTTGATGTTCCCTCAAATCGCAGAAACCATCTATAGCCCGACTCTGGATTCAATATCGAAATCCTTTGATGTCAGTTACACACAAGCTGCTCAAACTCTATCGATTTACTTCTCTGCATTTGCGGTGGGTGTGGTGGTATGGGGCGTGTTAGCGGATAAATGGGGACGTCGTCCCACCATGTTATTGGGGATGGGACTATTCGCCTGTTCTGCACTTATTGCCATGCAAACCGACAGTTTTACGTGGTTGATGATAGCAAGAGCGATGGGTGCTTTTGGACTTGCAGTTGGCTCTGTAGTCACTCAAACCATGCTTCGAGATGCTTTTAGCGGAACAGAGCTAGCCAAGGTGTTTGGTTACATGGGTATGGGGTTGTCGATTAGCCCAATCATCGGGTTGCTACTTGGTGGTCAATTAAGCCAAGCGGGTGGACATCAATATGTGTTTATTGCCTTATTTATTATGGTACTAGCGTTGCTGTTACATAGCTTATGGTCGCTGCCTGAAACACAACAATCTAAGCAGCCGTTACAATTAAAATCACTCAGTCTTCATATGATCAAAGACGGCGGTATTTGGGTCTCGGCACTACTTGTTGCGTCGTTCAACATTGCGTTGTTTTCGTATTACCAACTGGGTTCATTCACCTTCTTACAGCTTGGATTCAGCATCGAGCAGTTTGGTTATAGTGGCGTGGTGCTTGGATTCGGAACCTTGTTGGGAAGCTTGGTTAACAAAGCACTATTGAAGCGACAAGTATCATCTATCTCTTTGATTAGCTTAGCGGCAGGGCTTCAAACATTAGGTGCGGTGGGTGTGTATTTTTCACAACACACGATCTGGTTCTTGCTTCCGATGATGCTGGTGGTTATGGCGTTTGGAATCGCGATTCCTAATGTATTGAGCCGTGCCTTGGTAAGCTATCAATCTCAAGCAGGAAGTGCAGGCGCACTGTTTGGTTTGATGTATTACACCTTGATTGGTTCAGGGCTTGCTTTAGCGGGAATGATTCAAGATCTAGGTGTGGTGCTAGTACTTTGTGGCGCGTTATCTGTGTTGGTGACGATACGTAGTCGAATCTAGCTTAAACGATAAGTCTCTCATCTATATTTATAAATTCCGCATTCTATTTGGTGCGGAATTTTTCATTTTATTGATTCGTAAATTAGGATGTTGACATGGGTAGAGTGATCGTTCTACCCTGTAAGTAGAACAATCATTCTACCCTTTGTCGGGTATTGAGAGAGCACTATGTTGAGAGAACAGATTGCAGCAAGCCTTGAAGTAGCGTTCAGCCAACAAGGTTTTGCTGAGCCGAGCGTTGCACAGCTGAAAACCGCGTGCGGCGTAAGCCTAAGAACCCTGTATAAACACTTCCCTTCAAAAGAAGCGATGATTGTTGGTGCATTGGAATACCGACACCAACGCTATCTCGATTTCTTATTGGAGGCGTCGCCAGAGGCTGGATTGGAATCTGTCACTCATATCTTCAACAAGCTCCAACAATGGTTAGAAGAGTATGCGCCGCATGGGTGCATGTCGATGAATGCGATCGCTGCGTTCCCAGATAATGAGCTTATTAACCAAGCCGTTACGCAGCATAAAGAACAAGTTCGTTTGCTTATAGGCAAGCAGAGCCTGCGAGATGATCTCGCGACACCACTGTTTTTACTTCATGAAGGCGTATCAAGCGCGTGGCCAGTATTAGGCGAAGAAGCGGTGGCATCAACACAGAATATGGTTACAAAATTACTCGAGGAAACACGATGAAATTCGAACTACCAAAGACAATGAAAGGCGTAGAGATGTTGGGTCACGGCGGAGCAGAAATGCTTGGCTACCGCGAAGATATCGCGGTTCCTCAAATCGAACCTAATGAAGTGCTGATCAAAGTAATGGCAGCAGGCGTTAACAATACCGATATCAACACACGAATCGGTTGGTACTCAAAAAGTGACGATTCAGACGACGCAAGCTGGTCGGGTGAAGCGCTAAAGTTCCCTCGTATCCAAGGTGCTGACGTGTGTGGTTTCATCGTGGCAGTCGGTAATGAAGTCTCTGCTGATCGTATTGGTGAACGTGTTCTTATCGAACCTTGTGTAACAGAAGTGTACGGACGAGATCTGCCACAACCATGGTATTTCGGTTCTGAGTGCGATGGTGGTTTTGCTGAATACACAAAAGTCGCAGCGAAGCACGCTTATGCGGTGAACAGCTCTATGTCGGATGTTGAGCTAGCGTCTTTCCCATGTTCTTACTCGACGGCAGAGAACATGCTGACTCGCGCGAATGTGGTTGAAGGGGATCGCGTGCTTATCTCTGGCGCATCGGGCGGTGTGGGTTCGGCAGCGATTCAATTGGCGAAAGCGCGCGGTGCTTACGTGATTGCAATTACTAGCCCAAGCAAGAACCAACAGTTACTTGAATTAGGTGCTGATGAGGTGGTTGCTCGTGATGCTGATTTGGTGGAAGCATTAGGTGCAAGCAGTATGCATGTGGTTATCGATTTGGTTGCCGGTGACAAGTGGCCAGAGTTTCTTGACATTCTAAAACCGCATGGCCGTTATGCTGTATCAGGGGCGATTGGTGGTGCGATGGTCGAGCTTGATGTTCGTACTCTGTACCTGAAAGACCTTAGCTTTTTCGGTTGCACGGTTTTAGAGCCACAAGTGTTCCAAAACTTGGTTAATCGCATTGAGAAGCAGCAGATCGGCGCGATTGTCGCGGAGTCTTTCCCATTGGCTGATATCCATACTGCACAAGATGAGTTCTTGAAGAAAAAGCACGTAGGCAAGATTGTACTAGAAGTAGCAGAGCGCTAGTTTTAGTCAGCGTCACTATTTAGATTATGGAAGAGCGAGCAAGCTTTATTTGCTCGCTCTTTTTGTTTCTGGCGAATACTGGGGGCTTTGCCTAACAAATCGTTGAGTAACAGATCCTATACAGCTGAAAGGTTAATGATTCATTTATCACTGTATGGTTTATGAGTTGCCTGTGCGATAATCACCGTCGTTATATATCCCGATCTATGTTGTATTCATCTAGGAGCCATATTGATGTTTAAAAGGGTATTACAGGTACTATTTTCCCCTTTCGTTGCTAATCAAAGTAAGCAAAGTCATTCTTCAAAAAGTGTCTCCCAACAAGCTATCTCTCAACAAAGGACCTCTGAGCCGGAAAATGTTAAAGCAGACCAAGTCACGCCTTGCACTTCAATCTTTGTTCCGCCGTCGTCTGCTCAGCCATCATCATTAATTGTCGATAAAACGATAAGCCTTCACGATGGTGAGTTTCTTGATTATCTGTTTGGGGAATCACGCCTAAGAACAGAGTCAGATCCGTTTAGCGACTTTGTGGCTTGCCAAATCGAACGCTTGATTCGTTCTCCGAAAGCGTTGCTTAATGAGCTGCCCGTTATGCCTGCCTCTGTCACGACATTAATGGGTGAACTACAGAGCGACGAGTTTGATGTCGAGGCACTGTTAAGGGTGATTGAGCGTGAGCCAAGCATGGCAGCCGATGTGATTAAACTGGCTAACAGCGCCTTCTATAAGCGTAGTGAAAAACAAGTTACCGACTTGAAGACCGCATTCCTAAACATGGGCTCACAAGGGCTAATTGAAGGAGTGGTGAATTCTTACATGAAGAACTTTACGCCGGGCAATAACATCTACTGGCGCCATTTCGGTGAGAAAATTTGGAATCACAGCATCCAAACCGCGTCTTTTTCTAAGGAGCTGATGAAAGAGTCACAAGCTCAAGAAGACCAAGCCACAGCCTACTTTGTTGGGCTGATTCGTAACCTAGGTAAGATGATCATCTTCCAAATGATGGTAGAAGCTTTTAAACATGTAGACCCTTCAGTTCCGCCGAATTCGTTAGCATTGAAGCGTTTGATGAATAGCTACTCTATTCGTTTGACCTACACCATTGCCAAGTTTTGGGAAATGCCCGAATCGGTGCTGACGGTGATCGGATACCAAGAATCGAGCCGATACCAATGCACACCGCTTGGCCAAGCCGTGTTTGAGGCTAACTACCTAAGTGAGTTGAAATACTTATTGGAAGAGCAGGCGATTGATACTAAGCAGTTTAAAACGCGATGCAAAGAAACGCTGATGTCACCTGCGGCATTCAAAGTGGCTAACCGCATCTATAAAGAGTCTGGATTAGCATTGGTGGGATAAGCTGAAGACTTAGAGCTTCGTACTCTAGGATCTGAGGATTAGTCGTTTTAATTCTGGGTACTGTTTTTAGCGGTAGATTGTAAATGGTCTTACGAATCAGTAAGACCATTTTTGTTTTTGGCTGACTGTATTTAGTTTGAATTGATCGCAACAGCGGTTTAGGGGATTTCAGCCAGTTCCTGCTTTAAGCTATCAATTTTGCGCAGTTCTTTGTCTATCTTATGTTGGTACTTTTGGATCTTATCGGCTTTGTCGTCTTGTTTGGCTTCTTCTAAGTCGGCTCTGTATTCGGCCAAATCTTCCTCATTGGATTCGATTTTTTCACGGAGGTCGGCTTTCAAACCTTCATTGGTGCAGTTCTCTTTCGCAGCTTTAAGTGCGGTGGTCAATCGCTCGACTTTGTATTGATTGTCGTACTGTTCCGCTTTCTTGATTTGGTATTCGATCTCGCAGAATTTCTTCTCACAGCCTGTGATCGCGTCGCATTCAGTGCTTGCCATACTGTTAAATGAAAATGCACAGAGAAACAGTATTGAGCCTTTTAGATGTCGATTCATGATTTACCTTCTAATGGGTCTATTGAATTTGAGCCGAGTTTCAACCGTAATCTAGCACTCCCGTTGTTTGCTATTGGCAGAGGAGTGTTAAAGATAAGTCTTTGTGCCTAATGATTTATCTCTATCAAGGAGTGGTTCAGATATGACTAATCCATACCTTTTCGAGATCGCACCAACCGAAACCATTCACCTGTGCACCCTGTATCTTTTCTGATACTTCCAAGTTAAATGCCTCCTGTTTGAGCTCAACCACAACCCCGGTTTCATCTAACCTGCGTCTAAGTTCTAACAGCATATTCATCGCTCGGTCGAAATCTGGCTCGTGTCGAATTGAGATTATCCCTTGTTCAATCGTGTTTAGCTTCTCTGTGGCTGGAGATAAGTCCTCAAAAGGGAAACGAGTAAAGAAGCTCAACCATGAGGAGAAGGTGTCGTTTTCATCAATAATGCTGCACAGTGCGATGTCTTTGGTCGCCGTGTAGTGTCCATATTCGATATTGGTTTTTTGATCGCCAGATACTGATAATTGCTCGAAAAGCGCTTGGCATTCAGAGGTGTCCTCAACAGTGAACTCACGAGTGGTTGTCGACAACTTTGGGTTTTGAATCTTAAAGAAGGTTGACCCGCAATTCTGTAGAACTGAATCGTTCGCTCCACTCACCGTGACCGTTTTCTCTGGCATTTTGACGCACACTTGGTTTTGCGCACATGTCTTAGTTTGTGACCATTCAGGATAAACCCAAAGCTCGACTCGATTGAGAATAGGTGCGCTGTGTGAATAGGCACTGTTACGGTTTAACCTCAACATCTTGCTTGAGAAAATCTCCAACGCGAAAGCACCTGAGCCAATTAGCTTATCTTTTGATGTGTGCTCAAATATCGAAGCTTCAGCTCTAGCAAGTAACCGAGGCAAATGCCAATCAGGCTCACTCAGAGTCACTTTGAGCACATCACCAGTGACAGCCGACACTTCAACAATATGTTGATAGCAACTTCGCCAGAGTTTGCTCTTAGAAAGTGAGTCGAGACAACGTACTATGTCTTGGACTTCAAGCGTTCGACCGTTATGGAATTGAACACCATTACGAACTTGGAAATGCCAAACGGTAGCATCTTCATTAGGTTGCCACTGATAAGCTAAGTCACCAGTCAGCTTCCCTTGTTGAATTAGGGTGAGGCGTTGGCAAATTTGCATCACTAAGAAACGTTCAGTACGCCTTAGCACACGCTGAGGGTGGAGTGTCTCCAGTTCTCGGTGAAAGGGAATGTACGCGACATTCTGTGTTGAATGATTGTTGCTGTTTAGAAAGGCTTGCAACTCAGCGCCAGCGTTGCGGCCATTGAAGCTTAAGGTGTTAAACACCTGCTCAATATTGCCTGAATCTGCTTGGCTTTGGGCGTATTGGTAACACGCTTCCATCGGTTCAATCAAACACGTAAGCTGCGCCTTTTTGTTGCGCCCCGAACTGGCTTGCCATTCAATCCAGCCTTGCGCTGTCATTGCTTTTAATAGAGTTTGAACGTGACGCTCACTCACATGCAGTAATGCTGCCAATTGGCTGACTTGGCAGCGTGATACTCCAGGCCCAAAAGCCTGAAATATCTTTTCGTACAGTTCAAGCTTGCGCTTAAGGTTGCCCAATTCGAAGTCCTAAACGTTAGGTTGAGTTAAATGTTGGTAGCCAGCATCAATGAGTGCTTTTTCCATGGTATCCAGTACCTGGGCACTTACCTTTGAGCTTAGAATATCAGACTGCGTTTTTCCCTCTAGCACCAGCTGTGAGAAGTGTTCGATTTGATATTCGAACCCATTGCCTTGAATTGGGTGCTCGATGATAAAGGTTTCATTCTGGTATTCGACCTCGATGTAGGCTGGGTTCCACCATTTTTCTTGAATCGTGATGGTGGTATCTGGGCCAGTTAATCGAGCTGCGCGTGGAAGGTCGCGCACTGTCGATGCCGAGATGGTGGCGTTGATCTCGCCGGAAAACTGAAAGCAGGAGTCGGTATCAACGTTCGAACCCTCATAAAGGCTCGACATATCTACTGTAGGGCTAGATGGTTTAACTCCAAGCGTGCGGCATAAATCGTAGAAAAACCACAGCCCGTAGACGCCAACATCGAGCGTTGCCCCACCTGCCAAGTCCGGGTTGAAGATAAACAGTTTAGGATCGTAGTTGTGATGGTTACCAAAGCTGGCTTCTATCGAATCAATCTTAATCTTGTTGTTGGCTAAGAATGACGTGAGCTCACGATAAGCAGGGAACACGACGGTCTTCATCGCTTCTAGCAGCATCACACCGTTTTGTTCGGCAAGAGTTTTCATCTCTAGCCAATCACCAAGGTTGGTGAAAGCAGGCTTTTCTACCAGAACGTGCTTTTTATGGCTTAGAAACAGTTCAGCTAAAGGCTTGTGATAAGGATGAACCGTGGCGATGTACACCGCTTCAACGTCTGGGTCTTGCGCCATGGCTTCATAAGACCCATAAGCCTTGTCGCAACCAAATTCATCAGCAAACACAGAGGCTCTTGAGTGATCTCGTGCTGACACTGCGTAGAGTTCGCCGTATGAGCAGTGCTCGGTGAGTGCGGTCGCAAAGCGGTTAGCGATGTTACCTAGTCCAGCTATACCCCATTTGATCTTGTGTTGCGTGTTGCTCATTACTTACTCCAAATCTTTGCTTTGTAATAAGTGTACTTAGAGTTGCCCAATACAAATAGAGAACAGATTTCTCAACCTGTTCTCTATTTTTAATAAGCTTGCTTTAGCCGTGCATGACTAGTCTTATATCGAGCGCTTCCAATCAGCTAAAGCCTGAATGTGTTTTGGCCCAATGCCGCAGCAACCACCGACAATATTGGCACCCAATGCGTGCCAACGTTTTGCATAAGCTAAGTAGCCTTGACCATCTAACTCACGCATCTCTTGAAGCATGTCGTTAGCTTCATGTTCGCTGCTGATCGGCGCGAAGTTGTTTGCGTAGACACCGATGTCTAGGTCGCAGCCTAACTCATCAATTACTTGTTTAGCATCGATGATGGCTTGGTTCATCACTTCCGGTACCGAGCAATTAAACATAATTCCTTTCGCGTTTGATTGGCAGGCCAATTTGATGGCGTCTGTTACGCTCTCACCAGAACGAATGCTGACAGAGTCAACCTTGGTGTCTTCTAAGCTAAAAGCGTAGTAACACGGCTTATCGGACTGCTTAAGTACCGCATGAATGGATTCGAATTCTTGCAGGCTACAGATGGTTTCCGCGATCCAAAGATCGATGTTTGGATCTTGCGCATCGTAAAGCGTTTGAATGATTGGCGCTGCTTCTTCAACCTTGAACAAGTCTGGTCGGTAACTGCCAAATGGCGGTGGAATCGCGCCCGCAACTTTCACTGTGTTAGGGGCATTGTCAGCAACAGCCTTAGCCAGTTCGCCAGAAAGCTTTGCTAGCTCAAAGCCTCGTTGCTCGAACAGCTCTTCACCCAGGTGAAAGGGAACACACGCATAGCTGTTTGTTATCAGGATTTCAGCGCCTGCATCGATAAAATTTTGATGCGCTTGGCTAACAAATTCTGGCGCTTCGATTAGCGCTTGAGCACTCCAAAGAGGCTGTGAGAATGGCGCGCCAATTTCTTTGAGTTCTCGACCCATGCCGCCATCAAGTATGGTTAGTGTTTTCATATTTAATACTATCTAAACAATTGCTGAAGTTCTGCCGCCACCATATCAGACAACCTTGTTAGACAGAAGCCACCAATACACTGTGTTATCGAGAAAAGGTGTCGGACTGTTTTGGAGATAGCCTAAGCATAATTTAGATCACTCTTATCCAATAATATGTACCACCACACGTATCAATATCTATACGCATGAGTAGCATATTTGCTATTTTACTCAGTGGTTTAGAGTGAGTTACCGACTTATGAAGTATGACGGTACCATTTTGGTCTACTGCATGAAGGCTAAAGTGGTTTTTAGCTAGGTTGATACCGCAGAAATAAGAATAATCAGACATGGTGCCTCCGATGGATTTAAGTATCACATCAATGTGGAGGATCTTCGGTAGGGTGAACCCATGTCATTCGTTATGTGTAATCATTGGAAACAGAGAAAATGATGCTTTCAAAGTCGTTAGAAGAATCTCTTAAAAAAGATGATCTTAGAAATTTGGCGGTAAATCTTGCCGAAGTTGGTATAGATGCAATTTTAGATAACGGAGTACTAAGAGACATACCGGTTCTTTCTAGTCTTGTAGGTGGTATCAATGCGATTGGTAGCGTGCGTGATGCTCTGTTTACGAAAAAGCTTATATCATTCCTTTCTGAGTTGTCTGATATTCCAGTAGAACAGCGCCGAAGTATGATTGATTCAATTGATAACTCGGATGACTATAAAGTAAAAGTTGGAGAGAAGCTTATCTATATCATAGAGAAAGCAGAAGACCACTATACGAGTAAAGTCATTGCAATATTCTTCTCTGAGTTTCTTGTCGGAGAAATTACATACAATCAATTTTTAAAAATCAGTCGAATTATCGATAGTATGTTTATTGGTGATTTTTTAGAGTTTGCTAGTGAGTCGTCAGACCCGATTGATTTTAATTCTGAAAATACATTTATTAACACTGGTTTAGTCGATGTATATTTTGAACCTGTGGTAGTTAAAGATAGCGATTGTTACGAGGACTGTGAGAAATACGAAACGAGTGGAGGTGCGAGCCTGTACATCACTTCTATCGGTGAGATTGTAAGGTTGGTACTCAAGGGAAAAAATTACACATAACAAGAAATTCAAGTAGATTCTCAATGCTTAGCGTTAGTTGCCCAGAGGAAGTAATCAATCCATAGGGAACTTCTGTTTCTGGTGGAGCACGCGCATAATTCGGATAATGTCGCCTTCGATCCAATAGGAGACGATCATCGAAACCTCAGGAATTATCAGTAATCGTCCACGAATACCGCCTCTCTGTACACCCATTAGAGGCTGCTCAAGCAAGTTTTCTACTTTTGTTTCAATGAGGTTGTCTGCGTTCTCTGCCGCATCAGGGTTGAAGTCATAGATAAACTCAAAGATCCTTTCACGATCATTGAGTGAATCTTCTTCCCATAAAATCATTGCTTACCTCGATTACGGATTCTGGCTTTGCGTTCTTCCATTCGAGATTTAGCAGTTTGGTGTTCAACGAAAACGGATTTTCCTGAGTCAAACTTCTCAAATGCTAGGTTTACTTGTTCAGTTAGCCATGCATCGTGAGATAATGTTTGTCTTTGTTGCTCAGCGAGTTGCTCAGTAAGCTCACGGCAAGCCCCACTCAGTGTACGACCTTGGCTCTCAGCCATCTGTTGAGCTAGGCGTTTTGTTTCTTCATTAACACGAAATTGAATTCTAGTGTCCATGATGTATTCCTTTATTAGTGTGTGTACAAATGTTAGCACTAGCCTCTGAGATGGGCAACTAACAAGCGACTATGACACCATTAACTAAATTTTGGTGCTGTTTTCATCTTACATAGTCACATATGTCATCAACCATTGCGGTATGTTAAATGGTAGGCCGTAACAAGCTGTAGAGGAAAGTGCATTGAAGTTAACGAATAAACTCGTACGTTACCCGCACATTGATGTTGATCGTGCGTTTGAAAAAGAAGATGAGCTATTGCAGCAAATACAGGCGGGTGAGATTGGACAAGCCTTAATGCTGTGGCAAGCAAAAACGCCGACACTCGTTTTGCCCTCAGGTAAAAAGTGGCCAGTGACACTAGAGTCTAGAAAACAGCTCGAGGCACAAGGTTGGCAACTTACTTCACGTAAAACAGGTGGCGCTCCTGTTCCCCAATTGCCGGGAATCATTAACCTATCGCACATTTACCATTGGCCTCGTGATGAAGCCTACAACATCCAAAAAGCGTATCTACATCTGTGCAACGTCTTGACCCTGTTTTTTAAAGAGTTAGGCGTTGATGTGGATGTACATGCAACCCCGGGTTCTTACTGTGATGGTGACTACAATCTCAATATCAACAAACAGAAAATAGTGGGTACTGCTCAGCGTGTATTGCTGAAACGAGGGGGTGGTCAAATCGTACTTTCGCAAGCTTGTATCTTATTAGATGCGGACTTAGAGCACATCGTTGCTCCCGTGAACTTTTACAATCAGATTTGCGGCAACCCGACCGTGGTAGAGCCGTACGTTCATACGCTTTTATCTGAACATGTAATGCCCTTGCCCAACGTAGACTCACTCTTTCAGCAGTTAAGCCAAGCCTTTATCAAGCACGCGTAGTGCCGGCCTTTCGTTAACGCCATGCTAATTTGTCGATGGGTGAACCATGTCGATGCTATTTGTTATCACTAGTGAACGCATCGCGACCTTCAAGCTGTTCTTAGCGGCTTTGGCTTAGGGATTTGAATCTGAAAAACTAAGAGATACGTTAGGCGCTGCTGGACTTTGATTATTCCATAATATGGAGTGGCAACGCCTGTCGTTTAGTTTGTTAATGTTTATTCGTTATGAGTTAAATCGAGCGACTACCAAGCAAAGGTCTTAATTACGTTTTGCTTAGTGATCGGGTTATGCGCGATGTCTTGATTGATCTTATCAAGAAACGGCTTGCGCGCTTGAGGGAGCATGCCACGCATTGGCGAGATATTGTTCCCATGATCGCCCCAGTAGTAACAATCGAAGTCCTCTAGGTTTTCGAGCAAGTACTTCTCTTCTTCTAGAATCTGCAATGGTGTCGGCAATACAAATTCGCCGCGCTGCACTTCTTTCTCTAATACTGAACCCGGTTGAACCGCCAAAGCCATCGGTGCAATCGCATCTGGCTGCATGATGTTCAGCAAGCTGGTGGTATTAATCGCATGTTCTTTTGAACGTTCACGACCACCAAGGCCAAAGATAAACGAAGCCAGCACTTTTATGTCGGCTTCACGCGCTAGGTTCATGCCTTCGATTGCGTGCTCACGTGTCATGCGTTTTTGAATACGATCCAGAACAATAGGATCACCTGACTCTAAGCCTGAATACGCCATGCTCAAACCTGCCGATTTGATCTCTTTCAGTTCCGATAAACTCTTACGACGGAAGTCGTTGAAGCCTGAATACAGAGAAATATTTTTGATCTCTGGGAAGATAATTTTGATGTAATCCAGAATCGAAATCAGCATCTCGGTTCGGATTGCCATCACGTTACCATCGACCAAAAAGATAGACTCTACATGCGGGTAGATCTTTCTCGCGGCATCAATATCTTCAAAGATGTCTTTGATGTCTCGTACTTTGAAACGCTTATCATCAAACATCGTGCAGAAGGTACATTGGTTATTGCTGCATCCCAATGTTGTCTGGATGAGAACGCTCTCTGCTTCCATCCAAGGACGATAAACTTTGCCTTCAAAACGCATAAATGCTCCTCGGCCTTAGCCTGTATTGTTTCGACGAGGACAAGTCTAACAATCTGCATCTTGGGTGATAATTGGGCAAAGCAGGGAATCAGTATTAAAGAAATTTTAATAATCGAATGAGCGCGCAGTTCTTCGTCTAGATAGATAGAACTGCGGCTTGGATTGTTGGGGAGTGTTAGTCGTCGTATTTACTAATTAATGATCAGTGCGCGACGCACAACTTCTCTTCGAGTAATTGATCAAGCACCATCACCAGTTGTCGGTTTTTGGCAGGGTCTAATGCATCCGCGTGAGGGTCTTTGAACAATCCAGAATCATTATCAAAATATTTCCCAGAAGCGTTAGCAAACTCTTCACTGAGTGCGGCACGACAGAGGATATCCGCACCAATCGCCAGATCGTTACCATCAACGCCATAAGCATCTTTTACTAGCTTGCTGCCGAGGAAAGAGGCTGGGTTTACAGGGATCACGGCGGGGCCATTCTCTAATCGAGGGTTAGATAAGGAGTTGGCTAATTCGATAGACCACATCGTTAGCGCAAGCTTACTTTGTGCGTAAACTGGGCCATCCAGTTCGCCTGCATTTGGGCTGGTAAGTGCGTCTAAATCTACGGATGATTGCGCTGCTGAAGATAGGTTCACGATACGACCTGTCGCATCAAAAAGAGGGAGCAGCTTCTGTGTCAGAAGATAGGGCGCAATGGTGTTCACCACAAAACGCACATCAAGATTATCTGGAGTAGTGACGTCTGACACCTTGTAGACGCCAGCGTTGTTGATGAGTATATCGAGTCGCTTGTGATTACTTTTGATTTGGGTCGCGAGCTTATCAACATCGGAGAGCGTCGATAGGTCGGCGATATAGCTTTCGATGACGGCGTTTTTAGACAGGCGAGATAAAGCCGTCACGACTTTGTGGACCTTGGCTGGGTTGCGGCCATGAATGAGAACGTGGTGTCCTTGCTGAGTCAGCGCTTTTGCGGTCTCTAAACCAATGCCATCTGTGGCTCCTGTGATCAGAATTATTTTTTGCATTTTTGATCCTTCAAAAAATAGTTTGAACAACGTTATAACAAAGATTAATGACACATAGTTGCATTTGGCTCACAGGCTGAAGACTCAAATGTGAGTCTATGGGACAAAAAAAGGCTAATTTAAAGATAAATGGGTCAGTTTTCGGCTGACCCAAATAAGGGAAGTGAACGAGCTATTTGATGTCTTGAACGTTCATAACCAGAGTTTCCCAGTTACGTTGGTTTTCGATATCGTGCTCTAAGCCTTGCTCATCGGCAATTTGGAAACGCTTAACCGCTGGGGTTTTGCTGGTTGCTTGGTACAGCCAGTATGCTTCCGCTTTTAGTGCTTCTTCGATAGGTTTGTCGATGGATTCGTACACCGCTTGCTTACATGCGTTGATCGATTCTGCTGGGAATTTTGAAATTCGTTTCGCTAGCGTATCAACGTATTCACCAATCTCATCCGGCTCTAAAGCCTTGTTGATGGTGCCGTACGCTTCCGCTTCATCGGCATCAAAATCTCGAGCACTTAGGATGATTTCGAGTGCGCGACCTAAGCCAACTTGGCGAGCCATACGTGATGCGCCACCGCCACAAGGAAGGATGCCCATGCCCACTTCCATTTGCATGAATTTGTACTTGCCACGAGCAGCGAATCGCATATCACACGCCAGTGCAAATTCATGGCCTCCACCTCGTGCGAAACCTTCAAGTTTGGCAATGGTGGCTTGTGGTAGTTTGCTGATGCGCTCTAACACAGATTGCAGGTCGAGCAGTTTTGCTTCTTCACGAGACACAGCTTCTGTCGACATGTATTTTAACAAATTGGTGTCGTAGTGACAGACCCAAATCTCAGGGTTTGCTGATTGGAATACCACAACCTTGATGTCACGGTCGCGCTCCAGCCTCATTGCTAAGCCATTTAAATCGGCAAGCATCTCTTGCCCTTGAACATTCACAGTACCGAAGTCAAAAGTGACGGTAAGAATCCCATCTTCGGCTTGAGCTTTAAACGTTGTATAACCTTGATATGCCATTTCCATATTCCTTCTGAAAGATTTCATTTCAGCCTATTCGGTGGTGAATGCGGCCTAAATTCAGGCTAGCTAGGAATGCTCAAACCAACAATTAACCATTAAACGAAACACTATTAACGAATTATTAAGAGTGATCTTTTGGTTGCTAAATTAAATAAATTCAATGTGTTAAATGAGACTTGTTGTTTTGATTGTGCTTACCAACTCGATTGTTAACGAAAACTAAAAACTCATTCAGCCTTTAGCGCTCTTATTATTTCACTCTGGCTTCGTATACTGCTCAACTAGGCCATTAATGCCCCACACAACAGATGAGAGTAAACCGACCTATGTTGATGCGATCCGCGACTTTGAAAACCATTATTGATAAAACGCTGCCCCTGACGTTGGGTGTGTTTGCGATCATGATGGTGCAACTGGTCGACTCGATTTTTATCGGTCAACTTGGGGTGAATGAGCTGGCTGTTCACGGTATTACCTTGCCATTTCAGGCGGCATTTACGGGTGTTCAAGTGGGCATTGGTGTGGCGGCAACGTCTATTATTTCTCAGGCGGTGGGAGCAAAAGAGCAACGAAAATCGACCTCAATCGCCACACTGTCGGTTGGCTTCGGCGTCACAATCATCGCCTTGATTTGCCTTGGGTTAGTGGTTTTTGGCGACTCTGTTTTTGCATCGTTCGTCAATGATGTGTCTGAGGCGCAATACCAATCTATGTTGTCGATTTTTAATGTGTATTGGCCACTGTGGTTGTTCAGTGCACTGACTGTCGCTGCTCTTTATTTGGCAACCTGTGTTTATCGAGCAAACGGTGATATCAAAACGACAGGCAGCATGTTTTTGGCTGCCAGTGTGATTAACCTGATTCTCGACCCTATTCTAATCTTTGGCTTGGATATGGGTATTGCAGGCGCAGCGATTGCGTCCAGCATTGGCTACGCATTCGGTGCGATTTACATGTTGGTTAGATCACGAGGTAAAGGGTGGTTTGGCTTTAATGGTGCGTGCAACGACCAGATCAGAGGCTATTGCTTTGAGTTAATTAAGACGGTCATTCCTACCACGGCTAATCAGATTCTACCCGCGATAAGTGCGTTCGTTTCCGTGCTTTTGATTGCTCGAATCGGCACAAGTGAGATGGCTTTTTGGAGCCTATTAGCACGTGTCGAAAGCTTTATGTTGGTGTTCTCATTGGCTCTGACCATGTCGATTCCTCCAATGATAGGCCGTTACTTAGGCGCGCAGCAACGATGTAAAATCCCTGAATTATTGAATAGTACCGCGAAGTTCCTATTGATTTTCCACACCGCGATGGCGGCACTATTAGCTATTTTTAGTGGCTGGATTATTCCTGTGATTTCAGAAGAGCAGAGCATTCGAAGCTGGTTTGAAGTGACTTTGCTGTTCATACCATTTAGCTATGGGCCACTGGGACTTTGCATGTTGGTGGCTTCGGTGTTTAACGCATTGGGTGTGCCTCGCAAAGCGTTGAGTGTGTCCTTCTCTCGCCTGTTTGTGTTCTACATTCCGGCGATATGGCTAGGGGCGCTAACCGGAGATATGATCAATGCGGTTATTGCTGCGACCATCGCCAATGTTTTAGCGGGCGCTTTTGCATGGTTTAAGCTTAATGCCTATATTAAAACTCACATTATTCCTCGTGCCGCCGCTGCCAATAAGCCGTGTGCACTCAGCGCAGGCTAATAAATATTGATGAATATTGAACATCTAAAACTGTTTGTGCGACTCGCATCTACGCACAATATCAGTCAAGCCGGACAAGAACTGGGGTTGTCGCCTCCGGTTGCTAGTATTCATATTGGTAAGTTGGAAGAGAGCCTTGGTGCTCGTCTTGTGCATCGCACCACGCGAAAGGTGTCTCTTACTGAAGAGGGCATGGCATTTCTCCCTCATGCTAAACAAATTTTGTTGAGTGTGGAGGCGGGTGTCGCGTCGGTCGGAACCGGTAACGAACTGCCAAAAGGTGTATTACGAATATCTGCTCCGTCATCGTTTGGTCGAATGCATGTTATGCCCGCGTTGAAAGGCTTCTTAGCTAAGTATCCTGATTTGTCGGTCGATATTTCACTGAGTGATTCAATCGTCGACTTGGTTGATGGTGGTTTCGATGTGGCGATCCGTAATGCCGAGCTTCAAAACTCAAGCCTGATCGCTCGTAAGCTTTCTACGGATAAACGCATTTTGTGTGCGTCGCCAGAATACTTAGCCGCTCATGGTTATCCTGAAACGCCAGAAGATCTCAAGCAACATCAATGCATTAATCAAACCGGTTTGGAAGGTTGGACATTCGATACGCCCGAAGGTGATATCACCATCAAGAAAAAGGGCGCGATTCGTGTCGATCATGGTGAAGCGGTAAGGGATGTGTGTGTTGATGGTTTAGGCATTGCGATGTGCGCGTCATGGATTGCTTATAAGCAGTTAGCTGAGGGCACATTGGTCGAGGTGTTGCCGGATTACCCGTTAAAAGATGCGGCTGCGATTTGGGCGGTATACCCGAGTGCTCAATTGCTTGCGCCTAAGGTGCGTGTCTTTATCGATTACTTTGTTCAATATTACGGTTCGCCATCTTATTGGGACTGTGAAGTGAACGGTCAAACGCAGTAAATCACCCAACTACGACACAATAAACAAGAAAGCCCCGACCAAAGGCTGGGGCTTGTTTTATGTTCTTTATAGAACGTTTTTTCTAGCTAACTGCTTGTTGTTTTTATTAGGTTTAATGTATCGGGCATTTAATGAGCGTGTACCGTTGAATCTTGGTATAGCTCAGCGTCCACTTCTTCGCCTTTATTCGGGCGCGGAACAATCTCAAACGAGGTGTCAGCCTCAGTCAGTGAAGACAACAGCTTGTTCAAAGACGACTTGTCACCTTTCACGCCTGCTTGTCCTTCTTCTAACAGCTTATTGAGTGTCGTTTCTTTCAACACGATGTCAGACACGTCTGATTTATTGATGATCAGTGTGGTGTCAGCCTCTTGCAGTTCGCTTACTTGAATGTTGTTTAGGTTTCCGTTCGACATTTCTACGTAGTAGAACTCTTTCACGTCAGGCAGCTGAATGTTCATGGTGAACGGCGTGTCTTGCGCCTTCAATGAATCCACTTTTACCGCTAAGTAATCCAGCAGGTTCTCGATAGTCATGTTCGCCAATACATCCGGAGAAGCGGTTTTCGGCGCACCCGGTTGTGTGCCGATACGCAGCTCTTGTGCACCTGTTAGGTAGATGTTTCTCCAGCCCGCACCTTCAGATTGGTAACCTAGCTGTTCGTAAGTATCGGCCAGTAAGCCACGTGCGACTTTGTTTTCTGGCTCTGCTTGAACAACCTTGTTCAACGCCGTTGCGACAAAGCGGTATTCACCTTGTTTAAAGTCTTGCTGCGCTTTTTCAATTACAGCGTCGCTGCCACCCATGTATTCCACAAATTTGACCGACTCAGGATGAATTTGTAGCGGGTTCAGGTTCGCAGGGTTCATATCGAAGTAGCCAAGGTACATGTTGTACACCGCGCGAGCGTTATGTGAGTAAGTACCGTGATAACCATTGGTGTGCCAAGATTGTTGAATGCTGTCTGGCATCACTTTGTAGATCTCATCGCCGATGTCTTGCAGAACCACGCCGTTATTCGCTAAGCGAAGGGTTTGGTTGTGAGTAAAGCCGTACGCGTCACGCTGCATTTTTAGGTAATCAGAGATCTCTTGTTCGCCCCAAATTGGCGATGAGTGAGAAGCAAACAACACTTCAGTTTCTTCACCCCAAGTCACCAGCATTTCGTTGATTTTCTTAGACCACTTCAAGCCATCACGCACCTTTGCACCGCGCAGCGTATACAGGTTGTGCATGCCTTGGTAGGTCAACTCACCTGTCCAAAGTGCCTTCATGCTTGGTATATACGTCACCATTTCAGAGGCGGCTTCAGTGCCCGATGCATCCATGAATTGCATTTCTAGACCATCGATAACCAGCGTCTCAATTTCTTCGTTATGGTTGAGTTCGTAATCTGGCAATACGTAAGTGATGGTGCCCGTCGACAAGCCTTTCGCGAGTGCCGCATCCACAATACCGTGTTCATGGCGATTCAGTGTCGCACCATATTGATAAGCGGTACGGCGAGACATCGCGTTACCCGCTAATACGTTTTCATCTACGATTTCTTTAGTGATGTTTTTAGAACCGTACACCTTTACATCTGGGTACGCTTCTTTGATCGCTCTCGCGCCACCAAAGTGATCGGCGTGAGAGTGAGAATAGATCATCGCGACGATAGGTAAGTTACCGCCGTCAGGGACATTCTTTTGGAAAAACTTAAGTGATTTCTCCGCGGACTCTTTAGTAAGTAGCACGTCATAAGCGATCCAACCGTTGTCACTGCGGATGAAAGAGATAGACGCTAAATCGGCACCGCGAACTTGGTAAACCTTACCTGGGACAACCTCATACAGGCCTTCGGCAGCTTGGTTCAATACCGCTTGTCGCCACAATGATGGGTTCACTGAATCTGGTGCTTTGTCGGCGTTGGTGACACTGGGTTCGATAAAGTTGAAACTGTTTCGGATGATATCGCCAGTTTCTTGGTCGAAGCTCGCGATCAGGCCTCTGTTGTTATTGTCGAAGGCGCGCGTGTCTGAGTAGTTCAGCGTTTTCGCAAACTCTTGGTTGGCTTGTGCGGTCATCTCGGTCGCGTCTTTGCCACCTTGATCGCCAATCTCACTAAAGTGTGCGTGGTCGTGATTCGCTGCAATGGATGGAAATGCCAGAGAGATTGCAAGGAACAGGGATGCGTTCTTGAAAGTACGTGAAGTTGTCATTAGAGCCTCTTCAATTCGGATTTCGTTTCGATGAGGAAATTGTATGGCTAACACATATAGTAAAAAATAAAGTAAGCTTTATTTAACACATAACGAACTGTTATGTGTTGTACGCTTTATCAGTGACCTATTGAAAACCGAACCTTGTCGTATGCTCGATACGACTTCAAGCAAACATGGAGAGTAGCCGTGAGTGATGTTGAAAAGTTAGACCTGAATTTACTGAGCGTGTTCTTGGAAGTGTATCGATTAAAGTCGATTACCTTAGCCTCGGAATCCCTTGGTATGACTCAACCCGGAGTCAGCGGTGCATTGAAGCGACTGCAATCTCAATTGGATACCGACCTCTTTATTCGCGAAGGGCGTGGGATCACTCCGACCAATGCGGCGGTACAATTGGCAATCCGAGTTGAGCCGGCGTTAGAAGGGATAACCAGCGCGGTCAGCACACTAAAGCAGTTCGATAATCAGCAACATCATGTGTTTCGCATTCTGGTTAACGAGATCGGTCTCACCAAGCTTCAACCTCTTGTTGAGCAAGATGATACGTTGGGTAATATCTCGATCGAGTTCAATATGGTGCCGAATAACGAAGAAGAGTTATTGCAGAGCTTGAGTATGCAGCAGGCCGATTTGGCGATCGATATTCACTACCCTCAAGTGAATGGTTACATGAAGCAACCTGTGATTGAAGATGAACTTGTGCTCATTGCAAGAAAAGGACACCCCAGAATCAATGGTTCGGTGACCGAAGAACAATATTACAACGAGAAGCACATTACTTTTCGGATGCGTCGTACTCGCTTGTATACGGCAGATTACTTCACTAAATCACCACTCAAGCAACGTAAGGTCAGCGCAGAATGTGACTCGCTGATGACCATGTGTGTATTGGTGTCGGGCTCAGATTGCGTAGGCAGTACATCGCGTGATTTTGCTAATCAGTTTGCAGAAGCCTTCCAACTACAAGTGCTAGATCAGCCGTTTGAAATACTGCCAATGCAGCAATACATGATTTGGCATAAACGAACCGATGTGAACTCGGCTCACCAGTGGCTGCGAAACAAAATTCAGCAGTACATGAACAAGTCTGCAATCAGTTAAATTTCTAGACAACCCTTATAAAAACGGCCTCGAAAATGAGGCCGTTTCTGTATCTGATTGTTCCACTTTTATTGCTTTAAAGGCGGAATTGATTTGAGCCTAACTCGCTTTTTGTCGGCGCTTTTCACGTGCGTTTTTGATCATCTGAGCTGGGGATAAGCCCGTCACCAACATAGTTCCTGTGATAACAAGAATGGAACCAACCACTGTGTTGATACCAATCGCCTCATCTAAGAATAAGTTCCCCCAAAGGATACCAAACACCGGAATCAAGAAGGTGACTGATAGTGCCGAAGGCGCGCCAAGCTCATTGATGAGGTTGAAATAAAGTAGGTACGCTAACCCAGTACAAACAGCACCTAACAAAATGACTGATGTGGTAATCGTGAGATCGGGTGCTTCTCTCATCGGAATGAAGAACACAAATGGTAATACGATTAACACCGCCGCCCACATGCTGCCGTGTGCGTTATTGAAGGCTTCTACTTTTGGAGCTGTTTTGGTGTAGTTAGATGCGATGCCGTAACTAAACGCAGCCATAACTGCGGCGAAAATAGGAATAATCGCTTCTTGTCCTATGTTCATCGCATCCCAACCGACCAACACGCATACACCCGTGACACCGATACCTAACCCGAGTAATACCTTGCTCTCAAGCGCTGTTTTTGTCCAAATCGCCCCGATGATCGCGGCCCAAATTGGCGCTGTGGAGTTAAGAATGGCAAGCGTCGACGCATTGAGTGTTTGAGCCGCATAAGCGAAAAACAGAAAAGGAAGCGCGGTGTTAAACAACCCAAGAATGAAAAAGTGTTTCGCGTGAACATTAAAAGAGAGCTTCCTTTTCAGATAAAAAGAAACCAAGAGTAGGGTGATTGCTGCGCATAGAACTCGCGCTTCAATTAGGACTGCTGGGCCTAAAGGATTAGCCGCAATTCTCATGAAAAGGAACGAGCCTCCCCATATTGCAGCTAGCATGATCAGTTTTAAAAAGCTCACAGTGTAAATCTCGGATTGTGTAAAAACCCGACTATGGATCAAAGCTATGTATTACACAAACTTAGATGTTAATACTGTGCAGCTAATTGTTGTTATTTTGATAATTCAAACGTTCTTTAAATAGGAACATCTATGATGAATTCTGTTCTGTTTATCCTTCCTTGTTTGGCGAGTAATCTAGTGTCATACGTAAACATTAGGTGATAAAAATGAAGATTGAACATATTGCGATTTGGACCAAACAACTCGAAGTACTTAAACGCTTTTATGAGGATTACTTTGGTGCGACATCTAACCAGAAATACCACAACCCAACCAAAGGCTTCTCGTCTTACTTCTTATCTTTTGAGAGTGGTAGCCGCTTAGAGATCATGGAAATGGACTCGGTTCCTGAATCGAAAGATGACATCTATGATCAATTCACCGGCTTCATTCACATGGCGATTTCATTAGGGTCGGAGCAGGCTGTCGATGAACTGACTCGCCGCTTGGTTGAAGAGGGTTATGAGCGCTTAGATGGGCCAAGAAGAACAGGTGATGGCTATTATGAGAGCTGTGTACTCGATCCTGATGGTAATCGCTTGGAACTTACCGTTTAATGTAGAGACTTAATTGAGTTACTCATCTACGAACGGAACTGAGGTATTACAATGATAAAGCGTGCTGTGACTTTTCTTTTTAGTCTTGGGCTTATGGGATGTGCTACCTCAGAACCGGTTTATGAGCCAGAGACTGACTCTAAGCCTGAACCATCACAGCCAATAGGCTACCTCGGCTTTAAAGCTCACCAAGAGTGGGCGTTTAAATTCAATGACTGCACCGTTTATGATTTAACCGGCGCACAGCCTTACCAATGGTTTGATCGCACTTCAGAGTCTGTCAGCTGTTATACGTTTAAGCCAACCGATGCTATCGAGCCTATGCTGGTTTACACCAATGCTGACTTCAACAGCAACAAACTCACTCCGATTAATCGCTTCCAAGAACTGCAAGTATCAAAATCAGGCTGGGGCAGTTTTCCTAGCGTCTATGAGACAAGCGGCACCAATTGGTTGAGGGTCAAAGAAGGTTGGATTCACCTCACTTTAGCCGATCAAACGCTCGTACAGTTCTATCCTGGCACTCAAGACCAATCAGCTAAATCACAACACGACCAGTATTTCGAGCAGCATTGATTGTTAGATCATAAATGCCCCTATCAAATGTGAAGGGGCAAATTAAGTCGTGAATTACTGAGTTTTCTTTCGCTTGATTACAAAGGGCATAACCGCACTGAAAACGATCACTGCTGCGCCAATCAACGCCAAGCTGTTTGGTAATTCTGCGAATAACAGGTACCCAAGAATCATTGAGTAGATCATCTGTGAATATTCGACATTCGATACCACGTTCGCTTCTCCCCACTTGTAGGCAGTGACCCCAAACCATTGGCCGATGGAAGAAATCACGCCGACCAACACCAACAAAGCGAGTTCAGACCATGTTGGCCATTGCCATTCAATGATCGCAGGGATAAGTGCGACGGCTCCAACAAAGATCGCTTGATAAGCCAGCACCACAACCTTAGATTCGATATTCGCCATTTTTCTTACACAGATAACGGCTATTGCTGCGCCTAACGCTGCTACCAAGCCCGTCCCAACGTAGAACAGAGATTCGCTCTCTAGGGTCGGCTGCACAACCAACATCACCCCAGTAAATCCGACTAATATGGTTGTCATTCGTGCCCAACCAACGTTTTCTTGTAGGAACAGACGGGAAATGACCGCCACAAATAATACCTTCATAAACCCTAACGCTGTTGCGTCGGCAAACGGAATGTTACTCACGGTTAAGAAGCTAAAGTAGAGTGCGATGAATGCCCCAGTGACACGCCATACATGCATTGACACCATCTTAGGATTGAACATCGCATCCATGTTACTGACGATAGAAGGCATCAGTAGGGTGACAAAAACTAACTGTCGGAATAGCAATATTTGGAAAATGTCGATGGTCTGGCTGAGCTCTCGCACAATCACGCCGACTAAAATAAACAGCGCGTTTGAAATTAAAGCGAGTGCAATTCCTTTTGCGGGATCGGATAGTCCATTAAAAAAAGAAAGCAGCGGCTGAGGGGCTGCAAAGGAACGATGGATAGACATAACACACCTCGTGATAAGTGAGTGCAGAGCATAAGCCCTACACCGGTAGACGGGTCAACAGATAGGAGTAGTAAGTGAGCAATACCCATTGAAGAGTCAATGAAGGCATTGCTAGAGGCCGCTGGTTTTCATTTTGCCAGCGATATAGTGAGTCGAGGTCGTTATCTAAAACGCAGGTCTGCCCAACGAGCCAAACCTGCGGTCACTGAGCCAAAGTAATTACCCGCCACGATAGGCGTGTTCGGTAAAACGGATTGAATTGCGTCACGTAAAATAGGCGAACGAGCCGAACCGCCTGTCATGTAAATCACATCCGGCTTAGTTTGGCTTTGTGCTAGAGCTTCTTTCACTAAGGCTTGGATCTTACGGGTCGGGTCAGCAATGGCGTCTTTCATATGTTCGCTTAACATTGGGATGGTTAGTAGCTCATTTTTTAGGTCGATACTTGCCTCGTAATGCGCTTGTTCACCCAATGCTATCTTCGCGTTCTCAGCTTCTTTGATTAGGCCGTAACCTAGGCTGTTTTGTTGAACCTTTATCAATCGAGCGAGTTTCTCTGGCACCAGAGATTCACCCATCAAACTCTTAAGTTCGATGAGGTTATCGCTACCGTAGAAACGTCGTTGAGCTTGTACATCATTGATGGCGATAGGGTTCCAAAACTGAGTAATTGGAATTGCCAAGCCTGATTTGCGTAAGCTGTGGATACCAAACTCAGACATAAAGTTCTTAAAAGCGACAAAAATATCCAGATCATTGCCGCCGATCAGTTGGCCTGTATGACCAAGTAAAGATTCAGAACGCTCAACTTTTCCGACCCATTTAGGTCCCATGCGAATCATCGAACAATCGGTGGTGCCTCCACCAATATCGACGACCAACACATTCTGTTCTTCGGTTAATGTTGATTCGTATTCAAGCCCTGCTGCAACAGGTTCGAATTGAAACTCAACCTGTTGGAAGCCAGCGCGAGTCGCTGCTCTCTCTAGAATGCCTTGAGCTTGCAGGTTGGATGCGTCACCGCCGCGGCCTTGAAAGTTAATCGGGCGACCGATCACCGCTTGAGTGATATCTTGTTGAATGGATGCCTCTGCTTGGCGTTTCACATTCGCCATCATGGCACAGACCAAGTCTTCAAAAAACGACAGTTGTAGATCCCTTAACCCCACAGTGCCAAGGAACGATTTGGGTGATTTAACGTAGTAGATCTCTTTGGGATCTTCTAGATAAAGATCGAGTGCGGGTTGTCCGAAACGTACATCGTCAGCTTGAACGTCAATGCCTTCATTGCGGTTCATCTTCATTGCGCGACTCAAAACACTTTCGCCGATTTCACCAATCGGTTTGATGTCTAAACAACGAAACAAATACTCTGAAACTGTTTCTGCGGTTGGCGCACTCAACGTTGAAGGGATGTAGTAGTCATTACCCACCAAAGGGATCTGTTTTACCTCTTGATTCACCACTTGAGCAACCGAACAATTTGCGGTTCCGTAATCAAATCCAATAGCCATAATATCTACCTCATCTAACAGTTTTACGTGGTTCACAGGCCGTATTTGAGCCTGTGAATTGCTTGTCATGCCACAAGCAAGCCGCGCAGTCTAAAGCCTACACTTGTAGACGGGTCAAACGAGAATTTGAAGTTTATCTAATGTAGTGAGAGCCCTCTCTGATCAAAAAAAGATCAAAAATGTATTGTTGAAACCGGTTTCATTCTGTATCTTTACTTTTATTGAAATCGGTTTCAGAGCTGTGATTGCTTCTCTAATCCTGATCTTTTCACGAATAACTTGTAGCGAGTAATGGTATGAACAACGAATTTCCAAACGATTTTTTATGGGGCGGTGCGGTTGCGGCGCATCAGCTAGAAGGCGGCTGGGATGCGAATGGTAAAGGTGTGAGTGTGGTCGATGTGTTAACGGCAGGCGCTCATGGTGTTCAACGTCGAATCACCGATGGTGTGATTGATGGCGAAAACTACCCAAACCAAGTAGCGGTTGATTTTTACCACCGTTACAAAGAGGACATTAAGTTATTCGCTGAGATGGGCTTTAAGTGTTTTAGAACCAGTATTGCTTGGACGCGTATTTTCCCAAATGGCGATGAAGCAGAGCCGTGTGAAGCAGGTTTAGCCTTTTACGATGACCTATTTGACGAGCTTCTGAAATACGATATTCAGCCAGTCGTGACGCTGAGCCATTTTGAAATGCCTTACCATCTAGCCAAAGAATATGGCGGCTGGATGAACCGTAAAGTGATCGACTTCTTCGTTAAGTACTCGACCACAGTAATGGATCGATACCAGCACAAAGTGAAGTACTGGATGACGTTTAACGAGATCAATAATCAGATGAACACCTCGGCAGACATCTTCGGTTGGTTATGCTCTGGCGTGAAGTTCCCGCAATGCGAAAAGCCGCAAGAAGCGATGTATCAAGCGGTTCACCACCAGTTTGTCGCGAGTGCGTTGGTGGTTAAGAAAGGTCATGAGATCAACCCAAATCTTCAGATCGGTGCAATGTGTGCGATGGTGCCTTTTTACCCTCGATCATCAAAACCCGAAGATATCATGGTGGCGCAGCAAGCGATGCGTGATCGCTACTTCTTCTCGGATGTGATGGTTCGCGGTCACTACCCAAGCTACGCCAAGCGTGATTGGGCCATCAAAGGCTTTAATATCGAAATGCAGCCTGAAGATGAGCAGATCCTAAAAGAAGGTAAGGCCGATTACTTAGGCTTTAGTTACTACATGTCGAACACATTAGACTCGTCTTCTCACCAATCGACGGATGAAGCGATGGACGGTGGTCATGAAAACTCGGTTGATAACCCGTTTATTAAGTCGAGCGACTGGGGCTGGCCGATTGATCCAACAGGTTTGCGTTTCTGTTTAGCTTCTCTTTATGAACGCTACGAAGTGCCATTGTTCATCGTTGAAAATGGTTTTGGCGCGGTAGATACCATTGAGGAAGATGGCAGTATCAATGATGACTACCGCATCGCTTACCTTGGCGATCACATCAAAGAGATGAAAAAAGCGGTTGCGATTGATGGTGTCGACCTGATGGGTTATACCCCTTGGGGCTGCATCGATTTGGTGTCGTTCACCACAGGTGAGATGAAAAAGCGCTACGGATTCATTTACGTAGATAAGCACAACGACCAATCTGGTTCTTTAGAGCGCAAGCGCAAGAAGTCGTTTGAGTGGTATAAAGGCGTGATTGCATCTAACGGCGCCACTATTTAGAATGCGTTGTGCTGCGTAGTTACACGTAATATAAAGTTATACGCAATATGAATTAGCATTAAATTAGTCGGCTTATGTCGGCTAATTTTTTATATGAGGAAAAGAAGCGAATGGTCACAATGCTTGATGTCGCGAACCGCGCGGGTGTATCAAAGTCGACGGTTTCTCGTGTCTTAAACGGCAAGAATATCGTGCGCCCTGATGTGGTGAAAAAGGTCTTTGATGCGATTCAAGAAACGGGTTATCGACCAAACCTGCTAGCTCAGCAATTGGCGACCAAGAAGACCAACTTCATCGGCTTCGTTATCACTAATGAGCTATTCAACGGCCCTTACTTCTCTTCCTTGATGTATCACGCGGCTTCTTATAGCGAAAAATCGAATCACCAACTGGTTATCACCGATGGTAAACACAGTGCTGAAGACGAAAGGAAGGCGATCAATTTCCTACTCGACATGAAATGCGCCGGCATCATCATTTATCCGCAATGTTTAACGGAAAGCGAGATAGTGCAGATTATCGAAAGCACTGATACGCCGATTTTAGTGCTCAACCGAGAAATGCCTTCGAAGCCCAATCATGCAATCACCACAGACCATTACCAAAGTGCTTGTTTGATGGTTGAACACATCATCGAGCAGGGTCATACGGAGATTGCGGTCATTCGTGGTAAAGCAGGCTCGTCGACCGATGAACAGCGTTATCAAGCCTATCAAGATGTGCTCACCAAGCACGATATTAAGCTAAACGAATCTAACGTTGTTCAGGGCGATTGGACAATGGAGAGTGGCTACCGTGCCGTACAAGCTTTAGTGGAAAGCAAAGCAAGCTTCACTGCAATTCTGTCTGAAAACGATGATATGGCGATTGGTGCGATTAAGGCATTAACTGAGCTGGGATATTCTTTACCTCAAGATATCTCTATTGTCGGCTTTGATAACAGTAAGGTGGGTGCATTTCTTACACCTAGCCTGACTTCGGTGAGTGTGCCATTAGAGCAAATGACGCAAAAGGCGATTCTGCAAATCGTCGGTGAAACTAAGCAAGCACAAGCCTTGGATACGACGGGCAGTTTAGTGATTCGTGATTCAATCGCTCAGCGTATTTAAGCTCAATTAACAGAGAGTCGATTTCATATTTAGCCTACAAAAAGTGATGGGCTACACATCTCTGAAATAGAGCTCAAACCTTGCTTACTCCGTTTTATTAGATGTACGATATTGCGTTTTTTGGTCGATGTGTTGACCATTATTAGGTAAGTAATGTGAAAGAGTAGGTAAGTAACGTGAAAACAGAAAAACAAAAAATGCTGGCTGGCGAGCCTTATTTAGCATGGGACGAGCAGCTATATGGCGAGCGAATCGAATGTCGTAAGGTATTGCAAAAACTCAATAACAGCATTCCAGATACCGAAGAGTGGCGCACTGCGATTGATACGCTGATCCCTGATTCGGAAGGTGCCTATTTAGAGCCACCATTTCGTTGCGACTACGGTTCAAACATCAAACTGGGTAAGAATTTCTATGCCAACTTCAACTGTGTCGTGTTAGATGTCGCAGAGGTAACGATTGGCGACAATGTGCTATTCGCGCCTAATGTTCAGGTGTTAACTGCAGGACACCCGCTAGATGTAAAGAGTCGTGTTGACGAAGGTGTTGAGTTCGGCACTCCAATTTCGATTGGTGACAATGCTTGGATTGGCGCAGGTGTGATCATTTGCCCTGGCGTGAACATTGGTAAAAACAGCGTGATTGGCGCTGGCAGTGTGGTGACCAAAGATATTCCAGACAATGTGGTTGCCGTAGGTAACCCATGCAAAGTTTTGAAAGCGATTGATAACTAATAACCATCAGATTTAAACGATAAAGCCCGAACTTAGATTCGGGCTTTATTTTGTCTATTCTTGCTAGATGCTAGATGCTAGATGCTAGATGGAACAGCTTGTTGTGTTTGCTTCTTATCTAACGCACCACTGAATCGAGTCAATCCAAGAGCAATTAAAACAATCACAGCGCCGACCCAAGGGGTGTTCATTAGTCCAGACTCCGCAACAATCAAACCTCCGCCCCAAGAACCTAAAGCGATACCGACATTGAAAGCCGCAATATTGAGTCCAGATGCCACATCTACTGCGTCTGGTGTGTATTTCTCTGCCAGTTTAACGACATACACCTGCAGCCCCGGTACGTTACCGAATGCGAATGCACCCCACACCAAAATGGTAGCCACTGATGCGTATGGGTTAACTGCGGTAAAGTTGAACACCACCAATATAGCTGCTAGACCAGAGAAGATGACCGTCAGCGCTTTAATTGGCCCCATTTTGTCGGCCATCTTACCGCCCCAGATGTTACCTATCGCGACGGAAACTCCGTAAACCAACATGATTAGGCTGATAGAGCTTGAATCAAACCCTGATATGTTTTCAAGTATTGGAGCAAGGAAAGTGAAAGCTGTGAATGTCCCGCCGTAACCAAGTGCTGTGATGGCGTACACCAGTAATAAACGAGGCTGAGTCAGTACCTTTAACTGTGCTGAAATCTTAGCGGCCGGTGGTTGTTTAAGGTTGCTCGGAACCAAAATAGTGCTGCCAATCAGAGCGATAAGACCAAGCAATGCAACGATCAAGAAAGTTGCTTGCCAGCCAAATGTTTGGCCGATGTAAGTACCCAACGGCACACCCGTTACTAATGCGACGGTTAAACCGGTAAACATGATTGCGATGGCGCTCGCCGCTTTGTCTTTAGAGACCAACCCTGTTGCGATGGTCGACCCAATCGAGAAGAACACACCATGCGCAAGGCCGGTAAGAATACGTGCCGCGATCAGCGTGTTATAGCCGGGAGCCTGCCACGCCAGTAAGTTACCGACAACAAACAAAGACATCACGGTTAACAGCACTAATTTACGGTTCCATTTTCCCGTTAATGCTGTGAGTACTGGTGCGCCGATCGCTACGCCCAACGCGTACAAACTCACTAACAGTCCAGCTGATGGAATTGATACATTCAAGTCGGTCGCCATGGTAGGAATCAAGCCTACAATGACAAATTCTGTGGTTCCGATGGCAAAGGCGCTGAGCGTCAATGCGAGTAATGCTAAGGGCATAATCATCTCTCTTACTATTCTGTGTTAAGTATCGAGCGCGATAAAGTGGGGCAGTTTATGGCTGCAATAAGAGCGCTTCGTTTGATGGCGAGGATTATCGAGCAAAATATATTTGTGAAAAATGCCACTATTAACAAATAACTTTTGTGTTATCTGCAATAATGATTGGATGAGTCAATGGTAGGTTTTGAGCTACTTAATCCGTTAGATGTTTAACAGATACAACGTTCAATTGACTAAGCACTCTAGTAACTTCAGGCACAATGAGAGTAGATAAGGAGCCTTATGCTAACGCGATCAGATGATTTGGAAATGGTGTTGACCGTTGTCGATGCGGGTGGTTTTTCAGCGGCAGCAGAGGTACTGGATGTGCAGGTCGCGAAGGTATCTCGCTCTGTCAGTAAGGTTGAATCCCAATTGGGCGTATCGATATTTAACCGAACCACAAGGCGTGTCGAGCTAACTGAAGAGGGGCGTCAGTTTGTGGATTCCGTTCGTCTCGGTTTGCAGATGATTCAGAGCGCTGAAGAAGAGATTGTCTCGCGCGGAGAACTGCCAAAAGGCCGATTAAGAGTCGATGCAGCCAGCCCTTTTGTATTTCATCAGTTGGTGCCTTTGGTGCAATCATTTAATGAAGCTTATCCAGATATTGAGCTTGAGTTAACCTCTAACGAAGGCTTTGTTGATCTGTTAGAAAAGCGCACCGATGTCGCGATACGAATTGGTAAGCTTGCCGATTCAACACTCCATGCACGACCATTGGGTAAGAGTTTGTTGTATATGGTCGCTTCACCAGAGTATTTGGCGAAGCGTGGTATTCCACAGAAGACAGACGATCTCAGCAGTCACCTTACTGTTGGTTTTTCGGATAATAAGGTGCTTAATCAATGGCCGTTGCCCAATCACCATTATATTGAGCCAAACGTCAAAGCCAGTAGCGGTGAAACCATCAGGCAGCTAGTGTTGGCAGGGAATGGCATTGCGTGTTTGTCGGGCTTTATGGTACAGCAAGATATCTCGGAAGGTCGGCTAGTCCCTGTATTGGAAAAAGTGAAATTGAATCACACAGACAGAGAACTGGTGAATGCGGTGTTCTACAAGTCGTCATCGGTATCCAAGCGTATCTCCGCGTTTATCGATTTTATTCAGCCTCGGCTGAGTTTGTAGTAGTGACTTCTAAAGTCCCTAATTCACTGACGGGATCACTGAACTCCAGTTCAAGGTGATGATTGGCTTTAGAGACGATCTCCCTCAGCCAACGATGTCCGGCGTCATTGTGTCGTGCTGGATGCCAAAACATAGCAACTTTAACGCTTTCGGTAATGAAGTCACAAGGGATGAGCTTTAAGCTTGAATCTTTTAGATATTTACTGAGTAATCGTTTGGGGAACAGACTGATGTGATGACTATTTTCAATCACACTCATCATCTCCACTATGCTGTTAGCGCTCCAAACGATATCACGTTCCCCTAAGATCTTTTCACAACTCAACCCTTTGTCATGTAAGTAGGCTTTTTTTGGGCTTGAAGTGGTGTGCACGACATGTTTTTCGAACAAGAATTGGCTCTCTGAGACGGTAGTTGACGTTAAGCGCGGATGATCTTTTCTGCACAAGACACATAACTTTTCATCCAACAACTCTTGATACTTAAGTCCCGAATACTGTCCAAAATCGATATCAATCGATAAGTCATATTGGTTTCTGAGTAAGGACCGCATATCCGCATTAGATAAGTTTGAATCCACTTTGACTGTAACGTTGGGCGCTTGATCGAATATAAGGTCGGAGACGATAGGGAGTAAACTTAATCCAATAACTGAAACAGCGGAGAGCATGAAATTTCGTGAGCAGGTTTCAGGGCTAAAGTTAGAAAGAGGAGGAGTGGTGAGTCTGATTTGATGAACTGCGTCGGCAAGCTTTGGGTAAATGCTTTTCGCGAACTTACTGGGTGAAACGCCATGGCTTTCGCGAAAGAAAAGAGGATCATCAAACAGTATTTTGAGCTTTTGGATGCTTTGACTCACCGCTGATTGGCTAATGTTGAGACGATGTGCAGCAGCACTGATACTTCGTTCTTCCATGACCGCAATGAAGATCGGAATTAGATTGAAATCGGAATGTTTCATAAATCGATGTAAAGTAATGGCTGTGAAGGGTATCGTTTGCCTAGTCCGTTAATTGATGACTGGCTGAGATAATGTTTAGTTGAGAATATTACAATCTAGACTTTGTTTTGTAGACTTTGCGGTCATTTATACAAACTAGAGGCCGCTATGTTCAGAAATTACTGCGTTTAAATGTAGCTCTGCAATAAGTTTCGGCCTTATCTTTTAGCTCGAGGACTGAACTTGTCATTTCATCGAAGAAGAGCACGTTACCATCATATGTGCTTTATCAGGTGGAAGTAGGAATTTTTCTGTGGACCCTGTATGCAATGTTTTACTTTCTAAAGTTGGATTTTCCTCAAAGCTAGTAATATTCTCTTTGAAAATAGAGAGGTTGTACTCAACATTGTAATTAATAAGGTTTGAAATTGATTCCGCTCTTTTCTTTTTCTCAACCTCTATTGAATCCACTATACGATTGAGACTGTTATAATGGATAATGACACAAGAAAGCTAATGCCAAAAATTAATATATTCCTTTTAATAATAAGAAAGTTAAAAACACTCATAACTGCCTATTCTCTCGTCTAAAGCAAATGAAATTATACTCTACTTAAGTCATTGCTTAGCTATTTCAAGAGTACATTCCGCGATGGTGACAGTTCAGAGTCCATTGAGCCTGAGAGAATCGTGATATCAGTTGATTTTGACTATGGCAGTGAGTTTTATGAAGAATACTTTTGATTTGAGTTCGTACCGTTTCTTTTGAAACATTTCGAATACTAGATATCTCTGGCCCGGTAAAACCCTTTATTAACAACTCTAAAACGTTGAACTCTGACTTTGTGAGTGCAGAGGTAATATCAATATTTTTGGGCTCTGAGTACTTTTTCCAGAAATGCATCATAGTATTATGAGCAACCCATGAGTTAGACCATGCCGTCATGATATTGGATACAAGCTCCAACTGCTTAGTTTGATGCTCAGACAATGATTCTACGCTGTGAAATATAGCAACCATTTTGTGTTCATAGTTTAGAGGATAGAAAATAGAATATTTGCTTAGATGCTTGGTGATTATTGATAGTTTTTTATGGTCAAATATTCGATTCTCCAGCACATTGTCGTAGGTAAATTTTAAGGTGTTTTTCTGATTGCATAGAGTTGATTCAATGTAACTTTCAATGCTCTCCGATATTATTTTGCTGATGGATATTCGTTTAGAAAGGCTTTCTAAATTTTCAAAGATAATGTCCATGCCTTCAGAGAGAATGATAAGACTAACATGCTCAATTCCGATTTTTTCTAGTCCATCGCGAACTTCATTTTCCAGTTCATTTGGAAAACAAGGTACCATTGGACTTGTAAACTCGTTATTTCTCTTTATAGACATATATTAGCCAACACCAGTTTAGTTATATTTTATATCATTATTTTATATTAATTCATTTCGATAGCTTATTATCATCACCCTATTGGGTGAAATTTTATGGAAGTTTTACAAAGTGATGAATTAAATGATTAAGATCAAGATAAATTCGATCTCCTACGTTTTCATAATCAACTAAATATGATGTTTGTTCAATGTTACATTACTAATATCTGATATAAGTGGGTACTTAAATATTCCTTTATTAGGATATAGCAACATATCATTCTAGTTAAATCAGTTATCAGAGCAGAGTCAGAACAACATTAGTTATGGCAAAGGGAATGGGAAAGCGTTGGTAAAGTTGACTTTGTCCATATGGAGCATAGTGAGGGAGCGATCAGAAACCGAAAATGAACGAAGTTAGCTTCGCTCATAGACAAAAATTATCCTATGGAGCAACAGGGTTATCTTTATAATACATTGATATTATGAAATAATTATACATCTCTACCCATCATTAAATCGTTCCAAAATAGCTTTGTGCTTAAGCTCAGTCTCAAAGTCATTTTCAACTGACTTTAACCATAAAATCGCTTCAACCCTATTCTTGACCCGGATTTTTTTATAGATGTTGTAAACGTGTGTTTTGACAGTGCCTTCTGCAACGTGGATGTGATTCGATATCTCTGAGTTCGTTAAGCCATTACCAACGAGTTTGAGTATTTGCCACTCCCTTTTAGTCAGTAAGCAGTCTTGAGTTGTGTCCTCTATCTTGATTTTTGACCGATATATATTCAATAGCTTTTGGGAAACATCTCGGCTTAGCCATATGTTTCCATCTATAACGAAGCTAAAGCCTCTATATAGGGTTTCAATATAATCTTTAATATAAAAAATCCCCATAACACTTGTCCAAAGGGAGACTTCTTCAAGATCAATATTATCATCACAGTTGATTATGATGACAGGAATTTTCGAAACGTTACATGACATTTGGAAGTGATGTTGTTCATTTAACTGTTCCAGCATTTCATAATCTATGACAACTAAGTCAAATTTTTTGAAATTTATTGGTTTTGATAAGTAGTTATAATCGACTAGCGACAATTTTAAATGCAGTTCAGAAAGTAAGCCGGATATGAGAAACTCAGTTTGAATACTCTCTCGAGAAATTAATACGCCTTCACTTGGATCATCTTTCATACCATTCAACCTTTAGTCGTACTTAACCGACTGACCATATCTGATAAATTTCAAAAATCAGCAGCTAATTGTGACTAGCAAACAAAATTGCTTCATTTCGGTTGTGAACCCCGAGCTTTTGATAAATTTTATGTACATGTGTCTTTACGGTACTCTCGGTTATGAAAAGTTTATCCGCGATAGACTGATTGGAGTAGCCTTCTGCCAGTTTCTTTAAAATTTGTTTTTCTCTGTGAGTCAAGTATTGGATAGTGTTGTCGTATGATAGAGATAGAGCACGATACTTATCGATTATCTTCTCCATCCATTCTATGGGAAACCACATTCCTCCATTCCCTACTCTTAATATCACGCCACTTAATTGGCTAATTGATGTGCCATTGTTCAGTACGGCTCTCAGTTGTCGTCTTCGCATCAGTTCTTCACAGATCAAGCCAATTGGAACATTGACGACGATAATCTTTTGTTTCAATAGATTAATGATTTTCTGTTCTTCATTAGACATGGTAAACAGCACATTGAAATCTAATATTAAAATATCGCTCTTAATGAAGAGTACTCTCTCCATATCGCTTACTACGCCAAATTTCTCTAAGTTGAAGATATCTATATCTCTTAGTTGGCTAATTAATTTGTGACTATAATTAAGGTCTCTAGATAAAATAGTGGCAAATTGATTAACAGTCATAATTTCTCAATCCTTTGAATTATGGGACACAATTTATTATGTTTTCATTATGCATATTGTTCCACACCCATGTGGGGTATAATGTCTAATAAATTTTAATTCTGAAGCCTTAAACCGAATAACTGATAGAGGAAGCCATAGAATCAATTCTCGAACTTACTCGTTTTAAGCATGCCTAGGTCTATAAATACATCATCAACAACTTGTGATCTTGATATATCTAGCTGAAAACCTTTAGCCACTCCATCGTAGAAATAAACAAAATAGTGCCCTTCTGGTAGGGTATCCAACTCAAAACTTCCTTCTTCATCAGTAAAAAAAGGGTAGCTTTCATTGGTCAGTTGATTTTGAAATTCTCCCACGACATCAGCTAAGGGCTCCTGGTTTAAGTTGTGTAAGAAACCACTCACAAAATAGCCCTTTACGATATCAAGCTCATAGTGAGAGCCCGTATATAGCCCCCCTTTTACAACGAATTCTTTTTGCTTCAACTCCTCATTGAAGTCGAGGTTATCGCCACTTACTCTAATCAGTTTAAAATTTTCATTAGGCACGGGTACAACTACCGTTGAACTGCCCCCATCTTCAACTGGCAATATCTGCAAACGTTTATACTCATCGTAGCTTAGGGTGTACTTCTCTTTGTACGCTTTGGGAATTGAAACAAGGTTGAAACTACTACCCAAAGGTGATGTCCACGCTATATGGCTTCCCGACCATGCTACTCCGGTATCAGCACCTACAGTTAGCGTTCTGGCAGTGCTATCGTTTGATTCATTGGTTGATGAATAACGAGCATTAAGATTGACCTTATCTAAGTACCATTTGCCGTATGCATCAAAGCCATCGTAATTTTCGTCGACAAACTGAGCAGATGTTCGCCAGTAATAACTAGGATCATATTTCGATGCCGAGAGTGAGCTCTGGTATTCATCGTTTGTACTGTTATATGACGTGCTTGCTGAGACACTTTGCCCAAAGATATTGAACGGTATAGAGATATTGGCATAGAAGCTTCGATCTATGGTGTCATTGTATCTTTGCCATCTTAAGTTCAAGCTCGTTGACAGATTGTTATTGAAACGATAACTGGTGTTGATGGATGCGGTTTGGCTTAATGTTTCTTCGTTATTAAATTGATGTTGTAAGGCAAATGAGAGGTAACCATTTTCAATTGGCGTTTCCACCCCTGACGATAATGAAACCGTCTGAGTAAGCGGAGTATCGTCGCTAGTGCGGTTAACTCCGTAAGTTAAAGATGTACTAGTGAGCGCGCCATAAAATAGCTCCTCGCTGTAGAGTTGATTCGAGAGGTCATAAGAATCATAGTCGTGGTAATCGTTATAACTACCATCGAGTGATAGGAAATAGTCACCAATAGAAAAGCTTTGTTTTAATGCGTAGTTCTCCCTCTCTTTGTGGATGGCAACAGAGGGCGATAAGGTCCACCAATCGGTGAGCCCATAAGAGATAACCGCTTGGCCTGCCATCTTTTCAGTGTCGATGTCTTTATCACCATCATCCTCATACACTTGTTCGGCACCATAAACCCACTGAGTCTCGATATCACCTTTGAGTAATAGTTGCGGATGATCAATAAGGTTAAAGTAGCGTTTTTGCTCCACGCCACTCTGGTCAATATAAGTAACTTCGACCTCGTTGACCCCTTGCTCTAGCGGAAGGTTGTTGAGGTTGTATTCCCCTGCTGCTAAACGCAGATTACGGTAGTCCTCACCATTAATACGAATGGTGACTAGCGATGGCGTCTGTATGCTAATTGGCACAACATTAGGCGCACTGTACGTTTTGAGATAACTGGGCTGGTATGAATACGATAGACCAAACAGCTCGCTGCTAGGCAATGACTCTATATCCGTTTCGTTGAGGTAGTCACCAAACTGCAAATAACCTGCGTTATTGGGCAAGTTAGCCATGAGACGTGTGCGGTCTCTTAGCCAATAGTCTTCATTGGTGAAATGGTTGTAGGTATAGGTATGACCGTCCTCAAAGGTGACTGGACCAAATGCAAAAAGCCCTCTTAGAGCGACTTGTGACGCCGAATATTCAGTATCGATCAAATTATGGCTGTGTGACCAATACGAGTTGAGTAGACCACTGAATGTCGATGTCGGCGCCTGATACATCCCCGCAGGTGGAGTGTAAACACCAGAGTTGCCCAAAGGAATATCAATGGTCTTTTTGTCAGCAACAGGGACTTTAATTTGGACTACCAGCGTTCCGGTGTCATAGTCAGCCTCCCAGCCAAGTTGTTTGAAGTCGTCTTGAGTGACTTTTCTATCACTAAATACCCCTCGCAATGTCTCGAGCCTTGAAGGCTTAAGTGACTCGATGAGTGTCGGTAGTAGTTCGTTGCCCTCCAATGCCCAGCTGTCCTCTTGCTCATCATCAAGGTAGGCACTGATTTCCAGTTGCTTGTTGAGGATTTGCACATCTAGTGGGAATAACATCTCTTCCGACATCGCGAGACTGGGTAGTACTCCTAACACTATGTAACAGGAGAATCGCATATCCATTGCAAACCACCTTTTCACTCATTAGTTGAATACGATTTCTACATCTTGGTTAACCGCTACCGTTTTGTTGAGTGGCAGCAGTACCTCTTTACCTGCAAGGATATTGATATTCGGTAGTTCATCTGGGTAGATTCTATTTTTACCTTGGTTACTTAATTGCAATTTCCAGTCTTTCAATATGATGTGCCCATTCCCTTGATTGTTTAGTGACAAATATTTATTGCCTTTATATTCAAGAACGGATGGATTGATCTCGGCTTTAGCTTCTTTCGGTGTGACGTAAAATGCCGTATTAAAATTAAATTTGGATTGTACGCCTTCACTTTCATCTTCAGAGACATCTCGGTCTAGTTGGGTAAAGATAATGCGATATGATTTCTCAATTGAAATATCTCTTTTACCAAGATATAAAACTTTCACGCGTTTTTTCTCTAGTGGTTTTAAAATTATTTTTGATGGAAATATTCTCAATTCTTTTGTTGGAATTCTTAGCTCTTTTCCTTTTTTATCAAGATCTCTTTGAACTACTGTGACTTTATAAGCAGCGCTGTTAGGTGTCATATTCTCTAATGTATAACTGGCAGACCTTTTTTTGACATCCATGCTTTGGGATAATGGTGATATCTTGAAATTTGCATAAGATGTTTGAGTAAACAATATTAATAGAATAAGAGTTAAATATTTCATGGCAGACGTCCCAGCAGCAATAAACAAAGGAGGACCGAAGCCCTCCATAGACTTTAATTTTATTAAAGTGGTGTTAGGTCAAATGTTAGGGTTTCAGTGTATTGACCTGCGTAATCGAAACTACCCGGTGCTTTCATGATCACTTTGAATTCACCAACCTGCCCGTTGCTACCTGTGCCAACAGGTAGTATGCCACCTGCTGAGAGACTACCAAGGCTAGCAGCAACTGCACCTGCGTGCTTAAAGTTAGTAGGGGTACCGAACTCCAATGTATAATTAACGTCAATTGGACCGTTATTATCTTGCGCTCGAAGCACTCCGTATGTAGGAACTACAGTAACTGTGTAACCGCCATTAGCGTTACATTTCACAGCACCAGTCATAGACTGACCAGTCGTTTTAAGGTCGTTGAGTTCGCTACTAACAAAGTCACCGTATCCAGTGCCTAAAATACTAGTTAATGAACCACCGACAGAACCATCACTACCAGTAGCCCAAAGACCAATATTACACTCTTGAGGGACATTTTTAGTAAGGGTAGTTGAAGCGGCTAAATTATTATCCGCACTAGCTACGGTACTGCCTAATGCTGCCATTACAGCAATTGCGATCGCTACTTTTTTCATAATGACTTTCCTTATGTCAATTTATATACTTGTTTCATTAAGATTAATGGAACAAATATATATTAGCCCTGAAAGCCTACCTCCTAAGTACCAATAAAGATGGATAGTGATGGTAATTAATAAACTAAAGTATTAGGTACTTATGTTTTTAATAATCCCACCCCTATGAAGTCATATTAATGTTAATATATTTATTTTATTGTTTTTATAAACCAAAGTTTTATTGATTTAATTGTCAATTTTATTGGATTTTGAATATTACGAAATTTAAAGAGTTTTATAACCCTGTGCTTTCAAAGATAATGTATTGTCGTTTATTTCTGCAACCTATAAAAAATCCCGTACATAGATACGGGATTTTAGTGGTGTATGTTCTTTATGATGCTACATAGTCGATAGAGGCGACTTTTGTGTGTCTATCGATTTTCGCAGTCAGAAACTAACCGATTTTCGTCATCTCATTAAGTGTGAATGACGCAACACAACCTTCCGTTGCAGCCATGTACTCAGCGAGGTGAGTATTACCCATGTGTGTTTGCCAAAGTTCGCGAGACGTCCAGTTTTCGTAGAAAGTGAAATGCGCAGGGTTTTCGTTGTCTTGGTGTAGGTCGTAGTTGATGCAACCTTCTTCAGCGCGAGTAATATCAATCAGTTTTAGTAGCTCTGCTTTAACCAATTCAATTTTGTCTTCGTTAGCGACGATGTTTGCGATGATAGTCAGTTGAGTCATGTTCATTACCTATATTATTTGATTTACCGAAATGGTGTTGTTCTTTGCCACAGGGCTTATTAGCTCAAGAGCGGGTCTATGCTTGTTGAACCCTAGTCTGTGTCGATGGATAAATAATAGTAGGAATAGCCAAAACGATAAACCGCGCTACGTTTGAATTATTATCAAAAATTAATTGATAATAAATTGAGGTTTATAGTCTACAGGGCATAGTTTAATGAATATTAAAACCCTCCAGCCCAAGCATCAAAATCATCAATGTTGTCGAGTTCTTGCTGGCTTCTTGGGGTTGGGTAATAAGGTAGCGCTAATCTCACAACAGAAGGGAGCAGTTCCTATTCTGGTTTGATTGGTGATGGTGGAATGAGTTTGTTTTTGACGACCAAAATGAACAGCAGGGTTGAAGAGAGTAAAAAAGCGACACGCTAATAACAACGCGTCGCACTTAATTATGTCTTATTAAATGTATGACCTAGTACCTATCTTTATGTCTTTCTTCTTATATAAGTTATAGGTCGTAGTGATCTATGGCACTATGCTCACCGATGTTGGCTCGGCTATTCCATGCCTCTACTCCATATAATCCATCAAAGTTAACACTTCCTTCTATCTCAGCATTGCAACCATGATAAGCCTCAAATGATGCAAAGCCCGCCTCTTCGTCTATACCTGTTAGTGTAAAATCGCCTGGTAGGTAAAAAGAAGCAGCGTGGCATTCCATAGCTTTCGCTTCTATTTTTCCAACAGAGAGAGAAGAGTTTGCATTCAGAGCAAGAAAGCCTGAGAGCAAGATGCTTTCTGCTTCAAGCGTCGAGCTGTCTGCAACCTCCAGTGAATGCGCCTTTAATTCTCCGCCATAAAAGGTCGCATTTAGGTAAAGCTCTAAAGAATCATTAATGTTTAAAGGGCTTAACTTGTTTTTTAAAACAGAGTTGCCAGCGAGCCTAATTGATTGTGATATACCAGTGAGGTTTTTATCAAAACGGATATACGAACCATGATAAGCACCGAGTTTAAGGTTATCTAAGCTACCTTGTTTTATTCGTAGGTTTGATGAATTAATGTAGATATTGTCCAGCACTTCACCATCTAGTATTTGAGGTGCAGGAAGGGCAACATTGCTTAACTTAACATAGCTGTTTCTGTCGATATCGATCATACCCGAGGCAATATTAAAGTTTTGAAAAGAAATATTACTTTTACCTAAAATAATCAAAGCGTAGAGCTCTGGGTCATCAGCTGTTTCAACTGCACCAGAGATCACACTGCCGTCTTCACCACTTAAAAGCAGGTTGTCTTTGTTGATGGTAATTGGGCCTGTGCAATTACCACTGAATGTTACAGTGAGCGGGCTTGGGTAATAGGTCGAGTCCAGCAGGTTTTTTAGTGCCTGACTATCATCACTGCAGTTAATAGATACCGTTGAGTCTTCACTATTATTAGCTGCTTCAATTTTTTCCTCAAGGTATAAGAAGTTAGCATTCACTTCTTCTGCCTTCGCTGGGGTTCCTGCTGAAAAGGTAACAAGCTCTTGGGCATGGGCCAAACTTATGGAAGTGGTGGTGAGCAAAAGAGTAGTGACCAGGTTCCGTTTTATATTTCGCATAATTCTATCCTTAGGCAAGGTTACTGCCAGTTTGATTGGTTCCATTTAGTTTGATTCCATGTAGCGTCAAGCTGTGAATGACTATCACATGCGTCTCCAATTCCATCCTCATCCATATCAGACTGTGAAGGATTGGCATCGAAAGGGCAGTTGTCTGTGACAGAGTCAATTCCGTCGTTATCGTTGTCCCCGGCTTGCATTTCATCGTTAGGGAATTGGTCTTCTAGATCTGGGTAACCATCGTTATCGTCATCAAGGTCGGCTGTATCGCCAACGCCATCTTGGTCGAAATCACTCCACTCAGTCGGGTCATCGTCGAACAGGTCTTGGTTGTCGCCCACATTGTCCTTATCGCTGTCTTGCCATTCTGTTGAATCATTGGGAAATGCATCAACCAACGTGTCGTAGCCATCACCATCAGGGTCACCCGCCCGTGATATGTCATAAGGGTATTCATCTAAATCGTCCGAAATACCATCGTTATCATCATCGGTATCGGCATTGTCACCAATTTCGTCTAAGTCGTTGTCGGCATGTTCTGTAGGATCGTAGGGAAATAAATCTAGGATGCTATCGACTCCGTCGCTGTCAGGATCGCCTGCTTGGGAAGAGTCATTGAGATATAGATCGTCAACATTAATAACGCCATCTCCGTCATCATCTTGAGTGAAATCTTGTTCTGTATACACAGGGGTTTCTGTCCCAGTTGTTTCGAGTGCGTGCTGAATTTTGTCGGAAACCATGGTTAGCTTTTCATCTAACTCGGATTCGCCGGTAGGGGTGTTAGCCAATTGTTCAAGTTGCTGTGAGTTAAGGTTTAAGACATGAGAAGCGACAATATTCTCTGCGATAAATAGCGTCTCATTATCTTCTGAAGAACCGTCGTTACTTGCAATATAATCCCCAAGTACTTGCGAAGGTGAGAGGTTGAAAGTGTTGGCAACGTGGCTTACCGCTTCCTCTTTTGTCGTGTCAGTACCTGCCGCGAAATTTTGAGAGATATGCAGATGTACCAAGGTACTAAGAGGAGTGACGGTATCTTCCCCTATGGGGGCTGACAAAAGAAAGTCGGAAGTGACTGTTTGACCTGGATTAGAAAGATCTTCTGTAAGGTTGGCAATTGCCGCCACGACAACAGGATACTCTTGTGGGCTTAGCCCATGCAGTTCGAAGCCATCCAATTCAAGGTTCGCCACGCCCTCACCATTAGAATAGGCGACAGGTTCGGTTGCGGGGTCGTGTTCAAAGTTATGATTGATATCGAGCCAAACTTTGGCATTTTTAAGGTAACCGTCAATGGCGGTTATAGAATATTGCCCGTGGTCAGTGTTATTTAAAGAAGCGCTGTCATTGTCACTACAAGCTGTCAACAATGAGCTGGTCGCTAGTGTCAACGCAATAGCTGTTTTAGATACTTCCATAGTGCCTCCATATTTTCAGGTGCCGTTCCTAGCATTGAAATCACGTTAAAAAAATATGGTTGCGTTGGCATCACCCACCTGAGGTATGAGTTGTGTAAATCAAATGCTAACTTGATGTAAATCAATCTTGATGATTGGTCTTTTGATGAATATTTTCTTAATTGGTTGATGGCTTGGCTAATGTGAGGGTTGCATGATGCATCAAAATACATTTTAAGTATTCGAAGCAAAGTAGAATTGGTTCGGCGACTATCGATTGATAATTTTCAATTGATCGTAAATTTTTGTTTTTATTTTAATAGCGTTGTTTTAGGCAGAAGTGATGTGTCTTTCTCTTAGAATGTTTTCATAAAGCAAGTCATATTGCTTAAACTGGTTTGGTGTTTACCTGAAGCAACATGCAAAAATCTCTTCCCGTCAAGAATTGCAATAATGAAATATATTTATCAGTGGCAAGTGGGTGGGTGAGTAGTGTTAAATATGACGCGGACTTCTTTTAGGAAAAGCATCTTTGATTAGAGGTCTGGGTTTTCTTCATACCCAACATCCAATGTAACTTTTTACCTTGATTGAAGATTAAAACCCGCCAGCCCAAGCATCAAAGTCATCAATGTTGTCGAGTTCTTGCTGACTTCTTGGGGCAGGGTAATAAGGCAGCGCTAACCTCACAACAGAAGGAAGCAGTTCCCATTCTGGCGTCATTTTTAGGCGCTTCAATTCGTCATTAAGACGTACAAACATGTAGTAGCCATCGCTGTGAGTATTGGCGTAACTTGCGACTGTGGCGATGTCACCAGAAGGCAATTTGACATCTCGGCCGAGCGGGTAGAGTTGGTGTAGCGCAAAGCTCACTTTCGGGTCTTGCAGCTTGCCTTGTTTAAAGCGTTCTAGACCAATGGCAGTTGAGGTCGTGCGAGGCTTCCAACCTGTGAGGAACAAGCCACTCAAGCTATCTTGGAATGGTTTACCCTTTCGATTGCCTTCATTGCTAATGAATTGAACCGTCAGTTTGTCTCCCGACTCTTCCAGAATTTCTAAAAACTGTTCACCAGTGCGATCGACTAAAAGCTTCATAAGACCCAGATACCATTAAGAATGAGATACGATAAATGGTACTACTTTAGGGGAGGTTTTGGTAGGGAGGATTTTATTGCGGGTTGGAAGGGCTATTTAAAGGATATAGCGAATACATTACGACGAACAAAAAGCGGTGAACAGATTGCAAAGGACAACATACAAACGCCGAGAACAAATCGCTCTCGGCGTTTTTGGTTGATGAACAATTACACCCTTTGGGTGGATTCATTTGGTATGAATTAGCTCAGTTCATCTTCCACATATTGAAGACAGAAAGACTGAGCTTTTTCATCGAGTGTAATTTGTTCGTTACCCCTTAACTCGAGGTATAGCTTTACAGCCTGTTTTAGCGCAGGAATTAGAGCATCACGCTCTGGCATTGAAACTGTTTGAGCAAGTGCTTGTGCAAACTCTGGTAAACGAGATTCAATTTTTCTCACGCCAGATGGTGTCAATCCAGCTTGCTTGAGGGCTAACGGAGACAACACGTTTTGACGAAGGAAGGAGAGGAATTCGACCGTCTCGAAGTATTCCCCGCGAGCAATTTTGGTTGCTGCATAGTGCGTCCAGATCCAGAAGCGATCTTCAATCCATTGTGGATCTGGTTGTGGATAGTGTGGTTCAGCGGTACTGAATACATCGGTCAATAAGCTATCTCGTTCCCATAACACATGGTTGTTATCAACTCGCACGGCAGCATCTGGTAGAGAGACAAATTTGAAATCAACGTGTACTGGTTCTGGGCCAAATATCGACACAATTAAGCGTGGCTCGCCAACGTGTTCACCGGTAAATGCCGCAATTTTACCGCCAATCTTATCAAGAATGTTGAATCGTTCTTGCATCACGCTTTCGTAGTCGGCTGGGTTGATTGCGATAACAAAGTCTAAGTCGCTGTATTTGTCCATCGAGTCAGATCCAAAAGATCCGCTCGCGGCAATACCACAAATTCGAGGATCTTGAGACAGGACATCAATCACTTTGATAAGAAGTGTTTTGTGAGGTGCTGGAAGAGTGCTTGGGTAGTTCATATTTTACCTATCTTGAAAAAGTTAGAACTGCAGGGCAGCTAGTGCGGCAAAATCAACGCAGCATTACAGAATGTCAATGTCGACCTATCTTGTCAATAAAATATAGAACGGCTTTGGGTAAGAGCTAAGGCAGAGTGGGAAAGGGGATAGTCTGGCAAGCATGATGGGATTTCATGATGAGCCAAGTCGGTTTTGGCTCATCAGTACAGTTACCCCGAGTATGTGGGTTAGCCGTTTAACGCTTACGCAAGTAGTGAGTTTGTACAATCTCATCAAGGTAAGTCGTGACGCCTTTCAGTGTAAAGTCGAGAGGAGAGACTAAGTCACCAAACAAAGGAGAGCCGCCACCAAGAACGACGGGAATCGTCGAGATGATCAGTTCGTCAATCAGGTCTTCTTTCATGAAGTTTTGAATGGTGACACCACCATCGATGTAAAGGTTGTTCATGCCTTTGCTGTTCAGATCCTTGATGATCTGAGTGAGCTCGCCCTTCACAAGGAACACTTTACCTTCCAGTTCCTTAGGCACTTCCGTCAAGGTGTTACTCAGCACATATACCGGCTTGCTGTAAGGCCAATCAATACCGAAGCTCAACACCATATCCATCGTGTTACGGCCCATGACCAAAGCATCAATGCGATCAGTATGGGCGTTGTAACCCATGTCATCGCTCTCTGGATTTGGGATCGCGTGTAACCAATCTAGGCCACCTTGTTTGTCTGCAATGTAACCATCAAGACTCGCGCCGATAAAGACAATATTTGACATTTTTAACTCCGAAATTGAACAGGAACTTGGCAATCACACCATAATAAATTAAAATATTCTACAGTGTAGAAATTAAGTTTAAGAGGTGGTGTTATGACTGTCAAGGATCAAAAGCGAGGTCGACCAAAGAGTGGATCAAGCCAACTCAGCGCTGACAAGATCTTAGATATGGCAAAAAGCATGATGCGCGAAAGTGGTAAAGTACCGAGTATTCGAGGGTTAGCGACGGAGCTCGGTGTGGATGCGATGGCGATATATCATTACTTCAAGAATAAAAATGATCTCTTGGAATCGATCACTGTGTCGTTGGTAGGAGAAGTTGCTCAGCCTCAACAAAACCAAGTGTGGCAAGAGAACCTTTATCAGCTCAGCGTGAGTTACCTGTCGGTGTTGAATGACTATCGTGGGTTGCTCGAAACCCTGCTGACGATGAAATCTCTTGGGCCTGTTGAGGTGTTTAGCGAGCGCTTTGAAGCGGTAATGAGCCCTTTGGAGCTAACATCAGAACAAACGGAAGACGCCCTTCATTTGCTGGTGGACTATCTGCATGGCTATGCGCTTGCGCTGAACTGCAACCCAGATAGAACGGAAATTACGGTTGAGATGGTGAGAAAGCCGTTAAGCCTTTACTGCTTAGGTATCGAACAGCTGAGAGCGCAGTAATTTCAGAACAAAGTGAAGGTTTCAGGGCGCAGTTTAGTGATGTGTTACTCACGATGGAGTACTGATGTTTCATTTATAGTGGATAATTACCTATAAATTTCAGGCTTTAGCAGTAATAATCAATGAATAGACCTGAACAGCTTGTGAGTCGAAAGCTGCCGGGACAGTTTCTAAAGACGTCATCGTGAAAAGGAAGTCAGATACATGCCTGTGCTCCAACGCATCAGTTTAACCTTAGTTTTGGCCGCTATTTTGGGCGGCTGTTCTTCATTACCAGAAGGCATCGACCACCCAGCAGAACCGTACACCTCTTATGGACCAAGCACTTTGTCGGTTTTAGCGGATGAATATCAACCACAAGCATCAGAGCAGGCAACTACCGCCGTTCGTTTACAAGAATCCGGTTGGGATGCATTAGCACAGCGTTTGGCGTTGGTTGAAAGTGCAGAACACACCATCGATATTCAATATTACATCTGGAACTCTGACGAATCGGGCAGGTACCTAGCCAGCCGTTTGTTAGCCGCAGCTGATCGTGGTGTTAAGGTGCGAGTCATGCTCGACGACATTAACCTCAATGAGCGTGAAGGCCTATTATCGGCATTGGATGCACACCAAAACGTCGAGATCCGAATCTTCAACCCAACACCAACACGTCGTGGTTTTAGTAAGTGGTTGAGCTTCCTTGGCGATTTTTCTCGCCTAAACCGCCGTATGCACAACAAGTCGTTTACCGTTGATGGCACCTTGTCAGTAGTTGGTGGGCGTAATATTGGTGATGAATACTTCGATCTTTCTGACGAGATCAACTTCCGAGATCGTGATGTATTGGTGATGGGCTCAGTCGTTACCACGATCCAAACCAGCTTTATTGAGTATTGGGACAGCCGTTGGTCTTACCCTGTCGATATGCTGGGTGACGACGAACAACCGGACCTTTCAAAGATTGACGATATCACCGTTCCCCAATACAAAAACTACCCAGAGTTACCATTAGATCGCGAAACGGCAGATAGCCTGCTGAAAGAGGTGCTTAATGAGATGACATGGGTTAATGCTCGTTTTGCTTATGATCGCCCTGTGCCTGTCGATTCAGACAATACTGATGAACCTAAAGCAACGGCGGTTCTGTTAGGCCAGCTCGCAAGCGAATCGAAACAAGAGATCTTGCTTGAGTCGGCTTACTTGGTATTCGATGACGGTCAGCTAGAAGAGTGGCAAACGTTGAACAACGAAGGCGTCGAGATAAAGGCACTGACCAACTCAATGGCCTCTAATGATTTGGTGACCAATCACTCTGCTTACGCGGGTCGACGCTACGACATGTTAGAGCATGGCATCGACTTGTTTGAGCTAAAACCAGATTCCAAGTTGTGTCAAGCATCTACCCAAGACGTGTCTAAATGTGCACCAGAGACAGCTTATGGTCTGCATGCTAAATCTGTTGTATTTGACCGCAGTATCGCGAGTATTGGCTCATTTAACTTCAACCTGCGTTCGACTTACCTTAATACGGAATCGGTGCTAATCATCGAGAACAAAGCGATTGCTGAAATGCTAGCTAAAACCATTGAACAGGCGATGAGCGAAGACAATAGCTGGCGCTTGGAACTTGAAGATGGTGATGTGTATTGGTACTCAGGTGACCAAAATTGGGACAGCGAGCCAGAAACAGGCAAGTGGGAACGAATGCAGTCAGGCTTCCTACAGCTTCTCCCAATAGAGAAATACCTCTAAGAGAATCAGCACCCTAGAAAAGAAAAATGTCAGCGTATAATACGCTGACATTTTTGTTTGTGATGGCGAAAACGGAGCTCGTTCATCGGAATCTTTTTCTGTCTTTAGATCCGCTCTCGATCTATCGCTTGGTCAGCTGTTTGCTGTTCAGGTAAGGCAGAATGTGAGGGCGAGACTCACCAGACAGCTTTTGCGTGATCTGCTGTGACCAGCTGCTTTGCTTTTGATTGCTTGAGCGGTTTGCGTAGTAGCTCTGCATTGAATCATCGTAGCGAGCAATTTCGTCTAGGCTCAGCGGTTGGTATTGGTTTTCGTGCATCACTACGTGAGCAGGAAGGCGAGGTTTGATTTCAGGCTGCTGCGCAGGGTGACCTAAACACATGCCAAATAGCACCGCGGTGTGTTGTGGAAGTTCCAGTAGCTCATCGACTTGTTGCGCGCTGTTACGTAAGCCACCGATGTATACGCCACCTAAACCAAGAGACTCCGCCGCCAGCATACAGTTTTGCGCCATGATGCCAGAATCTACCGCGCCAATAAGGGTTAGCTCAGTAAAGTCGGTTTTTACTTCTGGGTTAATCTGAGCGTGGCGTTGATAGTCGATACAAAACACCAAAAACTCGGCGGCACTCTCCACATAAGCTTGGTTGCCTGCGTATTCTGCTAACAGTTTGCGCTTCTCTTTGTCTGTCACTCTCACGATAGAAACAGCCTGCAGTAAGCTCGATGACGACGCGGCAAGGCCTGCCTGAACAATTAAATCGAGGTGCTGTTGTTCTATTGGTTGGTCCGTATATTGGCGAATGGAGCGGTGCCCCAAAATTGTCTCAATCGTACTGTTCATAGCTCTCAGACTGTCCTTGTTTTTATGATGTATTACAAATCACCATAACGACATTTGAGGTTGGGGTAAACCTCAAAACAGCCTTTGTTGAAGACTAGTGGGTTTGGCTTTTCATCGTTTTAGGACAAATGTGAGGAATGTACAATTGTAGGTAAGATTCCGTTAGCCGGATGGCTTCATTAGCAAGCTCTGGAGTGATGTGACCGTGTTGACGATAGGACAAAGAGTAAATTTTATCAGCAACTTGCAGCGAGATAGCGAAGACATTGATTGATTGCGGTAACTGAGGAACATCAAAGAACTGTCGATAAATCGTTTCTACTTCTTTGCCCAAAATTAAGTCATTCTCTGTGTCTGCATGACCTAACTCTGTGAATGTATGACGACCTAAAATAAGCTTTTTAGCAATCGGGTGATTGTTATAGTAATTCACATACGCTGTTTCAATCATACGATTGATATCAGTCCAGTGATTAACATGTTCCACATCTATACATTTACCGAGCAGAGAATCGAAGTCAATAAATACGTCGTCTAACAAGTTGTGGAATAAGTTTTCAATATTCGGGTAGTGATGATAAACCGTGGATGTTGCCATTCCACACTCTTTGGCAACATCGTACATTGAAATATCAGTCGCTTCACGGCGTTCCATTAGTTGCACAACAGCATCATGAATTCGAATTAACTTTTCTTCGGTGGTTACTTTGCGCATCTAATGGTCCTCACTGTTATTTGGAACACAAAAAACATAAAGGGTTTTTAATCAAAGTTCCAATTGGAATATTCAAAACTTAGACTTTGTTACCCTTTATTTATATAAAGCATGATAAGCTGTTATTAGGCGTTAATATGTGTCCCTGTTTTTCCTTCTATGATCTCTAATGCACTCGACAGGTCACCAATGTGTCCGTGTTGTTTTGTTTTCTCCACAAACTGACAACATGCGTCGACCTTCGGCCCCATAGAACCGGCTGGGAAAGTGTATTTTTTCATTTGCTCAACTGACACGTTTTCAAGCTTCTCTTCTTTTGGGGTTCCCCAATCTAAACAAACATGAGAGCCATCGGTGAGGATCAGCAAATGTTCAGCGCCGATTTCTTCTGCGATAAGAGCCGCTGTCATGTCTTTATCGATGACCGCTTCGAAACCCACATAAGCGCCATCTTTCTCGACGACTGGAGCACCGCCGCCGCCGCCACAAATAATTAAGTGTTCTTTCTCTAGCAAGTCTTTGATGGCTTTTATCTCTAGTACTTCTTTCGGTGAAGGGGACGGAACCACGCGGCGCCAGTGTGCTCCGTCAGGCTTCACAATCCATTGGTTGGCTTCGGCGAGTTGTTTAGCTTGTTCTTCTGTATAGACAGGGCCAATAAATTTGGTCGGGTCAGCAATTGCAGGGTCATTTTCGTCAACAACAATTCGAGTTAAGATCGTGGTGGTAAAGCGATCTTGAATCGCAGCGTTTAAGCCTTGTTGGATAAGATAACCAATCATCCCTTGCGTCTCAGCGCCAAGTACATCAAATGGGTAAGGTGGGCAATCTTTGTAAGCATTGTTCTGCAACGAGAGTAAGCCTACTTGAGGGCCATTTCCGTGCACAACAACCAAACGGTAATCTTTACTTAGTTCAGCCAAAGAAGCGGCGGTTTGCGCGATGCTCTTTTTTTGGTTTTCGCAACTCATTACCTCACCACGTTGTAGTAAAGCATTCCCACCGACAGCAACAACAATAATAGGCTTCGACATGTTTAATTCTCCAAATGATATTTCGCTCATAGCAAATAAGTTGGTTTGAATTGTATTTAAATATTGTCGGAGTCGTGGGGATAAAAATCACAATTCGATTTGTGCTCAATATTTGATGTTTTTAGTCGCCTATATGTCACAGAAAGCCTTAATTATCTCTAGATTAACTAGATATGTGATCTTGGTTTTGAAATAGAAAATGTATTTATTAATCGAATGGTTATTGACCAAAATCAAGTATTCCGCCTTTTATCATTATAAATCTAATATTTGTTGGGTTTATTTTGTTTTTTACCCGAATTCGTTTGTGTAAAACCGATATTCAATTTTCATCCCAGTTCACTTCATCGCTTTGCCGTTTAATTAATCCCGAATTAGAGATTAAGGAGCTAAGAGATGAGTAACGAAACGCAAGGAAAAATGGGGGTTACGGGAATTGCACTCTTTACACTGTGTGCAGTTTTGGTGGTCGACACATTAACCGCGTCAGCCAGTATTGGTGTCAGTGCCATTGGCTGGTGGGTGTTAATGCTGGTCTTCTTTGTTATCCCATACGGCTTAATTACTTCTGAATTGAGTACGACCTATCCAGGGGAAGGTGGTATTTACGATTGGGTAAAGCAAGCCTTCAACTTTAAATGGGCAGTCAGAACAACTTGGTTTTATTGGATTAACGTTGGTTTATGGATGCCAGCGGTATACATCATGTTTGCAGGCATGTTTGCCGAACTTTTCATGCCGGGCCTGTCTTTATGGGGCCAAATCGCTATCTGTATATTACTTACCTGGTTAACGGTCTGGATTTGTAATGTGTCGGCCGACATCGGTGTTTGGGTTACGAATATTGGCGCGGTACTCAAAATTATCGTGATCAGCACATTAGGCGTAGGTGGCTTCATCTATGCGATGAAAAACGGTGTTGCCAACGAATTTACGCTACCCGCAATGATGCCTTCATTGGACTCAGCCGTCTCTTTCTTACCAGCGATTGTGTTCAACCTAATGGGTTTTGAACTGGTTGCGACCATGACTAAAGAAATGAAAGATGTTCGCGATATGCCTAAGGCCGTCTTCCTTTCTATCGGTATCACCGCTTTCTTATACATCTTCGGTACGGTAGGCATCTTAATGGCGCTGCCTGTTGAAAGTATTGGCTTAGTATCGGGCCTTATCGACACCTTCAAAACACTCTTTGGTGGTGGCGTGTTTGGTACAGCCATGGTCTACATCTTCGGTACTTTCGCTCTGTTAACGCTTATCGGAAACATGGTGAGCTGGACAATGGGTGCTAGCCGAGCTGCAGCAGAAGCCGCTCAAGAAGGTGAGCTGCCAGCGCCTGTGGCGAAAGTATCAGAGAAAGGCTCTCCAGTTGGTGCAAACAACATCACAGGTACCGTATCAACGGTCGTTATCCTGTCTTACGCACTGTTTGCACAAGGGAATGATGATCTGTTCTGGTCAATATTTGCTTTCTCTAGCTGCATTTTCTTACTTCCTTATCTGTTCATGTTCCCGGCATACCTAAAGCTTCGTGTGGTTGATGGTCAACGTGAACGTCCATTTAAAGTACCGGGTGGTATGGCGGCTCAGTGGGTCATGTCCATTGTTTGTTTCTTCGTCATCCTTCAAGCCGTGATTTTATTCATCTTCCCTGAGGCGCTTGATCTAACCGTTGCTGATTGGGGATACACAGGACCTGTTTTGATTGGCGTGATTGCCACTGTTCTCGCTGGTGAGTGGATTCTGCTCGGTGCGCTAAAGCGCAAGAAACAGCAAGGCTCGGACGATAACGACACTGCCGATTCGCAAGATAAAAAAGAAGCTCAAGCATAATTTAGGGGACATAACGATGAAAAAGCTGATTGAGACTACTCCAAAACACGATGGCTTCAGAATGCCAGGGGAACACGAGCCACACAGCGAAATTTGGATGGCTTGGCCAGAGCGCACCGACAACTGGCGCAATGGTGCAAAACCAGCACAAGCGGTCTTTGCAGACGTGGCAACCAAGATAAGCCAAACAACACCGGTCACCATGCTAGCGAGCTCTGAGCAATACGATAACGCGGTATCTCGTTTACCTGAGGACATTCGAGTGTTGGAAATCTCGACGGATGACTCTTGGATGCGCGACATCGGGGCGACTTATGTTGTTGATGACAGCGGTGAACGCCGAGGTGTGGATTGGGAATTCAATGCATGGGGCGGGTTTGTGGATGGGTTGTATTCACCATGGAACCGCGATAACCAAGTCGCTCAAAAGATGTGTGAAACCATTCGTGACTCTCGATACCGCGCTCCAATCGTACTAGAAGGTGGCTCAATTCATGTTGATGGTGAAGGCACGCTCTACACAACAGAAGAGTGCTTATTACACGAAAGCCGCAACCCAGACATGAGCAAAGAAGAGCTGACGGAAGTGCTTTGCGAACACCTCAATGTTGAGAAAGTCATTTGGCTGCCTCGTGGTTTATACAACGATGAAACCAATGGTCACGTCGACAACATTCTCCACGTTGTGAAGCCGGGTGAAGTGGTTCTCACATGGTGCGATGACAAGAACGACCCACAATATGAGATCAGCAATGAAGCCTATGACTACCTCACCAGTCAGACCGATGCCAAAGGCCGTCAGATAAAGGTACACAAGCTGCCAATGCCAGGCCCTCTATTTATGACCGAGGAAGAAGCGGCAGGTATCGATATCGCAGACGGAATGGAGCGAGAAGCGGGTGAGCGTTTAGCGGCGTCGTATGCCAATTACCTGATTACTAACAACCAAATCGTGCTGCCGTTATTGGACAAACGCTACGACAACGATGTTATCGGGATCTTAGAAGATATTTATCCCGGTTACGAAGTGAACGGCGTCCCAGCTCGAGAAATTTTGTTAGGTGGCGGCAATATCCACTGCATCACACAACAAGTGCCAAGAGTTTAGTTGGAACAATAAAACCAATTTAGAAATGAGAATTAAAATAAAACAAAGACTTAAAACAGTCGTTAACACCAATATTTAATCCAAACGTAGCGGTTCTTGAAAGTGATGGCAGGTATTCGAAATCAAATCGCCATGAAAGTGAACGGAAAAGAACCGCACACAAAATTATGAAAAATAGGAACTTATTATGAAATTACCTTCTTCTAGCGCAACTGAACTAAACAAAGCAAACCTAGAGCACATGGTTTCCATGAAAGACTTCTCTGTAGAAGAGATGGACAACATGATGGAGCTGATGACTCACCTGAAACAGGCGCGTAAAGACAATGCAATTCCACCTCTGTTTAAAGGCAAATCAGTAGGGATGATCTTCGAAGCGGGTTCGACTCGTACACGTGTTTCTTTCGAGGTGGCGGCAACATTACTGGGTGGTCATGCGCTATTCCTATCTCCAAAAGACATTCACTTAGGGGGTAAAGAGTCGATTGATGATACGTCTCGTGTTTTATCACGTATGTGCGACATCATCATGGCTCGTACCAATAGCCCTGAAACACTCGATGGCCTACTGGAAATGTCGACGGTACCAGTAATCAACGGCCTTGATACTCGTTTTCACCCAACTCAAATGCTAGCGGATCTCTACACGATCAGAGAGCACATCACAGATGGACGTAAACTGTCAGATCTCACCTTGGCATTCATGGGTGATGCGACCGATGTGTGCCGTTCTTTGATGCTGACTTGTGCTAAGTACGGCATGGGCTTCAAGCAAATTGGCCCTAAGAAATACCACATGGAACAAGAGTGGATCGACATGGCGCTGAACTTCTGTGAAGAGTCTGGTGGCACGATTGAAATTACCGATGATGTAGAGCGTATCAGTGATTGTGACGTGGTGTATGGCGACAGTTTCTACTGGGTGACGCAAATGGATGAGAAGGAAGAGCGCCTTGCGGCATTCATGCCTAACTATGTGATTACTGAAGAGCTAATGGCTAAGGCTCGTCCGGGTGCAATGTTGCTGCACTGCCTACCTGCGAATGACAAAGAAGAAGTGACTCGCGGCGCACTAGAAAGTGAATACTCAGTGGCGTTCGATGAAGCTGAAAACCGACTCACTGCTCAGATGGCGATTTTAGTGTACTTCACACATAAAGATGCGGTTATCCCAACACAAGAAACCGTTAAGCATCATGAAGAAAAAATCAGCAGCTTCTTAAGCACTCTGTAGGGGTTTATTTGTGGGGGCGTAAGAGCCTCCACTGTGATGCTCGAATTAAGCTGAACCAGTATTTATCACGATTTATTGGTTCGGCTATTTTTGTACCTTTTATTTTGAAATGTCGGTAAACATGCAGCTAATTGGCTCTATCTGACATCAATACTCGAATAGGAGATGTATCGACATGAGTGCCGATATTATTAAAGTTTCAAGAAACACTGAAGATGCACCATTGAGCCCTTTCTCAACACAATCGGTGGCATTTTCACACTACAATAACCTCTCTGCTCAATTACCGATTGATCCTAAAACAGGCAGCCTGATCTCAGGCTCTTTAGAAGATCAAACAAAACAGTGCTTATCAAACATTCAAGCGATTGTGGAGAGCGTTGGACACCGCATGCACGATGTTGTGAGAGTAAACATATACTTGAAGAACATTGCGGATCTCGACTCGGTTAATGAAATCTATGCGTCTTTTTTCCAACACTACGTACCCACATGCACGACACTCGCGGTAGCCGATTTACCGTTAGAAGGTGCTCATTTGCAAATGGATGCGGTGATCTCGAATGGTGAAGGTACCTATCCTCAAGCGGCTTGTGAGTTAGTTAAAATCGCAAGAAACACCCAACATGCACCAGTCAGTTCTTTATCAACTCAGACGGTGGCTTTCTCTCACTATAACCATATTTCATCCCAGCTACCGATTGATCCTCAAACGGGCAATATTGTTGTTGGTGGCGCCAAAGAGCACGCCATTCAATGTCTCAAAAACATCAAATCGATTCTGGAGAATGTTGATGTTCCACTTGATGACATTGTGAAGGTGAATATCCATGTGAGAAGTTTGGATGACCTTGCTGCCATCAATGAAGTGTATACGACCTTCTTCCCTGACTCTGCGATTGCAAGGGCTGTCGGCTATATGCCAGCACGTTCGGTGGCGGTTGTTGAAGGCTTGGCGATGGGAGCGTTAGTACAGATGGATGCGACCGTTTCACACGGCGATGGCACACCACCACAAGCTGTTGAAGATCGTCATGGTATAGTGATTAAGGCAAACAACACCAAAGCGGCGCCAATCAGCGAGATCTCAACACAAACCGTGGCTTTTTCTCACTACAACAATATCTCTGCCCAGTTGCCACTTGATCCTAGAATTGGCGCGATTGTGACGCATGGTGCCAAAGAACAGGCGATGCAGTGCCTCAATAATATTAAAGAAGTGATTGAGAGCGTTGGGCATGTCATGGACGACATCGTGAAGCTCAATATCCAATTGAGATATATGGCTGATTTAGATGTGCTCAATGACGTTTGCACGCATTATTTTGACGGTCCATTGCCTGCGCGCACGGTTATCGGTGTCTCTGATATTCCTATGGGCGCTTTGGTGCAAATAGATGCCATCGCTTCCAATGGTGAAGGCACTCCGCCTAGCCCTTAAGTTTTCAATTTAGCGTTAAAACAATGAGGGTTGGCCGTGAGGTCAGTCCTCGTTTTACGTCTGTATCAATAGCAACATAAACACTGGTTATAGTGTTCATAAGTGGAAAATCAGAGTAGACCAACTAGGATGAATTACATTAAACCCGGTAATTAATTCAACAACATGGTAGTGCTATGAAGAAAATAACCCTTTTGTCCGTTGCGATTTTATCTAGCCTTTCTTTCTCATCTTTTGCTAAAGATTGCGATCCTAGTTTGCTGCCTTCGTGGAAAGACAGCGAGAGTAAATCAGCTATCGTCGACTTTGTTGGTCAAGCCACCAAAGCTGAGTCAGATACGTTCGTTGCGGTCCAAGACCGTATTGCTGTATTTGATAACGACGGTACGCTTTGGTCTGAAAAACCTTATTACTTCCAACTGGCCTTTGCGCTAGATCGTGTAAAAGAGATGGCACCTGAGCACCCTGAGTGGAAAACGGAAGTACCGTTTAAGTTTGTACTCGAAGATGATATTGAAAGCGTTCTGGGCAGTGGCGAAGAAGGTTTATTGAAAATCATCATGGCGACACACTCTGGTATGACAGTCGAAGAATACCAACAAGAGGTTAAGAAATGGTTGGCGGTAGCAAAAGACGAGCGCTTTAATAAAGCGTACACAGACCTAACTTACCAGCCAATGAAAGAGATGCTGACCTACTTGCAAGAGAATGACTTCAAAACTTACATCGTGTCGGGAGGTGGTGTTGATTTCATGCGAGCGTGGGCTCCGCAAGCTTATAACATCCCGCCAGAGCAAATCATCGGCAGCGCGCTTAAATACAACTACAGCTACAACGATGGCAACCCGACCGTGACCAAAGATTCGTCCATTTTGACGATTGATGACAAAGCCGGAAAAGTCACCAACATTCAGCATATTATCGGTAAGAAGCCGATTCTAGCGGTGGGTAACTCAGACGGTGACCAAGCAATGATGCAGTGGGCAACGAGCCAACCTAACTCAATGGCTATGATTGTTCATCACACCGATGCCGAGCGCGAGTGGAAGTACGATCGCGAATCTCATGTCGGTAAGCTCGATAAAGCACTCGACGAAGCGAACTCTAGAGATGATTGGACGTTAATCGACATGAAATCAGATTGGTGTGAGGTGTACTAACGCCTGATTGATCCTTGATTCATAAAAGCTCGGATCTTTGATTCGAGCTTTTTTGTCTCACTATTATGTCTTACGTTGTTTCTTGTGTCGGGAAGAGAAGCTAAATCAGCGCCACGACACTAACGAGACAGTTTAGATAACTGATACATGAACGTGTTTGTAGCACTCTCAAAGGTCTGCTGCTTTAAGAGCACTGCTGTTCCCAAACCATTAATCAAACCAAGTAAACTTACGGCTTCCAACGCGACATTCAGCTCACGACAAAACTCTCCATCCGCCACTCCCTGATTAAGAAGCGACTCTAGTTGTGCCTGAAGTCGGTCTGTTCCGGTCAATAAGGTCTTATCCTCAAATCCAGATTGCGTTATCGATAACATCGCATAGGACATCCAGAGGTGGTGAAAGCGTCGGCTCTGTTCATCAGTTGGAAGTGCTTGTTTAAAAATGGCCTTTATAGTATTTGAAGCACTGGCTTGTTCGCCAATTTTAGACAAACTTTCCGCGACGGCTTGGTGACTCTGTTGTTCCAAAGAATGTAGCCCAGCCAACACAAGCGTATCTTTGGTACCGAAATAATATTGAACCTGACGCAAAGATACGTTGGCATGAGAGGCTACTCCTCGCAGCGACACATTTTCCAACCCTGCTGTTGTCGATAAGTCTAAAAACGCCTCGATTATCTGAGCTTTCTTTTCATCATGATTAACGATCTTCGGCATATCTGCTCCGTAAATTAGCGTTTGAATTTTTATTTGATACAAATGTATCATAAAAATATAAGATGAAGAGTGAAGATTTTAACTATGAAGAATTTCCTTGGTGAAGCCAAAACATTGATGCAAATCGCGTGGCCTATTTTAGTGGCTCAGATCGCTCAAACATTGATGGGGTTTGTTGATACCGTGATGGCAGGGCAAGTGAGCGCAGTTGACGTCGCAGCTGTTGCTCTTGGGAATAGTGTTTGGTTGCCAACGATTATTGTGGTGGGGGGAACCATTATGGCTGTTCCTGCGATGGTTGCTCGTAAACATGGAGCTAAGCAGGAAAACGCTATTCGCCCTCTGATCCACCAAACCATATACATGGCGGCTTTGTGTTCCATCGTGGTGATGGCGATCATGAGTAATGCGAGCCTAGGTTTAAAAGTAATGCAAGTCGATTCGGGTTTAGTACAGACAACATCGAGTTATCTGAACGCGCTTATGTGGGGATCTCCTGCATTCTTGATATTTCAAAGTCTGCGCTGTTTCACTGGAGGGATGTCGGTGACAAAACCTTCCATGGTGATTGGGTTTATTGGGTTCTTCGTTAATATTCCCGCGAACTATGTCTTCATTTACGGGCACTTAGGTATGCCTGCTTTAGGTGGCGTGGGAAGTGGTGTCGCTACTGCGATTGTTTATTGGTCGATGGCGATATCGCTTGTGGTTTATATCGTCTTTACTAAACGCTTTGAGCGATTCAAGTTATTTAGCCACTGTGGTCGTTTTGATGTAGCAATACAGCGACAACTCTTAGCGACAGGAATGCCAATAGCATTGGCTGTTTTTCTGGAAGTTGCCGTGTTTGCCTTCATTGCAATGATGTTAGCTCCACTTGGTTCTATTGTGGTCGCAAGTAACCAAATAGCGGTTAATTTCACAATGATTAGCCTGATGATCCCGCTTTCCATCGGCGCTGCTGTGACGATTCGGGTGGGTTATTACTTGGGGCTAAATGAGTCAGACAGGGCGAGAAGAATAGTGTCGGTAGGCGTTATGATTGCTACCTTGATTTCGGGTGTCGTGATGCTTCTCATCTTATTGTTTAAGGGTTCTATCGCTAATTTATATACAACAGATCAAGATGTAATTGGCCTTGCTACAACCTTGTTGTTATGGGGAGCTTTGTTCCAGGTTCCTAATGCCATTCAAACGATTTATGTCGCCGCACTAAGGGGATATAAAGACACCCTCCCAATCTTGCTTGTGGCTTTTATCTCCTATTGGTTAGTCGGAATATCATTAGGCTATGTTTTAGCAAAGACAGATTTAATTGTGTCGAGAATGGGAGCGGGTGGCTTCTGGCTCGGGTTTATTGTGGGTTTGGTATTTGCCGGTTTTGCGCTCAGGCATCGAATAACCAGAACTTCAAAAGACAACGTGGAGTTGCCAGCAATATAACCTTTAGGGAGCTTCATTGTATGCTGAGGCTTTGATTCTATAATCTGCCAAGCGAGCTTAATGCCTCACTTTCAGCAAGAACGTACTATAAATTTTCAACGTAAGACGTTTTAATCGGGATAGTCAGAAATTAAAGGAATAGAAAAATGAAAACGATCGGATTGCTTGGTGGCATGAGTTGGGAATCTACAGTGAGCTACTACAAATCCATTAACGAGGGTGTGAAAGCCACACTTGGCGGGCTCAATTCTGCAAAGGTTTGTATGTACAGCGTGAACTTCGATGAGATTGAAAAGCTACAGCACCAAGGTCGTTGGGCAGAGACGGCTGACATCTTATCGGATGCAGCTTTATCGGTAGAGAAGGGCGGCGCGGACTTCATCCTTATCTGTACCAATACCATGCATAAGGTCGTTCCTGAAATCGAACAGAAGATCACGATCCCCATCTTACATATCGCTGATACCACCGCGCAGGAGCTGCTGGAGCAGGGCGTGAAGAAAGTCGGATTACTCGGCACAGCTTTTACAATGGAACAAGATTTCTATAAAGGACGTTTAGCCGATAAATTCGGTATCGATGTTGTTATTCCTGATGACGGTGACCGAAAACAAGTGCACAACATCATTTATCAAGAGCTATGCCGAGGCGAAATTAAAGAAGAGTCTCGAGCTGTCTATCGTCAAATCATCGAGAAGCTAAGCCAACAAGGAGCAGAAGCCGTTATTCTAGGCTGTACTGAAATCGCCTTACTGATTCAACAGCAACATACAGATGTACCGTTGTTTGATACAACAGTAATTCACTCTGAAGCAGCGGTGCGCTTAGCGACGAGTGACTAGTATCTAGCTCTTATTCTTAGTTCCATAACGGTCCTCTTTTCGCTCATGTGCAATTTTTATTCATAGGAGTGAAAGTTTTTTGTACAAAAGCAGGTCGTTAATTAATGAAGCGATGCTTTGTTCATTAACCAAGGCTTTATCGGCAGGTAAGGCTTTAGTTAATGGCTGAGGTATCCGCGCTTTTAAGCACTATGCTTTAGTCATGAAAAAAGAGGATTTATTATGAAATGGCTTATCTTATCTTTAACGCTATTATTCGTGGCAGGATGCCAATCTACGAGATCTCAAGAAGCGCAAGTCGGTGACGACATGAACCGAGTTCATACCCAAGGGTGTAGTAGTTAACCCAATCTTAGCCCTTTCGTATGTTTAATCGAGCTCTGTAGTTTTACAGAGCTTTTTGTTTTTACCTAAACGAAAAAAAACTCTTTCGAGGGGCTAAAACTTTAGTTTTATAGGTAACCCTTAGAATGCGTATTGAACACCCGCACCTAGTACTGAATCATCAGAAGAAGCTGCGATAGTACCTGGAGCAGACCAATCAGCACCTTCAAAGTTGTGCGCCACACAAACTTTCAAACAAACATATATGCATGCATTAATATTCAAAATAAAGCCGTTTGACCGGATTTAAAAGTCATTCTGTTTAGGTGGGGTGAGTCCTAGGTGCATATACCAATAGAGACACATGGTTTTTGGAAGAAAATTTAATTATATTACGAATTAATTTCTAATCTATTGATCCATAAGAGTTATTATCGTTGTTCCTAATGCGGACTTTATTGCTGCATCTGCGTCTTCTAGGCTCATATGCTGCCCTAAAATACCTTTTAGTCGGATGATGCCCTGAACTGTTTGCGGGCTAGTTTCGGTTTCTAGAGCACTTTGAATGAGCATTCTCACCAATGAAGGAAATAAGCCTCCACCTTGAATTGCGATATCCCATGAAGATACAAATGCCTCTTTAGAAGTGAAATCTAATTGGTGTGCGACCATAGGGAAGACGCGCCCCTGCAGTGCTCTGCCAAAATCGACTAGTCGTGGGTAATAGTTTTGTAGCGATGAAGCTGTCACCCCAACTTCTTTAGCGATACGTCCGTAGCTGATCGCATCCCAGCCTTCGGCGATGAAGATGTTAAATACCACCTCGTCATATTTCTTTTGTTTCTCTTCTTTCTCTTTTGCTGATATGCGTGCCATTTTATTATCCTGAGTCGTTTTTTGTTAATATAACGTATAAAGACGTAATAGTAAAAAAGTGTTACTCATGGGCTACAACGAATCTGCAATTGGGCCAAGGTGAAATAAGCCTAGTTACTATTGAAGTTATTGTGTTGTTGTTTTTTGGTTATTCTGATTGTCGGATTTCAGTTTTTTTAATTAACGGATACGCTAGAGAGTAATGGATATTTTATACAAAATCTAAAAACTGATTCGACTATATTGCAGATTATCAATGAATATTGGTGTTGATAAACTCTGTTTTATTCAAGCACGCTCTCGTGCTTATAGACCGGAGAAACCAATATGAATTACGAGGGAAAAGTATATCGTCCATGGACAGAGGCGAAGAGCATTCTTATTCAAACCACTTTAGGTTGCAGCATTAACACATGCACGTTTTGTAATATGTTCAGCGATAAGCGATTCAAGGTTCGTGACATCGAAGATGTGTTTAAAGATATCGAAGAAGCTCGTTTGATCTATCCTTACGTTGAATCGATTTTCCTTATTGATGGCAACGTGATGGCCGCTCGCACAGATTACCTTCTTAAGATTTTGGATAAGCTTCGTCATACCTTCCCTGAAAGCAGAAAAGTATCGCTTTATAGTGGGCTGAACGATTTCCGTCGTAAAAGCCTGAGCGAACTTAAAGAGCTCAAAAGTGCAGGCCTAACCATGGCTTATGCGGGTCTTGAGTCGGGCGATGCAGTTGTACTCGACAACATTAAAAAGCGCATGACCCCAGAGCAAGCGCTTGAAGGTATGGCTCTGGCAAAAGAAGCCGGCATTGAAACCTTGCTGTCGTTCATCTTTGGCCTTGGCGGACGTGATCGTTCCCGTGAACATATTGTCGAGACTACAAGATTATTGAATATCATGAAGCCTGAACAAATTGCGCCAATGGCGTTAGCGATTCAGCCTGGTACTGTGATGGAACAAGAAGTAAAAGACGGCAAGTTCATTATGCCGACGCAACTTCAGATTCTGGAAGAAGAAAAGTACCTGCTTGAGAATCTAAACATCGATACTTTCTATTGGGGCGACCATGGTAACAACATCGTGACTCAAAAAGGCTTCCTGTTGGATTCTAGAGAGCAATTTTTAGCGAAGGTGAACCATGCAATAGCATCAAACCCGATGGCTAAAGATAGCGTTATTCAGACGTTTGCTTGGTAGCGTTTACTTAAAAGCGATACCTGCCAACAAAGCGACAAAGATAAAACAACACAAATGGAAGTAGTGTTTGTGAAGCGTGATAATCGCCGTGAACCTACTTTCGTTACTAAGACAATTCAAAATCAATAAGGCTATTTTCTAGGTACATGTTGTAAATTTGTGAATCTGAATTGTCTATATTCTATGCTGTGTACTGGATCTCATTTGTTATTTGAGTCCCTTGCTAAGGTAAATAATGAATATGTTTAATACCAATCACTTTACTCAACTTAAGAGGTTTCTATGCTAGGTGAAAATCATTCTCTTGTTCACGAATTTCCTGAAATGAAAGATAAAATTGCTGAGCTTGTTAAAACTGACGATGGCTTTGCAGCAGATATGAAGACGTACGACAACCTTGATAAAGAGATTCGTAAGCTTGAGCTGAAAGATTCACCCATTGATGACGGCTCGATGCACCAACTGAAACACGATCGTTCTGTACTGAAAGACGCACTGCACGCTCGTTTAACTGGTTAGTGAACTGGTAATTTTGCTGATTAGCGAAATGGCGAATTGCAGATTTAGATACTAAAAACTCCTTCGGGAGTTTTTTCTTTTTGGCTCAATAACATCTTCATTATTCAACTGAGTTAATGCGTTGTATTGTTATATAAATGACGCATAATGAGGGTTACTGGTACACGATTTTTAAGATTTTATTGGTAATCACATGAATATTGAACACCTCAAATTGTTTGTTCGTTTAGCTTCCACACATAACATCAGTATGGCTGGTCAAGAGCTGGGGTTGTCGCCTGCGGTCGCTAGTTCGCACATCAGTAAACTCGAAGACAATTTGGGCGTTCGCCTAGTACACCGCACCACTCGTAAGGTGTCTTTAACAGAGGAGGGGGAGGCATTCTTACCTCACGCTGAAGAGGTGTTATCGAGTGTGGATGCTGCCAAGTCGGCGGTTGGTGTGGGCTGTGACTCTCCAACTGGAACATTGCGCGTTACGGCATCTGCGTCTTTTGGGCGTTTGCACCTTGTTCCGGCATTGCCTGGCTTCCTTGAACGCTACCCAGGTTTAAAAGTCGATTTCAGATTGTCAGATTCTATGGTCGATCTTGTAGAAGGCGGCTTCGATATTGCAATTCGCATCTCTGAACTGAAAGATTCGACACTCATTGCTCGAAAGCTCGCGACAGACAAGCGTGTAGTGTGTGCGTCGCCAGACTATCTAATTAAGTACGGCAAGCCTGCCACGCCTCAAGATCTTAATGACCACCAATGTATTAGTTTGATTGGTTTAGAAAGCTGGACCTTCCACACTGAAAACGGACCTAAAACGATTAAGGCCTCGGGATCTTTTAGAGCGGATAACGGCGAAGCACTGCGTGATGCGGCGTTAGGTGGCATTGGTATTACGGTGACGTCGAATTGGTGTGCGTACGAGCAACTGAAAAGTGGCCAGTTGATTCAAGTGTTGGAAGATTTCCCACTCACCTCTGAAGCGGCGATTTGGGCGGTATACCCAAGTACAAGGTTGCTTGCGCCAAAAGTGAGAGCCTTTATAGACTACTTCTCTGAGTATTATGGCAACCCGCCGTATTGGGAACAAAAGTAGAGATAAACCGATTTAACGAAAAGCCCAGCATGACTAAGTTATACGTTAGTCATGCTGGGCTTTTTCTTGGAATCAGAAAATCAATTGAGTGTAGCTGTCATTAAGAAAGCGTTGCTGCGATGATCTCATCAATTTTAGCGACAACTTGTTGTGATTTATCACCGTAAATTGCATCTGGGTGCGGGTTAGCAAAGGTGTTGTTGTCGTTATCAAAGTACTGACCGCCCGCTTGTGCGAACTCGTCAGACAATGATGCACGAACAAGAATATCAGAACCAATGCTTAGGTCGCCGCCTGCAATGCCGTAAGCGTCTTTCACCATTTTACTGCCCAATAGGGAGGCTGGGTTTACCGCAACCACCATCGGACCTGCAGAACCTAACTCTTTTGCCATTTCACGAGTCCACATGGTGATCGCAAGCTTGCTTTGTGCGTAAGCGTCGCCATCAGAAAGCGGTTTTTTACCTTCTAGCGCTTCGATGCTCACTGCGGCTTGCGCAGCTGAAGAAAGGTTAACCACTCGGCTAGATGAGCCTAACACTGGTAATAGACGCTTGGTTAGGTGATACGGTGACACTGTGTTTACAGCAAAACGAACATCTAAACCGTCTTTAGTGATTGGGTTCGGAGTGTTGAATACGCCTGCGTTGTTAATCAGTACATCAATCTTATCGTGCTCAGCAATTAATTGGTCAGCCAACGCATCCACATCAGCCAAAACAGACAAGTCTGCCACGTAGCTTTGGATTTTCGCTTCCGTCGAAATAGCCACAAGTTGCTGCTCAACGTCTTTGAGTTTGCTTGGGTTACGTCCATGCAATAAAACGTGGTGACCTTGTTGAACGAGTACTTTTGCAGTTTCGAAGCCGATACCATCGGTAGAGCCTGTGATCAGGATAACTTTTTGCATGGAGTAGATTCCTTATTAAAGCGCTGACATCGCGAGCGTTTTTAAATGTGTTGTTTCGTTGAGATAAAGAATAGCAACCTTTTGTGAAGTTGATAATCAACGGGATTAATAAAACACTATTTAGATTTTGTTGAAAATGGAAGTGCGAACGAAGTCTCAGCTAGAGGGAAGTAATAGACAATAAAAAAGCTTAGCGCGGGGGACGCTAAGCTTCGAGATAATCAGGTTCTTGAAATGTATTGTTGGCTGGTGGAATTAGCCTACTTGAGAAAAGCTCACTACCTTGCTTTGTAGTTTCTCTTTCAAGTAATCAGTCACCGTTTGCTGCTCTGATTCGCTCATGTAAAGGCCTAGCTTGGTTCTGCGCCACAAGATGTCTTCGTCAGTCATCGCCATCTCTTCATTGATCAAGTAATCGATTTCAACTTGATAAACGCCATGAGCTTCACTTGAGAATTGGGTGCCAAGGTCAGCTTCGCTATTCGCACCTTCCAGTAGTTTCCACGTGTAAGTACCGAATTGAGTCACGTAGCGAAGCAACAACGCTTCAGATGCCCAAGGGTATTTAGTGTGGATCATCTTCGCAAGTTGCTCTCTGCTACAGCTGAAGTTACCGCCTGGAAGCGTGTTGTTGGCTGTCCAAGGCGCACCCATGTTGGTTAGGTGTGGTTCTAACTTCTTAAGTGCTGCTTCGCCTAGCTTACGGTAAGTGGTTAGTTTGCCGCCAAAGATCGAAAGCAGTGGTGCTTGATCTAGCTCTGCGTCCAATTCCAACGTGTAGTCACGAGTGATCGCTTGTGGTGAATCAGATTCATCGTCACAAAGCGGTCTTACGCCACTGTATGTCCAAACTACATCTTCACGGCCAAGCTGTTTAACAAAATGCTGGTTAACAATATCAATCAAGTAATCCACTTCGACATCATCAATTGCGACGTTACGTGGGTCGCCTTTGTATTCAAGGTCGGTGGTGCCGATGATCGAGAACTTATCTAGGTAAGGGATCATGAACACAATACGATTGTCTTTGTTTTGTAGAATGTACGCTTGTGGTTCGTCGTGAATGCGTGGCACAACAATGTGTGAGCCTTTGATCAGACGAATATTACGAGGCGAAGCCTGCTCTAATCCATCATCAAAGAATTGCTTAACCCAAGGGCCTGCTGCATTCACTAGCGCTTTTGCTTTACGTTCAAAGCGTTGGTTTGTCATGACATCAAGGATCGTCACATGCCAGATACCGCCTTCACGGTGTGCTTTTTCAACACGGCAATAGTTACGTACTTCAGCGTTGTTCTCTTTAGCCGCTAACACGTTGAGCAATACCATGCGCGCATCATCTACCCAGCAATCTGAGTATTCGAAACCGGTTTTCATCTCTGGCTTTAGTAAACCTGATTTTGCCAAGTTCACTGTTTTGCTGCCAGGAAGCGTGGTGCGTTTACCCAAGTTATCGTAAAGGAATAGGCCACAGCGGATCATCCAAGCTGGGCGTAAAAATGGTCGATGAGGTAAACGGAAACGCATTGGTTGAGCAACATGAGGTGCTTTTCTTAGCAATACTTCACGCTCGGCCAGTGCTTCCGAAACCAAACGAAACTCGTAGTGTTCAAGGTAACGTAAGCCACCGTGGATAAGTTTTGAACTTGCAGACGATGTCGCAGAGGCGAAATCATTTGCTTCGTATAAACCAACGTTTAGACCACGACCTGCTGCATCTGCCGCGATGCCTGCACCATTGATGCCGCCGCCGATCACGATTAAGTCTAGAGTTGAAGATGTACTATTTTTTGAATTATTTTGTTGAGCACTCATGGTTTTGACCTCTTTCTGAGCGAACGAGCATTTTAGAACATAATTGAATCCTATATTAACTTTCGTTTTCGGTCATTTATTATTTTCGTTTATGCGCGTTTTATGTGATTTGCGCATAAAAAAACCTCTGCTTATGAAAGCAGAGGTTCAAATGTTGGGACTCTATGTTCTGGCTACCGCTCACGCATCAATGAATAAGGTCTGTACCGTCCTAAATATGGTTGACACATTTCCAACATGAAATCATATATGACTTATTTATGAACGAGGGATGGGACGCGTCATCCTGCGGACGGGTTGCAGAAATGATGGGCGTGAGAGCTCTGACATTGTAGGGACGAGTATTTCCTCGCATGATGGCGATGCCAGATACATCAAGCCCGCAAGCTTTCGAGGACTCTTGGGTCAGAGCTGTGGGAGCTGTGGCTTCTTTCCTCAAGTGGTTAGAATGTTATTCCATAGCACCCTCGCAGAGAACACAAACGCGCAAACTATCAATGGAGTTAACTGGCTTGTAGGCGCATTATCTCAGAACATGACACGCGACATGCAATGGCAAGTATAAAAACTGTATTTATAACGGTATTTTTTCTTTATAAATCAATATATTAAAAATTAATTCGTATTTATACCAAAAAAAGGTTGCGCCGTAATGGGTATATGTACATAATATATCCCATCGAAGCGGACATCGAGTTAAAGCCAAATTGAATTGGCCTTTTTTTGAAACTCAATGCGTATATATACGCTTAATTAATATTTATAGGTAAAATGAATATGAAACGCACAATCTTAGCAACGGCAATCATCGCAACTTCTTTCGGTTCAGTAGCCGGCATTCAAGACCGCGTAAACGATCCAATTGGTATCGACCACGGCACAGTTCAGAAAATCAATGCTTTCAATACTGTGATGTCAAAAGCGGGCCACGATGCTCACATCATGCCAACGGCTGACGGTTATGTTTTAGTTGCTAACGTTAACGGCGACAGCAAAATCGACCAAATCGACCTGTCTAACCCTGATAACGTGGATTCAATTCTAACTGGTCTTAAAAAACAGGCTAACGTTAACATGATGACACGCCGCGACGAGCGCAAAGGTGGTCATGATGTAATTATCGACCCTAACCTTCCTGAGTTTGGTGTAGACCCAATCATCGATCCTATTAACCCAGTTCAACCAATTGCGGGCAATCCTGACGCTATCAAAGCACACGCTCAGACTGTTGTAACTGAATGGAAAGACGGCCTTTCTAACTCAGAGAAGAAGGCACAAATTGAGAACGCAGCATTTAAAAACGGTTATCAGGTAACTGTTCATGAAGCGTCACAAGATGGTGTTGCTAAAATGACTTTCACAAGTTACGCAACGGGTGAAGAAGTTACTGTATCTGCTGAAGAGTTCAACGAATACATGACAGCAAAGCAGGAAGAACGCCAAGCTGAACGTGAACTTGAAACTGAACCTAAACTACCAAACGATAATGCAGGTAAAGCACGTGATGCACTTGTTGACGGCCTTGAAGGTCTAGCAGGTTCAGGCAAAGCACTAACTGAAGCGGGTAAAGCTGCTGCACAGAACGCTGCAACACAACAAAACCAAATCGATGAGCTTTACGCTCTAGGCAACCAAAACGCATCAGACATCGACACTCTATTCGGTGAAGTTGACCGCTTAGATACTCGCATTGACCAAACTCAAGCTCTAAATGCTGCGACTGTGAATGCTCGCCCAATGGTTACTAACGGCATGACTGCATTCGGTGCGGGTGTTGGTTACGCGGGCTCTGAGGCTGCTCTAGCGATTGGTGTTGCTCATTCATTTGTTGACACTGGTTGGTCTGCATCTGGTACACTGGCGGCATCTTCTGACGACGTTGTTGTTGGTGCGGGTGCTCAGTACGCATTCTAAGAATTACCTATAAAACGCGAGTTTTGGCCGTCCTTTGGGGCGGCTTTTTTGGTTCATAGCTCCTTTCCGTGGAAAGCCGCTTTTATCTTCAAGAAGAAGTAGTCTGTATCTCGATACCCATACTTCATTCGCTTGATTAGTTTTATCTTGTTGTTTGTCCCTTCTAGGGTGTAGGTGTTTAGCTGATAATTTGCCGATGCTATAATACCGTGAAGATAGTGGCTCAGTTTTGGTGTGAACTCTTTCAATGGCTTAATTCCTCTCTTGTACTTTTGCCCATCACACCTCCCAGAGCCCCTTAGCATGCGCTTCTGATTCACAATACCAAAGCTCTTTGAGTTGTGAGCGAGTATATAAGTGGTCATTAAGTCCTTATTGATATTCAATATTTCTGTAAGATAGCTGTCTTGCTGTGTATTTAAATTGCCTCTGCTTTTATGCCGCATTCACGGCACCTAATCCTTCGAATTTGAACGGAAAGTTCAACAGGAACACCGAGCAACATCGCTTCTTTTACATGACGCCATTGATACTCATGGATAGCCTCGGCCTCAAGACCAAAAGGGCATTTAGCCTCAGAGTTAGTTTAAGAGTCAGGATAATAAGTGATGCTGTCTGGTGAGACTTTACTATTTTAAAGCCTTCCCAGAATGAAGATAGAAAAGCAGGATTCGGCATGAAAACGGTAGTTTGTGTATGATTTTTGTTTGGCGATTAAACCATATCACTTACTACCGTTTTTGTTTTTAGTTCCCGCTAATCCGCGATGAACCATAAAAAAGCCAGCTATCGATAAGTGTTTATCAATAGAACTGGCTTTTGATTGCTCAGGAATGCGAGTGCTCTTACTTAACTTAACTAAAACCAATTCAATTCAATTTAATCGAGCTTGGATTAGCAGGGCTATTCACTTGGTGTAGAAGGCTGAGCGGTATCGATGACTTCTAACGGAATGTCTGAATCTTTAAGGATGTTAAGAATCTCTTCCGGCGGCTGCTTATTAGTAAACACCATGTGTGCCTGAGAGATATTACCAAGCTTAACCATCGCATTACGACCAAACTTAGTGTGGTCGACAGCTAAGAAGATACTGCGGCTGTTTTCGATGATAGCTTGTTTCACTCGAACTTCATGATAGTCAAAATCGAGCAGTGAACCGTCAAAGTCTATACCACTGATCCCTAAGATACCGAAATCAAGGCGGAACTGTTTAACGAAATCGAGTGTTGCTTCACCCACGATGCCGCCGTCGCGGTTTCTTACTTCACCGCCCGCCAAGATAACCTTGATCTCTGGGTTCGGCAGAAGGATGCTCGCAACGTTAATGTTGTTGGTCACAACTCGTAGCTGTTTATGATTCTTGTTGAGTGCGCGAGCCACCGATTCTGGTGTGGTTCCGATATCAACGAACAAGGTTGCGCCATCTGGGATGTGTTTTACCAGTTCGTCGGCGATCACGTCTTTTTCGTTGAAGTTATGCGCTTTGCGCGTGTTGTAAGAGGTGTTTTCTGAGCTTAAAGGAATGGTTGCACCACCGTGATAGCGACGGATTTTGTTGCTATCGGCGAGTTCGTTGAGGTCTCGTCTGATGGTTTGTGGGCTGACATCGAACTTTTCAACGAGCTCATCGGTACTCACATATCCTTGTGTTTTAACCAGGTCTACAATCTGCTGGTGTCTTGGTATCTGCTTCACTTAACTTACCACTCCCTGCACGCCAAAGGCTCTGACGTGTCAAAATCGAAAATATAAACTCGCGCTATTGTGCTCGAATTGACGAAGAGAGAGAAGTAATGATGGTAAGGAATCGTGTCTAAACCGCAAAAACGGTGCTCAGAGTGGAAAATTTGAGCCTGAAACGCAAAAAAGAGCACAAAATAGTGCTCTTTTTAGTTTCGTTTACTGAGGTTCGAACAATCCAACCGACGTGAAAGTGATTATTCGAAGGCCTCAGTTCAGTTAACGACTAGTATCTAGCTAATAGTGACTAACTGAATACTCAGTATTACTCTTCGTCGTCATCGTGCAGTTCAGACCAAACCTGCGCACACTTGATAGCACGCTTCCAACCTTTGTAACGGCGGTTACGCTTCTCTTCATCGTGGTGTGGCATGAAGGTGCGGTTTAGAACCGCTTTGCCTTGAAGCTCATCAATGCTGTCCCAGAAACCAACCGCTAGGCCTGCAAGGTACGCCGCACCAAGAGCCGTTACTTCCGTTACTTCAGGACGGTGAACTTCAGTATCCAGCACGTCTGATTGGAATTGCATTAGGAAGTTGTTCGCTACTGCGCCGCCATCAACACGCAGATTTGCTAGCTTGATGCCAGAGTCCGCTTGCATCGCGTCTAGTACGTCGCGAGTTTGGTAAGCAATGCCTTCTAGTGTTGCACGGATGATGTGATTCGAGTTAACACCACGAGTCAAGCCAACAATCGTACCGCGAGCGTAAGCATCCCAGTATGGTGCGCCTAGGCCTGTGAATGCAGGAACCACGTAAACGCCGTTCGAAGAATCTACTTTAGTTGCGAAGTACTCAGAATCTTCTGCGCCAGCCAGTAGTTTCATCTCATCACGTAGCCATTGGATTGATGCACCGCCCATGAATACCGCACCTTCCAGTGCGTATGCAGGTTCACCTTTAGGACCACATGCCAGTGTTGTTAGTAGACCGTTTTTAGACGTTACTTTCTCTTGGCCTGTGTTCATCAGAAGGAAACAACCTGTGCCGTACGTGTTCTTAGCTTGGCCAGCTTCTACACACATTTGACCGTAAAGTGCAGCTTGTTGGTCACCCGCAATACCCGCGATTGGGATACGAGTACCGCCTTTACCACCAAGGTTCGTTTGACCGTAAACCTCAGAAGAACGCTTCACTTCTGGCATCATTGATGAAGGGATACCCATCTCATCAAGGAGCTTTTGATCCCAGCATAGGTCGTTGATGTTAAATAACATAGTACGAGACGCGTTAGTGTAATCCGTAACGTGTACACGTCCTTGAGTCATCTTCCAAACTAACCAAGTATCAACCGTACCGAATAGCAATTTTCCTGCTTCAGCGTCTTCGCGAGCGCCTTCAACGTTGTCTAGAATCCATTTTACTTTTGTACCTGAGAAATACGGGTCAAGGACTAAGCCAGTATTGTCACGTACGTAGTCTTCTAGGCCACGTGCTTTTAGGTCTTCACAGATGTCTGCTGTACGGCGACACTGCCATACGATTGCGTTGTAAACCGGTTTGCCTGTTTCTTTGTTCCAAACAATGGTGGTTTCACGTTGGTTAGTGATACCAATACCCGCTAGCTCGTCGCTGCGAATGCCTGCTTTAGCAAGAGCTTCAACCAATGTAGAGCTTTGAGTTGCCCAGATTTCCATTGGATCATGCTCAACCCAACCCGCTTTCGGATAGATTTGAGTAAATTCTCGTTGAGAAGAGCTTACGATGTTTGCATCGTGGTCGAGGATTACAGCGCGAGAGCTTGTGGTGCCTTGGTCTAGGGCAACAATGTATTTTTGCTCGGTCATGGTAAGAATCCTTTTTCTTTTGTTATTTATATTCTAGTAAATGTAGGGTCGCTTAGTGATTAAGCTTGAGCTTGTTCAGCTTCTTCTGTTGTTTCACATTGGTTTGGAATAGTGCAGCCTTGGCCTTCTACTGGTAGGTAAGCACCGATAACACGTGGGTACAACCAACCACCAAAACATGCACCTGCAATTGGAGCAAGAATTGGAACGATGAAGTAAGGAATATCACGAGCACCGCTCAATGCGAAATCCCAACCTGCAAAGTAAGCGAAAAGTTTTGGTCCAAAGTCACGAGCAGGGTTCATTGCGAAGCCAGTCAGTGGACCTAAAGAACCACCAATTACCGCGATAAGAATACCGATCAGCAGTGGGTTCATTGCGCCGCGAGATGCGCCATTGTTCTCATCACCTAGCGCTAAAATGGCAAACATCAACACAGCGGTAATCACGAATTCCACAGCAAAAGCGCCGAAGAAAGAGAGTGAAGCATGTGGGTAAGTCGAGAAGATACCAGCGGTTGATAATGCGTCTTGGCTGCTACGAACGAAGTTATGCGCGATTTCGTAGTCAGTGAATAGGTTGCTGTACAGGCTGTAAACCAAAGCAGCAGAGCAGAATGCGCCAAGTAGCTGCGAAATGATGTAAGGCACAACTTTCGCCTTATCAAAGCCATGGAACATTGCCAGTGCGATGGTCACTGCAGGGTTAATGTGTGCGCCAGAAACACCAGCTGTACAGTAAATCGCGATAGCAACACCGAAGCCCCAGATGATGCTGATTTCCCATTGTCCGAATGTTGCACCGGTTAATACCAGTGCTGCCACGCAGCCAACGCCAAAAAATATGAGCAACCCTGTACCGATAAATTCGGCTAAGCATTGCCCAAATAAAGAAGGGTGTTTGTTTGTTGTCATGTTCGAGTCCTTTTTAGTTTTGCTTATCTAGCACGTGTATTGTGCATAAATTTGCGAACTCGAAAATAAACGAACATTAAAAGTGAGCGTTTGAGCATAAAATTGTTAATTAAAGTCACTTGAAATGTTAATCCGAACACTTTTGTTCGAAAAAGAAGCTCGCATGAACGTCATTGCTCGAATTGATGTGTTTCGAGGCCGCTAAAATTACCTGTATGTAAACGGATGCACAACTGGTACGAGGAGTTGATGGCTGGATTTGTGATGCTGATTCGTGAGTGGTGGATAATTAGACTTAATTAAGAAGGGCTAGGCGATGTTCTTGCTATGTAACAAGGGCGTTAACCTGTGAGCTTATATGCATAAATGAATAAACTGCCAACTACGGTGTAGTTAGGCAGTTTTAATTTGGGTGTTTGTTTTTCTAGAACTCGGTTCTCTAAACCAGAGCTGCGACCTTTCCTCTCGCAACCAACTGAGCTCGGATCGAGTCATATACCCAATTGAACGCAATTGCGTAAAGCACGAAGAAGATAACAATCCCGATATCCATCATTAATACTGTCCAGAATTCGAGTTGAAGTACCCACATCAGTAGCGGGAACGACACCAACATCAAGCCTAGCTCGAAACCTAAGCCGTGCAGAATACGCGTTTTCTTGGTTCGTTTGCTGCGGTCAGCACCGTAAATCTTGTCGTAACCGTAGTTGTAGACGTAGTTCCATGTCATCGCAATCAGCGATAAAGACAGCGCCAAGCCTGCCATTTTTACTGCTCCGCCACCGACAATGTAAGTTGCCGCCACGGCCATTAAAATCAAGGCTGCTAATTCAAATAGCACCATGTGCAACATGCGTTCTTTATGTGACATCTCTTTACTCTCTTTCTGTTTTCTAGCCTCTATCGGCTAATGACTTGGCTAGATAATATCTATTTAAGTGATAATATAAAGATAGTTAGCATCACATATGGTGATAGTAAGTGTTGGGAGATACCGAATGTACAACATAGAACAGCTGAAGATGTTTGTGTATGCCGTTGAATTAGGGTCATTTTCTGCCAGTGCACGCGAATTGGGTAAGGTACAGTCGGCGGTGAGCCAAGGCATCAGTAATCTTGAAATAGATTTTAATGTTCAACTTTTTGACCGTTCGACACGCAAGCCAACGCTGACGGCGCAAGGCCAACAGATCTTCAAACAGGTCAAAGCGATTATCCTTCAGGTGGAAGATCTCAACTCGTCAGTCAATGCCATCAATAATCAAGAGGAAGGGCTACTGCGCATCGCTTTAGATGATGCCTTGTTGCTTCCTTCATTGCCTAAGGTGTTGGACAAATTCAGCCGAACATTCCCAGCCACCGAAGTTGAGTTAATGGCTGCGGCGAGTACCGATGTTAATCGTTTGGTGTCACAAGACCGCGCGGATATCGGCTTGATGTTTACTGATCTCGCTTTCCATGCCGATTCAGAGCCATGTTTTATTGGTAACCTACCGTTCGTTGCCGTGTGTCATCCAGACCATGCTTTAGCGAAAGTGTCAGTTGCGAAGTTACCCGACTTTATTTCTCATCGTCAGCTTATTCTACGGGGCAACAAAGGTAAGGTGATTGACCATTTTCCTGTGGTTGCAGGCAAGGTGTGGTGGGCGAACAGCTTTGTCGCTATCAAAGAGATGATCGTACATAGCTCGGTGGGCTGGGCATACTTGCCGAGTTACTTGGTGGAAGATGAGATTCAACAGGGAAAGCTTAACCAGATTAACGTCTCATTTGACCATAAAACATGGTCGCCTCCTGTCGATTTGGTGATATCAAAGAAAGCGATGAAAGGGCCGGGTTTGCTGTGGTTGGAAGAGCATCTCAAAACCTTGCTCGACTAATCTTTCACAAGCGGCAGACAAATAAAAAGGGCTTACCCCGAAAGGTAAGCCCTTAGTTTTTTATCTTCTGCTAGATGCTAGATGCTAGATGCTAGATGCTAGATTTAACCGTCTGACCGTTGTAGTACTTGTCTTTCATCTTAAGCGCAACGTTCACTAGGTAAATCAGCACTGGTACTTCAATCAGTGGACCGATAACGCCTGCAAATGCTTGGTCTGAGTTGATACCGAATACAGAGATGGCTACGGCAATAGCTAACTCAAAGTTGTTACCTGTCGCTGTGAAGGCAATTGATGCATTCTTGTCGTACTCAATGCTCATCTTCTTACCGATGAAGAAGCTGATGAAGAACATCGCTGTGAAGTAGATAGTCAGTGGAACAGCAATCAACAATACGTCCATTGGCAGTTCAACAATCATCTCACCTTTTAGGCTGAACATCAGAACGATAGTCGCCAGTAGCGCAATCAGTGTGATTGGTGAGATGCGTGGAATGAACACATCGTTGTACCACTGCTCGCCTTTCATCGACACAAGGATCTTACGGCTCAGGAAGCCCGCTAGGAATGGGATACCTAGGTAGATAAGAACACTGTGTGCAATATCGATCATTGAGATATCAACCATCATGCCTTCGTAACCAAATACTGGTGGAAGAACGCTGATGAATAGCCACGCCATAAAGCTGTAGCTCACCACTTGGAATGCACTGTTTAGAGCAACCAATGCCGCGCCGTACTCTTTGTTACCACCGCCAATGTCGTTCCAAACCAGAACCATTGCCACACAACGAGCAAGACCAATCAGAATCACACCGACCATGTAACCTGGGTGATCACCCAAGAACGTCAGCGCCAATACAAACATTAGGATAGGGCCAACCAACCAGTTCATGATAAGAGACAGTTTGATGGCTTTCTTATCTTTTACCACAGTACCCAATAGGCTGTAGTTAACCTTAGCCAAAGGCGGGTACATCATTAAGATAAGGCCAATCGCTAGTGGAATGTTGGTTGTGCCAACAGACATAGATTCGTTCCACTGTTCGATTTGTGGGAATACGGTGCCAAGCAGTACACCAATACCCATGGCGATGAAGATCCAGAGTGTTAAGTAGCGATCTAGAAAACCTAACTTTGGTTTCATGGTAATCTCTCTTTGTTGATATCGTAAATCGTCGAAAAACGATTAATTGTGGCAAAAAAACACGCTTAAAAGTAAAGGCTATCAAAGCCGATCCCTCAAGCGTGAACTTCTATTTTAAAATGCTGTTAAATACCGATTCGAAGCGTTGAATATTGTCGCGGTCGATGCGGTAACACATCTTCGGCGGGATAGACTCAGCCGTGATAAAACCTGAGCTTTTTAATATTCTTAGGTGTTCTGATACCGTTGATTGAGCCAAACCTAACTCACTTACCAGATCACTGTTTAAGCAGCCGCCCGATTTTTCTAATGCGGACAAGATACTAAGTATGCGAATTCTTGCTGGATGAGCGAGTGCTTTTGCTAACGCAGCCATCTCTTTTTCTGCTTCAGCATTACTCGGCGGAAGAGGTAGAGAACAGCTTTCTGTTGCTTGGCATGTTGCAGTCATACTTAGGTGGCTCACTTACTACTAATCGTTAAAAGACGATTAATAGTAAGCCTATTTCTTTTGGCGGTCAACGCGAATTTTAAAAGTCGCAAAACTTAAACATCAAACATGCAATATTCACATCCGCGATTAAGGCCAACTTAATGATTACTGCGCGAGTTAGAAATAAGTGCTCAGTTCTACTTTCCTACCCAATACAGCGGCCACCGTTGTTGTGTCGAGGTGTTATTGAGCATAGCGCCCACCAAAACGAGCGCGACACTGCCTACTAGAACAGGCGTAAACAAGAAGGTCCAATCGACAAGCGATGTGCCTGCTAACGCGATAACAATCGGGTTAGCGCCTGCTGGTGGATGAACCGCACGAAAATACTGCATCAAAAATATCGCGCTACCTACTGCTACCGACATCACTAAATAAGAATCACCAAAACCATACAGCGCTGCGAGTCCGACTGCGGCTGAAATGAAATGACCCGCAATGATGTTGCGTGGTTGAGCAAGCGGCGAGGTTGGTACTGCAAACAACAGCACACAAGTCGCGCCGAACGGTGCCATTAACCAAGGCACTTGTGACTGCTCGGCAAGTAAACACAAGATCAATATGCCTACCGTACCACCAATAAAGCCCTTAAGTAGTTGGCTCAATGTTGCCTTTGGAGGTAGCTCTCCTCCACCGATCAGTTTTTGTATCATCACTAACTCCTCGCTTTTGAGTAAATAATAAAAGTGTACAGATCTGTACTGTTTGATTTGAATGATACAGATCTGTACACTCTTTACAACGTAAAATTTTGCGACCCTAATTGAATGAGTGGATAGGATGAGTAAGAAAGAACTAATCTTGGATGTGGCTGAGTCTTTGTTTAACCAGTTTGGTTATACCGCTGTTGGGGTGGATATGATCCGAGATGAAGCAGCGGTTTCTAAGACATCCATGTATCGTCACTTTGGTTCTAAAACTAAGCTGATTGAAGCGGTGTTGGAAAGGCGTCACCAGCGTTTTGAGTCGAGTTTAGAGGCGGCACTTGCATCCACTTCTGGGTTACAAGGTCAACTGGATGCGCTTTTAGATTGGCATTTTTCATGGTTTGAACAACCGGACTTCAAAGGTTGCATGTTCATGCATGCGCTTGCTGAATTTAAAGAGTCAGAAGATGACATAGCGATGCTTTCGCACAAGCACAAGGTTTGGCTCAAGAACACGATTCACAACGTGGTATGCGGTGGCGAAGAAGCAGATGCTGCAACGCTCGAACGACGAACGGAATCGGTTATGACGTTTATCGAAGGGCTGATTGTAAGAAGTGAGTTTGGCGAGTTTGATTCAGCATCAGATTCAAACCATGACGCTAAGAAAAAAGCCTACCAACAAGCACTAAACGTCTTAGCGACTCTGGCTTGATCTCTAAGGAGATTAACGAAGACAGGCCGTTCCTATCTCCATTAAACAGTCTATCTTGGAGCTTCAAAACTCGATTACTCAGCTGACTCATAGTTCTTGATGAAATTCAGTGTACTCTCAGAGTAGGTATGTGAATCCAACATCTCAGACAAACCAAGAAGCGTCTTGTAGGGTTGAGATACGGCGACCATATTGATTAACCAAGATGGAATCGATCCTCCAGGGTCACTCAACACTTGATAAGAAATATGAGTTGTATTGTTGTCCAGTGGTGTGAGGATCCATCGCGACTCTAGATGAGCCACTCTGACGATGCGTTTGTCGTCATTTGGATGATAATTGGGTCTGCCGTGTTGGGTAATCATCACGGTTAATGTGTCTGGGTCTTGCTCGATAAAGTTTTCGACAATGGCTTCACGATCCGAGACGGGCCACGGCGCTTTTGTATAGGTTTTAGTGACCGTGTGTGCTTCGCTAAAGTGTTCTATCTCTTCCATTTTATCAATGTTTTCTACCCACTGAGTGCCTACTGAAGTATCCGTAAACAAAGCGATGATTGACGTAAGGTTGGCTTGGATATCGGCTTCTGCACGAAACTCCTTAAAGTCGTTACCTTCAATTTTTCGATTGTAGACTTCGATTCCCTTCTTATCACGAACGAGCTTCCACTCATTTGCATCCGATGCCGACACTGAAAAAGACGTCGCGATCATAATGAAAGCTAGAATCTTACTGATCATGACAGTGCTCGCCCTTTCCAAGTGATTTTATTGTTCTTTGATAAGCGGTAACTGTTGAGAATCAACAAGCTTTGCAACGAAATTCCCAAAGGCACGGTTAGCGCATAACGAGCTGGTATAAAGAGCTCTTTGACCAAAATAAGATAAGTGACAATGGAAGCGAGCAACATCAGAGCATTGATCGCTAAGGAGTAGCTATTGATTGATGAAGGGGCGCCGATGAAATGGTGAGTTGATACAAGCAGCATCACCGGGGCAGCCCATGCAATGATATTCGTTTTGATGAATGCACCAAGTACTTGGAATCTTGATTGGCAATTTACAATAAGATTCATGTTTTTGGAGAAGCCCGCCCAAATCGAACTAAAGTTTGAATACATATGAGTACTCATAAGCTCGTCCGCAAAAGCCCAAAACGCTTTTAAACCGCATCTCTTCACGAGTTTTGCAAAAGCGATGTCTTCGGATATCTCGCTGGCTACTGCAGTATGTCCACCGACAGCATCGTACGACTTTCGTGTAAAAAGCATGGCTTGGCCGTTAGCAATAGCGTCTGATTTTGACTTGTCGTTTGCGTTCTTGAAGTTCATGTAAGACGCAACTGAAAGAAATATGCCGGGTAAGGTGATTTTCTCAACCGTTGATGTGAATGCTTGTCTAGGGTTGAACGACAGCAAATCCGTTTTGTGTCGTGAGGCGAAATGGATAACGCTTTGTAGCATTAAGGGTTCAGACTTTGTATCAGCATCGATAAAATACAAGTACTCACCGGTTGCTTGCTGTGAGCCGACCATGCAAGCGTTGCTTTTCCCAAGCCAATTGGGCGGTAGCTTTCTTCCTGATATACAACGAACGTTAACACTCGATGCGTCGATTAGCGTATCAACGATGGTTCGTGTCGAGTCAGTAGAAAAATCATCAACCACAATGATTTCAAACCTGTCTTTTGGGTAGTTTTGCTTCATTAGCGAACTGAGGCTGGTCTCAATATTATCTTCTTCATTTCTCGCGGGGATAATAATGGACACGGTTGGCCATTTCGTTCTGTTCAGAGAAACTTTAGGCGTAATGTGAACGCGATGGCGCGCCAAATTGGCAAGTGTGATTAAAAACTTGATGGTAACGATGCAAAACAAGGTCGAAGTGATAGCTAGAATCATGATTACAGTGGTCAAAAAATAAAGTGATAGAGTCTAAGGATCGTATAGCCTTGAGAGGTTTCGTTCACCTCAGGTATGTAGGACTCAATCATTCAAAGCGACATGTCGGGCAGTTCAGTTTTGCGTTTGAAGCACATTTGAAGCGATTTATTAGAGCTCAGAAATAAGCATTGCATTCACTGGCTACTCTAGCGATATAATCGAACATAGAACCGTTACACAAGATAACGAAAATCATAATTTACACTTTAATTTTTACTTATAGGTAAGCCCGGAAATGCCACAACAGAACATCAAATTTATCGCTGCTGATATGGACGGCACTCTGCTTAATGAACACGGAAAGCTAGACCCTGAATTCTTCAATCTTTATGAGCGACTAGAAGCTCAAGACATCATTTTTGCTGCGGCATCGGGTCGACAGTACTACAGCTTGATGGAGACATTTGCTCCGCTAAAAGATCGCATGATGTTTGTTGCTGAAAACGGCACATTAGTGATGCACAAAGGCCAAGAGCTCTACAGCTGCTTGCTTGATACTGATGCCATCAATGACATCATCAAAGAAGCGCGTGCTATTGAAGGTGCACATGTGGTGCTGTGTGGTAAGAAATCGGCATACATCGAAACCAAAGACGAACGTGCTCTAGAGGAGATCTCTAAGTACTACCATCGTCGTGAGCAAGTAGAAGACTTGCTGGCGGTAGAAGATGAATTTATCAAGGTTGCTATTTGTCACTTCGACGGTTCACAAGAGAAAGTAAACCCAAGCATCGATGCCAAGTTTGGTGACAATTACCAAGTGGTTGTGAGTGCAAAAATTTGGTTGGATGTGATGAATGCTGAAGCGTCGAAAGGGGCGGCAATCAAACATCTACAAAACACATTAGGTTTCACTTTCGAGCAGACCATGAGCTTTGGTGATTACCTAAATGACTACGAAATGCTCAAAGAAAGCTACCATTCTTACGCGATGGAAAATGCACACCCTAAGCTGAAAGAGATCGCACGTTTTGGCGCGCCAAGTAACGTCGATGCAGGTGTATTCCAAGTGCTTGAGAAACTGCTAGCGTAACGCGGTTAAGTTCAATCCGATTTTTATCAAAGCCGACTCACTAACATGAGTCGGCTTTTTTGTTGGCTAATGGTGCATAGAGTTAAATTTGAACGAGTGTTCAATTTATTGTATTCTGATCAGAAAGATGGGTATCCGCTTCGAATTGGATACGCCTTAGCAACGATATTTGGAAAGATTATGAGCAAGAAACTTCAACTCGATATTATTTCTGACGTAATGTGCCCTTGGTGCGTAGTCGGCTACAAAAATCTAGAGCAAGCCGTTTCAGAACTTGGCTTAGAGCAACAGATTGAACTTGAATGGCAGCCGTTTGAGTTGAATCCAGATATGCCGCAAGAGGGTGAAAACCTGCGTGAGCATATCATGAGAAAATACGGCTCTAGTGCCGAAGAAAGTCAGCGCTCACGTGAGCAACTGGCGGCTCGCGGCAAAGCGGTTGGGTTCGATTTCAATTTCTATGACAGCATGAGAATGGTGAATTCACGTCACCTACATGTGCTGCTTGATTTTGCTCTCGCTCACGGTAAACAGACGGAGTTAAAGCTACGCTTCTTTACTGCGCACTTTTCGGAGCAGAAAGATCTGTCTGATCTTGAGGTGATTGCGCAAGAACTTGAAGCGGCTGGCTTGGACTCAACGAAGGCACTGAAACGCTTGAAGAACACCGACAACTTAAAGCAAATTGAAGCGCAAGAATTTGAATGGCAACGCATGGGCATCTCTGCGGTTCCTACTGTGGTATTCAACCGCAAGAGTGCAGTCACTGGCGCGCAGACGGTAGAAACGTACAAGCAAATCCTTCAAGAGCTTATTGCGGAATCATAAGCTGATCATTGGTATCAATTAGAGTCTGAATTTCATGGAATCACTTTCACTCGCACAAGCACAAAAAATGGTATTGCTTTCGCAAAAATTGCCACCTAAGAAGCTGCCGCCTAAAAAGCAACGTAATGGTGGCGCTTTGGCGAACACGCTGTCTGCGATTGAAAACCTTGGCTATGTGCAAATTGATACCATCTCTGTGATTCAGCGAGCTCACCACCACACGCTTTGGAATCGCAATCAAGATTACCAGTTGAATCATCTGGATAAGCTGTTAGAACGTCGAGAAGTGTTTGAGTATTGGTCGCATGCCGCCGCGTATTTACCTATGCGTGACTACCGCTTCAGCCTGCATCGAAAGAATGGGTTTGCGAGCGGTAAGCTCAAGCATTGGTATAAAAAAGATGATGTACTTATGGCGCATGTTCTCAAACGTATTGAGAGCGAAGGGCCATTGATGGCGAAAGACTTTGAAGGGGATAGACCCAACCCTGGAGGATGGGGCGGAAAACCGGCCAAACAGGCGCTAGAGACTTTGTTTATGCAAGGTGACTTAATGGTGCCAAGCCGAGTGAACTTTCATAAGGTGTATGACTTAACCGAGCGAGTTTTACCAAGTGGCATTGATACCTCTGAACCAACTGAGCAAGAATACATTGAGCATCTGATTGTTCGTTATTTAGAAGCGAACGGTGTGGGCATTACATCGGAAATGAGCTATCTCCTTAAGAACACCAAACCACTGATTCAGAAAACACTCCAGCAGATGCTTGAAGATAAACAAGTCGTGAAAGTGGATGTTCAAGGTTCTGATTACTACATGTTGCCCGATGCGTTTGAACTGCTGAATCAGCCTCTATCTCGAACCAAGTTAAAGATACTGTCTCCGTTCGATAACCTGTTGATTCAACGTAAGCGAATGCAATCACTGTTTAATTTTGATTACCTTCTTGAGTGTTATGTTCCAGAAGCCAAGCGTCAGTTTGGTTACTTTAGTTTGCCGATTCTGTGGCAAGGAGAGCTGGTGGCACGAATGGATTGTAAAGTTGATAGGAAGAGTCGCTTACTCAATGTTCGCAACTTGGTTATGGAAGAGCGAATCAAAAAACATGAATCATTTGTTCATGCCTTATGTGATGAGCTAAAACACTTCATGGTGTTCAATCAATGTGACGAGATGGTCGTCCATAACACCACGCCCTCTGATCTTGGTAAGCGCCTGATGAGTCATTGGCAAATGATTTAACGCTTATCACTGCTTATAAGTCCTAGTTACATAAACTATCTCGTTATTCAGCAAGCTCGGCCAACAAGAACTCGACAAAGGTTCTGTTCTTCAACGACAGTTGCTTGGTTTTGTAGAGTAAGTGAATTGGCTTAGGTAAAGGAACCATACCGGGTAGGATCTCCACTAGAGCATCACGTTCAATCTCTTCTGACACTAAAATAGTTGGCTGCAATAACACACCCACGCCTTGCAGGGCGGCATATCGCAACACATCCCCATTATTCGACATCAAACGCACTTGCCCTTTATTCACCGCGCTATGCGTTGCTTGGTGGCTCTGAGGGGGTAGGAGTTGCGATTCACTGCTTTGCGCACTCCGCGTTTGTGCATCTCGGCCATTAACATCACGACGGCTGCTATAACTGAACCCAAGCGATGGATGTTGTGCAAGGTCTTCCAATACGCGGATTTCTGGATGTTGACTAAGGTACTCTGGAGCCGCGCAGTAACACATCTCGTAGTCCCCTAAATATCTGGCGACTAAGCTGGAGTCAGACAGGTCACCAATTCGCACAATTAAATCAATATCGGAAGAGTAGGGATCAACAAGATCGTTGTTTAATACGAGTTCGACATTAATCGTTGGATGATTCGCAAGGAACTTCGCTACGATTGGGGCAAGCACCTTGTTCCCATAGGTAACTGGGCAGTTTATTTTTACCGTGCCTTGAGGTTGGTTTTCTAAGGTTTGAATCAGGTTTTCAGCATTGCTGATGTCTTCGAGAATTCGCTTACATTCTCGATAATAAAGCTGCCCCGAGTCGGTTAGAGACTGCTTACGTGTAGTGCGATGAATCAGTTGAGAGTTGAGGCTCGATTCAAGATGATGGACATGTTTACTGATCATAGTCGCCGATAGGTTGAAGTGGTTGGCGGCACTGCGAAAGCTACCTTGCTCCACTACGTAAACGAAGACTTTCATGCTGGTGAACTTATCCATTGAACACTCTTGGTTGATAAATAATAAACAAAAGGTAAGTTTATCAATTATTAGGGGTTAATTATATTAATGACAAACCGATAATTAACTAAAATAAGAGCGTGAAATGCCTCAAACAAACGAAACCATCTTTGTTACTGCCGAACTTAAGATTAAAACCAACATTGAACGTGAGGCTGCAGTTGAAGCCATCGAACAGTTTTGCTTAGATATGCAGAGCGAATCAGGCTGCCTACAAGCAATAGCAACCTATGACCAAGACCAAAGCGACCGCGTGATTTTGCTTGAGCAATACGTAAACCGTGAAGCGATTAATCAGCACTTTGGCATGCCTCACACTCAAGCGTTTATCGAGCGTGATATTACCGAGTTAGTTCAAGCGTTCGAAACGCAGCTTGAATCAAAAGAGCAGGAGAAATAAGCCATGAAATGGGGAATTCTAGGAACCAGCTTTATCTCAGGCGTTATGGCCGATGCGATCAAAGGCGATGCTCAAAGTGAACTGTATGCCGTTGCAGGACGCACAGAGAAAACACTCAATGAGTTTGCGGCGCAGTACAAGCCAACATTGACCTTCAACAGCTATGAAGCCTTGATTGAAGATGAGTCAGTCGACATCATCTATATCGCGTTACCTAATCACGTTCACCACGAATACGTGATTAAAGCTGCTCAAAAAGGCAAAGCGATTCTTTGTGAAAAGTCGTTATCGGTTGATATGGAAAAAACCGAACAAGCTCTGCAAGCGGTGAAAGAAGCGGGTGTATTTTTTGCAGAAGGTTTGATGTACTTGAATCATCCATTGATCGCCAAGCTTCATCAAGAATTAGCTACAGGTGAGATCGGTGAAGTACGCTCTATTCAAGGTTCATACGTCGCTGCGATTGATCAGTTCGTTAACCCTGCGAGCAAAGGTGCACTGTACAACTTGGGCTGTTACCCAATGTCGCTGATTCACTCTGTCGCACAACACCAGTTTGGTGAAAGTGTGTTTGATGATCTGCAGATCTCAGCAATCGGTCGACGTGGCCAAGATGGCAATATCTGTGAATCATCGGCGATGATGCGCTTCAATGACCACTTCACTGCGCAAATCCATACTGCAGAAGACCATGGCTTAAAGCATGGCTTTACGATTTTAGGCAGCAAAGGCTGCATCACGCTCGACACCAACCCATGGCTACCGACCGAAGACAACACATTCACGGTTGAGATCTATGAAACATCGAAACGTGAAGTGAAAGTCGAAGCGCAAGGCGATGGCTTCCATTACCAAGTGCGCAATATCCGCCACGCGGTTGAGCAAGGCGACACACAACTTGCAGCGCCAATGGCGAATCATCAAGACTCTCGCGTAATCATGAAGTTACTGACGGATTGGGAACAAGCGGCAAGCTAGTTTCTTGGCTAACTCCGGTACACGCCTCATACTTGGTAGTCACGTAAGCTATCAAGCATGAGGCGTTTCTCTAACCCCTCTCGCCCATTATCCTCAATAAATACTTTGCATTTGAAACGACCACAGTGTCCAATATCGGTTAAGACAACATTGACTGAAAAACCTTATTTTTTAAGGTGTTAAATAGGAAGTTTTCTGCATGCGTAAATCAGATAAGAAGATCGAAAATCAGATCAGAGATGTGCTAACTGACGTGTGTGAAGATATGTTGAAAGGCTACGATGGTTTTCTTTGGGTGACTCATACGGTCAATTTCTCTTCTTTTCCACAAAGCTTAAAAATCGTTTGTGTGTTCGACACCAATCAAGATAGAACGAATTTCCTAGAGGGAGAAGGCCAACAGCAAGTCTCAATGACCATCCAAAAGGCGTTCGGTCAGGTAGGAATTACACTGAAGAATATCGATAAGCACATCAGCTACGATACACAAGAAAATTGCGACCGTGACCACCAAGGGAAGTGGAACCATAGACTTTAAGAAGCTTTAGTAAGGGTTAGCTAACCAAAGGACGAAAGCCTACATGAGGTAGGCTTTGTTACTGTATTTACTCTTATTATTTAATTGCAGTGCAGAAGCTAACGTCTGAATGCTGAGTCTGTTGATCGTAACTGTGGTAAAGCTCAAAGCAAGGGCGGTCTTCGGTTTCTAGGCCGGACTCTATGACCTTAATCATTAGGTCGTCCCACGCTTTAGCGTATTGACTTGGCTCGGTGATGGTTTGGCGCATCACTGCATATTGTCCGCCGGGAAAATCTTTCAATTCGATCCCACTGGGTACTTCAGTGTCGTCTGGAACCATCAAGCAGATGTCAGTACGGCATTTATCGTTTGGTGTGATTTCCGGATTGTCATGATAGATAAAGATGCAGCTGTTACCTGCTAACCCTTTCATTTCGGCCCATTGGTAAAGACGACCGCTTGGCTCATCATAACCTTGTCCGTAAGGGCCTGTCACTCGTACATACGCTAGTTTTGATGGTTCGAATTGTTGCGTTTTCATTGTCATACTCCATGTTGTTCGTTCGGAGTCAGTATATGAATTGCTTGCCACTGCATCGTTTCCATTCTTGCGCAACGTGTGTCCAATCTTGCTATTTCGAGTTAACTCAGAAAACGCTTGGTAATCTTCACAATCACGGAAGGCACTCGGTGTGACACCAAAGTGTTGTTTGAATGTTTTTGCAAAACTTTGAGACGATGAGAACCCGTAGTCCAATGCGATATTAATAATGGGTTGCTTGGATTTGAAGAGATCATTCGCTGCCGCTTCTAGCCTCAATCGCCGAATGAAATCAGCAAGGGTCTCGCCTTGAACGGCCTTAAAAGTGCGATGAAAGTGGTAAGGTGAAAAGTTGGCTAATGCCGCGACTTCGATTAGGTTGAGCGGCTCGTTAAAGTGCTTCTCTAGATAACGGACAACGGGAATCAGCCGCGTATGATAGTCAACGTACATTGCTTTATTTACCACTCTTTATTGCCATTGTTCTTATATAGCTTCAGAGACTAACCTATCCCAATTGAGTTTCAATAGAGTGGCATTGAAACTGAGATTAGATGCAGTAAATCCAATTCCCGCTTTCCATTTTCCTTCGAACAACAAGATTAACTTCTCCCAAACTGAATTGTCTTTGTAGCTATCGCGCATTCACTGTTCGTTCGACTTAATTCTCATAATGAGAAAAAGTGAAGCCGAGAATCGTGACTCTGGAATACTTAGCTTGTCAGCAAAATTAAGATTATAAGTTTTTAGCTTTCGTTCTAACGTGCTGACTTTACATATGTATTAGGAGGTATTTTTAGAGGTAAGAGATACTGAGCCGATGGGGGCTTGATCAATACATGTTTCTAACCGATACTTTTTTCGTATTTTGATTCCTAAATTGACACGTAAGTTGGCTGGCTTTTCGTCTCGTATTTTTGAGTAACGACAGTATCGATTAGGAAAACTGAATGATGAACCCCTACATTTTATGGTTACTAGCACTCATTCCATTCTACCTAACCGCTAGTAACGCTTTTGCTGCCGGTAAAGCGATTGTATTACCCGGATCGCACCAGCAAGGTGTCGACTTAAGCGATTCGCCAATGTCGGCAACGGATGTCATTGATTGGGAAATCACAAACAATGATATCGTGTTTGGCTCTTATGCAGACAAAGCCGACAATGAGCGAATTACAGCGATTGGTTACATGTACAACCAAAAGTTGGAGATAAACTCTGGCTGGTTAGAAAATGATCTTCGCAATAACGCAGCGCTAAACGGTGCCAATTATGAAGACTTCTTTCTGCATTTCTCTGAAGACACTGTGATTGCTGAAGTCGACAAAAGCCACGGTGAAAATACCCTTCTTAATCGAAAACCTATGATCGTCGGTTATACCGCAAGTGAAGACCACGCGGGTTTCTGGCTCTATCAACAACCGCCTTGGGATGCGGATGTGTTTGAGAACTTCGAACAAGGTGGTGCGCTTTATGTGTATCACGCAGAGCAGTTCGATAGGCTGACACTGAAGTTCTCTCAATTCGCTTCTGGTGGTCAGTTTTGGCTTGAGTATCCAACAGAAGTTGATGCCCATGGGCAGGTATCACAATGGTCTGCGTTGGATCTGAAGAAAGACAAAACCCTCAACATGACCAAGAACCAATCTGTGTTGTGGAACCTACCATCTGATTGGGTAAGGGCGACAACCCATGACGGTAGTGGTGCTAGCTATGGCGGAGGCCAATATTTTGGTTCTACTTTTGTGCGCGACGGCGGGCGTCTGTATGTGATGAGAATCCGTTGGCAAGGTGATAACGCCAGTGACAGACCGCGCCTTAAAGAAGTGAAGCTTAGAAACAGCTTTCCTGTGGTGAAGCTTACCGATGCGCCTGAAACAACACCTGATGGGAATGCAATCAGCCAATGGCGTAAGATCCGTGGTTTTGATGTTTCAGCCGATCTGAATCAAGACAACTACTTGTCACAAAGTGAGTATAAAAATCGCACCAATAAAAATGCCACCGCTCGATTTCGTTGGGAGTCGCGCGTGGTGCCATTTGGCCGAATGTGGAGTCAGAGCTCTTCATGGGCGCTAGCTAATGTCGCCAACCTCAATTACCTATCGGCGGTTCATGCTTATTATCAGCAAAACTGGGCAGAGCAGGGGCTAAATGGTGCTTATAACGATGATACCAACAAGCTGCTTGGGGGAAACCAGTTTTATGTTCACTCTGGTGGCACGGTGCAAGAGCTAGGATTGGTGGCGGGTTCTACCGAGGCCGATGAACTTTATAAAGCGCAATTCTCTGCTTTCTTAAAAAGCCTCGCAACTCTCAATCGTGATGCTTTGATAGGCTTGAATATTGGGACAGCCAACTTACTTGGGCGTAATGGTCAATCTCACCTTGTGGAAGCGGGCTCTTTATATTTCAGGGAGCATTACGTGTTCCCATCGACTGGTTTTAGTGGCTATTCGGGTATCTCCAAGTTTTGGGATAATTCGGCATTGGCGTATGCCGATCAAAGCGTGATTTTTCAGGCGACAACGCGTTTTGGTCGTGTTCAGTTCTTCGGTGGTTCTGAACAAAACTGGCGACAAGACCAATACTCAGCATTGGCGATTTATTACTTGAATCACCATTCACAACACAGCTATTTCAATCAGTGGAACAATGGTTATGTCTATGGAAGTGACAACACCACAGCGGATAACTTTTGGAAGAGTGGTGTGCCAAAAAATGTCGCTTATCAACCAAGTGCGTTATTGGCGGTCTATTTGGGCGAACCCAGCAATATTATTCCCGAAGGCTTCGAAGCCATTCCCTTGATGCTTTCGACAACTACGCCTGTACCTGCGGATTACACCATTGTGGGTGATTCCTCGATGAATGAAATGGTGCATGCAGACTTACCCGATGGAATGACACACGTATTGCCTACGTATACCTATTTCTTACATCAGTCTGAGCGAACAGTTGTGGCTGGTGGCCCTGAAGATATGGTGTTGGCGAGAGAGTTCGATAAGGGTCGAGTGTTGTACCGTACGGATTTCCACGGTAAAAATGCGAGCTTTTATGAGACAGAGAAGCTTACGGTTGTATTGGACGTACCGATGAAGCCTGTCGATGCAAACGGCAACATCGGAGAGTATGTCACGCAAATAGAGATAGGTGGCTATGAAGGGCTGTTCTTACTTTATTAGGCGGATCTTGAAAGTGATTGCACTTGTTAAAAGGGCTTCTTTTCGGGTAAGCCCTGACCATGAAATCTAAGCTAGGTTCTTGAGATTAGCTTATTGTTTTTGCACTGCTTGAACTCTTTGGCTATCCATGACTTTTCATTCAAACCATTGTCGATTAGAGCAAAGAGATAACCATCAACCTTGCTTGAAGCGGTTGGGTACTCTTGAAATACATGCTTGGGATAGCCCGGGTAATTCGTCTCATATTTGTTGTCTAGTTCCTTGCCTAGCTCTCGCCATTTAACGAATAGTTCAGAAGACGAGGTTGGCTTTTTGTATTGGCCTAAAATCCGATGATGATGGACTAATGCCACTTTGGCGCAGTGGTTGGTTTGTACTACCTTCTGTATGAGCTCTGCTTGTGTCTCGCTTATTGTTTTCGCTAATGCATTTTCTTGTTCGATGCGCTCTATTCGCTCACCAAAGGTTTCAGCGTGCGTAGAAAAGATAACAGAAATGGGTAAAACCAATGCCAAAAGGCGCTTGCAGAACATAACCTAACTCGTTGAATGGATTCGTGACTATTATGCCGTTGAGTAACAATATTATTAACGAATAAACACGCTTAATTGTAAGAATTATTTTTATCGAGTGGATTAATAAATGCTTCCTGTTTTGTTTTATTCATCAGGTGAATGGCTTTCGTATTCAGTTGGAATAACAGTTCTCTCCGGTCTTAATTTAATCGGAATATGAGCGGTTAGAGATGTTGGATATCGATCGAGTGGTAAGGAAAACCGATCGCTTTTGCCGCATTCAACAGCGCCTGTTGAGTCTTAAATACTCTGGGTTGCATCTTTCTATCAGATTCAAGAAAACTGTTCACACCCCACTGATTGCTTTTCACCATTAAGTAATAGCCATTAGCACAAGGTGAAACAACACCAATGGCTGCTTTCAAATCACCACGACTAAAGTGATTCTTAAATTCGCGTAATACCATATCAATGTCCTTATTCGATGATGAAAAAAGGGAGCGAATCGCTCCCTAGTTAAGGTGGTTACTAATGATTACAAGAATGCGCGGTATGGTAGTTCAGGGTCATTTTTGAAGATGTCAGCAAAGCCGCGGAAGTGTTGGTAGTGCATGCGACCTTTGTCTGTTGGGTAAGTGTATTTACCGCCTACTTGCCAGAAGAAAGGAGCGAATCCGTATTGCAGGCGTTCTTTCTTCATGTTCCACAGCATTTCGATTTCACGTGGGTCGTTTTGGAAGTTTGCCCAAATGTCGTGGTGGAACGGAACAACCACTTCACAGTTCAAAGACTCAGCAGCACGAAGAATGTCTGAAGATGTCATTTTGTCTGTTACGCCACGTGGGTTCTCACCGTAAGAAAGCAGTGCAACGTCGATCTTGTGGTCATTACCGTGTTTAGCATAGTAGTTTGAGTAGTGAGAGTCACCAGAGTGGTAAACAGAACCACCAGTTGTTTCTACTAAGTAGTTCACTGCGCGGTCATCCATGCCGTCTAGGATTTCTTTGTCTATAGAAGAAGTTCCTTCTGGTAGTGTTACAAGTGCAGTACGGTCAAACGCATCCAGAACCTTGATGTTCACGTCTTTGATTTTGATCTCATCGCCAACCTTAGCAATAACACAACGATCTTCTGGCACACCCCATTTCATCCATAAATCAACACACGCTTTAGGACCAATGAATTTAACGTGGTCGCCGCAGTTTTGTAGAACCGCTGCAGCAACGTTGATATCAATGTGGTCGCCGTGGTCATGAGATGCCATAACTGCATCGATCTCTTTGATAGCGAAAGGGTCCAATGGGAAGATCGCGGTACGTAGGTTTGGTTGAAGTGCTTCCACACCGCCCATACGCATCATTTGGTGCTGGTTTTTCATTTTTTGAACGGCTTGTGTTTTTTTACCAGTACCACACCAGAAGTCCATTGATAGGTTTGCACCCTCTTCTGATTTTAGCCAAATACCTGTACAACCCAGCCACCACATAGAAAACGTACCCGGTTGCACAACCGTTTGTTCAATCTCTTCATTTAACCATGTGCCCCACTCAGGGAATGTATTTAGGATCCAAGACTCGCGAGTGATTTCGTTTACATTGCTCATGATAATACCTTTTATTTCAATAATTTGATTAATTTTGGATGTAGGGAGCCGAGCGCCTTAATTTGGATTAAGGCACTGAGCTGAATTTATTATTATTGGGAGGGCAGTTTGCCCTGTGATTTAAACTAAGATGACTTGCGTCCCTTGAGCTTCAATCTGCTTAACAACTTCTGGATTGGCGTCTTTACCGGTGATGACGATGTCTATTTGCTTGGTATTGCAAAAGAGCATTCCGGTGCGTTGTCCAACCTTTGAACTGTCGACCACCACCACGAGCTTATCGACTTGTTCAAGCATTTGCTGTTCAGCGACGGCTGTTAACATGTCGGCTTTGTATAACCCGGCGTCAGTTAAGCCTTTACCTGAAGTGAACATCCAGTTTCCTGCATAACCGCCTAGTGAATTAGGAGCTGGATTCAAAAAGATGTTCTGCGCTTTGTTGTATTGACCGCCAATGATGATGACATCGTCATGATCCTCGTTGATCAAGTAGCTTGCGAGTGGGAAGTAGTTCGTTACGATTTGAACGTCATCTCCACATAGCTGTTGGCCAAGTAGAAAAGCTGTAGAACCGCAGTTGATTACGACTGTATCACCCGACTGACAAAGTCCAGCAGCTGCTTGTGCAATCTCGGATTTCTCTTCATAGAACTCAGTGCTGTTGATATTCAGTGGTGACCACTTCCTCTTCTGAGTTTCTACTCGCTCTGCACCATTTCGAATCTTTCGCAGTCGGCCTAGCTCATCTAATTTAGCGATATCACGTCTTGCAGTTGCTGGTGAAACACTAAATTTATCAATGATATGTGAGACGTTGATTGTCTGCATATCTTCTAACAGCGACACGATGCCGTTATGTCTTTGTACTTCATTCATATTTATCACTCTTTATGTCGTTGTGACAATTTGATGATTACTTTTGATTTGTTTTGATTCTAATAATCACCATCATGATTGTCAAACCACATCGATATAAAAATAGGATCTCAATCACAATTTTTTATAAGTGATTGATTTTAAATGCTTTGTTGTTTTTGTGTGTGATCCCAAGCTCAATTAGGCGTATTCCTAGTGTGGTTAATTGATATAAATCAAAGTAATCACAAGTGAGCATTGAATGATTACTTTTGATTGGTAAAGTCTAGTTCGTGAGCAAAACTTAGAATCATCACATCCTACAAATCATTAAAATTAAAAACTAACCAGGGGTAAAGATATGGAATTCTTATATGATATTTTCTATATTTTTTACAGTCAGGTAATGACCAAAGCACCGTTGCTACTCGGTCTTGTTACTTGTCTCGGCTACATCCTTTTAAAACGTGACGCAACAACTGTTATCTCCGGCTCTATAAAAACCATCGTTGGTTTCATGATAGTGCAGGTAGGTGCGGGAACATTGGTAGCGGGTTTCAAACCAGTTATTGAAAAAATGAGTGAAATACATGGATTGACGGGGTCGGTGATTGACCCGTACACCTCCATGATGTCTACCATGGAAACCATGGGCGACAATTACTCTTGGGTTGGGTATGCAGTATTACTGGCACTTGGGCTGAACATTCTTCTTGTTGCCTTCCGTCGTATTACGGGTATCAGAACCATCATGCTGACTGGACATATCATGTTCCAGCAAGCTGGCCTTATTGCTGTTTTCTACTTCGTGCTTGGCGCAAGTATGTGGGAAACCATCATTTACTCTGCAATATTGATGGCGTTGTACTGGGGTATTTCGTCAAACATCATGTTCAAGCCGACTCAAGAAGTCACTGGCGGGGCGGGTTTCTCGATTGGTCACCAACAACAGTTTGCTTCATGGGTAGCCACCAAGGTTGCACCGAAGCTTGGCGACAAGAACGACAGTGTTGACCACATCAAACTGCCTAAGTGGTTACACATTTTCCACGACAGTATCGCTGCAACAACGTTAGTGATGACTGGCTTCTTCGGCATTATTCTTCTTTCGTTCGGTCTTGATAACCTTCAAGACATGGCAGGCAAGACTCACTGGCTTATCTACATTTTCGAAACGGGTTTGAAATTCGCAGTAGCGATTCAAGTTATCGTAACTGGCGTTCGTATGTTCGTAGCTGAATTGTCTGAGGCCTTTAACGGTATCTCACAACGTCTTATTCCAAACGCTGTTTTAGCAATCGATTGTGCGGCAATTTATGCCTACTCACCGAACGCAATGGTATTCGGTTTCATGTGGGGTGCAGTGGGTCAATTCACGGCAGTGCTTGCAATGCTCGCGTTCGACGCACCAATCATGATCATCCCTGGCTTTATCCCAATGTTCTTCTCGAACGCAACCATCGGCGTGTTTGCTAACCACTTTGGTGGCTGGAAAGCGGTGATGAAGATCTGTTTCGTGATGGGCATCATCGAAGTGGTTGGCTCTGCTTGGGCAATCCATATCTTCGCTCAATCAGGTACTGAGTTTAATGGCTGGATGGGCATGGCTGACTGGGCTCTGGTATTCCCACCAATCATGCAAGGTATCTCAAGTTCTAGCATGTTCTTCTTTGTGATTTTGGCATTGGCTGGCATCTACATGTACTTCGCCTCTAAGCAACTACGAGCTGAAGAAGACGCAGAAGCTGCTGCTGAAACAATGACGGCAGTAACGCCTGAAGGCATTGAGGTTGAAGTTGCGGTACCACAACAATCGACAGCGACCGCTGAGGCACCATCGGCTTCTGCAACGGCTGCTTCTACAAAATCAGAAAATCGAGTGTCGCCAGCAGCTGATCAGAAACCCGTTCGCGTCTTAGTGTGCTGTGGTTCTGGGCAAGGTTCTTCAATGATGTGCTCTAAGAAAATCAAAGAGTACTTGGACAAGAAAGGCATCCCAAGCACGACATTCAACAGTGCCATCACCGATTACAAATCGCACCTTGGCTCATTCGACATCATCGTTACTTCGGTTGCTCTTGCAGCGAAGATTACGGGGCTTCCTGAAGGTAAACAACAGTTAGCAGTGAAGAACATGATTATGGTGAAAACCTTCGGCGACGAGCTGGTTTCCATCATCGAGAATAACTTCCACAAATAATGAAAATGGCTCAGTGGCATAGCGCTACTGAGCCAATAAAAACAATTATATAAGTGAGCAATAACATGAACCTAAAAGAATCTCTTATCCAGAACAACTCTATCCTACTCAACGCTAAAGCGGCTGACTGGAAAGCGGCGATCAAGCTTGGGACTGATGCATTGGTGAAAGCGGGGATTGCAGAAGAGCGTTACTACGACGCGATTACCAAAGCGATTGGTGAAGAAGGCCCTTATATCTGTATTCACGATGCGTTCGCACTGCCGCATTGCCGCCCTGAAGACGGTGTTATTCGTACTGGGTTTGCGCTAACTGTGCTTGAAACACCAATCATGTTTGAAGGTGTTGATGAGCCTGTTGATGTGTTGATCACGTTGGCAGGTAAAGACTCAGAAGAGCATATCGAAGGCACCATGCAAGTGGCGAACTTGATTGAATTCGATGAAGACTTCTCGAAACTTCGTGCATGCAAAAGCCCAGAAGAAGTGGCGCGTTTAATTGATGCTGCATTGCTTCAAGCGGAAGCGGCGTAAGGAGGCAACGATGTCTAAATATAGCCAATTGAAACAACGTGTTTTAGAAGCCAATTTGCAACTTCCGAAATACGGTTTGGTGACTTTCACTTGGGGAAACGTCTCTGAGTTTGACCGTGCTAACGGCGTAATAGCCATTAAACCATCGGGTGTCGAGTACTGCGACATGACCGCTGAAGATATGGTCGTCGTCGATCTAGAAGGCAACATTGTTGAAGGGAAGCTTAACCCTTCAAGTGACACTGCGACTCACTTAGAGCTGTACAAAGCTTTCCCTGAAGTGAAGGGCATTGTTCACACGCATTCACGCAGTGCCACGATTTGGGCGCAAGCCGGTATCGACATTCCAGCGTTGGGCACTACTCATGCAGACTACTTCTACGGTGATATTCCGTGTACTCGTCGTTTATCTCACTCTGAAATCTCTGAAAAGTACGAGAAAAATACCGGCCTTGTGATCATTGAAGAGTTCCAGCAGCGCCGAATTGATCCTATGGCAGTTCCAAGTGTGATTGTCGCAGGACATGCGCCATTTTCTTGGGGTAAAGACGCTAATGACGCCGTTCATAACGCGGTGGTGCTAGAGGAAGTGTCTGCAATGGCATTGGCAACGCGCACCTTGAACAGCGGCATCAAAATTCAGCCAGAGCTGTCAGACAAACACTACCTGCGTAAGCATGGTGAAAATGCTTATTACGGCCAACAGTAAATCGGTTTTTCGTTTAAACAAGTCGTTTAAGTAAGCCGTTTAACGAGTTTCGATTCTAAGTAGTTTCAATATTGATTAGGCCTGATTTTAGGGAATAAGTGAGAAGACTCTATGTATAAAGTGCTGGCGTTAGATCTCGATGGAACCGTGTTAAAGGATGATCACACGATTCATCCAGAGGTAAAAAAGGCGATTCAAGAAGCCAAACAAAGTTGTCATGTCGTGATTGTTACAGGTCGACACCACACAGCTGCGCGACCTTACTACTACGAATTGGGGTTAGGTACGCCAATCATCTGCTGTAACGGCACTTATGTTTATGACTATCAGACTGAAACGGTACTGACTCAAAACGCCATAGAGAAAGATAAGGCGCTTACCTTCATCGATATGGCTGACGAGTTTCAACTCAAAATGGTCATGTACATCACACATGCGATGACGTACTCACAGTACAACCCGTTTGCTTACATGCTGGCGTTGGAAAGCTGGGCGGAAACCGCACCGGAGCAACACAGACCTCAAATATACCAAGTGGAGTCATTCACTGAAGCGGCTCAGCAAGCCGAACACGTTTGGAAGTTTGTGGTGGAAGGCAGCCAAGACTCAGTAGACCGTTTAATGCAACACCCATGGATAGAAGAGAACTTCAACGGAGAACGTTCTTGGTCAAACCGAATAGATTTTGCTGCGAAAGGTAACAGTAAGGGCCTACGCCTTGCTGAATACATAGCAGACCTGGGTTATCAAGCCGCCGACGTCATAGCTGTCGGTGATAACCACAACGACATATCCATGCTCAAGTACGCCGGATTAGGCGTAGCGATGCTCAATGCTGATGACATCGTCAAATCACACGTTCAATGCGTGTGCTTAACAGATAACAACCATGATGGCTTAGCCCGTCTAATACGTGAACAAATTAAAGGATAACAACATGACTAAACCAATGATTCAGATCGCCCTAGACCAAACAAATCTTCCTGCCGCAATTGAAGTAGCAAACAACGTTGAAAGCTTCGTTGATGTGATTGAAGTGGGCACTATTTTGGCGTTTGCAGAAGGGATGACGGCGGTTTCTACGCTTCGTAAGAATCACCCAGACCATATCCTTGTGTGCGATATGAAAACAACAGATGGTGGCGCTATTTTGGCTCGCATGGCATTCGAAGCCGGCGCTGATTGGATAACAGTTTCTGCAGCTGCACACATCGCAACCATTGGTGCATGTAAGAAAGTCGCTGACGAATTTAACGGTGAAATCCAAATCGAAATTTACGGAAATTGGACAATGGATGACGCTCAATCTTGGGTCGACCTAGGTATTTCACAAGCGATTTATCACCGTTCTCGTGACGCTGAATTAGCGGGTGTAGGTTGGACAGAAGAAGATCTTGTGAAAATGCGTGCATTGTCTGAAATGGGCATCGAGCTATCTATCACAGGTGGCATCGTGCCTGAAGACCTTTACCTATTTGAAGGCATTAAAGCGAAAACCTTTATTGCGGGTCGCGCACTTGCGGGTGACAAAGGTAAAGAAACAGCAGAAGCACTAAAAGCTCAGATCGATCGCTACTGGAACTAGGAGGCGTTATGTATCAAAACTTGTTACGCCACCGTGTAGGGCTTTATGAAAAGGCTCTACCTAACGAACTTAGCTGGGAAGATAAGCTAGCAACAACCAAAGAACTCGGCTTTGATTTTCTTGAGATATCGGTAGATGAATCAGACGAGCGCCGCAGCCGCTTAGATTGGAATGACGAAGAAGTGTATGCCTTACGTCGCCTGTGTGAAAAGCATGGTGTACCACTGCAATCCATGTGTTTAAGCGCACATCGTAAGTTCCCATTCGGTTCAGCAGATCCGGCGATTCGTGAACAAGCGGTTATCCATATGGAGAAGGCTATCTCGTTGGCTTACAAATTGGGTATTCGTACCGTCCAGCTGGCTGGCTATGACGTTTACTACGAGCCTGCTGATAAAGTGACTCACCAGAGGTTCATTGAAGGCATGAAGCTTTCGGCGCAGTTGGCTGAAAGATCGGGCGTAATGCTTGCTGTGGAAATCATGGATACTGATTACCTGAACTCTTTGAGTAAGTTCGAAGTGCTGAGTCGCGAAGTTAATTCACCGTATTTCACGGCGTATCCGGATGTGGGCAATATCTCTGGTTGGAATTACGACATAGTGACTGAGCTAAAACTGAGTAAGCCTCATATCACTCAGATCCATCTCAAAGACACGTATAAAGTGACTGACGAGTACAAAGGGCAATTCCGAGACTTAGTGATTGGTGATGGTGAAGTTGACTTCAATGCCATTTTTGAAACGTTGAAAGAGACTGAGTGCGTTGTACCACTCGTGATCGAGATGTGGGCTCAAGATGAACGCTGGAAAGAGAATATACTCACGGCACAAAAACGCTTGAATGAAGTATGTGTTCAAACGGGTGTTCCGATGTTGTTTGACCACTAGCTCTACTTAGAATGCTTAACGAGTTTCTCTTTGCGTTCTCCATGTTCCTAACGAAAAGAGAAAATGCAGCATATTGCCCCCAATATGCTGCATTTTTATATCAACATGTCGCTCTAAATTTTTGAAGCTGAGGTTCTGTCAATGTCGAAATAGTGGCTGCGTTTAAACAGCGATCGTCACATGATCACGACCTACTTCAGCCATCTGAATGAGATAGTCCGTGTGGTACTTCTTCTTGATGATGATTTGGCTACCGATTTCAGCAACAATCTTTACCACTTCTAACGCATCAGAAGGATGCAATGAAGAGTCTTTTGAAATTTCGATATTAACGCCTAAATTTGCCAATTTGATGATGTCGCTAGAATGCATGGTCGTGTCCAAGGTATTTGATTTTGGTGGACTATATCATTATCGATTTATTTAACTCTACTCTACCAAGCCTAAAGTTTCGGTCGATGTTCTCAAACTATGATTCCAATATGTAAGTAGTCGATCTCTCTCACAAACTGGGTGGTTCAATCTCTGCAACGTGATGAGTCTACTAATTCCTTTATATACTGCCCCTATTGCTTGATTGGCTTGCTAATCTGACATAGGGGCATTTTTGGATCGGCAACCTATCAAAATTATTATTCCTTTGGATTTATCAGTATGAAAATTGTTATTGCACCAGACTCGTTTAAAGAATCCTTATCGGCGGTATCGGTGGCGGCGTGTATTGAAAAGGGCTTTCGTGAAATCTTCCCTGACGCTGACTATGTGACCTTGCCTTTAGCCGATGGCGGTGAAGGTACTGTCGATGTGTTGCTGCAAGGTTTAGCGGGGCTGAAGCGAACCCACCAAGTAGAAGGGCCACTGGGTGAACTTGTAAACGCAGAATGGGCAATGCTTGAACAGTCAGCGCGTAGCCCTAACAAAACCGCACTGATTGAAATTGCTGCCGCATCTGGATTGGATTTACTGACGCCAGACCAGCGTGACCCTTTGGTTGCCTCTTCTTTCGGTACTGGGCAACTGATATTAGAAGCGATAGAACAGGGCGCTCAAACCATCATCCTTGGATTAGGCGGCAGCGCGACCAACGATGGTGGAGCGGGTATTGTGCAAGCGTTAGGTGGGACACTGTTAGATAATGCAGGGCAAGATCTTAATCGAGGTGGCGCTGCGCTAGCGGAGTTAGCATCTATTGACCTTACTGATCTAGATTCACGCTGTGTTGATATCGAGTTAATCGTCGCGTGCGATGTCGATAATCCGCTGTGTGGTGAAAATGGTGCCAGCCATATATTCGGCCCACAAAAAGGGGCAAGTCCAGAACAAGTTGTGACGCTGGATAAAGCGCTTGCGAACTTTGCTCAAGTAGCTGAAGCACAAGGTTGTGTTAGTGGCGATGAACCCGTTCACAAGTGCACGGGTTATGGCGCGGCTGGTGGTACGCCGATGGGACTTGGTTTGCTATTCAATATGCAGATTAAACCTGGAATTGAGATGGTTCTCGATGTTTTACAAGCCGATGAAGTGTTGAAAGGCGCAGACCTCGTGATTACCGGCGAAGGCCAAATGGACAACCAAACCCTGCAAGGTAAAACACCTTATGGCATTGCTAAACGTGCGAGCTTGCAAGGTATTCCGACTATAGGGATTGCCGGGTCATTAGGCACTGAAGTCGAAGCGCTTTACGGTGAAATGAGCAGCTTGTTCGGGACCGTAAGATCGCCACAAACTTTAGGAAAAGTATTACAAGAGGCGGAGCTTAACTTAACGAGAACGGCAAGAAATATCGCTGCGACTTTACGGTTAGGTCACAAAATATCGCAAAATTAGTGAGTTATGATGAAAAAGGGAGAACCTTGGAACTAGTTCATGAAGTCATGTAAGTTCATGATTATTATATTCTAAATATTATTATCAATATTGAATGATTATGATTTAGATCATTAATTCGATAGGTTTTATCCATGATAACGATAATTACAAACGATTATATTTTACTTTGAGTCAGGCTTATTCTATATCCTTAATTGCTGCGTGGTTTTGTCTGATGAATAACCACCATACAGAAGTGAAGGTGCAGCAAAGATGCTGTACCTAAATGGTAATAAGGAATTGATGATGAGTAAAAAACTAACTACAGCTGCGGGTTGTCCTGTTGCTCATAACCAGAATGTTCAAACTGCGGGCAAACGTGGCCCACAACTTCTTCAAGATGTTTGGTTTTTGGAGAAGTTGGCCCACTTTGACCGCGAAGTGATACCTGAGCGTCGTATGCACGCGAAAGGCTCAGGTGCTTATGGCACATTTACCGTTACACACGACATCACAAAGTACACCAAGGCAAAACTGTTCTCTGAAGTGGGTAAAAAAACCGACTTGTTTGCACGTTTTACGACAGTTGCGGGCGAGCGCGGCGCGGCTGATGCAGAGCGTGATATTCGTGGTTTTGCATTGAAGTTCTATACCGAAGAAGGTAACTGGGACATGGTAGGTAACAACACGCCCGTGTTCTTCTTACGTGACCCTCTTAAATTCCCAGATCTAAACCATGCCGTGAAACGCGACCCGCGCACTAATATGCGCAGCGCAAAGAACAACTGGGATTTCTGGACCTCTCTACCTGAAGCGCTTCACCAAATCACCATTGTGATGAGTGACCGTGGTATCCCTGCGACTTACCGCCATATGCACGGTTTTGGTAGCCACACATTCAGCTTTATTAACGCAGACAACGAACGTTTCTGGGTTAAGTTCCACTTCAAATCTCAGCAAGGTATTAAGAACTTGTCGGATGCAGAAGCGGCACAAGTGATCGGTGATGACCGCGAAAGTCACCAACGTGATCTGCTAGACAGCATCGATAACCAAGACTTCCCTAAATGGACACTGAAAGTACAAGTGATGCCAGAAGCGGACGCGGCGAAAGTACCATACAACCCATTTGATCTAACTAAGATCTGGCCACACGCAGATTACCCATTGATTGAAGTCGGTGAGTTTGAATTGAACCGTAACCCGCAAAACTTCTTCGCTGAAGTTGAGCAGTCTGCATTCAACCCTGCAAACGTGGTTCCGGGTATCAGCTTCTCACCAGACAAGATGCTGCAAGGTCGCCTGTTTGCTTACGGTGATGCACAGCGCTACCGTTTAGGTGTTAACCATCAGCATATCCCAGTGAACGCACCTCGTTGCCCTGTACACAGCTACCACCGTGATGGTGCGATGCGTGTTGACGGTAACTTTGGTAGCACACTAGGCTATGAGCCAAACAACGAAGGCCAATGGGCAGAGCAGCCAGACTTTGCAGAACCAGCATTGAACTTGGATGGTGCGGCAGCGCACTGGGATCACCGCGAAGATGAAGATTACTTCTCACAACCGGGTGACCTATTCCGTCTGATGACACCAGAAAAACAAGCGATTCTGTTTGATAACACAGCTCGCAACCTAGGCGGCGTGCCTAAAGAGATTCAACTGCGTCACTTAAGACACTGTTACAAAGCCGACCCAGCATACGGCGAAGGCATTGGCAAACTGCTTGAAATCGATGTAAGCGAATTTAAGTCGTAATCAACAAACTTGATTAGTTAAATGAAAGGCCGTTGAGTGAATCACTCAATGGCCTTTTTTGATCTCGCGGCTCATCAAATCACCCTAAATCATTGGAAAATGAGTTTATTTATATTAATAGTTTTTGCCTATCGAATTGATAAATCTATCCCATTATCTTTATAAGATGGACGGGATTATCCTACGGCTATCAGTTTATAAAGTAGTAGAGTTTGAGATGAGTAAAAGCGCATTAATCGTTGAAGGTGGGGCAATGAGAGGTATCTTCGCTGCCGGAGTGTTAGACGCCTTTATGGAAGACGATTTCCGTCCTTATGATTTTGCCATTGGCGTATCTGCGGGCGTGTCCAATTTGGTTGGTTACTTATCTCAAGCGCCCAAACGCAGCTACAACGTGATCACCACGATGGCGACCGATAAAACCTTCTTCAACCCTGCTCGTTTTGCCAAGGGTGGTAACTTGGTGGACGTGAAGTGGCTCTGGAATGAATCAAACCAACGCTACCCGCTTGATTGTGGTGAGATGTTTTCAAGTATCCCACTGATTGCCGCTGTGACGAATGTGGATACAGGCAGTGCCGATTATTATCGCATTAAGCCAGAAAACCTGTCTAATGTGGTTGAAGCAACAACGGCTTTACCTATCGCTTATCGTGAAACTCCGTGCTTCTCTGGCGGTTGTTATACCGATGGTGGTGTCGCGGATTCGATTCCAGTTCGCGAAGCTTATCGCCGTGGCGCGCGCGATATTACCGTGATTCTTTCTCACCCACTTAGCTACCGAATGAAGCCGCAGAAGTATCAGTGGATGCTGAAAAAACTGTTAAAGAAATTCCCGAACATTGCGGAGTCGATGGCGGTACGTGCTGAAAACTACAACCAGTCTTTAGAATTCATTCGTAATCCGCCAAAAGATGCGACCATCAAGGTGATCGCGCCACCTGAATCGTTCGCGGTCAAGCGTTTAACTATGGATCAAAGCATCTTGGATGCAGGTTATGAGATGGGCGTGAAGGCCGGAGAAGAGCATCTGGCTATTCGAAAAGGTACCTACGGATTAGGCATCGAGGATTGCCACTTCTGCATCTAGTTCTGTTTTTTATATTGGCATAAACCAAAAAGCCACGCCGTTCATCAAGAACTCGCGTGGCTTTATATTTTAGACAGCAGTCTGTGATTAATCTAGCTTGTTATTCTACAAGTTCGTTGCCGCTGGTGTTGCCTGCAAAGAAAGCGTCAACGCTGGTTAGCGTTGTATTGGCAATGTTGAACAGAGCATCTTTGGTCAAGAAAGCTTGGTGGCCTGTAAACAGCACGTTGTGGCAAGCAGATAGGCGACGGAATACGTCATCGACAATCACATCGTTAGACTTGTCTTGGAAGAATAGCTCTTTCTCATTGTCGTAAACATCAAGGCCAAGCGCGCCGATCTTGCTCTGTTTCAGTGCTTCGATTGCTGCGGTTGAATCTAACAGTTCACCGCGGCTAGTGTTAACGATCATCACGCCATCTTTCATTTTCTCAAATGCAGTCGCATCTAATAGATGGTAGTTCTCTTTGCTCATCGGACAGTGTAGAGAAATCACATCAGACTCTTGATAAAGCTCATCCAGTTCCACGTATTTAGCACCTAGTTCAACGGCTAATGGATTTGGATACGGGTCGTAACATAGGATGTTCATGCCCAAACCTTTCAGAATGCGCATTGTCGCTAGACCAATCTTACCTGAACCAATCACACCAACGGTTTTACCGTGGAAGTTAAAGCCTACCAAGCCTTCAAGGGAGAAGTTCGCATCACGAGTGCGTTGGTATGCCTTGTGCAGTTTACGGTTCAAACACATCATCATGCCGACTGTGTGCTCTGCTACCGATTCTGGTGAATAAGCAGGAACGCGAACCACTTGCAGGCCAAACTCTTTGGCGGCGTCTAGGTCGACTTTATCAAAGCCTGCACAGCGCATTGCAATCAGCTTTGTGCCGCCTTGTGCAAGAATTTCTAGCACGTCTCGTGATAGATCGTCGTTTACAAATGCACACACCACTTCGTTGTCGTGCGCCATTTTCGCTGTAGTTGTGGTGAGGCGAAAATCATGGAAATGAAACTCAGCGTTGAGTTCGCCTTTCGCTAGGTTGAATGATTTTTCGTCGTATGATTTTGAGCTAAAAAAAGCAATGTTGAGCATGGCTTCCTCTCTTACCTAAAAAATGAACACCCCAATTATGTTTATTTGATAAGGGGTTAAAATTAACAGCTTTGTTCAGTGTGCAAGAGTTTTTTTCTCTTGTCTATCACCATTAGTCATTGTAATTACTATGGTTATTTGGTCTTTTATCTTTACTTATTGAACACTAAAAATCACATTACGAAGTAGCTTGCTTGTAAGTTCATCAATATCGAATGGATCTTACTTTCGAGTGTTGAACATCTTCTTGGTCTCTTTCTCTGACCAGAAGTTAATGTTGAATTGTGCGTCGTCACTCAATTCCACTCGATGCCAATATTGAGGTGGACTAGTGGCAAATTGTCCGGCTTCAATCGTGATAACATTTTCTGGTTCTGTTGCTTCTGCATCAGCAAAACCATAGAAGGTGACAGTGCCTTCCATTACGCAAATCTGGCCGAATACACCTTCTGCCGTATTGTGATGGTTAAGCAGTGCTGCTGGGATGTTGTCTTTGGTGAAAAACGGTGTTGAACGTTGGATTTTCCAGTGTGACGGAATACGTAAATGACTCATATAAAACCTCTTATCTGACTGTTCTTTGAAATGGGTACTTCTATGTCGTAGGTGAGCAATCTTTACCAATAGTTCTCACTACTGAATTGACCAGGCTTTCTACGTAAGTGCTTTTCGAAACCTAAGCTGGTTAGCGCTTCACTTGTGTCACGAACCATTTGCGGATTGCCGCAAAGGTAGAAGAAACTGCGGGTTTGATTGAAAGCGACAGACGCGGCTTGCTCAAGGTCGCCTCCAAGTAACAAGCTTGGGATTCGTCCGCGCAAAGTTCCGGTGACAGATTCTCTAGAAATAATTGGCACATATTTAAGTTTCCCTTGAAAGTGATCGACGAGTTGAGTGATACGGTCTCGATAAGTCAGGTCTTGTTCTGTTCTTACGGCATGTACCAAAATCAGATTTTTGAATGAAGAGGCTTTGTCTGAAGCCAATCCATTCAGTTGTTGGATCTGCATGCTTTCGAGCATTGAGATGAATGGACCAACCGCGGTTCCGGTTGAAAGCATCCATAGATCGTCGGCGATCTCTGGGATCTCATCCAATGTCATGAAGCCGCTTGGGTCTTTGCCGACAAAGATGTCATCGCCTACCTTCAATTCATGAAGCTGAGGAGAGAGCTGACCGTTTTGATCCTTAATAATCAAAAACTCTAGATGCTGATGACCTTGCTCATGTTCCGGCGCATTAACCATGGAATAAGCACGTCTCACGAATTCATCTTCACTGTTTAGCAAACCGAGCTTCGTGAACTGACCAGCCTGATAAGGGGAGACAGGAGCACTGACTCGGAGTGAGAACAATTGATCTGTCCATTCTGTCTTGTGTAGGACTTTTCCGGTTACCAAACCATGAGGAATATCTGCCATATCATCACCTTTAAGAAGAGAAGTTATCTCATTAAGGATACTCAACTATTTACACTTTGGAGTTGCATGTAGCATGCCAATAATGAGAATGCTTATCAATACTGGCTTGGCGGTTGAAATTAATTGTTATTGTGTCAAAAAGACACCTTCATAAATAAGTCCAAACGACTCGAATGTGTATTTTTTGTTTGCGTGGGGCGTTGTTTTAGGGGATCTAGAGCCGAGCTTTAGCAAAGTCTGCAGAGTGGTTTGACCCCTGAAGTATTGCACTAATAACTAAAGAGAATAATTTGTAGATGCGTATAATGGCGGCTTTCGATCTCAATATAGCCGTGTTTTATGCTTGATAATCTTCGTATGGCCTTGAACGTGTTGTTCGTGACCATCAATACCGCAATGACTGCGTTTACCGTGAGCTTCTTTGGCCTCATCAAACTGATTCTGCCAATCTCTGTTGTACAAAAGTCGTGTACTCGTTTAGCTAACTTCACATTCTGGTGTTGGGCTTCGCTCAATCTTTGGATGTTAAATGTGAATAATGACATCGAGTGGCAAGTGGAAGGCGGGGAAGATATCTCGACCAAACAGTGGTATTTGATGATGTCGAACCACCTGAGCTGGGCGGATATTGTGATTTTGTCCTCTATCTTGAAAGACAAGATGCCGATGACGAAGTTCTTCCTTAAGCACGAACTGCTGTACGTGCCTTTTGTTGGCTTGGCCTGCTGGGGCTTAGATATGCCGTTCATGCGACGTCACTCACGCGAGTTTTTGCTACGCAACCCAGAGCGTCGTAATGATGATTTCGATGCAATCAACAAAGCGTGTACTAAGTTCAAGCTAGCGCCGACAACATTGGTTAACTTTGTCGAAGGTACGCGTGCTAACCACGACAAACTGGCGACAGCGAAAACCCCTTACCGACACCTATTGAAGCCGAAAACCGGCGGTGTGGCGTTTGCTCTATCTGCAATGGGACCAATTTTAGATGGCATTGTGGATGTCACATTGGCTTACCCTGAAAACCAAGTGTCTCCATTTGAAGATATGCTGAAAGGCAAAATGACCAAGGTTGTGGTGCGTATTAAATTGCACCCGATGGACGAGAACGTAAACGGTAATTACTTTGAAGATAAAGCGTTTAAACGTCGCTTCCACAGTTGGTTAAACAACACGTGGAAAGAGAAAGATGCTTATCTTGATACGGTTTACGGGGTTGATACGCCCTCTGAGGTTGAAACGATTGAGCAGCCTGATGCGGCTCATAAGAAACAAGAGCAGTAAGCTCAATTCAAAGCGACAACTGTCTCGTCCTAAAATACGTTGACAGTATTTCTACTAAGCCAACAGCGCCAGCTGTTGGCTTTTTTCATGCACCTCATTTGGAGTTTTCATCATGAGACTGAGGTGCGGCCTCATATTGTTATAGATATTGATAGACTCTTTTACTAGTCGTTTAAGCTCCTCAAGACTCTTACACCTATCAAGTAAGAACTCTTGTTTCAGGATCCCGTTTATTCTTTCTGCTAAGGCATTTTGGTAGCAATCATAACCATCTGTCATCGAAGGCATTATGCCGCTAGTTTTCAGTTTATCTTGATATACACCTGAGCAATACTGTAGACCACGATCTGAATGATGGATACAAGAATGATGATATCGACGCTCTTTGATAGCCATATCTAGCGCTTTCACGACATCCGTCGCTTTCATTTCATTACTCAGCTCATAACCCATTATTTTTCGGCTAAAAGCATCTGTAACCAATGATAGGTAGTGAACTCCTTCATCAGATTGAACATAGGTTATATCGCTCACCAACACACTCTCTGGACTACATGGCTTGTAGTCCTTTAATAAGTTCGGGTGTTTCTTCATCCAATGCCGACTATTGGTCGTTTTTGTAAAACTACGCTTAGGTCTTACCAACAATCGCTCAGCGCGTAAGTAGTTGAAAAGCGCATCTCGGCCTAACTTGATACCTTGTTCTTGTAGTCTGGGTTTTATTAAAAAATAGAGCTTCCTAGTACCAACCCGAGGCATATAGCGCCTAATATCCAACACCATTTTTTTAATCGGTTTAAGCTCTAACCGACGGTGATGAGCTCGCTTTTCTCGTTGATAAACACTCTGCCTTGTTATGCCGCAAAGCCTACATACTCGAACTAGACTTATTCCTTCTTGCTTTTGAAGGCTTCTGGCTCCTTGGCTAGATACTTTTTTCTGAGACTGGTTCCGTGCTCAGCATCAAGGATATCAACCACTCTATTTAAGAAGAGGTTCTTGATTTTTTCGTCTTCCAACTCTTTTTCAAGACGTTTTATTTTCTGTGCAGGCGATTCTTTAGGCTTAGGTGATTGGCTCATGACATTCATCCTTGGATTTTGCGCCCAATTCATCTTACCGTGCTTTCGAAGCCAGGTTAAAACGGTTGAACGGCCTTGGATACCATAAATGGTTTGGGCTTGTTTATATGTCATATCGCCTCTTTCTACAGCGGCGACGACCTGTAATTTAAAGCCTAGTGTGTAATCACGCTGAGTGCGCTTAACGTAGGTATTATTTGAAGTAGTCATAATTCGTCCTCAATGTGTAAACACATTTCAGGACGAGACAAACATTAAAAAAAAGCCGATAGCTCATTGAACTATCGGCTTTTTTATTGAATTAGGGTTACTAGAGGTAAGCGAGAAAGTTAGTACTTACTACCATTAAATGGCTTGGTAAGCATCGATGATGTGTTTAACTTCACTGGGCTTACCTTGCTTCTCTTGGCCTTGATGAATACGTAAGTAGTGCTGCAGCGTTTTGGCTTTGTACTGCTGAGATACCTTCATTTGTTCATCACAACTCGGTACCCAGATTTTGTCACCCACATTTGATATCTCACTAACCGATCGGCTCTTTTCAGCTTCGCCTGAGTAGTTATTGCTGACCAATAAAATTTCGTAGTAGCGGCGGTTCTCTTCAATCAACACTTCATCAATAAGGCCGAAATTGAGCGACTTTAAATGGCTTCTCAATTCGAATTGCTGATGCACAGGGCACAGCAAGAAATCGATCGCTTTGTCAGGGTGTTGACGGTGAATATCATCGACTAATTTCTGAGTTAGATCGCCACCCACACCTGCAATAATGACTAGATGTCTTCCAGTGTGCTTTTCCAATGGAATCGCTGCGACATCTAGGCAGTAAACTTGCCATTGGCTAGCGACCTTTTGCTCTACTGTTTCACCTTGGGGAAAGTAACGAGTTAGCTTGCCTTCCAATTCATTCATCAGAGACGGGACGATATCGACAAAGTGAATCTGAGGGGCTTTGTTATCCGACAGTAATTGAACACCCAAGAAGCCGTGATCACAGCAACAGTCCCAAATATGTTGGTAGTCATTGCTGACAAGGGAATGGAGAGTTTGCAGTCGGTTACTTAGCTTCATAAGGCTCGTGTCGTTAGAAAAGGGGTATTGTCGTGTTGAACGCGCATTGTAATGACTTTCCATAAAAACAAAAGCACCTAGGGTATGAATCCTAGGTGCTTTGTTGTTCTCGGTATCGTACCAATTGTGATACGAGTGTATTAGCTCGTGTCTATGATGCTTTAGCGACAGCTCTGATATGACCTTCCACTCGATTTTTACCAAGCTGCTGGGCAATCAGTTTGGCTTGTTCCGCGAGTGCCAAAGCAGAATCACGTTCGCCTTCTATGTGCGAGAACCCGACACTGACGCCCAACGACAATGTGATGTCTGGAGTCACAATGGTTTTCTCCGCAACACCAAGTCGGCATTGATCCAGTTGGAATTTAGCATCTTTGGCATCATTCGCTTTGAACAAGACGGCAAATTCTTTACCTCCAATACGAGCTAAACAAAGTCCTTTTGGTTTAGGGAAGTAAGAACGTAGCGCTTCTGCAGTCAGCTTGATCATCTTGTCACCAACCGCTTCACCGTAAGCTCGGTTTACGTGGTCAAAGTTGTCAATATCAAGCAAAGCGACATAGGTGTCGGGCTCGTTTACGTAGTTCTCGACCGCAATGTTGAAACTGCTTTTATTGTCTAACTGTGTCATCAGGTCTTTACTGCTTAATTGATGTTGAAGCAGCAAGTTAGATAACGAGACTTCGGTGTAATCTCTGATCATTCGTAGAATGCTCTGACTGATCGGTAAGTTAGCGTTTAGGTAAATCACCGCGATCAACTGTTTACGAGAGTACAAAGGAATGCAGTAATGACGTTGGTGTATTTTGAGTTTACGCGCCAGTGGGTCGGCGTACTTTCCGTTTCTGTAAGCCATGGTGTCTGGGGCAAAGCGCTCCGCTAAGGCATCATCACAATACACCGTTGACTTGTTTCCGTGGTAGTCGATGGTACTGAATGAGTGGCTCTCAGGCTGATACAGACAGAATTGGATGCCTTTATGATAGGTAAAGCTATCTAAGATGGATTTCAACTTCCGCTTAAAGCTAGCAAGATCTTCCACTTTATTCAGTCGAGACAAAGAGACGTTTAAACGGTAAGCCAGATAGTTTGCGCCAATCCATAACAGAAGCAGGGAGCCAAGCACCACGCCCGTTAATGTAAATTGGTGCGAGCTGGTTAGGATGTCATGGCGATCAGTGCCTGCGATGAATACCCAGTTCAAGCTGTTGTCAGCGTCAAATACCGATATTTTGAAGTTATCTTGATAGTAGTATTCGTGTTTACCGACGGTTTCACCGAGTGAGAGTTGATGGCTGATTCCTGCATGATAGCTGATGGACTTAGAGCCGATACGTTTCGGGTCAGGGTGAAAAACCAGTCGTTCTGTTGCTCTATCCACCACGAACACATAACCATGGTTAAGGGTCTTTAAATCTCTTAAGCCTTGCGTGGTGTGCAGAAGATCAAACTCAATCCATATTTCCTCATTCAACCTTTCGGCAGTGTGCTTAACGGCGAATACCCAACGACCATCTGCCTTTTGGTAAACGGAAGAGATATAGAAGTCTTCAACAACACTGTCTATTGAATGCCACTGTATTGTTGATATCTGTTCATTTGATAGAGGCAGGCCTCGAGTGGAAATATAGTTTTGAGATTGAGGTTGGTATCGAATGATGTCAGAGAAGTTAGGTGTTCTTTTTAGAATATTATCGCTGAGTTCGCGGAATTTTTTGTCATCAAAGCTGGTGGCTTGAGGTAAACCTAGGCTGGTTTCTAGGAAGTAAAGCTTGCCAAATACCGCTTCGATATTGGAACGAATAGTGGAGCTAGCAATGCGGATATTTGATGATGATTGGTTGGTTGCTGCAGTCTCTACTTTTTCTAATTGAGCTGCCGCTAGGTAAAGCATTCCTCCGGTTAATAAGAGTATGTATGGTTTGAAAAGCCGGATAAGTGTTTTAGGTAAAGCCATGATATCCAAAGACGTAATAGATTCATTTTTATAGTACGGCCATACTAAACAGTTTTCTTAATCACAGCAATGCAAATAATTCCATATAAAAGAATGAGTTTTGTGATATTCAGCTAACAAAAAAGCCAGCTACAAACATAACTGGCTTTTATGATTTTTGGTGTTTTATTGAGCTGACTTAGCTTTTAACTTAGATTGACTCAGTCTTACTTGGCGAATAATGCAAAATAGCCATCGACGTTGGCGATAACAGCATTTCACCTTCAGCATGACCCGGTTTTACATTTCTCAGGTTTGTATCACAAATGGTCACCCAGTTTTGATCGCGATCCTTAGGTAATGCGAAGCGTGCAGGGGCGTTGGTTTGGTTGATGAGATAAATCAACTCGTCACCGTCTTTGCCAATTCCCAAGTGTAGTGCTACCGAGCTTAAACGGTTCCAATCATCATGTTCCATCAGTGTGCCATCGACACGGCTCCAGAAGATGCGGTTAGAGTTACGTTTTTCGCCACTGAATGCCTTAATAAATGGCACCATGTATTGTTGACGAGCAGAAATCATTTCCGATAGCCAAGTCTTGAAATACGTTTTTCGCTCAGAGTCTTCCCAGTTAAGCCAACTCGTCTCCCCATCTTGGCAGTATGCGTTGTTGTTACCCTTTTGAGTATGGGATAACACGTCTGCTGTCAGGATATGCGGAATACCGAAAGCAAACAGTAGGCTCGCCATGAAGTTACGCTTCTGCTTTTCACGGGTTGCAATAACCAATAGGTTTTCGGTCTCGCCCTCTACACCGTAGTTTTCAGAGCGGTTGTCACCGTGCCCATCGCGGTTGTTTTCACCATTTTCTTCATTGTGCTTATGCTTGTACGAAACAAGATCTTGCATGGTGAAGCCGTCATGGTAAGTAATGTAGTTAACGGTCAGTTTGTATGGCCAGTGCGCAGCGCTGTAGATGTCACGTGAACCCATTAGGCGAGTCGCAAACTCTTTCAAGTAGCCTTGGTCACCACGCCAGAAGCTACGAGTGATGTCTCTAAGCTTGTCGTTACATTCATTCCAACCTAGAGGGAAATTACCCACTTGATAACCATTAGGACCAATATCCCACGGTTCTGCGATGAGCTTGGTTTCTTTGAGTACAGGATCTTGAGCAACGGCTTTAAAGAAAGCAGCCTCAGGATTGTAGTTGTCACCTTCGCGTCCTAGTGTCGCGGCCAAATCAAAACGGAAGCCGTCGACTTGGAATTCACTTACCCAGTAACGAAGCGTATCCATGACTAAGTTGAGTGCAGGTTGATGGGTGAGGTCGACTGTATTGCCACAACCTGTGAAGTTCGCGTAATGACAACCATGTTTGATGTAGTAGCGGCTATCTAACGCTTTTAGGTTGAAGGTTGTACCGCCTTCACCACCTTCAGCTGTGTGGTTGTAGACAACGTCGAGAATGACTTCGATACCATTGCGGTGCAGCTCACGAATCGCAGTCTTAAGTTCAGTAACCGCGTCTTTCTCTGCATAGCGAGGGTCTGGCACCATGAACAAATATGGGTTGTAGCCCCAGTAGTTTACTTTCCCCATATCCAATAAGTGAGGTTCGTGCATACATGCTGCAATAGGTAAAAGTTGTAGAGAGTTGATGTTTTGCTGTTTGTAAAACGCAAGCATTTCAGGACTGACTAATCCCAAGTAACGGCCTTTAGTATTGGTCTCTACTTCTGGATGAAGTTGAGATAAACCTTTTACATGGGTTTCAAATAGAACGGTCTCTTCACGGCTAATTCGCGGCTTTTCCACGTCTTGCCAATCGAAGGTGTCATCGACAACGACACATTTCGCCATCGCAAAGCTCTTCTCATTGCTATAGGGCGTAACGTAATCGAGCGGTTCGCTTATTGCTTTCGCGTACGGGTCTGAAAGTAGGATAGGGCCATTGTCTGTTTCTGCAATGAAACCGTATTTTTGTCCTGCTTTAATACCTTCAATAAATACATATCTGATATCAGCGTATTCATTTTCCAATTTATAAGTAGTGAATTCATCGTTCTCATCAAAAAGAGCGAGAGAGAGAGATTTACAGTCAGGAGAATAAATTGAGAAGTTGCAGCCAGTGTTACCTAGCGTTGCGCCTAGCGGATAAGGGCGAGCGAGCGTTCTAGTCATTGCTTGATTTCTTGTTCGTTTATCAACATCAGTGAACTATAAGTAAAAAGCTTTGTCACAGTAAGGTCAAGCAACTTCACAGAATAATTACGGTTAAAAAAATAATTCATCGATGAAGTTCAAATTATATATTTGAAGTAGATCTCACTTATGCTGAATAATTAGATCTGAGTGCTGTCTACTCCTCCTAGATTAAGTGATCTACCTCTTTAAAACACCGTTCTGTATATTTTCTACTCCCCTCTAGTCCCCCTTAATTTAGTTAGGGGTGGAGGAAGTCAAACTTGTCATCCCCTCTTAATATTGACCCCGTTGAAACGAATCAGGGGAAACCCTAAACCTCTCTATCTTACGACTACCATTACTGCCTTTGGTTGCCGCAAGAGAGCAAAAATATAAAAACCTAAAATAAATCGTCCTTAATGGAGTTAAGAATGAAAAAAGTAAGTTTGATTGCTGCTGCAGTGGCGACTACGCTAGCTGCTGGCTCTGCGTTCGCTGTTGACTTTAACGGTTACATGCGTGCTGGTACTGGTATCAGCGGTAACGGTAATGGTGATGTATCAGTTAACAAAAACGGTATTGGTCGTCTAGGTAACGAAAATGACAACTACTCTGAGTTTGGTTTAGCTGAAGAATTAAAAACTGGTGAGCAAACGTGGCGCGTTGAGTCAATGATTGCTTCTGGTGCACCAGGCGCAAATGGTTGGGAAGATTCTGATTTTAACGTTGCTCAGTTCGCAGTTAAAGCGAAAGGCGTTCTATCTTTTGACCAAGAAGCGACTCTTTGGGCTGGTAAAACATACTACCAACGTAAAGACATCCACATTACCGACTTCTACTACCTAAATACATCTGGTACTGGTGGTGGTGTTGAGAACATCTCTATTGGCGACCAAAAACTATCTGTTGCATTGATTCAAGATGGCGACACTGATGATTCAACTGGTTACATCTTTGATGCTCGTCTAGCGAACATCGGCCTTTGGCAAGATGCTTCTCTAGAATTTGCTCTAGCGTACAACTTCGCAACTGACTCAGATGACGCAAGCGAGTCTGCTGACGACGGCCTACTAGCTTCTGCGATTTTACACCAAGGAACTAGCAACGGTTTCCACCAAACAGTACTTCAGTACGGTACTAACGGCTACGGCGTACAAGCTGCAAACTTCTGGGGTTCTGGTTCTTACTACGCACGTGGTACTGAAGCATTCAACGAAGCATCTGGTTTCCGTCTAATTAACTGGGGTGTAATGAACCTTGGCGAATCTTGGGAAATGGGTCACCAACTAGCTTACCTAGCGGGTAGCGATATCGGTGGTGCAGACAAAGATGGTAACTACACAAACAAGACTTTCGATATCGACCAGTACTCTGCTGTAGTTCGTCCAATGTACAAGTGGAACGACACTATGCGTACAGTATTTGAAGCTGGCTACAACGCTGGTGAGCGAATTGCTGAAGGTGGTCTAGCGACTGAAGATTTCGGTAACGCTAAATTCACAGTAGCTCAAGCTTGGGCTATGGGTGACAGCTTCTGGGCTCGTCCTGAAATCCGTGTTTACGGTTCTTACATCCTAGATACTGAAAACAAAGAAGCATTCAATGGCGACGATACAGAATATGTATTCGGTATCCAAGCTGAAGCTTGGTGGTAAACATCTAGCGTAACAAATCCTAAACTGTCCTAATTCATAGCCGGCTCGCGTCGGCTATTTTTTTAAGGAATGTACGATTAAGTTGATCGTTCCCTAGGTGAATAGTTCTCTTTGTGGTAATTAAAGTTAGTAAATTTCTTAAAAAAATAACAAGAAGGAAGGGTTATGTATTTTAAAGCTCTAATGTTGAGTGGCTGTGTTGCGTTGGCCGGTTGTCAATCTGCACAAGTAGTTGAGCAAGTGCAAGTGGCACAGGCTGAACAAGTTAACTCTATTGCTGGTCTTCAATTTGCCCCTATGAAGCTTCCAAGCTCGGCAATTTTCGATGTAACACCAGACAGTCAAATTTTAAACTATCAGGGTATAAACAGCCCTGTAGTAGCGATCGAACTACCAGCGGATCGTGGTGAATACTCTATTAAGATCACTAGCATGATCGGTGAGACTGCATTTGTTCCTAATGCGGTTATCTATGATAAGAACGGTCGTGAGTTAGAGCGTTACGGTAAAGACAGCTTTGAATACGCGAAGCCTAGGTTGCACTTGGGCAACCGTCTTGTTGCAGAAAACGATTTCTACCCACCGACAACTGCTGAGTCTGTGTACTTAGTTATTTATACAGAGCAAGAAGATCTTGGTGGTTTTACTGATGTAATTCACCCTGCACGTCTAGATGCGGAAGGCCGTGGTAACTATTTGCCAGAAGTAGAAGATATTCCAGTTCCAAATGCGAATGTTGGTAAGATAGAAGTAACGATTGATAGAGTGGGTTTCTTCTCATTCGGGTCTAGCAGTGAATCTAACGCTAAACCAGCGGCAGCAGCTAAGGTTGAGACAATTCAACCAGAAACACAAACTTACTACCATAATGCCATTCAAGCAGCAGTAGATGCAGATAATATTCCAAAAGCTCTGAGCCTGCTAGATGAAGCAAAAGCATTGGGTATTGAAGGCGCACAAGAAGTTTTTGTAAAAGCAGTCAATAAAAAGTAGTCGACGAGTTTGTAAATACCGATTGATATAAAGAGAAGGGCTCCTAACTAGGAGCCTTTTTTATTGCCTGTAGTAAATTAAAAGTAATACTGATATTCACCGAACACTTGAATGTAAATAACCACAGACTTACACACAATAACCAATGGCTAATATAAATGGGTGTGATTCGTTATTTATGGATTTGATTTACTAGCGGCTAACAAAAAAACACTCTCGTCTACTTTACTCCCCTCAAACAGTTTAATACGAACTCTATTTACATATCACCATTTCATCTACCGACCTAAGCTTGACTTCCTAAATTTTACGCATACTGGAATAAGACGTTCACATGTACTCGTTATGCTTTCTACTAAGAACTAAGAACTAAGAACTAAGAACTAAGAACTAAGAACTAAGAACTAAGGACTAAGGACTAAGAACTAAGGTGGTTAATTTATCTCTTAACATTGGAGTTAACGGAGGCAATGGAATGATGTGGTGTATTTGGAATGGTGTTTGTTGAGCACAAAAAAAGGGAGACTGACGTCTCCCAAAGGCTAGCTTTCGCTGGTTTTTATTATCTGTTACTTCGCATCGATACTTTAAGCTTTACTGCTTAGTGACCGAAACAATTGGACCATCTACGTCGTCATTCAACTCGTGAATCGCATTAAGAGTGAATGTATAGCTACCAGCTTCTGTTACGCTTAGTTGACAGTTACCATCAGTACCTAGGTCGATTGAACCATCAGCAAGTTCAACGGAATCACAACCAAAGTTAGGTGATACCCAATCAGCATCAGCAAACTTGAAGCCATAGTTACCCGCTTCCAAGTTGCCTGTTACAGAATAAACCCCATTAGCAACAAAGCTCATCGCCCAATCATCAACAGGATTCCATCCATTCATGTCACCACGAACATAAACTGTTGTTTGGCCGTATGGTGGAATACTAGACACATCCTTGTCTGAGTTATCAACCGGCAAACCAGCACCTTGTGCACCGTCTTGAGCTTGCACGAACACAGCGGTGGTTAGTGCAGGTACTGTGAAGGTTTCAGCGGTAAAGGTTGCGTTTTTCACTGTGTCGTCAGCTGAGTTTTGTTGAACGTCATGAAGCGTAAAGCCTGTCGCTCCTGTGATCTTGAACGATTGAGATTCACTGGTTGAGTTTACAACCGCGACAATCGCATCGTTCACAGGATCTAGGTCTGTACCTGCAGACACACCATCATCGATAGACATGACAATCAGGCCTTCGACTTGGTCTTCGCCAACGTTACGGAAATCGACACGCTTCATAACTTCGTCAGCTGTATCTAAGCGGAACAGTTCGCTTGAGCTGCGGATCTTTAATAGCTCAAGGAATTGCTGTTTAGTTAGCTCAATGTCGTCTGCGTCTGGTTTCGCCGTTGGGTCAGCAATGATGGTTTTGATCAGATCCCAGTTTGCACCATCTTTGTCTTCACGAGGTAAGCCGACGTTCCAGTTGTTATCAGTACCATCAAACATTACACGGTTGTACCAGTCACCAGAGTCGTAAGAATCGCGCTGCATCGACTTAGAACGAAGCAGTTCAGAACCCATGTGGATGAATGGTATACCCTGGCCCAACATCACGGTAGAAAGCGATACAGACTGCATACGAGCACGCTCTGCAGAGCTAGTCCCTTCTGCGATTTTGTAAGCGTTATTGTCCCAAAGTGTTTGGTTATCGTGTTTTGAAACGTAGGAGATGTTCTCTGAAGGCATCTTGGTGTAACCAGCCGGTGCACCGTTGTAGTCGACGTTTTTACCCAGTTTTGTATCGCCTTTGTAATCAATCAGCACGTATTCTGCGAGGTTACCCGCCATACCTAAGCGGACAAGGTCTTGGTTGTGCAAACGACCGTTGATAGACTCTTGATCGACTTTGGTTTCATCGTTAGCAATCGCAGCGTTACCGAAACCTTGGTTGAAGCGAAGTGGGTGATTGCCTTCTGAATCGACACCACCATCGAACGGGCTACCGCCACGAACTGCATCACGCAAACGGTCTGAGAAGGTACCGATTTCTGTGCCTGCCATGTTGATTTGGTTTGCTTGGTCGAAGCGTGCGTTGTTTGCTACCTCGCCAAAATCCCAACCTTCACCGTAGAACAGGGTGTTCTCGTCGATTTTACGCACTTCAGCAAGCGCTTCTACCATTATGTCTTTTGGTTGGTGACCCATTAAGTCAAAACGGAAACCATCTACTTTATAGTCGTCAGCCCATACCTTAAGTGAGTCGACCATCAATTTACCCATCATCAGGTTTTCGGTCGCGGTGTTGTCACAGCAGGTTGAATTCTCAACGCCGCCTGTGTTCACGTTAAGACGGTGGTAGTACCCAGGAACAATCTTATCCAATACTGACTTATCGTTTACGCCAGATGCGTTGGTGTGGTTGTATACCACGTCCATGATCAGCTTCAGATCCATGTCATGCGTAGCTTTCACCATTTGACGGAACTCTAGAATACGCTTAGATCCGTTTGGATCCGTCGCATAACTACCCTCAGGCACTGTGTAATGGAATGGGTCGTAACCCCAGTTGAAGCTGTCGAGCATACGTAAATCGTTCATTAGCGCTTGTGCATCGCCTGTTGAAGGATCATAACCATCGAGTACTTCTTCGATGACTTTGTTTTTGTCTTCACTTCCACATAAGGTGGCTGTCGGTTTTACATCACACAGTTTGCCAACGGTGTCGGTGATATCGACACGGCTCGCTTCATCTTCATCAACGGTAGCGATATCAAATGCCGGTAAGATATGCAGCGTCGTTAAGCCTGCATCTTGCAGAGCTTGTAGGTGTTTGACCGACTCACGATCTGATTCTGTGAGAGCTAGATACTTACCGTTTAGGTTTGGTGTACCTAGCTTGTCGCTGAAACTAAAGTCACGTAGGTGAGACTCGTAAAGTACATGGTCTTCGTCTTTCTCTACGGTTGGTCGTTTGTAGTTGTCCCAGTTCGCTGGTTTCAAGGTTGAATCATTCAGGTCAATCACTTGAGAGTATGCAGAGTTCTTCGATAAGCTGAGTGAGTAAGGGTCGGTCACAAGGCGAGTTTCGATATTGCCTGTGGTTGGGTGATAAACCTTCACTTGGTAACGGTAGTAACTGTTCACTGCGTTAGAAACTGCGTCAGTCGCCCAAATGCCCGTCTCAGTGTTTTCTGTCATCGGGATTACTTGTGAACTTAGCAGATCTTCACTGTACAGAACGAGTTCTACATCTTGCGCTGTTGGTGCCCAAAGTTTGAAGGTAGCCGCACTGCCTTCAACAATCGCACCTAGTTCTTCAGCCATCGCATTACCAGCATCTTCACTGGCAAATACCGCATCAAGCACACCCGGCTTTTGAACCTCAGTTGAAGAGGTAACGTCGCCATTTGAGTTGTAGGCAACAAGAATTATCTGAGACTTCAAAATGGTGCGCAGTGTTGTGTCATCAACATCAATTGCCACTGCTGGTAAGCTTGCTAGGTGTCGGAAACGCTCTTTCAATTCAGAAGATAGTTCTCCGTCTTTGCTTAGTTCAATTGCAGTTCCGCCGACAATCTCTTTGTCATCGTTCATTGTGATGCTGTTGTCTAGTGCATAGACAAGCTTCACAGAGTCTGCATTGCTAGCCGCTTCCCAACCAATTGTGGTTGCATCTAGCCAGTGTGCTTTTTGACCATCAATATTGACTGGTCGCTCTGAAATAGGGTCGTAGTACAACTCGCTGCTGCCATGGAAACCAAATACGCCTTGTGAATCGCCAAGCTTAGTTAACTCGACTTTTGAGTTCGCACTGCCAAATGCTTTCTCATCACCATTGTGCAAGATGAAGTTCATGCATTTGTGTGGGTCAGAGGCATCTGGGTCAACTTTCAACACATAGTAAGCACCGTAAGTATCGCTGATACCATCGTATTCGTAAGGACTGTTCCAGTCGGTTCCGGTCTCACTTAATCCCATGCCGACTAAATCTGTGCTGGTACAGCCTTCACCATTCCAAAGGTGCAGCCCCCAACCGTCGTAAGTTGAGCCAGATGAGCTGGCAGCGGCAACATCGCGTTTGTAGTAAATAACGACTTCGTTTGCAGCGGCAGGGTATAAACCACTGTTGCCAGGGTCTGTACCGTTGTCGCTATCATTATCACTACCACAACCCGCGATCAAAGTAGCGGTGAAGAGCGGTAACATTGCTTTGGCCAATGTAGAGCGTTTGAAGCTCTTCTTTTTGGTATTGTTGAAGGTATTTCGTAGAGAGATAATTTTATTAATATTTATGTTGTTCACGTTTTAATATCCATATTTCACTTTTTATGAAGATGAATATCCTAGTCTTAACGATGGTCAACTATTTGTGATGGCTATGTATAAAGTTATTTTTAATACGTAAAAATAGGAAACCTAGTGTCAATATCACGCTTTGTATTTGGTTTTAGTAAAATTAATTGGATCAATAACTCATATGTTTAATATCAATAGTAGAAGGCGTAGAGGATGTCGTGGGCTCGGAGATGTGTATAAGAGACAGCAATAGTAGAAGGCGTAGAGGATGGGAGTAGGTAATAAGGATGAGAGCTCATCCTTATTAATGTGAGGAAGGTATCGAATTGAGGTTACGTTAATTTAATATGGGAATTAAGTTATTTATCAATTAATTAAAATTCAGCTTGTTTGGGGATTAATAATGATAAACATCCTACCCAGATAAGGGAAATACCCAAACCAATGAAGCCAGTGGTTTTAGTTCAAGACTAAAACTGCCAATACTTTTCTCAACCTTTAATATCTGTTGTTGAATGCCTTCAATATGTTCATCTAACAAGTAACTTTCATCAGCGATTGTGAGTGCTTGTATAACATCACTTGGAACGGTTAAGTGAATATTCTCGGTGATATGTTGGCTGAAATTTGCAGCAACGATGGTCAGTTCTTGGTCTTCATAGCGTAGAAATGCGTAAACCGAATCACTCAAATTATTGCTCTGGTGTAAGTCTAGGTACTGCCCCGTCATTGAAGAGTGCTCAAGCGAAAAGTTCATGATCTTCTGATAGAAGTCACGTAGTTGTTTTTCGTTTTCGTCTAATAGCCCGCCATCGAATGCACCTTGGTTCATCCATTTTTGGTGTTGCGGGACGCCGATGTAGTCAAAGATGGAGGTACGCGATGGTTGTCCAAAGCCTGCGTTCTCCGCGCCCGGTTCTCCGACTTCTTGTCCAAAGTAAATCATGGTTGGTGAACTGCTCAATAAGGCGCTGACGAGCATTGCAGGCTTCGCAATATTAGGATTGCCAACAAACTCTGGAGATGCGATGCGCTGTTCATCGTGGTTATCCAAGAAGTGCAGCATGTGGTGTTCTATATCCATCATTTGATGTTGAATCTCGGGAATGATAGCCGTTGAAGCCTTGCCTTGCATGATGTCTTTAAGTCCATCGTACAGATCAACTTTGTCATACAGGTAGTCCATTTTACCCAGATGGATATAGTCGCGATATAAGTTCGGTTGGTATACCTCTGCCATGAGAAAGGCATTGGGATTTTTCATCTTTATTGATGAGTTGAGGTAGCTCCAAAACTCAACAGGCACCATTTCAGCCATGTCGTACCGGAAACCATCAACGCCTTTGTCTAACCAGAACAAGGCGATGTCTCGGAACTTAACCCAAGAGTTAGGCACATTGACAGACTCCCAGAAATGGTAGTGTTCATGGTAGTCACGTTGGGCATAGTCACTCGGTAACTCTGGAAAATCTTTTGAACCGTCAGGGCGCACACCGTAATTGATCTTCACAGTTTCATACCAATCATCGAAATCAGGCTTAGCCAAGCGTGAGCCATTACCTGTCCATTTAGCGGGCTTTTCGATAAACGGAGAACTTAGATTTGGGTGCTGCTCACCACCAAGTGGCGTAAAGGCGGGCTTGATATCTGGCAGTTCAAAGGCGCTGTTCGGGATGTAGTAAAAGTTGTTATCTCGATGGTATTCGAGTGTTGTGTCATCTTCAGCACCAAAGTCACTAACGCCTTGTGGGTTATTTAGCCCCTCATAATGACGCGCAACGTGATTAGGGACGATATCGATGATTACCTTTAAGCCGTTGTCGTGGCTTCTTTTGATTAATGCCTCAAACTCTTCCTGACGGAGTTCTGGGTTTTCGGCGAGATCTGGGTTTACGGAATAGTAATCTTTGACTGCGTAAGGGGACCCTGCACGGCCTTTTACTACGCTCGGGTGATCGTCTGAAATACCAAGATGTTTGTAGTCATTGATGAGTGCATGATGTGGCACTCCGGTATACCAAATGTGAGTTATTCCGAGTTTACGAATTTCCGACAGCGCTTTATCTGTAAAATCACTGAACTTGCCGACGCCATTTTGTTCGATTGTGCCCCATGGAACATGTTGGGTGTTTTTATTGCCAAATAAACGCGTAAAAACTTGATAGATGGCGTACTTTTGGTTGTACATATTTATAATTCCTTTAACTTCCATCATGTTATGTAGGGATGAAAGGGCTTGTTTGTTATTTGGCAGGCTAACTGAATTACAATATGCCTTACTCATCCTTATCAAAATCTACAGGGCGTAATTGCTACAGTATGTGAGCTGTTGCCCAAAAGGAGTTGATGTTGTCTTCATCTATTCAAATTGCGATCACCTATCTGGTGTTGGTTGCGATATCTGTGTTGTTTGCGGAAAGTTCGAAAGCGCTGTTGGTGTGGTATCTGGTTATCGGATTGGTGACGTTTTTTGTGTACGCGAAAGACAAGCGAGCGGCGATCAATGGCAATTGGCGCGTGCCTGAGAAAACCTTGCACATTTTTTCTGTCGCTGGTGGTTGGTTGGGGGCTTTGATCGCGCAAGATAAGCTGCGTCATAAAACGCAAAAGCAACCGTTCAGAGCGATTTATTGGCTGACGGTGGCAATAAATATAGCAGCGTTTATATGGACGTTAACGCCGAGCGGGCAGGCGATATTTGGTCGTTGGGTGAGTGAGATTATCGGGTTTCTTTAACGACAATGATGGCTAGTAACTGTGTACTAACCATCAATAGCTATAGTGAGTCGATTAGAGCATTGGAATCGTTGATGCTAATAGCAATCCCGCCATGCCATAGTTGAAGCTTTTGATACGTACTGGCGTCGTTAACCAGTGTTGAAGTTGCTTGCCTGCTGCCGTCCAGAAGGTCACTGATGGCAAGTTAGCTAGCGTAAAAATGGCTGCGATGATTGCAAGTTCCCACCATGAGCTGCCGCTGCTATAAACGGAAATCGCCGTCAGCGCCATCGACCAACCTTTCGGGTTTACCCATTGAAAACTTGCCGCGCCGAGAAAGGTCATTGGCTTATACGCTTCGGTACTTTTGGCTTTGCCGCTCAAAGCTATCTTGATCGCTAGGTATACGAGGTAAGCAAGGCTCAGGTACTTCAAGACTTGGTGCGTCACTGGGTACGCGTTGAAAATCCCCATTAAGCCGAAGCCAACCAACAGCAACATGGCCGCGAACCCTAGAGCAATGCCAAGCATATGTGGAATCGTACGGGCAAAGCCAACATTTGCACCTGATGTCATGAGCATGATGTTATTCGGACCCGGCGTGAAGGTCGAGACAAACGCAAACAAGGCAAGTGCGCTAAGTTGTTCTAAAGGCATAATGGTTCTCCAGCAATAAAATGAACGAAGTGACTGACCGGTCATGACTTTCACGTGTTGAGAAACATAGTAGGTGGAAAGTGAGGCAATTATGTGTTTTTATTTCATCTATTATCACTAAATGCACAATAATAAGTACGTATGGATAGATTTGACGAAAGGATATTGCAAGAGCTTAAATTGGACGGCAGAATCTCCAACATTGAGCTTTCAGAACGAATTGGTTTGTCGGCTTCAGCGACGTTAAGACGAGTACAAGATCTTGAGCGTAAAGGCATCATCCAAGGTTACCGTGCGGTTTTAGATAACGGCTTGATGGGCGTTGGTTTTATTGCCTACGTTTCGATTGGCTTATCGAGCCACAGCAAAGCGGCTCAGTTAGAGTTTGAACAACATGTCAGCATGGAAAAAGAGGTGGTGGAGTGCCACAACATTACCGGTGCTAATGAGTACTTGCTGAGAGTCGAAACCAAAGATCTGCCGGGCTATAAGAAGTTTCATGCCGATGTGCTTGGGGAATGTGCTCAGGTTCAGTCCATAACGACTATGGTTGTGATGGATACCCCTAAAGATGAACGCTAATCGAGTTTTATTGCAGGAGAGGCGCAGTGCCCAATACTAATCAGTTGTTATTGTTCTTAGATGTGGTTCAACAAGGGTCGTTTACCAAAGCGGCAACCTTGCATGATATGGACAATTCATCACTCTCTAAACAGATCAAAAAGCTTGAGCAAGACTTAGGTGTTCAGCTGCTCAACCGTTCTACGCGCTCGTTTTCTTTGACGTCGGCGGGTGAAGATATTCTCGCGCAAACCTATGTATTGAAAGACACTATCAGTCAGATCCAAGGCATTGCAGATTCGTACCAGTCTGAACCTAAAGGCGTGCTGCGAATTACCTCGCCTATCTATTTTGGTCAGCAATACCTGCAACCTATCATCACTCAGTTTATGAGAAAGTACCCGGATGTTCAGATTGTGCTGTCATTGGACGACAAGATCGCTAACATCATCGCAGGCCAGTTTGATATTGCGTTTCGCTTTAGCAAGCTCGTTGAATCGAATTTGATTGCCAAGAAGATTGCTGACAGTAACTTCATGTTGGTCGCGTCGAATGATTTTGTTAAGCAACATGGTGAGCCTAAAACGCCGCAAGATCTGCTCGCGTTACCTGCCGTGATTTATACCAATGGTGATATGACGGTTGATCATTTGCGTATCAGTGAAGAACCGCATGGCAATACTTTCCAAAGCCTGACGATTCGTGGGAACTATAAGGTGAGTGATGTTCGTACCATGGTGTCTTGTGTGAAAGATGGCTTGGGTTATGGCTTCCTTGATCAGTCAAACCTGTATGCCTCAATGAAAGAGCTTGGCTTGGTCACCTTGCTACCGGATTATCCGATTTCTACAATCGATACCGCGATTTATGCTGTCTATCCACACCGTAAGCAGACCAAACTGGTTAAAGAGTTCATCACGACGGTTCAAGATTACATTGGCTCTCCAACCATTTGGGAGAAGATGCAGCAAGGTTAGCTGTTTATCTGCCATATCAAATCAAAAAGGAGCCAGATCGTCATACGATCTGGCTCCTTTTTACTTTTCCGGCAGTCACTAATTTACAATGTAAAGCTTAGCTATAGCTGGTGTGAGCAGCTCTTTTCTCGAAAGGAGTGCCTCTTTAATTAAAGTTAGTGGTTGTGAATCACTTCTTTGCCACTCGGGTAAGCTTTTGTACCTAGCACGTGACTATCAACTTCTTTGCCATAGTAGCCTTGGTGGTTGTGATAGCGTTCTGCATTAGCAGCCACATCGCCCTTGTATCTCGGATCTTGTGGGCGTTCATGACTGTTGACGAAAGCGGCCACATCCCATGCATCTTGAATGGAAAGCTGTTGGCTCTTTCCAAGCGGCATGTTTTCGTAAATAAAGTAAGCCGCTGTGTTTACGCGGTGCATACCTGCGCCCCAGTTAAACGCGTTTTCGCCCCATAATTGTTGAGGATATATTATCTCTGTTTTAGCTCAGTTTTGTTATTTTATGTACAGTAGTAGGTCACTCACTATATGTTTTTTGATTATTAGTGGCCCCTTTTCTTTCTGATTATTCGATACTTTTTCGACGCAGCGGTAAGTACCACATTGACCACCAAAGGGTTATCGTTGAAATAATAGCGAGAATTGGTTGAGATATTACGTCAAAGTAATCCTCTCTTACTGCTTCAAATGAAAAGTCCATTCCGTTTGCTATTAGGATGTCTATCATGACTTGATAGAACAGAGTGCCGAGATAACTGGTAAAAAAGATTCGAGATAAATACGCGACGAATAATGCTTTATGTAAGTGCCCTTTAAAGAGTAGTGAGAAGTATGCCACTCCAATATATTGACCTGGATAGATACACTGATGATAACCCCTAAAATAGCCCCACCTACAGCAGCATAAAGGCCCCCCAGTGTAAATGCGGTCGCCGCTTTTTTCGGGGGTTTTTCATTTAAAGCCGTTGTAATCGAGTTTTTGGCCATAGTGTAGATGTTCGAAATTACGTTTTTAACCATTGATTTTCCTTCTTTTTGTTGCTTAAACAAACTCATTGAATATGCTTAGGTAATAATTAGGGCCGAAGCCCTAACACTCTAAGCCACTTTTTTCAGTGGGTTTTGTAGCTTTTGACCAGCTAATGGAATGTGAGCCAGTGCGACTTCATAACCTAATGTTTGTAAGCGGTTAAACGCATTCTTCAGGTTTACTTTAGAAAAGAAGGGTAAGGCTGTTGGTAATGAGTTAATACCGTAAATGGCATACACAACGCGATAGTCGTTTGCTACCGGCTTTTGTTTAGGGTCGCTTAATGGCATCACACCTGAGTTGTCGTTATACAGTTTGGTTCGCGCTTCTTCGCTAGAGCGGAAAATCTCGGCTGAAACGGTTCCTTGACTAAACAGGTGACTCAAGGTTGCGGAACTGGTGTAGTGCTTAACGTGAATCATGTCTGTGCGGTGGTCATAGCCATTCGCTTTGTTCACCAAATCGCAAAACTCAAAACGACTTTGCTTGCCACCAATCCAGATGTTTTTCTTGTCCATACATTTAATGTGAGTGCTCGAATCAGCAACATCTTCGTTGTAACTGCCTTCATCTTTATGGTCAAACTCAGGCAACGAATATTGGTAGTGGTCGATTCGGGCTAAGGCATCATTAACCTCTTTGACAAAATCTTTATTGATTTCATACCAAGTGCCATTACGAAGGGCGTAATACTCGTGGTTTAGAATCAGCTCGCCATACAGGCATTCAAACCCACTCCAACTGTGGTTAATGTGGCCTGCGGGAGTATGAGCATAGATTTTGTAATCTTTGATCAGGTGATCCAGAGTGATTACATTTTTCTTCTTTTTAATCTCACTAAGGTAATGATTCAGACTCAAAAAGTCAGATACTTGATTACTGCGAGCCTTGTATGCATAACCAATGATATTGTTATGCTCAATCACTTCAGGTTCCATTAGATAGAAGCCATTGATCGTGGCGTTCTTACTGTTAATCTGTTTAAGTAATTCTAGATTGAGCTTAGAAATCGTGGTTTCTTGGATGACTTCAGCAATATTTTCTACCCACTTAAGCTCGGTAGGTAACGCAGCTTTGTATTTTTGCCACGCTTTATCAAGTAGCGTAGGTAGTTTGTTTAGACTGTTGGGTAGCGTAACGTTGAGTGCTTGTTTGCGACCCGCAACTTTGCTCACAAAAGTGGCATCTTTAGAAATTCCGACAATAGCCGATAGCATATCTTCGTCAATGTCCACTGGAAGCTGATTCATTTCAGCCCCCAACCCACTTTGGAAGCGGCTGTTGAGCAGCGTTGCCTTATTCGAAGCTGTGTCCATGCTGCGGATTTTTTCAACGTCAATGCTGTTAATGGCAGTGCGTAAACCAAAGTTACTGACTAAATGAGATTTCTCAAGCAGGTGGTGCCCTTGACCAAAGCAGATGAAAAATGTGTGGCCTGCTCGGAAAACTTTGAGTACAGCACCAGTTAACTGGTTAATGCCAAAGTCCAGAGTGTCGGGCAAATTTTGATTTGCAAAAAGATCAACATAAGCTGGGTCGCTTTTGGTGACATCTTTGACATATAGTGTTGCAGTGGCACCTTCCATCTCAATGGAAGTTTCTTGGTACCCCTCACCTTTCAAAAGTTGAGTGTTCTGTGTGATGCCATCTTTTACTAGGTAGATGGTCCCTTTTAAGTTATTAGACATACTATCAAATCTCCTGTCTGTGTTTTTTATTTCATTCGCTTTAGACTTGCGAGTGTTATTTTGCCTCTTGTTATTATATGATGTTCATATCAGAACGCTTTTGTCAAACATTTTTTGGAAATTATTTTTACCATTCGCAATCGACTCGCAAGTGGTGTTTTGACTTTGGGGGGTGTTTGCTATATAGTGGATGGCAAGATGGGAAATTGAGAATGTACCAATCATGGTCAAAACGAGAATCTTAGCCTCAGGCAGTTTTATTCCAGCGTCAGATTGGCGGGCAAGTTATCACCTGTCTCTTGCTGCGGCGTTACCTGAATTTAAACAAAATCAGAGTTTTAAAGAGATTTCCTGCTATGAAGGTATTCATTTTATTGATGGCTGGCGTTTTAGCGATAATCCAAGTTCTGATTGGTACCTGACTCATGTTTCGTTGTTGGATGTGAATCACAGAGATCCATTAACGCAGCAATACCTAGAGCTTAAAGTTAGCGAGAAACAGCGAGAAACAGCGCGAACGCTCGAAGCTCTCATTCAGCAAGAGTGCTTTTATCGCATGCGCCATATCAGCAATATGCGATTGGTACCCGAGAGCCAGCACTATTTATCTCCATTTATTGAAGACGATTTTTGTGTAAAACCAGGTGATGTGGTTGTACGCAGGGTGGGCAGTGCAGGTGCTGCCTTTGTAACTGAGCACGATGGCCAGCACCCTATTGATGCCAATATGGCGATTATTCGTGGGCTAGAACAATATGACGCCGTCTGGCTTACCTTTTGTCTGCAACAGCCTCTTTACCTTGAATATTTAGAACAAAATGTAGGTGGGATAGGTTTGGTCCGTGTTGGTCTTAGCCAATTAAAACAACTGCCTGTAGTACCTAAACCCTATGGCTTTGAAGGGCTGGCTGAGCAATATTTAGAATGGACAGGTAAATTACACCGTGCGCAGCGAAGTCTGAATACTTTACGCAAAGAGGCCAGTGATTGGGTCGATGAATATTGCGGAAATGAAAACCTAACCCGTGTGACGGCAGCGCCTAAAGTGATGCGATTTAACGCGCTTGATGTTGACGATAGGTGGAGCTTTGGATTTACCGAGCGACATAAGATATCACGCGAGCTTCTAGACTTGGGTGGGATCGCACTAGCAGACTTGGCAGTGATAGAACCGAAAATCGATAAAGGGGCAAGCTCAGAAGAGACCCATTTCGGTCTAGTGAAAATTAGCCACCTACAGCAAGACTTATCGCTCATAGAGTCTATTGAACGAATCAATATCGATTCTGATGAATCAAACGCTTTTAGTAAGGTAAAAAAACGTCCGGTTGAGCAAAATGATATATTGGTTTCGACCTTTGTTAAGGAGGGCAAGTTAGCCTGGATTGATGTAGAGCCAGATTGCCCACTATTAACCAGTGATCATTTGGCAACTTTACGCTTTCATCAATATACCGGTGCTTATGTCTTAATGCTTGAAACCGAGTTTGTACAATGGCAATTAGCACAATTGGTGACAGGGACAGTACAAGCCTTCATCAATAATGCCGATCTTGCTTTGGTGGTTATGCCACCACTCCCTGAAGAGCTCGCTAAAAAATGGCATGACAAATTAGAATCAACCTTAACCGAGCAACGCAAAGCGAAACAGAACCTCAAGCAAATACAGCAGAGAATGTTAGCGCTCTACAATTCGGTTCACCCAGAAATAGCAGGATTCTCTGATGCAAGATAACGAATTGCGCCAAGCGCTACAGCAAACCTTATCGGGTTTAGCTCATGAACCGCAAACTCTCGATGAGATCTGGCAAAAATATCAGCACATTTGGCAGTCGATCGGCTGGCAGTCTCAGCAATTGGCGTTGTGGCTTGGTTGCCAAACTGGAATAAATAAAGTCAATGACCAATACCAGTTGTCTGATAAGCAAGCAGAGCAAAGTTCCGAGAAAACGCCAGACTTAGGCGATATCTTGCTCGATATTGTGATTGCGATGAAAAGACCGGTGGCCGTTAAGCAAGCGCTTAGTCAGTTGCCAAACCATATTGTCGCTACAGAAGTGATGTTAAAAACCGCCGCGTTAGAGCACCCCAAATTAACCATGATGGGGCCGATGATAAAACAGGCTTAATCACATACCGTGATGGTTCTTTTTATTTTCCGCCGTATTAAAAAATTAAAAGTCGAAGCCACGCTTTGCACTCGCCTATACAGGGCATTATGTAGGAATAAATAATGAGTAATGAAACCCAAGAGTTACCGGAAGTACTGGTTACAACCCGTCACCAATTTAATGCGTTTAGTGAATCTCTACCGTTAACCTGCAGCAATGAAGCAGTAAAAGCCGAATTAGTTTGGGGGGTGGTTGAAGGTAATGTCACCCCACGTATTTTGGTGTTGGCATTGGCTGACGGTCAGTGGCATTACTCAGAACCAGAAGCTCTCGATGGTCTCGTATTTGAGTTGTTGGCAGAAAATGAGTTGATGAGCGACGACAGCCAGTGGCCTGCGTTTATTTGTTTAGCAGATGCCAATAACCAGCGTAGTTACGAGTTTAAAGGTTTCAGTCAAGCCGTTCCTGAAATTCCGGGGATTGATTTAATTCGTGATTACGATCGCCTAGGCGGAGAAGCCAACCTAGCTTGGTCTGCATCGGTATACCGCAATCTTATGCAAGACTTAGATGCCTTCCATGAGCAGGTGTACCAAACGGTCAAAGATAAAGTTTCGGACAAGAACGATATCATTGAAGAAGTGGCAAAAATCCTCTTCTTAGAATCGTTCCGTGTTCATCATAAAGAGGACACCACGCTTAGCTTTGAACATAAAGATGACAGTTACGATCTACTAGAAGTGTTTACGCACCAGTATGTGGCACAGCATGGTGATGCCGCCGTAGAGCTGATTCAAGCGGCGTTCGATTTTTTCAAAACACATACAGACTATATCGTTGTAAATGATGCCGGTGAATCGAACGCGATTTTCGATAACAAAACTCACCTACGTTTAGAAAAGCCACGTAACTACGAAAGCTTACTTAGAGCGATTCAAGATTTAGGACCATTTAAAGATGAATCTGGCAAGGTACGCCCAGGCACACTGGCTGACGTTTCAGCCGATTTCCTTGGCCGTGTGTTCGATGTCTTCTTACGTGCTAACTTTGAATCAAAAGGTGGCTTAGGTATTTACCTAACGCCGAAGCCAGTTAAAGACGCCATGCTAGATATGGTGTTTCATGATATCGCTAACGATACCGATGCGGTAGCAAAGATCACTTCGGGTGAGTTCCGTTTCTGCGACCCGACCTGTGGCTCTTACGGTTTTGGCTCGGTAGCGCTAAGCCGCGTGAAAAACTTCCTTCACACCGTCGCTGGCTTGTCGGATCAAGAGCGTCAGCAACAGTTTAATCACCTACTGGAAAATGGGTTTGTTGGCGCTGACGCCGCGCCGCGTATGGTGATGTTGGCTCGTGTAAATATGGCTTTGCAAGGTGCACCAAAAGCGAAGATTTTCTACACCGGTAACTCGCTGACCACACCGTCGCTTCAGCCAAACAGCTTTGATTTAATCTGTACCAACCCGCCATTTGGTACCCCTAAATTTAAGAAAGACCCAAAAAGAAAAACGGATCCTAAAAAAGAGTACGAAGCGGATATGGAACAGGTACTGGGTGGTGTTGAATCATCTTGGCCAGGCTTCCGCACCGACTTGCATGATATCTCGACCGGTAAAAAACCAAAGTACGAAATGACCCCTACGGTCACAGGCCTTGCACTAGGCAGTAAGCCAAACAAAAAAGGTGAGTGGCAGCCAGTGAAAGGTGGTTCCATTGACCCTGCGGTACTGTTTATTGACCGCTGTTTGCAGCTACTAAAACCTGGCGGCCGTCTGATGATTGTGCTTCCTGACGGTATTTTATGTAACTCGGGTGACCGTTACGTGCGTGAATACATCATGGGTAAAAAAGATCCGAAAACAGGTACTTTTAGCGGCGGTAAGGCGATTGTGAAAGCGGTCGTGTCACTACCATCGGATACGTTCAAATTGTCTGGCACAGGCGCAAAAACATCCATCTTGTACTTACAAAAACGTCCGAACAACCCAGAGCACCCAGAGCAGTTCTTACCCGAGCCACAAACCGATGTGTTTATGGCGGTAGCAGAAACCTTGGGCTACCTAGTGAAGAACAATATCGAAGATTACGCTGCGGGTGTGAATAACGATCTCGATCCAATTGTCGCTGCTTATAAGCGAGGTGAGTGATGTTTGCTCAATTTTACTCAAGTGATTGGTTAACACCAGAGCGCTTAGATACTGACTTTTATGACCCAGATGCAATTGTAGCGCTGAACAAAATTTACAATTTTGATGAATATGAGTCTTTCGGTAGTTCTGGGGAGGTTTGGGGGTTTGGGGCGTATGAACTATGTAATTCTATTGTTGAATCTAATTGTGTTAGCGACCCCGGATTTATTAAAATAAAAGATATTAGCGCTCCATTTATTGATGAGAGTAGTGTACTGAAAGTGACGTCAAAAACGCACACATTATTAAACACTGCACATGTTAAAGCTGGAGATATAGTCGTTAGTATAGCAGGAACAATTGGTAGCTCAGCTATTATTCCTGAGTCAAAAGTTAAATACTCTGCCAATCAAGCTTTGGTTAAATATCGAACAAATGAAGAGGTGTTTGATAATTATTATGTTCTTGCATTTACGTTGTCAGAGCATTTTAAAGTTATAGCTAGAAAAGAGGCAGGCGGAGCTGTACAAAAAAACCTGTATTTGTTCAATTTTGAACGAATGCCTATACCGAAACCTTGTTGCACAGCCCAAACCTACATCGGCGATAAAGTTCGCCAGGCAGAGCGTTTGCGTGCGTTGGCGAAGCAGCTTGTTGCTGATGTGGATAGAAGGCTAAACAGTTTACAGCTTCCTATTAATAAAATGCCGGAAAAGTCGACGTTTTCTAGCCCTAGTTTACTGAGTGATCGCTTAGACCCAAGGCCATATCGCTCCAATGTTGTTGAGCTTGTAGAAAAGATTAAATCAATTGATCATGAGAGGTTGTCGTCAATAGTGAATGCAACCTCAGGCTGCCCAGTTAAGAGTTCTGATTTTATTGAAGGTGAATTTGAAGTTCCATTAGTCCGTATTCGTAATATTGGAACAAAAGACTTTATTGGCTTGGACACTGGAGTCAATCGTGGTGTCTATGCTGATTCAGCCAATTATCAAGCGAAAGAAGGAATGATTGTCATCGGTATGGATGGTTACTTCAGGGCTCAGTACTTTCTTCCTGAAGAGTTACCAATGTTGATTAATCAACGAGTAGCGATGTTGTCGCCGACTGCGATCCGGTCCGAACTCTTGGTTCATTGGTTAAATCGTCCTGAAGGTCAGCTGCAACTTAATCAATGGGCTGTAAAAACGACAGTTGAACATACGTCGCTATCTGATATTAGTAAGGTCCTTATCCCTCGCCTTGATGAGAATACGGAAGAGCATTTTGCAGATAACTTATCTTATGCAAGATACGCTGAACGTTTATCCAAAAGGTGTACGTCGTTAGCTAAATTATTGGTCGAAAGCCTTATCGAAGGTCATATCAGTGAACAAGAGCTTATTGATGCTCAACAAGCGCTGGAGTCTGGAAACAAGGATTTAGATCGTGCTCTGCTGGCACGGTTCAGTGCCAAAGGTATCGATGTTGACGGTGCCTCACCGCTGTTTGATGATTTAGACCAGCTTTATAGCCTACTTGAGCAAGCTGAACTCGCTCTGCAGGAGGCGTAAAATGAGCCCATCATCACCGGCGTTACTCAGTACGGCTGTACTGAATGATGAACAAGCATTGCTGACTCAAGTTGTGCGCCCGTTAGAGCGCCTGCTGGCTAACGGTTGTGCCATTATCGCCGACAAATCGCTACGTCAAATGCTGCAAGGGTTGGCCTATCCGTGTGATGATGGCCGCCATTGGCTGGCCAGCCAACGTCTATTGCAAGGTGTGGCGGAGCTGGGTAGTGATGCCCAAATGGTGGCCGCGCTGTTAACAACTGATGATAAATTTCGCCAGCCATGGTTAACCTTGCTCGCAGCGCGTTGTCAAGAGGCCGCGCAGTTGAGCGATCCGCTGCAATTGGTCGATCGCATTAGCCAGCTCGGTGGTGCCAGCGAATGGGTGGAGAGTACTTTAAGTAAAGCTTCACTCAGTGCCACTCCATACCCTCAATTAGAGCGTGAACTGTTTGGCGCCACCGCTGAACAAATCACTACCTTACCAAGCCTTGTTCGCGTGGTTGCTATGGCGCATCAGTTATCACTGTGGCAAAAAACGCCACTGGCCGAGCTAAAACCAGTATCACTAGAAAGCGGTCGCCCAGATTTAGATTGGGTCGCAGGCAGGCTGCTGCCGACAACCGAGTGCGAAGTGAAGTACAGCCCGTATCTGTTGCACGATCTTTCACTGACTCAGTCTGGGAATCGCTTCGTCGAATCAGACTTTTTGGCGCTGCCTATTGATGCTCACAAGCCACGTTCAGATATGGCGCTAGATTGGGTCCTGTCTTCACCTTGGGCCCTATTGCTAACGGCCATCATGTACGAGCAAGACATCTGGGCCAGTGAAGGCCAAAGTGGCTTAGTGCTTGAGTTGCCAGCAGGGCAAAACCCATACAAGCCCTCTTTGGTTAACGTGCTGGTCCTTAACCAATATGGTGATGAAGTGCTGTGCGGTAGTTTGGCTCAATTCGTTACTCGTATTTTAACTGAATTATCGATGTCCTTATTTCCAGCGGTGGTCTCGGATACCGAGCTTAACCGTCAGCTTGGCGAAGTGATTGAGCGCTTGATGCGTCGCCAAGTCTGGCAGCATCGTGATGGTGCAGGCGGCGAGCTCGATAGTTATAAAATCGCCCCACACTTTGCTGATGCGTGTTATCGAATGAAAGGACAACGCGCGTTTGCCTTGTATGGAAAAACACTACGCAGTGCCATTCGCACCCAAGCCACTCGATGGCGACAAGAACAACAAACAACTCAAACATTCTCGACTTCGGCTAGGTTGTAGAAGGAAGGTCACATGAAACATCAATCAGAGAATCTCTCTCCACAAGCACATTGGGATGCCTTATCCGCCCAACATAACTGGGCCGCAACGGGTGTGTCTGATTACCCCTCCAAAGATCCGCTTGTGGGGCAAAGTAAGTTTTTCAATCGCTATCGCACCTTTATTAAGACCATCGACCATGATGACGATAAATTTGCCCACGTATTTGCGGTCGAAGGTGAATGGGGACGCGGTAAGTCTCGTTTAGGCTATGAGTTGATCGCTCAAATTAATGACTGCTCTCAAGGCTGGTATGTTCGCAATGATATCGGTGAACTTGAAAATGCTCAGCTGTTTGATGATGAAAACAAACGTGATGAATACCTCGGCTTATATATCCGCTATTCGCAAATCGTTTCCAAGTTTCAAAACACGGATAACTGGTTTGCCTATGGCTTGTACCAGTCTTTATTGCCGTTGGCGACCAAGCAATTTGATGGTTCGATTCAATCAAGTATTGCCAAGCAAGCTTTGCAACGATTAGAGCCAGAAGGTTTTGATCATCAAGAATTGGCTCGTCGCTTGATGTTGTCACTGCAGTTCAGTGATGAGGCGCTTTATTACGATCAAGCGCAAGACGAAAATGGTGAAGTAGTCACGGTTACTCAGTTAGTGGATTCGGCCTATCAGTACCTTAAATCGTTTGGTATTCAATACATTCTGATTGTCCTGGATGAGCTTGAGACTGTGGCGGAAGCCGCGACCTTTGGTATTGACCGTGATGACGCCTGTCAGTTAGACGGTGAAGCGATCCGCTTGATTGGTAAAGCAATCAAAGAAGAGGATCCACGCCGTAAACTGCCTTGGCTTCGTTACGTCGCGTTGTGTTCGCCTTTACTTGGCCAGCAGCTGCGAGAAATTCAGTCAACCGCGCGACGCTTTGAGCTGGTTGAATTGGAAAACAATGCCTTTGCTGATGTCTCCGATTATGTGGCCAAGCTGCAGCAGAAAAACCAACTTCGCCATCAGTACCCTGTTGGGTTAGTAGAAGCAGCGTACGCCATGAGTGGGGCCAATTTTGGTTGGTTTAACGTGGTGATGGCAAATATTGATGTCGAGCTTGATAAATATGGGGAAGGGACAGAGCCGTTTAGTAATATCGGTGAGCTGTTTGACCAGGTATTGAAAAACTCCGGCCGTATTTCTGATCACGTACTCGACCACAATGCGATTGGTGGTATTAAAACAGAAGACAAGCCATTACTCAAACATGCAAGGCACCTGTTGTTTGGTCAACTACCTAAACCAATCAATAGCGAGAACCAGTCGCTGTTGAATCTGTTGCCGTTAAAAAATGAGTATGACGAACCTGTGGTCAGTTTGTACCGCAAGGTTGAGTGGTCGATGCTCAACTGCCGTCAGGCGTTGGAGCACGGTAAGTTCTCTCGTGAGAAAGACGAATATTTTTACCCAAGTGTTGAGCAAGGGCTTAATTTGCGCGCACTGCGTCAAAACTTGCGCACTTTTGCGATCAATGAATCAGGCAGTGAAGACACCTTCTTATTGCCGCTCGACTTGCAAGAGTTCCGTCATTTAATCAGTTTGCTCTATAGCCATCCTGCGGCTGAGTTTGCCGCCGATGCTCTGTGGAAAGCCTTTAATGGCGACTCACCAACACTGGACGACGAAGATAAAACTCACATTGGCCCAAGTGTGGCGATGCTACTGCGTTTAGACTTGCGTTATCGCTCGCAGCAACAAAACTCGATGATCTTCCGTGAAGTGGGCTTTGCCGACGGTCATGAACATGCAATGGCTGAGTTAAAACAAGAGTGGGAACTGTCACCACAAGCGCGTCGTCGAAGCCGATTACTTGGCCTGTTCCGTTTATTAGACCGCGACTGGCACTACAATCAAGAAGCGTTTTATAACCGTAAAGATCTAGCGGTTCAATTTACCCAAACTGGCTCGGGGCGTGGGGCGCAAGGAGGATTACAATCTTGTGAGGCTTTGCGCTTACACCCTCAAGCTAAGGCTGCTTTTGCGTGGGTTGATAGTAAAGAAGAACTCAAGGTGCTTAACGAGGAGTTATCTCGTCAACATAGTGATGCGGGCCGTTTTCCTGTGATTGCTTTTACTGGCTCTATCGGGGTGATGGACGATTACAGTAAAGGCAGTGTGAGCGATCTGTTGAAAGAAAATATTCTGCTTTATTACCTCAATACCAGTGAAATTGATGTGATTGAACGCATTGGTATCGACCGTAAGCTACAGGCCGCTCATAACTTTGAATTGAATGAGCGAGTGTTTACTTCGAAGTTCAAAACGCGATTGACCAATATTCGTGACTACGCTTATCAACGTATTCATGAATGGCGTCATTGGCTTAATGAACGAGGTTTGATTGCATGGCCACTTCGTCCATCAGGTCGAATTAATGAAGATGACCGTTCGAAATTACTGAAGACGTGGCAACTGCTGTTATTAGATAAAAATGTCACCAGTTTGAATGACATTCACTCTAGTCATGGTCTAGACGCCAGTGAAGTGCGTGCGATGTTTAGTCGCTTGACGCTTAACGGCAAAGTTTTTCAAAGCGGTTACCGTTTGGATGAACATGCCGGGCTATTTAGCAACATTGAAAACACCAACCATCTTCAAGCTCAAGTGCCGCCATTTTTGGCCCACATCGCGAATCCAGCACTCAAACAAAACTGGTCTTTGCATGATGCGAAAGCAAAATGGTATTGGGGTTACTTATGGTCCCCTGCAAGCCAAGGTTTGAGCACAAAAGCGGTCTTTAATGATTGGATGTGGTGGTGTAGTCAGCTTAATTTATTGCAAATTGAAGACCCAACTGCAAAAGATGAGTGCTGGCGACAACTCTCTTATGACGACCTAAAACAGGGTGAACTCGAATATGCGACTTCATGGTTTTATGACCCGAAAGAAAGCGATATGAATGGTCGCAAAGGGATGGTTGGCCGTGGCGAATATCTGAAACAAGTCGAAGCTTTGAGGGATATCTTTAAGGAAGATAGAGTTCCAGGTCTGTTTGCAGGCCGAAATGCGAACCAAGTCGGCACCCAAACGACTCAAGCGGACGAGCATTTAATTGCAGCTCAAGATCTCATGAATCAGTTAATTAGCGTTGAGAATGCGTTAAGTAACAACTTGCCAGAAGTAACAAATAATTTGCCAGAAGTGATAACTAACTTGCCGACCGTTTTGTTATTACGCCAGACCATGCTGGGACATATTCATGCAGTATTAAATCGCCATTTAGTCTCTCATGCTTATCGAAGTGAGAAAATTATTCGCTTAGAAGATGAATCAAGTCCGCTTTATTCTCGTACAGAGCAAGCGGGGCAATTCGCCGCTTTTGTAGGTAGTAGTGCCAAGCTGATCAGATCCGCGAGCCAAGCAGCAATAGCGAGTATTTGTAGTAAACAAGACTCACAACCCCCATTCCCTCGCGAGTTGTTTATTAACTCACTTGGCAAAATAGACAATATTTTAAAAGGCGCAACACAACACACTCAAGTAACAGAAACTCAAAGAATAGAGTACCAAGGCTCATCTAATACCCTCAGTTACTATTTGCGCACCTTACAGCTCGATAAAGTATCACAGCGTTTAGATGATCTTGCTCGTGAGGTGGGGGTTGATATTCGTAGTGGCCAGAGTAAAGAGTTTGACCAAATTAATGGCTATATTCTGCAGGCTTATCGTCAATTGGCTAAATTGTTTAGCGAGTCTCGCATCGAAATCACTCAGCTTGATAATAAGATCACTCAGCTTGAAACATACATCGGCACGGTTCCTCCTATGGGGTACCCACATGTAAATCACCCTAAAGATATACTGCTTTATCGTGAACAGTTACGTGACATTGAAGACTCATTATCCGACCTCGATGAACAAGTCGAAGTGTTCAGCGATAAGTTCGATCATGAAGCGCGTATTGGACAGTTTGCATCGATTCAGGACCTACCACAAAAACTGATGAAGCCAGTGATGGATCAAGTCGGCGTACTAAAAGGTAAAGTCAATAAACTAGACCTTGAACAAAATAAATATCGCGTTCAACAAATTGAACTGACTAATCAAACTTTGCGTCCTCAGGTTCAACCACTGTTTAGTGCACTAGCTTTGCCTGAAATTGCAGTCATTTCTCAATCTGAATTTGAAAAATGCTCTTTATCAGAGATGGCGCTAGAGCTTGATTGTCGGCACAAGGAGTGGACCAAGCAGGCCGAGCAGGCCCTTGAGGGTACCAGTATTAGTGTTCAGCGCTGGGTTGAAATATCGCGTCAAATATTGGCTAAAGAGCAACCCGACTTATCACCAGACGAGCAAAGTAAGTTAGTCGAGAAAGGTATTATCAAACTCCAATTTGCGTTTGGGGGGTAACGAATGGCTATTTATCTCGCTGGATCGTTAACTCAGCATCGCCGCGGCCGTTTTTTGCATTCATTGCTTGGCGCTCAGCCAAAAGAGCAAATGCCACAACACGGCTGTGTGCTAATGATAGGAAAAGACTATCAACAATTAGAGGGCTCACAACAAACGTCATGGCGTGAATGGTGTCAATCATCAGGTAATACATTAGTACTTATTCCTCCCTATAAAGGGGGGAGCATTGATGGCGAACTTGATTGGCAAGTCCAATTTACCGATACGCCGTCGGAGGTGGAAGGTGAACTGCCACTGCTTATTGTCGATGAAGTCACACAACACATTTGTGCCCAGCAAGGACTCAGTGATCGCAGTTCTGGTCACTACTGGGGAAGCAACTTTAATACTCGTTACTTTCGGTTCCATTCAGCATCAGGCGTTTTTGCTGCCACCTGTTTGCCTCTGTGGTCGATATCTTTATTAGATAAAGCGACCGTTGTGAAAGGTTGGCTCGATGAGCTCATTGCGTTAGCCGGTGAAGTGGGTGATGTTAGCGACAATACCGGCAGTGATGTTATTGAACTGAGACCGACCGATTATTCACTGTTAGCCTGTGTGTTTGGTTGGCAAGTGGGTGATGTTGATGCTTTCACTCGATATCAGGCATCGCTTGTTGTGCCTGTTTTTAACTTATCGGTTGATGAAGCGAGCCAAGGTTTTTCTCGGTTAACGCAAGGAGGGTACCTTGACGGTAATGCGTTGTCAGAACTTGGCTTATCGACATTAAAATCTAGCCCGTACTGGTCTTATGCCGAGACCTTAAAGGAGCAAGTGTTATGAGAAAACAGAATTTAGCCCAATCACTTGCCGTAGAGTCTCAAATTAGGCTACCTGGCAGTGCAGGGCGATTGATCCATCAAATTAGAGACGTAATGAAGGTCGCGCCGCTCTTTAAAGAACTCGGCTTGGTAAAAAGTGTTGAAAGGCCCAAAGTCATTGATTTACATGTGTCTGGCATCGCGACGCATTCATGCATTAAAGGGACGTTTGGTGGCTATATTTTTGCTTCCGGTGCCGTGTGTACCGAAATGAGCATCGAGCAAAATCAAGTCAGCAGCGGCGGCAGCGATTCACTCTCTGAATTGGATGATATTGATTTTGAAGCGCAGCGAAAACGCTTAGATTTAATTGAGATCCGTCAAGCCTACCAGCTCGTTGAGAGACAGTTAAAACAGGGCTCCAAAGCCAAGTTGATTTTGGTTGATACACCACTGTTCTTGGATCGAGCAATGGCGCCGCTGGATAGAAACATCAAGCACGGTGAAGAATATCAAAAAACCAAAGCGTGCATTTCTGATTTCTGGCGCCAGCACAGAGAACATTTGTTTCCGTGGAACCCACACGGCCCGGTCCTGGCTAGTATCGTTGCAGAGCGGTTTAGTGCAATTGTCAGCATTGCCAAACAAGACTTAAGAAATGCCGATGGTCATAGCTATCTTCTTTCTTCCGACAAACTCGAAAGTGCCAACTTAAGCAGGTTGCAAGATCTAGAGTCAAGTTTACGGGGTATCGGAGATAAACGTTTTATCCATGGCATTTTAAGCGCATTTTCTCGCACCATTGCTTTTCGACTTTCTGATAGCAGCTTAAGAATGGAGCCTGCGGAGTCTGTCGCGGCAGGGATTGTGGGTTTCCATTATCGTGGCGGCCAATCAAGCCAAATTCAAATGGTGCAGTTAGCCGGTGAAGAGCAAGATTGGGACACCGCGAAATTAGATGCTGTTGCTTGGAAATTAATGGCACTGGATATCCAAGGGCAAAGTAAAACTAAACCTTTGCCCCAATTACTGGCAATGCAACAACTCAAAATGCTTGATCAATTTGCTAACTATTATCGCCAAGGTTTGAGCGATGCGATTAAAAATAACGAAGTAGAAGACACTTGGCTGTCAGGATTGGATGAGGATTTATAAGTGAAACATAGTGTACTGGGTAAATTAGTGGGCAATACCGGTGATGCAAGTAAGCTCACTATGGTGGTTGAAAACTCCTTTTCAGTTCGTCGTGGCGAGTTTGTGCGGATCATGCACCAAGAACGCAAAGATGAGCCTGAAGTGGCAGTCCTAGGTCGAGTGACACGTATCCAACGTTCAAACATGTTATTTAATTCTGGCTTTGGTGACAGCGTCACAGATTTGGAATTACTCCCTGGCGCCAATATGACTGGTGAAAACATGCATGCTAGCATTGAACTTGTCGGTTATCGTGACCCTGCTACCAATCAAATTAAAATTCCACGTCGTCCTCTTACCCCAGGTGAGCGTGTGGAAACGGTTGATTTTAAGTTTCTGAGTAAATTCTACGAGTTTCGTGAAGATAGCAGCTTACACTTAGGTAATTTGGTTGGTTATGAGCGTGGCGATAACACGGTACCTGTCTATCTTGACGTTAATAAGCTGGTTACTGAGCACATGGCGATTCTTGCAATGACGGGTTCAGGTAAGTCTTATACTGTCGGCCGTATTATCGAGCGTTTGGTGGCAATCAATAACGGTACTGTTGTGGTGTTTGACCCTCATGGTGAGTATGGACGAGCTTTATCGAAAGGCAGCCTGCATTTCAATGATGGATTTGAAAGCGTTGAAGATGCCAGAGATCAGAAGGCTCTGCCTGAGATAAAACTGATGATTGAGAAGCTTCAGGCTGCTGATGCGGGTATTCAAGTTTATACACCACAAGACGAGGCATTTAACCATAAATACGCCAGCAAAAACCGCCCTTTAGCACTGCAGTTTGACCATTTTGAAATGGATGATATCTCAGAAATTTTACCGGGATTAACCGAGCCGCAACAACGTGTACTTGATGTGGCTATTCGCTATTGGCGAAAAACCGATAAAAGCACACCTCGCGATATCAATAACTTACGCAGTTACCTCGGTGATGAGCTGGACAAATTACGCGAATGGGACGACTTATCCGAAGCGGAAGCAAAAGCGTTAAATGGACGAAGCGCTGCGGTAGCCTCAATGAAGCTAAGCCGTGTACTAAACGAAGCGAAGAGCTTTTACTCTGCGACAATGAAGCAAGCGACAGACATTCACCAAATGATTGGGCGTGCTTCTGATCGCAAAGGACGTCTTGTCGTTATCGATCTGCAAGGGTTAAGCGATACAGCTAAACAAGTTGTCTGTGGCCTACTTTCCAGCGAGATACTTAGTGCTGCATCGAGCAAAACTGATAAAACACGTCCATGTTTTTTGGTTTACGAAGAGGGCCATAACTTCGCACCGGCTGGCGGTAATGCAGTCAGTCACCGGATTATTAAAAAGATTGCTGGTGAAGGTCGTAAGTTTGGCGTTGGCTTTGGGATTGTCAGCCAAAGGCCATCGAAACTTGATGCTGATGTAACCTCTCAATGTAATACCTTGATCACAATGAGACTGAAAAACCCTGATGACCAACGCTTTATTGCTAAAGCATCAGATATGGTCAGCAAAGCAGATCTTGATGAGCTATCGAGCTTATCGACGGGTGAAGCTCTCGTTTGTGGTCGCTCCATTCCGGCACCATTACTCGTTAAAGTCGGGACCAAAGCGTTAATTCACGGTGGTGAATCGCCTGATGTGCTCAGTGTTTGGGAACGCTTTGATGGCTGATCTTGCCTCTAAAATTCTTAACAAGTTGGATAGCCTAACTTTCATCGATAATTGCTACCCTGCTCTAACACAGTGGGGAGTAAAGGATGAAGATGTGTTAATCCACAGCCTTGGTTGCAGTGTATGGAACACATTAGGCCATACGCTCGGCTATATGGCTGTCGTTGAAGCGCCAGCACCTATGGCAGCAGGAAATGACATTCGGTCTGATTCTGTTTGGTTTGATTATGACACTCAGCAACCGAGTGCGGTGGTTGAGTTTGAGCGCTACCAAGGTTCAAAGTCAGACAAACAAAAGCTCGAAGGAAAGTTGCTGAATTTACTTGAAGCTTATCACCGTTGGAATGAGCAACCTTCCGTATTGGTCCTGTCATTTTGGAGTACAGATGTTGTTTCTGCCCCTGATTTTGACAATTTACAACGTATGTTTAAGCAAGGGGCAACCAATAGTAAAGGGGTGTTTATTCCAGGGGTGCAATATGCATCGTTGATTCTTCATCGCTGCTTATTTTCCTCTCGCCCAGATAATAAACTCTATCTCGAAGCGAGTCGCTTTACGGAGGTAAAATGAATCAAGTCGCAGGTCTATTCTTATCTAAATCAAACAAACAACTCGGCGAACGTTACTACTTGCTTGAGTGTTTGGGTGATGGGACTCATGGCTGGGTATATCGAGCGGAGCGCATCAACGATAAAAAAATTGTTGCTCTTAAGATCCCTAAGCAAAACTCAGCTCCTGACAGAACCCTTGCTGAAGGCAAAGATCTTATTGGACTTGAACCGCACCCGAATGTGATTCAAGTTTATGATATGGGTCGTATTAAGGAAGAAAACAATCTCTATGTTATCGAGATGGAATACTTCCCAAGTGAAACTTTGGCACAGAAGCTTGAGAATAGAGATATTCATCTTAGTGATGAGAAAAGTGCGTTTCCCTACAACCAATACCAATGTGTCGCGGGAAACTCAGCCGAGTATTATTTTAATATCTACGAGCAAGTATTAAAAGCGGTCGACTATCTATCACAGCTTGAACCTCCGATCTCACATGGGGATATCAAACCTCATAACATCCTTGTTGGTGACGACAACTTAGTAAAACTCACTGACTTTGGCAGCTCTGCATTGCCATTAGAGTTTTATGTTAAAACCAGAGAAAATGGCGGAACTGTACTTTATTCTGCGCCAGAATTTTGTGATTGTGCATCACGAAAAGGCACCACGGAACAACTGATCGCAGGAGATATTTATAGCTTAGGTGTTCTGCTCTACCAATTAATGACGGGAAGGTTACCACATTCGACACAAGTCGATGTACGAAAGCACGCCCCATTTGCCAAACCTAGTGAGCTAAATTCTTCTATTTGTCCTGAGATTGAAGCAGTCATACTTAAATGCTTAGATAAGCAACCGAATGAAAGATACTTATCGGTAACGCAGCTGTCGCAAGCTTTTCAACAAGCTAAAGTACGTCAGCTTTGCTATGCGGCACCTAAACTCGCTAACACACCCCATCAAACAGGAATCAAAACCGATTGGTCTTCCTCTCTCACAGAGGCGCTTTCTGAAGGTGATTATAAAGCTGCTGCCAAGATAGCTAATAATGAGTTTAAGCATAACCAAAATAGCTATGCTTTGCTTATGCAGTGCCACGCTATTTATCAAGATGAGCGATGGAAAGAGTTTGAACGCCTAATTATTGATAATAAAGATACATTCTTGATATCTGAAGACACAGACATTGCCACTGCACGAATCGTAGCCATCAAAGCGATGCTAAAATGGCGCAATATAGATTTGGCGCAAGATCTACTGTCCGTAGCTAAACAGCACACCCCGGATGATTTTGATGTCACTTTATGCAGCGCTTCGTTACTCGGCCTTAATGCTAAGTACCCGGGGGCTCGAAAAGAGCTCGAAGAGCTTAATCGTGCCTTTCCAAGGCAGCATCGGATTTTGTCTCGATTAATACAAGTATGTGAGCAATTACGCGACTATTCGGCCTCTGCTGGGTACCTACGCGTCTTACTTAAAGTAGCGAAATCCGATGAAAAACTACTACAGAAACGAGCTCAATATGAACGTTTGGGTGTTTGGTAGATTAATTATGTACCTTATCTTAATACCTATTTAATTTATTAGTAGATGTGAAGTGGTGCCATCGGTATCACTTCACGTTTAGCAAAATTTTGTGGGACCACTAATGGTTTTGGATTATTCCCTTACCACTTGGGTAAGCTTTTGTACCTAGCACGTGGCCATCAACTTCTTTACCGTAGTAGCCTTGATGGTTGTGATAGCGCTCTGCATTAGCAGCCACATCGCCTTTGTATCGTGGGTCTTGTGGGCGTTCATGACTGTTGACGAAAGCGGCCACATCCCATGCGTCTTGAATGGAAAGCTGTTGGCTCTTTCCAAGCGGCATGTTTTCGTAAATAAAGTAAGCCGCTGTGTTTACGCGGTGCATACCTGCGCCCCAGTTGAACGAGTTTTCGCCCCAAAGTGGTGGCAGGTATGATCGACCATCAGCCCCTTTAATGCCTTCGCCATTTTGACCATGACAGGTTTGGCAGCTGGTTTGGTAAACCTTCTCACCACGCGAAATCGAAGGCTCTTGTTCAGGGTTAGCTATCTTAGGATAGCCACGGCCAGCCAACTTACTGCGATCATCAATTGGATATTTGCTTAGCAGCTCTTCAGGAAGAGGAAAGCTTTCCGCTTTACCACCGATTTGTAAATCCGCATCGCTGATCTCAGGAACGGGCGTATCTTGCATGCCGTTTTTATCTAAGATGCCACCCATCGCCAACCAGTATGAATAAGCCGTTAGTGCGACCATTTCTTTTGAGCCAACGGCTGGTGGCAAGCCATTCATTGAATAAGTGAAACAGCCTTGGATACGTTCTGCGTAGCTGTTTACCTTGTCGTTTTTCTTACGGTAAGCCGGGTAGGCCATGTAAGCACCCCAAAGAGGCGCCGCATTCGCCTTCATGCCTGCTTGCATGTGACAGTTGACACAGCTTTGCTCGTTACCGACGTACTCGCCGCGCATCTGCTGTGAGTCAACAAACAGCGAATAGCCCAGTTTTACTTTGTCGCCAAATTCCCCAGCAGGAATATCGACCAAGTCTCGTGGCACCAGATATTTGTTATCTTGAGGTTTCTCAACTGCGGGCAGTTCGGTTTGGCGATCAGGCAACTCACCTTCGGCGTAAGCGAGTCCAGAGGCAAGGGTTGCGGTAATTAAAAGTAATGTTTTCATGCGAGCCCTTTAGTATCGGAAAGATGCGAAGTAGTAAGACAGGTTTTTGATTTCATCGTCGGTCAACTTACCGGCGATGTTGCCCATCATGTTCAAATCATCACCCTTACGAGTGCCGTTTTTCCAAGCGTTGAGCTGAGTTTGAATGTAGTCGGCGTGTTGGCTCGCTAGGCGTGGGAACTTGTCTACGCCCATACCACTTGGGCCGTGGCAGGTTGCACAAGCTGGAATGTTTCGATCCCAATCGCCTTGGAATACCAGCTTACGATACGGGTTATCGATATCAGCTTGTGAGCCACGTTGTTCTAAATCAGTGAATTCATAAGAAGGCAGCGAAGCGAAGTACTCGGCAACTTCACGACGAATCGCAGGATCAGACACACCATCCGCCATGCCCTTCATGATCGCGCTTTGACGCTCACCACTAGAGAATAGAACCAGTTGATGTTCTAGGTAGTCAGCATTAAGCCCTGCAAGCATCGGGGCGATGTTAGGCATCCCTTTTCCGTCGGCTTGGTGGCATCCGCTACAGGTTTCTGCGGCTTCTGGCATTGGATTAGGCGCTGCTTGTGCAAAACCGGATAAAGAAAGGCTTCCCAGAGCAGCGATGCAAAGCGTTAGAGTTTGAGTTTTTATGTTCAGCTTAATCATGAGGCGTCGCTATTGGTTATAGTGCACGCATTTTCGACATAATTGGTTGCTCGCGCTATTGTGGATTTCCACATTAATTCACTTGGAACTTGAGGTAAGTCTCACATTAATAACCTCAGTCACCATGATGGTATTTATGTGAATTTCGATAGGCGAATCTGATTGCCGTTAACGAAATGCAAGGGAACTGCCATGTTCGCCTCGGTGTAACTGCTTGTTAAGGCTCTTTTATGGCACCGATTGTATAAGCATAGCCGCTTTATGGATTCTGACTAAAAAAGTTGTGGTGAAGAGAAGAAAAGAGAAGAATCTTTGGTTGTTGCGACTGGATTGGTTGTTGAGGCTTGGATGTCGCGGATTGAATGCTATCGATGCATTGGCTGTTAAAAAAGCAGAGCAACTTCGAACGGTAAAGTTGCTCTGTTATCGCCCTAGCTATGTATCAGTAGGGGCGTGTATTGGATTTGTGATTAGACTTTGTAGATCTTCGCCGGAAGCGCTTGTCTTGCTGCAGCGCCCACCACCCAATCCAGCATTACACCTTTGCCTTCTCTCGTCGGGTCAATCAAGCCAATATCATTGATGTTAACGCCATCGTTTGACTTCATTTTTACTGGTTGCTGCGTGTCCCCAATCCAGTGCGCACGTTCGCCGAGTTCTTTATGGCCAAAGCCATGTTCAAAGCCTAATGTGCGCGGCTTGATGCCATCAATCACCATCGCCAACGCATGTGTGGTTGAACTCGGTGTTTCAATGGCAAATACGTCACCAGTTTTGATGCCCGCTGAAGAGGCGTCTTGCGGGTGAATGTACACCGGGTTCACGCCTTTGATCGACTCTAAACGTGGTGACAGGTTAGACACCGCACTGTGAATATTGGATTTAAAGTTGGTTAGAGTAAATGGCCACTCTTTTGCTGGGAACTGCTCTGCCAATGGTGTGCCGTCTGCCAGCTTTTGTGGATACCATGTTGGGCAACCCATGTACTGCTCGCCACTGATGGTGTTACGAGAGGTACCAAGCTTTTCATTCCAAATAGCCAGTGGCTTAGTCCATTTGTACTTCATGGTTTCATTAGTGTAGGCATTGGTTGCGTCTTCAAAACGACCGCCACGCGCAAAGATGTACGCCACTTTTAGCATCTCTTCAGGCTTAAGCGTTTTGTTCATCACAGGCACAAGGCGCTCAAGACCAGACCAAACAATGTCTTCTGCATCTACATTCGGCACGCCACCTTTGGCAAATGCTAAGTTAGCCGCAGAGCGCAGGTAGAAGTCTTCCGCACTGTGGATACCGTGCCAGTTGCCTTGGCTGTCTTTGATTGCGTTGTCGCCGAAGCCACCCAAATCGAGTGTTTTCGCTAGATCAATAAAGAAGTTTTCTAAGTTGATGGCACGTCCGTCTTGGGTGCGTGAGGTTTTAGGCTCAACTATCGGCCAACGAGCGGTGATCGCTTTAGTTGCGACGCCGTGCCACGGTGTCGCCATACCCCAACTCTCGTAAGTTACTGTGTCTGGCACAAGGTAATCTGATAGTGCTGTGGTTTCATTGATGAAGGCATCGATAGAGACGATCAAACCCAATTGCTTTGGATCCTTAAGCTTCTCGCCTAATAGGTTGTCTAACCCCGGAACGCCATAAAGTGGGTTCGCCATGTGGTTGATCCACGCTTTTGCGCGATATGGGTAGCCATCAATGGCCGCTGATAAATGCTCGGTTAACAGCGGCGCAGAGATTGGGTACCAAGGCGCGCGTGTTGGGTAAGGTGATTCACCTGCGGCAACACGACGTTTGTATTCGCTGGTCTTGTGATACGGGAATTTGCTGCGTGATAAGAACACACCTTGAGGCTTAGTCTTACCCTTGAACTTGGTAAAGTCGTAACGTGGGCCTGCAACAGAAGTTGGGTAGCCACCTGCTTTCGCGATCGCCCCGCCTTTCGCGTTGATGTTACCGATCAGCGCGTTCAGCATCAGAATAGAGAACGAGTTGTAGAAGCCATTGGTGTGCATGTTACCACCGTGAGTATCCACGACAGCTTTTGTACCGTAACTGGTGAAGCGTTTTGCCAGTGCAATGATCTGATCTTGCGGGATTTCACATTGCTCGCTGTAGTAAGCAAGGTCATATTTGAAGGCTTCTTCTTTTAATCTTTGTAGAGAAGACTTAACACGAACGGTCTGACCATCGATTTCTACGTCTTGATCGACGAACAACGCCGCTTCATCGACCTTAATATTTGATGTTAATAGTGACGTTGTCACATTTAGTGCGACGAATGCATCATCGTCAGACATCGGTTCGCCCGTTTCTAGCAAACCAATATCCGATGTACGAAGCATGCGCCCGTTTTGTGGGTGTGTTTCGTCGCTGATAACGAGGTGAGATGCATTACACCAGTGTGTGGTGCCTGCTTTCTGCATCGCTTGTGCGCTTGGGCGAGACAAGAAGTCGTGATTGTAGCGTTGGTTTTCGATGATCCATTGGATCATGCCTAAAACTAATGCTGAATCGGTGCCCGGTTTGATCGGTAGCCAGTTGTTGCGATCGCCTGCTGCAAGGCTTGAAGATCCCGCCGGAAGGCTTGGTGTCACTATGGTGTAGCTTAGTTTTCCGTTAGTACGAGCTTCAGCCAGTTGTCGTGCTTGGCGCTTAAACGGGTTACCCGCTTGAGCTGGAGACATACCGATGAACAGAATGAATTCTGCGTTGTTGAAGTCAGGCTTTAAGTGCGAGAACTTGTCTAAGTCATTCATGATTGCGCCAGAGCCTGCACGGAATGCGTAGCCACAATAAGAGCCGTGGTGGCCGAAGTTGCGAGTACCGTAACTGTTGAATGCAAAGCGCTTCAAGATATCATCACGGCCTTCATTACCGGCATTAGTTACCAATAACTGGTTGGCTTTTGGTCCGTATTCAGGGTTTTTCGGATCAAGTGGTGTTTCGATATCGCGAATCGAACGTAACCCTTCCACCTCGCCTTCACCGAACAAGTCACCACCTTCGGTGATCTCAGAGATAAGCTGCTCGTAGCTGATAGGCTCCCACTTGCCCTCGCCACGCTTACCGGCACGTTTGAGCGGTTGAGTGATTCGGTATGGGCTGTTTTGAATCTCTAACATACCATTACCACGGGCACAGGCAGTCGAGCGGTTGTTGATGCCTGACTCACCAGACAAGCCAATGTAGGCGTCTTTTACCGGTGTTTTGAACGGGATCTGCTGATCACTTGATAGTGGGTGGTACGGGTTACCTGAGATACGCAAGATCTCGTCGTTGCGATTATCGATACGTACACGCAAGCCACACAGTGTCCAGCAACCAAAACACATTGATGGTGCCACGCGTTGGTTTGGATTTGGTGAAATCTTACCTTGTTCATCGACACTGTATTCCGTCTCTAACGAATTACCGTGTTGGATGTGGTTGGTTTTCTTGCCAGCTGTGCCATCGATAGCACCGTGAACCATGTGTTTTGTGGTTGTCGCATAACCTGCAGCAAAAGCTCCAACACCACCGGCAGCAAGGCCTGTTTTCAAAAATTGACGACGTTTGTTATCCATGATGATTCCTCAGACTACAAGCTATGTGAGCGGTTAAGTGGCGATGATGTATTTTGGTTTGGCTTTGATGCTGTCTTTAGTGCAGAGCCAGTTGTTCTTGTAGATCCAACAGACACGATTTCAGAGGCGAACAAGGCAAGTGCTAACCAAAGGCCACACATACCAACAATGCCAAGTAAACCTGCGCTACCCATTGGTAATTCATAAGGGAATGCACCCACATCAAAACGGGGAATGGTTTGTACTTCCATCATGGTGACCCAGCGTACCGCCCATGCCGAAACCATGGTCGCAAGCGCGACAAGGATGACACCAAGCTTGCTTTGCGATAGACGTTGCAGCGGAAGAACCAAGATCATGCACAGCAAAATGCTGGTGGTCATGATGCCTAAATTGATACCCCAAGCGTCGTTCTCATACAAGTTGAAGTGACCATGGTTAGATGCCCAAATCGACGTAAGAATGATGGCAAGGCCGCCCGTAAACGTAATGGTTCTTTGGACCAGAGCGAGGTCTGTTGGCTTTAAGCTTGGCTTGCTTGAAGGCAGTAGGGCCCAAATCAACAGCGTTAAACCCGTTGCAGCGAAGAATGCGGTCGTAAACCAAAGCAGCGGAGAAGCTGGTTGATGCCAAAGCGGTCGGCTCGCCAAAATTGCAATCTCGGCACCGGTATAAAGCGCAATACTTAAGCCTGATACTGCTGTTACAGCAGCGAGTGCAATCATCAGTTTTGTTGAAACCTGCCATTGTCCGAGTGTTAGCCAAGACAAGCGTTTTAGAAGTGGGTTTTCACTATCTTTAAGCTGTGCAATGTCATAACGCAGGTAAACCCAAGCCGTCGCGACAGCCAGACCAGAGAACAGAGGAAGAAACAGAGAGCCGAGTGACATCCATGACCAAGGCGTGATGTGAGCGTAGAAGTGCCATGCACGTCCAGGTTGGTGTAAGTCACCAGTAAGGGCTAATGGACCAACAATCGCGCCAATGGCCATTACAAGCACCAGGGCAGAACGGAATTGATGACTGGTAGAGTTTTTGAAGATCAGTGCAATCAAAAACAGAATAGCCGCCGCATAAGCTGAACCAATGTAGAAGAAATATTGAACCGCCCACGGTAGCCAAGCGATCTCTTGAGCGGGAACTAACACCTCGGTGATATTCATGCTGTCTCTCCTTGTTTGCTAGAAGCTGAGTTATCGATGGCGGTTGGATCATAAATCGCAGGTTGGCCTTCGATATGACTAACGAAACGCTCGTTCATGCCGATATAGAAAACATGTGGGTTGGTGTTCTGCTCTGGCTTAAGCACCTTGATGTCGTCTTGGTTTTCATTGAGCAGACGGTTGATCTCGCTGTTTGGATCTTTCAGGTCGCCAATCACACGCGCGCCACCGACACAGGTTTCTACACAAGCGGGTAGTAAGCCATCTTCAAGGCGGTGTGCGCAGAAGGTACATTTGTCGGCGGTCAGTGTATCGTTATTAATAAAACGAGCATCGTAAGGGCAGGCTTGGACACAGTAAGCACAGGCTACGCAACGTTCGTTGTCGACCATTACAATGCCGTCTTCACGTTGGAAGGTGGCTTGAACAGGACAAACCTTGATGCAAGGTGCGTTGTCACAGTGATTACACAGGCGAGGTAGCATGAATGATTTCACCTCTTGTTGAGCCGTCGAACCATCATCAAGGGAGACTTCATACTGTTTTACTGTGGTTCTGAACTGGCCTATCGGTGCTTGGTTTTCAACGCTACAGCCAACAGTACATGCCTGACAGCCTACGCATTTACGCAAATCAATCGCCATGGCGTAGCGTTTGCCTACTTCGCCTTTACGGTCTGGTTGGTTGTTATTGCGAATGGCTGTGCTTGCGACTGCGGTGTTGATTCCGGTGATGGGAATGAGCGCAGCACCGGCGGAAACCTTACCGAACTGGCTGAGAAACCGTCTTTTCAATGAGTCCATATTAGTACCTATAAATGGGTATTCGTTCTGTTGGGCTCATTGTCAGATTTTGACCGTACACGGGGTATTGTGGATTTCCACATACCCAGATTAAAGTTGATCTAGAACAAATGCGGTTTTAGCAATCTAGCTGTTATGCTTTGTTTCAGAGGATTATTTAAGGCGATCTAAAACATGAGTTAAGCGTGGAGCACGTCGTTAACCTAAAATGAAGCCAGAATAAATTGGATAAACAGTCCGCTTGGAGAAAGAGATTTCAGTGACCGTTCGAAAACTAATGACCGTTGTCAGCCTTTGTTGGTTGAGCCTAACTGCAGGTGTGTGTGTCGCTGCTCAATCTGAACAAGCGATAGTAGCTTCAAGCACAAGCACAAGCACAAGCACAAACCAAAACACAGATGAACCCGACCAAATTATCGAGGTTGGTGTGTTGGCGACTCGAGGTAAGCTTTCGGCGCAGCAACGTTGGCAGCCAACAATGGATTGGTTGTCTGAACGCATTCCGGGTAAGCACTTTGTTCTCAAGCCTTTTAATTTAGAAGAGATGGCGGAAGCGGTGAAAGATGTCACGGTCGATTTTGTTGTCACCAATCCCGGTCAAGCAGTTCGTTTAGGACGTCAATACGCGCTCTCTTGGATGGCAACCATGACCAGTCACAATTACGACGATCAAGGTGTGAGCAGCACGCGCAGTATCGGTTCGGCATTAGTGGTCAGAAGGATGTCTCCGTATATCTCGTTTGAACAACTGAGCGGAAAGCCAATTGCTGCGGTTTCTGAAAACGCGTTTGGCGGCTACCTCACCATGCGCTATCAAGTTATGCAGGAAGGGCTGAACCCTAACCACTTTTTCTCTAATACTCAGTTCTTGGGTTTTCCTATTGATGCCAGTTTGTACCAATTGCGAGAAGGACACATTGAGGCGGCTGTGGTGCCTGCTTGTTTGGTTGAAAACATGATTGGCGAAGGTTTGCTGGTGGCTGGGCAATATCGAATCATCGGTAACCAAGCGCCTCAAGGCTTCCGATGCCAAGTGTCTACGCCTCTGTATTCCAACTGGTCGTTTGCCAAAACAGAACGAGCCTCTTCGGCACTGGCTAAACAAATGAGTCAGGTGCTGTTTTCAATGCCAAAGAGCAGTGCGCCAGCGATTGCGGCAAATGCTTCGGGTTGGACGTCACCAACTAGCCTGCTCTCCATCGATAAATTGTATCAGCAACTCGACATGCACCCACTGCAACAGCCATGGTGGAAAGAAGCGTTAATCTGGCTTAAGTACAATCAGCAATGGGCTTGGGCGTTCTTCATTCTGGTGGTGTTACTGAATGCTTACCACTTCTGGTTGGAGTACAAATTTAGCCGCAGCAAAAAACAGTTAGAAGCCACGTTGCACAAGCTAAAAAGTAAGAGTGAGCAACTTGAGCACTCTCAACGTATCGCAGTAGTTGGTGAGTTAGGAAGCAGTTTGGCGCACGAGATCAATCAGCCTTTGGCGGCCATTCGCAACTACAGCGAAGGTGGTTTATTACGGATTTCGAAGAACAAACCATTGACCGATATTGGACCCGTGTTCGAGAAGATTCAGTCGCAAGTGGATAGGGCTGACGCGATCATTCAACGCTTAAGAAATATGATAAAGAAACGCTCATCTGAGAAGTCGCAGACTGACATCGAGCAGTTACTCACAGACACCATTGAGCTGCTGCAATTTCGATTACAGAAACACAAGATAATCATTGAGCGCCACGCTGTAGGTAAGCCTATCCAACTGCATGTTGATCCTGTGGGATTGCAGCAAGTGATTGTAAACCTGATCAACAATGCGACTGACGCGTGTAACGCACAACAGTATCGCGAACAAAGCGCTGCGTCTGATATTTATAACAAAAACAGCGAACTACCAACAATTAAAGTGATTACCGAGTATCAACCGGATAAAATGATGCTGTCGGTTATCGATAACGGCACGGGCTTAGATTTTACTGAGCAGCAAGTCACTCAAGCCTTTGTGAGTAGCAAAGAAAACGGTTTGGGTTTAGGGCTTGCGATTTGCCAAGACGTGATTGAAGACCACAGCGGTCAAATGACCATTAAGTCACTGACTCCTCATGGCTGTCACGTTGCCGTGACGTTACCTTTTTCTCTTTCAAATGATTCATAAGGAATCTTGTTATGCCTGAACTTCATCAAACGTTGCCGGTTTATGTGGTTGATGACGATGAGTCGATGCGTGATTCGTTGGTGTTCTTATTGGAAGAGCATGATTTCACGGTGTCAGCCTATGAAGATGGCCCTAGCTTTTTAGACTCTGTGGATCTCACAAAGCCGGGCTGTGTCGTGCTAGACAGCAGAATGCCAGAGATGAGAGGGCAACAAGTTCATGAGTTGATGGTGAAAGCACAGAGCCCGCTGTCGGTTATCTATCTGACAGGGCATGGGGATGTGCCAATGGCGGTAGAAGCCCTGCAAGCAGGTGCGGTGAACTTCTTCCAAAAGCCAGTAAAAGGTGGGGAATTGGCCGAGGCAATCAAGCAAGGGTTAGAAGCCTCTGAAAAGCACCTTCACATGAATGTGTATCGCCATGCTTATGCGTCGTTGACCGAAAGAGAAATCGACATCCTTAAGCAGATCATTGATGGCAAGCGTAACCAGAAAATCGCCGATGAATTATGCATTGCGATGAGAACAGTCGAAGTACACCGAGCAAGCTTGATGAAGAAATTCTCAGCAAAGACGGTTGCGGAACTGGCTTACATATACGGACAATTGACTTAACTATCACTGTGCGAAATTTATGATGGAAATCCATCAACTTTACCACCGATATTTAGGTTTTTTCTGATGAAAGATGGTCTTCATTTGACACCTATATTGAAGCAAGATCACACCCTTTAGGGAGTGCATACCGATAGGCCTCGGTAGACTTTTTATCGTTATGTATTCCTGAGATACTGAACTAAGTTCATTTTAAGGTGGAACGCGTTAATAACGGCGCTTTTCCCTGTAATTCGAAACATTCACTATGGTTGATAACACCTCGATATCGAGATTTGTATCAGCCGAGTTAGGTTAAAATATTTTATGAGTACAATGGGAATCGCAATTGGTGCGACGGCTCTTTCGTTAATACTTGTAGCCGTGTGGCTGATTTCTTTATCGCTAAGAAAACAGCGCTTGGAACAAGAACGCAAAGCTCGTGCGGTCGCTTACCGAAAAGCGATTGAAAAAGCGCGCATCCAAGAGCAAAAAGAGCGCCATTTCAAAGCAGAAACCGGACATGTTCCGTCGATTCTATATTTAGCGAAAGAGGCCGAACGTAACAATATCAAGGAAGCTTTGTATTGGTACGATAAGGCCGCACATCTAGATAATGTCAACGGCATGTATGGCATTGTGCGCCTGAGCATGAAGCGCAAAGAAGACCTGATTTTAAGAGAAAAAGCCAATTTCTGGCAGCTTGCGATATCAGCGATGGATAACGATCTGGTGGCTAAATTTGAGATGGGTAAAGCACTCGTTTCTGGGCGCGGAACCGATAAGAACATCCCCAAGGGTTACACCTATATCGAAGAGTCGGCAATGGGCGGGAACACCGAAGCCATGCTGTTTATGGGCGAGTGGTGTCTAGACAAAGAAAACCCAGACTACTCCGCCGAAAGCTCGTTTGAGTGGTACCACAAGGCCGCTGAAAAAAATAACCTAGATGGCAAGATCAAACTGGGTATGAGCTATTTGAACGGTGTTGGTGTTGAGCCTAATCACGGTGAAGCGGTGTACTGGTTTGAAACTGCAGCGGAAAAGAACAGCGCAGAAGCCATGTTTAGAGCAGGCGAAGCGTGGATTGACCATGGTGAACATGGCAATGCAATTGCGTATATCTGGCTATTCTTGTCGGCTCATTTTGGCTACTCAGAAGCGAAGCATTTGCGGGATAAAGTTGGTGGTGAACTGGGTGTCGATGCCGTCGTGGGCTTACAAGCTCTAACTAAGCCGATAATGACCAAGCTGACTCAAGAAGCGATCACTAAGCATTCAATCATTAAAGCGCTCAATAAGCTCTATAAACGTAATATACCGATTCCTAAGAAAGTGAAAGAAGCGTCTGATGAAGAAGGTGAGGCATTAAAAGTAGATGCGAGCCATATAGATACTCAAACTTCGAGTGCTCAAGATACGAATGTCGATTACAGCCAGCAACCTAATACGGAACAAGCATCAACAGAGAGACAAGCGACCCCAAATAGCGACCCTCTAGACTTCAGTCAGTCCGCGGTTGAGTCTAACTGGAATAGAAACCAGTAAGTCGAGCTCATTGGCTTGATAGGTTCTCCTATGGTGGAGTAAGCGACTGAGAACTATTAAGTGACGGTCGTTTCAGCTTTAACCACGAATATCAGATAACAAAAAAGGGAAGCAGATGCTTCCCTTTTTATTTGCGTGTTGTTTGCTTTAAGAGCTAACAGCTAACAGCTAACAGCTAACAGCTAAAACCAACAGCTTATGATGCTTTGTTTTGCTCAGCTTTACATACTGCAGCAGTGAACACTACGTCAGTTGAGCTGTTAAGTGCTGTTTCAGCCGAATCTTGAATCACACCGATAATGAAACCTACCGCAACAACCTGCATCGCTACATCGTTAGAAATACCGAATAGGCCACAAGCTAGTGGGATAAGCAATAGTGAACCGCCAGCAACACCAGAAGCGCCACATGCCGATACCGCAGCCACAAGGCTTAGTAGAATCGCTGTAAAGATATCAATCTCAATACCCATTGTGTGTACAGCTGCAAGCGTTAACACAGTGATGGTGATTGCAGCACCTGCCATGTTGATCGTTGCACCTAGAGGGATAGATACAGAGTAAGTATCTTCGTCTAGGTTTAGCTTCTTACAAAGGTTCATGTTTACTGGGATGTTTGCAGCACTTGAACGAGTGAAGAATGCTGTTACGCCAGATTCACGAATACATTGCAGTACGAGTGGGTATGGGTTCTGTTTTGTTTTCACAAAGACAAGCAGTGGGTTAACCACAAGTGCGATGATCAGCATAGAGCTAAGTAGAACTGCTAGCAGTTGACCGTAGCTTGCTAGAGCATCGAAGCCCGTTGTTGCGAATGTCGTTGAAACAAGACCAAAGATACCGAATGGCGCAAGACGAATGATGAAGCGAACAATGTGTGAAACACTGTGGCTTAGGTCTTCGAAAACCGCTTTGGTTGTTGCAGATGCGTGGTGCAGTGCAAGGCCAAGACCGATTGCCCAAGCAAGAATACCGATGTAGTTCGCGTTCATTAGCGCGCTAACTGGGTTATCTACAAGCTTGAATAGAAGAGTATGAAGAACCTCAGCAATACCTTGAGGAGGGTTAGCACCTTCAGCACCTGCAACCAGTGTCAAAGTGGTTGGGAACATGAAGCTCAGTACTACAGCAGTCAGTGCAGCAGAGAACGTACCAATCAGGTAAAGCACAATGATTGGACGCATATGTGTATGCTGACCTTTCTTTTGGTTTGCGATAGAAGCTGCAACAAGAATGAATACTAAAATTGGGGCAACAGCTTTCAGAGCACCAACAAACAGACTACCTAGTAGGCCTGCGTCTTGAGCTGCTGAAGGAGAAACCATGGCGAGAACGACACCGAAAACAATACCAGCAAGGATCTGTAGGACAAGATTCCCACGAGCGATGCGGGCGAGCATGTTGTGATTTTGCATAAAATACCTGCAATTGTTAAATTATTATAGTGATGTATCTTTTATAAAGTTGTACCAAATCCAACTATACACTAGTGGAATGGGCGGTCATATTAGCGGGATCTTAGAGGGTGTCTAGGAATAGTTTACTTTTAGGGTGATTGTTTGCGCCACGTGGTGTTTTTAGAGCTAAATGTTAAATAATTGTATTTTGATTGAGCTATAAATCTGCGGAACTGCATTTATTAGACCTAATATACTGTAAATTTGGAAATGTAAATGCTCATAGGTAAGAACATTGTGTGCATAAATAGTCGCTTTGCTACCAAATTGAAACAAAAAGCCCCACGTGTTTAACACGGTGGGGCTTAGTCGTTTAAATAAAGCGTATTGTGATTAACCTGATTGGTTTAGTCGGTCGCTTTTTTTATGTTTCGGCTTTCTGACTGTACGGTTTTGTACATCTTGGAAAGCTGTTTGCTGTTCGCGCGTTGCTCTGCCAATGAGGCGCCATTTCTGGCTTGCTCTTTTAATAACTTTTGATAGTTAGTAAATCGTCTTTCAGACAAATCACCCTCCTCAATGGCTTTGCGTATCTTGCAACCCGGTTCTGATTCATGATGACAATCAGAGAATCGGCAATGCATGGCTAACTCTTCGACATCAGAAAAGGTTTCACTCACGCCTTCAGCACAGTCAGCAAGTTGTAACTCTCGCATTCCTGGAGTATCGAGCAGTAAACCACCCGATGTTAGCAAGTGGAGAGAGCGTGATGTGGTGGTATGACGGCCTTTACTGTCGTCTTCACGAATGCCACCCGTAGCTTGCTGAGTTTCACCAAGCAATGAGTTTACTAGCGTAGATTTCCCCACACCAGATGAGCCCATCAAAGCGACGGTTTTGCCGGTTTTACACCAAGGTGACAAGACTTGAGTTGATTCTTGGTCAAGGCTGTTTACCGCTTCGATCATCAACATAGAATCTAAGCTTTGCACTTGTTGTACTTTGTCTTCGTAGTCGTCACATAAGTCTTTTTTGGTGAGTACGATAACCGATTCAACCTGTGCTTCATTGGCGAGCGCTAGGTAGCGTTCGATACGGCTTAGATTAAAGTCATTGTTTAATGAAACCACGATAAAAACCGTGTCGATGTTAGCCGAAATATATTGTTCTGCGACGCGACTGCCCGCTGCTTTACGGCTGAAGAGTGATTGACGCTCTAGCAAGCGGTCGAATTGCAGCTCAGAGTTCAAGATTACCCAGTCGCCAACCGTCATTGCGGGTTGGTTCTGATGGATAGGCAGAACGATTTCGCCTTGTTCTGACGCCAGTGTATAGCCGCTTCGATGGTGCGCGGTAATACGAGCAATGACGGAGTGGTCATAGTCTTCGAGTGTCAGTTGTTGTTGGAATACAGGTTGCCATCCAAGTTGTTGAAGTGACATTGGATGAGAAAATGCGTTTTGTGAATTCATGTTTATTTACCCAGACGTGCGAGCTTTCTTTTCTTGTGAGAGCATTAAAGTCTTATCAGTGCATTAAAGTCTTATGAGAGCATTAACATCTTGTGAGATCTCAGGTTATTGACGAGATCAAAAAGTGTTGATGAGACCAAAAAGCGTTGATGAGATAAAAGCATCGAGACGTCAAAAATGTTTTGAGCTTGGGTCGAATTCATATAGATAGGACCCCGGATTAAGTCATGCGTTGTTGAGCATGCAGGTATTGATCACTTACAGATCAATAGTAAACCGGGTAAAAGTGTGCGGTAGCCAGTAGCCAGTAGATGGCTTGATGTTGGTCGTTCTAAATTAAAGTTTGCTTAACCAAACAAATTAACGCGTTACTTTTACTGCCAGTTTTAGTGTTTTCATTACAATCATCTTCTATTCTCCTTGGTTATTAATGTGGTCAGGTTTTGAATAAAAAGCGAGCTCAGTTTAACAAAAAGCCACGATGGCGAGAAGTCATCGTGGCTTAATTTATTTCATTGATTGTGAATCCGATTAGTGATGATCGTGATTCATCTTTTTCATGCCGCTCATTACTTTCTTAACTGGCGCTTCAAAGGTTTGCGTTTCACCGTTAGCGAAAGTCAGAGTCATCTCGATCTGCTCACCTTCTTTTAGACCATCTTTTAGGTCGAACAACATAATGTGCAGGCTGCCTGGTTTAAGTACCGCTTCACCATTCGCAGGGATTGTGATTTGTTGAACTTGGCGCATCTTCATTACGTCGCCATCAACGATAACATCATGAAGCTCTACCTTGCCTGCTGCTGGTGTGGTTGCAGAAACAATAGCGCGATCTTTATCGCTGTGGTTCATCAGAGTCGTGAATACCGCGCTGTTCACTGCTGAGGGTGGTGTTGCGCGAGCGTACGCGTCGTGAACCATAATGTCGCTATTCGCGTGAGCAAAGGGAGTGAGCAATAAGCCTGCTAGAGCAAGTGCTTTTAACTTCATGTTGTTGTCCTTATTTTTATGTTTTGGTCTGGGACCTGACTTTATGTTTGAACTTTATTCGTTAAGTTCTTTGTTATTACGTTTTACTGCGTCAGTTTGTTGATAGCCTCAACAATTGGCGCCGGCGTTAACGTGTGCGGTACTTTAGTAATCAAGGTACCGTCGGGCTTTAAAAAATAAAAATATGAGCTGTGGTCAAGGGTATATTCCAACTCTGAACCTTCAAGCTTGGTTTTTCTGAAAATAACACCGTAGTTATGTGCAAGCGTTGTAGTCACATCTAACGGGCCACTTAACCCTTCCATCAATGGGTGGAAGTATTGTGCGTATTCGTAAGAAGCTTCTGCGGCGTCACGCTCAGGGTCAAGAGAGACAAACATCGGGCGAATTTTCGCTTTTGCTTCATCTGACACTTGGTTAAGTGCACCAGCTAACATTGCTAGTGAGGTAGGGCAGACATCAGGGCAACGTGTGAAACCGAAGTAAACGATACGAATTCTGTCGTCGGTTTGGTCAAAGATTTCCGTTGGCTGGTTATCCTTACCAAAAAGGGTTGTTGCAGAGAATTCTTGCTTTGCAGCATGTTGCTCTTGAGCTTCGTTTTGTCCATCAAGGTAACTTTTGACACCAAAGCCAAGTACAAACGCTACCACTAATGCTAACGACCAATTCTTACTCATCTTGCCATCCTTATTGCAGGGTTTACGGTTTCGACACCATCGGTGAGTTCGCCAAGCCAAGTCATTTTATCCATGGTACACACAGGTAAAATTACATCACCTTCATAGGTATTGTTGCCAGTATTCTTTAATTGAAAACGTGCTGATCCCATTTCCATCTCTAAGCCAGTGAGTGACAGCATTAATGTTTCAGATGCTGCGCCTTCCCAAACGACTTTGATTTTAGTCGGAACCAGAGGCTGTGCCGTCTCATGCTCAAGCGTCATCGCAACGGTATTTTGCTCACACGATTCTGTTGAAAGCATGCAGTAATCATCTAAATTAACGTCAGCGGGAGCGTGCACCATCGCTGATTTAAAATGCTGAATTGCTTGCGGCCCATAAAAGCCTGCCACGAGAGCGATTCCAAGAGCTGCAACCTTTAATGCTGGGTGCATGTCGTGTTCTCATCTAATTTTATAAGAGCGGCGATGTTATCACACCCCTCAATACGTGCTTGTATCAAAAAGCAATTTTGTGCGTATGGTAGATATAAAAAAGCGAAGCCATAAGCTTCGCTTTGATTCAATTCACAAGGTGCGTCGCTATCTAAGCTCGGCACCCTACATGCTAATTTCAGCACGATTGTTAGAGATTAGTCAGCATTGCGCTCAGCAAACTTTTCTAAACCCAGCACTAGCGCGATAGCCACCAACATCATGATCACCGATAAAGTGAGCTGAGAAGGTTGAGACGTTACCGCTTCGAAATTGAACGGAGATAGGTTCTCTTGAATCAGTGGTACTTGCTCACCTTTCGAGTTGATGCGCCAGCTGATGGTCTCTTTCCAAGGCCAGATCTTAGGTAGCGTACCGATCATTAAACCCGTTAAAAACACCAATGTGAAATCGCGGAATGAGCGTAGTAACCAAGAGAGTACGTGCGAGAAAGTCAGTAGACCAATCACACAACCAGCTAGGAATAGGGCAAGTACATCGATTTGAAACGATTTAACAGCGCCAAGCACTGGGCCATACATACCAATCAGAAGCAGAATAAAGCTGCCTGAAATTCCCGGTAGAATCATCGCGCAGATCGCAATCGCACCCGCAATCAAGACGTTGATGCTGGTTGGCTCCATTTGCAGTGGCTTAAGCACGGTAATGCTATAAGCGAAGGCAACACCAAGCAGTAAAAAGACGAATCGAATCATATCGCGCTTTTCTACTTGTTTAAGAATATGGAAAACCGACACCAAGATTAGACCAAAGAAGAAAGACCACAGTGGAACAGGGTGCGTGACCAATAACCAAGAAATCAGTTTTGCGAATGTTGCAATGCTGGTGAATACGCCCGCGAACAGTGAAATCAGGAAGAAACCGTTGATGTGGTTAAACGCAGCTTTGAAGCCTTCACGTTTCCATAAGCCAAGTACGCTAGGGTTAATTCTGCGAATGCTTTCTAGCAGCGTATCGTAGATACCAGTGATGAATGCGATGGTTCCGCCTGACACGCCAGGGACAACGTCGGCTGCGCCCATTGCCATGCCTTTGAAAAAAGTACTTAAGTAGTTCATTGCTTCATAGAGTTGAGGATGATTTTGTGCAGTATACAAACTTTAGTGTAAAAAAAGTATGAATATGCCACTGGGGCGCTGCTTTTATTACCGCTTTAATTGTAAGGCAATAAGTTGAAGTGAACTTTGGCCTAATATTTAAAATACAACCACTTAGTGATTTATCATTAAGAGTATCGATGAAACTGGTCTCTTATCGATATTGCATCTTGGTTGCATTATGCAAATGCACTTTGCAATTCGCATGTGAAAAAGGCGGTTTTTATGCGATGCAGGGCTTATAAAACGCTAAATTAAAGTTGGCACGCTAACTGCATTATATTAACTGACCCTTCTTAAGCCGAGGGTCACCTAGCCAACTGACGTTGTTAGTGAACTTATGATTTGTTCACAAATATATAGAGCCAATCGCGATTATTGCGGTTGGCTATTTTTTTGCCTGTCGTTTGGCCATCTCTAATTTCTATCGCTTATTCCCCAATCTCCAAGTGAAAAAAAAGCCAGCCACCATCGGTGACTAGCTTATATTTTTCTCGAATCAATCTCGAACCCGTTTTAATACCCCATCAACTGCAGCAAGTTCTCTGCTGTGCTTATCGCTTCTTTACGGTTAGCAATGTTGAGCTTTTGGTACAGGTTACGAATGTGAGTCTTGATTGTGGTACCTGCTACATCAAGTTCTTGAGCGATTTGCTCGTTACTGAACCCGGAGTAGATCAGACCAAGTACTTGCCATTCACGCTGGGTGAGTGGGCTCGTGCGTACAAGCTCAGGAATGTTCGGGTGATTAACCAAGTTTTCAACAAAGTCTTCATCGAAGTGAACCGAGCGACTGCGTTGAGTCGTCGAGATATCTTTCATGATTTGTTGTGCGCGGTGACGTTCTAGATCACCTAAGCCTGGCTTGTTGCTCAACTTATCCAAGATATGCCCGATAGTACCGCCATCGACCAAGAAGTTACCGACCATACCGGTTTGGTTGGTCATGTGTAGGGCTTCTTCTAGCAATACGCGCGCACTGTCTTCATCGTTGATCTGGGTGCGTAATACCGCTTCAACGATCAAATTCCTGTTGGTGTCGGTAATCAGGTGCGAACGCTGAGCTTCACTTTTCAGGAATGCTAGCGCTTCTTCAGCTTCTTCATACTGCTCAAGAATGATGTGAGCACGCACGATGTTACGCCATTGAAGCTGGCAGAAGTGGTTGCTTGCTGACTCAGGGCGAACAGCAACGCTCAACCAGTCACGGATTGCGTCTTTATCGCCTTTCACTTGCCAGAACAAGATCAGAGACAGGGAAGCATTCGCCGTCCAATCCACATGGTAAGTTGATTGGCGCAACAAGTGCTGAATTTGGTCGATAAACTTCGACGCTTTATCAATTTCGCCACGGCTCAGTGAAATACGAGCCAGCATTGAGTAGCTGTGTAGGTGCTTACTTGGTGAATGGTGACCAAGAATATCTAAACCCTTGTAGCAACACTCTTCCGCTTCATCTAATCGGTTCCAACACCAGAAGATTTGAGCTCGAACACGCAATAAGAATTCATGCAGAGGCACGTATTGAAGTTGGTGTTCTTCAATCAGTTTGAAGGCGCTGTCTTGCAGTTCAAATGCAGCTTGAACATAGCCTTGAGCAATCAGAATTTCGCTTTGTTGCAGAATCGCCCATAGCGCTTGATGGTAAACCTGATATTGGCGAGCCAACTTCTCAGTTTGCTGCATCATTGGCAGAGCACGGCTCAGGTTACCCATTACGTGATTCACTTCGCCAACAACCGAGGTTGCGACAATGCGACTACGGTAAACCGTTGTATTCAGCTGGCTCAATGAAAGCTCTGCAAGCTCGAGTGCTTTCTCTGGCTCATTGCTGTTGATCGCGACTTGTGCACGCAAGGCGTTGTACTGGCCTTGCTGCTGAGTATCCAGTTCGATGTTTCGAGCTTGATACTGAGTTTCGGCTTCTTCTAACAGAGTACCCACTTGATCATAGCGGTGCTGACTTTGCGCTAGCCATGCACGCAGCATTGACAGTTTCGGCTCACTGTACAGCTGATCGGTTGTGAGCTGCTTGATTGCCATCTCTAGTGATGACAACTCACCTTGGTTGAACATCTGCCAACCGTGTTCACTGAGGATCTGAACAATCAGTTGTGGATCGTCCGCGCGCTGTGCGTGTCGCAAAGCTTGGTGAGGTGTTTTCTGTTTGATCCAAGCTTTAGCTGCACTGCGATGTAATTCCGCCTCTTGTTGCGGAATGCGAGCTTGGCGCTCGTGGGCGAGGAACTCACCAAATAGATTATGGAAGCGATACCAGTTCTTCTCGCCTTCGAGAGGGTAGATGAACAAACCAAATCGGTTGAGTGATTCGATCATGCCGAGCGCGTCTTCACGTTGTGTTAGTGCGCAAACAAGCTCGTCATTGAAGTGATCAAGCACTGAGCACTGCATCAAGAACTGTCGGGTTTCTTTGTCTAGCAGGTCAAATACTTCTTCAACCAAGTAATCCCAAAGGTGGGCATGGTTAAAGTGGGAGAACGACTCGGCAGATTGTGCCAGTGTGCGTTTTTGGTGCTGTGCTTGAAGGGCAATAAGCTGTAATGCAGAAGGCCAACCCTCTACATAACTACAAATACTGCCTGCAGTGGTGTCGTCAATGCCGTCGGCTACGCGTTGATTGAAGAAGCGTGTGGTTTCTTCTGTATCAAAAGCCAGAGAGTCGTTGCCAATCTCAATCATCAAATCACGAACGCGCAGGTTAGCTGTACCAAGCGGTGGTGTGCCGCGACTGGTCACAACAAGTGTTAGGTTGTCGGGCATGTGTTTGAGGAAAAAGCGCATCGCTTCATGGATGTCGTCATTGTTCACCAAGTGATAGTCGTCCAACACAAGGAAACACTCGTGGTGGAATTCAGACATCTCAGCAAACACTTCACTTAATAAAGAATGCAGCGATGAAAACTGTCGTTTCTCTGCCAGCTTTTGGGCATTCGGACAGGCATTTTGAGTCGCTTTATTAAGGGATTGAAGTAGGTAGTTGATGAAACGGAAGGCATCGTTGTCGCTATCATCGATGCTGTACCAACCTACATTAGGTTTTTCTACCAGCCATTGGGCAGCCATGGTGGTTTTGCCGTATCCAGCTGGAGAGCGGAACAGTACTAGCTTATAGCAATCTGCATTCTGAAGCAGATCGAGAACCCTAGGTCGCAGAATTGCATTGTGTAAGCGGCCGGGACGAGTCAGTTTCGAAGGGATCCACATGTCGAAGTTTTACACCTATTCCGTGGCTATGTTCTGGAATATCCCAATCTATCGTTGAGTGCAGTCCAATGACATTAGCCTAATTACTTAAGTCTTTACTCATATTACGTGAAGCAAAACGATACCGACTATGATCCTCCTCAGAAACCTTGCACTCCTGCATGTTTTTGGGCTTCTACGCCCTTTATTTGTGACTTTGCTCACCTTACGGGGTGGTTTGTGAATGTGACTTTGTCCTTTATTACACATGTTTTTATGTAATAGATGAGAGTCCAAAAATATTTTCGTGATCTGAAACTCAGATTTGGCAATGACTTTAAATGGGTTAAATAAAAGTCACATCAATTGAAGTTAAGTTATCGAACGGGAGCTTGTGATCTTAATCACTCCAAGTTTTTATTCTGGGCTAGAACATGAGAGTCAGATCACTAACCCAATCTGGGTACGCCCCCTACGCCCTCCCATCTACTCCTAGTTAGTCGTACGGCCGGGAGGATGTTTAGTTATTGGTGACCATGCACGATATGTCACAGATGAATTAGAACTATTAAAAGCGAGATTTCTGAAATGAAACCAACTCAGCAAAAAACTTTCGATAAAGTGTCATTCCAAGAGAGTGTTAAGAAACATCTATCTGCAACCTACGCAACAACAGTAGAAACCGCTGACAGCCGTTCATGGTATTTAGCGATGGGTCGTGCTCTTGCTGAGCTAACGACATTCGATCTGTTAGAAACAGAAAACGATGAAAAAATCAAAAACGCGAAGAGTGTTAACTACCTTTCGCTAGAATTCTTGATTGGTCGTCTGACAGGTAACAACCTAATCAGCATGGGCCTGTATGAGCAAATCACTCATGCAATGGAAGAGCTAGGTCAAAACCTAACTGACCTTCTAGAAGAAGAACGCGACCCATCACTAGGTAATGGTGGTCTTGGTCGTCTAGCTGCATGTTTCATGGATTCTTGTGCCGCTCAAGAATACCCAACAGTAGGCTACGGTCTTCACTACGAATACGGTCTATTCAAACAGTCTTTCCAAGACGGTCGTCAACAAGAAGCACCTGACGCATGGCGCGGTGTTGAAGGTTACCCATGGGAAGTCGCTCGTCCAGAACTAGCACAACACATTGGTTTTTACGGTCATGTAGAAGTTGAATTCATTGACGGTAAAGAAGTACGTACTTGGGTTCCAGGTATGGAAGTAAAAGCAATGCCTTGGGATCTACCAATCGTAGGTTACGAGTCAAGCACGGTTTACCCGCTGCGTCTTTGGGAATGTCAGGCAATCGCACCATTCTCACTAGCAAGCTTTAATAACGGTGATTACTTCGAAGCGCAACACTCGCTAATCGATGCAGGTAACATCACTAAGGTTCTTTACCCGAACGACAACCACGAGAAAGGTAAGACACTGCGTTTAATGCAGCAGTACTTCCACTCAGCAGCATCGGTTCGCGATATTCTACGTCGCCACGAAGCAGCAGGTTTTGCTCTAGAAGATCTGCCTAAGCAAGAAACGATTCAGCTTAACGATACGCACCCAACAATCGCGATTCCTGAGCTAATGCGCATCCTGATTGACGAGAAAGGTCTATCTTGGGATCAAGCATGGGAAATCAGTGCTCACACGTTCGCTTACACGAACCACACACTACTTCCTGAAGCACTAGAGACTTGGTCTGAATCTTTGATCAATCGTCTTCTTCCACGTCACATGGAAATCATCTTTGAAATCAACCACCGCTTCATGCAAGAAGTTCGCAAGATGTGGCCTGGTGACGGTGAGAAGCAAGCGAAGCTTTCTATCATCCAAGAAGGTTTCCACCGCATGGTTCGCATGGCAAACCTATGTGTGATTGGCTCTTACAAAGTGAACGGTGTAGCTGCGCTTCACTCTCAACTGGTTAAGAAAGACTTGTTCCCTGAGTTCAACGAAATCTTCCCAGGTAAACTGACTAACGTAACGAACGGCATCACGCCACGTCGTTGGTTGAAGTTCTGTAACCCAGGTCTATCTACGCTAATTACTGGCAAGATCGGTACTGAGTGGCCAGCAAAACTTGAGCAGCTAGAAGGCATCGCTAAGTTTGCAACAGACGCGAAATTCCAAAAAGAATTCATGGCTGTTAAGAAAGAAAACAAACAGCGCCTTGCTGATTGGGTTCAAGAGAACATGGGTATCGAGCTAGATACTAACGCTATCTTCGACGTTCAAATCAAGCGTCTACACGAATACAAGCGTCAGCACCTAGACTTGTTACACATTCTATCTCTGTACCACCGTATTCTTAACGAACCTGGTTTCGAGTGTGAGCCGCGCGTATGTTTCTTCGCAGCGAAAGCAGCACCGGGTTACCACCTAGCGAAAGAGATCATCTTCGCAGTTAACAAGATTGCAGAGAAGATCAACAACGATCCTCGCATCGGCAACAAGCTCAAAGTGGTATTCATCCCTGACTACCGTGTAAGCATGGCTGAAATCATCATCCCTGCAGCAGACGTTTCTCAGCAAATCTCACTGGCTGGTAAAGAAGCATCTGGTACGGGCAACATGAAGATGGCTCTAAACGGCGCTCTAACTATCGGTACGATGGATGGCGCGAACGTTGAGATTCGTGAAGAAGTTGGCGATGAGAACATCTACATCTTCGGCCTAGACGTTGATGGCGTTCAAGCACTGAAAGCTCAGGGCTACAACCCATACGACTACTACAATGCAGACCCACTACTGAAAGCATCTCTAGACCTACTGACTGGCGATGAGTTCACTCCAGGTCAACCAGGTCTTCTACGTGCGACGTTTGATAGCCTGTTAGACGGTGGTGACCCATACCTATGTCTTGCTGACTTCGCATCTTACGTGAAAGCGCACGAAGATATGGGCACGCAATACAAAGACCAAGCAGGTTGGGCTAAGAAAGCAATTCTTAACACAGCATTGGTTGGTAAGTTCACATCAGACCGCTCTATCCGCGACTACGTGAACAATATCTGGAAACTAGAAGCGGTTAACCGTTAATAGTTCCCAAGTAGCCAAGGCAGCCTCTGCCTTGGCTCAATTAGCTTGTGAGCAAACAGATGGCTTATCCGATAGCAATGCTTACAAACTGATTGTCACAAGCTAATTGATTAGTCAAAAATTAAATAAACAACCCTACAAAAATTGAAAGCGTCAGAACGTTTTCGGAGAGAGCGATGAAAGAACAGACCGTATTAAAACAAGTCGCAGAAATGGCAAACATTGCCGACAGTTACGTTAGTGCGTGGGGCGATGAAGCACAGGTATCAGACGAAACTATTACGTCTCTATTGGCTTCATTGGGCTACGATACAAGCAGCGATGATGCACTATTAAAGTCAGCAGAAAGAAAACACAAAAAAGATGTACTAGACCCAGTTCTTGTCTTGCGTGATGGTGAGCCAGTAGAAGTGGCGCTGAATTTAGGTGTTAGTGCTCGTGAAAGCGAGTTCAGCTGGCGCTTAGAAACCGAGCAAGGAGAGGTACTCGAAGGCTATCTTCAATCTCAAGTCGTTCGTGATGAGCGTGCCGAGGGTGGCCCTTTAGTGTTTGCATTGCCAAGTGATTTGGCATGGGGTTATCACAAGCTAATTGTGAGCCGTAAGCGCCGTAAGAAGCCTTACGAGATGACACTGATCATTACGCCAAAAGCGTGTTTCAAGCAGTCTCCAATTGAGCAAGGCAAAAAGCTTTGGGGGCCAAGTGTTCAGCTTTACACACTAAGAACTCAGCACAACTGGGGTATTGGTGATTTCGGTGACCTAAAACAGTTGGTTGCTGATATCGCGTCTCGCGGCGGTGACTTTGTCGGTCTAAACCCGATTCACTCATTGTTTCCTGCGAACCCTGAAGGTGCGAGCCCGTACAGCCCGTCTTCACGTCGTTGGTTGAACATATTATACATTGATGTGAGCTCAGTACCTGAATTCGCATTAAGTGCAGAAGCACAACAAACCGTAGGCAGCGCAGAGTTCCAACAGCGCCTACAGAAAGCTCGTGATGCACACTGGGTGAACTACACCGAAGTGTCTGAGTTGAAGATGAGCATCTTGCCTTTGCTATTCGCAGAGTTTAAGACTCGTCACCTAGACAAGAATAGCGATCGTGCACAAGCCTTCCTAGCGTTTGTGGAAGAGGGCGGCGATAGCCTGATGCACCAAGCGGCGTTTGATGCACTGCACGGTGAACTGCATGCTGAAGATTCTGGCATGTGGGGATGGCCGGTATTCCCTGAGAAGTACCGCACATTCGACAGCCCAGCAACACAGAAATACATCAAAGAGAACCTAGAGCAAGTGCATCTTTACATGTACCTGCAATGGTTAGCAGATTGCCAAATCAATGATGCTCAATCGCTTGCTGAAGAGAAAGGCATGGCAGTCGGTCTGTACCGAGACCTAGCGGTAGGTGTTGCAGATTCAGGCAGCGAGACTTGGGCTGATGAAGGCAACCTAGTAATGGATGCGAGCATCGGTGCTCCGCCGGACATTCTTGGTCCTCTAGGCCAAAACTGGGGCTTACCACCACTGAACCCAGAAGTGCTGCTAGAAACAAGCTACGACGCTTACATCAAGCTGCTTCGTGCGAACATGAAACACTGTGGTGCACTGCGTATTGACCACGTGTTAGGTCTACTGCGTTTATGGTGGATTCCAAAAGGTGAGAACGCAACGAAAGGCGCGTACATCTACTACCCAGTACAAGACATGCTCTCGATTCTTGCGCTTGAATCTCACCGTTACCAATGTAGCGTTATCGGTGAAGACTTAGGTACGGTGCCAGATGAGATTGTAGACATCCTAGCGGATGCTGGCGTGCACTCTTACAAAGTGTTCTTCTTTGAAACATCAGAAGAAGATGGTGGTTTCATCTCTCCGAAGCACTACGCATCACAATCAATGGCGGCACTGTGTACACACGATATGCCAACATTACGCGGCTTCTGGCATTGTGATGATTTGAAGATGGGTCAAGAGATTGGTTTATACCCAGATGCAGCACAACTAGAAACTCTGTTCGATGACCGTCTTGAGTGTAAGCAAGGTATCTTAGATTCAGTAGCATGGCACGGTTTCCTACCTGAAGGTGTTGGCCGCGATGCAAGCCAAGTACCGATGGACTCTTACCTTGCGGAAGCACTTCAACTGCACGTTGCTGCTGGTGGTTCAACATTGCTAAGTGTTCAATTGGAAGACTGGCTAGAGATGGATAAGCCAGTAAACATTCCTGGCACCGTCGATGAGTATCCGAACTGGCGTCGTAAACTATCAATGAACTTGGACGAAATCTTTGCTCATGAAGGCGTTAATCGTATCGCTTCTAAGCTGACAGACGTTCGAGAAAAAGCAGGTAAGTAATGACATTGAGTGACTTGAATATAGGTGGTTTTTTGCTTACGGCGTACGAAACTACAACCTCGGTCACTCAATAATGAATGCTCATCTGGTAGAATAAACCGTCGTTATATTGCCCGCACTAATAGCGGGCATTTTTGTATTATATTTTTTGGATGTTTGGTTAGGGAGAAACGTTTTGGAACTAAGTTCGATTTCAAAGCAAAAACAAATATATACCCAACTATCACAGGCTTGCTTCACAGACCCATTTGCGTTTTTAGGTCCATACCTACCTTCTGATCAAGGTGCATTACGTGTATGGATTCCTGGAGCAGATAAAGTCGAGTTGATTGTTGGAAAGGAACCTCGTATTGAGTTAACGCGAGAGGGTGAAAGTGGTTTCATTCTTAAGCAAGAAAGAGACTTACGTTTTACTCACTATAAGCTTGCAGTTGATTGGGCTGGAGTAGAGCAGATCATTGATGATCCATACCAGTACCATGATTTGTACGCGAGCTATGAAGATCTTCATACACCGAAAGATATGTACCATCACATGGGGGCTCAGTTTATTTCGCTAGAGCGTGATGGACAGACGATTTCAGGTACTCGTTTCTTGGTGTATGCACCGCACGCAACAGCGGCAAGCTTGGTAGGTAACTTTAACTCTTGGGATGGTCGTCGCCACCCAATGCAGCGTCTAGATTACGGCATGTGGGGCCTATTCATTCCAGAACTGGAAGAGGGCGCTCAATACAAGTTTGAATTAAAAGGACCTGATGGCGAAGGCTTACCGCATAAAGCTGACCCATGGGGTTTCTACTCAGAACAATACCCATCATTTTCTTCTGTGACTTACGATCACGCTCGTTACGAGTGGCAAGATGCTAAGTGGCAGAATCGTCCAGTAACGCAAAAGCGTAAAGAAGCGCTTTCGTTCTATGAATTACATGCCGGTTCTTGGAAGCGTAATGCTGAAGGCGAATTCCTAAATTACCGTGAGCTAGCGGCAGAACTGATTCCATACCTAACGGATCTTGGCTATACGCACGTTGAATTGATGCCTGTTTCAGAGCACCCATTCTATGGCTCTTGGGGTTACCAGCCTGTCGGTCTTTTCGCACCAACCAGCCGTTTCGGTTCACCGGATGACTTCAAATATTTTGTAGACCAATGTCACCAAGCGGGTCTTGGCGTTGTACTTGACTGGGTTCCAGCTCACTTCCCAAGTGACGATCACGGTTTAGCTAATTTTGATGGTACGCCGTTATTCCACGATCCAGACCCACGTCGTGGTTGGCACCAAGACTGGAACTCGTACATCTATGACTTAGGTCGTGAACATGTACGTCGTTTCTTGGTGGCAAACGCGCTGTACTGGTTCGAGCAATTCCATATTGATGGTATCCGTGTTGATGCGGTAGCTTCGATGCTCTACCTCGATTATTCACGTAGCCATGATCAGTGGATTCCGAACGTGGATGGTGGCAACGAGAACTATGATGCTATTGCTACCCTTAAGTGGATGAACGAAGAAGTATACAAGCACTTCCCGAATGCGATGACCATTGCGGAAGAATCGACGGCGTTCCCTGGTGTTTCAGCACCAACCTTTATGGGCGGTTTAGGCTTCGGCTTTAAGTGGAACATGGGTTGGATGCACGATAGCTTGTCTTACATCCAAGAAGATCCAATCAACCGTAAATATCACCACGATACAATTACTTTCCCGCTGGTTTATGCACACAGTGAGAACTACGTATTGTCTCTGTCTCACGATGAGGTGGTTTACGGTAAAGGTTCTATCCATAACAAGATGCCAGGTGATGAGTGGCAGCAAACGGCTAACCTACGCGCTTACATGGGTTACATGTATGCACAACCGGGTAAGAAGTTGAACTTCATGGGGGCTGAATTTGGTCAAACGGCTGAATGGAACCATGACGACCAGCTTCAATGGTTCTTATTAGATTATGAGCGTCATCAAGGTGTTCAACGTTTAACAAAAGACCTGAATAATCTTTACCGTTCTGAAGCTGCCATGCACGATCTTGATTTTGATCCGAAAGGCTTTGAATGGCGTCTGCAAGATTCAGCAGAAGCGAGTATCCTAGCGCACGAACGTATCAGTGAATCTGGTGAGCGTATATTGGTAGTATCTAACTTTACACCAGTACCTCACGAGCACTTCCGTTTAGGTGTGCCAGTACAAGGTAATTACTCACTATTGTTGAATACAGACTCGACTGACTACGCCGGTAGTGGTTTTGAAGTGAAGCAGACTGCGAAGATCGAATCAGTAGAAAGCGAAGGTCTGGATACATCGATTGAGTTGCGTTTACCGCCGCTATCGACGGTCTTCTATAAACTGAATTCGTAATATAATTCACGTAGTAGAAAGTATAAAAAAGGGAGCCTTCTGGCTCCCTTTTTGTATTGAATATAAATGTTCGTTTGGCTTAATGCTGCTTGAAGTTCGTAAGATGGAACATTGAGCGTCCGACGACAGTTTCAAGAATACGAACCGAGTCGGTACCAAAGCTCTCAAACATCTTCTCTCGAAATTCGCCATTTGAGCTGAGGTCGAACTCTTCAGGGCTTTTAACCTGAGACGCATGAAAAAACATGAGTTTAATAACGTAACGGAACTGTTCATTATCTAAAGCATCTTGCCAAGATTGAATAAACGCCGCTTCTGACGAGAAGTCTAAGCTTTGGATAACAATCGATAACATGTGCTTGTGAAGCACTGAGCGGATAGCGCGTGTCGATGAATAATAGCCCTGAAGCGTCGTTAAACTAATGCCAATTTCTTGAGCAATCCTTGCATAAGTTAGTGCTTCATGTCCTTCAGCCAGAAAAAGGTTTAGTACGATTTCATCGTAGTGTTTTTGGTTTTCTAGTTTCTGTACTTGAGTAATTCGAGCCATTACAAATCTCTATTGAGTGTAACATTCTGTAAACACGTATATTAAGAGTTTCTGATAGAAATCTCAAACCCTATAGGTAAAAAAAACGTCAGTTTATCGTCAAAAGCCGATAAATATAGATCGTTCGTTTGAATTTCAAGCAGCTCTGAGCCTATACAAAAACACCGCTCTATTGAGCGGTGTGTTATTTTAAGCTGTTGTTTATATATGGTAAATAAAAACTAGAATGGATACCAAAATAATTCAGGCTCAACAATACGTTTTACAATGGCCAATATCACTATCAAAGCGATGACCGTTAAGCACATAAAGTCGATACGTTTGAGAGGTGCATAGCTGTACCAAGTGCGAGATTTATGTCGTCCGAAACCGCGCAATGTCATCGCATTTGAGATCTCATCTGCTCGATCCAAGCTTGAAAAAATCAATGGCCCTAACACTTTTGCAACATTTTTGATGCGGGTAATGAGTGGTGCCTTCTTGGAAAGTTCTACACCGCGAGCCTGTTGGGCGTGCATGATATTGACGAAATCTTTCTTAACTTCTGGCAAATAACGTAGCGTTAAGCTCACCGCATAAGCTATTTTGTAAGGAACTCCGATACGGTTGAGGCTTGCTGCGAACTCAGTTGGGTGCGTTGTGAAAACAAAGATCAGCGCTATCGGGAACATGCTCATGTATTTGAGCGTAACGGTCACCAAGTAAAACAGTGTCTCTTGGCTCAATGAGTAATTGCCAGGAAGCGTCAATAACAGCGTTTCACTGCCGATGAGTTCAGGACCTTGTTGTGGAGCCAGTAAATACATAAATAAGGCATTTAGGCTCAGAACACTTGCAGTACCAACCAATAGCGGCTTGTAAACTCGCACAGGAACTTGAGTCAGCTTTAATAGATATAAGCCTGTCAGGATTAAAACAACGATGAGTCTGAGATCGAACGTTGTAAGGACAACGGTTACCCAAGCTAAAAACAGCGCAAACTTGGTGATGCCATTGAGAGCGTGCAGCGGCGATTTGGTATCGATGTAATTGATGCCGAATTTTACTTTTGATGCATTCATTGAGCGCTTCTCTCGTAGTCGATGAAGTACTGCATAAATGCATTGGTGTCGTCGATTTTCATCATGGTAGCGAGTTCATAAATGCTGGTGGTACAAAGATTTGCACGTTCTAATAGCGATGGTTGACTGAATACTTCCGTCATCGCGGCATTGGCAATCAGCTTGCTGTCTGCAATCACGATTGAACGTGTGGTGTACTCGAGAACGAGGTGCATGTCGTGTGAGATGATCACAACGGTGATACCTAGGTCGCGGTTGAGTTTTTGGATGAACGCCAGCATCGATGTGTAGTTACGGTAATCTTGACCTGCAGTTGGCTCATCTAAGATCAGAAGTTCTGGTTCTAAAACTAAAATAGACGCTATTGTTACGCGCTTTTTCTGGCCGTAACTCAGTGCTTCGATTGGCCAGTGGCGAAATTTGCTCAAGCCACAAAGCTCAAGAACGTATTCTACTTTGTCTTTGATTTCGTCTTCTGTAACGCCACGGTTACGAAGGCCAAATGCAACCTCATCAAAAATCATATGATGCGAGATCATATGGTTCGGGTTCTGCATTACCACACCGACTTTCTGACTTCTTTCGAAGATAGAAAGCTCAGACAAGTCTTCGCCGTTCAGGTACGAAGAGCCAGAATCCGCGTCAATCACACCCATGATGATCTTGGTGATGGTCGATTTACCTGAACCGTTCTTACCCAATATTGAAACAAACTCACCCTTGCCAATCTTAAAGCTGACATCTTCGAGTGCGTTTTTTTCACCGTCGTAAGAGTAAGTCAGGCCATGCACTTCGAGCAAAGGCTCATACTGCTTTTCAGCAACGGGAGTAGGGCGTTCAGCAAACCAAGCTTGAACGGTTGGGCGGAACCTTTTGTAGTCCAAAGCTTTGAGGTTGGACAGTTTGTCTTCGCTTGTTAAAGGTGCTTTGGCTGCTTTAAGAGCTGATAGGTAAAGTGGTTCGCGAATACCGTGTGTCTCAAGCAGTTCAGAAGCTAAGATTTCATCGGGTGTCATGTCTGCGACGATTTCGCCGCGTTCCATTAAGATCACACGATCAATATCGCGATGCAGAACATCCTCAAGGCGGTGTTCGATAATCACGATAGTCTTGTTGGTTTCTTTATGAAGTTGATCGATGATCTCAATCGTTGCCTTGCCGGTCTTAGGGTCAAGGCTTGCTAAAGGCTCATCAAATAGCAAGATATCAACGTCATCAACTAAGATACCCGCTAACGATACTCGTTGTTTTTGACCACCAGAAAGGTCGTGTGGAGAACGATCGAGCATATCCGCCAAGTCGACCATTTTTGCAGTCGACTTAACGAGAGGATACATATCGATGTTCGACATCAACTGGTTTTCCAATGCGAAGGCGATGTCTTCGCCGATACTTAAGCCGACAAATTGGCTGTCAGTATCTTGCAATACCGTGCCGACTTGCTCGGTATAGTCGTGCATTGAAAACTCAGAGATGTTCTTGCCGTTGATCTCTAAAGAACCGGAAACCTCACCTTTAATCGCGTGAGGGATTAGACCGTTAAGACACTGACCTAGGGTAGATTTACCACTACCACTTGGTCCAATAATGACGATTTTCTCTCCTTTCTCTATCCTTAGATTGATATTTTTTAGCGTCGGTTTATCCAGCGACTCATATCTAAAAGAGAAGTTCGAAAATGCTATAGTCATTATCGCTTATGCCTCAGTCAGGTTGCGGCTTTGTTTGTTACGCTTAGCGACTGATTTTAGGATCAGGAAGCCAACAACAGCGATCAGAACGGTATTACCCGCTGCGATGATAGACAGTTGAGTGAAGACTTTAGTAAACGGTTCTGCGTATAAGATGGTATCTAGGAATGCGGAACAGCCGTAGCCGACAACATTACCTGCGAGAGCCAGTACGACAAATAGCGCAAAATCTTTCATTGGTAGTTCGCCTTGTTGAAGACGGTTTTTAGTCATCATAGGGAATAGACCAATAACCATGCCCACGATACCTGAGCCTAATACCCAAGTTAACCATACGCCCCAACCTGCGAATAAGTCTGTTACCCAGTGGCCAATGAAGCCTACCAAGAAGCCTACAATTGGGCCGAACAAAACAGAAAACAGTGCTAGAACTGCCATTGCTGGTTTCAATGTCGTGTTCGCAAACACTGGGACACCAAACATAGGTAAACCACCAATGCCGTACAGTGCCGCGCCAATGGCGATAACGACGACTGTTTTAGCTGAAAAGTTCATAGATAACCTCGAATACTGAAAGATAAAACATGATAAAGAACGAATATTCGCCATTATTAATATGCGTCTCAATGAGAACGTTTTTTGGGCAAATATAAAAAATAAGGCGCGCATTATACAGTAGAACCCTTCCATAAGGGAAGGTAAGTGTCTAGATGTCTAAAATTCCATCTGAACACGTAAATATGATGAAAAATACGCAAATTTACGGTTAATCAAACAACAAAAAAGCCAGAGCGGGTCTGGCTTTTTCATTCATATTAACAATGTGTTAGTTCCATTAAAGAGCTAGGTATCGTTAATTTTTTTGGTCTCAATGACAGTGACTTAGTGATCTAGGTATAGATAGTTCTGCCAGCTCTTCATACGAATAAGTACTTTGCGCATGATAGACACATGGGTGAAGCTGTCTGAATAAACGGAAACCTCAACCGCAGTACCCATAGGTAGATGGTATTCAGATAGGTCATCTGTGATGGTTAACTTAACAAACACGCGACCACTGGTACGTAGCGCATCAGTACCTAATAAAGCACCTCGAGCTTGGAATTGGCTCTCACCAATAGCAGGTAATACTTCATCAATACGGCCTTTAAACACCTTGCCTGGTAGGGCTCTGAATAAGAACTCAGCTTCAAACCCTGGTTGCAGACGCTGCAATGAGTTCTGTCTAAAGGCAGCTGTGTAGAACTGAGCTTCGGTGTGAACAAACGTCATCACTGGAGCCAGTGGAAGTGGCACTGCCATGACTCCCGGACGAAGGGCCAGTTGTGTCACATAACCATCTGTTGGCGCACGAACGATAGTTTGGTCCAAGTCAAATTGAGCTTTACGCAGATCGGCAAGTAAACCTGCAACGGCTGTGTTCTCGCCACCAATTTCTGAGTTGAGTGCGATTTGGGCTTGTTGCTGATTGGCTTCAGCTACTTTCACTGCAGCTTCTGCACCTTTGTACGCTTGTCGACGAGTATCGAGTTGTTGCTCGGTGAAGGCGCCACTTTCAAAGCCACGTTTGTATCGAGAGAATTCACGCTGTGCTTTGTCTCTTTCTGCAATCGCTTTTATTTTGGCGGCTTCCGCTTCTCCAACTTGAGACTCTAATCCTAGAGCGCCTTGGCTCGCTTCTTTGACTTGCGCTTCCAGTTTTGCAACGGCCGCTTCAAAAGGGATAGGGTCGATTTTGAAAAGGATATCGCCTTTCTGAAGAGGCTTATTCGCTTCAACCGGTACTTCAATTACTTTACCGCGCACACCAGAAACAATAGGTGTCGTAGAGTAGACTTGGTTACCGATCTGTGTGAAAGGGTGGTTATAGTTCATCAAAAGGATCAATGTACCTATGATGATGACGCCGCCAAGAACCGCAGTTGGAACCGTCCATTTATTTAGCGGGATATTGAACACCTTGAAAATGGTGATACAAAGTGCCGCATAGGTCATTATCAGCAGTAAATCCATTACTTAACCTCCTGATCTTGAGCGTTATTCTGATCTTTATTTTGCTCCGCTTTAACGGAATCGGCTTGTTTAAGTTGTGCGATTTCTTGCTGAAGGGTGCTAACTTGGTCGATTAAGGTGTCAACACGGTGGTGAATATCGTGCTGCTCTTCTTCGAGTTTAGCGAAGCCCCAGCCGCGATCTTTGCGCCATAGCGTTGCCCAAATCCAAAGGAATGGCCAGATAGTGTGTAAGGTGAAGAGGCTAACCCAGCCTGAGACATGAATAGCATCTTGATGAGGGTGATTGCGTTCTTTCGCAATTTCATAGGGAATATCGTGAATAACGATGATGCCGTAAAAGATTACTAATGCTACGAAAATAAGTAGACCGAGCGCAAAGTAGTCTAAAAACATAACAGATCCTTGTAATGTTAGATATTAGTTATAAATATACTACGCTATCATCCAAGTAATTGTTATCGAAATGATTTACCGAGTTACAAATAATGTGTTTTCGCTTCTAATGTGAACGATATTATTGCTGCATCTTATAAAATTGTCATCTTGTTTGGAGAGGTTTCTTCTGTGCTCTTGTTTGGCATTCTAATAAAGCGATGACTGGAGTAATGTTAGTGGATGCACATAACCCCAAGGATGTAGACAAATGTATATAGGTGAAATAGCGGCGATTGGAGCGGCTATCGTGTGGGCGTGTGCAACTTGGATTTATGGCCAGTTTGGCCACCGTTTCTCTGCAATGCAGCTCAATATTATTAAGGGCGTAGTGGCTTCAGGCATGATGTTGCTAGTGATGCCTGTTATCCCAATGCCTGAGTTTAAACTCAGCGTCAGTCACTTTTGGATATTGGCCATTTCAGGGGTTATTGGCATTGCCATTGGAGACAGCGCTTATTTTGCAGCCTTGAAAAGAATTGGTGCGAACAAAACCTTGTTGCTTGAGTCTTTGGCTCCTCCACTCTCTGGTGTGCTCGCCTTGATGTTCCTTGGCGCAGCCTTGACCCTGCAAAGCTGGTTAGGTGTTGTCATCACGACGCTCGCCGTCACTTTTGTTGTGTTTCAACCCTCTAAACCGACCAATGGCGAATCGAGTGACAAGGCGCAGTGGGGAGGTATTGGTTATGGGCTTGTGGCGAGTGTATGTCAGGCTTCGGGCGTGGTGATTTCCCACTATGCGTTAGTCGCGGGTGATATCCCGCCATTGTTAGGCGCCTTGATTCGTCTGACGATTGGTGTTTTTGCCGTGATGCTGATTATTCCATTTATTGAGAAGAAGCCATATTCGTCAATAAAAAGAGATTTATGGGCGATGACCAAGCTCGACAAGCTCTGGCTTTTAGGGGCAATTTTCGTAGGAACGTTTCTCGCGTTATGGTTGCAGCAAGTAGCGTTGAAAAACGCCAATCCTGCGATAGCTCAAACATTGATAGCAACCAGTCCGGTGTTTATTTTGGTGATTTACGCGCTGAAAGGGGAGAAGGTGTCTAAGCAAAGTATTATCGGCACACTTGCTGCGTTAGGTGGAATATCTCTGTTTTTCTATCAATAGCTATGCCTGTTATCGATAGTTCAGGTTGGATCTGCGACTTTTAATGGTGAGTAAGTACAGAGCATGCGCTGCACTTACTCTAATCTTACTTACCTACTCAGTACACACCTGGTTACGGCCGTTGGCTTTGGCTCGATATAGTGCTTTATCTGCTCGGTAGAAAGTACGCTGAGTATTCTCTCCCTCACGATGCAGAGTGATACCAATACTGACGGTTAGACCACGTTCTCCTAATATCTCATGCCAGCCAAATTGGAAGATGCGCTCTCGATAGTTTTCTGAGTGCATCTCTGCCTTAGCAAGATTGGTGTTTTCTAAGATGACCAAGAACTCTTCGCCACCAAATCGGACACACGAAGCACCTCTGAACTTAAAGTAAGAACGCAGCTCTTGAGACACGCTGACAATCGCTTTATCGCCGACTAAATGGCTCAGTTCATCGTTAATCGATTTAAAGTGGTCAATGTCGACAACCATTAATGCAAACGAGGTCTCGTGTAATAGCATGTCTTTTAGTTTCACATCTAACCAGCGACGGTTATGTAAACCAGTCAGCGGGTCGGTGAACACATCTTGTTGTAGCTGAGCCACGGCATTTTTGTGTTGCTCTGTGGTCTCTTTCAGCTCTCGGTTCTCTTGTTCAGAGAGAATGAGCTTGAGTTGCAGTTCGAATCGAGACAGGCGGCGAAGCTGACTTGCACCAAGTTCACTGATAGGGATCTGTTTCATCAGGTCCGTTTCAATTCGGTAGCCTCTCTTCTCATAGCTCAGTGCTTCTTGAAAGCGTCCTTGATTCATACACACGTCGCTTAACGAGTCATAGAAACGCTTAGCAAGTACGGGAGATGAATAAGCTTTTACACGTTTGTCAGTACTCGACAAGATCATGCTTGCGTACTCTTGCTTGCCAGTTGCGCTCAGGCAGTGGGCTAATTCGAGTCGAGTCATGGTTGCTAACCAACTTGCTTGTGTATTGTTGGCTGAATACTGAACCTTAGATAGGCAACGTAGCGCTTCGTTGTATTTCTTCTTAGCACGCAGCACCTTTGCTTGATAAAGCAAGATTTGAGCGGTAAGCAACTTGTCACTGACCAAAATACTCAGTTCTTCGCACTCATTCAGTAAATCACTGGCTGCGGTAATTCGGTTGAGCAATAACAGACTTGCCACCATATACAGCTTGAACTTGAGGCGAAGTGAGCGACTACTTATCGCATGGTCGATGCTGTTGATTTTCTGATAATAACGTAGAGCTCTACCGTGATCACCGTAGGCATCACATAGGTTGCCCATACCCAAAATCGCCATCACGTATTCATCGATGTAGCCGTGCTCTACAGCGATTGATGAAGAACTGACGAACTCATTGAGCGCTGAGGTGTAATCACCAATTTCGACTAAGCGATCACTTAGGCTGGTTTTGACTGTCAGAATGTCTTCTATATCAGCAGGTAAGTGGAGTAGGTCGAGTGCCAACCTTAGCTCTTCGATGCTGGTTTGATTCTGTTGTAACTCAGTGCGGTATTCCGAGCTGATGATGTAGCAGTGCGCTTGCTCTGTTTTGGTCGTCGATACGTGCTGACGAATGTGATCCCAGAATATGATCGCCTCTTCACCCGATACTGATGAAGGGTCCAAACCAGCGTCTGTGATCTTACTTAATAGCGTTTCCATTAATCAGTTACCTCGGCATCGTCTTCTTCTAGTTGTTCAAGAGTGAAAGGGAAGGTCAAAATGTCATTGAGGCTGACAGTCGGTTTGGAACCTTTTAATCCCTTTCTATGCCATGGATAGATATCAAGCATGGTGCTCAGCGTTTGGAAGGTTTGCTCCGCGGCTTCTCCTTTTTCGGATAGCATAAGCGCGACACGTTCTGAACTTAATCTGGAGATGAAATCGTTCTGGTTACACAAGGCATGAGCAATCTCAGTACAGACATCTAAGTAATCAGTATCGACATGTTGGAACATGATGATGCTGTGGTTTGAACGTTTAAGTTCAGTTTTGAAGAGCACCAGTTGTTCCCACCAAAAAGTTTCGGAAACCACATAAGATAGGTGCTTCTCTGGGTCGTATTCGTGTTGGCCACGAATGCGATTGATGAGTTTTCTGGCTCTCTGTTCAAGTTGGCGTTTTGAACTGCGCGCTTTATCTAAACCGACACGAGTGGTTTGCTCGCGAAGCATACCGATAGAATATTGACGGTATTTTTTAAAAGCGATTAATGCTGCTTTGAAGTCTTGGTTTTCTTCTGCGACTAAAGATTGTTGGTAACAAATCTGACTGAGCAGTTCACCATTGTCGAATTCGTTTGCCGACTCTTCCGCGAGCCTAAGCAGTTCGGCTGCTTGTTCTGGTCTTTTTCTTAGCAGTTCTAAACGAGCTCGGCTGATGTAAGAGTGGGCTTTCATCCATATAAGGTTGTGCTCGACAGCCAACTTGTGTGCCTTGGCAGTGGCACGCTCTGCATCATCTAAACGTTCAAGGCCAAGTAGGGCTAAGCCTCTGAAATCCCAGACTTCTGCGTGCCAGGTATTATCTTTATGTTCTTTTAATGCTTCTTCTGCGCCGTCGAGTACTGACAGCATTTCAACATAGTTGTTGAGCAGGTAGTAATCCCACGCCAGCAGTATTCTTGCTTTGCCTTCTAACCAACCGATGCGACTGTTGTTCGCGACTTTTACGGCAAGTTGGTGGGTCGAGCGGGCTAGCTTATATTCATGGGTCATTCGCCAAATGTTGCCGAGGCCAATCAGGCATTCGATCTGTATTTCAACTTCATCAACCAGTGCTGACTGCTCTAAAGCATTGATCCAGAACTGTTGTGCAGAGTAATACTTGGCTTGTCCCCAGAATTGGAGCGCGTGTAAGTGGAGGATTTCAGGGAGAAAAAGATCGGTGTCTAATCGGCTTTGTCGCTTATAGGCTTCTTTGATGTATTTTAAACCTTTCTGGTAATCCATCAGGTTCCAACAACATCTTGCCATTAACATCAGCGACTGGATCGCACCCTCTTCAAACAGAACTTGCTCAGATCTGACGAGGCATTGTTGCGCGATCTCAAGGATCACCAATGGTTCAGAGTCGACGCGAGTTTTGAGTTGTTCTAGTTCTGTTTCAAGAAGGTACTGATTTTTGTCCAAGGCTTAGATCCATAATTATCGAACATATTGATAACACAATCATTATAAGAGTGTGATTTAGGATAAGCACCAATTATCTTTCGTAGAGCGTCAAAGGAACATCTATCTTTTCCATTTATGGGTGTTACCTCATGTTGTTACTTTAAAATCAATGAGTTCCCAAATAATAAACTAGATGCTCTGTTTCTATGAAAGCAGTTGCTTTAGGGTCAATGGCTGTTCTGCTACACCTAAGCGTTGCGCTGCCGTGAGCCCTTGCTTATCTTGGTAGCACAGATTGTGCCAAGCTCTAAATATGTCGAGTAATGGAAGAATGCCCCCAGGACGAAGCTTACGTCTAGGTTCATTGATAAAGCTATCAAATAACAACTGAAAGCGCTGTTGATAGAACTTAGTTTGTTGAATTGAGGCGGTATTAAACCACTGTTTTGGTTCTGGATTGTTACCTGTTAGATAGCAAATACCTTTCTGGTTATCACCTTGGTTAGCAATAGCCCAACGATCGCGCCACCAACTCATGTGAACGATGTCGATCTTTTCAAAACTTTGTTCATCTTGCCAGCCTGGATCTTCTTCCACATACATAAGGTCAATATTTTGACTCTGTATACGCGGCAAACATACGCTCAGGGCGGCAGATCTTAGTAATGGATCTTGTGGCATATAGATCGCAACGTGCTTGTTCTCATCACACATATCAAGCACATGCAGGAAGTGAGCATAAGACGTATAAGGCGGTCGAATGAGCGCCCCTTTTGAAGGGTAGCTAAACGTTGTGAGGTTACCCATAGGGTCTTCAACATTGCCTCTTGCCAGAATCACTTGGTATTGCTGTTCAATACGCTCTTTGAGTTTGTCTGACGGTTGAGGAAGCTCAAGGTTCGCCTCTGAAGAGTGCTCTTTGGATACAAAGCGCGCCACATCATCATAAGGGTTGTGATCAACATTCCCTGATGGCTCTTCATTTTGTGAGTAATTCACATGTTGGCAAAGGATATAGCCAGAATGCGCCTCACCCGTCGCTATCCAAACCACACCGTTGTTACTTTGTGGTTGTAAGCGCTGATAATGGGAAGCGAACTGGTAGTCTTTGGCATGATTAACCCATCGTGCATCGATCATCGCTAATTTGCGACGACATCGGCTGGCGATATGGTCAACATGGTCATAGAAAGTCTTTGGGTTGATCTCTAATTTTCTGCAGATTTCACGTACGGAATAGCCCATGAACAATAAGCCCATGAGGTTCTCTTGAAACTGGAGTTTTTTATTGGATCCTGACCACTTATCAACGAAGGTTGATTGGCAGTCTTTGCATCGATAACGCTGCCTGTCGCCACTGTAGCCGAAGGCATGATAAAGATGTTTATGGGTATGAACCGATAAGCCGAAGTTACTGCAATCATCATTACGACAAGCAGGGAGCCCATCGCTGTGAAGTTGTCTTAGGCGATGAAGTTCGCTTAACACTTCACGGTTGTTAAGTAAGGGGGGGAAAGCTCCACATTCACGACAAACCATCGCTGGACGCTTAGGGTTAGCGTGTTGCAAAACATACCGTTTTGCATCGCTCAAGCCAAAGTTGTCACACGCCAATGTTTTACAAAAGTTGAGTTGCAAACCATCCGCATCTTTTGGCAGCTTGTCGTTAGACACGATCTCCCCCTCGGGATTATTTGAGCAGCCAAGTGAGCTTGGCTGCGGGGTAACGCTTTTCAATGTATCTTTTATCAAATCGTTAGATGTTGATTGCTGTCTCTAGAGCAACTTTCATCATGTCGTTGAAAGACTTTTGACGCTCTTCAGAGCTTAGTTTCTCGCCACGGATGATGTGGTCAGATACTGTTAGGATAGTCAGTGCTTTAGCACCAAGGTCTGCAGCAACACCGTAGATACCAGCAGCTTCCATATCAACACCTAGGATGCCTAGTTTTTCCATTTTTTCGAAAAGGTCAGCTTCTGGAGTGTAGAAAAGGTCTGCAGAGAATACGTTACCAACTTTAACTGGAACTTCTTGTGCACGAGCTTGGTTTACTGCTTCTTCTAGAAGACCGAAATCAGCGATAGCAGCGAAGTCGTGATTGTTGAAACGAATGCGGTTTACTTTTGAGTCAGTAGAAGCACCCATACCAATAACCACGTCCATTAGTTTAACGTCGTCACGTACTGCGCCACAGCTACCTACACGAATAACGTTTTTCACACCGTACTCAGCGATTAGCTCGTGTACGTAGATGCAGCATGATGGGATACCCATACCGTGGCCCATTACAGAAACTTTCTTACCTTTGTAAGTGCCTGTGTAGCCAAACATGTTGCGAACGTCACAAACTTGCTTCACGTCATCAAGGAATGTTTCAGCAATGTATTTTGCGCGAAGCGGGTCGCCTGGCATAAGTACTGTTTCTGCGAAATCACCAGCTTGAGCATTAATATGAGGTGTAGCCATGGTCGTTCTCCAAAGTTTAAACGGTAATTATAGGAACAGGATTTAATCAATTACCGATTCTGTTGAATTGAATTCGTTTTGTTGAGGCAATATTAGCGAGTTAAAACGTGGCTCCATGAGATGCTTGTCACAAAATGGGTCTACCCGTAGTGTTTTATTATTATTGATAACCAAATATGTTGAAACCTTAAAGGCAATCGATTTTGTGTGGGTAAATCGCTTTGTATCTGTAGAAGGGCAGGTCTATTGAGAGAGAAAAGGATATGAATTTAGCGGTAACTAACCGTTGTCGCGACGTTTAATCAGCGATAATCTAAACTTTGATAAAAGACAAACCAAGGAATTGTATGTCGTATTGCGCTAGCTCGACGCCTTTACATGCTATGAAAACTCGATTACGTAAGATCGCTTCGCGTGCTGTGCGAACCGCTTTAATTGCTGGAGGGATGGCTTCATCGTGGGTGTATGCCGCGACATTTGAGTTACCACCAGCCGAGAGTCGCATTGTAGGCAGAATACAGCAACATGAAGTGGCAGCGGGTGAAACGTTAGCGATTATTGCAAAGCAGTACGATATTGGTTTCCTCTCTTTAATGGCGGCAAATAAGGGCGTTGATCCTTTTCTTCCTGCTGAAGGCTATGTGTTAAGTATTCCTAGCCGCTTAATTCTGCCGGATACTCCAAGAAAAGGCATTGTCATTAACCTTGCTGAATTAAGGCTGTATTACTTTGAGCCTGAGAAGAATCAGGTGCATGTGTTCCCGGTAGGGATTGGTCGAGTTGGGCGTGATACGCCAGAGATGATCACTAAGATAAGTCAAAAGAGACCTAACCCAACTTGGACGCCACCTAAGTCGATCCGTGATGAGTATTTAGAGAAAGGCATCGAATTACCAAGAGTGGTGCCAGCCGGGCCTGAAAACCCACTGGGCGAATACGCAATGCGACTTGCTTATGGCGCAGGGGATTACTTGATCCACGGTACCAATAAAGATTTCGGAATCGGACTGCGAGTGAGCTCTGGTTGTATCCGAATGGAGCCTAAAGATATTGAATGGTTGTTTGAACAAGTGAATCGTGGTGAGCAAGTCACGATCATTAATGAGCCGATTAAAGTGTCGCTAGAACCGGATAGAAGTGTGTTTGTTGAAGCGCACGAACCATTGACGAGAAGCGACGGTTCTAAGAAGTCGCTAAAAATTCCGGTTGAATTGAAATGGTGGCTTGAAGACGCAGATCTACCTAATTCAAAAGCGAAAGCGGTTATTTTTGCACAAAATGGTGTGCCTGTTGAGATAGCCCCACCTGTTATTGAGTTCTAATTCGATGGTTCTTGGGAAAGCGTTATCGCTTTCCTTTCTCCTTTATCTTCATTTTCTTTGTTCCAAATAAAAGCACCACTTCCGTGAAGAGGTGGTGCCTATCTAATTACTGCTTTTTACTTTTACGACTTATTTGATCTAAAGCTAGTAGCGCTTATATCTCAACTACTTCGTGTAAGACTCTGCAATGTTGTCGATACGGTCGTTAGCACGGTCCGCTTCTTCTTTCGCTGCCATTGCGGCTGCTTCTGCTTCTTGAGCCTTCATTTCAGCGGCTGCTTTATCACTCTTAAGTGCTTCAACTTCGCTTGTTAGTTGAGCGACTTGGTTAGTTAGTTGATCCATTTCTGACACTGCAGCTTCTTCTGGCTCTGAAGAACAACCTGCTAAAATGAAAACTGAGGCTGCAGCTGCGATTAACGTCTTATTCATAAGAACTCCTTGCTTATTTATCATCAAAAGATGCGCTATACATTCTTTATCATATAGTCGCTTCATTAATGATTGTAGCGACTAATTTTTTAACTGCAAAAACAATAACTAAAGAAATTGCTAAATTTTTGAGGTAATTAGCTCAGTATCACGATCTGTCTCATTTATGAGATGAGAGATTTGGCATTCGATTTTAAGAGATTTATCGCAGCCATCCCTTTGTTAGCAATGCATACAATGTTCTAGCTAACGACAGATAAAGAGATAAATTTAATGTGATCTCTATCCTTATAAAGTACTTTCGCGGTATCATGTCACGTTAAATTAATTTTATTCAATACCATCATGACTGGAGAGTCCTTTGCACTTTAAAGATTTAGGCTTAGATAATCGCTTACTGAAGAACTTAAAACATTACGACTTTAAGAAAGCGACAGAGATCCAATCGAAAGCGATCCCTGTTGCTATTGCCGGTAAGGATCTATTGGCTTCATCAAAAACGGGTTCAGGTAAAACATTGGCGTTTGTGTTGCCAATGATTCACAAAGCATTAAAAACCAAAGCGTTTTCTGCTCGTGATCCTCGTGGTGTAATTTTGGCTCCTACTCGTGAGCTGGCTAAGCAAGTTTACGGTGAATTACGTAGCATGCTAGGTGGTTTGTCTTACGAAGCGGCGCTTATCTTAGGTGGCGAGAACTTTAACGATCAAGTTAAATCACTGCGTAAGTACCCTCGTTTTATCGTTGCGACTCCAGGCCGTCTTGCTGACCACCTAGAACATCGTTCATTGTTCCTAGATGGTGTTGAAACGCTAATCCTTGATGAAGCGGACCGTATGCTTGATCTGGGATTCGCTCCAGAACTTCGTCGTATTGCCAATGCTGCTAAACACCGTCGTCGTCAGACTCTAATGTTCTCTGCAACGTTAGATCACGCTGAAGTAAATGGCATTGCCAATGAAATGCTAGACGCACCTAAGCGTATCTCTGTGGGTGTTTCTAACGAGCAACACTTAGATATCACACAGAAATTCTATTTATGTGATCACCTAGATCACAAAGAAGCGATTTTAGACCGTGTACTGGAAGAAGCTGAATACCGTCAGGTAATGATCTTCACAGCAACACGCGCTGATACTGACCGTTTAACAGATAAGTTGAACGAGAAGAAACTTAAAGCGGTAGCACTGAGTGGTAACCTAAACCAAACGCAACGTAATGCTATTATGAGCCAGTTCGAGCGTGCGGTTTACAAGATCTTGGTAACTACCGATGTTGCTTCACGTGGTATTGATATTCCAAACGTGAGCCACGTTATCAACTTTGATATGCCTAAACATACGGAAGAGTACGTGCACCGTGTTGGTCGTACTGGCCGTGCGGGTAATAAAGGTGATGCGATTTCTTTGGTGGGTCCGAAAGACTGGGACAGCTTCAAGCGTGTTGAACTTTACCTTCAACAAGATCTCAACTTCTCTGTACTTGAAGGCCTTAAAGGTAAATTCAAAGGCATTAAGCCACGTAAACCTGCGTTTGCTAAAGGCGGCCCTGCTAAGAAGAAGACCAACACTCAAGCGAAGAAAACGCCGAAGAAACCGGTTAAGCGCGATAAGAGCTTCCACCAAAATGTGGCAGTGGGTGACACAGTGTTTATCCCTAAGAAGAAAGTCGTACCAAAAGTGGATGACGAGTAATCACCAGCCAGTTTAGAAGCGTTTGTTTGTAAAACTGACATAAATAAAAACCGCCAATATTAGGCGGTTTTTTTGTATCTCAATTTTGTCTAAGCCATTAGCTTTCGATATTTAGCTAGAAATTGAACGTCGAGAACGAATACGCCAGGATGTGGTCAGCAACGTATTTGTGAGTAGCTGTAGTTGGGTGTGTCACGCCCCAAAATACATAGCTGTCTGAACCATAGGTGGCACAGTCATTGGTTAAGCTGTGGCTTCGCAAATAGTCAGCGGCTGAGCTTCTGTTGAGATCAAGGCAAGCGTCACTCGCATTTCTAAAGCCATGCTGTTCAGGATTCTCGGTAATGCTGGCGAACAACGCACTCGCATCGAACAACACCACGTTTTTCCCCATGCTTTGGTAATATTCAGCCTGCGCTTTAATGAACTGGTTGAACTCTAAGATCTTTCCTCGGACTTTGATGATCTCTTGCTCAGTTGAATATTTGAATTGTGGTGCTTTGGTCGCATCGGGCAATGTGAACAGTAAGATATTGTTCGCACCAGACTCGGTTAATCGGATAAGAGCGCTGCTGAAATCGGCTTTAACGTCTGCAACTTCTCGATCGTAATTCATAAAGTCATTGAGCCCAAACTCGAGCGTAAATAGGGAGTTTTCAGGGTGATAGTTTTTAGCGACTTTCATGTAGGTTAAGTAGGAAGTCACTTGATCATAGACACCAGTCAGCGCGACATATTGGTTAGTGCCTGCTGCACCGCCGACGGCCCAGTTATAAAGAGGTACATCTTTGGCTTTGGCTAAATATTCCGTCCAAACCAAACCGTTAGAGAAGTGCCCCAGAAACCATGAATTCGCATTGGGGAAAACCCATTGAGATCCGTTAAATAGATTCCCAGTATCAGAAAGGCTATCACCAAAAGTAACAATGCGATTAATGGTATTGGTTTGAACTACGTTATCGTTAGTCCAGATTGAATGGTTGTAAGAGAAGCGATTGTTTGCGGCAAAATAGGTGATGTCTGTGGCGTCATGCTGGATGTCGAGAGTCTCTTCACAGCGTTGTTTAATTTCCGATTGCGGGGCATCGCTGTAGAACATGTTTTTGAATGAAACGGAAGACCACCAATATCCCCTGATCGTGTAATAGTCCCCGTTTTCTTTTTTCGCCCATTTCCAATCGGTAACTGCGGAGTCATGCGACGCATCGGTTCGATACCAACATCGAACATAAGAGTAAGTTTCTGAGCCTTGCGTGCTTAGTACTTGAGCAGATGTTATAGATTCAGGTGTTGGTATTAGATCTTCAGCGGCATAAGCACCAAAAGGCATGGTTAACGCGAGTATTAAAGCCGTATTTTTCATCATTGTGTTCTCTTTTTTATTTTGAGGTGAGCCAATGGAAACGTTGTTGCTTGTTGCTTGTTGATAAGTGAATAACTAAATGACTGGTACGACCTATACACAAAATCAATAATTCACGTCAATATATTCAAACTATTGGAGTGTCATTACTGGCATAAATATCAAACTTCCAACGGGTTTATGGTTGATAAATAACAATTTAAACGCTTGAACGTTTGTCATTGAGCTTTTGAAGTTTGCGAATGTTAGGTTGATATTTTAGTTAGTTCATTGAAAGTGCGAGTTCATTTTATTGCTTTAAATGTTAATTTAATCAATTAGTTAACATCTTGTCTTTAGGTCTTGATCTGTTTGTGTTGATGTTAATCACTACTGTTTAATTTAAGTTCAATCTCACAAATATCGAGTAGTTACTTTCTGTTTTATAAAATCATCAACTACGGTTCTTTTACTCATCAGAGGTCTAATCTGCTTAAGGAAAGAGCATTGAAAAAGATATTAATTTGGACGATAGCTTGTCTATCCAGTTTTGGTGCCTATGCAGGAACGAGCGCCTCGGCACTAGAAGTCAGCGGATACACGGAAACGAAATATCCTATTGTGTTGGTACATGGCTTGTTTGGTTTCGATACATTGGCAGGCGTCGACTATTTCTATGGTGTACCTGAATCGCTGACAAAAGATGGCGCGAGCGTATACGTCGCTCAGGTTTCTGCGACCAACAGCTCTGAAGTGCGTGGCGAGCAGTTACTGGCTCAAGTTGAAACACTTTTGGCGGCAACCGGAGCAAGCAAGGTGAACCTGGTTGGACACAGCCATGGCGGACCGACTGCACGCTATGTGGCATCAGTTCGTCCAGACCTGGTTGCATCAGTGACAAGTATTGGTGGCGTTCATAAAGGCTCTAAGGTGGCCGATTTAGTTCGTGGCACCGTACCTGAAGGCTCAGCCACAGAAGGTATTGCGGTTAAACTTGCTAGTGGATTAACTACGCTCATCAACCTGTTATCTGGTGGAACGGATCTTGACCAAGACGGTCTCGCATCTCTTGAAGCTCTTACGACAGAAGGTTCGCTTGCGTTCAATCAGTTTTACCCTGAAGGCGTTCCAACATCTGAGTGCGGTGATGGTGAATGGCAAGCCAATAACGGTGTTTATTACTATTCATGGACAGGGTCATCCACTTTTACCAACCTTCTTGATCCTACCGACGGAGCGATGACAATCCTTGGTTTAGCCTTCAATGAACCGAATGACGGACTAGTAGGGGCATGCAGCGCACACTTGGGCAAAGTGATTGGTGACGACTATAAAATGAATCACCTAGACGAAATTAATGGGTTGCTAGGGATTCATCATCTCTTTGAGACCGATCCTGTGACGCTCTATCGTCAACACGCTAATCGATTGAAACTGGCTGGCCTTTAGGTTGCCTACCCATTTATTAAGACCTTAAGGAACACATAATGAAAAAGACCGCCATTTTGTCGATAACCACGATAGCCCTGATGAGTACAGCGGCGGTCTTTTTATATCCCACCTTTTTACCAGTAAACACAGACGAGCTAAATTCAAACAAAAAAATAGAACAAAGCGCCTCCTCTTTGAAGGCAACCTCTCAACAAGATACCGAAATTGATAATGCATCAGCCAAAGACATGATGGAATATTTCGTCTCAGGCAATACCGAGCTAACCCTCGAAGATATTCGTGACAACGTGGCAAAACATCACGATCAATCACAAGGTGCCGTTGTCGATGAAGCACTGTTTGCCAAATACCTTGAATATAAATCGGCACTGACCTCGTTGGATGTTCAGTTCGACACTACATCAATCTCAGCCGAAGATTTACGCGCACTTAATCAAGCGCTACTCGATCTCCAGACTCAATTCTTTAACCAGAGCGAAATAAGCATTCTGTTTACTCATGACAATCGCATGAGAGAAATTGCTTTAGAAAAGTTATTGCTGAAACAAGAGGGCCTAGGTGAGCAAGACTATCAACAAAGGATGGATGCTTTGATGTCAGAACAGCCTGATTACGTTCAAACGAGCCATCAGAATCAGGTCTTGCTGCAACAACTATCAAGCTCTGAGGGGCTTGATCAGCAAGATAAATACTTAAAGCGAAATGAACTTGTCGGCGAAGAAGCTGCGCAAAGGCTTGAAGCGCTCGACCAACAAAGAGCTGAATTTGAAGATGCCTTGGAAGTTTACCAAGTAGAACGAAACGACATTCTCAATGATGCTGCGCTTTCGCATTTAGAACAACAAGAGACGATTGCTGATCTTAGGGTCGCACACTTTCCTTCTAAGCAGATTCGAAGAGTAGAAGCGATAGAAAGGATCTGGGACAAAGATCTTGGTGAGTAGGTTTGCTGAGCCAACGTGTTAGTTGAATTTATAGATTAAGCTTGTTGAATTAAGTCGTTGCCTAGAATTAAGTGAACGATTGCTTATTCTATAATTGTCCATAAATTTGCCGGCAACAAACATTATTGACTAAGTTATCACTCTTATTTGAACATAAATTTCACCTATGGTTGCAATAGCAATCCATCATTAATTGATGCATTCCTCGTGATTTAAGTCACATATTTATGTAAATGATAATTGATCTCACTATCGTTTGGGTGCAGTATACGCGAAATTTATTAAATTATCGTATGGATTTGTTGTATTTATGAAATCGTTTGTGTTGTTAGCTTTTTCTTCATTTTTTTATGGGTTGTGCAGTTTAAGAAGTATTATTATAAATTGTAGTTTTATTAATAAGCGATCTTGGACGTATAATTCTGCTATAAATAAAATAATCATCATTATGCTTACTACCATTGTAACAAGCGATAGTTTTGCTAAAGGAACTATATTATCTGTTAGTTCCACAAGTTTATGTAATGTTGTTGCTGGAGGGTGGAAAGATAAGAAAAATTTCGGAGTTGCAGGGTATGAGTACTGTCTTCTTGGGACATCTTACACTGAAGTTGTAAATTTGACGCAAACTCCTATTTATGTGGCGGACAAGTACAATTTTTATGGAATAATTAAAGTCGAAGGCGGTAGTAAACTGAGTCTACGGTATCCAGCTCGAGGAGTTCATATTGTTTCAGAATCAGATATGGCATATTACAGAGTACAAACAAAATTGGTTGTATCTGATATACAGAACGCAAAATCTACGAAAAATAAATATCGATCCATAGTTACAAATTTGCCATATACTTCAGGTGAAAAAGTATCAAGGTTCTTAGTCGATACTATTACCTTTGAATCACCACTTTATATCGGGAGTATTAATGACGTTTATGGTGAAGCATCAAAAACTGGAGGCTATGCGGTTGTTGGTTCAATTATCGGTGGTGCTTTAGAAGGGTGGGATAGCGAAGGAGCGTGTAGAGGAGATATTCTAAGATCGGCATTTATTGGTGGTGTAACAGGTGCTGCGAGTTTAGCTATGGCAGTCACTTATCCGACTGGTGCGGGACTCATTATTACCGGTATTGCTACAGCTGCTTTGGGTAAGTCCGTAACAGCGTTGTGTTCTCAGTGTCATGCTAGTACATGTGATAGTGATTCTGGTAGATTTTAATGTTTTATTTAGACTACTAGAATAACGATTTACTTTACTTTATATTTTCTAATGATAAAGGTGTCAGTTAATGGTTTTTTTATTATTTATATTTTATAAAGGGTTCGGGCTTTCTAGAATAAACTTCTAGACTATCCTCTTGGATTCCAAGTTATAAATGTGGAAGTCTAATAAATTTTCATTGTAGACTTAGTTTCTTTCTTGTTTTTCGAAAATTATATTATCTATATATGTATTAGTTGGTTTTGTAATACAGTTTGCTACGTAAGATTTCTAGAGGTTAAATCGAAATCGAATTTATAATTCGCTAAAGGGTTGTAATAACTCCAGAGTTTAATTTGGTTTTAATTTTTCGAATGGTTAAACTACATCAATAATAATAGAGCCTTGATATACTCTGACAGATACTGAGCAAAGTGGTAACTGTCAGAGCTTACTTTAGATGCTACACCTTAAAATAGTCTAACTGCTGCTTTTGTTGCTCAGCTAGGTTAGATAGCTCGTGGCTTGCTGCTGCGGCTTGAGTAATACCGGTTACGTTTTGGCTTACCAAACTGTAGATGTTTGAGATATTACGGTTGATGTCTGACGTCACTTGGCTTTGCTCTTCTGCGGCTGAAGCTACCTGAGTGTTAATCTCCGTCATGTCCGTTACCGAGTTAGCAATGCCAGAAAGGGCCGTGCTTACTTCAGCTGCCAGAGTTTGGTTGTGCTCTAGCATTGCTAGTGAACTGCTCATGCTCTCGTTAGCGTTGCCAGATTGAACCTGCAAACCTTCAATAATGGTTTGGATCTCTTTGGTTGAATCTTGAGTGCGTGCTGCCAGCATTCGAACTTCATCAGCAACAACTGCGAAGCCACGGCCACTTTCACCCGCACGCGCCGCTTCAATCGCTGCGTTAAGCGCAAGCAGGTTGGTCTGTTCTGAGATACTTTGAATCACCTCTATCACTTTACCAATCTGTTCTGAATGCTCTTTCAGGGTGCCGACGACGTTAGCTGCTTCGCTAAGTTGAACCGCCATTTGCTCATTAGCTTGGTTACTTTCATTAAACAAGCTCATGCTGTGTGTCGCCATTTCGTCAGCTTGCTTAGATGCTGAATCAGCTTGTACTGCGTTCTCGTTCACGTTTGCAGCTGTGCTTTCTAACTGGTTTACAGCAGAAGCGACTTGTTCCACTTCTTGCTTCTCTTGGTCTGAGTTAGCGCTTGATTGTGTCATTACTGCAGCCAACTCTGTCGATGCAGAAGCGACTTCGATACTGATTCGAGACAACGAACTGACCGTGTCACGCAGTTGCTCAACGGATTTGTTTACGTCTTGTGCAAGGCGTGAAATCTCGTTATCGCCATACTCTTCCGCTTTAACCAATAGGTTGCCTTTGGCTACTTCACGCATGGTTTCTTGAATATTGCTCAGCGGCTTAACAATGATGCCAGCAAGCGTCCAACTGATAACTAATGCGATAGAAAGAATCACGAGTAGGGCAATAGTCGCTGTATTCAGTGTGCTGGTGTGTTGCTGACCATTAATGCCGACTTCTTGAGTCGCAAGCAGGTTGAGCTTTTTAGAAAGCGTGTTGATTGCTTGCACCATGTCATTACCCGCGTGGCGATATTGATCGATGGCTACTTGATAGCGAGCTTCAAAGTCAGAAGACAGCGCAGTATCGCCGTGCTTTGCTTTTAATAGAGGAAGCATAGTGGTTCGAGAAAAGTCGACATAGTGATTCATCGCTTTGCTCATCGCGGCTACTTCATCTTGCATGCCTGGTACCGTGTCTAATGAATTCAGTAAGCGAGTATTCTGGTCACGCTTTTCATTGAGCGTTGCAACCAGTGTCTTCACATCATCAGCATTGAATAGGCTGTAGATCGCTTTGATGCGCATGCCATAGCTGTTGTCGACGATTTCGCTGAGTTCTTCTTTATGTAGGATGAGTTGGTCGGTTGCTGTTGATACATCTTTAAAAGCGTTTTCCAGTTTGTCACCACCGATGATGACCCCCGTCAAAAGTAGTACGACAGAAAAGAGTACTGGAATAAGAATTTGTATTTTTATCGATAAGCCACTGAGAAGTTGGCGCATGTATTGTCCCTCTTTGAATAAGTAAATGAGCAGAAGCAATTGTTATTATTGTAATTAGCAGGTGATTCTAACTTCTGAGAATGACAATTCAATCAGTAATAGATTCGATTTTGATATATGCGATAGGTATTTGATAAATATTGAATATTTATTGTACAAACAAGGCTTTGCCCTTAAATAAAGTGGGGTATTTAATACAGATAAGAGGCTGGTAGTCAGTAATGACAAGGGGTGGTGAGATATTAAGCGTTTTGGTTTGAAGACGTTGCAATTAATATTTTTCGCCTATGAATTCACTCGTTCTATTAGCTCAATGCTATTTAGTAAGGGAAAACCAAGAAAATAAATTGCAGTTGTCATATAGGCTTCAATTTAGTGAAACACAACTGTCACATTCAGATTCTAAAGTGGGCACCGTTCAAGCAAAACACAACATTACGGCAATAACGCCACTAAAGGAAATTTGTGATGAAAAAGACAGTTATCGGTGCAATCGCACTACTAGGCGCTCTAACAGTGAATACAGCTTCAGCTAAAGAAACTATCTCTGTAGTTGGCTCTAACAGTGCTTCTCCACTGGTTGAAGTTTTTGCAGAAACCTACATGAATAAAGGCGAACCAGTGTTCATCGAAATTCAAGCACCAGGTTCTTCTGCAGGCATCAAAGCAGCAAAAAATGGAAGTGCTGACCTTGGTATCTCTTCTCGTGACCTAAAAGAAGAAGAGAAAACAGCTGACCTGAAAGAGCTAGTAATCGCTCGTGACGGTATCGCAGTTGTTGTTAACCCGAACAACGAAGTATCTGCTCTAACTGCTGAGCAAATCACTTCAATCTACAAAGGCGACATCACTAACTGGAAAGATGTTGGCGGTGCTGACAAGCCAATCGTAGCAATCACTCGTGATACTGCATCTGGTACACGTGGTGCATTCGAAGACATCATGAAGCTTAAGAAGACAATTGGTGATAAGAAAGTATCGGCTATCTCTCAACGTGCACAAGTTGCAAACGGTAACGGCGCACTTAAAGTTTCTGTAGCAAGCAACCCATACGCAATCGGCTTTATCTCTCTAGGTACTGTTGACGAATCTGTTCACGCTCTAACTATCGACGGCGCTGCTGCGACTGTAGACAACGTTAAGAACGGTTCTTACAAAGTTGCTCGTCCTTTCCTAGTTCTTTACAAAGATGGCGCTCCATCAGCTGAAACTCAACAATTCCTAGACTGGATGGTTGCAGACGAAGCTCAAGCTATCTCAGCTAAAAAAGGCTACATCACAGTTAACTAATCTTAACTGACTCACTTTTAATTATTGCTCAGCCTGTCTTTAGGCTGAGCCTTTTCTTTCAACTTTGGTTATTTCGAGCTCTTTTTGAGCCACAAAGTTTGAGATTTTATATATGACCATCGCAAATAGTGAAAAGCTTATGAATACTGAAGCGACTCAAATCAATAAGCCGAGTCTGCGCACCAAAAAGCGCGTTGACTGGAGAGAAAGAATCTTCCACGGCTTGTTCTTATCGAGTGCTGTAATCGGCATCGTATCACTAGCCGTTATCGCTTACTTTATCGTTGCAGAGAGTATCCCTGCATTCCAAGAGGCTGGTGTTTCTGGCATCGTTCTGGGTGTTGACTGGTTACCTCCAGCTCTATTCGGTGTTGCAACTATGATTGTTGCATCGATTGTTTCGACACTAGGAGCTGTAGTTGTTGGTGTACCAGTTGGTGTATTAACCGCTATTTTTATTGCTGAGATTGCTCCAAAGCGCCTTGCAGATATTATTCGACCAGCAGTTGAGCTTCTAGCGGGTATCCCGTCGGTAGTTTACGGCTTCTTTGGTTTGGTAATTATCGTTCCAATGATTCAGAACATTTTCCAAGTACCAGCGGGTAACACTATCCTGGCGGGTATCATTGTTCTGGGTATCATGATTCTTCCTACCGTTATCACGGTTTCTGAAACTTCGATTCGTGCTGTACCTCGTACGTACAAAGAAGGTTCACTTGCACTGGGTGCTTCGAAAATCTACACGATTTTTAAGCTACTCGTTCCTGCTGCACGTTCAGGCATTATGACTGGTGTGATTTTGGGTATCGGTCGCGCACTTGGCGAAACGATGGCAATCATCATGGTTATGGGTAACGCGCCAGCAATGCCAGAAGGTATTTTGGACTCGGCTCGTACGCTAACAGCAAACATTGCTATTGAAATGTCTTACGCAAGTGGCGTTCACGCTAACGCACTGTACGCAACAGGTGTTGTACTTCTAGTGTTCATCATGATGTTAAATGGTGCTCTACTTTATCTTAACCGTGAAAAATCGAAGTAGGCGAGGATGAGTAATATGGATCTCGTAAAACTAAAACAAGCACGTCAAACCAAAGATAACATCCTGAAAGGTTTTATCTGGGCAGCAGCAGCTGTAACCGTTGGTTTCTTATTCTGGATTATTTGGTACATCCTATCGAACGGTCTGCAATACGTAGATTGGAACTTCATCACTGACGATTACACTCGTACTGGTGAAGAGCGTGGTATTTTCCCAATGATCATCGCCACGATCTACATGGTTATTGCATCGATTGCCGTTGCAGCACCACTGGGCATCATGACGGCAATTTACCTAACAGAATATGCGAAAGTAGGTAGCCGATTGGTGAAAGTGATTCGATTCTGTACTGAGTCGCTAGCTGGTATCCCATCGATTATCTTTGGTCTGTTCGGTATGACCTTCTTTGTTTCGATTCTTGGCCTTGGCTTCTCGATTCTGTCGGGTGCATTAACGCTAAGTATCTTGATTCTTCCTGTAATCATTCGTACTACAGAAGAAGCATTGATGGCAGTACCACAAACTTACCGTGAAGGCTCATACGGCCTTGGCGCTTCAAAAATCTACACTATCTGGCGTTTGATCTTACCAAGCGCAATGCCAGGTATCTTAACTTCGGTCATTCTTAGTATTGGTCGTGTAATTGGCGAATCAGCACCTGTATTTTTAACAGCAGGTATGGTGGCACGTGTTCCTGAGTCGGTATTCGATTCTGGCCGTACACTAACGGTTCACCTATATAAGCTGACAACAGAGCTATTTACTATCGATGAGTGGAACCAAGCCTACGGCACGGCGACAGTCCTAATCGTATTGGTTCTCTTGATCAACATGGTTACAAAACTGATTGCAAGACGCTTCAACACGGCAACTTACTAAGCTGATTAGCTGGCTCAACAACAAAGAGAGCCTCCGTGATAAAGAAAGCATCAAGCTAGACACGAATTTAAGAATTTAGAGATTACGAAAATGAACAAATTTGATATTGAGAACCTAGATCTGTTTTACGGCGACAACCAAGCGCTTAAATCTATCAACCTGCCAATTCCAACTCGTCAGGTTACTGCACTGATTGGCCCGTCTGGTTGTGGTAAGTCAACGCTACTACGTTGTTTGAACCGCATGAATGACCTAATTGAAGGCGTTACTATCAAAGGTAAGCTGGATATGGATGGCACAAACATCTACGGCAATATTGATGTGGCTGACCTACGTATTCGTGTAGGCATGGTATTCCAAAAACCAAACCCATTCCCAATGAGCATCTACGAGAACGTGGCTTACGGCTTACGTGCTCAAGGTATCAAAGACAAGAAGCACATTGATGAAGTAGTAGAAAGTTCACTGCGCAGTGCGGCACTTTGGGACGAAGTAAAAGACCGTCTTAAAGCACACGCATTTGGCTTGTCTGGTGGTCAACAACAGCGTCTATGTATCGCTCGTACCATTGCAATGGAACCGGATGTAATCCTAATGGATGAACCAACATCGGCTCTAGATCCAATCGCGACACACAAGATTGAAGAATTGATGGAAGACCTGAAGAAAGACTTCACTATCGTTATCGTAACGCACTCAATGCAGCAAGCGCGTCGTATTTCAGACCGTACAGCTTTCTTCCTAATGGGAGAGCTTGTAGAGCACAACGAAACAAGTGTTATCTTCAGTGAGCCAAAAGATGATCGTACTAAAGGTTACGTAAACGGTGACTTTGGTTAATTGATTATTCAAGTGCTGTGTTTGGCCTTTTAGCAAAACCAGCACGCTAACTGATACGCAGGTTAGATAATCGAATAGATCGACAGAATTATCACTATAACTATAAGCGATGGAAGTTTTGCCCCACTTTAGGTGGGGCTTTTTTATGCCTTTAAAAAAGTCCCAATGTCGATGAAATTTTGGGCAGGAAATCCCATTTTTGTAGTCCTTCTCATGCTTGTGATAATGTAAAAAGTGAAATTGCGACCCGCTTAACATCTCATTTTTAGTTAGATTGATTGCATATCAAGGCTTCTGTATTTTTGCTGTATTCTCAATAGCCAATGGACGGAAGCTGTGCCTGTAAAAGCCTTTGCAAAACAAATATCTGCTACGCGCGATCACCGTTTGTTGGCAGAGTCTCTTTTCGACTACTTGGCTAAGATGCTTGCTCCAAAAGGGGTTGGGATATTTGCTGAGCCAATCCCGGAAAGTGATTCGTTACCCTTGTTTTGTCATGGCGAATTAACCTCTCTTGAGAATTACCCCTCTACATTTTGGCCTTGGGTTTCACAGTTTGATACCGCAGACGGTGTGTTGCCGATGGCAATCAATACCTGTAATTGGGAACACATGAAAGTGCTTGGTGGAGAGTCGTTCATCATGATGCTCGACAACGCGCCTGCCTGTAGAACTTATTTAATTGTTCAAAATTGCAATGCTGAAAAGGTTAATCAAACCTTCGACCAAGATCTTGATGTCTTACAGCTAGCGGCGGCTCGTTGGCAATGTATTCGTGCCGAAAAGAATGCGGCGCTTGAGATAAAGCACCGAGACACACGCGAAGCACTGTACCTTGATGAGATAAAGCTACGAGAGCTGTTTGTTGATAACATGAAACTGGTTCATCAAGTGGCGTTAGAGCTTTCTAACCCTGAGTCGTTAGATGCTTTGTATAAAGCTTCGGTTGAAGCTGTCCGTGACCGTTTAGGTTTTGATCGTGCGATCTTCATGTTGCTCGATATGAAAAAGCGTTGCTTCAGCGGCACCTATGGCACTGACGAAGCGGGCAAGACAAACAGCGAGCATCATACTCAATACGACTTGCATCAACTTGAAGCCGAGTACATCGAGGCACTGTCCGATAACCATACCAATCTCGTCATTATCGAGAATGCCCCTCTATACACAGAAGGGAAGGTCGTTGGGCAAGGCTGGAACGGTATGCTTATCTTGCGTGAAGGGGACAAACCTGTCGGCTGGATCGCCATGGATAACTACATTCATCGCTCACCCATTACTAATTATCAAAAGCAGATGCTTGAGTCTTTTGGCTCTCTGCTTTCTCAGATCTACATCCGTAAGCGTCAAGAGCAGAACATACGTATGCTGCACTCGAGTATGGTTGAGCTATCTCGTTGTGACAGTGTCAGTGAAGTATGTAAGTCCGCGGTCAGTTTTGCGATTCAGCACTTAGGCATTGATCGATTAGCGGTGTTCCTTACTGATAAAAACTGTAGCTACATGCAAGGCACATGGGGCACTGACATTAAAGGCGATATTGTCGATGAGTCTTATTATCGCTCTGAGCTGGTGGAACGTGACATCGTAGCCGCAGCGCGTGCTTGTCCTAACCAAGTTGCGTTTGAAGAATCAGTCCCTATTTATCACGATTTTAATATTGTTGGCGTCGGTTGGACGGCAATGACCATGCTCACTACAAACACGGGTGAGCCGATTGCGTTTATCGCTGCTGATAACTTGTTAACTCGTAGCCCATTAACCTCACAGCTGCGTGAAGTAATCCGTATCTTTGCTTCAAGCCTTGCTGAGGTACTGCAAAGAACCATGGCTCAAGAGGAACTGAAGAAGCTCAATGAAACTCTGGAGCAGGAAGTCAGTAAGCGTACCCAAGAGCTAGAGTTGGCGAATGAGCAATTGGATATCATTTCTAAATTAGACCCTCTAACACGTCTTGGAAACCGCCGCATGCTGTCGCAGGTTTTAGAAGATTTGAACTGCGACGATCAAGGTGCCTTTGCCACACAACATGAAATTACATTTGGGCTGATCCTAGTCGATTTAGATCATTTTGGTTTGTACAACAGCGTCTATGGGCATACTGAAGGTGACGCGGCTCTGCGAACCATCGGCAAGATACTTAACGCTCATGTTCATAGTGACAAGGAAACCTTCTGTCGTATTGGCGGGGAAGAGTTTATGTTGTTGATGATCGGCACTAATAACACAGAAACGAAGCAACGTGCCGAGTCTATTAGAAAGTGCATAGAAGAGGCGAAGATCCTTCACTGCGAAAGCAGCACTAGCCCATATTTAACAGCATCAGTTGGGTATGCCTCTATAACTTCAGACCAACACCAGTTCGATTTTGATCTTCTTTACGGCAAAGCGGATAAGGCCTTGTATCAAGCTAAAGATTCGGGGCGAAATAGAATCGTCTCAGCCTTGAAGCGAAAAAAGGTCTCGGTTTCAATTTCTTAGTTCGGTATTATTTCTTCTTATCGTAAAAACGAACAAAGCCGTGATGCTCACAAGGTGGTCATCACGGCTTCTTTTCTTCTACCAAATTAGACTTTTCTAATTAATTAAAGCGTTTCTAGTGAGCTTTTACGCGTTCTGCTAGAGACTCGCTTTGGCTTCTTAACTGCTTTGATTGCCTCAGAAGGATCCCATGATGGGGTTGTCGAGCTAGCTTCACCATAAAGGCTTTGGTTTAGCTTGGTTAGCTCGGCTTCAACGGCTTCTAACGTCTCATCACTCAAGTCTGGGTTTTCAGCTCTCCATTGCTCAAACAAGGTTCTGGTCATCACACCATCTTTCGTTTTTAGAGCTTCAATAAGCGCTTCTGCTGTATCTGATTGACGTTCAATAGTGTGTGTTGGTTTTGTCGTTACACTGCGGCGTGACCAGAAGTAGAAAGCCATTGCTGAACTAACCAACCACAAGACTGCGAACAGGGCGGCGAGATAAGGCCAGAATCCAGGGTTATCAACAGTCACAACCGTTGGGCTGACTTGCTGGGTTGGCGGTGCTGTGACTGGTGGAGTGCTAGATGTCGGACGGTCACTTGCCTTTATCGCCAACTCTAGCCCAAGTGCTTTACTGGTTTGCTCAGATTGTGAATCGGTGTTGAACCAAGCTTGAGAAACATCTGGAAGCGAGATCTTTCCAGCTTCTTTCGGGATCAATACTTGCTTATAAACCACCACAGCATCGCCGGACTGTGTGGTACCAAATTGCGGCTTCTCTTCATAAACACGAACCGATTTAGGGTAGGTGATATTCAGCTTCGGCAGTTGGTGCTGGGTTAAGTTGCTAGCCGTCATAGTAATGGTACGAGTTAACGAATCACCCGCTTCCATTTCAATGGTTTGCTTGTCGCTTTCTAAACCATTGCTACTCTCCAGTTCATTGCCTTGGCTATCTGACCATTTTTGAATCAACTTGAAGTTCGATGTTGGTAACCACTCACCTTGGTAGCCTTTTGGCACCTCTTTGACGGTTACATCTAGGGTTTCGACGGGAGTATCGAGTTGGAACAATCGCGTTGTGCTTGAGTTGTTGGTCGAGTAAACAACGGCGCCAGTCAGTTTCGGTCCATTCAGCTTAAACTGCCCCGCTTTTTGTGAAGAGATACGGAAAGACTGTTGAACGACCGTCACTTCTTGTCCATTGAGGACATCTTGAAATTGCTTTGATTCACCAATAGGTTCCACGTCTAAGCCCTGCGAGCTCGGTGGCGCTATTTTAGGATCTTGCAGTCTTCTTGGGTCAGCTTTAATGATGAGTTTTACATCAAGCTCAGCGACTTCTTGTGGATATAGCGAGTCTTTACTCAGATTAATCTGGAACTCAGCCATGTCATGTTGAGTAGGTGCAGCTTTATTAACGGCAACATTGATGGTGATTGGCTTGGTTTTTGCCCCTTCAATATCGAAGCTAGGAATCTGAACCTTACCCAAACGAAGTGGCGCAAGGCTGATGTTCCATTCACTTGACACCGAACGGCTACCATTGACGATTCGCATCGACGTGCCAAAGCTTGGTGTACTGACATAGAAGTCCTGTCGGAGCGCCGTTAGATCAAGAGCATCAGAAGAGACCTTTTCATCGGTCGCGACTCTAAGTAGGAATACTTGATCTTTGGTGACACTGTTTTGTGAGACGCTCGCGACGGCAGTCGCCGCCAATGCCGAAAAGGACGAGAAAGCGCCTAACAGCAGCGTTAGGAGTATGGATAAAAATGGCTTGTTAAGAAATCGCATGGTTACCACTTTTTGTTCTGGTTGTTAGGAGCACTTTTTTGTCGTGCTTGTAAAATCATTTGTGCTTTAAGCAGCTGGCTCGGGTCACGGGCGCTTTCTACCTGCTCAAGCTTTCGCATATCTGGGTCACTTGATAGCGGTTGCCCTGAGGTTTGTGCTATAGCTTGTTGAGCATCGTCTTCACCTTTTTCGCTTGAAGCTTGTTGTGCGCTCGCACTTTGAGGTGTTGATTCATCTTGCTCTTCTGACTGCTCAGCTTTATTTGGTTGCTTAGACTGAGCGGCTTGCTCGCCTGCATTTACATCCGGTTGGTCTTTGGCTTGCCCTTGGTTTGCACTTTCAGCTTGGTCGTCTGTTGGGTTCTGCGAGTTTTCATTGTTCGCAGAACTTTGCTGTTGATCTGACGAGTCTTGCGAAGAATCATTTTGCTGACCTTGCTGACCTTGCTGACCTTGCTGACCTTGCTGACCTTGCTGACCTTGCTGACCTTGCTGACCTTGCTGACCTTGCTGACCTTGCTGACCTTGCTGGTCTTGGTCTTTTTGGTCTTTGGATTCAGAATCACCTTGCTGTTGCTGTTGCTGTTGCTGTTGCTGTTGCTGTTGCTGTTGCTGTTGCTGTTGCTGTTGCTGTTGCTGTTGCTGTTGCTGTTGCTGTTGGGCTTGTTTGACGATCTCTAGATTCTTCTTCGCATAAGCATGCTCAGGGTTGTTGTCTAGAATGCGTTGATACTCTTCTATCGCTTGATCGTACTTGCCTTGCTGAGCTTGTGCATTTGCAAGGTTGTAGCGAGCATCTTCGCCATACAAACCTTGTAGTGTCTGCTCAGCAGCTTCGAAGTCACCCGCTTTGTATTGTGAGATGCCTTTCCACTCTTGTTGCTGGAACTGCTCTGCAGCTTGTTGGAAGTCTTCATCTTGATAAAGCTGATAACCCACCTGATCGTCGGTTTTCCAAGGATTCGCAAACGCAGTATTCGGTTGGCTGAACGACAAAACCACAGCTAACCCGCACCAAATAACACCTTTCCTGAACAGCCCAAGTGCAGGGAGTAATAGGAACGGCAGTAACCAAAAGCCATTGTTGACTCTGGTGTTGAGTGAGTTATTGGTCTTGGTCACTTCAGAGGTTGTTGCAACTCGGTCGAGATAACTCGCGATATGCTCAACATCTGAGTTATCAAATTGAACCTCAGTGAACGTGCCAGCATAACTGCGAGTCAGTTCGCGCATGTTCTCTAAGTGGGTTCTCGCGACCACGGTTTGCCCTGAGTCGGTTTGCAGCATCGAGCCTGTTGGTAAAGAGATGGGTGCGCCACTTTCAGTACCCACCGCTAGAATGGATAGCGTCCAATTGCTACCAGATAGCAGCGAGTCGATCTCTTTCTTCTCTTGGTCATCGATATCATCCGCAATCAATACCAAGTCACCTTGATAGATCTTCGCGCGAGTCATCATCTCAATGGCAAGCTTTACCGCAGCAGGTGCGTTACTGCCTTGGTAAGGCATGATATCCGGAGACAAGTTCGGCACCTGGCTCTTGATGGTGTTGATGTCTGACGTAAGCGGGCTAATGGTGTAAGCATCGCCAGCGTACGCGACCATTCCGGTTAGACCTTCTTTCCACAACGAAAGCAGGTCAAGAGCTTTGTATCGCGCTTGAGTCAGGCGATTTGGTTTTATGTCGGTTGCGTATAGAGACATCGACATGTCCATCATCACAACTCGCGCCTGTGTTTTTTCAAAGCTCGGCTGTTCATTGTTTTGAAAGCTTGGTCCGGCTAGTGCAATAACACCGACTAACCACCAGATACCAAAGTAAGTGCTGCGATTTTTTGATGGCTTGGTTGATTCTGGCGCCAAGTATTGAGCGATATGAGACGCCAATAACCCTTGCTTAGATTGCTTCTTGCTAAACCACCAAATCGCGGGCAATGCGGCAAGCGCCAAGAACCAATATGGGTAGATAAAAGTAAAGTTAGACATTGTTTCTCCTAATGGCTAACAGCATAAATGCGAAGAACATGGCAGCCGACAAAGGCCATACAAACCACTCTTGTTGTGGTCGCCAAACCTTGGTGGCATTTGTCACGGGTTCCAATTGGTTGATGGTGTCGTAAATCGTCGCCAGCTCTTTACTGTCACGCGCTCGGAAGTATTGCCCGCCAGTGCGTTTGGCAATTTCCATTAGCGTGCGTTCATCTAGATCTTGAGCGGTGTTTACCTTACGAGTCATGAAAAACTCTTTAACCATCATTTCACCTGCGCCAACACCGACGGTGTAGATGGTTGCGTTGTACTTCTTGGCAATATCTGCAGCCTCTAATGGGTCTAATACCCCAGCGGTATTACTGCCGTCGCTGAGTAGTACCATCACACGTTGAGGCGCATCACTATCTACAAAGGTCTTGGTCGCCAGGCCAATGCCGTCACCAATCGCGGTTTGATTACCGATCAGTCTTAGGACCGCTTGATTGAGTTGCTGTGACAGCGTGTCTCTGTCCAAAGTCAAAGGTGTTTGTAGGTAGGCATGATCGGCAAAGAGCACCAACCCGACTCGATCGCCTTTGCGGCGATCAATAAAGTCGCTCAACACATGTTTGACTGCCGATAATCGGTCGATGTATTCACCATTGAACTGCATGTCCTCTTGGCTCATCGAGTAAGAGAGGTCGACAACTAACATCAAGTCACGGTGCTTGGGTTGAAACTCCACCGGCTCGCCATACCAAACGGGGCGTGCGAGTGCTGTCACCAGTAAAAGCCAAATAATGACGGACAACGCCTTTGGCAAGCGAGTGCTTGGCGTTGTGGTATTACTGTCCTCTGGCAGAAATGGAAGCTTAAGGGCGCTACTTGATTCCGCCTTAGGTGAGAACAAGTAAACGAGAAACGGCAGTGGCGCGAGGAAAAACATCCACCACCAAACGAATTCAATATTTAGTAAGCTCGTGTGTAAAAGATCAGTCATGGTTACCTCGCTTTGGAGGAAGGGCTTTACGAATCCAAGTTTCACAGTCATTAACTAATTGCTGCTGAACCTTACGCTGATCGTCATTCATTGAAGTTGGATCTTGATAAAGCGACTGTTGCCACTGAGCTTGTTTCTCTACAAACAACGGCTTTTTCAGTTGCGCGTCTAAGAATTTCAACCAATCTTCACCCGCTAGGCCTGCTACTTTCTCACGTGGGAAGTAGCTCAATGCTGCTTGACGAAGGATGCGTTGTGCTTCGCTAGGTGATAAGCGCTTTGAAGGCTGATTATTGTTGAAGTAAGACAGCGCTTCTTGCTTCGCCTGTTGATTGTTTTTTCTGCGTTTTACAATGAAAAACACCAAAGCAATCAGGATAATGGCTGTGATAATTAAGGCCCACCAACCCCATGCCAAAGGCCACCATGTTGGTGCGTCTGGTGCAATAACAGGGCTTAAATCTAAGGGCTGATTCATGACTGAGCTCCTGATATCTGGCTCATCAATGGCTGTGCACTCGACAGTGAGCTATAGGGTATCGCGAGAGATAACCCCATCTGTTGTAGCTGTTGCTGCTTGGTCGAGAAGGCATGGTTGAGCTTTTCCTTTTCTTTATTAGAGGAGAAGTTGAACCACTGTGTTTTACTGCCATCGGTAACTTGTTTCGAGCCTTTATAGGCTGTTTGACCTTGCTCTAGTGGGTCGTAAAAATGCACCAGACGTACTCGGTTGTGTCTGCGAATTTGACTAATAAGTGAGTAATCACTTTCTTGGTAGCGCACAAAGTCACTGAGTATAATGATATCGCTCCCTTTCGGGCAAAGCTGGTGCAGAGATTTCAGCCCATGCTCTAAAGTCGTGTCACTATGATTGTCGTGATTAGTCAGTGCTGCATTATTGATTTCTATGGCTTTTTGCAAAATACGCAGCGGCGCATGGTTGCTCGCACTGGGCTTAATCTCAATGATCTCTTTGCCCGTATCGATCACAGCACCAATTCGGTCTTTTTGCGCCACAGTTAACCAGCACAGTTGGCTAGCAAAGTGCGCAAGTTGAACCGATTTCAGCAACAAGGTTGAGCCGAAAATCATGCTGCTTGAGAGGTCCAAGAACAAAATGACAGGTTGCTCTCTTTCTTCAGAGAACAGCTTGGTATGTGCCTTGCCCGTTCTTGCTGTTACTCGCCAGTCAATGCTGCGAATGTCATCGCCCGCTTGGTACTGACGAACTTCCGAGAAATTCATTCCGCGCCCTTTGCGGTTGCTCTCATGTTGGCCATTGAGTTGTGACCAAAGGCTTTTCGCCGGAGGCAACCATCGAACAGACTGCGCTTTGTATTGCAGCAGCTCGTCCAGATTCAGCATCACGCCGTCACTGTGGTTAGGTAGTTGATTATTCATGCGCGTATTCCTATGCGCTACCAACCAGTGAAATAAGATGTGCGATCACTTGGTTTGCAGTGACTCCTTCAGCTTGTGCGTGGTAGCTACGAAGTAGGCGGTGACGCAGTACAGGGAATGCCATCGCTTGAACGTCTTGTGGTGTGACATAGTCGCGACCAGCAAGCCAAGCGTGTGCACGAGCGCAGCGGTCTAGAGCAATCGTTGCACGCGGACTCACACCCATATCTAACCATTGATCAAGTTGGTCGCTGTACTGCTTAGGTTGGCGAGTCGCCATTACCAGTCTGATGATGTACTGCTCAATGGTATCTGCCATATGAATATTGAGCACTTCTTGGCGCGCTTCAAAGATCGTTTGCTGAGATATCTCTTGTGGCTGAACCGATTCGTTGCCTTGAGCTTCACCACGGTTGAGTCGCAGGATCTCAAGCTCACTTTCCATATCTGGGTATTCAACTTCTAGGTGCAGTAGGAATCGGTCTAGTTGGGCTTCTGGCAGTGGGTATGTGCCTTCTTGCTCAATCGGGTTCTGTGTTGCCATTACCAAAAACAGTTCAGGCAGAGCATAGGTTTTTCGACCTGCAGTGACTTGTTTTTCTGCCATCGCTTCAAGCATTGCTGCTTGTACTTTCGCCGGAGCACGGTTGATCTCGTCCGCAAGAATAAGCGAGTTAAAAATCGGGCCAGATTGGAAGGTGAACTCTCCTGTCTCTGGTCGGAAAATATCGGTACCAGTCAAGTCCGCAGGCAGTAGGTCAGGCGTAAACTGAATACGGTGGAAATCCCCCTCAACACAATCAGCCAATGATTTTACGGCGCGAGTTTTCGCTAAACCTGGAGGCCCTTCAACAAGGATATGACCATCCGCCAGCAGCGCGATCATCAGCTGTTTAACAAGCTCTTGTTGACCAATGATTTGAGACTCTAAATAGTTTTGAAGGATTTCGAAATTTGTTTTGTGCATTTTGGACTCTCTGGGTATCCATTTGATTTTTATTTTGAGTATTGGTCACTTGTCCGTAGCAAAAAGTTCCAGTACATCTGCGTAATTTATTTTTTCAAATTTGGAATGATTTACAAGTAGTTAGATAAAAGCACCACTCGATTATGATTTTTACCATATCAACTGGTTTTTACATACTAAAGCTCAAAAGGAGGGTGCTCGTGAGAATTAGGTGAAATCTCAATGCTCAGATAACAAAAGCAAATACCAAGCCTTCCTGTATTCGCCCGGTTAATATCACATTGGGCTAAGTTAATTCAGTTGTTACATCATATTTGCAATTTTTTGAGAGAAAAATCTCTAGTTTTATTGGTTGTGGTCGATACATAACTTAGATTGTGCACTTCTGATTGGGGTGCACTAAAAAAGTCCTGTTCAGGGTACACAAATAACGAGCGATTCTTTTTGAAGGTCCAAATATGTTGAAAACTAACTCTCTGAGTATTAAGCAAAAGGTTGTACTTGGTATTACTTTTGCGGTTCTTGCTTCTACGGTCATTGTTGGCGCGATGGCGCAGCAACAAGCAAGAGATGTCTTGAGTCACCGATTGGTTGATATTGAACTTCCTGGGATGCTTGAGCGAATCAATGGCGAAATTGACCGTGAAGTCTCTCAACTGTTGTTAGCGGCGGAGCAAATTGCGTCAAATGAATTCATCTCTGATGCGATTGAATCGACAGATCGCGACCCTGCACTAGAGAACAAGTTAGTTAAACAACTGAACAATGTTCGTAACCAATATCAGTTAAACGATGCTTCAGTGGCGAACCGTCAAACGGCTTACTACTGGAACCAAAATGGTTTCTTACGTCAGTTAAACCAACAACAAGATGGTTGGTTCTTTGGTTTTACACAGTCTGGACAGCCAACCATGGTGAGTATGTTCCAAGAAGCCAATGGTGAAGTGAAAATGTTCGCTAACTACCAACAGCCTTCTGGCTTAGCGATGTCTGGTCTATCAAAATCAATGGACGACATGGTGAGCCTACTGAACGGGTTCAAGATTGAAAACACCGGTTTCGTATTTTTAACGGATAGCCAAGGTGATGTGCAGATTCACCGTGAGCGTTCTCGCAGTGATTCTTCTCTTCAACAACTTTATGGCCCTCAATCAAGCCAGCTTTTGAACAAGTCAGGCTTCAACCTGATTACCACAGAAAGCCAAGGTCAAGAGCTGTTCGTGGCGAGTTTATACGTGTCGTCGATGGACTGGTTTGTTATTGGTGTAGTACCAACGGGCGAAGTTTTTGCTGAGCTAGATGAGACAGCACAAAAGATGCTAATCATGACTGCGGTTGTGGCCTTAGTATTTATCCTAATGGGCGTAGTGCTGGCAAACAGTATTACTCAGCCGATTAAACTACTGGCTAAACGCTTTGGTGACCTAGGTGAAGGTGATGGTGACCTTGCACAGCGTATCGAAGTGAAAGGTAACGATGAAATTGCACAGCTTTCAAAAGGCTTCAACGGATTCATTGAAAAGATCCACGAGTCGATGAAAGAGGTATGTTCAACAAGCCAAGCGCTTCAAGTGGCAGCAGAGAGCGTTTCTAACAAAGCACACATCACTCATGACAATAGCCAAGAACAGCGTGACCAAACGCTTCAAGTAGTGGCGGCAATTAACCAAATGGGTATGACCATCAGTGAGATTGCATCAAACGCAGCAACAGCAGCAGAAACGGCAACGCAAGCTTCGGGCAATACGGAAGTGGGTCGTTCTGTGGTAAACAAAGCAAAAGACGCGATAAGTCGTTTAGCGCAAGATATAGAAAGCACGGGTCAAGTGGTTGAACAGCTTGCTTCAACAACGCAAGATATTGGCTCTATTCTGGGTGTTATCCGTGATATTTCAGAGCAAACTAACTTGCTTGCACTGAACGCCGCAATTGAAGCCGCACGTGCCGGTGAGCAAGGTCGTGGTTTTGCTGTGGTAGCAGATGAAGTACGTAACCTAGCAAGCCGCACTGCAGATTCAACGGAAGAGATTCAGAAGATGATCAACCAACTGCAAAGCGATGCGAAAGATGCGGTAACGGCAATGAGTGCGGGTAAGGTTATTACCCTTGAGGGTGTATCTGCATCGGATGAAGCGGTAGACGTACTGGGTGGTATCTCAGACCGTATCGTTGATATTACCGACCGTAACACGCAAGTTGCTACGGCAACGGAAGAGCAGTCGACCGTGGTTCACACCATCAACCAGAACATTGAAGAGATCAACGCGATCAACGAAGTGACGACGGGTACGGCTGAGCAACTTGCAGAAGCGAGCCAAGAGCTTCGTGACCTATCTTCCCGTCTAGATAAGATGGTTGGTTCATTCAAGCTTTAATGTCTTTAAGCTTTAATATCTTTAAGCTTAAATACCTTAGGTCATAGCATGGCTTAGGTAGTTACATGGACGAAGAGCTGGATTCATTTAATCGTGAATCCAGCTCTTTCTGTTTTGTGGTTTTGTTTCTTTCTAACTGACCTTAGCTTGATCTGGTTTCGGGCTTTAAACTCAATCACCCTAGCATCACAGGGCGTAAATGAGTAAAATCCGATTAGGTTTAATATTTAGGTAAGTATCATGAGCGATTTTGAAAAAGAACTAGAGCAGATGACTCAAGAGATGGGCGATGAGCCAGAGGTAAAACTGCCATCACTTGAAGAGCAAAAAGCGATCGTTGCTGAATTTAAGCGACTAGAGGCGGAAGGCAAACTGACTCCAGAAGTGTTAGAAAAGCATTTTGGCCAGTTCAACAAAAAAAGTGATACGCCAATCCACTAAGCTTGAGACACGTCCTCTCTTTTAAGTAATGGTTTTGAGTGACTGTTTGAAGTGATTGGTTGAGCCGAGGCTCTAACTGAACAGATAAAGGTCTAGCGCACGCTAGGCCTTTTTATTGTCTGTCGATAATGTGCCAGTGAAAGCAATGCGTGTGCTGATTTAGAGCTTACAGAAAGAAAAATCCCCCTTACAAGGTAAGAGGGATTGGATTTGGACAGTTATCGATTAACAGTGAATCGATTAATCAGTGCCGTACTCTTTGTATAGACGACGACATGCTCGGCCATCGCTGTGGAACAAGTGACAACGGTGCGCTGGAATGCCAATCGCTAGTTTGTCGCCAGGTTCAACCGTTAGCGTGTCTGGTTGACGGTAGATAACGTCAGCATCTGCGCTTTCAAGGTTTAGGTAAACTTGAGTTTCGTTACCTAGCTTCTCGACGATCATTACTTCGCCTTCAATCGTTGCATCACCTGCTTCAGCAGACATCAAGTGCTCAGGGCGAACACCTAGAGACATACGGTCGCCAACGTTAACGGTTGTACCATCAACAGGGATCCAGAAAGTCATGCCGTTTGAAAGCTGAACCAATACGCGCTCTGCTTCAGCCTGTTCAATGTGCACAGACATAAAGTTCATCTTCGGCGAGCCAATAAAGCCAGCAACGAAACGGTTTTGAGGGTAGTGGTATAGGTCAAGTGGCTTACCAACTTGAGATACGTAACCGCCATCAAGAACAACAATCTTATCGGCCATTGTCATCGCTTCCACTTGGTCGTGGGTAACGTAGATCATGGTGCAACCAAGTTGACGTTGTAGCTTAGTGATTTGTGAACGCATTTGAACACGTAGCGCAGCATCTAGGTTAGATAGCGGTTCATCCAGTAGGAATACGTTAGGTTGAGAAACCAGAGTACGACCAATGGCAACACGTTGACGTTGACCGCCAGAAAGTGCTTTTGGTTGACGCTCTAGTAAGTGACCAAGCTGAAGGATTTCAGCGGCATGCTCAACACGCTTATCAATCTCAGCTTTATCTGCGTTTGCTAGCTTAAGACCAAAAGACATGTTGTCGTAAAGGTTCAGGTGAGGGTAAAGCGCGTAAGATTGGAACACCATACCGACGCCACGCTTTGATGGCTCAACGTCGTTCATGCGTTGGTCGCCAATGTACAAATCACCAGACGTAATGTCTTCTAGACCTGCGATACAACGTAATAGCGTCGATTTACCACAACCTGATGGTCCAACGAATACTACGAATTCACCTTCGTTGATGTCTAAGGTTACGTCCTTAGAAATCTGTACATCACCATATGATTTATAAACGTTTTTTAACGTGACACTCGCCATCTAGCTTGTCCTCGATCGATCAAATTTTAAGTTTTACTGCTTATCATTATAAGAAATTTTTGGGTCAGCAGTAACTGTAGGAATTGGTAAGTATTGAGTGAGTAAGAAAAAAAGTGGGTGAGACTTGGATTCTGTAACCAAGCCCACCCGTCATAGCCAAACTGGTGCCTATTTCCCCCACATCCAGCTAAACCTCCCCCGTGATTCAATCACAGATTTAGCTCGATGCTTAATAAAGACAACAGCGGGCAGTGAAGCCAGCTTAATGAACAATGTGGTTACACACGACACTTGCTGGTAAAGGGTTCTTACTATCCACTCTTGGATGAATGCAGTTTCCGTGAATTGGCGGAAGGGTACATCCTCCTAATAGAAAATTAACTAGGGGGAGTAGGAGGGGAGGAGTAGATATAGGGGGTTAATAATAATTGGCGATCCAGTTCAAATAAATCCACCACATAACGGTGATGTTGATCACGATGAGTATGTGTTTTGTGATTCTAGTCTCTAATCTGACCGGATGGCGATCACGAATTTAAGCCATAATAGCTAGGGCGTAGTGGCTAGGATGATGAGCTAGGGTCTGTTTTCTCAGATCATAACCTCCGAAAACTGGCTCGTCTTGGTAGATGTGCCCTACGTATAAATATAAAAAGGATATTCACATGAAAAACGCTCTAAGCGCTGTAGCTCTAGGTACATTGGTTGCTCTGGGTTCTTTTGGTGCAAACGCTGCTATCGAAGAAGGACAACTAACAATCTGGGTAGGTGGTGACAAAGCTTATGAAGGCATGGCTGAAGTAGGTAAACGCTTCGAAGAAGACACTGGTGTTAAAGTAACAGTTGCTTTCCCTGACAAGCTAGAAGAGAAATTCCCTCAAGTAGCAGCAGCTGGCGACGGCCCAGATATGATCTTCTACGCACACGACCGTTTTGGCGGCTATGCAGAAGCGGGTCTTCTTGTAGATATCAAACCTTCTAAAGAGACTAAAGAAGGTATCGTAGACTTCGCATGGGACGCTGTTTCTTACGAAGGTAAAACAATTGCTTACCCAGTAGCGGTTGAGTCAGTTTCTCTAATTTACAACAAAGCACTTGTTCCTAATCCACCTAAGTCTTGGGAAGAAATCCCAGCACTTAACGCTGAACTTCAGAAAGACGGCAAGAAAGCGATCATGTGGCCTCTACGTGGCGGCGCTTACTTCACATGGCCTCTACTTGCAGCTGACGGCGGTTACGCATTCAAACAGACTGCAGAAGGTTACGACATTAAAGATGCGGGCGTAGCGACTGACGGTGTTCAGAAGTCTCTAGGTTTCATCGAGAAGATGGTACAAGACAAAGTTATCTCTGCAGACATGGATTACTCAGTAGCTGAGTCTGAATTCGTTGCAGGTAACGTTGCAATGACAATCAACGGTCCTTGGGGTTGGGAAAACATCAAGAAAGCTGGCGTAGACTACGGCGTAACAACGCTACCTAAGTTCAACGGTAAAGCGTCTAAACCTTTCGTTGGTGTATGGGCTGGTGGTATCAGCACAGCTTCTCCAAACCGCGACCTAGCTGTTGAGTTCATGGAAAACTACCTACTAACTGATGAAGGTATGAAGAGCCTGAATGACGACAAGCCACTAGGCGCTGTTGCTCTTAACTCTTTCCAACGTCAACTAGACAGCGATACTCGTATTGCAGCAACAATGGACAACGCGATGAACGGCGAAATCATGCCTAACATCCCTCAGTTCACAACGTTCTGGTACAGCATGGAAGAAGCGATCGGCAACGTAGTTGACGGCCGTCAATCAGTAGACCAAGCACTAAAAGCTGCTGAAGGTCGTATGACTAAGTAACAACCAAGCACTACCTTTTAAGGAGAGGGCAACCTCTCCTTACTTTTCTATTTTTTATCTATATCGCTAGCAGGTTCCTCTATGCAGTCAGTTCAAGGTACAGATGCTATCCCAGCACCATCAAGCCTTCCAGGCAGTAAAAGCGTCTTCATCAAATGGGGGTTGCTTGGTAGCGTTGGCTTAATTAACGGCTACGCTACAATTCTAATGTATTCTCGCGGTGAGCTCGCTTTTGCGTTGCTTACAGTGATCTTAACGGCTTTGGCACTTTACATTTTTGGTAGTAAGAAAACTTACGCCCACCGTTATATTTACCCAGGTATTGCCGGAATGATCTTGTTCATTCTTTTCCCATTGGCATACACCGTAGGGCTTGCGTTTACAAACTACAGCGCAAAAAACCAGCTTTCTCTAGAACGTACTCAAACCGTTCTTTTAGACCGCACTTTCCAAAGTGGTGATAGCTACCCATTCACTTTGTACAAAACAGACGACGGTCACCAGATCGTGGTTAAAGATGGCGACCTACTATTAGCGACTGACGTATTCTCTTTAGACAATATGACAGCGACAGAAATGGACCTATCTGCAATCGAGTCTACGCAAGGTGAAAAAGAGAAGATCAAAGCGATCATCCAAAACCGAGCAGCGATCAGTGGTGTTGATTTCAATCTACCGGACGGTGGTGACATCCGCATGAGTGGCTTACGTAAGTTCGCTTCTGTTGCTCCGCTTTACACCCTTCAGGATGATGACGAAACGTTAATCAACAACGAAACGGGTGATGTTCTCAAGCCAAATATGGAGTTAGGTTTCTACCAACCTGTTGATGTCAATGGTGAGTTTACAGGTAACACAATCTCTCCGGGCTTCGTTGTTAGCATTGGTACACATAACTTTGAACGTGTGTGGAAAGATGAAGGCATTAAAGAACCTTTCATCAGCATCTTTATTTGGACGGTTATCTTCTCTGTATGTACCGTAGTGTTCACACTTGTCATCGGTCTTGTACTGGCGAACATCGTACAGTGGGAAGAATTGAAAGGCCGCTCTATTTATCGTGTTCTACTGATTCTGCCTTACGCAGTACCAGCGTTCATCTCGATTCTTATCTTTAAGGGTTTATTCAACCAGAGCTTTGGTGAGATCAACATGGTGCTCGAGAATATCTTCGGCTTAAGCCCGAACTGGTTCTCAGACCCAATCCTAGCGAAAACCATGGTGTTGATTGTTAACACATGGCTAGGTTTCCCTTACATGATGATTCTATGTATGGGCTTGCTGAAAGCGATTCCTGATGACTTATACGAAGCGTCAGCAATTGACGGTGCGAACTTCCTTGATAACTTTAAGCGCATCACATTCCCATTGATGATTAAACCGCTTACACCGCTACTGATTGCAGCGTTTGCCTTTAACTTCAATAACTTCGTAATGATTCAACTATTGACGAATGGTGGCCCGAACATGATTGGTACTTCTGAGCCAGCGGGTTACACAGACTTGCTTGTAAGCTACACGTACCGAATTGCATTCGAAGGCGGCGGCGGTCAAGACTTCGGTCTAGCAAGTGCAATCGCAACGCTTATCTTCCTATTGGTTGGTGCACTAGCGTTACTAAACCTTCGTTTCACTAAACTGTCTCAAGATTAAGGAGCACGACAATGGCTATGGTACAAGGTAAAGGCCTTAAATACCGAGTGTGGGCAACGCATGCAGTGTTGTGGTGCTTCTTGGCAATGATTATCTTCCCACTTCTGATGATCATCGCGATCTCATTCCGTGAAGGTAACTTCGCAACGGGTAGCTTGATTCCAGAAAATCCATCACTGGAGCACTGGAAACTCGCACTAGGTATTTCAGTAACGAACGCAGATGGCTCGGTAACGCCACCTCCATTCCCTGTTTTAACGTGGTTATGGAACTCGGTTAAAGTAGCGGGTGTGACGTCTATCTTGATTGTGGCACTGTCTACGACATCGGCTTACGCATTTGCTCGTATGCGCTTCAAGGGTAAAGAAACTATCCTGAAAGCGATGATGATTTTCCAAATGTTCCCAGCGGTACTTGCTCTAGTGGCTATCTACGCGTTGTTCGACAAACTTGGTCAATACATCCCGTTCTTAGGCTTGAACACGCATGGCGGTCTGATCTTCTCTTACCTAGGCGGTATCGCACTGCACGTTTGGACGATTAAGGGCTACTTTGAAACGATTGATAACTCTTTGGAAGAGGCTGCAGCACTGGATGGTGCAACGCCTTGGCAAGCATTCAGACTGGTTCTACTGCCATTGTCTGTGCCAATCCTAGCAGTTGTGTTTATTCTGTCGTTCATTGCAACAGTAGGTGAAGTACCAGTAGCGTCAATCCTACTTACCGATGTGAACTCTTACACGCTAGCAGTAGGTATGCAGCAATACCTATACCCTCAGAACTACCTATGGGGTGACTTTGCGGCAGCGGCTGTACTTTCAGCACTTCCGATTACTATCGTGTTCTTACTTGCTCAACGTTGGTTAGTTGGCGGTTTGACGGCAGGTGGTGTAAAAGGATAAGCTGTATCCCATAAGAAAGAAAAAGAGCGACCTTCGTGGTCGCTCTATATTGGCATTTTTATTACATCATTTGGTTTGGCCGCCGATCAGTAATAAAAATAACCCTCAGGTTACGCATAGCTGGCTACTAATCAGGTTCCTTACGCTATTAATGATTAGTGGTTTTTGTAACTCTAACCCAGGTACTTACTTGGGTTTTTTTATGCCTGCTACTTTTTGCTTTGTCTTTGTGTCTGCTTTACTCGTCAACTCTTGTATCCATCACCGTTATTGTGCTGATAACCGCTTTAATATTAAAAGCTTCGAGTCACTTCTCTCCTACACCTTTCTTGACTCATTCCTCTTACTTGAAGGCATGAAAGAGTCTCACAAATCAGACACTCAGTATAAGGGGCTGTTGATCTATTGATATATTGCTAATAATCCAATGCGTGATACTTCAATGATTTGTATGCAACAAGTGCGGAAATTGCACAGAAAGTGCATATAGAAACGGGATGTGGCTGTGAGTTTTAAAGAGGTCATAACTCAGGCTGATGGAATGGTGTTGGAGCTATAGCTGAAGGTTAACAATAAAAGCACTAGGCTGGATTAACTTGAAATGGGTAGTGATAGAATGTGAGTAATGAGTTCTAGTTGCTAGAACTCTTTGTTTGAAGGTGCACAGCCCAAGTGTTGTAACAACACATAGATGCTTTCTTGATCGAGTGCGACACGACGAAATAGATCCGCAAACGTAGGGTCACCGCCGAAGCACGTCTGGATGTAGTGATTAATTTCATTACTGTCGTAGCCCTCGACGTACAAGGTTCTAACCCATTGATACTCAACAGCCTTCAAATTGTTCAGTGTAGATTCGCTAAGAGTGGGGCGTGTGACGCTCAAGTGTGGCTCCGGGAAATTCAAATACATCCATTATGATTGGCGGTATTTAATCAGAGCTAAATGACGACTTTATGACAGTCAAAATAATTATTTGAACTCGCGTTGATTCATTTCAACCTTTGGCTGAGTATCACGCTCTAGAAGCTGTATTGAGTGCTTCGCCGTTGGTTGAGAACGTTAGATAAACAAATGCCAAGCGGCTGCTTGGCATTGAAATAGTGGGTATTGAAAGAGCTTGGTTGCAAGGCAGGGCTAGTGATTAACCTTATTTAAGGTACTTCACGTGCGCTTCCATCTCTTCGCCGATTTGCTTTCGCATGTTCGTTAGGCGGATAGCGGAATCTCTCAATTCGATGTCTTCTGGTGTTTCTGGCACCCATTCAGGCACCTTAGTCGGGTTACCGTTTTCATCAACTGCCACCATAATCACGATACAGTGAGTGGTTAGACGGTTATTCAATTCTTTAGGGTCGCTCGCTTGTACATCGATCGCAATGTGCATAGAAGACGAACCGGTATAGATGACTTTCGCACTTACCTCTACTAGGTTGCCTACATGGATTGGGGCAACAAATCGAATACCACCAGCGTAAGCCGTAATGCAATATTTGCCACTCCACCCAGCAGAACAAGCGTAGGCAGCTAAATCGATCCACTTCATTGCTGCGCCACCATGAACTTTACCACCAAAGTTCACATCCCCGGGTTCAGCTAAAAAACGCAGAGTAACGTCTCGTTTACCATCTTGTCGGCTATTGTTACTGCTCATCTATCTTCCTTCATTATTATTGTGCTGCATAACATGCTTGTTACTTGCTAATAACAATATACATAAGACGATAGAAATTAAAGCGGATAATCTCACGGTTAAGACTATTTTTTTCAAACGGATGACGAACCGATGAACATTGATGGTTATTGAGTTTCAAGGTGAGAGATAAACACGGAAAGACAATCGAGAGTAAGCTAAAAGAAAGGGTTGATTGCAAAAAAAACACCTAGCGTAATGCTAGGTGTTTCTAAGCCTTTAGGTACTCATGTCGGTACCTTTTATTGTTTGCCAACTAACCGTTGCTTGTTTGGTTTAGTTAAAGTGACTTTATCGTAATTACCACTAAAGTGGTAGTTAAAACTATTTATTCTTCAGCTCACTTTTACTCTTTTATGAAGTATAGATCCTTCGCGTAGATATTTCCTTTCGGATTATTGTTAGGGAAGCCTTTGAGTGTATTTCGCACTAATCGAGTGTGATTGTAGTGATATAAAGGCATAACTGCTGCTGATTCGTTAAGTAGTGACTCAGCCTGCTGGTATAAAGCAAAGCGATTAGCCTGATCTTCCGTTTTGCTCGCTTTCTGTAACAGCTCATCAAAATCAGTGTTACAGAAACCACTCTCGTTAGCTGTGTGGCCACATGTGAAGGCTTCTAGTAGTGCTGAGGGTTCTGGGTAGTCACCAAATGCCCATGAGCGAGCAAGCTGATAATCTCCCGCCCCTTTAGCTGCGACATACGCCTTCCACTCCATATTCTCGAGTTCTACCTTCACGCCAAGTGGTTTCCACATCGATGCAATCGCGATGGCGATCTTTTTGTGGTTCTCGCTAGTGTTATAGGTGAGTGTGAATGTAAGTGGGTTCTCTTTGTTGTACCCAGCTTCTTCGAGTAACTGTTTGGCCTTTGCTTGGCGCTGTGAGCTATCAAGCGCTTCGAATAAAGACTTAGGCGCCGTGTAGTTCGGGATATTATTAGGTGTCACGCTGTAAGCTTGAGGTTCGCCTTGGCCTGTTACTTTATCGACCAATATATCTCGGTCGACCGCCATACTCAGTGCTTGTCGAACTCTGACATCATCAAACGGAGGTTGGCGAGTATTGAACGAATAAACATACGACCCTAATAACGCTTGCGCCTTAATCTGTTCAGGGCTCTCTTTGACAAGCTTTTGGTAATACTCAAGCTGAACGCGGTTCGTCATATCAATCTCACCAGACTGGTAACGAATTAGCTCTGCGTTTTGAGAGGATAAACCTAGGTAGGTCACCTTATTGATTACCGTTGAAGTGTTATCCCAGTAATTTGGGTTTCTGGTGACTTCGACGTATTCATTGGGTACCCATTTGCTGAGTGTGTAAGCGCCGTTGGTTGCGATATTTTCGGCGCGAGTCCATTGGTCTCCCTTCTCTTCAACCAACTTAGAAGGCAGAGGGAAGAAGGTCTTGATACTCATTAAACTCATGAAATAGGGCGTAGGCTTTGAAAGCGAGATCTCTACCGTGCGATCGTCTAGTGCTTGAATACCAAGCTCTGATGGATCTTTATCCCCTGCAAGAATCTCGCTGGCGTTCACGATATTTGCCGTCGAGAACACAAATCCGGTGTTGTTGCCCGTTTTCGGAGACACGGCACGCTGCCAACCAAACACAAAGTCTGATGCGGTGACTGGTTCGCCATTCGACCACTTAAGGCCGCTTTTCAAAACGAACGTAACCGTCTTACCGCCGTTGCTGAACGTCCAACTTTCAGCTTGTCCTGGAATAATCTGTCCATCACTGTTCTCGATCACGAAGCCTTCAAACATGTCATTGACGATGATGTCTCCTGGCATGCCTGAATTGATGAAACTTGGGTCGAGAGTATTGGGTTCTGCGCCATTACCACGAACAAAATGTTGCTCTTCAGCTAACAGAGCATCAGCTGTGATAGAGGCAGCGAAGCTTGATGCAGACGTTAGAGCCAGCAGTGACGATATGATCACAGGCAGAGTTGATTGGGTCATTGTAATTCCTTTTACAACTTAAACAGTACTCGATGCATTAAACATGAGTCGGTCGTTGGTTGCAACAACAGTAAGTGCGTATTAAAGGAATTTGAAAGTGTTGTGAACAAAATAAAAATGCCTGCGATAAAGCAGGCACTGTGGTGAAAGGTTGATTAGCGAATTATTGGTCGTCTAATTAATTTACTCTAATCTAACCCAAGCTAAGTTTAGTTAGCTTGCTGAGGCAGGGGCGCTTCAAGCCTTGGTTTTCGTTTAATTTGAGCAAGAATAACGCCTGAAATCACCATCACACCACCAATGATATGGAACTGGTTAATCTCTTCACCTAGCCAGGTTGCAGCCAATACAATCGCAACAACAGGCAGCAAGTTCATGAACATCGCACTGGAATCGGCACCAATGGTATCAATCGCTTTTACCCACATCCAAGGCGCCAGAATAGAAGCCGCAACCGCTGCGTACGCAATCAAAGGAATTGCTTGTTGCGAAGGAATCAGTTGGTCGCTGGTCAGCCAAAGTGGTGCCAACATTGCGACTGCGAACATCCCCTGCATATAGATCACCACCCAGTTACTGATTGGCATTTTCCAACGCTTCAACAGCACACAGTAAGAGGCGTAAACAAACGCTGCGATTAACATATAGCCATCGCCTTGAGTCAGTTCTTGATGAATAAAGAACAGCGGGTCACCTTTACCAAGCATCAGGGCCAATCCAGACAGAGATAACACACCGCCGACAATACTCAAGCTAGAAATCGATTTGTTGAGCAATGGAACACTCAGGAATACGCTGATCAACGGCACTAATGAAGTTATCAATGCCATGTTAGAAGCCGTTGTAGTTAGGCCCGCGTAGTAACCCAATGATTGGTTTAACACCATGCCCAAAAAGCCAAGGAATGCTAATTTCGACAAGTTAGGTTTAATGATTGGCCACTGCTTGATAACCGAGCGGATACAGAAAGGCGTCAGGATTAACATTGCAATGAACCAACGGTAAAAACTCATCGCGCTCGGTTCGATAGTGCTTGCGGCCAGCTTATTGACGATCGCATTAGCACCCCAGATACAGACTGTGAAAAATGGTAAAAGATAATGCATGTGGTTTCCGTCGCAAATGAGTTGATGCGGCTAGTTTGACAGGTCGTTATACTTACAGATATCTTTAAAAAGACATCAGGCGCGATAGGAAGACAAGATTGAAAAAACACTCAAGAAACCTTCACCCATCCTTATCAATCGACAAGGCACCATCCAACGTATTTATGAATTTCGAAGCGTTCTTATCGAACACCGAAACTCGTGTGCATAGTCACCCTTGGGGGCAGGTTCAGTTGATCAGCGGTGGGATTCTTGAAATGGAAGCTGAGGGAACACGCTTTCTCGCACCGCCACATTTAGCGATTTGGGTACCCGCTGGAGTGATGCACTGCAGTTATAACCGCAAACCATTGGACTACTGCTCTTTGAATATTGCACGTGAGTTAACTCAACACCTGCCTGAGAAAACCAGCCTTATTAAGATTACGCCGATCGTATCTTCGATTATCGATGACTTTCGCCAGCGTGACATCAATGTCGCCCAAAGCGAACAAGATCAAAGGCTTGTACAGGTGCTGTTGGACCAATTGGCAGAACGCCAAGTCGAGCATCACTTCTTACCTTCAACCGATAACAAGTATCTTGCGCCTATTCTGGCAGCGATAGAAGAGAACCCAACAGACGATATCTCGCTAAAGGATTGGGCAGAGAGAGTGCACGCAACCGAGCGAACTTTGTCACGTCATTGCCAAAGTGAATTAGGGATGAGCTTTACTGAGTGGCGACTGCGAGTGCGTTACTTGTACTCAATGGATCTGTTAAGAAACGGCCAGTCGGTTAAAGAGGTCGCCCTCACATTAGGCTACAACCAAGCGAGCCCCTTTATTAGCATGTTCAAGAAGTATTCCGGTCAAACGCCGGAGCAATATAAGAATCGCTTGTTGTAGGTTTTGTTTCGGTAGACATCAACGTCGAACACTGGATATTTGCTTTTTGAATAATAAATATCCAGCCGGATATTTTTGTAAAATAAACAGATTGCATATAAACCCTGTTTTGTAGAGTATGAGTGGCACTCACCAGCGGTGGGGCATTACAACAATAATAAGGATACTCAACACAATGAAAATGCGTTTAAATCTCAGCGTTCTGCTGATTTCAACCGCTCTTAGTCCAGTTGCGCTTGCTAATACTACATACCCCAATGGTTACTACCTAGAAGCTGAAGGATTGAGTGGAAATGCGTTAAAAGACATGCTCGGTGTGATTGCTGCTCGTGGACAAAAGCAATTGTCGTATAACCAAGTTTGGTCTGCATTGAAAGACACGAATGAAGATCCGAATAATTCGAATAACGTTATTCTGTATTACAGCGGTCGCTCACAATCTAAAGGTTTTACCTCGTCGGGTAACAACGACAAAAATGCTTGGAACCGTGAACATCTTTGGCCTAAATCTTTTGGGTTTAAGCGCAAAGACCAATGGGGCTATACCGATATTCATCACCTGCAGCCAACCGATGCAGAGATTAACTCAATTCGTTCAAACAAGGACTTTGATTTTGGCGGGTCGCCACTGAAAAAGTCACCGCTTAACAAGACGGATTACGACAGCTTTGAACCTAGAGATGTTGTTAAAGGGGATACCGCTCGTTCGCTTTTCTACATGGCCGTGCGCTATGAAGGAAATAACGCGACAATGCCTGACTTGTATCTGGTTGATGATATGTCGAGTACGTCAGGTCAACCTAAGGTTGGAAAGTTATGCACTTTACTTCAATGGCATAACGCGGATCCGGTGGACGATTGGGAACGTAACCGCCATGAAAAAGCCGTTAAGTGGCAAGGCAACCGCAACCCTTTCATTGATACCCCAAATTGGGTGAACGACATTTATAGCAGTAGATGTAACGGGTAATGAGTCGTTTAAACAAAACTAATCTGTAGCTATACCCCTGAAAAATAAATAGGCCATCTTAGAGATGGCTTTTAATCACTAGCCTAAACATCAGCTCGATAAACACAACCCTTAATCTGAATGGAAATTGCCGAACCTTGAGTGTCACTTTGATAGTGGCTCAACGTTTATCACGGACTCATCAACTATAAGAGATTAACTCCAAAATGTTTGGCCAGTGTATTTACGACACCAAAACAAATGATTGATATAAAACAACTTAATAATAACGTCGCCCAAAAGGAATATTTGCTCAGTAAATAGGGAAACAGTAGGAACATTGGAAGTGTCGGCACGACAAACCAGAACGTATAGAAGGCATGGTTTGATAGTTTGTCCGGCCCTTGGCCTTCGATATACATCCATATCAACGCGAGAATGGTAACTGTTGGTAAGGCTGCGACCAAAGCCCCGAGTTTGTCGTTACGCTTGGCGACTTCAGAGATAAGAACGACAATTGCTGCTGTCGTTAAATACTTGAAAACAATCCACCACATGTTGCGCCCCAAGCATAAATCTAAAGTCTAGCTGAATGAGCCTAAGTCGTGATACGAATTAGGTCGCCAGAAGTGTTATTAACATGAGGTAAAGGGCACAATGGTGCTAAAAAGTAGTCTATGGCACCGTAGCTATTGGTATATCTAATACCCAGTCAACTCCATATAACCCGTACCATAGTGTGTTCCTTCAATCGTAATAGGGCCTTCCCAATAGGGAACCGATAGGGGCATTTTTGCTTTGGGATTGAGTGCCGAGACTGTCAGCTCTATTTGCTGGCTTGGAATTAAAACCTGCCACTCTGTTGGATAATCGCGTCCGTCGATTACTGTTTGCTTGACGGCGGTTAGGGTGATGTCTTGTTGTGAAATCGCAATGCCAGAACCGTCTTGTTGCATCAACCTTGCGCTAGCATAACTGGCTTCGCCTGTTGTTGAATTTCGTAGTTGGAACACGACTAAGCTAGTCTCATCATTGAGCCTCAGTGCAAACCAATCCCAGCCTTGTTGTGAGTCGAGTAAGAACTGCGAGCTCCACTCTCTGTCTATCCAGCCTTTGCCAGAAACCTTATGCGTCACGCCATCAATCGTCACGTTACCCGATACATCGATGAATGGTTGGCTGTAGTAATAGGAAGCCACTTTTCCGTCGCTACTTTTTGTGCTGTAGCCTTGCTCACCCTGTTTTTGATAGGGAGCGTCGCTGGTGAGTGTCAACGAGTAGCCAAATTGTTCTGAGTTGGCGTTCAACGTGGCAGGGAATAGATCATTGGTTGATGAGTTCCACTGCCAATCATCAAGATAGACCCGAAATGGTGAAGCACTTACGCCTGCCAATTCTGCTTGGTCGCGCGACCATTTTTCATCGGCATAGTGTTTGTCTTTGGTCGTGATGGCACTATGCGCCATGTAGATTTGTTGGCTTTGCCATGCTGTTTGCTTAAGCTGCTTGGTTTGTTCGGCGTTATCTTCTGGAGCTGCGGCAAAGCGGAATTGTGTCCATTGCACACCTAGTTCATTGCCATTTTCATCAGTGAGGTTGGCGGTTAAATACCACCATTCATGGCGAAAGCTCGGGTGCGCTTGGTGGTCAGCAGGGAAATTGATGTCTACGCCTTTAACTACGGGAGTGAATTGATCATTTTGCTCATTGTTACCTCCAAGTATTGAACCCATGTTTTGAGCGGAATTTGGATCGCCTTTTTCACAACCCCATAGAGAAAGTAGGCTAAGTGAGAGAACAGACAGTTTGATTAGCTTACTTTTCATATCAATGTTCATCACAACACCTCACTTTGTAAGCTAGATACCACAGGTTTACTGACCAAACGCCATAAGGGGATGAGTGTCGCAATCACAGCCACAATAATCGTGATGAAGGAAATGCTGAGCGCATCGCTCCAATTCCATTGGTAGTTTAAGCTCCAACCAAAGGCGCGTAGGGTGACGATGTCTGTTAGTACGTAGCCCACCATAGCACCGAGTGGGATGGCGATAACCAGAGTAAAAGCCACCAACACAACGATTTGCCCGAGTACCATCGCCATCAGCTTTTTACGGCTCACGCCAAGTGCATACAATCTTGCGATAGCGGCCTTACGCGCATCAAGCAACATGAAACACGCACAGAACAAGCCAATGACGGCGACCATCAATGTGACGCCATTAAGCGCGCGAGTGATGGCGAAGGTTTGTGAAAAGATATCTAAAGCGAGGGACTTGATCTGTGCTTGATCGTAAAGTTGGCTTGGATGCAAATTCAGTTGTTGGCGTAACTGTTCGTATACCTGTTGCTGGTCGCCAGAGACTTTAATACCTAGGCTAGTGGGCAAATCCGTAAAGCCGCTTTCAAGCCACAAACTAGGGGCAAGTAACACTTCGCCATTGGGTGAGCCGTAATCATGGAAAACAGCGCCAACCACCAGTGATTGGTCAGGGATGGAGTCGAGCTTAAATTCGCTATTCAGTGATAAGCCAAGCTTCACCGCGGTAGGTTCACTGATCGCCACGAGTTCCCCTCGATAGAAGCGCTGCCAAAAGTTATCCAGCTGCGATTGGAACACCATGGTTTGCTCTAATGTATCTTTGTCTTTAGTGCCAAGTAACGTGGGCAGGCCCTGCAAGTTATCGTCGACATAGTATTGCTTAAAAACGGTTTCAACGTTCTCAAATTGTTCTAATGCGCGCTCGACATTAGCGATTTCACCCTGAGCGGGGCTAACGTAAATGTCGGCATGCAAGCGTTGCTCTAACCATTGTTTTAGAGTGGATTCAAAGCTGCCAACTAAGGTATTCATTCCCATGTTGGCGGTAACCGCAAGCAGCAGTGCCATCATGGCAAGGGAGAGTGGAGATATCAGCTCTCGCAGTTCAGCGAACAGGTACTGCATCAACCCCGATTGGGTTCGCTGTTCACTCCAATTTGCTAACACGCTGAGCGTTTTGGGCAGATATAAAGGAATCGATACCACTAATACACCAAGCCACGCCATCGTGAAGCGATGATGTTCGCTAAGCCACAACCCAACTAATGCGATAACGGTTAGCGCTAAACCAATGACAAACAATTGGTTTTCGTTCGAGTTTTCTGGCGCTTGGTAAAAACCGCCATGAGAAGAAAGCGGTTGTCTAACGCGTTGCTTAAAGTGCTGCCAGCATGCAACAAGCGTAGCCGCTAACGTAAGCAATAAGGCCTGTGCTAACCATGACCACTGCCATGTACCGGGCAAAAGTGTCGCGCCATAAAGTTGTTCAAGGGTTATCGCAACGGTGGGGTGAAGCCAATGGCTTAATTGAATCCCTAAAATGAAACCGAGTGAAGCGCCTGCGGTTACCAGAACGGTAAGCTCAACGAGCAAGGCAGAAAACACGATGCTTGGTGCAACGCCCGCTTGCTGAATTTGTACTAACAACCGATTACGCTTCAGTAAGCTGTATTTCACACCGTTATAAGCGATGAATAAACCAACCAAGAAAGCCAGTAGACTCATGGCCGTTAGGTTGAGGTGAAAGCTGTCGGTAATCGAACCGAGATCGGTACTCTGATTATTGGTGATCCATTGCCCTTGCTCTGCGATGAGATTCAGCCAGTTGTCGTGTGGTTGGCTATTAGTATCAAATACGGCGATGTAGCTCAGCTGACCTTGCTTGTTCAGTAGTTGTTGGGCGAAGCCTATATCCATCAACATTCGGCTGCCCAGTTGCCATTCATCAGGTAGCACCACAACTTTTGTGACGACTTCATCGAGGGTCAGTGTTTCTACTTTGCCTAAGTTTTGATGTTGCGATTGGCTCATCATCACGATGGGATTGCCAGCCAGTAGTTGAGGTAGGGGAAGGGCATTATCGAACAGGGATATATTTTGTTGGTTCTGATTTGTTTGTTCGTTCTCTTCGGAGTAGCGAGCTCTTGAGGTGAGAGCAGAGATTAGCTCACTACCTTGTACCGACCAACGACGACCTTGTTCGTCTCTCACTCGCCCTTCAATCACGGGCAGTATTGCGCTGAGTCCGTTTTGTCTTAGCTTGAAGTAGAGCGATTCTGGCAAATAGTTTTGCCCCGCTGGTGGGATGATCAGATTTAGAGCTTTAGCGCTAAGTTGCTCGGTGGATTCTGCATAGCTGCGTTTGGCATTGAGATTGATCGCTTGCACCGCGACAAACAGGGTGACCGCTAACACAATACCAACCAAGATCGCAGCAGCTTGCAAAGGGGATTGGCGATAGTGCGCAGCGAATAGGTTTAGCGTAAGTTTTGTGTGAGCGATTTTGAGACAATTTGATTCGGGTGTCCGCTTAGCTTTCAACATAAGAAATGCCACTCGCTAGCTTTTGGTTTAGATCGACTCGCTTCAGTTCTCCATCATCTAACACCAGTTGTGTCTGCATAAAACTGGCACATTCCGGGCTGTGTGTAACCAGTAGGACAGCGGTGTTGCCTTGTGTGGTGATTTCGTTCAGTAGCCTCATGACTTCTAAACCAGCTTTGTGGTCAAGGTTGCCTGTGGGTTCATCGGCAAGCAGCAGTTTTGGTTTATGAGCCAGCGCGCGAGCTATGGCTACTCGTTGTTGTTGCCCACCAGAGAGCGCTGATACATGTCTATCGAGTAGTTCACTGATGCCTAACGCTTCCACCAAATAATCACACCAGTCGCCCCATTTTTGTTGATTCAAATGCAACGGGAACGCGATGTTTTGTTTTACGTTGAGTGGGGTTAATAAGTTGAACTGCTGAAAGATAACGCCCAGTTTCTGATGGCGGAAGCGGCTCCACTGTTGGTCTTTCCAAACCGATGTGTTGTCACCATCGAGCCATAACTCGCCACTTGAGAGCGGTTCAAAACCCGCAATGAGATTAAGTAGAGTGCTTTTCCCGCTGCCACTTACTCCTGTCAAAGCCACACTAGCGCCCGTCGCTAAAGTGAAGTCGACACTATCCAACACGCTATGGGTGTCTTTGCCGTCAACAAAGCTTTTACTGGCCTGTTTTAGCGTGACAACTGGGTTTTCCATTTCCTCTCCTTGTATCCAACAATGACTATCAAACTGTAGACAACAATTTCAAATAATAGAGCGATTTATATCGAATTATTAATAACTTATACTTTGATAAGAGAGAAATAGATCAGTGAGAGGTGGAATTCGAACTCTCGTTGGGTCTTTGAATAATCACATCGCCTTGGGTTATTTATTAGAAGATTTTTTACGGCATCTAAGGGTAGCCAATTCCAACGCTTGGTATCTGGATGAAGATTATTTTGTGTGAGGATAAGGCGAGTGAAAGCTGTATCCCTAACATATCTTTTTTCCATAGCTTGTTAGTGTTTTTAATACTCAAGTAGAGTGACATATTGAAAATCTCAATCTTTCATTCAACAATAAAGGTGACATTACATGTATGCAATGTCACCTATAAGGCATTGAGTTGTGAAACGATGAGGTTTGCCAAAAAGTGTGTATTACTTAGATACGACCGTCCATTTCATTAGAACTGGCTCTGCTTCCTCACACTGAATCAGTTCAAGTGGACGTTTTACCCAAGGACCGGCTTCTTGAGTTTCTGATGTCACAGCCAAACAGTAACTAGAATCCGCTTTCAATCGAATAGTCTGATCATTTTCGCTATAAACAAAACCTTGGTGTTTTGCATCGCTGCACTCTAGTAACGCGAGTTCGCTCTTTCCTTTAGCTAAAAGACCTTGCATACATAACCCTTCAAACGCATAAGATTGAATCTTATTTGTTTCATTGTCGTATTCAAATCTCACATCATGACCAGAATAGTTACGAGGAGAACCTTCGGGCGCTTTGGGCTTACAGGTGTGGGTCTGCATTAATTCGGATTGACCAGGGCCGTAGGTATCAATACAAAATCCATAACCGTTTGGCTCATCTAAATTATCACTTAATACAATGTATGGAGGCTCTGTCGGCACATTCGGCTCTGCTGCAAAGAGAAATGAAGGGGCAGCAACTAAGCTAGATGCCACAATGACTTTGGCTACATTTTTCAGTTTCATATCTATTTCATCCTTTAATAAATTTCGGTGTTGTAACTAAAACGGCTTACTGGTTGAAACTTTCGGTGAACTCTACAATTCGAGCTGCATTGACTCCTTTATCACTGCGACCGATTCGAGACACACTACGAATGTCGACACGGCTCTCGCTGTTTATCGGTGTGACTTTAACGACCACATCGTCTATAAAGCCAAAGAAAGTTGTTTGAGCTATCGCTTCAAAGCGTAATGCTTCAGGAAATCTTGCAACAATTTCCCAACCTTTGTTCTGCGCAACATCCAGAGCTTTTTCGTATGCATCTTCAGCAGAGAGGCTAGACGGAATTGGCTTAATGTATGGGTGCAACTTCCTCTGTACTGCTGCAACTTCCTCCCCTGCATAAATCAGAGAGTTTTTGGCACCGGCACGCGTATCATCCAGCACCAAAAATTTAGGTGGGTTTATGGTATCGGTTGTAATGTCATGAATTGCAGGTCCACGTTTCACTGGTTGAATCATGCCGTGGATCATTGGCGCGGTGAGGCTAAGCCCTATGAATACAGCGACCAGAGACTTGAGCGCACCAGTGCGATTACGAGTAATCCATTGGTAGATGAGCCCGAGTGTACTTATAGCGAGTAAAGATAGGCCGATGGGGTTGAGATAATTTCGAATGTAGCCAAAGCCAATTATGGGATCCCACAAGCCCAAACGCGCCCCAAAGATCATCACGGCAACCGCTAGCACAGCGGAAAAAGCGATGACTAATAATAGTGTTCCAATACGAGAGGTACGGCTGTTCGTCATTTTCTATCCTTTGAAAGTGTTCAGCGAGTAATGATGAGCCACTCCGAGGCTCATCATCTCCTCATTTTGTTAGTACTCAGTTTGGCTGTTCGGCGTTGTTCGCTATTGCTGCTTTATCATCTGATTTGAACAATTTGCAGATCAAGACAAAAAATAGCGGAGCGAAGTAAATTACCAATAATGTCGCACCCATCATGCCGCCCAGAACAGACGTACCTATCGCGTTACGAGCATTAGCACCAGCTCCCGTACTTAGTACCAATGGCAACACGCCGAGTCCAAACGCCAGTGATGTCATGATTATCGGGCGCAGACGCATTTCACAGGCTTGTACCGTTGCATCAATAATGTTGACGCCTTTTTCATAAAGCTCTTTTGCAAACTCAACAATCAGAATTGCGTTTTTGGCGGTTAAACCAATAGTAGTCAAAACGCCCACTTGGAAGTAAACATCGTTCTCTAGCCCTCGCAACATGATCGCAGCCAGTGCGCCGAGTATCCCTAATGGAACCACCAGAATAATCGCAATTGGAATGCTCCAGCTTTCATACAAAGCGGCTAAGCAGAGGAAAACCATCAAGATGGAGATCGCGTACAGAATTGGCGCTTGGTTTCCAGCTTCGATCTCTTGATAGGACATTCCCGTCCAGCTCACCTGTACATCGTTTGAAATCTCTGCGGCTAATCTATCGATTTCATCCATCGCTTCACCAGTACTGTAACCAGAAGCTGCTTCACCGACGATTTCTACTGCAGGGTTGCCGTTATAACGTTGTAACTGTGGTGAGCCTTGACCCCAGTGATAAGTACTGAAAGCTGAGATTGGCACCATCTCACCGTTGTTGTTACGCACAAACCATAAGTTCAGGTCTTCTGGTGTCATTCGATATTCAGCATCGGCTTGAATGTAAACCTTCTTAGAGCGACCACGATCGATGAAGTCATTCACGTATGACGATGCCCAAGCAATCGATAATGACTGGTTGATGTCATCAATTTCTAGACCTAGAACTTTCGCTTTTTCATAGTCGACATCAAGGAATAGTTGCGCGGTATCCTCAAGGCCGTTTGGTCGTGTACTTTGCAATAATGGACTTTGAGCCGCCGCCGCCAGTAACTGGTTTCTGAACTCAATCAGTTTGTCATGGCCAACAGCCCCCACGTCTTCTAGGTAGAAGTTAAAACCCGTTGAAGTACCAAGTTCTCGAATTGCTGGGCTACTAAAAGCAAAGATCTGTGCATGTTTGTAATTTGAAAACTCACCCATGACACGGCCGATAATGGAATCCACATCGGTTCCGGGTTCTGTCCTTTCTGACCAATCTTTCATGCCAATGAATGCCATCGCTGCATTTTGCCCAGAGCCTGAAAAGTTGAATCCAGACACGGTAAACACGTGGTCGACAGTATGTGATTCGTTCTCTTCAAAATAATCTTTGATATCCAACATCACTTCTTGCGTTTTTTGTAATGTGGTCCCTGTTGGTGTGGTGACCATCACCATGAAGTCACCTTGGTCTTCATTTGGCAAAAATGAACTTGGTAGCACGTTGTATAGGTAAGCCGTGCCGGCAAAAAGCATTAGATAAACAAAAACGAAGCGCAGTGGACGTTGTAAAGCGTGTTTAACTGAACCTCGGTATTGGCTGGAGAGCTTGTCGAACCCTCGGTTAAACAGTGCAAAAAATTTATTGCTCGATGTTTTATCGACAGGCTTTAGAAGCGTTGCGCACAATACGGGAGTCAGAATCAATGCCACAACAACAGATAACACCATTGCTGAAACAATCGTCAAAGAGAATTGTTGGTAGATAACGCCCGTTGACCCTGACATGAAGGCCATAGGAATAAATACAACCGACAACACCATCGTAATACCGATTAAGGCACTGGTAATTTGTCCCATTGATTTTTTGGTTGCTTCAAGAGGAGATAGGTTCTCTTCATGCATTAAACGTTCAACGTTTTCCACAACAACAATGGCGTCATCAACCAGAAGGCCGATAGCCAAGACTAAACCAAACATGGTGAGTGTATTGATCGAGAACCCCAGCATAGCCATAACACCGAAGGTGCCAAGCAGTACGACTGGTACGGCTATGGTTGGGATTAAAGTTGCTCGTAAGTTTTGCAAAAACAGCAACATTACGACAAATACAAGCCCAACCGCTTCAAAAAGGGTTTTGACCACTTCACTGATGGATAAACGGATAAATAAGTTATTGTCGGTGGTTTTAACCAGTTCTAGTCCATCCGGAAAACCTTTTGAAAGTTGTTCAAGTTTTGCATCAACCGCATTTTGTGTGTCTAACGAGTTCGCGCCGGTAGCAAGGGTGATAGCAATACCAGAAGAGTCCTTACCCATGTAAGCAGGAATAGATGAAGATTCTTCACTGGCTAACTCGACACGTGCGACGTCTTTGAGCTTAATTTGAGAGCCGTCACTGTCGACCTTTATTAAGATGTCTTCAAATTCTTCAACGCTGGTTAGTAGGCTTTGCGCCGTGATACTGGCATTAATTAACTGAGAATCAACAGCAGGCGTTCCGCCTAATTGTCCAACCGTGACTTGGCTGTTTTGAACCGATACCGCATTCGAAACGTCAACAGGCGTGAGGCTGTAGCTGTTCAACTTGGCTGGGTCTAACCAGATACGCATCGCATAAGATGGGCCGAAAATAGTCACTTCGCCCACACCGTTCACACGGCTTAAGATGTCCTTAATGTTTGAGTTAGCGTAATCTTGAATGTCGCCCGCACTCATGCTGCTGTCAGGAGAATATAAGTTGGTTACCGACATAAAACCTGACGTACTCTTGGTGACAGAAGTACCTTGATTTTGTACCGCTGTCGGCAGGCGATTACTCACTTGCTGTAAGCTGTTCTGCACCTGTACCTGAGCGATATCGGGGTCGGTATCTGCACTAAACGTCAAGGTAACACTCGCACTACCAGAAGAGTCACTTTTAGACGCCATGTATAACAAGTTATCTAACCCTGTCATGCCTTGTTCGATGACCTGAGTAACGCTGTCTTCAATTGTTTTTGCTGAAGCACCAGGGTAAGACGTTGAAATGGTCACGGCTGGCGGTGCAATTGTTGGGTATTGCGCGACAGGCAAAGAGACGATAGCCGCTATGCCTGAAAGCATAATGACAATGGAAATCACCCAAGCAAAGATCGGTCTGTTGATAAAAAAGTTCGATAAGGACATGGTTTATTCCTCACTCGCCAAAGCAGGAACAGCACTGTCTGTACTGCTATCGACAACAACCGCAATATCATTTTTCATGTTGATGATATTGGTTATGACGACTTGCTCACCGCTAGATAGTCCTTCTTTAACTACCCAACCGTTACCCACTTCATTACCGAGAATCACTGATTTTTTTACGGTCTTGTTGTCTTCGGTCACCACAAAAACGGAAGGCTCACCAGATTGGCTTCTTACCACAGCTGATTGAGGAACGACAAGGTAGCCACGAGCTTCTGGCATTGAAATATGGGCGCGTACGTACATGCCTGCTAGTAAAGTATTGTCAGGGTTTGGAATAATGGCGCGCAGCGTTACCGTACCTGTTGAGTCCGAAACCAGCGTATCGGAAAATTCTAAACGGCCTGCTTCGTCATACGCACTGCCGTCTTCTAACGTGATGGTTACTGGAATCTCCGCATCTTTGTCGGTGAAGGTCGCAAACTCTTTTTTGATTTTGGTAATCGCTAACGAAGATTGCTGCATATCCACGTAAACATTCGCGGTTTGCACAATTGTCGTCAGGTAAGAAGACTGTTCAGAGGTCAACAAAGAACCTTCCGATACCAAAGATAGGCCTGCTTGACCTGAGATAGGTGCTTTGATTTTGGTGTAAGACAGTTCAATATTGGCATAATCCAATTCCGCTTGGCGGATCGCGACTTCAGCTTGAGCTTCTTTGTAAAGCGCATCGGCATCATCAAAATCTTGCTGACTGGTCAGTTTTTTTCTTAATAGTTCTTTATAACGAAGTGCCGTTTTTCGAGCGGTATCTTCGCTCGTGAGTGCTTTCGCTAATTGGGCTTGTGCGCTATTAACGTTGGATTGATAAGTGGTTGGGTCAATTTCATAAAGTACTTCATCGGCTTCTACCTGAGAACCCTCTTTGTATAGACGGCTTTTGAGAATACCCGTTACCTGAGGTCTCACTTCTGCTTGTTTAAACGCAGCAATTCGCCCTGGCAACTCGGTCGTTAAACGCAGTGTTGTTGGGGTCAAGTCTAAAACATCAACATGAATAGGACCTGGAGCTGGTCGTTGTTCCATAGCTTGTTCGCCACAGCCCAATAATAAAGAACTAGAGAGAAGCAGGCCCAAAGGCAATCTTAACGCGTGGGGTAGAGACATAATGAAACCTTATCCTAGAAGCATAATTACAAATATAAGAAAAAGAATAGCAGCTACACGGTTAAGGCAGGGTTAAGGCTCAGGTTTTTGTTTTGATAAATTATGAGGTCTTTGGAAAAGGATGAAGGCTCTTCCCCAACAACTTAGGCAGCGTGCGTATTTACTATTGATTACAAAGAAAAGGAACAAGTTAAGGTGATTAGTTCTCCGGTTGTGTTAGTTCTTACCTTGTGTTGTTTGTTTTATTGATTTAGTACCCCGTCAGCTCCATATATCCAGTACCTGAGTATGTTCCTTCAATCACAATAGGACCTTCCCAATAGGGAACTGATAGGGGCGGTTACGAGTTTTTTGATTTACTCGGGCGATCAAAGAGCGGCAAGCTCGATTTTATTTTGGACGATGGGAGGCTTAGGGCTTGCTCGTTGGAATAACTTAATTTTTGCCTTAATTGGCGTGTTGTGTCTTATTGTTTTAGTGATTAAACGTTATCGCGAACTCGACACTTTGTTAGTGAGTGAACAGACCACAAGCTCATTAGGGATCAATGTTCACCGCCTGCAAAGTGAGATTTTTCTTTGTTGTGCGTTTTGCACTGCATCGATTGTTTCAATGACGGGCGTGGTGGGCTTTATTGGCTTGATGGTGCCTCATCTTGTTCGACCGTTTTCAGGTGTGACTCACAAGCGAGCTATTCCTTTGATCGCCTTGTGGGGATCGGTTCTCTTATTGTTTGAGGATTTAGTCAGTCGAACCATATTAGCGCCACAAGAATTGCCTGTTGGGATTGTGACAGCGGCGCTAGGTGGGTTGTTTGTCTTATATCTTGTTTGGCGCAAGTAGCTTGTTTATTGAATCAGGGAAACTCATCAAAAATGGAGCTTAGGAACGGCTCCAAGCTCCAATCAGTCGGGCACTTTCGATCTCTATTCTTGGGGTTGAAAGTGCCTTCTTAGATCCATGCAAACCTAAACCGGAAGCAAGATGATCTTGCGATCTTGCTTCTGCTGCCTCTTTTGGGCTTGTGATGGTGTGTAGCTGCCACTCTGAGAGGCAACGATGAGACATTAGCAACCACAGATGTGTAAGTTGGCAACTCCTTTCCGCAGGAGGGTTGGCATATTGCTTTTCATCAGCTTTCTTCAGTGTGCTCTCGGTTTGAGCTTTGTATTCTAACTGTATTGCTCTTTGAAGAGCGTCATTCCCATTCTTGCACTGTTGCAATTTTAATTCGTATTTGGAGGTATTAATCATTCCAATGGCCGTCGTTAAAATTGATTTGGGTGGGTTGTTGTTTAAAGCATCGGCTCGCAACGTTAAGTTAGAATTGGAAAGCGAACATCATCATGAAAAAACTTATTGCCTTCACATTGATTTTACTGGGTGCAGCGTTCGGTGCTAATGCCAGTACCTATGAAGAGCTCAGTTGGGATGACCTTATTCCAGAAAGTGAAAAGACGATGCAATATAACTTCGGAGGCGAAGCTTCCGCTAAGCAATCTCTAGTTAGACATGCAATTCGCCCTGAGTTGAATCAGAGAAAAATTAGGATTGCCGGATATTTTGTTCCATTAGAATCTGATGGTGAAACGATCTCGCAAATCCTACTCGTTCCCTATGCGGGTGCGTGCATTCATGTGCCACCGCCACCAGAAAATCAAATCATTTATGTGCAATTCAAAGAGCCAATGCCTATAGAAAAATTCCAAAGCGTCATTTATGTGAGTGGGACCATCAAGGCAGAGGTTACGGTTAACGAGTTAGCAAATAGAGTGGGATATTCTTTGGAAGGCTTGGAAGTTGAACCATACGAATAACCTCGTAATGTTCGCAGGGAGTGTGTCAACTATTGTGAAGCTAGAGGTTTATTACAGACCTGATAGAAAAAAACCTGCTTCGGCAGGTTTCTTTGTTTGGATTACTCTCCTTTGGAAGATCAAGTCTCTGGCATTTGAGTTTCCTCTAAATTGAAGAGTGAGTCGTATCCTAGGTATTTTCAATACAAGGGGGGTAATTACGATTACGAATTCCCCCATGACTTCCAAGATTGCCTCGGTTATTTCAGCGTCGCTATTTTTAAAGTTGCACTCGATAAGTTGGCTATCATTGATCGCATTAAGCTTGGAGTCATGCTCGATCACAACGATTGAGTATTTGGTTGTAGCGTGCTCGCTAGAAACCATGACTTCGTAGATGCGATTCCCGTCTTCATCCGTGTCAATTGGTATAGTCATACCTGATACGTAAACTTTCGCTCCAAGGAAGAAAGGTTCGTGCTCTATCAAGATTTCACGCAGCGGTAGTTGATGAATTTGTTCAATTCTTTTGCGTTGCTTGTAGCTGAAATTTCATTCTTTTTATTCTTGCACTCAAGCAATAATCAAAACGACTTCGAGCCATTTATCTAAACCTGCACACAAAATAAACTCTCTCCCTAAATCGACTATCGAATAAAGCGTTAATCAAGGATCGCGTTGAAAGACCACCGACGGCTGCGGCTAGGCGGGGTTCATTCATCCTTGATTTAACCTTCAGACACCTATGAATTGCTTGAGATTGAATCTAATAAACTTCGTTCTTATTCCTTGTGTCATCAGTAATTAACAGTAAGAAAAATAATGAAAAAATTAGTCACTATATCATTGACACTATTGATGGTTGGATGCAGTTCTCCTGACTCTCCGGCTGATCGTGAACAAGCTCGCCAAAAGGTCAACAAAGTTTCAAATGAGGTCGTTAACAGGATCAGCGAGCACTATGTTGAGGTTCCGGAACAGATGGAATATGCCTACGGGTACGCGACTGTGCGAATGTCTGAGGTTCAACTTCCTATATTAGGTAAGTCATCAGGGATTGGATCCATATACAACAATACTGATGGTACTGTTACGTATATTGACGTCGATAAATATGACTTAGGTGCGGGGCTTGCGCTGCATCAATATGATGGCATTGCCATATTTGATACTGAGGAACAGTTGGAAGCCTATAAAGAGGGTAACTGGCATTTATCCTTTGCAGCAAATGCTAACCTTGGTGGCAGTGGTGGAAGATCAAAAGCCACTATTTTAGATGGTGACCTTGATGTTCCAGTATATCTACTCGATTATTCTGGTGCTTCTGCGGGGACAAGTGCACAAGTTATGTCTACGTCCATCAACTATGACCTGACTGAGACTGGCTTGGGTGATCGTCAGACTGCAAACAAAGAAGTTGAAAAGACAACAACTGCCAAGAATTGGAATCGTGCTCTTCCATTTTATGCACAAAACGTTATTGATAAAGGCTATTCATTGCCTAAGCCTTTCGGGGTCAGTGTCGTTTATACAGATACTTACCAGTATATGGACATCACAGGTTTAAATGTAGGTATCAACGGTTCCAAAAAGTACCCAATTGATTTTGTATCCTTTCACAACAGCAGTAATGACACTCAATCTCCCCAATTAAAATTGGACGCTTGGTTGTTCCCTTTTATGAATGTGTTTGGGTCGGTTGGGAAAATAAGTGGTACAGCTGATCTTGGTATTCAATTTAGTGGTGACGATCTTGTTGGGCAACTTGGAACAGACTGTAGTGGAAGGCTTAAGCCCTTTGTATGTCGTTTAAGGGGTAAAGATCCACTTTATAACGTCACTGCTGACCTGAGAGGCACCAACTATACGGTCGGAACTATTCTAGCAACTGGGTGGCATGATTATTTCTTTACTGTACCGATGTCGGCGACCTACGCAGATATGCGTAAAAATGATGCTGAAGGCTTAATTGTTAATATTACTCCTCGTATTGGTAAAGTATTTCCTGTTAAAGGATCCCAATCTATTGCGCTATATACTGGTGCAACATATATCGATAGTACTTTAACGCTAACGGGAACTTATACCTATGAAGGTGTTGGGATAGATTACAACGTAAAGCAAAGTAATGTCGATAAATGGTCCGGTTTGGTTGGTGCTAATTATACGTTCAATAAGGATTGGTCTGTATCTGCTGAATATGGGTGGGTAAGCGATCGTAAACACCAATTCGTATCTACATTAAATCGAAGATTTTAAAGCTGTTCTAGATTAGTCTCTGTTTAATTTTAGCGTTAATAGTCTGGATGGATAATATCTAATATAAATTGTTAGTTTGAGAAATCACAATGAAAAAAATTAAATCAATCATAGTTATGCTCTTACCAATGGTGTTAGTAGCATGTTCAAGTACACACTCGATAGATAAAAGAGTCACTGAAGATAACTATGAGAGTGCTTCTATTATTAGCACCCCTAAAACTAATAGTATTTATGATGAGCCATATCGCTTCTTTGGTGATGAAACACCTAAGTACCTACGGGAAGTAAGAGATAACCCTAAGCTTAGTGAAATTGTAAACCAAGATAATATTCCGCGTATAGTGGGCGACCAATTTAGCGTGTTAGTCCTCTCTGGTGGTGGAGAACGAGGCTCTTACGGTGCTGGAATTATTAATGGACTATATGACAGTGGAAAGTTACCAGAATTTTCTATGGTGACCGGCGTTAGTACCGGAGCGTTAACCGCACCTTTTGTATTTGTTGGCGGGGAATATATTCATGAATTAAAAACGGCAATGCTTGCTTTAAATGACCAAGATCTTTTGGACAAGAGAAGCGCTCTATGGCCTCTATACAGTACATCAATGGTTGAAGGGAAAAAGTTCTATCAATTCATAGAGAAAACTTACGATGATAAATTAATTGAAGCCATTGCTCGTGAATACCGAAAGGGTAAACGACTCCAAATCGGAACAACTCACTTTGATTCTGGTCGACAAATGGTTTGGAACATTGGCCGCATTGCGGACAGCGACATACCTAATAAAATTGAAATTATTCATAAAGTACTAATGGCAAGCTCATCTATTCCAGGGTTCTTTCCTCCGCAATATTTTACTGTTTATTCTAATGGACATGAATATGAAGAAATGCACGTTGATGGTGGGTTATCTCATCAATTATTTTTTAACTCTTATGACTTTGATTTGAAAGAAATATCAGAACTTTACGGAATAACAAAAAAGCCTAATATCTATATTATACGAAATGGGTATTTAAAGAACAACTTTGAAAAAGTAGAAGATAATGTATTTTCTCTAAGTGAGAGAAGTGTTAATAATTTGATATTCTCTCAAACTAGAGGCGATTTGTACAAAGAGGTTTATGTGACAAATAAAGCCCAAGCCAATACGTATCTTAGTTATATAGAAGAAGACTTCGACGTCGAACCAAGTGAGGATTTATTTTTTGACCAAGAGTATATGAACAAACTCTACGAATATGGATATGAAAAGGCACAGAATGGAACGTTATGGTCGGCCTCTTTTATAGATGGGCATCAAATAAAGCTAAGAGATAAAAATCTAAACGATGAATAATGTGTTAATTATTTAAATAAATAGAGTGATATACCATGAATAAAAATAAGATAATTATACTAATGTCATTGTCTCTATTTTCGACATTCAGTTCTGCAAACTTAATTGTGGATACTAAAGGTGTCAATATGGAGCAATACAACATAGATTTACTGGAATGCCAACAATTATCAACCCAAGTTCAAGAAGAGCAAACTAAGGGAGTTGGTCGCTCTGTCGCAGGTTCAGCTGCCAGAGGGGCTGCTCTTGGCGCGGCAGGTACGGCTATTGCTGGAGGGCATGGTAGTGATGGAGCAAAAGTAGGGGCAGCTGTTGGTGTTGTTGGAGGGTTACTGCATCATAGGCACGCAGCTGCTTACAATCAAGCCCAGCACGAAGAGGGTGTCAATAATGTGCAGAGGCAGTGCATGATCGGCCGAGGATATAAAGTCTTGAACTAGGCTGCTCCTTCTAGAGACTTAAAGTCATATTTCTATTCGTCTACCAATAATCTATTCATTAACTGTGCGGCTTTGCTTATTTTCTAAGGAGTAGAGCTCCCACAGTTGCATAACCATAACCACAGATCTCCTTCAAATACGTTCTAGATTTTTGCCTCAATGCAATAGTCAAAGCTAAACCGAGAGGTTTATTGCTATTCGCTCAATAAATATACTCTTCCGACCAAAACGAAAATCCAACAGACAAAGCAGTCTCAAGATTTCAGGCACACATCCATCGGATGGATCCAATACCATATTTGACAATATCGGAGACATCCTCGTGTTATTAAAGCGAAACGCAGCACTCTTATTGGTTTTAATTCTTTTAAGTTACCATAACTTTGTTTTTGCTCAGGTGGAGTCAACACCACTAAGAACTTATGCTACTTCTCCTTATCAATCGACTTCTCTATCTACCCAATTAAGAAGTGCATTTAGTGTCGATACCACCGAGGTTTTCATTACTTCATCCATAGCGAGTGTCTGGGCTCAAAGTAATGACTTCCAACTCGATTATTATCAAAATCAAGTTTTTAGTGGTTTTCAAGTCCCAATAAACAACAAGGTTTCTGCAGAAATCATGCTGCAGTATTCTTGGGCTGGCAATAATCATCTTGACTCATTAGTCGCAGGCTTTCACAACACTTTTGGTATAGCGCAAAATGGGCGTGATGAAGTGGATGATGATCAGTTCAATATTGGTTCATCTTATGGCTCTGCTATAGAGGACTTTGAGGGTGAGACTATGGCAAAAGCTTTGCATTCTTACTTGTCTTATCAATTCTTTGAAACGAGTGAACATGCGTTATCCGTAGGAGGCTCTCTTTACTATAACCATGTTGATGATTCTGAGTTTTCAAATATAAGCTTTGAGCAAGGTCTGCAGTTAAACTATTCCTACCATTCAGGTGTTCACACGGGTTTTAGCACCTTAGGTGCAACGCACAGAAAAGACGATCTTGCTTTGGGTTCTATACCCGTAAGTAATACCACGATGTCATTTGCAGCTGGTTATTCGCTCCAGTTCCTCAAACAATATGAGATGCTCGTTGAATACCACCATTATCAAGGTGTGCTGGATGACAATAGTGCGTTCTCCGAACCTTCAAAGGAGTTTGTACTGGGTTTAAGAGGAACATTTGATGGGGTAGCTGTAGAGATATCAACCACTGAGAATATGGGCAATAAAGATAATTCAACGGATATTAACTTTACAGTAGGACTGAGATTTTTCTTGTAAACAACATATGCTCAACAGGAAGCTAGCGTTTCATCATGGGTGATCGACCGGTATTTTCTTTATGTTCAGTGAGCTAATGTGATGTGTCACGTCACCTCTGGGCGGAGAGTCTGCCAGGTAGAATGCTAAATCAAAGCTTGTCTCTGTAAGATATAATGGGCTTTCAGTGAAGATAATCTCAATACTTTATCTCTGGATGTATTTAGCAAAACTCAGTGAGAGGTTCGGTGAGCTGTATTGCCCCAAATGATGCTGAAGCAGCAACGCATCATTTCCTTACCACGCTTGCTTTCGAGCAATACTTTTCATCAATCACCTATGCATTTTCAAACAGAGACTTAACTTGTTTATAAAACGCCATGCCATCGAAAGTCAGATTGAACTGCCTAGTCGTTCTTTGAATCAATTGGACAGACATAATGTGCTCCAACTGCCCCCCACGATTCGTTTACATCGGAAGCAAGATTATCTTGCCATTTAACCGCGTACTTTTCGATTCGATGAGATCAATCGCGGTTTGAACTTCATCGAATGGCAGATAGCGGTCAACGTCGAGTTTTATGTCGTTTGTGATGAAGTGATCTAGCATAGTTGTGAACTTATCACAGCGAACATCTTTCCCCTCAGCCTCTTCCCAATAACGTAAGAAGAAAGTACTGAAATCGATAGCTTGGTTTTTTGCGTGCTTGAAGAATCGCGGTTCATAAAAATCGAGTGAAAGCGTGCCATAGTTGATAAAACGCCCTTGGCTGCCAAGGGTACGAATAAGTTCGGTTCCGGGCGTTCCGCCAATCGCATCAAAGGCCACTGTTGGTTGAGGTAAACCGAGTTGCTGAATGTGTGCAACCAAATCACTTTTGGCATCCAGCACATAACATGGAGTGGTTTGAGTGCGCTCAGGTTGTGACGTCACGACAATGATTTGAAACCCAAGTGATTTCGACAACTGAGAGAAAATCTTGCCAATGGCTGAACTGCCAGCATTGATGATCAACACATCTTCTTTGGTCAACTTCGCCACTTCTGTCGTCAGCACCCACGCGGTGAGCGCATTAATATATAACTGACAGGCGTAGCCATTATCTAGGTGTTGAGGAATGTGGAAGAGGTTGTCTGGTGACACATCGACATAGTTCTGCCATGTACCACTTGTAGCTACAAGCACTCGCTGGTTTAGAGGAAACTCAGAATGGCCAGAATCCACAACCCTTCCGACCGCTTCAAACCCCGGAACTCTCGGTGGCTGGTGGCTGTGTTTGTATTGCCCCACACCGTAAATCGACAATAGATCACTAGGGTTGATGTTGGTCGCTTCAATTCGTACTCGCACCTTATCTTTATCAAGTGCGCCTAAAGCGACATGTTCTAGCTTGAGAGACTCTTTCGGCTGCCCGAAACGGAACTGGCTAATTCGGGTATTTTGCTTAGTGTCAGTCATGGTTCGGGCACCTTTGTGGTTTATGAGTACTGCATCGACTTTAAGTGTAGCGTGTTCATAAACAGTCTTGGATCGGTAATATTGCTTAGCATCGCTGGTGTTGGTAAGCAGTCGTCATCAACGTAGTCGACATAGTCTGCCGCCGAGTCAAAGATCAAAATATCCAATGCTAAACGATCCAGCCCGTATCGGCCTCGGTGGATCATATCCGCAGAAAAGACTAACAAGTCGCCCGCTTCTAACGGTATTTGTTTACCGCCAGAGATGTCATCGCTGCTTACCTTTCCATTTACTTCTTGGCGAACGTTGTATTCTTCTTCGTTGTCCCAACGTTTGTGTGTTCCGGGGATAAGTTCCATCCCTGGCTCATCAAATATTGGTACACGGAGGTGTAATACTTGGGTTTCCATGATGACTTTCATTTGGTCATCAATGTCATAGTCGTATTGACAGTCACGATGCCAGAAGTCTTTTTGTTGCGGGTTCACAGGGTTGAAGAACAGTTGTGTGTTCATGAATGCAGGTTTGTTCGGTATTACCGCATCGACCACTTCCATGACTTTTTTTGAGCTGATGAAGTCAAACAGTACGGTTCTATCGTCGGCGGGTAGATACTCGCTGCCTGTAATCAAAGATGAGTTAAATGCCTCTTCTTGATAGAACTCTTCGTTGTCTGCTTTCCATGATTCATGGAATTTGAGCACGACTTCTCTAAGCGATGCAATCTGAGCTTCATCGAAATAATTTCTGATAACAAAGTAACCATGTTCGTCGTATTGGTTACTTAGTTGTTGGCCGTTTTCTACCACTGATTACCTTCGTTCATTCTGTACCGTGTAATAACCACGTATTTCTTGGGCGCATAATGCCAGACTGGCGTCATTCAACCAAGTAACTAATGAGGTAATAATCCGTTGTTATAGTAATAACACTTAACGCTACTCGTTATTGATTGGCTCCAAAAGAACCTTAGTCACGAATAGTCTGACGATTGGTGCGACAACAGCAAACACTAACAAGGCAGTTGGTAGCATCTGACCAATAGCAGCTATCCATGTATCAAAAACACGCATCAAAAACATCGTCTTGTGGTAGGTTCTTGGCGGCCACGATGGCTGGCATGCTGAGTAGCATGGTTGGAAGTACCATCGAAATCATTAGTGGGTATTGGTATTTTCGAGGAAATTTTTTCATGGTTGACTCTAAGGAATGTGAGTTTTGTATTAATGTTTGCCATCCCAACCATAACCTTCCAGTTAGTCATGTGATTTGAAAGGTTAAAGCTAGTGAGGTTTAGGCATAGTCGTTCGGTCTTAAAAAGCGATGACGCGTTGAATTAGCCAAAACATCGATGTGATCCCGCAAAAGTAACTGATTGAATTTCTCGCCATGGTGTTAGAAACCAGCGTCAACTTTTTGGTGATGAGTTGGATAAGCAGGTAAGACGCCGCAACGAAAATTACTTGTCCGATTTCGACACCGACATTAAAACTGACCAGCGCCATGAGCTCCTCATTGTGTGGCAAGCCGATTTCGCTTAACACGGAGGAGAACCCAAAGCCATGCAATAGACCAAAGCTCGACGACACCAATAACGGGTACTTAAACGTTAGACTATCAGTTTTGTTGGAGGCAATTTCGTAGGCCAAAAACACAATGCTCAACGCGATACTGGCTTCGACGGGAGCGATGCTGATGTTCATCATACCCATTGAAGACATGATCAATGTGATGGAGTGAGCAATCGTGAAGCCAGAAATAGTCATTACGATCTTCTTGGGTGTTCGCGCAATGAAGATCAAGCACAATATAAATAACAGATGATCGTAGCCTTCCAGAATATGCTCAATTCCCAACTTAACGTACGCCGTCATCACGTTGTCAGATTTAAACTCATCAGCCAATTTTAGCTGGTGGTCACTAACGTTTAGCACTCGTGAAATGATGTTGTTTTCGGCATCTTCAATCCGGACGATCACATCCACTTGATACTTGGTTAAACCATCAATATCGAGTTGTAACCCTTTTAAGCCATTCTCTCGCTCGATAGTCCATTGTTGAACATAGGCTCCGGGTATCACCGAGCTGAGCATATTGGCGTGATCTTTTTGGCTCTGTCCATCAACAACAATATCAAGGTCGACGGTTCTGTCGCCTTTTACTGGGCGTTTCCACAGAAAGTCGGAGTGCGTGCTGTCGATTTGTTTGATCAGCAACGAAGCTGATTGCATGTCATCGGCGTAAGCCCCCAGTGACATGGTCATCAAACATAAGAAAAGTAACGAGATTAGCTTTTTCATCACGGTTTCCTTAAGAGTTGGCGTCGGAGTTGCTCATCACAACTTGATAGTCGTTCAGCAGTTTGCTTTCGTAAGTGTCTAGGTTTTCTTGATTGCGCTGAATACGCCAATCGTCTAATACTCGAGCTTTGGCATTATCAAACGAGAAGTAGTCATTCTCTGTCTTGCTCGTCACTTTCACTTGGAAATACTGCGATGTCGCTTTGATAGGTGACGACCATTGATCCAGAGGTTGGGTAGCCAACTGTTCTAAGAATTTGGAACCGAAGCGTTTATCTACGTCGTAAGAATCCCAATTGGAAACTGCGATCGGATTGGGTTGTTCTGAATAATTTCCGCTAGAGTCCGAACTTGTAATCAAATCTGGACTGATGTTGATTGCTCCGTTTGTGCTGTCCAGCGCGATGAACTCAAAGCTATAGATATCGGCTTTCTTGTAGTTATCGATGTGTGCTTGATAAAACTCATACAGCGACTCATCGCTTGGTTGCTCCATCACGGAAACGTCATTAATCATGAAGCGAAGCTTCTGTTTGAGGCGACGTTTGATGACGGCATCGTTAGTATCAAAGCCGACTTTTCTTGCTTCTCGTGCGTAAGCTTCATCAAGTGCGTAGTCACGAACTAACGCTTGTAGTTCTTGAGGGGTAGGCTGTTTGCGCCACAGTTTTACGTATTTAAGATGGATTTGCTCAAGTTTATCTTCCGTAATAACAATCACATTCTCCTCATTGAACTTCTGTTGTTCGGAGTAATGGTTGTAAGCAAAAAGTGCGGCAGCAATTAGGAAAAAATGCATTAGAGGTTGGCGCAATAAACGTACAGTTAAATTTTTCATGAAAGTAATCTTTTTAACAGATAAATAGGGCATCAAATCCATTGAGTGGATAGCACCACAGAGCGGCTCTATGGTGCTATTGTGTAGCTAGGTTAAACTTAGTTTTCGACGAGTCTCAATAAGACTAAGGCGTATACCAAATTGGCGAGGTAAACGCGCGCTCTTGAATAGAAACTGGCAGTTCTTCAGGAACGGTTGTGCCCATTTCTACTGCATCAAATGTGCTCCAACGAGGAGTTGGGATTTCTAGTACACGAGCGTAGTAGAACGCATGCAGTGATTCATCAAAGTCAGGGTCGACCCATTCAGCTTGAAGTGACTCAGCGCCAATATCATTGGTGAAGGTGGCTGTTTTCACGTCCACGGTGTTACCTACGGCAGGCACTTTGCCATGTTCATTCTCAACACGACCATCAGACATCGCAACGTTGTAGACTTTTTCAAACGTTTTGCCGTCTTTTACCCAGCCTTTGATGATCTGGATTCGGTCTAAGTTACCGCTATCAGGATCTTTTTCAGCTTGGACTATAATGGTTGGTGCTGTTTTACCGTGAATATCTGCAGAGGTTAGGTCGCTACCCATTGGCACGCCTTCATCGTAAGCCGTTGCTTCCCAGTCTGCTTGTTTTAGCAATTCTTGTGGGTAGTCGAAGCTTGCGAAAGTTCGCACTTTCATGCGAGTTCCTGTTGTTGCGTAAACTTCTTTGTTTGCTAACGCATCATAAATCTCTTCTCGAGTATTCGATTTTGCCCAAACTGCAGCTAAACCAGACGTACTGAACTTACGGATTTCTTCAATGTTACGACCTGAGTTACCCGGTGAACCGTACATGCGTTCTTCTGGATGAACTTCAACCCCAAATTTGCCGGTGAAGTTGAATTCTTGGAAAGTGCTTGCTCCGTTGTGGGTATCGGCATCGCCAATGAAACCGAACTTGTATGGGTTACCTTGACCTTCTGCTTCTTGCTTAATACCGCGCAGTAGAGCGTCGCGTGCATAACCACCCACTCGTTTGTCTGTTAGACGACCGTGCATATCTAAACGATAATCCCACAATTCAAAACCTGCGAACTCATCGTTCGGAGACAACTCAGGGTGCGTCTCTGATGTGCCTTTGATCTGAGTGATTTCGTAAAGTGGTTCATTTCTCATACGAGTTTCTGCATAAGCTTTGTCTACTTTAGAGCCGCCGTAACTGGTATCGACAGGGAACATCAAACCATCGCTGGCGTTACCATTGTGAGGGATCGCTAACAGTGTTGAGCCATTCTCACGTTGCTTGTCCATCCAAGCCCAAAGGTCTTCTGGTCGTTTCGAATCGAAGCTGGTAAACGGTATTTCTGGAATGTGGTCAGTATCTCTGAACATCAATACACGGTGCATGTTGCGAGCTTCAGGGCCTGAGGTCCATTCGAAGCCAGCAAAAGTCGTAAACTGACCTGGTGTGTTGTATTTGTCTGTGATCTCGACTGTTTGCGCGAATAATGATTTTGCGAGCTTAGGGTCAACCAATCGAGGATCGCAGCTGTTTTTATTCATGCAGTCGAAGATGTCAGCATAGGCCCCCCAAGCCACAACTTTGTTTTTTGATGCCAAACGCTTAGATATGTCCAAGTCATAAAGGTCACTTTCTGGGTTGACCATTTGTTGGAATACGCCTAAAAATTCGGCGTGGTCTGTCACTGAATACCAATCAAGAGGTTTACCTTGGATTTTGAAAACATTACCGTTTTCATCAACAATTTTTTCACCACGAGCCCAGCGATACGCCGTTTCAGGGTTGAAGGTTGCGCCTTGCGGAAAGCCATCAAAAGACCAGCCAGTATGGACGTGTAAGTTACCGAAATACGCTTCTTTATTTTCGTGAACCGTAATGTCTGCCTGTGCTGCCATACTGCTGCATAATAAAATGGCAGAAACACAACTTGCTAATTTGTTTATTTTTTTCATAGGAATGACCTAATAAATGGGTGAACTGAACGTACGCAGGTTTTCTTAACATCTTGTTTGTTTAGAAAGTCCGCACACATAAAACGAGTGCTTATGTTTTGTCATTCCGTGTCGGGCAAATACATGGCCTGAAGTGTTATTCCGTAGACTCAACGTGATAGTGAACAAGCCTGTAAATGCTCGTTGTCGCTAAGATGGGAGAAGTATAATCAAGAGGATAAAGGCGAAAAATATCTGAAATTGGTTTTCACTTTTGCATTGCTGCAATAGTGAATGGTTGTCTCTTATTAATTGTTTTGGTGAATACAAAAACACCTTACATTAGTAAAGCAAGACGCTTTTCTAACGTAAGGTGTTCTTTATTTTGGATTTACTCTTAATGCTAAAAGCCAACTCGCAACTGATTGCTTAGATATTATTCCCTCTTAGATATTGTTACTTCCAAGTCGGGAAATCTGAGCCTAGAGGTGAGGTTGGTTTATCCCAGTAAGCCGGTGTGCGTGAGTATTCTAAGACTGGTTTTAAATGAGTGATCACACCAAATGGCGTTGGCGTTTTTATGGTGTTCTCGCTGATGTTTCCACCGGAAATTACTTTATGTATTGTGGCGAATTTCTTATCGATGTTCTCTTGGTCTTTCTTTTGACTTCTTTGTTGATTCTGCGGGTTCGAATTCAAACCTTGGTTTTGATACCACATACAAGTTTGGGCTAATGAAACACTGACACGTTGGGAACCACCAATGAAAGCACGGTTGTGAAGCGCTTTCAGAATGCCGATAGAACCCATTAAGCCAGTGCCGTAATCGGTAATGAAACCGTAAGGACATAGAATAGGCTGGTTCTCGGTGCCATGATCAAAGGCTGAACCAACAGCCGCTTGTGCGATGTTTTCCCACCCGTGCCTATTCGCCCATGGTCCAACTTCGCCAAATGCCGAACTGGTTACGATGATTAAGTTAGGGTTAATTGATAATAACTTCTCTTCTGTTAAACCAAACTTCTCTTGAAGCCGACCTGGAGCATAGCCATTTACATACACATCAGTTTCTGTGATCAGCTGATAGAACGTCTCGAGATCCTTTTGTTTATTAAAGTTCAGGTAAGCATTGCGTTTACCAAAGCCAGTATCAAGGTAGTTTGACGTAATACGCTCGGCGGAAGGGTTGGCAATATGCAAAACCTGAGCGCCTTGTTCCGCCAAAAAGGTCGACATTGAGGGCCCGGCAATAATATGGCTAACGTCTAGCACTTTTACGTCACTGAGCGGTCTTTCGCTTGGTCTGAACGGAACCTTAGAGCCCGTGCCGAGAGCCTTGACTTGAATTGGTGGAAGCTTACTTAGAGCTTGGCCTTGTGGGTGCGCTTGAAATTCTTGTTGAGTTCGAATCTTGGTGCCACTTAACCCATGCTCATTAAAGATATCTTCCCACTCTTGCGCTGTTTTAGACAAGTAGGCGGCCTCAATAGCTTCCTGTTCTGGTGGGCAGTTCAATACTTTTAAAGTCTTGTCGTGTAAGTGCTCCAGTGCAGTAATGGTCTCAAAATATCCATCTTTTGTTTTGTGAGTGAGCGATTCAAAACGCTTGAAAGCATCTAGCGAGAGTGGCTGGTCATTGATGTGAAGGAAGTTAGGTCGATAAAGCATTTCCATCGCTTTTTTATGATCGACGGTGATGGTTTGAGCTTCGCCTGTTTTGTGTTTCCAAATATTTGCAACCAACAAACCGTTCATCATTAATAAAGAAGAGAAACTATCCGACATGCTGTACGGTGATAATTCATCTAAGCTCGGTTCGTAATTCGTATCAATACTTTCAATGTCTGACGATATTTCGATATCGACCATTTTTTTCAAGTTTTCTAGACCATGTAACATAAATAAACCTTTGATGTTTTTGAGATAGATAATCAGCTTACTTAAGTCTATATTTGTGATAAAGCCCCTGGAATGAGGAAGAGTTTTGCACAGAAGCAATAATAATTTTGATCTAAATACGTTGACTATTTTTAGGCGAGTTGTAGAGCTAAATTCGCTTTCAAAGACAGCGGAAGAGCTAGTCATTAATCCATCAACTGTGAGTCGAAAAATATCAGATCTCGAATCATTTTATGGGGTTAAGCTACTACTGAGAACAACCAGAACACTCACCCTTACTGAGGAAGGTAAGGCGTTTTATGGCTACTGCCAGAACATCGAAGACTTGTTGGTTCGTTCGGAAAACGAGATAACCAATACGCAAGTTGAGCCGACAGGGGTGTTACGATTGGTGATACCAGTTGATCTCGGTAACTTGGCGCTAAACAATGCGCTCAATGAGTTTGCGATTAAGTACCCAAAAGTGGTGTTAGATTTAGAGTTTTCAAATCGTTCCGTAGATATCGTTGAAGAAGGCGTTGATGTTTGGTTTTGTATCGGTGAAGCATCGAATCAAAGTTTAATTTCAAAACATCTTATGACACACAGACGCTATTTAATGGCCTCGAAAGAGTATTTAGCTCAGTACGGTGACATTAATTCGATTGACGAAATGACTCCCCCTCACCGACAAGTGTTAAACAAAAACCCGTTTAATTATAAAGATAAAAACGCGATAAAACACCTACCGTATTCGGTTGCGGTAAACAGCAGTTATGCGGTACTTCAGTCATGTATAGCAGGCCTTGGGCTTGCTTATATTACGAAATCGATGGCCAATAAATATGACGCTGACCAACAATTAGTGACGATATTAGAGAGTGAGATTTTTTCTGAAACGGTGGTTAATATGTTGTATCCAGAACGGAAACTTAAACCTATGAGGACTGAATATTTCCTTGAATTCATGTCTAATTATTTCCGGTATGTGTAGGCATATAGTCAAATAAAATTGAGACGGGATAAACATAAGTTCCTATGTTTATCCCGTCTCTTTGGTGACTCATAATTCGTTTCGTTTTTGTGTGGGCAGGGTGGGGGACGAAACCCCCAGTCTTATCGCTAATGCTCGTTGTTTTTATGAAGAACGTTTACTTAGCGTAGCATGATGTCTTCGTGGCCATAGCCCGGTATGAAACCAAACAAGCCTCGGTTAACGACTTCTGATGGACGGTGAGTGATTGCGCCGTTTCCTGCGGGTTCGTCGCTCCATGTTGTTTTGACTGGATCATGTGCGCCCATCACGGAAGGTCCTGTTTGGCAGTAAGCTGGGGTCTCAGACAACTGTACATAAGGTGTAATTCGAGTGAACACCGAACCTGATTCGCTGGTTTGGTCGATTAAGTACTCGCGCATGTCAGCCATTGAAATCGGCACAACTTCTTCTTTTTGGGCATCTAAACTTAAAAGCTCCATTGCTGAACGTGCTAGCATGGTTTCTACATTCCAGAATCCACCTTTCTTCTCACGTTGGATCAGTGCTGAAATCGTGCCGATTGCAGCTAAGAACCCTGTGCTGAAATCCAGTACGAGAGCGCCAACAAGGTGGTATTGGTCGCGACCTTGCGATGCGATGTGTGTCATGCCAGTGCAAGTTTGAGCCAATTGCTCCCAACCTTTACGTTTGCTCCAAGGGCCCGTTGGACCGTATGCAGAGATCTGAGTAACAACGAGGTTAGGGTTGATCTCCATTAGTGTTTTTTGATCGAATCCTAGTCTTTCTAGAGAGTTTGGACCGTAACCCCATACGAGTGCATCGGCATCTTTCAACAATTCAGTGAACTTCTCTTTGTGTTGTTGCTGCTTCAAGTCGAGTTGTATCTGCTTTTTACCGTAACTTTGCTCAAAGATTACTGGGTACAAGAACGGAAATTCAGGGTTACGAACCGAGATGACGTCTGCACCGTATTCCGCGAGCTGACGAGTAGACCATGGGCCAGCCACCACGTGAGTGACATCAATGATTTTAAGCCCTTCAAGTGGACGATGTTTTGCTTGAGTTAACTTTTTAGATTTTGCATCGCCTTGTTGATCAACCAATACCAGAGGATGCTTAGCCATAGCTTGCCCTTGCGGATGTGCTAGCCATTGTTCTGGTGTGTAAAGCGGCGCCATACATAGGCCTTGCTCTTCAAAATCGGCTTCAATTTTTGCAATGTCAACTTTAGCAACTTGGTCGCTCAAGCTTTGGTAGTTATTTGCTGAATCGAAGTAATTTAAAATACCATCGCGTAAATGCGGGTAAGCACCATTCATACACATCCATTGACCGTCTTTCGATTGTTGGATGCTGTTCACTGGAACTTCGATTTCACCACCAAGAATTAGTGTACCATTTAGGTAATGGTATGCCGGGTCGTTCAAACTCATGGTCGCATGGCGTCGGTCAACGGTTACGCTCTGTTTTGGCAGGCCTCGTAGTTCGCCAATCTCTTCCAAGCTAGCCCCAAATGCTGCAATCACACCGGTAATGTAATCTGCAGTTGCTAGATCTTCTTTTAGGTAAGTCGGTGTTTGAACCACATTGATGTCTGATGCTGGTGTAGATAGGTTAAGTGTATCTGCAATATGTTGATAAACTTTGTGTTGATTCGTATTCATAATATTTGTCTCTAATTTTTACTTTATTGAGCGCTGCTGGGTATAACGGCAACGCTGCCAATGGAATTTGTTTTGTTAAGGCGCTTAGTTTTTCGGTTTGTGCTGCTCAAGTTCTGGCGGATAATCGACGACATAACGTTCAACTAAGTTATTTTCATCAAGCCACAGAATGTTCAATAACGAATCAAAAGAAATGACATTATCAAGGTTCTGTTTTTCTGTGATTTTTGCACCACCGTTCATAATGATCGCGTTACCCACTTGGTAAACGTCGTGAATAAAATGCTCAGTGATGAAGGGTTCATCTATTTTTTTGAAGTAAGCTTTCACGTTCTCAAGGCCGATGATCTTTTCCTGTCCAAATTGCATCACAATATCGTCACGCAAGATTTCGAAGCCTGAATTTTCAGAAAAATCTAATGTATCAATTGCCTGAAACAGTTTTGGCAGCCATGTTGGTGCTTCGATTTTTGTCATATGTGTATTCATGGTATGTCTCCTATCCTAATAAATATTCAATTAACTCATTGGTTATGAAATGTTATTTATTAGGATTGATAGTGATTAAAATTAATGAGGTTGATTCTCGTTGTTAGAATTTGTAGTTAAATTCAAATCCACGTGTTGCGTCTGAGTAGTCTTGTTCTGAATCCCATTCTTCATGGTATTGAACGTCTAAATCTGCGGTGATTTGGTACGTTAAGCGTATTTCGTTCGTGAATAGTGTGTCTTCACCGTTGTAATAGTTATCTGTGTAAACCGTTGCACCGCCCAATGTGCTGCGCCATTCTGGGTTATACATAAAATCCAAGTTGTCTAAGATTTTCACTTTTGCGTACGCACCGATTTGGCCGTAAGTACCTGGTAGGGTGTAGCCTGTAACGTGGTCATCAATTGGGTAACCATTTTCTTCAAGAGGCAGTTCGCCGTTCATGATGGTTAAGCCAACACCCGCATAAGGTAAAACTTCAATGCGGTTGTATTGGTATTTCCAAGTGATGTTTGCTGATAGATCAAGCTGTTCTTTTTCTACGTCATATTCGGTATCAATGTAGCTACCGATGTTCGATGCCTTGTCAGTATTGAAGTAACGAGCTCGAACGCTATCAATTGAATCATCACGCTCGCTTGAGCCAGACCAACCTAGGTTGTCCCCTGCAATGCCTTTTACTTCAATAATACTTTTGGTTTGGTTTGCTTCAGTTTGGTCATCGAATTGAACTTTTACGCTTGCGCCGTAGTTGTCAAAGCCAATACCTGCGGAAACAGAAGAAGTGTCTGTATTGCTAGCTGCTAGAACGCTAGTTGAAGCCAGTGAAGCAATTAGGATAGCGGTTGTTGTGGTATTAAGTTTCATGATGTTTTTCTCTTTCAATTTAAAATTTGGCGTAGTGCCGTGTTGTTGAGAGAGAGTATATTCACCACCTTGTTTTCGATAAATATCTTGAATTACGCTTCATAATTGCACTGGTGCAAAAGTGGATTTGTAGAAGATTATTGCGTGAAAAAAAAGGGTTTGCATTTGCATGTATTGGGGGAGGATGGCGATAAATTTAGATTGAATACGATCAGCATGTGTTCAATTATTTTCAATAAAACAACATGTTACACGGACTAAAAAACTGAATGAAATGGTCGATATTGATAATCGGAATAGTAATGAAGAGATCGAAGCTTTCGATTTATCGTTTAAAATGGAGTTATTGCATTAAGCTGGTGGGGATGAGCTTTCGATTTTAGAATAACAATAGTAACTTAGTACTGTGAGATATTGCCATTAATCCTGAAGCCCTGTTTTGTTAGATGTCGAGCGTAGCCAATCACGCCATGAGTAACACAATAACTAATGGCGAAGTGAATCGAGGTTAATTAGTGGATACCGGATGATTCTTACGTTTATGTCGTAGCACGAAGTACACGATGACATTTAAGACCGCCCAAATACATGCCATATCAAACATTCGTTCAACAAAAGGCTCTACATGGAAACCATTTGATTGAGTATAGAGGGTCACAGGGACTAATACCGCAGACATAAAACCCACTTCGAAGTTTGGGATATCTTTGTGTCGCAACTCTTTATGGAATGAAAAGTAGTGAACCACGCTAGTCAATAGAAACAATAGTAAGGCAAAGAGCGTAATGTTGTTTGGATGACCAAGCAGTAAAAGGTGGAATAGTAGTGCCATTAAACAGCCTGTAATTTGCACTGGGATAATGGATTGAACGACCAATTTACCTTGCTTAATACTGCTTCGTAGCGCGGCATTGATTACGACGGAAAGACAAAAAATAGCACCACCAATATCCATGGTCAGAAATGTGACTAAAGCGCACGTTATCAGGACAACTATCAGCAGTTTATGCAGTTCTGAAATCGTAGGTTCCTTGGCTGTGCTTTTTGTTTTGGGAAGCTCGTTGTCAGACGGAAACAGTTTAAAGCAGAGCCACCCGAGCGGAATCATAAATGAGACCCCTTGTAGTAACTCTAGAATTGTATTTTCGACGATTAAGCCACTGGTTGTATTGATAAAGGCGTAACAATACAGAAAAACGGGTGACGTATAGGCCATGATTTTTGATGGGTATTTTATGCCAGTCATCAAGCACCAGAATAATGAGGCACTCAACATGACTGCAAACATCTGGTTGTTATAAAACATCTCCCCAACCAACATGCCTACCACCACAAAAGCTAAGATTCGCATCAGGAAAATGACTGACACTCTAAGGCTAAATTTGTGACCACTGATGATTGCAGGCCCTAGGAAAACACACAGCACGACTTGCTGCATGTTTAATAACTCTGCAATTACGATGGCGACGGTAAAAAATAGGCTAGCTCGAAGAACTGGGCGTATATTCATGGTTCAAGATCTAATAGATGTAGCGAAATAGGGAGATGAACTTCATCACGGTGACAGAGAACAAGCTCCAAAATCCGGAGCCTTCCGGCTTGATCATCGTAGTGGCTTTAGATCCTGATATGAGTTCAGCGGGTAAGTCTTCAACTTCAATTATTGTTCTTACTTGTTGGCTTTTTCTTATCCAACGCTCATCACGCTGCACAAATGCTTCTTTGCCCATATCATTATCGTTGCGCTGGTTCACTTGCACTGCGGAGTCTTTGGATTTGATTGTTCCAGTAAATATCTCACCGGGTAGGGCATCAAATACGATCATGACGGTTGCACCTTCTAGTCGCCCTAGTGCCTTTTCATTGAAGTTCGCCACTAGGTTGGCATTGTGATCTAACGTGATAGCCACTTGAGGGTTGCGGTTATTAATAAACTCACCAACATTAAGTTGTAAGTTCGTGACCCAGCCTGAAACCGAAGCAAACGTGATCGCTTTTGAGATCTTTCTATCCGCTCTATTGAGTAGAGCTTGCGCTAACATTAGCCCGCCATTTTCACCTTCTTCTCCCAATTGAACCGTTTTGGAGTCTAGCTCCAGTTTGTCCTTTTTAAGTTCTTTTTCAGCGTCTAAATAAGCTAAATGCGCATCATCAAACATCTCTTGGCTGATGGTTCCTTTGGTAAGTAGTGCCTTGAAGCGTTGATAATGCGTTCGTGCGTTATCAACAATTTCTTGTTGCTGATCCACCTGTTGTGTTGCTTGTTTTATTTCGATTTTTAAGCGAGTCAGATGCTGCTGAATAACCACCATATTGGCGTAAGCGATGTCTTTATTTTCAACCAAATCGTGCTCATCAATGGCAAAAATTGGGGCGCCTTTCTTGATGTAGTCGCCGTTTTTCACAAAGATCTCACTAACGTTGCCTTCTGCTCCTGTTGTTACTGAGATGATGTCTTTTTTTAGATAGGCGTTAGTCGTGAATGGCGCGTTAATATCACTAAACACCATGCTTACACCAAACAATACGAGCGCGACGAATACGCTCTTTCCTACTTTGTTGGTGATGTGTTGCAAGTTCATTTTGTTTTCTCTGTTAAGTTAAATGTTATTTTTGATAAATACTTTTTTATAGGTTATTTCTAACCTTCAAAAACCCAGTTTTGCCAACTTTGCATACGTAGAATCACTTTACGTACGATAGAGAACATTTCCCACTTCGGTGAATACACAGCGACATGCGCGTCTGTGCCTGCAGGGATAGGCTGACCATCCAATAACTCTGGTTGAACAAGTTCGACTTTCACTAACACGCGGCCACCGACTCTCTCAATTGGGTCATTCAGATTGCCCGATGGCGTGACGGCACCTTGTTTAAAGATGTCCATTACATCGACGACTTTTGCTCGGTAAGCATGGCCGGGAATGGTTTTGAAAGTCACTTCTGCTTCGTACCCGGGTTTGATATAACGCGCTGGGTTTTGTTTGAATGCCGCGACAATGGTTTTAGATTCGTCATGCACAAAGGTTAAGTTTCCTTGGAAAGGGACGACACGGCTTTTCATGCCAGGGCGTAATGCCACCTGTGTAACGTAGCCATCTGTCGGTGCGACAACCAATGTTTTATTGAGGTCGAACTGAGCTTTATCGAGCTCAGATAGGTAAACATTTTTTGCGGCCAATTGTTGTGCAATCTTTGAATCAGCCACGTCTAATTGAATGTGATTTTGTGCCTGAACGGCTTTGAGTTCTGCAATCGAGTCAGTAAATTTGTCTACTTTTGTTTGAGAAGCAAAATCGCTCTTTGCCAACTCATTAAAACGGCTTAATTCCTTTTCATTGAAGACAAGTTGAGCCTGCGTTTTGTTGATGGATTCGCGGATGTCTTGTTTAGACAGAAGCAATTCATCAATGGTGGCGCTTGCCGCGGTGATTTCTGCTTTGGCTCTGTCTACTGTTGCTTGAAATGGCGTTGGGTCGATTTGGTACAGAGGATCGCCTTTCTTCAAAGCAACATTGCCTTTTACAAAAACGTCGGTGACTTCACCTGAAACTTCTGAGGTGATTGGGGTAGTCACACTATACACACCGGCCACTCTTGCTACTGGCTGGTACATCGCCATGTATAAAAATATCCAACCGACTAAGAAGGCGCCAATGACAGTTGCGGTGGTAATTGTCCATTTGTTTTTAGGCAGCTTTAAGACTCGAAATACAATCACACACAGTGCGATATAGCTTAGGATGATCAAGGTTTCCATTACTGTTCCCCCTCGCTTTTTGCTTGCAGCGCATTGATACGTTGTTCGAGCTCATTGAGCTTTGATTGTTCTGCATTCGTCGTTCTCAATGGTTCACTCAACATCGCCCAAACCCAGAGCAGCGGCCACATGACGTGTAAGAAAAATAGGCTGATCCAACCGGCTACGTGGATGGCATCTTGATGAGGGTGATTGCGTTTTACAGCAATCTCATAAGGAATATCGTGAATCACAATCAGGCCGTACACTAAGATCAGTAGTACGAGGATCAGAATACCCAAAGATAAGTAATCTAAAGTAAGGTTCATAAGGCTCTCTCCATTACGGATGAAATCGACCATTAATTTCAGCAGTATCAGAAAGCATAAAAGCGAACCCTTACCCAATCGATAGGGTAAAGGTTAAATGACATTTAAGTATTGCTTAATCGAAAGTACGCTTTGGCTTAATTGAAGGGGAGGGTATTGTTTAGTTGATAGATTGAGTCGACGTAATTAGAGCATCGCGAAACCATTTATGACCGTTGTCGTTGCGTTGAGAATGATGCCAAGTCATATAAATGGGAACGGGCTCAGTTGAGAAGGGTAATTCCATGATCTGATATTTATCGCTTTTTGACACTTTGTCTGCAATGGAACTCGCGGTGACACATAGCCAATCAGTTTGGCTGGCTAATACCAACCCAGTGAGCGCGGAACTTGTCGTGTAAGCGACTTTACGCACGGGCAGTGGAACATTACTGACCGAGTTGAGTGTGTAGTCATTCATTCTTTGTGTTTGCCAAATGATGTGTTCTTCGGCAAAAAACTGTTCCATCGTTATGTTGCCTTGAATGCGAGGGTGACTTGCATTGAGTACCACGACAAGGCGCTGTTCAAACAGCTTCACGTTGTCATAACCGTGTTCTTCTAGGGGAACGGTAGACAAGATCACATCGACTTTGCGTTGTCTTAAATCGGCTTGTCGAGATTGCTCATCAAGGTGTTCAATGTCGGCTTCGATATTGGTATTGGGAGCATGTTCGTTTCGATATTTGGTTAATGTAGGAACGACTAATATGTCGATGTCTTTGTGGCTGGATATTCGAAAGGTGCGGCGACTATTCTTGGGATCAAAATGTTGGCGTGACTTAGAACCATTCAAGAGTAAATTCAAAGGCTCTTGTACTTCCGCGTGCAACTCAATGGCAAAGTTTGTTGGCGCAATCCCGCGTCCTTCTCGTATAAATAAAGGGTCGTTGTATTGCTCCCTCAATCGATTAAGGGATTGGCTTACTGCCGGAGCTGAAATGCCCAATGCTTCCGCCGCAACGTTAACACTTCGTGCCTTCATTACCGCATCGAGAGTTTTGAGAAGATTAAGATCCATGACATAAACCATTTAAGCTAACGTTAACAATAATTAGATTATGGTTGAATCTTGGCTTAATTCTAGCCTTCAGAGCTATGCTTATCGATTTCCTGACCATAAATTAACGGTAGCGCTGAACTGCTTGATTGTTGTTGCGTTCTCAACGATGTCGTCCACACCTAAGTCGATGTGAACGTTCTCGATGATGAGTAAATCTGTGACCAGTCTTTACTGGTGCTCACACTATATTGTTGGTTGTGGCTTTGAGTCGGTATTTTGCGTTAGCTTCTGAGCCTCGGCGGATTCAGCTTCATCTGCAGGCACAAAATGTTTATCTGTTAGCGTCACTGTCATTGCTTCATGTTTTACCGTTATGGTCGGCGTTTCTGATGGAGCTTCGTTGGTGGTCGTCGGTTCAGCGAATGCCATTAGTGAGGTTGTAAATACGATTGTTGCTAGTACGATTTGAGTGAGTGTTTTCATTTGGCTGTATCCTATTGAGTAAAGGTAATTACAAATAGCTGATACGGGCACTATAAAAATTATGTGAAGGTGGTTCTTATCATTTTACGCCATCATAAAACTTATATGATGTCGTGATGTATTTATCATGAGTATGGATAAAGGGCGGTTCACTTACGTTTGTTTGCCAGGACTCACCTCGGTAGTGTTGGTCAAACTATTGCCACATCACCAAGACTGCGGCGATTGAAAGCAAGATTAACGCAAGAATGTCTTTGCGAGCGATGCTTTGTCCCAACCAGAAGTAAGAAATCAGCACCATAAAGACCACTTCAATTTGTCCCAGTGTTTTCACATATGGCACGGCTTGAAGTGACATCGCGCTAAACCAACCAAGAGAGCCAATCACACTGGCTAGGCTTGTCATCACAACCAGTCTCGACTTCTTGAATATCTGGCGTAATGTGTCGCGTTCTTTGAAGAAGAGGTAAGTACAGATGATGAATGTCTGAAGGGTAATCACCAGAAACAGCACCCAAGCAGCGCTATGAGGGAAAGGGAGTCCAATACTTAGGCTCGCTTCACGTACCCAAAGCGAGGTCAAGGCAAAGGCGGTGCTACATGCCATGCCCAACAAAAAGACTTTAGGAGAGAGGCTTCGCCAGCCGGAAGCGCTACTCATGATGAGCACACCCAAGGTACCAATTAACACGCCTATCCAGCCTGTTACGGTTAATGCCGTACCAAAGAAGAGTACCGAAAGCACTGCCGAAACCGGAGCCTCACACTTGGCAAGCCCAGCACCAATCGCATAGTTTTCTAGCTTAAACAGCATCACCATCAAGCCGGTCGCAAGGATCTGCATGATTGCCGCAGCGACTATGTAGAAAACAAACTCACCGGAAAAATTAGGCGCTGACACTGGCTGCCATTGATATAAAGCGTAGAGGTAGAGAAGTGCAATTGGCCCTGCCCAAATAAAACGAGCCAGTGTCACGCCTGCCACACTCATTGTGCCGGCTAGCTTGCTTTGAAAGGCATTGCGCCAAGATTGGCTGAAGGCAGCAAGCAGGGTAAAGGCGATCCAACTAAAAGACATGACGCTTCCATGTGTGATGTAATTTGATGGTGATACTAACAAAAAATCACATGATAAGAAGTGTCATGATCTGTTTATAGCCACAGGCTCACCTTTATTCTTAATTCGGCAGTAAAGATCTCTTCAACAGTTCGATGCTTTCTTCAGAAGATCGGCTGTTTCTTGTTTTTGAAATAGAACAGCGCGCTAATCAAAGCGAACAATAAGGCGAAGTAATAGCAGAACGAAGACAGCGATGCTAAGAAGGCGAGGTTCTGTTCTATTTCTTGCTCGGTGTAATTATTTGAGACCAATTTGTAGTAGTAAGCATACAAAATACCGATCAGTCCGTATCCGAGGTTAAACATCAAACCTTTGAAACTAAGAACCGTGGCTCGGTTGTGTGACTCGGTCTTTTTGTTCAGGTGATAACTGATGAAAATGTTCATCGTCATGATGATAAAGATAAGTACCAGAGCTGGAATCACTCCATAAATTGACCACCCTAAACTGATCCAATAGTAGGTCGCGATACTTGCTAAGCCCATGACAATAATAAAGGTTTTTGGCTCGATACTTTCTGCCAACCTGCGGCTTTGTCCCGCTAAAATGATTTTTAGCAAACTGATTCCCGCGCCAATAAAACCGAAATAGATAATAGGAATATCGATAGCGAGATAGTATTGGCTGTTCATGGTTAAGAACATGCGTGAAGTGTGTTCGAACAGGCTGTAATAGAGCAAGATGAATAGCACGTAAGGCGTAGCAAGTACCCACTTACTTGTATCAGCCGTTAACTTGAGGCTGGCGATAGTCGTTGCTAGTTTGCTTTGATCGCTTGGCATCACCTTCTTTGCTTCACGCATGTTTACTGCGGCATAAATCGCGAGCAACGCGACCAATAGCGTAGCAAATACAGGAATACGCATCAGGTCTTTGGTGCTTTCTGGCTCGGCTAGTCCAAGAGCATGAAAGATGTTCGCCATGAAGTTCACATCGTACATCGCAGCACCAATCAAGGTGACAAAGATACCGACACTAGAGGCGATACGGAGCTGTATTTGTAATACTCGCGGCCACAACTCTTCATTACCTTGTTCTTTTAAGGTGTCGTAAGCCAGTGCCTCATCAGCACCGCTTGCTAATGCCATCGCTAGCCCGCTGAGTATCCTATTGACCAAGAAGACCATGAACACCAAGTTAGCGTCTCCGGTCGGCACGAGCGCGATCATCGCTATCTCAATGAACATGACAATCGAAGACAACACCACAAGCTTTTTACGCCCTAAGGTATCGGCGAACGCCCCTGATGGGACTTCTGCAAGCACGATGGTCGCCGCCCAAACTACGTTGAGCATGGCAAACTGAGAAAGGGTTAAGCCGTAATCTAAATAGAGTAGGGTGAAAATAGGGTAATAAAAACGCGCAAAGTAGCTGCTTCTGAACATCAAGAAGTAGCGGACATTGGGAATTTTCAGGATTTCTTTGAGCGTCATGATAATTTCAGCACTTTAAATAACACATTATTATGTATAAACCTTTTTACCTTATAAATCATGGAATTGTTGCCGTAATCCAAAATTATCTGATTTAGAGAATCTTCGGGCTCTCTATTCCTCTGCGGTTACAGATTTACTCCTCTTCATATCATTATCTCATCCATTCATTTTGTTGTGCTCGTTTCAACTTGTAAGACGGATTTTGGTTCAAGATCGAACTTCTAAAACGTCGCTCTCGCATTTACATCTTATTGTATGATTTAATTATTGGTAATAACGATACGCAATGAATCCAATGTAATTGAGGAAGCGAGCATGATCTTAGAGTCATTCAGTCTGGAAGGGAAAGTAGCGATAGTGACGGGCTGTAACACAGGGCTTGGGCAGGGTATTGCATTAGGCCTAGCAGAAGCAGGTTGCAAAGTTGTCGGTGTTAACCGTACGGAACCTGAAGAGACTATTGAGAAAATGAATGCAGCAGGCCATACGTTCCTAAACGTTCGTGCTGACCTTCTCGATCAAGCGTGCATTCCCGGGGTTATAGAGCGCACTTTGGCTGAGTTTGGTCAAGTCGACATCCTCGTGAACAATGCCGGAATTATTCGTCGCCAAGATGCTATTGAGTTCTCAGAGCAAGATTGGGATGACGTAATGAATGTGAACACCAAGACTGTGTTCTTTATGTCTCAGGCGGTTGCAAAGCAGTTTAAGACTCAAGGCACTGGCGGAAAGATCATTAACATTGCGTCGATGCTTTCATTCCAAGGAGGCATTCGAGTTCCTTCTTATACGGCTTCAAAAAGTGCTGTGATGGGAGTGACACGTGCGATGGCGAACGAATGGGCGCGCGACAATATCAATGTGAATGCGATAGCACCCGGCTATATGGAAACGAACAATACTCAAGCTCTACGTGAAGATGCCGTGCGCAATCAAGCGATCCTTGAGCGCATTCCGGCTGAACGTTGGGGGAAACCGCAAGACATCGCAGGCCCTTGTGTGTTCTTAGCATCATCAGCATCGGATTACATTAACGGCTACACCATTGCTGTTGACGGTGGTTGGTTAGCACGCTAATTGGTTATTTATTCTAAATTTTGAGTTTGCAGCAATCTTGCAGGAGAAGATAAATGAAAATCGCTTTAATGATGGAAAACAGTCAGGCAGGTAAAAATGCCATGGTTGCAGCTGAGCTAGAGTCAGTGGCAGGTGGCATTGGTCACGATGTTTTCAATTTAGGCATGACAGACGAGAACGATCACCACTTAACGTATATTCATCTCGGTATCATGGCGAGCATTCTGATCAACTCAAAGGCTGTGGACTTTGTTGTGACAGGTTGCGGTACAGGTCAAGGGGCTTTGATGTCACTGAACCTGCATCCGGGTGTGGTTTGTGGTTACTGCCTAGAGCCATCAGATGCGTTCTTGTTTAATCAAATCAACAACGGCAATGCTATCGCTCTTGCTTTTGCTAAAGGCTTTGGCTGGGCTGGTGAGCTGAATATCCGTTATATATTCGAAAAAGCTTTCACAGGTGAACGTGGCCAAGGTTACCCGTTAGAGCGCGCAGAACCACAACAGCGTAACGCAGCGATTTTGAATGAAGTGAAAGCGGCGGTGGTAAAAGACAACTTTATTGATTCGCTAAGAGCAATCGACCAAGATCTCGTGAAAACAGCGGTTGGCAGTGAGCGTTTCCAACAATGCTTCTTTGATCATTGCCAAAATCCAGACATTGCGGATTATGTTCGCTCACTTTTAGATTAATTCTATTAAGAGCTTATTTGGCTGCTAGGTGAAGATAGAAGCTACAAAATAGAAAAGAGGAGCCTTGAGGCTCCTCTTTTTGTTTTGCTCTGTGAGCCTGATTAGTTATTGTTGGCGTGAACAGGTCATATATGACTCGCTCTAGATGATCAGTTCACACGCTTGAAGTTAGGCAACAAGGTTTCTGGCTGCTGCGCGACAAACGCTTTACTTGGTGAGTATGCGCGGAAGTAAACAAACCAGTTTTCGTCTTCTCGAGTTTGCACCCAGTTAGCTTCATTCACACCTGCTGGCTTAGTTGGCGAGAAGTGGAAGGTGTAATTACCTTGTGCGTCTTTGACCGTACCTTCGATGTTTGAACCTACATCGGCACGCTCAATGTCGTTGTCGATAATGGCGCGGTTCTCAACGTTATAAACAGTGATTGTCCAGAACAAATCGGCGAAGTTTACATCACCATCCAGAGTCAGAGTGTAGTGGTTACTGCCATTAAGCCCTTTACCGCTGTCATCACGGTAGTTGTCTAGATAGATCTGGCCCCAACCGCCATTCTCAAAACCGTGCATTGCAACGTCATTCGTCACAGCTTCATAGAACCATGCTGCGCGACCATCGAGATCCATACCGTAGTAACGATCTTGGTTCGGTGTGGAAGCCGTTGCGACCTCCCAAAAGTTGCCTTCTTTACCGTAAGCCGCGTGTGGCAAGCGTTCTGTTTTGTTGAAGTCGATGTTCTTAACCATCGCTTCTCCCATCACGACAGCTTGCTCTAAAATCTCACGCTGCTGGGCCGATGGGGCAAATGCTTTGTCTTTCTCAATACCCAGTGGGCGTAGCATGTCGTGCATCATGCGATCACGCTCTGCTACTGGTTCTGCTTGAATCGCTTCATTCAACGTATTCCAAAATGCCATGCCTCTTGGGTGTTTGGCATCTTCACCGCGCTCAGGGAAGTTTACGCCGTTATTGCTCAGCGGCTTACCGTTGAGGTCGGTAATTTTGAGAGCCTCTAAGTCTTTCATACGTTGTGTGTCTGAATTTGCCATTAAACGAACGCCGAAGAAAACGTAGTTGGTATCAGACTCAAAAACCTTAGCGCCTTTTGGCAGGTTAGTTGGTGTTTCTGCTCCTTTGGCTTTTACCACGTAGACGCCCGGTTCGGTCATCTGAGAAATTCCGATCTGCCACATAGTGTGTACTGCACCGCGCAGTTCATCTGTGGGAATTTCTATAACGACTGGCTCTTTTTCTACGTTAAACCAAGTTATCGCGTAAGGCGTAGAGGTGTTGTAAGTTAAACCTCCTAGCTTAGATTCATGGGACTCAACATAAGTAATTTGACCGTCCTCTGCACCCATGTCGGCATAAGCTTGTTTCCATGCGTAGTTTGAAACCAAAGGAACCGACCAAATGTAAGCTTGTGACGCACGTTGATAGTCCATCAGTTCAAACAACTTCGCTGAACTTTCTTGTGTTGGAATACCATGAAGAAAGTCGGTTTCGAAGGTGAAGTCTCCCGCACGTGTTTGAAGGGTTTCTGTTGGGTTATCGTTCCCAGCAATCGCTGTTGCAGAAAACAAAGCCGTTACAGAAACGAGCATCGCTGTCGATCGCAGTGGGCAGGTGAAAGTACCGGCTATCGCTTTAGATAAAATGTTCATGTTGTGTCCTCAAAAATTAGAAACTGTTCTTAGAAATTGAAACCGTTCGTTAGAAACGCTCAGTTAAAACGGCTTTGCTAAAACTGATTGGTTAGAACTGATTTGTTAAAACTGATAGTTAAATTCGATGCGGTGATCACCGTCTTCGATACTGGTGTTTTCAGTCCAGTTTGCGAAATAACGAACGTTGGCTCTTGGAGTGATCTGATAGCTTGCTGCAAATTCATGCGCGAGTACGGAGTCACTGCCCTCAAAGCCAAAATCTTTGAACGTTGAAGACCCCGACATTGTGCCTAAATACATTGGGTTATAGTTCAGCCAAATCTTGTCAGTCAGTTGCATCTTGGCGTACATACCTGCGACGTAGAAAGTACCGTGCATGTTGTAGCGGTCGCGAAGTTGATCGGCATCGAGATCGCCTCCAGTGCCTTCAACCAATTCTTCACCTGCTGCGATACCGACACCAGCGAGTGGGTAAAAGTTAAACATGCCCATTTGTGGTAAAGCTTGAATAAAGCTGTAAGACGCGCTGCCTTGGTTGTTATCGAAGTCCCAAGACATATCAACTTGCGAGCCTCGGCCATTAGTTAGGTCTACACCGAAGTTTCTAAAGCGGAAGGAATCAATACTGTCGTCTGCACCTCGACCGTTCCAACCAATCGCCTCACCAGCGATACCTTTGATTTCGAACACATTCATGCCCATGGTGGTATCATTGCCAGTGTCGTAGGTTTGTCCGACTTTTAGGTTTAAGCCTTTGTCGGTGTAGCCGAAGCCTGCTTGTGTGTAGACCGCTAATGGGTCTGACATATCTTGAACTTCTGTTTCTTCAGCGATAGCACCGCTAGCTAACAGAAGAGGGGTTAGAGAAAGGATCGAACGTTGTAATAACATAGCTGCCTCATAGAGTTATCTCACTACATCCGTGTACTTCGTGAAGGTGGGATAACTATACAAAGTGGACTTTGTTAAGTTAATTCATATAAACTTAACCATTCGTTAAGCAATGCTTTATGGTGTCTCATGAAACTGAACAATGTCGATCTGAACTTATTGAAAGTGTTTGTGGTGGTGTATCAGGAGAAGAGCTTGAGAAAAGCGGCTGAGAGGTTGTTTGTCTCGACACCAGCGGTTAGCCAAAGCATCAAGAAGCTTAAGGAATCCTTAGGTGAAGAATTGTTTGTGCTGTCTCATCAGCAGTTTTTACCGACGCCTTATTCGGACGACCTTTATCAACGCGTTTTCCCGCTATTGGACGGATTGGTTACGGCGATAGAAGAAGGAAAACAGTTTAATCCCGCGGACCTCAGTGAAGATTTTAAGATTGAGGCGAATCCTCATGTTCTGCCTTGGTTGACTCCGGCTCTGTTTCATCAGCTATCAGTAGAAAGTCCACTTTCAAGATTGATCAGCCATACGAGTTCCCAAAACTCTTTAGAAAGGCTTAAGAGTGACGAGATTGATTTTGTCATTCATTTCGAAGCTAAGAATTTGCCTGCTGAGATCATTGCCGTCCCTCTCGTGAACTTAAAGTTTGTATTGGCAGTAAGAGAAGATCATCCTTTCAAGGCGTCCATCGCGACGATTGATGATTTGTTGTCGTTTCCATTTGCTCACGTTGACCTCGCTTATTTCGACCAAAACAAACATTCACGGTTGGAAGAGGAAGTGTTGAGCCAAGGTAAGACAATTAACATGGCACTGCGAACGACTTCTATTGTCGGGTTAATCGAAACGATCAAGCATTCCAATATTATCGCCCCTTGCATGCCTCCGGTGATTGAACAACACAAAGGGGTATTACGCTCAATCGTGATTGAGGGACTGGAAGAGGGAACCGAGGAGATGGAGGTATTCGCTTATCTTCATAAGAAAAACCAGCACTCAGCCAAATACAAATGGCTGTTGGATTTGATTGAAACGGCAATGGCAGAGGCTAATCATCAGTAAGGCTAGCTTTGTTTTACACTTTCAGAGCTGCAGTAACTAACCTCTGAATACGTCTTCGATACACGATTCTAACCAGCGCATTTTCGGTTGATTGCGATGTTTACGCCCGATAGTCATGCCAATATCGCCATTTGGCATGTTGGGCATGTGAGGAAACTGCACAAAGGAAAATTCATCTGAAAGCGAATTGGCCAGTAGTTTTGAGCATGGGAATAACACGTCGCTCTGCTTCACTATAGACAATAAGCTGTGTAAGTAAGTCGAACGTATTTTGACCTCAGTCTTGATGCCGACATCGGCTAACACGTTCGGTGCTAAAGCAATATTGTCGTTCCAATCACTGACGACCAAGCTCGCTAATTGCAAAGGTTCTTGCTGGTCACTTTTCAATAATGTGTTGGCAAGCGGGTGTCCTGTGCGACATACCAATACAAAATCATCACTTGCGACACGTTTTTGGTAAACCTGTTTAGATAGTTCTAGTGGGTAATAATTGACCCCTAAATCAACCTCGCCTGAGGTGAGTAAATCTAACGTATGGGTTCCCCAATCTACAATATTCACTTTTACCTGTGGTGCCTGTGCTAACAATATCTGAGTTAGCTTTGCTGAGATGCTGTTGGCAATAAATCCGTTAATCGCGATGTTCACTGTGCCATCAAACTGAGCAACGTCAAATTCAGATTCTGGTTCAAGCACTTGTTCTAACTGCGATAACACGGGTAATAAAGTCTGCTTAATTTCAAGCAACTTGGCGGTCGGTTCTAGGCCATGTTGGGAGCGTATGAACAGCTCATCGCCAAAGTAATCACGAAGTTTTTGTAGTGAGCGACTGATTGAAGGTTGGCTGGTAAACAGCAACTCTGAAGCCTTGCGGGTATTTTTCACCTCAATCAACACCTTCAATACTTTAAGTAAATTGAGATCTAGTTGTTTAAACCGGTTACTCATCATCGCGGGACTCCATCATCGAAATGGTTAAGATATACCTATATTGTATATCTTGATTTCATATAATCAATTGGAGCATATCACGCAGCATCTACATACTGAGCTCATCGAAACAAACATGAGAAACCATTATGAAGAAAACGACGTTAGTGACGTTCTTGGCGTTAACCGCATTCGGCGCAACGGCTGCAGACAATAGCAGTTCAGAGGTTTATGACCACGCGGCTATCGGCGGTGTTAATTGGGATAACTACCCTGAAGCGGAGTCTGACTGGAACTTCCTTGGCCTGCAAAACAAAGTCGGTGTAAACCATTGGCTGCACGCTGACCCTGTATCTAAAGACGCACAAACGGTGATTCGCTCTAATCGCGATGTCGTTTACTCAACCATGGTTGTGGATGTATCAGAAGGTGCGACATTCCATGTGCCGGACGAGGACAATGACTACTTCCAAATTATTCATATCATGGACGAAAACCACCTTGTTCATAAAGTGGTTCGCCGTGGTGAAACGCTCAATCTGACCGCCGATGATCTAACGATGGGTACTCATGTTCATGTACTAGCAAGAACACGTATCGCTGAATCAATCGAAGATACCAAGCGTCGTCAGAGTCTACTGTCTATCAAAGCGAACTCTAACAAGCCTTATCAAGGCAAAGGCTACAACCCAAGTGACGTTGAAAACTACCGATTAAAACTGATCAATAACGTGATGAAACATGGCGCGCCTATTGAAGGATTGAAAGGATTTGGTGCGACTTTGGATGACGTAGAAGATCACCACTTTAAATACGTGACGGCATTTGGTTATGCCGGACTACCAGCAGACACTGCACAGTATTTAGAGCGTGTTCCTGGACAAGGCAAAACGACCTGCCAAGAATGGACGATTCCAACACCAAACTTGGACTTTGAAGGGCGTGGTGGTTATTACTCTTTGACAACCTATGGTGCAGACGGTTGGATTGATTCTGAGCATTTTTATGCGTCGGGTGAGTCTATGCGTGATAACGGTGATGGTACTGTGTCAGTGACATTCAACTGTGGCTCAGGTGAAGCTTATGATTTTGAAGTGTCTGAAGGTTGGGCGGGAGTGTTGCGTTTATACGAGCCAGTCGATGTGAATGAAACTTTGGAGTACATGGAAACGCTACGTCAGATTGAGATTAAAGAGCTTTAGATTGCCCTTTATTTAGGTGACTCTCTATTTAGATTATTATCTTTAGGCTGATTTGATTCAAATTAAAACGCCTTCAAGACTGGCTTCTTGAGGGCGTTTTTTTGCTAGAACGTTCATGAAATGGCAGTTCGAATATTGGCTTTCATCAGAAAGATGGTTTGTTACGGAGTACTTGATTCTTAATCACTTTCGCGGCTACTTCGATGATTTGAGATTCTTGCTCCGACGCTTTAGAGGATAGGTTGTAAAACATAATGCAATCTTGCTGAATCATATTTGGCGCTTCTTGGAGCTCGATTTCACGTACCTCACCACTTTTTATGTATAGGGCTAGGTTCTCTCGAGGACACACAACCCATCCATCTTGCTTTAACTTTTCGATGAGCAGGCTTTGTGATGTGACCACTTCAAACTCGCTACTGATCTTGGTGTGCCTAAGCTCGTTTGCAATGTCATTCTCAGTGATTAATTGACGAAAGGTGGCCAGTTCAGCAATCGAAATCGTTCGGTTTGGAATGCTAGAGTGAACGGAAGTGAACAGGCTCAACTGAAAAGATCCGAGGTTGATATTGCCGATACCCGCGCTCGGGTGTAAGTTGCCCATTCCAGGCATAATGGCAAACAATGCATCTCCGTCCTCTATCTGCTGTAAACAGTGGTTTCTGTCTCGCTGTAGCCAGTTGATCAGCATGTGAGGGTGAAGAGCCTTGATCGAAGACTCAATGCTAAGTAATAGCTGACAAGGGATCGAGCTATCGTGATAAACAGTGATGTTGTTGAGCTCGCCTTTGTAGGCAGATAAGGCTATGTTTTCGAACTCTAACGATTGTCTCGCCAGTAACCGTGCTCTTGGATACAGACGATGAGCAATGTCCGTTGCGACCGCCTTTTTCCCTTCGATAGAAAACAACTCCATGCCCATCAAATCTTCCAATGCATTGATTCTCTCTCGCACCGTAGAGCGCGCCTTATTTAATCTTTTACTGGCAGCACTGTAGCTTTGAAGCTCATAGACACTGGTGAAGCATGCCACCTGTTCATTCGAAATCATCATCTGAATACCTTTGTACTGTTTAGGCGTACATTTTGGATTTATATGTTTGAAATTAGCAAAGTACTCTACATCCGTACACACAAGATTGTTAACGGAGATTTCAGATGAGAAAGTCGATTATTTCATTGGTCACTGCGGGCTTATTTTCGACAACCGCAATGGCGGATATCAAGCCTATGTCTACAGTGCCAGCAAAAGCGAATTAGCAAGTCACACTGGAGAACTGGACGCATGCGCCATTCAATAAATGGGCTTTCCAGAACATGGGAATCCATCCAACGGTTATGGTTTCTAGAGATGGTGCAATCAACGAGATCCCACAAGCATTGAATGCGGAAGTCGCTCAGCACAAATTTACTTATGCCGGAGAAGAGCTGACTTTTCGTGATGCGATGATTAATGATCACACTGATGGTTACATTATTATTCAAGATGGAAAGATACTGCATGAAGAGTACTTTGGTGACTTCACAGCAAGAGATCACCACCTGTGGGCTTCAAGTACCAAATCTTTGGTTGGGCAAGCTTTAGGTTTGTTGGTTGAGCAAGGTAAGGTTGATGTTGAGAAAAAGCTCAGCACATACATCGAAGAGCTTAAAGGAACACACTTTGGTGAGCAGACTTTACGAACTTTACTGAACATGACCTCTGCGATTGATTACAGCGAAGACTACGTCAACATGGCACCGGGTGATGTGCATTTCGAATACTTCCGCCGATTAGGGTTTATTCCAGCGTATGACTTGCTGGCATTGGATCCAACAAAGACAGATAAGCCTCGTGACTTGCTGAGCTTCTCTGCGATGTTTGAACAGAATGAAGATTTAAAGGTGAACGATAAGTTTGAATACCACAGCCCGAACGTTGATGTTATTGGCTGGGTTGTCGCGCGCGTTTCCGGTCAAACGCTTGACCAATTTATTGCTGACAACATCTGGAACAAGCTTGGTACGGAGCATGATGCCTTCTTCATGACGGACATGAACTACAACCCAGTCGCAACTGGCGGTTTCAATACTACGCTAAGAGATTTTGCACGTGTTGGGCTGGCGATGGTCAACAATGGCGAATACAACGGCCAGCAAGTCTTCTCTGAAAAGTGGGTCAAAGACAGCTTCAATATCACGCCAGAAGAAAATCGACACATGATGAACAGTGTCTACAAAGATACTGAGGCTCAAGTTTTTGATGCACACTTAGAGGGTTACAAAAACTTCCTTTGGGTACATGACTCAGACAAAAACATTGCGACATACCGTGGGGTGTTTGGTCAGTTCTTGTATATCAACCAAGACAAGAATGTCGTCATCGCAACTTTCTCTTCAGCAGAGAGCGCTTCGAATGCAGCGCGTGAAGAGTCAAAAGTGAGAGTGGAAGCTTTTGAGTCGTTAGCTAAGTCGTTATAGCGGTACATGCCTAAATTAAAAGTCCCCTCAAGATAGGTTCTTGAGGGGACTTTTTGCGTTTATCTTATTGCCAATGGCTGACAGTTAACGGTAAATCAGCGAGTCGCTACTCGTTTTCTGTTTGCTTAGAAGCGTTGGATGTTTTGCCTTGCTTCAACCAGTTGTCGAGTACATGTTGCAGCGCATCCAATGACGTTGGCTTTTCTAGGCGACCATCCATTAACTTGCTGATCATATCGAGTTCGCGTTGTCCCGATTCGCCAGACAGAGCAATGATTGGTGTATTAGGTGAGCGTGCCTTGATGATCTGGCTTGCGTCAAAGCCGTTCATGACTGGCATCTGTACATCCATCAAGATCAAATCAACTTGATGAGTCCTAAACAGTTCAACCGCATTCTCACCGTTCTTGGCTTGTAAGCTGTTTACGCCGAGCCTGCTCAAGTACATCTGAACAAGTGTGCGTTGTACTTCTTTGTCATCCACTATAAGCACGGTTGGCGCGAGATGGTTTGATGCTGGTGGATTTGTTGTTTGTGTCTTTTCTGGCTCAGTTTTGGGTGCAGTTTCAGGTGCTGACTCAGGAGCGTTATCAGCACTTGGCGCTGGGGCCTCTGGCTGCACTTCTGCTTCGGCTTGATCTTCTGTCGGTTGGTTGTGTTTCCAATCGTTGAAGTAAGGCGTGCGCAGGTCATCGGCTTTTGGCGCATTCGGCACAACAGGGAAATACAGGTGGAATTCTGTAAACTCACCAAGCTTGGATTTGCACTCGACTCTGCCACCAAATGAACGCATAACACGTTGGCAATAACCTAAACCTAAGCCGCTACCGCCACTCTTTTGGTAAGAGAAAAAGTCATCGAAGATCTTATGGGCGATGGTCTCATCAATCCCTGGACCTGTATCTCTGAAAACAAGCACGTTCTCGTAAGAGCCAGTTTTGGTGCTGATTTCGATTTGGCTGTCTGGATACGAATCAAAGTAATAGATTGCGTTACGAATCAGGTTAAAGATAACGAAGTTAAATAAGGTCTCGTTCAGCTTTGCTACAAAATCAGCGTGTTGTGGTAGGCGAATTCGCTCAATGATTTTTTCGTTCTCAAAACCATAATGACTGACCGCTTGATCCACTGCCTTGTGGATTGAGGTCATAGTGACAGGGCCATGCTCAGGTGAGCTATCACTGACTTCACGCAAGATGATATCAATCAGTTGTCGACCACGTTGGATCGCAGCTTGTCCGTTCTCGATATCAAGTAGGATCTGTTTCGCTGGCGCTTGGTTATCGATGTGCTGTTTGAGTACTTCGAAATGCAGTTGCACTTGAGCAAGCGGGTTACGCATCTCATGGGCGATGGAGTTAGCTAGAGCTCGACTTTGGCGAATGCGCCTATCCGCTTCGATGGTACTTTGCACACGAGTTAACAAGGTTTGTAGTGCGGAGATCTCTTCGTTAGAGAACATCTGATCGTTACTCTTGTGTGATGACACCAACAAGTGCGTGACCGATTTTCCTTGACCAAACAGAGGCATCACTAACGCCGTGTTATTCGAACTCATCTTCTCATAGAGCGCCTTGATCGAACGTTTTGCTGGCGCAGTGTAATCGAGCTCTTCAGACAGTTCGTCGAAGACCAAAACAGACTTGTTGGTCGACAAGTAGTCTTCGTAGAAAGTCTCGTTGTAGTTGCTGTTAACAAGGCGCAGTTTATCTTCTGGGATTTGCAGTAGGCTACCCAAACGACGCATTGCATCATCAATTGATAGCTTGAAATCTTCTTCTAGAGCAAGGATTTGCTGTACTGGCGTTTTCTTGTTCCCGTAGACAAAGAAGGAGGCATAACGGCTCACTCGTTTGTAGAGCACATGCCAAGTAATGCCTATCAGCGCGCAGATTGGAATGGCGATTAGCCATTGATTATCTTCGGTCAGCGGGATGAATATCGCACCAAACGGTATCACTAAAATCGCGCACACCAACAGGGCGTTTAGGCTCATGTACGCGAGGTATTTCACGCTGTAGAAACGAGAAGTCAGCAGAGCATACCCAACGAACAACATCTCACTAATCGATAAGGCGGGTGGTAGCCAAGTCAGTGAGAAATCACGCAAGAAGTAAGTCATACCTAGGTGGATCGTTGCTGTGGACAACATGAACACCAAGATACCTGCAATCATGTAGCTGGTTTTGGTCAGCGTAAGCTTGCTACTGTTGGCGCGCATTGCCACTAGGTTACCCAGTGTCAGTACCACAAAGCTGATCATGCCGATGAAGAAGTACGAAGTGTGCGGGCCAAATTCAATCACGAACTGACTTGGGCCAACAATGATAACGTCTTCAACGGTTAAGCCCGGACTTAAATTAATAAACAAGGAGTAGACGGTTAGGGTGACGAAAATCGCTTGTTGCCATAGGTGCACCTTACCGTTGCGTTGCTCGGCGGCAAGCTGACACGAGAAGTAATACGCGAAGGCAAACGCAAAGAAAGAGGCGAGGTTGGCAAATTTGGCTGCAAACACAGCTGCTGATGGCCCAAGCTCTGGCAATAAGTCGGTATGGAAGTAAGCATTACTGCTGATCCAAGCAACAATACAGACCGAGTAGGCGATGTAGGCAACGTGGTGTGTACCTGCGATTGCTTCGCTCTTTAGTTTCAGACGGTAGCAATAGTAGAGTAACCACATCACGACCACAGCAACCGTCGCAAGAAGCGTTATGGCTTTGGCGTGGATGATGGCTTCTAAGCCGAAATCAAACATGTTCGTCCTTATTTACCGAGCTTGGCTGTTGCAGAGGATCTGGCTGTTGAACAGAGCTTAATTTTTCTGCTGAGCTAAGCTTTCTGCTGTTACGCACGGCGCGTTTGTAGCCTTTAAAATCGGTGTCATTAAATACGTTGACCATCAATTCGAAATTCCAAAAGCCACGGTAAATGGTGGTGCCGTCATCGTTCAATTCGCAATATCCCGAATGGAAATACGCTTTTGGGTCAATAGCTTGATAAAACTGAAGCATGAAAGGTTGTTCAATGATGGTGAAGCCAATTTTGTAGCCAACTTGATGTAAGACGCTCATCAGCTCTTTTTGAGCGAGATAGAGGAAGTAGAGTTTTTGTTGGGTATTTCCACTGACGGTTAAGCGCAGAACTTCACATATGGCTCGAGTTTCGGATAGTTGTAACTGAAACTGATTATCGAATTTTGGCAGAGAATCACATTTTGACAATATTGGTGGCGTGAATAGCTGTAAGCCTGAAAGCGAATCGTAACCATGATTTGGTAAGCAGTATTGCCAGTGATCATTGCTGAACGGCGGCGCGTAGCTTAGCCAGGTTTCATTTTTTGACCAATCTTGAATCAAGGCGGAAGAAACTAATGTCGGGAAGGCTTCATCGTCTGGGTGTTTGAGCAGGATAAAGTGCTTACCCGTTTGTGACAGGTGTAATAAAGGCAGCATCTCAAACCATTTTTCACCCTTGATGAAAACCTCAAGGTTGCTTAAAGCGATGGCATCACTGATAGGCATTCCTTGTGGGTGACTGGGTGTTTGTACCACAAGTTGATCATCTTCTATTTGATCGATGATCGCACTGTAATAAGCGCTGTCTTTAATCGGCAGAACGATACCAGAGGGTGAACGACTATCGAGCGACGACTTGGCCTTGATGGCGGCAATTTCGCATTCGCACCAAAAGTCTAACCAATGCATGTAACACTGACCTGCCGCTTCCTCTAACAATGCCATCTCGGTCGATAAGCTGCTTGGATAGCGTTGAATGAGATCGCGATAGTCCATCAATTCAAATAAAACGGAGAGGCTTTTGTGTTGATGTTCTGGGAAGAACGATTCCAACAGTCGTCTACGGTAGTCTGTGACGGTTTGGAAAAGCGCAGTGCGATCTTGTGGCTGATAAGTGTTGATCACGAGCTCGATAAGCGCGTGTTGTTTCTTTTCGATAGCCAGACTGCTAGCCAACAGTGAGACTAAAGACGACGTTAATTCCATGGTGTTAACCTAGCCTAGGTTTATATAATTATTTTTATTGGATTTGCACTCGTTAACCAGACACGAATTGTTATTAAGTTATTTGATATAAAGTTACCTTGTTGAGATTGAGTAACTCTAATTGTGTCTATAGTTTTTAAAAACAAGTTGCATAATCGAGCGTAAGTTTACTACTTGCGCTACCCCTTAACAACAGAACATTTACTAGTTTATAAGTTGCTAAATTAGAATATTCTCAATCACTTAGAGCCTAACCTTGCCCCGAGTCTGACCTGTATCAATTGAGCATAATCCTTTGAATTTATAAATTAACGTAAAATATCTATTTTTTGAACTAAGCTCATAAATCATACGCAACTGAATTCACCTTATTGATCGTAAGGAATATAACGGCGAGCCCAAATATATAATTAACTAATGAGTGTTGTATGTCTCATAACCGTTTATTTCCACGTCATCGTTTGGCTCTCGCTTGCATGCTAGCCAGTGTTTCCAGTTTCTCCTTTGCTCAAAGTCAGTGTGAGGTGCTTGATCTTCAGCAGGCGTCTGACCTTGCTCTCGCTGTCTCATCAGCAGACAACAGTTGCTATGGCGCTTGGTTCTCTGCTCAAGATAGTTCGTTAAACAATATCTATAGCGAAGTGAGCCTAAGCCGTATTCAAGTAGCACTTAACCTAGAAATTGCCCGTTACCGAGGTGATGCTGAACAGGCTCGTAAACTTGAAAACCTTGGCGAATTTGTTCGCGCTGCTTATTACGTTCGCTATAACGCGCGAGCGCAGGATTTCTCTGAGGCGTTAAGTCAGCGCTTCGCTCAATCTATTAATGCTTTTCTGGCGAACCCTAATGCATTCGATCAAGGCAGTGAGCAAGTTGGGGCGATGAAAAGCCTGACGCTGATGGTCGATAATGTTAAGCAACTTCCACTGACCATGGGGGCGCAACTTGCGGCATTGAATCACTTTAACCGTGAAACAGTGCAGGATTTACAATGGGTCGATGGTCTTAATAATCTATTCCGAGCAATGGCAGGGCATGCCGCTCTAGATGATTTCTACGATTACATGGCAAACCACACCCAACATATCGAAACGCTGGCGACTTTTGCTCGTGATAACACGTGGGCGTTGGATACGGATGCGAGCTTTCTGGTTTATAACGCCGTGCGTGAAACAGGTCGCTTGTTAGCCAGTCCGGACAAAGCAACCAAAGACAAAGCGATGCGGGTTATGCAGCAAGTGATGGTGCAAAATCCACTGGGAACCGAGCACGATAAACTATGGCTAGCAGCCGTCGAAATGATGAGTTACTTCGCACCAGAAGGCTTGAATAGGTTAGACCTAGAGCAAGCGAAACGCGACTTGGCAACGCGTGTACTTCCCCATCGTCATGAGTGCCAAGGACCTGCGATTATTCGCTCTCAAGATCTAACGGAGTCACAAGCGATGGAGGCGTGTGATGTGTTGGCTGCCAAAGAGGCCGACTTCCACCAAGTCGTGAATACGGGTCAACAACCTGCCGCTGATGATAACAACGAGCGAGTAGAAGTCGCGGTGTTTGGCAGCAAAGGCAGTTACATTGATTATTCATCGTTCTTGTTTGGCAATACCACAGACAATGGCGGTCAGTATTTAGAGGGTAATCCTGCAGAAGTCGGTAACGTCGCTCGCTTTGTGGCTTATCGCTATGCCAATGGTGATGATCTTTCTATTCTCAATTTAGAGCATGAATACACTCACTATCTTGATGCTCGCTTTAACCAATATGGCTCATTCAACGACAACCTAGCACATGGCTATGTGGTGTGGTGGTTAGAGGGCTTTGCCGAATTTATGCATTACAAGCAAGGCTACGATGCAGCGATTGGTTTGATTAGCAGTGGGAAGATGAGCCTGTCGGATGTGCTTGCGACCACTTACTCTCACGATTCTAATCGAATATATCGCTGGGGATACTTGGCGGTACGCTTCATGCTGGAAGAGCATCCTCTAGAGGTACAAGGTTTACTGGCATTGTCTCGTACTGGCCAATTTTCCGAATGGGCACAACAAGTAAAAGTGCTAGGGCAGCAATACAACGGGGAGTTTGAGCGTTGGTTAGACTCGGTTTCAAGTGAACCCACAGAGCCTACAGAACCAACTGATCCCACTGAACCGACAGATCCTACGCAACCAACAGACCAAGCCATAGTGCTTACAGCAAACCAGAGTGTGGTGTTGAGTGGTGAAGCGTATAGTGAGCAGTTGTTCTATGTCGATATTCCAGACAACACGACGCATTTTGAAGTGTCTATTGAGGGGCAAACTCAAGGTGATGCTGACCTCTACATGAGCTACAACAAACCAGTGCATTACTACGACTTTGAATTCAGCCAGTACGGCAATGGCAGCAATGAAGTGGTGACGTTTGAACAAGAACCTTCGGGTTACATCAAGTCGGGTCGCTACTACATGAGTGTCACGGGGCGTACCGATTTTAATGAGGTGTCGCTAATCGCATCGGTAGTCACAGAAACGCCAACGCCTCCAACTCAACAGCAAGATGATTTAACGCCTGTGGTATTGGAGTCCGGTCAGGCTCAAGTGCTTACCGTGCACCAACGACGTTATGCCGCTGTCTATGTACCGGAAGGCGTACAAGAGGTGCGAGTATGGCTCAGCGATAAGAGCGACACTGCTGAAAACGAACAATCGAATTCGGGTAACGTTGATCTGTTCGCCAGCCACTCATATTGGCCAACAGCTGGGCAGCATGACTACGCGTCTGATTACCGTGGAAGCAATGAGTATCTGCAAATCCCTATAACAGAAGAAGGCTATATACACTTCTTATTGAGTGCAGATCAGCAAGGGGATGATGTCGAGATGTTGGTGTATTTTCACTGACAGAATAGGCGTTAGGTAATTGGCATTAAAAAAGGGGGCATCCCCAAGCTGTATTAACGACAATGTCACTAAACTAATCGGTTAAATATCAATAAAGTAGACGGATAAAAGCCGGGCATCAGTGTCTGGCTTTGTTTTTCTGACAATCTTCTGTGTTTATAGAGTAGTTACACCATAATCTCTGATGAAGTGATGACATTCGAGGTTTAAGCTTGTCTGCATATGAAACATCATTGCGAGTAACCTCTCGCGAGTGATAGAGGTAGAGATAAATTATGAAGAAAGTACTATTGGTAACCATATTTAGTGTCGCTGCGTTAGCAGGGTGCAGTCAGAAATCTGAGGTTCCAGAACAAGCACAAGAGACTGCAAATCCAATCTGTAGCACTAAGAACCTGACAGGTGGTTGGTCACAAAGTGATATTACCCCAGAAGCCAAGCAAGCTTTAGATGTGGTTCTTGGACAAATGAATACCTCAGCAAAGCTTGAAAGAATCTTGAGCGTTCGCACTCAGGTTGTCGCGGGTTTGAACTACGCGATCGAGTTTGAAATGGATAATGGTCAGGTGTGGAATACGGTTGTTTATCGTTCACTTCAAGGTGATATCGAAATGATGCAGGCTGCACAGCAAGGTCGTTTGTGCCAATAAGTAAGTTGATTGGAGAGTTGAGTCAGATTACTGAATAGGCTCGATTAACGAATAAGAAAAATGGCTCCCAATTGGGAGCCATTTTTGATTCTAATAAGGTTAGCTTATTACGTCCAACAGAAGACGTTCCTAATCCGTTAGCGCAGGTTCAGAAAGCTCTGGTTCAGAAATATTAGGCTCAGACAGTTCTTGTACACACGCTCGGCTGATGTCTTCATCAATGTAAGCCATTCCCAGCTTGTTCAAGTAATCCATACGATCAGCAGTGCGAAGTTCAATGTCTGGGCCTGCGATGTTGTTCTCTTGATAAACCTTAGCCATGTGAGCCATGAACTGCTCGCCCACACTCATCATTAACAGGCTCATCGCGCCCACGTCCGGTCTTACTTTGGCAAGTTGCTTTTCAGACAGGTTTACCGCTAACACGATAGGTTGTTCTTCTCCTTCGAAACGAACACTGCGCTCACGAACGGTTTGTTGCGCCCAGTAATACGCCAGCTCTTTACTCTGAGTCAGGAACACAGGTTCAACCGACTCGGTGTAGTTATTGCCAATCGTTGCCATGGTTTTTGAAGCGGCTTCGTTGAGTGCTTTGTCTCCAGAACGTTTCAGTCCTTGTCCTTTAATTGAAGCAAGCAAGGCTGAAGACGTGCCGTGATACCAAGTATCACCCGTTGCGAAACCATTTTCTGATAGCAGCGTTTTTGCATCTTGTAGGTGTTTAGGTATTGAAGTCATAGGCACTCTCAATCAAAAGAAATATCAACAAACAGGAATTTCAACAAACATGAATACAGTTAGCTTAAACAGATGTTGCTTAGCTGACCGTGGTGTAGAACACAATTCTTAGACTTTGAGATAAAGCCGGCAGTACAAGCTTTATCTCAAAGCCTTCCCCCGGATCTTACCGAAGTAAGAGAGAAGGGCGGGGGAGGCTTTAGTTTTAGCGACTAATCATAAGCGTTAGCGATTAATCAAATTGGTTAGACGTATTCGCTTCGCCCGCTGCTTTTAGTGCATTCTCACCAGCGAAGTACTCTTTGTGGTCATCACCGATGTCTGAGCCAGACATGTTTTGGTGTTTAACACATGCGATGCCTTGGCGGATCTCTTGACGTTGAACGTTAGCAACGTAGCCCAACATGCCTTGGTCGCCGAAGTACTCTTTCGCAAGGTTGTCGGTAGACAGCGCTGCAGTGTGGTAAGTCGGTAGCGTAATCAAGTGGTGGAAGATACCCGCTTCACGAGATGCGTCCGCTTGGAATGTACGAATCTTCTCGTCAGCACTTGCAGACAGTTCAGTTTCGTCGTATTCCGCGCTCATTAGGTTTGCACGGTCGTAAGCTGATACATCTTTACCTTCAGCAACCAATGCATCGTAAGCTTGCTGACGGAAGTTTAGTGTCCAGTTGAATGATGGAGAGTTGTTGTAAACCAGTTTCGCGTTAGGGTGAACTTCACGAACGCCGTCCATCATCTCTTTGATCTGACCGATGTGTGGCTTCTCAGTCTCAATCCAAAGTAGGTCAGCACCCGCGTTGATTGCTTCAATACAGTCGAATACGCAACGGTCTTCACCAGTACCTTGGCGGAATTGGTATAAGCCTGAAGGTAGACGCTTAGGTCGAACTAGCTTGCCGTCACGGTTAAAGCAAACGTCACCTTCTGCCATATCTGCAACATCGATCTCTTCAACATCTAGGTATGAGTTGTAGATATCACCCTGGTCGCCCGGCTCTTTCACTACTGCGATTTCTTTTGTTAGACCTGCACCTTGAGAATCGGTACGAGCAACAATAACGCCGTTGTCGATGCCCAGTTCAAGGAAAGCGTAACGAAGTGCGCGAAGTTTTGCGTGGAAGTCAGCGTGTGGAACCGTTACTTTGCCGTCTTGGTGACCACATTGCTTCTCATCGGCAACTTGGTTTTCAATTTGTAGACAACATGCGCCCGCTTCAATCATCTGCTTAGCCATTAGGTAAGTCGCTTCTGCGTTACCGAAACCTGCATCGATATCTGCAATGATTGGCACCACGTGTGTTACGTGATTGTCGATTTTGTCTTGGATAAGGTCTTGTTGGTTAACGTCGCCCGCTTCACGTGCAGCGTCTAGCTCACGGAATAAACCACCCAGTTCACGTGCATCAGCTTGGCGCAGGAATGTGTATAGTTCTTCTACTAGGCCTGCAACCGATGTTTTCTCATGCATTGATTGGTCTGGAAGTGGACCAAAGTCTGAGCGAAGTGCAGCAACCATCCAACCTGAAAGGTATAGGTAGCGGCGATCTGTCTTGCCATCAAAGTGCTTCTTAATAGAAATCAGCTTTTGTTGACCGATAAAACCATGCCAGCAACCTAAAGACTGAGTGTATTGAGAGCTGTCTTTATCGTAAGCCTCCATATCCGCACGCATGATATCTGCCGTGTATTGCGCGATATCTAGACCTGTTTTGAATTTGTTTTGAGCTCGCATACGAGCAGCAGATTCAGCATTGATTGCATCCCATGGAGCACCTGCAGCGCTTTTTGCAACTTCTATCATTTCGATATCTTGTGTAATTTGCGACATAACTATTCCTTAGTTTCACGTGGGGTATGGTTGCCAAATTGGCTTGGATTAAAACTTTGCTATGGACAAAGAATAACCACGCATGTGATAATTTTGTTAATTTATAGTTATTATATTCGGTATTTTTCTTATGAATATTGCTCGTATAGACCTTAATTTGCTTGTGTATTTAGACATGTTGCTACGTGAAAGAAACGTTACACGAGCGGCAAATCAATTAGGAATAACTCAACCAGCCATGAGTAATGGACTGCGCCGACTGCGTGATCTGTTTGAAGATCCACTATTGGTGAGAACCAGTGAAGGGATGGTGCCGACCGAGCGTGCGCAAAAGTTGCAACCACTGATTCGCAACATCTTGGCGAATGTAGAAAAGACACTACAACCGACCACAGAGTTTAATGCAGAAGACAGTGAACGCGTGTTTCGTATCATGGCGAGTGACTATGCAGAGTCGACTATTATTCAGCCGCTATTGAAAAAATTGAGCGAGATAGCGCCGAAAATACGACTGGATATAATGACGCCAAGTGATGTGAGCTATCAAGATGTAGAACAAGGCACCGTTGACATTATCATCAACCGTTTTGATGACATTCCACAGTCCTTTCACCAGATGAGCCTATGGCACGACGGGTTCTCTTGCCTATTTAGCTGTGATAACCCGATAGCCGATAACTTTGATATCTTGTCTTATTTAAAGGCGCAACATATTTGGGTAAGTAAGACGGGAATGGGAACCGGAGTGGGGATCAACCCAAGTGAAGCACAAAAGCTCGGTTGGATAGATGAAGCATTAATGCGCATTGGTAAAACCCGCAACATCACGGTATTTACCCGACATTACCTGTCTGCGATTCTCTTCGCTCAACAGAAAAACCTTATCCTTACTATTCCAACCAAAGCCGCGCAGTTGCAGCGCAACAATCCTAATTTGTTAATCAAACCAGCCCCATTTGCGATTGAACCTTTTGAGGTGAAGATGGCGTGGAGCCCATTGTTACAAACCAATCCAGACCACCAGTGGATGCGTCGCTTAATCAAAAGTGTCGCCAATGAAATCGAAAGTGGTGTGACGGGATAACACAGTTTTTGTGGTATTTCTTTTGTGAATATCCAATATAAACGGCATAAATTAGCTAAATTTTCGTCAGTTACGTAAATTTATTTAGTAGTCAGCGGTTAATTTGAGAGAGATTTTATGAGCAGTCGTATTCAACAGGGAAGCTTGAGCATTGATAGCACCCTCTACCAATTAATTAATGAGCAGGTCATTCCTGGAACAGGCATTGTCGCAGAGGACTTTTGGCAATCTTTCGCAGCCATCCTTAAAGATCTGGCACCAAAGAATCGTGCGTTGCTTATCAAGCGTGAAGATCTTCAACATCAAATCGATGTGTGGCACCAAGAGCGTGCTGGTCAAACATTGGATGCAGCAGAGTATAAGCAGTTCCTACAGCAGATTGGCTACCTTGTACCTGAAGGCGAGGACTTCCAAGTCACTACCGCAAGCGTAGAGCCTGAAATCGCAACACAAGCTGGGCCGCAGCTTGTGGTGCCTATCATGAACGCGCGATTTGCACTTAACGCAGCAAACGCGCGCTGGGGCAGTTTATACGATGCGCTCTACGGCACTGATGTGATTAGTGAAAGCGACGGTGCCGAGAAAGGTGGAAGCTTTAACCCTGTTCGTGGCGCTAAAGTAGTGAGCTATGCTCGCGGTTTCCTTGACGACGCCGCACCGCTGAATGGTGTTTCTCATAAAGACGTGACGAAATATAGCATCAGTAATGTGAGTATTGGCAACACGCTGACAGCAACGCTAGATAATGGCGAAGAAGTCACTCTCATTGATCGCAACCAGTTTATTGGTTACCAAGGAGACGCAAGCGCGCCTTCTTGTATCCTGCTTAAACACAACAATCTCCATATCGAAATTCAAATCGACCCGAGCGCGCCAATTGGTAGCGTCGATGTGGCGGGTATTAAAGATGTATTGGTGGAATCGGCACTGACCACGATTATGGATTGCGAAGATTCTGTAGCCGCCGTTGATGGTGAAGACAAAGCATTGGCTTACCGCAACTGGTTAGGCTTAATGAAGGGTGACCTGCAAGAGTCGCTAGAGAAAAACGGCAAGACCATTGTTCGTAACCTGAATCCAGACCGTCAATACACCAGTGTGACGGGTGGTGAAATTTCCCTTAAAGGTCGCAGCATGTTGTTCATACGCAACGTGGGCCACCTAATGACTAACCCTGCGATTATTGATGCCGAAGGTAATGAAGTGCCTGAAGGTATCATGGATGGCATGGTGACATCGCTGATCGCGATGCACGATTTAAAGGGGAATAGCCCTTACCAAAACTCGACCGCAAGTAGCATCAATATTGTAAAACCTAAGATGCATGGCCCTGAAGAAGTGGCTTTTACCAATGAGTTGTTTGGTCGCATTGAGGATGCACTAGGTTTAGACCGCTTCACAATCAAAGTCGGTATTATGGACGAAGAGCGTCGTACCTCTGTGAACTTGAAAGAGTGTATTCGCGCAGCCAAAGATCGTGTTGTGTTTATCAACACAGGTTTCCTAGACCGAACGGGAGATGAGATCCACACCAGTATGGAAGCGGGTCCTTTTGCTCCTAAAACACAGCTTAAAACCATGACATGGATTGGCGCATACGAAGATCAAAACGTTGATCTTGGCTTAGCTTGTGGCCTGCAAGGTAAAGCCCAGATTGGTAAAGGTATGTGGCCAGAGCCAGATAACATGGCCAAGATGATGGACGCGAAAATTGGACACCCACAAGCGGGTGCCAATACCGCTTGGGTTCCTTCTCCAACTGCGGCGACTCTGCATGCCTTGCACTATCACAAGGTGAGTGTTCCTAGCCGTCAGAAAGAGCTTCGTGAGCGTGTGAGAGCAAATGTTGACGATATTCTTACTATCCCACTGTTAGGCAATCAAAAGCTGACAGCTCAAGATATCCAAAATGAACTGGACAACAATACGCAAGGCATTCTTGGTTACGTAGTTCGTTGGATTGACCAAGGCGTAGGTTGTTCGAAAGTGCCTGATATTAACGATGTAGGACTAATGGAAGACCGTGCAACGCTGCGTATTTCAAGCCAACACATCGCTAACTGGTTACGTCACGGTATTTGCGAGGAAGCCCAGGTAATGAAAACCATGAAGCGCATGGCAGCTGTGGTTGATGAGCAAAATGCTGGGGATCCAAGCTACCAAAACATGGCGCCTGATTTCGAAAACAGCATTGCCTTTTCAGCAGCGTGTCAGTTGGTATTTGAAGGCTGCGCTCAGCCGAGTGGTTATACTGAGCCAGTGTTACACGCGATGCGTCTAAAGCTGAAAGCGCAGAGTGCTTGAGTCGGAAAGTGCTAAATCGCAGATAAGCGAAAGCACAAAAAGCCTAAATCACTGAAATAGCAAAGTGATCTAATAATAAAAACAGAGAAAGAAAAATACTAAAAAAAGAAACCCCCTTTAACCGAGCCCAAGGTGCCGCGCTTTATAGCGCGGCTTTTTTTTAGCTGTTAGTTAGTGCGAGGGTCTGAGATTAGATGCGGAATCAGAGGTTAGAAATGAAAAGCAGTTATCTTATCTATCATCAAACCTAATTTTCGCCAAAACCTTAGTTCCGACCGAAGCTTAGTTGCCACCGAAGCATAGATACTTAATATCCATGTACTCATCGATACCTTCTTTTGCCCCTTCACGACCAATGCCCGACTGTTTCACCCCACCAAACGGTGCTACTTCAGTAGAGATCATGCCGTCGTTAATACCAACCATACCGTACTCTAGTGCTTCTGCTACCTTCCACACACGGTGGATATTCTGGCTGTAGAAGTAAGACGCTAAACCATAAATGGTGTCGTTCGCCATTTCGATCAGCTCTTCATCGCTGTCGAACTTCATAACCGGAGCGACAGGGCCAAAGATCTCTTGTTGAACGATGTCCATATTGTGCTTCACGTCTTTAAGAATGACAGGCTGAATGAACAATCCCGCAAGCTCTTGAGTTGGGGTGACAGGCTGTGCACCTTGTTCAATGGCGCGGTCAATCAAACCTTGGATGTTCTGTTTCGCTCTTTCACTGATCACAGGGCCAATGTTGACGCCTGCGTCTAAGCCGTTGCCAATTTTTAGTTGTTGCACCGCTTGGTCGAATTTAGCCACAAACTCATCGTGCACCTTGCTGTGAATATAGAATCGGTTAGCACAAACACAGGTTTGGCCTGCATTACGGAATTTCGAAGCCATTGCGCCTTGAACCGCAGCATCGATATCGGCATCGTCAAATACGATAAACGGAGCATTACCGCCAAGCTCCATCGAGGTACGTTTGATGCCTTTTGCCGCTTGAGCCATCAAGATACTGCCGACGCGAGTAGAACCAGTAAAAGAGATCTTCTTGATTAATGGATGTGATGTGAATAGCTCACCAATCTGTTCTGGGCTGTCACCTAATACCACTTGAAGCAGATCTTTAGGGACACCCGCTTGGTAAGCCAGCTCAACAACAGCAAACGCAGAAAGTGGCGTTTCGTCAGAAGGCTTCACAATAAAACTACAGCCAGCCGCTAGAGCAGGCGCAGCCTTACGAGTGATCATCGCAATCGGGAAGTTCCACGGAGTGATGGCACATGCGACGCCAATGGGCTGCTTGATTGTCACTAAACGCTTATCCCCAGCGGCACTTGGAATCGAGTCGCCATAAGTGCGCTTGGCTTCTTCGGCGAACCATTCAATAAAACTTGCACCATAAACCACTTCGCCTGCAGCTTCTGCCAATGGCTTGCCTTGTTCTATCGTCATTAAGTGAGCAAGGTCATCCTTGTTTTCAAGGAGCAGTTGATGCCAAGCCTTCAGTATCGCAGCGCGAGATTTAGCAGGAATTTTCGCCCACTCTTTTTGCGCAATATGAGCTCGCTCGATAGCACTGTCCAATTCCGCCTCAGATGAGATAGGCGCATACCCAATAAGCTCACCTGTTGCTGGATTGGACACGGCAACCGCGTTATTCGCTTCTGTCACCATAAAAGAGAGTAAGCGCTGGTTATTAATTTCTAGCATGTGATTCCTTCTCGATGATTACTTAACACGTGTTGGTGCTGTTATTGAGTTGATGTCTATGGCAGTGCTGATGATTCGCTTTAGCCTACCAAGGTTATTCTTGCGCCCAGTTGTCTGCTTCTATCTTCGCCAGTGCTTTCGCGGCTTTTTGTAGAGCAGGTAGGAATTTGATCGCCTCGTCCGGCTTTACTCGAATCACAGGTGCTTGAATTGCTAAGCCAAGATTAGATTGGCCCGTTGGCGATGGAATGAGTACCGCAATACACACCAAACCCGGCAGAAACTCTTCGTCATCAATTGCAAAGCCTTGGATCTTCGCTTCTTCGATGTCTTGTTCTAACACTGAGTAGTCGGTGATGGTTTTGACTGTGTACTGAGTCAGTGGCACGTTTTCAATCAGTCTTCTACGTTGTGATTTCGACATGTGAGCCAAAAACAGTTTACCTGTCGCAGAGCAGTGAACAGGAACACGAGAGCCGGGTTGCAGGTGGAAGCGAAGGGGTGCTTCGGTTTCTGCACGGTCAAGGTAGATGATCTCACCGCTCGATAGTGCGGTTAGGTTACAGCTTTCGCCGACTTCCGCTCGAAGGTTTTCGAGAATCGTGCGTCTAGCACTGTGCATGGTGCTGTTGAACAAAAGGTTTTCAGCGAGCTTTCTGAGTCGAATGCCAGAGCTGTAATGCTTTTCGTCACCGTCTCTTTGAATGATGCCTGCGGATTCTAATTGTTGCAGCATACGGTGCAGAGTGGGTTTCGGTAGTCCTGTTTCTTCAACGAGCCCTTGAAGGGAAATAAACTCGTCTTTTTGCGCTATCACCTCTAATAGTGCAAAAAGTCGGAGAGTGGGCGTATCTCCTTGAACTTGTGGTGTTTCTGTTTGCATACAGTGATTCATCCTTGCGATATGTCTATGTGTAAGAGTGTACATACCAAATCAATATCTGTCTCTTATACACATCTGACGCTGCCGACGATCTTACGCGTGTATTTGACCTTTTTTATTATTCCAATAATATAAATATAAATTATGGAACAATTAATCTCAATAAATGGAAATTTAAGATGAAAGCAATTGAACGGATTATTGATAAGGCGCACTTAGATCGTAAGCGTGTGGTTTTGAGTGAAGCTGAAGATCCTCGTGTACTCAAGGCTGCACGATTAGCGATAGATAAACAGCTCGCTTATATCACGCTGGTGGGCGATGAAAAGGCGATTATCGAAGCCGCTCAGTTGCATCATATTAACCTCGCGGGCATTCATATTGTTTCACCACAAACATCAGCACTGAAAGCTGTGTTGGCTGAACGACTGTATGAGTTAAGAAAAGCCAAAGGCATGACTTATGAAGATGCATTGGGGAAGGTTAAAGACCCACTGATGTTTGCCAACTTGATGGTAAGGGAAGGGCTGGTTGACGGCACGGTCAATGGCGCCGTTTATACCACGTCTGATGTGGTGCGAGCTGCGTTGCAGATCATTGGGCCAGCACCAGACAGTGAATTGGTATCGAGCTTCTTTTTAATGATGTTGTGCGAGCCTTTCCATAACCTTAAAGGTGGCATGATTTTCAGTGATTGTGGCTTGGTGATTAACCCCAATGAAACTGAACTTGCATCAATTGCAGTGGCGGCATCAAACAGTGCACAAACGCTGTTGATGGAAGAGCCGAAAGTGGCAATGCTCTCGTTTTCTACCAATGGCAGTGCTAAGCATGAATCGGTCGATAAGGTGCGTAATGCCGCCCAGTTAGTGAAGCAGCGTTGCCCGGGGATTGCGGTTGATCAGGATGTTCAACTCGATGCGGCGATTGTGACTGAAATTGCGGCGAAAAAACTGCCCGATTCCGAGGTGAAGGGCGAATCTAACGTGTTGATATTTCCTAACTTAGAAGCTGGCAATATCGGTTACAAGCTTGCTGAAAGGCTAGGTGGTGCAGTCGCGATTGGTCCGTTGTTGCAAGGGCTGAATCAACCAGCCAATGACTTATCCAGAGGGTGCAGTGCCGAAGATATCTTTAACGTAATCGCGGTGACTGCCGTGCAAGCACAACAAAGTAAAACGGCAAACCCAACGACGGATGTTGACGCTGATGCTCAAGAAGCTCCAGAAGATCAAAAAGTTTCGGAGGATCAAGAAGCTAAAGAAAGAGCAGAATCGGAATTTGAGTTTAGGTACTAAGGCTCACACTTAAAGCTCGCACTCATACTAAGTAAAGAACAGCTAATTAGGATTGCCAATGGAGTTACCTGTTTTACTCGCCATTCTTGCCACTATTGCGGTAGGTACCTATTTCCAAACAGTCACGGGGTTTGGGCTTGGTATCATTGTGATTGGTCTTACGGTCAGCCTGAATCTGGTTTCGTTGCCCGTGATTGCCGCCGTGGTCAGTATCGTGACCTTGTTTAATTGTTTGGTCGCGTTGATGGGCAAGCCATTGCTTGGGGAACTCAAAATTCTGGTGGTGTTAGTGATCGGTATTATCCCCGGCGTGTCGTTGGGAGTGTTTTTACTGGACGAGTTGAGTGTGTCGGCGACGCATATTCTGCGAGGGCTATTGGGGGCAATGGTGTTATTCGCAGGTCTGAGCTTTATGTTCAAACCTAAAACCAGAAAAGACCGCTCGGCAACCGTATCTTTCTTGTTGTCTGGTTTTAGTTCTGGTCTAGCGGGCGGGTTGTTTGGGATGGCGGGTCCACCGATTGTGTATCACCTCTATCGACAGCCTTTTACGCTCGATCTGGTACGAAGTACATTGCTGATGGTGTTCGCTTGTACGTCGATGTCTCGTACCGTCAATGTCTACGCGGCAGGTGACATGGAAGCGAGCATACTGTGGTTGTCTGCGATTGCCGTTCCCTTGGTGGCGCTTGTCACTATGTTTGCTCGGCGCTTCCCGCCGCCATTGTCGAATGACCAACTCAGAAAGTTAGTATTTATGGTGTTGATGTTGATTGGTGGGTATTTGATGGCTGTTTCTGCGTGGGCGTTGTTTGGCTTTTCGTAAAACCACTTTCGGCAAAGGAGGCTAGTGATTCGCTAGCCTAAGCCTTTCTGTTTAAACACGCTTTAGCATCTCAAAGATACTCCTAGATAACCCAAATAAGCAGCTCTCTTGCACATCTAAAGTTATGTTACTGCGGTAGTACGGGCTTAAATCGACGCCCATCCCCACGCCATGAATTTCGATACCGTTTTTGGCCGACTCGCGTTCAATCACTTGTTTGAGATGGTTATCCAAATAGAACTGATCATTGGCTGTGCTGGTGGCGGTATCCATCGGGCAGCCGTCTGAGAATACAATCAACACCTTTCGCGGTGCGCTATGTTGCTGCAATCGCTGGCTAGCGAACTGAACAGCTTCGCCATCAATCCCTTCTTTAAAGATGTCTGCTTTGCGAAGGCTTGCAATGCCAAGGCGAGACCGTCTCCAATGGGTATCAAAATCCTTAAACACAATGTGTCGAACTTCGTTTAAACGACCTGGGTGTTTCGGTTGACCTTGCTTGAGCCACTGTCGATAGACCTTGCCACCATTCCAGTTGTTGGTGGTGAAGCCGATAATCTCGAAAGGGACGTTGGCTAGCCCGACGGATTTGAGAATAGTATCCATCAGTAGGCTGAGCTTATGACTGTGTTTTTGCATTGACCCTGAGCAGTCCATCAAAAACGTGATGGCACATTGATGGGATGCGCCAATCTCTGGCTGATAAAAGACAGCACGATCCAACGGCGAAGTGACGAGCTTAGTGATGGCGGTGGCGTTAACAATGCCTTCTTCCAAATGATCCTGACGTCGATTCCTTTGTGGCGTCGCAACAAAGCGGGTGAGCATAGCGGCCAAGCGGCGAGTGTTTACTTGTCTCGCCATGATGTCATCGGTGAGTTTTTGCCTAAGTTCGAGTAATAAGGCGCGCCTGACGAGTTTATCTGCGGAGACCACTTGGTCAAATTCGGAATTAAAGACCTGATAATTGGCGCCCGAAAGTTCAAACACCTTGCTGCTGCCTGTTATGTCGGTATCGACGTCTTCATCTTGAATGTCGCCATCAACGATAAGAGCCAGCTGAGCAAGGATCTTGATGTCTTCTTCAACCGTAGGTGTCGGCGAGTTATTACTCTCTTGTTCTTGGTTGATGAGCTCTTGCGCTACAGAGGCGAGTTCATTGGCGCAGTGAGCAAAATGTAGTTGGTCGGCTCGATGCTCCTTCAAGCGCTTCAAGCTGCTTCCGAAAATAGGCACGATGCCTGCACGAGTTGATTCAATGGTTTCAGCAATCGGCTCTGAAACTGGAACACCGGTTAAGCGGGTATGGATGACCTGCATCAGTGTGAAGAGCAACATGCCTATTCGTGATTCGGTGAAGCCATTCTGATGATATTGCTCGCTCCAATACGCAAAGTTGAACTGAATGCTCTTAGTCACGCCTTTTAGATAAGACGGGACTTGTGATTCGATTCGTACTTGTTCGCAGAAATCATATAACAGACGTTCGACTTCGTTTTTCGGTCGCAATGAACAGTGAAGAGCAGAGTCAGACAGCAAGAGTCGCAGCGCCGATGAATCGATCTTGCCTTGCATTGAGAGCTTGCTGTTTGTCAGCTCGTGGCGAGACACAAAGGTGAGATCGTTGGTGTGTGCAGACTGATAATAGCAGGGGCTATTGCCGTTATAGAGACGCTCTCCCCGATAATTTAGGTTCAATTCACCACTGATCGCTCTAGCGACAGACACACCAAGGTCGAGGATCTTTTTCTGCTGAGAAGAAACATTGGCCATGGTTTACGACTCCGACTGCGCATAACTCTGAGTAGGCGTTTCTAGGGCCTCACCAAAGCAGCGGAAGTAATATTCGCTCACCAACTCTTTCTCTTCATCTTCACAACGGTTAAGGAATGAAAGCCTAAATGCTGTGGCTACGTTATCGAATATTCGGATATTTTCAGCCCATGTGATCACGGTTCTCGGAGACATTACCGTCGACAGATCGCCTGCTCTAAAACCATTTCGCGTTAAACCAGCAGTAGCGATCATTTTCTCAACTAACTGCTGACCACTTTCATTGTTCAGCTCTGGGCGCTTGGATAACACGATCTTGGTTTCATGTTGCGGATCTAAATAGTTAAGCGTAGCGATGATGTTCCATCGGTCAAGCTGGCTATGGTTAAGCACTTGAGTACCGGAATACAAACCCGAGAAATTACCTAACCCCAACGTGTTACAGGTGGCAAATAGGCGAAAAGAAGGGTGAGGCGTAATCACTCGGTTTTGCTCTAAAGAGGTGTATTTGCCGTCTTGCTCTAAGAGTTGTTGGATCACAAACATCACATCTGGTCGTCCTGCATCGTATTCGTCTAATACCAGAGCGATGGGTTGCTGGATACTTTGCGGAAGAATGCCTTCTTTAAACTCTGTCACCTGCATTCCATCTTTAATGACGATGCTGTCCTTTCCTATGAAATCCAATCTGCTTAAGTGTCCGTCTAGGTTGATCCTCAAACACGGCCAGTTCAATCTCGCAGCAATCTGTTCAATGTGGGAAGACTTACCTGTTCCGTGTGTACCTTGTATCAACGTGCGGCGATTAGAGGTGAAACCCGCCAATATCGCTAGTGTTACTTCAGGATCAAAACAGTAGTTAGGATCGACCTTGGGTACATACTCTCCCGCATGTTGAAACGCCAATACCGTTAGGTTGCTGTCGATGCCAAAACACTCTCTCACACTTACTGGTTGCGTTGGTATCAATTCCGCATCATTCATTTTTCATCCCTCTTAATAGCTTCCATTGACTGCCGCGATGGGCGGTATGTCATCGATTATTAACAGCTCACTCTAAGTTAACGGCACTTTTTGTACGAAAAACTATCAATAATGTGATCTGGTTTTATTAATTAGAATGAATTGTTCCAATTTAATATAAAAAGTTGACGCGCAAAAAATCTACTACTAAGGTGAAAATGAATTCGAAAAAGAGACAATTCATTCCGAAAAATGAAATTTTGGTTAACTCAAGGAGAATGGAAGAATGAGTGAGCAAGAAAAACGTACGGTTGTTTCCGGCACAGTAACAATGACACCATCAGAAGCGTTCGTTGAAACTATGGTTGCTAATGATGTTACCGACATGTTCGGCATCATGGGGTCAGCATTTATGGACGCAATGGATATCTTTGCTCCTGCTGGCATTCGATTGGTCCCAGTGGTACACGAGCAAGGTGCTGCTCACATGGCAGATGGCTACTCTCGTGTATCTGGTCGCCATGGTGTGGTTATCGGGCAGAATGGCCCAGGTATTAGTAACTGTGTAACTGCGATTGCAGCGGCATTCTGGGCACACAGCCCGGTCGTGATTGTGACGCCAGAGACTGGCACTAAAACAATGGGCTTAGGTGGTTTCCAAGAGTGTAACCAACTTCCAATGTTCCAAGAGTTTACTAAGTATCAAGGACACGTAACGCACCCAGACCGTATGGCAGAATACACGGGCCGATGCTTTGACCGAGCAATGAGCGAAATGGGTCCGACTCAACTGAATATCCCACGTGATTATTTCTACGGTGAAACTCAAACCGAGATCCCTAAACCAGCGCGTTTAGACCGTGGTCCGGGTGGTGAGAAGTCTCTGAATGAAGCGGCAGACCTGATTGCTGAAGCGAAATTCCCAGTCATCATTTCTGGTGGTGGCGTAGTAATGGCTGATGCAGTCCAAGAGTGTGCGGCATTGGCAGAACGACTAGGCGCACCGGTAGTAAACAGCTACCTACACAATGACTCTTTCCCTGCTAGTCACCCATTATGGTGTGGTCCTTTAGGCTACCAAGGTTCGAAAGCAGCAATGAAGTTGATGGCTCAAGCGGATGTGGTTATCGCTTTGGGTACACGTCTTGGTCCATTCGGTACCTTGCCTCAACATGGCATGGATTACTGGCCGAAAGACGCGAAAATCATCCAGATCGATGCAGACAACAAGATGCTTGGCCTCGTTAAGAAGATCTCTGTTGGTATCTGTGGCGACGCAAAAGCAGCGGCTGTGGCATTAGCTGAAAGACTAGAAGGTCGTGCACTGTTGTGTGATGACAACAAAGGCGCTCGTCAAGACACAGTAGCAACAGAAAAAGCGTTGTGGGAAAAAGAGCTTGATGAGTGGACGCACGAACGTGACTCGTTCAGCTTGGATATGATTGAAGAAAACTCCCATGAGACTCCGTTCTCTGGTGGTGAATATTTACACCCTCGCCAAGTATTGCGTGAACTAGAAAAAGCGATGCCAGAAGACGTAATGGTCTCAACGGATATCGGTAACATCAACTCAGTGGCAAACAGCTACTTACGCTTTGAAAAACCACGCAGCTTCTTCGCGGCAATGAGTTTCGGTAACTGTGGTTACGCGTTCCCTACCATCATTGGTGCTAAAGCGGCAGCACCTCATCGTCCTGCTATCTCTTATGCAGGTGACGGTGCGTGGGGCATGAGCTTGATGGAGACCATGACATGTGTTCGTCATAACATTCCAGTGACTGCGGTGGTATTCCACAACCGTCAATGGGGTGCAGAGAAGAAGAACCAAGTCGACTTCTACAACCGACGTTTTGTTGCTGGTGAACTGGACAACCAAAGCTTTGCGGAAATCGCACGAGCAATGGGCGCTGAAGGTATCACGGTTGATAAGCTAGAAGATGTAGGCCCAACTCTGCAAAAAGCCATCGACATGCAAATGAACGAAGGCAAAACAACCATCATTGAAATCATGTGTACTCAGGAGCTGGGCGACCCGTTCCGCCGAGATGCACTATCAACGCCGGTTCGTTTCCTAGATAAGTACAAAGACTACGTATAAGTCATAGGAAGTTTGCCTGGCCAAAACAGTCTCATGAGCGCTAGATAAAGAGTTATTGAGAATGTGGTCGGGCAAACAAATTAGGATCCAAAACTAGCTATTAGTGGCAAATTGGATGATGAAACAGAATGGCTCAACGAGCGAGTTGTTTTTAAAGATTCTTAATAGTGTTTTTTTCAAAGACTCTTAATAGTACTGATATCTAAGTATTGGGTCATATATTTCTATTATTTAGCTCTAAATATTAGAGCCCTAATGAAATGACTAAGGTGAATAGGTGCTCGGTTTCATTAATAGAGACTTATCAATAATTATTATGAGTTGCTTTTAAATAGTAATTACCGATAAGTCGATGGAGTTATTAGACTTTAGTCTGTGTATTTTATTACATGTCAGTTTTTAACGAATAAATTTTAATTTAGTTATTTATATTGTCGAGTGGTTGGAACCAAATATGAACAATAAACGTTATATCAGCACACTCGAAGAACTGTATAAAATAATTGATTCATTAATGGCTGAATGCAGTGACCAACGTGGTTTGATGTATAACGTGTGTGATTATGAAAATAATAATCTAATGCCAAGTTTAGGCCTTTCTAATCGTAAGAACATACGCCGTGTCGAACAAGAGCTGCTTTCAACTGTGAGAGTTTACGGTGGTCACTCGCTGAGCTCACACGACATAAACGACTGGTTATTGATGTGTTTAGCCAAGAAGAAGGGCTTTCCCACCCGTTTACTGGAATGGACTGATAACCTGTTAAATGCGCTTTGGTCGGTGTGTCACAGCCAAAGTAAAGACTGCATAAACATAATTAAAGCTATTGATTATCAGCGGGTTAGTGTTTTTCGCTCGCCGTGTGATCTCAACAAAACTCAGATATTTAATGTGGCGGATTGCGATAAGCAAGAGCCACGTAAGGACAAGTGGTATTCCATTCACCCATTTAAGGAAGGTGGCAATGATGCCATTCAGCCTTTGTACGATGAGAAAGAATATTCAAACGGTCTAGTGTCCGTTCATATTCTTCCATCAGTGAAAGTAAACCTGATAAAGGAGTTAATATCCATGAACGTTTTAAATGAACCGACAGAGTATGTCGAAGAGAAACTAACGGATTTAAAAAACGAAGCACATGCAGATAATAACCAAGTCATAAATAAAGGTGACGGCAATATCGAATTGCAAGTTAATATTCATGATCGTCAACTTGAACAGTATGGTCGAAAGTATCATCAAGACTTTGATTTCGACTAAAGGCTAACACGTTCTAATTTAATTATACCTCTTATATCGTGAGTGAAAAATCGGGTAAATAAAATTAGAACACTAATTAATTTATAAAAAGATGAAATCTGTGAGCTTAGAGATTGTTTATAACCTAACTCGAAGTTAGAGTGATGAACCTTGTTATCAAGTTGTTAAATTTTCACAGATCTAGTTTAAACACTCTAATAAAAAAGTGGCGCAAAGCTACTGAAATTTAAACCAATAACGAAAACATAAAGGATTCTGGAATATGAATATGCAAACCAATGCAGCGACATTCGTGCTGGAAAACCAAGTCGACACCGCCTTTTTACAGTCTTTTAGTGATGCGTGGAATAACCATGATATTGAAGCGCTGATGTCTTTCATGACTGAAGACTGTGTATTCCACACGGTGGCAGGAGAAGGCTTGCTTGGAAACACTATCGAAGGGTACGAAGCGGTTCGAAATAGCTTTGAATTGGTTTGGCAGAACTTTCCAGATGCGGCTTGGAGCGATCCTGTCCACTTTGTGTGCGGTGACCGCGCTGTGAGTGAATCAACGTTTTCTGCGACGAACCCAGATGGCAGTGTCATCGAAGCTCGCATGGTCGACGTGTTTACCCTGAAAGATGGAAAAATCAGCGTAAAAAATGCCTTCCGCAAAACACGACCTCTTTTGACTCCTAACAACACTCCCAAGAGCTAGACACGAAACCACAATCCGTTCACGTGTTATGACTAGGAGAGTCGAATTATGAGTTTAGTAATGGAACAACCGGCAGCCGATGTGTCGCCAAAGGTGAAAAGCACCCAAGTAAAAGAAAGTACCCAAGCAAAAGATAAATACGATCCAAAATACGATCCACTTAAAGACAAGAGCCCTGGTCACGGCAAGGAATACGCCCCGACTTATTGGGTAGATACCGCAGGCGCACCACCTGAAGATGATGGCCCAATCACGTCAGACATGGATGTCGATGTGGCGATTATCGGTTCGGGCTACACAGGTCTGAGTACCGCGATTCACCTTGCTGAAATGTACGGCATTAAAGCGACTGTGATTGAAGCTAACCGTATGAGTTGGGGCTGCAGTACCCGAAATGGTGGCCAAGCACAGTGTGCTTCTGGGCGTTTGAAGCGTTCTCAGTGGATTGAACGCTGGGGCCTAGAAACGGCGCTAAAAATGCACCGCGAGTGTGTGGATGGTATGGAAACGTTCAAGTCACTGATCAAAGACATCGATTGTGACCCACAGCCGGGTGGTCACCTATATGTGGCTCACCGTCCAAAAGTGATGGCAACACTAGAAAAAGAAGCCAAGTTGCTGCGTGACACGTTCGATTACGATGCGCAGATCTTAGATGCGGAAACCGTAAAGCGTGATTATGTTGGCGACCAAGAAGCGGCAGGCGCGATGCATGAACCCGAAGGGATTGGCATCCATGCAGGGAAGTTGGCGTTTGGTTACCTAAGAAAGGCGCGAGCACTCGGCGTTAAAGTTCACCCATCTAGCCCGGTTATGGGTTGGGAAACTCGTGGCGGTGTGCATTACCTGAAAACGCCAGGTGGTGTTGTGAAGGCGCGTTCTGTTGGTGTTTGTACGGGTGGGTATACCAGCCAAGGTTTGCATTCCGAGCTAAAGAATCGCCTGTTACCAGTACTTTCTAACTCGATGGTGACACGTCCCTTAACTCAAGACGAAATCGCCGCGTGTAATTTCAAAACCAATCAAGTGATTACTGATACTCGAATTTTGCGCCACTACTACCGTTTGTTACCGGACAACCGAGTGCAGATTGGTACACGCAGTGCCATCAGTGGCAAGAACGCACCTGAAAAGAAATATGAAGACATGTTGAGAGCGGATTTAACCCGAAAATTCCCGTCTCTCGATCAGATCCAAATCGATTATTCATGGTGGGGCTGGGTGGATGTTAGCCACGACATGATGCCGAGAATTTATCAGCCGAATCCAAAACAATCCATCTTCTACGCACTGGGTTATGGCGGCAATGGTGTGATGTATTCCGCTCAAGCAGGTAAACGCCTTGCTCAGTGGATCGCAGGTGAAGGTCACAAGCTCGACCTACCAATATTTGAATCAAAACTTCCGTTCCCCAACGTGAGGGAAGTGGTGGAATCAGAGATGTTTGCACCGTTTCGAAGAATGGGGCAGCGGTTCCTTTATCAGTGGTATTCGTTAAAGGATGAAAGGCTGTAACTACCCGAACATTGTTTCCAAAATAGGGAAATAGAACTACGACCAGGAAAGTTGTACCAGGTCACCTTGTGAGCAAAGTACAGGCAGGAAGTCTGTATGATAGGAAAGGTTAAGACTATGAAATTGATTAAAAATAAAATTATTGCTGGTGTCACTATTGTAGCAACAGCGGTGTTATCTCACACCGCGGCAGCAGCGAATTTTAAAATGGCTATCGGCGATGCTGCTGGTGGTACGCAATGGGAATTAGCGACCTCATTCTCTGAGCTGATGGAGCAAAAAACAGACGGTAAAGTGAAAATCGATCTGTTCCCGAACGGCCAATTAGGCAATGAACAAGACACCGTAAACGATGCGGCAATCGGTCTTCTCGACTTCTCTGTACTGGCGATCAACAACGTGACGCCTTTCTCTCCAACTGTTGGTCTATTGACCATGCCTTATGTGATTCAAAGCGCAGAAGAAGCAGTGCTACTGACTCAAGGTCAAGTAGGCCAAGACTTAGTCGATAACACGATTCGTGATGCTGGTGTTCGTATTGTCGGTTGGGCTTATTCTGGCTTTAGGGTTTTGACTAACTCGAAAAAGCCTGTTGCTTCACCAGAAGATTTGAAAGGGCTAGTGATTCGTGTTCCTCGTAACGAAATCATGATCGCGTCTTATCAAGCATGGGGTGTAAACCCAACGCCAATGGCGTGGTCTGAGACTTTCACTGGCCTGCAACAAGGCGTGGTAGATGGACAAGATAACCCTTACATCACAGTCCACGCGATGAAGTTCAACGAAGTACAAAAGTACGTGACCAACATTCGCTACATTTTCTCTTTAGAACCTCTAATCGTGAGTGAAACGGTCTTCCAACAACAGACACCTGAAATGCAAAAGATCATTCTTGAAGCGGGTCAGGAAGCGACAGAGCACAGCTTTGCTTATCTAGAAAATACGGAAAACAAGATCCGCGAAGAACTACAAGCGAAAGGCATGGTATTCACAGACCCAGCAGATAACGAGCAAGAGTGGATCAGCAAGGTGACTAAGTCAGTTTGGCCTAAGTTCTACTCAAGCATTGGAGGCAAAGACAAGCTAGACGACGTTCTTGAGTTACTAGGTAGAAAGTAACGATTAGATTCGCCCTATCTGCTGTTCTCCGCTACTTAATCACCTAGCGATAGAACAGTGAGATAGGGCATTTACATGGCTGTACTCGTTGATCTGTTCTGTACCTGATCTTTTTAGGACCGTGAGCGACTGGTTGTCATGTGGAAATCAACATTGGAGGTTATATGTCAGTCGCTAAAACAATAAAAAAGCACTTAAACAACATTGAGGAATATACATGTTGTCTGCTGCTCGCAAGCTTTGTCCTATTGCTGTTCACACAAATCCTTACTCGTCAGTTCTTTGATTACTCTATCCCTTGGGGGGATGAGGTCGCTACTTACATGTTCGTTTGGTTTGCCTATCTAGGGGCTGTTGTTGCGGCCAAGATGTCGGCGCACAACCGAGTGAGCTTTCACTTTAAATTCTTTCCGCCAATCGTGCAGACCGTGAGTGAAACCATCGCTGACTTCTTATGGCTCTGTTTCAACGGCTACTTCGTTTACCTCAGCTACGACTTCGTATTCAACAAAATGAATCTATTTTGGAAGTCTCAAACCACAGGTATACCGATGAAGTACTTCTACATGATTTTACCTATCGCGTTTTCACTGATGATGATTCGAATTATCTGGAACAACTATGAGCGTTTATTCAAAGGCGCAACCAACGAAGATCCAGAAGTCAAAGAGCTGCGCAAAATGACGGCACAAAAGTCCGCGCAATAGTTATCACAGAGAATAGTCGTAATAGAGAGATGTAATAATGGAATCCTATTTAACTCTAATTTTATTTGGTGGCTTTTTAACCCTGTTAATCCTAGGCGCACCAATCACAGTATCACTGGCCGGCGCTTCGATGGCGGCCTATATGTTGCTCGACAAAAATCCCATCGCTTTAGTACAAATCGCGTTTACCTCGGTGGGTAACTTCCCGTTAATGGCGCTGCCAGCCTTTGTTCTTGCGGGCGCATTAATGGAGGCGGCGGGTATCTCCAAACGTCTGGTGGATATCGCCGAAAGCTTAGCTGGGCCGGTAACAGGCGGCCTTGGCGCGGCAACGGTAATGGCGTGTCTTTTCTTTGGTGCTATCTCGGGTTCAGGCCCTGCAACCACCGCCGCGGTAGGCATGCTAATGGTGCCTGCGATGGTCAAGCGTGACTACGATAAGAGCTACGCATCGGCCGTTACGGCAGCATCCGGAGGGCTAGGGATTATCATTCCGCCGTCCATTCCTTTGGTTATCTTTGGTATCTCAGCAATGGGCTTAATGGCACCACCAGAAGCCATTGCTCAACACGGCCAGTTTGCATCTTTGTCGATTCCAAAACTGTTTGTCGCTGGGGTTGTACCTGGCTTCATCATGGCGTCGACGCTGGTAGTGACCAACTACTTCATTGCTAAGCGAGAAGGCTATAAAGGGCTGACTGAAACGTGGTCGTTTGGCGATGTAAGGCATTATCTACGCCGCGGACTATGGTCGATATTAGCGCCGTTCTTAATTCTTGGCGGTATCTACAGCGGCATGTTCACACCAACAGAATCCGCGGTTGTAGCGATATTCTATTCATTGTTTGTGGGGCTTTTCATTCACCGAGAACTGTCGTTCAAAAGCGTGATGAAATCTCTGTCGACTACGACATGGATCACCGGACGTGTGTTGTTGATCCTCTTTGCCGCTACCGTATTTGGTCGTCTATTGATTGAACAAAAAATTCCAGTAGTCGTGGCTGAGTCGCTGCTTAGTTTTACCGACAACATGTACATGGTGTGGGCGCTAACCATTACCTTGTTGTTGTTCATCGGCATGTTCATGGAAACCTTGGCGGCGATCATGATCATCGTGCCAGTGTTACTACCAATCATGTACATGCTAGGTGCTGATCCTACTCACGTGGGCATCGTGGTGGTGTGTACCTTATCGATAGGTTTTGCAACGCCGCCACTTGGCGAGAATATCTTTGTCGCATCGGGAATAGGGGGCTCCACGGTTGAGCAAATCACCGCGAAGATCCATCCCTTTGTTCTTGCTTCTGTTGTGGGCGTTTTCGTTATCGCTTTCTTCCCACAAATTACACTTTGGCTACCGTCCTTAGTCGGCTATTAGGAGAGATAACCATGAATTTAGCCAGAATCATCCTCATTGGTTGTGCCGTGTTTGCTGTAGTGAATGGCATAGGTTTACGTGCCGAACATTCTGAAACAGAGAAAGAAGCTAAGCCTGTTAATGTGCTCGATATTTCTGAACCACATGTTGTCAGCAAGGCTGAAAGAAGAGCTAAAACCTTGCTTGCCAAGGCAGTGGTCCACGTTCAAAAAGAGGGTGACGATAGCGTCAAAGACTTCATGAGTGACCCTGAATATATCGATGGTGAGCTTTATGTGTTTGCGTTGGGCATTGATGGCCAATTCCTCGCTAGCGGCGGTTCGTCAATGGTGCTGGTGGGTGACAGTGTTTTAGATACGCAAGACGTCTATGGTAATCCTTTTTTCCGTGAAATGATCACCAAAGCAGTACATAACGGTTTTGGTGAAGTGAAGTATCACTGGACCAACCCGACCGACCGCATGGGTGAGCCGAAAACCACGTTCTTTGAGCGAGTAGGCGATGTGATTGTCGCTGTCGGTTATTACCCAGAACGTTCGAGTGCGGCTGAGGCTAAGAATTTACTGGCGAGAGCGATGACCGCGATAGTGGAGTCAGAACAAGAGAGCCTAAATGAGTTCAATGATGCCGATGGCAGCTTTGTAGAAGGGGATTTATATGTGTTTGTGATGGATATGAGCTCTGGAAAACTGCTGGCGCATGGAGTCTCTCCTGAGCTTGTTGGGCGTTCACACAATGAGATTTTAAGCCCTGACGACAAACCAATTCTTACTGAGATGTTGAACCTTGCCAAAGAAAACGGCCGAGGTGTTTACACTTATCGTTGGTTGAATCCGCTGTCGAGTAAAGTCGAAACCAAGCACACTTATTACCGTGTTATCGACAATAAGTTAGTTGGGGTCGGTTATTACACAAATTCAAACAAGACGTAAATACGAGTATTTGATATTCGTAAGTCTATTTAAATTAATAACTTACGACTCATTTAACCCCTGAAAATAGGAGTGTGTAAAAAAGCAATTTAGTAAAATTCACACTGTGAAATTTTTGTTGTGAAATTGTGACAAAAATACAAGTAGTATGAAAAACATGGAAACCACACAGTAAAGAACAATTTTGAAAAGGGTCAATTGGGATGTTTGACCTTAATGAAATTTAAAGCCGTACGAGGGATAGACTATGAATATGCTGACACTAGACAAAACAGAACTTCACAGAAACCATTCAACTTTTATTGCTGAAGCTGTCTTTGCCGTCGAAATGGTGAAAGCAGACAAGCAACTCGAAAAGCAGAAAATGGCGAAACAGTTGCTTGATACTCTATTCCCTCTTGAGTCGGGCTCTCACGAAGATGTTGTGAGCTACGAGATTGATTACCGACACGTTCAGGTTTACTTCAAAAACGGTGAACACACAGGTCTGAAACGCGCTAAACACTTTGTGGCTTACACGGGTGATAAGTCTAAACCTGCTTCAATTCTGTTCCGTGATGAGAGCGGCACACACGTTGAAGTGACAATCGGCGCTCGTAAAGGCACGGGTCACTTGGAATTGGTTGATATTGAAGATATTCAGCTAGAGACGTGTACTACATTTGGCCAAACTGAGGCTAGCCGTTCTTCAGGAATCCGTCACTGGGTGAGCTTAGTAAAAGGCGATGAAAGTGGCCGCCCGAATGCATCGAGTGAAGACAAAGAGTTCACAGCGAAAAATGGCGAAGACTACAACCTAGGTTTTTGCTTCGCAATCTAACGCTCTCTATAGCGATTTAATATCTTAGCGCTGCGATACGTGGCGCTAAAATCGCACTATCGATTTCTCTTTTACCTTTGGTAATTTCCCCGCCCTATAGCGGGGCTTTTTTGTTAGAGCTATAAGTAAATTAAGCGGTTCTTAAAATTATCTCACAAAAGTTTTCAAAAACTCACGCTGACAGGTTTGTGTGTTTAAGTATTTGTAATTTAATGGTTTTTATGTTGTCTTGAGTTGGTTTTTTATAGGCTTAATGACCATAAATGACAGGGCGTTGAGTGACTATTGAGCAAAAACTCAGTCAAAATGCTTCGTGCTGTGCTATAATGCGCGTCCTGGGATTGAGCCAGTAAGTCCATTTATCACCTTGCTCGGTGGTTTTTATCACGTTTTATTTTAGTGAAATGGCGAGCCAATCAAGTAGTAGTTGGATATGGAGAGCGTCCTTATATTCGTTGAACCGGATATGCGAACATCATAATTTATGAGTTTTAAATCAAAAAAATACAGTATCGATTCTACTGACTATCAAGTTGGTCAAGACAACGTCAGTAAATGGGGCATGGATGTCCATAACACCGTCTTCGTAGCCTCAGTTGGCTTATCTCTTCTTTTCATCATCACTCTTCTTGCTCTTCCTCCTGCAGACGCTAAAGCTGCAATTGATTCTATTAAGGGTGCTGTTCTATCAAAGTTTGACTTCCTGTTTATGTGGGGAGCCAACATCATGTTAGTTTTTGCCGTTGTTCTTGCATTCTCACCTCTAGGCAAAGTTCGCTTAGGTGGTGAAGACGCGACAGCGGACTATTCAATGGCATCTTGGATTGCGATGTTATTCGCAGCAGGTATGGGTATTGGACTTATTTTCTGGGGTGTTGCAGAACCAACAGCGTTCTTCACTAACTGGTTCGGAACACCATTAGACGCAGAACCTTTCACAGCCGCTGGTCGTGAATTAGCATTGGGTGCAACCGTATTCCACTGGGGTTTTCATGCATGGGCTATCTATGGCATGACGGCACTTTGCCTAGCGTACTTTGTTTACAATAAAGGTCTGCCGCTATCTATGCGCTCTGTGTTCTACCCAATTTTGGGTGAGCGAGTATGGGGCAAAACCGGTGATGTTATCGACGTACTAACTGTATTAGTTACTCTGTTCGGTCTTGCGACTTCATTGGGCTTAGGTGGCACACAAGCAGCAAGTGGTATCAGCCACGTGTTCGGCTTGGACAACAACATCTTCCTACAGCAATCGATCATTGTTCTGATCATGGGCTTGGCGATCATCTCTGTTCTGCGTGGCATGGACGGCGGTGTTAAGTTCCTAAGTAACCTGAACATGGTTATTGCGTTCGTATTCCTTGGTCTTATCGCAGTATTGAACTTCACAACTGTGCTTGATTCGATGGCAACGGCTGTAACTGGCTATGTGAAAAATATCGTAGCGCTGAGCCAAAGTGCGGGTCGTGAAGACACAACATGGCTGCACGGTTGGACTGTGTTCTACTGGGCATGGTGGGTAGCGTATGCACCATTCTTCGGTATGTTCGTAGCACGTATTTCTAAAGGCCGTACGGTTCGTGAGTTCCTACTTTGCGTACTGATCATTCCAACGTTAGTTACTTCAGCTTGGATGTCTATCTTCGGTGGCGTGGCTATCGAACAAGTGATTAATCAGGTGGGGCAACTTGGCCTTGACCAAGGCATCACAGACGTATCTCTAAGCTTGTTCTACATGTTAGATGCTTACGAGTTTGGTAGCATCCTGTCTGTTATCGCAGTCGCGCTGATCATCGTGTTCTTCGTTACAACGCTAGACTCTGGTTCTATCGTTATCGATGGCATGACTGCGGGTGGTAAACTTGAAGTACCAGTGAAACAGAAAGTGGTTTGGGCGGTTATCTCAGGCGCTATCGCAATGGTGATGCTGTGGATTGGTGGTACTCAATCAATTCAAGCACTGCAATCTATTACGATTATTGCAGCACTGCCGTTTACGATCATTCTTCTGCTTGGCTGTGTAAGCTTGCTGAAAGGCCTACTGACTGAAGTCGGTAAAGGGCAAGAAACGGTTACTCCGGCAACCAAGTAAATAGTGAACTCAGTAAGTCTCTAGATAGGGGGTTACTCTAATCAGCAGATTCAAAGCTCCCTGGCACCGCGTGCAAGGGAGCTTTTTTATGCCGTGAAGAAATCAACGAAAGAGAAACAAAAAAGAGCCACAAGTGAGTAGTCACTTGTGGCTCTTTTAGTTCTTAGTTCTTGCTATTAGGTACTAATTAGCGGGTGTGCGCTTATGCGTTCAATTCGTGCTGAATAACGTAATCTAAAGCACCAACAACAGCAGCAACTTGAGCATCGTTACACTCTTCGTCTGTTACTTTGTCGCTGTCTGGGTAAACCTCAGTAGTCGTACCGTACTTACAATCCGTCACACCGCCACATAAGCCAAGCTTCTTCATTGGATAGTTGATCACGCCGTGTTGAGTGACGTCTGAACCAATGATCTTGCCTTCGTCATCCGCAGGTGCAATATGCGTTACTTTTTCAACTGAAGCGATGACCGCTGCTTGGAATTCAGGCTGAGGGTTTTCAGTGTCACCCACTGTGTAGAAACCGTCTGGGATCATACCTTCGATGTATTCAATACCATCACGTGCAGCGAGTGCAGGGCGGAATTCAGTTTCATCAGAATCGGTTGTCTCGTGAAGATCAACGTGAACCAAGACTTCTGGCAAAGACGCCACTAATGCCCGTAGGTTTGCTGATTCTTCAGCTGGCGTACCGTCATAGAAAGAGCGGTTTGGATCAACAGCATTTGGGTTCCAGCGGTTGATGACTTCGTAACCCCATGGGCTCACACAAGGTGCTACAACAATGTTGAAGTGCGCAGTGTACTTTCCCGCTTGAGTTGCAGCGAATTTGATCGCGCCATGTACACCACTGGTTTCGTAACCGTGAACACCACCTGTCACGAGGATAGTTGGCTTTGATGCATCCCAGTTTTTGCTCTTGATAGCGAAGAGTGGGAAGCGAGCTTCGTCGTAGCTCAGTGCGCCGTATTGCTCGATGTCAAAGCGGTCTGCCAGTGCTTTAATCTTTGGCACGACTTCTTGTTGGTATTCACGCTTAACCGTTCTTTTCGCAAACCATGCTTGACGCTCTGCTTCTTGCCATTTTTTTCCTGGCTCACCAATAGGGTAGGTGTAGGTACTTTCCATTGTTTTATCTCTGTGGGGTACGTTGTGATGAAGTGAGAATAATCAGCAGAATGGCATCGTGCAACTCTTATTGAACCTGTGTATGTAAATGACGGCCAACATTCCAAATAACATATGTCAGTACAAGTCAGGTGATGGTTAAGTGAGAGGAGCCCTTGATATGTTTGATGAAGATGTTTGGGTTAAGCGGAGACTGTTCCTTCGAATTCACCTTTGCACACGGTATTCCGACCTTGTTCTTTTGCGTGGTACAAGGCTTTATCTGCACGTTCAATCAGATTCGTTCGTTGGTCATTAGGGTGTAATTGAGCGACCCCAAAACTCGCCGTTAATGGCTTTTCTTGCTGTTTCCAGAAGGTGTGACTTTCTATTAGTACTTTTAGTTTCTCTGCTGCTGTACATGCATCATTGATTGCTGTGTCTGGCAACATGATTAAGAACTCTTCACCACCGTAACGAAATGCCACATCGTGTGCTCTTAGATTGTTGATGAGTATCTCACCAAGGTTGTGTAAAACACGATCACCGACTTGGTGGCCATAAACATCATTAACCTGCTTGAAGTGGTCGATGTCTAAAATGATCACCGACAGAGCGTGTTTATGCCGCAGGCTACGTGTCAATTCTCGGCTGGTCATTTCGTTCATCGCTCTTCGATTATAAAGCTGTGTGAGACTGTCTTTTAATGAAGAGCTATAGAGTGACTCCATCAGTCGAGCATTAAGAATCCAATTGTAAGTAAAGCCAAGAGTACTTAGAAGAACCGCAGTCATGATGATAGCGAGCTGGTGGACATTACCGGCATGAAGGAAGTCGCCGATATTAGGTTCTCGTAGGGTGCACCAGATTCTAAACAGCATAAATAGAGAGTGGATGACAAGCACGCCTGTGAGCAGCATGATCGGCAGTTTTAGGTCTTCTACTTGGCTTTTATTGACGACAATCGCGCTTGAAACTGTACAAAGAGTGACATACACAGAGATGACAACCACACGCGCATTCGTAGAAGGTTCGATGACGGAATAATAGATCAACGCAGCTAACGCCAATGGTAAACAAGAGAAAACAGCCAGTGGGTAGATTAAGGGAGCATGTCTGATTTGATGTAAACTGAGTACGACCAAAGCGAACCCTAAAGCAATACAGAAATTGGCAGCGACTTTTGAAAGCCAGAAGGAAATATCATCGCCAAAGCTGAGCAGGGAAAATCCTGCCATTAAAAAAAATACGGCATAGAACAGGCTCCGAGTACCTTGAGCCGGTGCTTGATTTCTTTGTTTAATTATTAGCCCGATGCAATAGGTCCCAGAAAGGAACACCATAATTAAACATAGAGTACGAACGTCTAAGCCTAAACTCATCACTATCCATGTAAATTTATGCATTGTATGGAATAAGATTAGGCGCTAATGGCCTAGAATCAAGGGAATTAAGACATAATTAAAAAAGCCCCTCACTTAATGTGAAGGGCTTTGAAGTTTTTGATTTAAACAAGAAATCTCGTTTAAAACGGTGCTGTGTTATTTAACAGTCCAAGCAATCGTCTCGCCGCCACGGATTGGCACAACAATGTCTGAACCGAAAGGCATCGTCTCAGATACATTCCACTCTTCTTTAACTAGCGTGATGGTGTCTGTGTTACGTGGGATACCGTAGAAGTCAGGGCCGTTGTGGCTCGCGAAACCTTCTAGGTTCTCAAGCTTACCTTCTAGCTCGAATACTTCTGTGTACAGCTCTACTGCTGCGTGCGCAGTGTAAGAACCCGCACAACCACATGCTGACTCTTTAGCGCCTTTCGCGTGTGGTGCTGAGTCTGTACCCAAGAAGAACTTCTTGCTGCCGCTTGTTGCCGCTTCAATCAGTGCTAATTGGTGAGTATTACGCTTAAGGATTGGTAGGCAGTAGAAGTGTGGCTTGATGCCGCCAACCAACATGTGGTTGCGGTTGTAAAGCAAGTGGTGAGCGGTGATAGTCGCAGCAACGTTGTCGTTTGCGTTTTTCACGAAAGTCGCAGCATCTGCTGTTGTGATGTGCTCTAGAACAATCTTCAGATTAGGGAAGTCGTTCACAATCGGTGCTAGTACTGTGTCTAGGAACTGCTTCTCACGGTCAAAGATATCAACATCGTGAGTTGTTACTTCACCGTGTACCAAAAGTAGCATGCCAACTTCCTGCATTGCTTCTAGTACGTGGTAGATGTTCTTAGCAGAGGTTACGCCTGAATCAGAGTTTGTTGTTGCGCCAGCTGGGTAAAGTTTAGCTGCAACCACTGCGCCAGACTCTTTCGCTTTGCGAATTTCATCAGGTGTCGTGTTGTCTGTTAGGTAAAGTGCCATTAGAGGCTGGAACTGTTCACTTGGTTGCTCTGCCATGATGCGTTCACGGTAAGCAAGAGCCATTTCGGTATCGGTTACCGGTGGGATGGTGTTTGGCATGATTAACGCTCGACCATTGTAGCGGCTGATATCGCGCACTGTATCTTTTAATACGTCGCCATCGCGTAGATGAACGTGCCAGTCGTCAGGACGAGTAATCGTAAGTTGTGTCATTGAAGGCTCCCACCATTTGAAGTGTTATGTAGTTGGAGCCTAAACTCGGCGAAATCTGTGAAAGCAATCGCTTACGTTTAGGCGACAGGATGATAGTGGAAAAGCACTTTCATTTCATCCTATTTTTAACTCTTCAGGGTTAGGAGCTTGTTTTTCTGGGTATTTTATTCGGTATTTATTTTTGAAGATGGATTATCGAGTCGCTACCCACAACCCGTGGATCATTCCTGGTACCCAGAAGAAGAAGGTAAGGACAATGTTGATCAGCAAATCTTTACCTGCGCCACGAGCGAAAAACACGCCAACAGGCGGAAGCAGTACACATAAAATGATAATGACGAGTTTGTTCATGATAAATCCTTTTTATTCAATGAAAGTTCAATGCGGTAACCGTGATCATATTATAGAACGTCCGGAGAGTGTTAATGCATTGCTGTTTTTATGTATAGAAGACAGTCGTTTAAACATCTCAAGATATTAGCTTAGTATCAAGTGTTTAATGCCTGCCAGTTTATCTATTTATAACCATTTGTTAGCATTGGGACAAACAACAAAACATTGGAATCGTTATGTCGCAGCTATCTTCAGGTCAACAGCCTTCCTTATCTCAAATCAATGTGTTTCCGGTAAAATCTGTGGGCGGCATCTCGCTCTCTTCTGCTTGGGTCGAAAAACAAGGCCTTACCTTCGACAGACGTTTTATGTTGGCATTGGCTGACGGTTCAATGGTCACGGCACGTAAGTACCCGAAGATGGTTAAGGTATCTTCAAGCTTGCAACCAGACGGTTTGATTTTCACTTATGAAGGCAAAGAACCGCTGCGACTAAAATACGCGAACTTCAAGATGCAAGAAGCGCCAGCAACGGTTTGGAAAGACAGCTTCACCGCTTACACCACTAACGATGAAGCCGATGATTGGTTCAGTGATGTGTTGGGTGTTCGTGTTGAGTTATTGTTCTCAGGCGAGCAATCGAATCGTGTTCGTGAAAAGCTCGGCCAGAACGTAAGTTTCGCTGATGGCTATCCAATGTTGGTGATCAGCCAAGCATCCCTTGATGAGCTGAATCGCCGAAGCCCTGAAGTCCATTCTATGGATCAGTTCCGCACTAACTTTGTTGTCTCTAATACAGAAGCCTTTGCTGAAGATGGTTGGAAGCGCATACGAATCGGCGAGGTTGAATTTGAAGCAGTGAAACCTTGTGAGCGCTGTATTCTGACGACGGTAGATGTTGAGCGTGGCGAATTTAGAGCAACAAAAGAGCCGCTGAATACCTTCTCGACTTTCAGAGCCAATGAGCGCGGTGGCGTGTTCTTTGGTCAAAACCTAGTGGCAAAAAATGAAGGTTTAATCAAAGCCGGTGATGTGGTTGAGGTGCTCGAAACCAAAGAGAAAGAGCACTACGAAGACACATGGGTTGAGTCGCTGCACTTAACTTGTGTTGAACGTGAAGAGATCGCTCGCGACTTTACAACGTTTTGGTTAGAACCTACAAAAGAAACCCACTCACTGCCAAGTTATCAACCGGGACAACATTTACCGATTGAAATGGTGATTGATGGCGAGAAGGTCTCTCGTCGTTACACCTTATCTTCTAGTCCGTCACGAGCGGGTCGCTTAGCGATTTCAGTGAAGCGTGTCGATGATGGCCAAATCTCTAATTGGTTAAATGATCACTTTCAAGTGGGTGACACGCTAGTCGCTCAAAATCCAGATGGCGCGTTCTATTTGGAAGATAACCCAACTCATCCATTACTACTGTTGTCAGCGGGAAGTGGCATCACACCAATGTTGTCGATGCTTCGTTACTTAGCCGACCATGGTCAGATTGATGATGTGGTGTTCTATCACCAATGCAGCAGTGAAGAAGATATCCCTTATCAAGCTGAGATTGATAAGATCGCTCGCGAACATGCTGGGCTTCGCGTGATTTATTCACTAAGCCAACCAACGAAAGATTGGGATGGTCTGTCTGGTCGTTTGAGCGTGTCTCATGTTGCAAAAATTGATGAGTTACATAAGCGCCAAGCGTTCGTGTGTGGCCCTGACGGCTTTATGGATAATGCCAAGAAACTGCTGATTCAAATGGGGCTGAACCCTCAGCATTACCATCAAGAAGCGTTTGGTGTTGCTCAATTGACCGAGGAAGCTGTGAAGCAACTTCAGTTGAGTGTGAATGGCTACTTGTTCGAAGGTAATAACCAGTCAACCTTGCTAGAGCAAGCAGAGTCGGCGGGTGTGTCTATCGCATCAAGCTGTCGCGCGGGTTTCTGTGGTGCTTGTAAAGTGACCCTTGAGTCTGGGCAAGTTCATCAACCGGATGTACCGGCGTTGCAAGAGCATGAACGCAACATGGGGCAAATACTAGCGTGTTGCAGTGTGCCTCAAACTGATATCGAAGTCGTAGACTAACTCGTTAGGCCGGAAGACCGGAAAGAAAAGCGCATTTAATAGAAAAGGCCGGAAGTTCACTGAAATGAACTTCCGGCCTTTTTGATTCTGAGACTAATTCAGTAAATTAATCGTAGATCGTTGGAATCGGTTGACGCTTGTGTTGTGTTGCTTTGTAGATACCTACTAAGCGGTCAGACACATTTTGAGGGACTTCTTTACCTTCAAGGAAATCATCGATTTGATCGTAAGAAAGGTTCAATGCTGCTTCGTCGGCTTTCTGTGGATCAAGCTCTTCTAGGTCGGCAGTTGGAACTTTCTTAACCAATAGTTCTGGCGCACCTAGCGTTGCTGCAAGTTCACGAACTTGACGCTTGTTTAGGCCAAACAAAGGCGCTAAATCACAGGCACCGTCACCGTGTTTGGTGTAGAAGCCAGTGATGTTTTCTGCTGAGTGGTCAGTACCAATTACAAGACCGCCAACGTAACCAGCAATTTCGTATTGCGCGATCATGCGAGCGCGAGCTTTCACATTACCTTTCACAAAGTCGATTTTTGCTGAGTCTGTTGGTAGTAAACCTGTACCTTCAAGTGCAACGTGAGATGCAGCGTGAAGCCCATCAACACCCGCTTTGATGTTTACAGAAACAGATTGAGAAGGCTGGATGAAAGAGAGAGCAAGCTGTGCTTCGTCTTCATCTTTTTGCTCGCCATAAGGTAGGCGAACCGCAATGAATTGGTAGTCGTTGCTGCCAGAGTTTTCATTCAGGCTATCAACGGCCATCTGTGCCAAACGGCCACAGGTCGTTGAGTCTACACCGCCACTGATACCAAGGATGAGAGACTTGCAGCCTGACTGCTGAAGTTTCGTTTTAATAAAGTCCACACGACGAGTCACTTCGAAGTGAGGGTCAATTGAAGGTAGTACGCGCATTTCGTCACGAATTAACTGTTCCATTCGTATTCCTTTCCTGCAAGCAAATTAAAAATCTAGTGTTATCATACCTAAATCATCCGATTTAAAAACCTCTTTGCACAAGCTTAGAAAGAGAAGGCAGTAATAAATAATGGAAAAAATAGCCATTTTCGGTAGTGCGTTTAATCCACCGAGCCTAGGGCATAAAAGTGTGATTGATTCGTTGGCTCACTTTGACAAAATTCTACTCGTTCCAAGTATTGCCCATGCTTGGGGAAAAGAGATGCTAGACTTTGATACGAGATGTCAGTTAGTTAACGCATTTATCAGTGATCTTTCATTGGATCAAGTTGAGCTTTCTTTGATCGAAAAGAGCCTATTTACACCTGGTGAAAGCGTAACCACATATGCAGTGCTCAGTGAACTGCAAAAGTTACATCGTGACGCTGAACTGACGTTTGTGATTGGGCCGGATAACTTCTTTAAGTTCTCATCTTTCTATAAATCCGATGAGATTACTGAACGTTGGTCTGTAATGGCTTGCCCTGAAAAAGTGAAAATACGTAGTACTGACATACGTAATGCGCTGATAAGTGGAAGCGATGTTACAAAATTGAGTACTAAGTCAGTTACAAAGATGTTGCAAGATAGTGGACTGTATCAGATAATGTGAGTTCACTAATCAAGAGGTCAGAGGACTATGCTAAAGAGCGCGATACCAGCGACGTTGATCATGGCAGCATGCAGTATGCCTGCTTATGCTGAATGTGATTTTTTTAGCTTAGATTCGATCATGCTGACTTCTGATGACGACAACTGTTTGGATTTTTCTTCGAGCATTGAGTCTTTCGGCCAACGTATGATGGAAATCAGTGGGCTCAGCGATGAAGAAGCGCAGAGTACACCTGATTATTGGTCTGACTGGGTACTTCAAAGTAAAGACGCACCGCTACTGACACAAAGCATTGAATCAAACTATGTAGGTTTGGGGATGTGGTTTCCTGAAGATCTGGAAGATGAGCAGTATGATATGTCTACAGAGGAGTGGCTGCTAAACCACGGCTTACAACTCAGCATTGGTTTTGGTGAGAAGGTCGAAGGGCAACCTCGTATGCGCTTTGACTACCGTTGGCACGACTCGCGTGATGCCGACCTAATGATGCAGGTTGAATTGCCTTTTTAAGGGAAAAAACCGAAGGTTTGCTCTGAACCTAAAACAGATGTTAAAGAATTAAAAAAGCCGCAAAGACTCAGTTTTTGCGGCTTTTTAGTATCTGGTGTACCGTCCTAAATATGGTTGACACATTTCCAACATGAAATTGGAGAGTGTCATGAAAACAACAAGTAGACGTACTCAACGAGATTATTCTCTTGCCTTTAAATTGTCAGTCGTAAGCCAAGTTGAAAAAGGCGAAATGACTTATAAGCAAGCTCAAGAACGTTATGGGATCCAAGGTCGCTCTACCGTTTTAGTTTGGCTTCGCAAACATGGTCAACTAGATTGGTCTAAAGGAACAGAACAATCGAGAGCGTTAGGAGCGACTATGTCAAACTCTTCCTCAACTCAAACCCCAGAGCAACGAATCAAAGAACTCGAGCAGCAATTAGAAGAGACTCAGCTCAAAGCTGAGTTCTTTGAAGCGGTTGTAAAAGTCATGGATAGAGATTTCGGAGTCCGAATTTCAAAGAAGCGCAAGGCCGAGTTATTAAGGAAAAAACGGTCAGAAAGTTGACCGTCACTAAGGCTTGTCACTTCATCGGTATTACACGACAAGCTTTCTACAAGCGCTGTGTTGCAGAAATTCATCAGACAAAGAAAGATGAATCAGTACTCGGTTTTGTGAAGGAGCAAAGGATGATGCACCCTCGTATAGGAACTCGTAAGCTCAAGTACTTACTTGCTCAGAACGATATTGAAATCGGGCGAGACCGCTTATTCTCTCTGCTGAGAATGAATCGATTGTTAGTGCAGAATCGAAGGGCTTATCATCGAACCACCAACAGTAATCATCGCTTTTACTGTCATCCAAATCGAATCAAAGAAGGCTTAAGACCGGAAAGACCAGAGCAATTATGGGTTGCCGATATTACTTATCTAGCAACGCGGTGTGGTAGTACTTATCTCAGTTTAGTGACGGACGCTTACTCAAGAAAAATTGTGGGCTATCACATAGGTGATGATATGAAAGCTCGCACGATCAAGCTGGCCTTTTTAAACGCGTTGAAAGAGCGGAAGAATACAGGTGAGCTTGTACATCACTCAGATCGAGGTGTTCAATACTGCTCGGTGGAATACCAAGAGTTGCATCGGCAGTATGATGTATCTTGCTCAATGACTGATGGCTATGACTGTTATCAGAATGCGTTGGCAGAGAGGATCAACGGAATATTGAAGATGGAGTATCTGTTGAATAAACCGAATGATTTAGATGAAGCAAAGAAAATGGTCGCTGAATCAGTAAAAATATATAATGAATATAGGCCTCACACAGCTCTAAAATACAAAACGCCCGATGAAATACATCGAGCGTTTTAGTCAATCAAGTGTCAACCCATATCAGGACGGGTCATGGACGAGATTTTCAGTCTTCTCAGTCTTTTCAGTCTTTTGGCGCTTATAGGTCGTCACCAAAAACAAGCATGCACAGCTGTTCAAACTCTTCTTCTTTACCTGAGAACAAATCATCGATCACAGCAGCTCGCTTCTGACCTGACTGCATACGCTTCTTCGCTTCACGCATGACCATCACCAAGGTGTGCTCTTGTGGCAGGTTAGAGTCATCAATGTTCCATTGATTGAATCGCTGAGACAGGGCACTTTCACAAAGCAGTGGCTTAAACGACAACACTTCTTGCTTCAATACAGACAGCATATCTTTACAGGCTTGCTCGGTATTGTTGGCACTTGAAGTACGAGACTTAGTCAGTTCTAGTTTTTCGAGTAGTGCCAAAGATAGGTTGGTTTGAGTGATGTAACCCGCTTGTCTTGGGAATGAATCCGTCAAGCGTACAGAGAAGTCGACGCGATTAATCTGAGTGTTTGGAAAGTAGGTCAGTGATGTTAAGCAGTCGTATGGGATCCAGATGCTTTGCCCTGGTTCAACGGCGTACTCTTGTTTACCCAGCTTTATCAAAACCAAGCCACTTTGAACGGATACAAGGCTATGTTTAAGTACTTTCTTGCGTGGTGTGATCACCAAGTGTGAAAAGTAAGCCGATGTATATTCAATAGCGAAATTCATAGATAGTACCTTAATTTTGGGGCGTCAAGATTACCGTTAATCTCAAAGAATGCCAACAATAACAGGGGATTTTCAATGTTTCTGGTCTGACCTTGTCAAAAGTATGGGCTCTGTAGCTGCGAGAAGTCAAAACAACGCGTAGAATGAGCCAGCTTTTTATTATATGAATTAAAAAATGACCTCTCCAACCGATCCATATGTTGATATTCGTCCTTACGGCGATGATGAAATTCCAGCGGCACTAAACCGCCTTATTAATGATGAAGAATTTATCAGTGCGATACTGCACTACCGTTTTTCAAACCATGCGTCTTGGTTCAAAGCATTAATGAGTCCAATTTTACGTGTGTACTTAAAAATGAAGTGGAGCAAGCTGACTAGCGTTGAGTCCATTCAGATTGAAGTGAAAAAGTACTTACGTGACACGCTTGCTAAAACTACAAACGGTGTGACGTACACGGGTGTAGAATCACTGGATGCGAATCAAGCTTACCTGTTTGTATCAAACCATCGTGACATTGCTATGGATCCGGCGTTAGTAAATTACGCTCTGCATCAAAATAATCATCAGACCTGTCGCATCGCGATTGGTGACAACCTGTTGAAGAAGCCATGTGCGACTGAATTGATGCGTCTGAACAAGAGTTTCATCGTTAAGCGTTCTTTGAAAGGACCGCGTGAAATGATGAAAGCACTAGGCCAGTTGTCTTCTTACATTAAGCACTCTCTAGATACTGGTAACTCTATCTGGATCGCTCAAAAAGAAGGCCGAGCGAAAGACGGTAATGATTTTACAGAGCCTGCTATCTTGAAAATGTTCCACGTTGAAGGGCGTAAGCAGAAGATCGCTTTCCCTGAGTATGTGAAATCATTGAAGATTGTACCGGTCGCTATTTCTTACGAAAATGATCCGTGTGATACGGCTAAAGCCATCGAACTTTTTGAAAAAGACGTTAACGGCAGCTACGAAAAAGGTGAGTTTGAAGATATCGAAAGTATCATTCAGGGCATCATCGGTAATAAAGGTCGCGTGCATGTTGGTTTCGGTCAGGTTATCGACCAAGATTTTGATACTCCAGAAGCATTGGCTGAAGAGATCGATCGTCAGATCCACGAGAACTACAAACTGTTCCCAGTAAACCTATTGGCGGCAGAAAAAGAAGACGAGTCGATTACTGCTGCGGTTAAGCAAGAGTTTGAAGAGAAACTTTCGAGCTTGCCAAAAGGTGCGCGTCAGTATCTGATTGATAGCTATGCGAACCCAGTGAAGAATATTGGTTAGCGAAGATCTTGCTTAATAAGCATCAGTTGATTAATTGATTGATTGAATTGAAAAAGGAGCCTTGGGCTCCTTTTTTGTTTTTGCTGCTTTATCTTTGCATTTAAAGAGGATGAACTGTCGGATAGATTAGCGAGCGACTGCGCCACCCAGATCTAAATTGGTTGGCCATGTAGTTACAGTGTTGCCGCCCAGATAGATGTTGCCTCTGACTGTCATTGTATCGGGAAACGCTGTAATAGCTGAGCCTCCGATGTATAAATCACCGTCAATCACGATTCCGTTGGGTAGCTCTGTTAAAGGCGTACGAATCACGCTCAAGTCACCCTTTACTCTAAAGCCGTTTGGTAGCCTTTGCAGTGGGGTGTCGGTGAGGTTGATAAACCCGCCCACTCGTACACCTCTTGGCCAGCTAGTGATTTGGCTGCCAATCAAATCGGCATAACCTTTGATCTTAACCCCAGTTGGAACTCTTGCTAGCTGGCTGTTAGACGCTTTAAGGCTGCCGTTAACTTCTAAGCCTTTAGGTAGGCGAGTGATCGCTGTGTTTTCGATATTGAGATTGCCATCGACCACTAAGCCCGTAGGAAGCGAGGTATAAGGCTTATTACGTAGATATAAGTTTCCGTAATTATCGAGATGGTTCAATATTTGATAGTGATCGAGTGGTTCAGCACTGACATTTGTTATGGTTAGGGAACCAATAATAAGTGCAATTATTCTGAGCATAACGGGCTTCTTATTACGATAGACGCTAACACTATAATGGAAAAATTATTCTCGCATAGTGTTTTACCCATTTGGCGGTAGGTGAAAGAGGAATTAAGCGATAATGGCAGGTAAATCAATGATTAGAGTAAACACACAAATAATTAAGGTCTTTCTGGTTACAGCTTCGCTGTTTGGCTCTATGTCTGTAAGTGCGAACAAAGTAATTTCAACACCCGCAAAGGCTGCAGTGTTGGTGACTCAAGGCGGACAACAGCAACGAGTTTGTTATTACGATGATAAGGCTTATAGCGTTGGTGCAGTGTTAGCGGTTGGTGGTGTCGTGATTCGGTGCGCTGCAGAAAACGATTTTGAGCAAAACGGTTCACTGGCTTGGATTGAAATAAAAAAAGACGAGTAAAGTTACTCGTCTTTTAATAAGAATATGAATGCTTATATTAACGCGCTAGAGAGCGAGTCTTAAGTTCAAAAATAATCTTTTCAGCGCTGACTTCAAATTTAAAGCGAGCATGCAATTCCGTGCTTTCTTCTGTCATCTCTGACGCTTCAAATTCAACGTTGCTAGACACTTGTTTAGCAAGTTCAACGTACTTAGCAAACTCAGTTTCAATGATTGCTTTAGAGTTACCGTAAACCGTTACTTCAGCAACATCGTCGCCTTCTTTAATGATGAACCCGATTTCACCTGCGCATCCGCAAGCCTCACATACATCGTTGTTACCCATATCTTGGCTCATAAATAATCCTCTTACAAAGTCTGAGGTTATTCTAACGAGCAATTTGAACTGTATCTACAAAAATTAAAATCTTTGAACTAATTTATACTGGTATGCTATGTTGTTTGTTAAGGGGTTAAATGAATATGTACATTCGCGCCGACAAATATGTATGTGATCTATCTCATGTTTTGTTGAAAAGCAGTGTCATTAATTTGTCAGAATATCATTCAGTTAGTTGCGTCGTAACTGATTTTATAAGACTATCTATTGCTTGATAGGTATTTATACAATGAATTTATCGTTGGGTATTTGATATTCTAAGTAGTTATTTTAGATTAACCACTTAGAGCGGTAAGGTGACTTTCGAAGGATAATTAGACAAAGTGCCCAAAGAGGCAGCACTGTAAAATTGTTCGTACAAAGTATTTGTCGGTATTTAATGGAAATACTTGCGAAAAAATACCTTGCTCACATAATGCTGATAACGATTTTCATTCTGACTTCATTTGATTGAGTTAGATGGATTTACAAAGAGAAGAGCCTGAATATGCCAAAGCGTAGTAAAGAAGATACAGAAATCACTATCCAGAAAATCATGGATGCCGTTGTAGACCAGCTACTAAGATTGGGTTACGACAAGATGTCATACACGACGTTAAGTCAGCAAACGGGCGTTTCTCGTACAGGTATAAGCCACCACTTTCCAAAGAAAACAGATTTCACAGCTGCTCTAGACGGTCGAATCTTCAAGATGTTCATGGAACACATTGATTTCGAAAACGGTCTGGATGCATTCTCTGCTAGCTGGGTTACAGCACTTGAAGACGCTGAGTTCCTAGCAATCTTACGTTTACTTTTCCATCATATCGTTACTGCTGAAAGCGCACATGAGTTCGCGGCAAACGGTATTGATCGTCTATACAAACTGACTGAAACTCAGTTTGGCGATACTAGCGGTAAAGAACTAGAGTGGTTGATTGGTAAGTCATTGATTCGTATGAGCCAATAATCAACACACAATGAAAGAAGCTCCTGAGGGGGCTTTTTTTGTGCCTATCGTTTGTGCTTTTGCTCTTTTTCTATCGAATTTACTGCTCTTTCTCATCTGCTTGTTTGTGTACAGCGGCGTTATTTCTATTCTTTTTAACCGCTTACATTCATGCCCTTCCTTCACTCTCACGGTGAAAAGCTAAGTAGCCCTAATTGATAATGTTCACTTATAGAGCCTCAAACGCTCAGGGTGAGACGTTTTGGGGTTCATTGCTATGGTTGCTAGTAAAATTAAGTTTAAGGCGTGAGAGAGGCTATGAGCCAATAAAAAGCCTCGAGAAAATCGAGGCTTATAATGACTTAATTGTTATTAGGAGCGAATATTCACAACGAATAGGTTTTAAATCGAGACTATTGGGCTGGGTGAACTTGAGGGAAGCTCATGGTTGGGTGCTTTTCTACAATACTTTTGTAGCCGTACACATCCTCGATCATAGAAGGTTCAAGCGACTCCCAAGGGCTACCATCGCAAACCAAATTACCGTCTTTTAATACTACCAGTCGGTCAGAATACTGAGCGGCTAGGTTTAGGTCGTGCAAAACCACGATAACGGCGGCATTGTGGTTGTCGGCTAACTCTCTCGCAATTTTTAAGGTGTTGTGCTGGTGGGCGAGATCCAGTGCTGATGTCGGTTCATCAAGCATTAAGATGCATTGGTCACCAGAGTGGTGAAGCTGGGTTAACACTCGAGCTAAGTGAACACGCTGTTTTTCACCGCCAGATAGGGAAGGGTAGAGCCTTTCACTCAGGTGAGTGACATCAGCCACTTCCATTTTTTGGCTAGCGATGCTCGTGAGCTGTTTGTTAGATTCTTGTAGAGGAATACCACCAAGCTCGACAACTTCGTGCGCCAGAAATGGAAAGGTCAAGGTACTGTGCTGAGGAAGCATCGCCAGGTGTTTCGCCAACTTCTGTGAAGGCCACTTGTCCTTGGTGTGTCCAAAATACTGGATATCACCCGTGCTCGATATCTCCTGACATAAGGCTTTAAGTAACGTGCTTTTTCCTGCGCCGTTTGGCCCAAGCAGTGTAGTTACCTTTCCTGCTTCTATCTCAATAGAAACGCCATCTAAAATCACTTTGCTGCCGAACTTCACTTCGATGTCGGTTGCTTTTAACGCTGCAGGAAACATTAAAGGATTCTCCCTTTCTGTTGGAATAATAGATACAAGAAGAATGGAGCGCCGATGATTGCGGTGACAATACCTACTGGCAACTCAGCTGGTGCCAAAGCCACGCGTGAGAACATGTCTGCAGCCGTTAGTAGTAATGCGCCTAGAACCGCTGACAGGGGAAGCAGCACTCGATGATCTGGCCCCGCTAACATGCGGCCTAAATGAGGGATTACAAGCCCGATAAAGCCAATCATGCCTGACAGGCTCACTGTGATACCAACGCCCGCAGCCGTCAGTAGAATCAGCTTTCGTTTTAACTTTTGTACCGGAATACCAAGGTGTTGCGCTTCTGATTCACCCAGTAATAGAGCATTCAAAGACATCGCTTGGCGGTAGAACACAACAAACAGACCAACGAGCGTAACTGCAGCAAGCAAAATACCCGACCACTTTGCGCCTGCCAGTGAACCCATCGACCATAGTGAAAGGTCACGCAGCATTTGGTCATCAGCAATGAAGTTTAAGAAGCCAATACCTGCGCCTGATAGTGCACTGATTGCCACACCTGCAAGCAACATGATGGTTACTGAAGTGCCGAATTTGCCAGTACCAAGCTTGTAAACCAGCAGCGTGGTTAAAGCGCCGCCCAAAAAGGCAAACACAGGTACTGCTGCAAAGTTCATGAAGGCCGGGTATTGAAGTGAAAGTTCAGAGAACAGAACGATAGCCAGTGCAGCACCTAATGCTGCGCCCGCAGACACACCGATGATGCCAGGTTCGGCAAGTGGGTTTCGAAACAGACCCTGCATTACCGCGCCACATAAGGCGAGGATTGCACCAATCAGCATGCACAAGATGGTTCTAGGTAAGCGAATTTCTTGAATGACTAAGTTGATGTGAGGTGCTAAGTCATTGTTTGGTTGAATTAAGCTTGTGGCGCTGTCCGCTAAGCTAATGTTCATTGGCCCAACAGTGATCGAGTACAGTGCGACAAAGGCTAGGGTAGCTCCTAGGCCTAACATCGACGTTTTCAGTGGGACGGATCGTAACAACATAAAGGGCCTCAATATCTATCGCTAACTTTAATCACCTTCACCAACAGCATGAGTCAGTTGGTGAAGGGAAGTGAATTAGCGATAGCAGAAATAGGGTGGTTGAGTTATAGCGGGTAGATAAGTGCGTTTAAACGCTTAGCTTCAGAGAGACTTTCTAGGCCAAGCCCGCCAACCAAAGCGCTGCCATTTACGGTAATGATTTGCTTGTTCATACCTGCAGGCGTTGCCGCTAGCATAGGTAGTGATTTCAGGATGGCATCTGCGCCGCCCATTTTTTGATAACTACGGCCGCTGACTAAAATGACATCAGGTTGCATCTCAACGAGTGATTCCATTGAAAGTGGCTTGTAAGACGTTAAGCTCTGAGCTGCAGGGTTGATGCCGCCAGCTAATTCGATGATTGCGTTTGGTGATGTTTCACCGCCAGCAACGTTCGCAGGGCGACCTTCATGCAGTAACAGGAACAGAACTTTCTTCGCTTCGTTGCTCGGTACCTGATTAGCTTTCAGTGCTGCGATCTTTTGATTCACTTCGGCTTTCACTTGTTGAGAGTGGTCTTCGGTATGAGTGATCTTTGCGATTTGGTCGATACGCTTTAACAGCCCTTCAACGTTTGCTTCAGTGTTCACGATCTCGACATCGACGCCTGCCGATTTTAATTGAGAGATAGCGTTGTCTGGTCCCATTTCATCAGAGCCAATCAATGTGGTTGGTTCTAGGGCAAGCAAACCTTCAGCTGACAGGTTTCTGTGGTAGCCAATCTTTGGCAGGTTTTCAGATTGAGGGAAGCGGCTAGTTACATCAATACCTACTAACTGTTCTTCTGCGCCAAGCGCTAAAACTAATTCGGTAACTGCACTACCTGCACTGATGATGCGGGGTTGTTCAACGTCGTTTGCCATCGCAGTTGGTGCAGTCAATGCCAAGCTCATAGCGGCTACTGAAAGGAAATGTGTCTTGGTCTTTAATTTATTGAGCACGTTTAAGTTGTTCATAATAAGTTCTTTATAGATTCTTTTTGTATCGCGAAGATACTCAGTGAGCAGTCCATTCGCATTGTGAGTTCGAGTCGATAGAGAGGCTTAACTCTGATTGTTTAGTCTTATCGGTCAGAAGCCAAACCTCGTGAAAATTGAGTCTTGTTCTAGCCATCGTCAGTGAGCAATTGAGTCGCTGGTATTCCGTTCTCTTGAAGGAATGAAAGCAGCTTCACTAAGTTTTCAACGTTGGCAGCTTTATCCGCGCCAATGATGATCGGCTTTTTATCTGTTGAGCCTGTCTCTTCTAACAAGGCAATCTTGAAGTTTTCCCAGTCGATGTACTCTTGGCCGTTAATCGCCCAGTAAGGTTCATGGTCTAGAATGTTGACGCTAATCGAGTCTTTGTGGACTTCAGTAACGTTTTTAACGTCAGAACTAGGCAGTTCAACTTCTAGTGACTCCAGCTTTACTGATGCCGTAAGCAATAGAAAAACCATCACGATAAAAATGATGTCGAGCAGCGGTGTTAAGTCCGGCGCTAGGCTCTGTGTGTGAGATGAGTGGGGCGTCTTAATCATGCTTGGCTCACATCACCGATAGAGGTTTTGTTGACAGGCTTACCTTGAGTATCATCAGATTGATTGGTTTGAATCGACATGCCTTCTAGCCACACATTCACATAGTTCAGGGTATGTTCTAGCTGAGCAAGCACTCGGTCAGCCCAAAGGCCTAATAGCTGTGCGCCTGAAATTGCAGGAAGTGCGATCATCAAGCCCGCAGCTGTCGTTCTCATTGCTAGTCCAAGGCCGTCGGCCAGATCGCTCGGTGTGATGCTGCCAGTAGTCGCGGCAACACCTTTGAACATTTCAATAAGGCCAAGTACCGTACCAAGCAGTCCAATCAATGGGCTAATCACACCGATTAAACCAAGCAATCTTAGGCCCGCATGCAATTGGTGGCGTTTCTCTTGTAGCCAGATCCCCGCTGCATCTTCACGTAAACCTTTTGAGAAAGAGTGGTGAGCAAGCAACATCGAAACGCCCTTGTACAGTAGCGGTCGTTTACCTGAAATCGACTGAGCGAGCGCTTCAATCTCTTTGCTATTGGTTGGTGAGATCTGATTGAGCTCACGACGAATAGCACGTTTGCCAACGCCAATGCTTAACATAACTTGGAAGACACGTTCTGCGATGATCATTGCTGTTAATGCAGAGCAGATAAGAAGAGGCCAAGTCATTAAGCCCAGTTGATCTTGTAAGTAACTGATTTGTTGCATGATTAATCCAACCTAAAACGAACAGGTATTTGTACTCGGTGAGCAATCGCTCGACCATTGACAGTATGAGGTGAGAATTTCCATTGTTTAATGGCATCTAAAGCGGCGTTATCGAGCATTAGTGCGCCTGATGAATTTACTAATGCTTGTTTAATTTGTTTGCCTTCTGCGTCTAACCAGATCTCATAAGTTGCGACACCTTCAACGCCACGACGTCTGGCTTGGCGAGGATAATTCGGCGGTGTAGGGCGTGCAGAGAAAGAAGGCTTAGTCACTAGCACCGGCTCTTGGTTTGATACGCCTTGGTTTACTTCCTGAGGTTGGTTGGCAGACTCGTCCATATTCTTATCGACTTTCTTGTCGGCCAGCTTCTCTGGTTGAGTGGCTGGTTCTGGGCGTTCTTTCTTCACGACCTTTTTCTCAGTCACAGGTTTCTTTTGAACCGGCTTCTTCTCGACTTTCTTTTCAACAACCTTTTTCTCTACTTTCTTCGGTTGAGGCTTATTGGTGATCGCTTTTTTCTTTGGTGTCGGTTTGGCTTGCTTTGGCTCAACGGCCTTCGGCTCGACAGGTTTAGGCTCGGCTTGTGAAACCGTCTCCTCAATTGGTTTTGGTTCAACGGGTTCTGTAACCGTTTTTTGCTGAGCTTGCGAAGGAGCGCTTTTAGGCGTGAAGTTGATCGATACCGTGTTCGATTGGCTACCTGCAGGCATCGCAAATACTTTGGATTCTTGAGCGACAAACAACAGCGCCGCATGAATCACCAACGATGCACCGCCTGCAATAACATATCTAGGAACGTTCACAATCAATCCTTTACCAAATCAAAATTCTGTATCGGATTATTGCTTAGAATCTAAATAAGATCAATTATCAATTGCATTATCATTTGGCTCTATTTATGATTCTCTCAGTTTTTAGCGAATAGTCTTCCAGACTTTGCTATGTAAGTGTTTAGAGAGATTATATGAGTCTTAATATTTATAAATTTGACGAATCAATCTTGGGTGTTTCTAGCCCTGATCCGCTTCGTTTTGCGTTTGCGAAAAAGCATTCTGCACATGCCGGAGGAAGTTCAATTCCGGTCGACCCGAGCAAGAAGTTGGAGCTCTTTGATGAACTGATGCTAAGCGAAGGGAAGAAACAGGATAAGCGTTGCTTGTATATCCATATTCCTTTCTGCCGTGTGCGCTGTACGTTCTGTAACTTCTTCCAAAATGCCGCAAGCCGCAAATTAGTGGATGAGTACTTCGATGCTCTGATGGTTGAGTTGAAGCAAAAAGCCAAAACGCCTTGGGCTCAGTCTGGATTATTTCACGCCGTCTACATTGGTGGTGGAACACCTACCGATCTATCGCCTCTGCAGGTAGAGCAATTAGGTAAAGCGATTCGCCAATACTTCCCTCTAGCGAACGATGTGGAAATGACCTTGGAAGGGCGCATCAATCGCTTTGGCGATGAGATGTTTGATCGTGCGCTTGAAGGTGGTTTCAACCGTTTCTCCTTTGGTATTCAAAGTTTCAACACTCAAGTTCGACGCAGTGCCAAGCGCTTAGACGACCGAGAGGTTGTGTTGGAACGTATCAGTGCTTTGAGTCGTACTGAGCAAGCGCCCATCGTTCTGGATTTGCTGTACGGATTACCATACCAATCTATGGAAGTGTTCCAACAAGATTTAGAAGACTACATGTCTACTGGTGCACACGGTATCGACCTCTACCAACTGATTGTTGGGGGCAATGCTCCTATGCTTAATCTTGTTGAGAAAGGAAGAATCCCACCGCCGGCCAATACGCCTGATAAGGCGAGCATGTACTTGGCGGGTGTTGAGTTCATGGCCAAGCACAAAGTTAAACAACTGAGTGTGAATCACTGGACTCGCGATAACCGCGAACGCAGCATTTACAACAGCTTAGCGAAAACTTATGCCGAGGTGCTTCCAATTGGTTGTGGTGCTGGTGGCAATATTGGCGGCCACGGTGTGATGCAACATCGAACTTTAGACAGCTACATGGAGTCTATAAAACAAGGTCAGTTGCCGATTGCGATGATGACGAAGCAAAGCTCATTAGAGCCAATCTTCTCGACATTAAAGGCAGGCTTTGATTCTGGTGTTGTTAGAAGAAGTACGTTGCCGACCTTTATGGGACAAGACACGTTTGATTACTTGAAGCCTCTGTTTTCACATTGGGAAAAGAATGGCTTGGTTGAGCTTTCGGAAGATTACTTGAGCCTGACTATTGCTGGCAGCTTCTGGGCAGTAAGCCTGGCTCAGAGTGTGATTCAAGTGCTTAACGCTGAATATCAAGCGATGCACCCAGCGCCGAAAGCATCAGGTTCGGGCGTTCACCCGCATGCAAGCTTGAAGCACGCTTAATATCGAATTTTAAATTTAGAACTTACGTAAATTACTCGTTTATACGGAAACATATTCAATGACAGATACAACATTAGAAATGACAGAAACTCTAGAACAACGTGTCGCTCGCATTCTAGAAGAAGAGCCAAAACTGCTTCCTACTGCAATTGCTGAGAAGCTCGGTGTTTCAGAGGTTGAAGTGGTTGCTGCTTTTCCAAACGACATGGCAGTGATGCTAGATGGCAGCCGTGCTCAAGAAATTCTTGAAGGTTTAGTTGGCTGGGGCCCAGTGACCACTATCGTGCATTCATTCGGCTCAATCTTCGAAGTAAAAGCGCCGTTCCCTAAAGGCAAAGTAGCACGTGGTTACTACAACCTTATGGGCAAAGAAGGCGAGCTTCATGGTCACCTGAAACTCGACAACGTGAAACAGATCGGTTTGGTGAGCAAAGCATTCATGGGCCGTGAAAGTCATTACTTCGGTTTCTTCAGTGAAACGGGCGAGAACATTTTTAAGATCTACCTAGGCCGCAATGAAAAGCGTGAGCTTATTGCCGACCAAGTAGAACGCTTCAAAGCGCTAAAAGCACAAGCTTAAACAGAATCAGCAGTAATAGTTAATAGACATCGATGCTCGAGGATCGTTTAGTTCGCTAATGATCGCTCAACCTCGGGCAAAAATAATAAATCAGAGAAAGTGAATAAAGGAATTACCCATGGAACAGCAAGTAAAACAAGAACGTCTACAAGGTCGCCTAGGTCCAGAAATTAAAGAGTTTCGCCAAGAGCGCCGTACCCTTCAACTTGCAACAGTTGATGAAGAAGGTCGCCCAAACGTAAGTTATGCACCTTTCGTTCAGAACCAAGAAGGTTACTTTGTTCTAATTTCTGATATTGCTCGTCATGCTCGTAACTTGAAAGCTAACCCTCAAGTGTCTTTGATGATGATTGAAGACGAAGAGAGCTCGAAGCAGCTTTACGCGCGTAAGCGTCTAACGTTTGATGCGCAAGCGAGCGTTGTAGAACGTGAAACAGAGCTTTGGACTCAAGTGATCGGCCAGATGCAAGAGCGTTTCGGCGAGATCATCGATGGTTTGAGCCAGCTTCAAGATTTCTCTCTGTTCAACCTTAAAGCAGAGAACGGCCTGTTCGTTAAAGGCTTTGGTCAGGCATACCAAGTATCGGGTGATGATCTAGTAGATTTCGTTCACCTGCAAGAAGGCCACAAAAAAGTATCTAACGAGTAATCTCGTTTAACTGGTTATTTTAGAAGCCCTCCAATGTGAGGGCTTTTTTTCGTCTAAAAATCGTTGTAAACACACTGGGCGTAAATGTGAGAAAAAGCAGACTAAATCAAAGAGTTTGGTATATTGGCGCCTGATTAATTATTTATGTGTAAGGATCGCTACGTGAAACCAGTAAGTCGAGATTGGGATGAGTTCTGTTACCCGTTCATTTATGAAGACAGTCCTATCTGTGATTTTGAGATCCTATCGGACGAGCTTTGCTGCCGAGTTGGATTGGTTCTTTCATTGGAATTGGAACCACAAGTTCGTGAGATCCTGCAACGCTTGCAGCCGAATATCTATCATTTGAATGGTTCCGTACGTGGGAAGTTAGCGATTACTGAATCCGAATTGGTCGAACTTAAGCAGGATTACCACCGCATCCGTGAGCAGCTAGAAGGTGGTTTTAAAGGCTTTGTATTACCGGGTGGGAATCGAGTGTCGAGCGAGCTTCACTTGTGCCGTTGTCAGGCTAAGAAAGTGGTGCGAGCTTTGGTAAGCATTGAGCACCATGAAAGTAAAAAGTCACCTGATCCGATTCTTTTTAAATACGCTAACTTAGTCGCGAACACACTGTATGCCTTGGCGTCTTTCACTAATCATGTCAATGAGGTAGAGGAAGTGGAATTCGTGAGTAAGAGCTATTCGATGCCCAAAAAGAAAGACTAGCTGTGAGCTCTATTTGGGATAAGAGATGAAAAACTAAGAATTGAAGAAGCTAAACCCTTGAACTTGATGTTGGTTTAGCTTCGTGAATAGTTTTAAGCCGCTGTAGAGGCGTTGTTTAAGACTTTTGCGCCGCGTAGCATGGCTTCGATTAACTCACCTGCATTGAACTTCTCAAGCGCTTCGTGGGCACCTACCTGATTAGCACGGTCGACACAGATCTCACTCGATAGTGAGGTATGCAAAATACAGTAAGCATGACTCAATGCACTGTCGTTCTGTACTTCAAACGCAAGTTCGTAACCGTCCAGTCCCGGCATCTCAATGTCACTCACAAGAAGGTCTATCGCTTTGCCTACGCTAGCTTGGCGTCGCATTAGATCAATCGCATCCAAACCGTTATTGCAGATGCTATAAGGAATATTGATGCTGTCTAGGGCATCAGATAACTGCTTACGCGCAATTAAAGAGTCATCCACCAATAAGATGTTTAGCGCTTTGAGTCGCTCCCTTTCTACATCGGTCAGCATTGGAATATGCGCATTCTCATAATCTGGGTAGATCTTAGAGAGCAGTAGTTCGACATCGAGCATTTGCACGATACGATCTTCAAAGCGAGTAATACCCGTCACAAACACGTTGCGACCGACACTCGCTGGTGGCGATTCAATACTCTTCCAATCACATTCAATGATTTTGTCGATTGAGCGAACCAAGAATGCCACAACCGTTCTTAAACAATCAGTCACGATGAGCACACAGTCGTTGTATTCAGCGGGAGTGATCGGGCGAAAACCAATCGCAGCAGACATATCAATCACTGGAACCGTTAGATCGCGAATGGTCACGGTGCCAATCACATGGTGATGAGAGTAGGGGATTTGGGTCATCGGTTGAAAAGGAACGATTTCCCTGACTTTAAGCGTGCCAATCGCAAAACTTTGAGTGAGGGACAATTTGAACATCAACATTCCCTGTGACTGACTCGCTTTACTGATCGGTTTGGCCATAATTGGCTCCTATTTACTACACGCTTAATTTATAAAGAATAATTTAAAGGGAAATAGCAGTCGCGGCAAGTAACTCTACTGTTTTTAGGGGCTTTAAGACGGTTGTTTTCGGTTATAGAGTGAAGAATGGTGTTTCTTGGGTTAAAATCACGCTAAATACTCGCTGTCGATGGTAAGTCGACAAGCAGACAGCAACAAACTGAGAATTATCATGGCAAGAACAGCAGCAGCACTTCATATTCTGGTGAAGCATAAAGAACTAGCAGAAGACATCATGACGCAGCTTAAAAAGGGCGCTAAATTTCAAACGCTAGCGAAGAAACATTCAACCTGTCCATCTGGTAAAAAGGGCGGCGACCTTGGCGAGTTCAAGAAAGGTCAAATGGTACCTCAGTTTGATAAGGTTTGTTTCTCTGGCGAGACGCTTGTACCACATCTTGTAAAAACTAAATTCGGTTGGCACGTAGTTAAGGTTCTTTACAGAACCTAGTGTAAGATATGTGTTAGATGGAATAAAAGGAGCGTATATACGCTCCTTTTTTGTGACTTTTGGGTGCATTTAAAAGCACAATGGCTGAGTGTTCATCCCAGACGTTATGCGATAATTGGTGCTACGCCCTTAACTATCCACCGTGAGTAATTGGTAGGAGGAGGAGGGTTTTTAATGAGTAACTCATATAATAAATGCCATTCTTGAGGAAATTTATGCAGCTTTGCCTTTTAGCCTTTGCCTTTTCTAAAAAGCTGTAAACGAGTTTGGTAGGAGAACAACATGGAGAGTTCAGCTATGTTAAGCAACCCAGCGACAGATGTCATATTGCATGCCTTTGACTGGTGCTACGCTGACGTAATGAAGAACGCCCCACTGATCCTAGAGTTGGGTTATAAATCTGTTTTAGTTTCACCGGCAATGAAGTCGTTACGTGGCCCTAAAGGCTGCGACCGAGATTCTGGTACTCAATGGTGGCAACGCTATCAGCCACAAGACTATCGTGTGATCGATAATCAGTTGGGTGACACACAAGATTTTAAAGCGATGGTCGACACGTTAAAGCAACATGGGCTTCGTACCTATGTGGATGTGGTGTTCAACCACATGGCAAACGAGTCTGGCATTCGCAGTGACTTAACGTACCCGAATCTTCAAGATATGGCGTCTTACCAAAAAGATGCTGACTATTACGAATCGATCCGCTTGTTTGGTGATCTTTCTAAGCCTTTATTTGATGAAAACGACTTTGTGGAAGCGTTTGGCATCAAAAACTGGAAAGACACTTGGGAAGTGCAGAACGGACGTATTACTGGCGGAGCCAGCGATCCTGGTTTGCCAACGCTGTTAGACAACGACAATGTGGTTGCGCAGCAGAGATCCTACCTAAAAGCTCTGAAAGCGATTGGTGTGAAAGGCTTCCGCATTGATGCTGCGAAACACATGACACTGTCACACCTGCGTAAGGTGTGGACTGATGATATCTGCGAAGAAATGCACATCTTTGGCGAGATCATTACCGATGGCGGTGCGACGGAAGAAGAGTACGAGCTGTTCCTTGAGCCATACCTGAAACACACGCGTTTAGGTGCGTACGATTTCCCTCTGTTCAATACCATCTTCAAAGCCTTTGAAGAGCAGGGCAGCTTTAAGTCCCTGATAAACCCTTACTGTTTTGGTCAGGCTCTATCGAACATGAGAGCCATCACTTTTGCTGTGACTCATGACATTCCAAACAACGAGGTATTTTTGGAACATGTGATGGATGAAGTGGACGAGCGATTGGCTCACGCCTTCATTCTTGGTCGTGATGGCGGTGTACCACTGGTTTACAGTGAATTAAGCACGAGCGGCATTTTGGATCAGAATGGTCAGCCTCGTTGGCTTAACGACTGGCAAGCGCCTTACATGAAAAGCATGATTCAATTCCATAATCATGTTCATGGCGAAGCGATGCGTGTGGTTGAAGCGAATGATGACTTGCTTGTATTTGTCCGTGGTGACAAAGGCATTGTGGTGATCAACAAGTCGAAACGCAGCAAAACCGCCTCATTAAATTGGACAGGTGCGGTAACCGATTTAATGTCGGGTGATGTGTTTGAATGTGTGGGTAAGGATTTAACCATCAAGGTGGAATCGAATCAATGCATGATGTTGACCACGAATGAATTGAAACCTGTCACGAGTTAACTCGGATAGGTTAGAAAGAGAAGCCCCGCTTACTGGCAATCAGTAAGCGGGGCTTTTTATTTTAAGCTATTGCTCGGTAGCTAAACCGTAAACTTATTCAATAACTCATCTTGTTGGCGAACATTGTCAGTTTGCTGCTGCATTGCGGTATTCGCTTCTTGAGCTGCTGTAGATACTTGTGTTGAAAGGTCTTTGATCTTAACTGTGTTGTTGTTGATCTCTTCCGCTACTAAGCTCTGCTCTTCTGCTGCTGAAGCAATCTGAATGTTCATATCAGAGATACGCTGAATCGCGTCACGAATGCGGTCAAGTGAAGAGTTCGCTTGCTGAGCACGTTCAACGGCGTCAGTTGCGGTGTCTTTACTTTGGTTCATCGCATTCGATACTGAGCTTGCACCTGCTTGAAGCTGCTCAATCATGTTACGAATTTCAGTGGTTGACTCTTGAGTACGTTGAGCTAGCGTACGAACTTCATCGGCTACGACTGCGAAACCACGACCCGATTCCCCAGCACGTGCCGCTTCAATCGCTGCGTTCAGTGCAAGTAGGTTGGTTTGGTCAGCAATGTCGTTGATTACTTTAAGAATCGTTTCGATGTTTGCGGTTGCTGATTCAAGTACTTGTACTTCTGCAACGGCTTGGTCGATACGCTCAGATAAGTTATCAATCGCTTGAGTGGTTTCACTTACGACAGAGGTACCGTCTAGCGTTGCTTCATCAGCTTCACGAGCCGCAGCCGCAGCGCCTTGAGCGTTGTTTGCTACTTCTGTTGCGGTAACCGCCATCTCGTTCATTGCGGTCGCTAGCTGCTCAAGTTCTTGCAATTGCGTGTTCATTGCATTTGCAGATTCGCCAGCACCTTTCACTGTGAATTCAGTACCACGTTTAATCTCAACACCAATCGCTTTCGATTGAATGATTTGATTTTGCAGGTTTTCGGTAAAGGTGTTGAAGCCTTTCGCTAGGTCAGAGAACTCTTGGTCTGTGTTGGTATCAAGACGCTTAGTTAAGTCACCTTGTCCGCTCGCTACATCTTGAATCGCTTGGTTAAGCGCATCCAGTGGACGCATTAACACGCGGATCAGAACCGTTAGTGCAACGACGCTTAGAATTACCGCAATCAATGAGTAGATCATTGAGCTGTTTTTCAGGTCTTCAACGGTTTGGTAAGCGATCTCTTCATCGAGGATTGCGCCGATGTACCAATCTTCACTTGGGATGTGTGTGAAGTTAACCAGGAACATTTTTCCGTCGACTTCAATCTCTTGAGAGCCTTCACGAATAGTCGCTTGCGGCATGTAGCTTGAAAGCGTTTCACCGTTGTTTTTAGCATTCGGGTGAGCAATCGTCGTGCCGTCGGCTGTCACTAGGAATAAGTAGCCCGCATCGAACAAGTTCACTTGGTTGACTAAGGTCGCAAGGTTGGTCAGTTCTAGGTCGTAGAACATACCTGCAGTAAAGCGGCCGTTGTCTTTAACTGGCGTACCCACTGAGATAATAACTTTCTTACTTGATGCATCCACATAAGGTGCGGTAACAACTAAACTGTTTTTGGATTTAGCATCAATGTACCAAGGACGAATTCGTGGGTCGTAATCTGGACCGGCTTCCCAGCCGTCATCATTTTCAATGACGAAACCGTTTGCTTCATAACCAAAACCAACAGCAAGGAAGCTGTTTTTAAGCTTTGGCTTTTCTAAAATTTCTTTTACGTAAGTACGATCTTGAGGATTGATCTCGATGACTTCAGTCGTCGATTGCGCCAGAGCTTTCTTGGCATTCATCTCGGATACGACGGTATTTTTTACGCCCGAGACCATCTCATTAAGACTCGCATTGACGTGGTTCTCTACAGCACTTCTAACGGTGTAAAGTTGTTGTATTGAAAGCAATGATACTGTCACTAGCAGCAAGGCTGATGATGCAGCAACCACCTTATGGCTAAATTTCATTGAGTTTTCCCCTTCTCACAGGCTTTGCGAAGACTAAAGTTAATCGTGTTTTTCTAATTATATATATCGACGAGATTGAAATTTACTTGAATGTAATTTCACAAAATAGACTACAAAAATACAACAACCCAAACAATACAAAATTCACTAAATCACGTATTTGTTACTTTTATTATTGGGTTCAATGAGTTGGGGAATGGCGCTAGACGGGGTTTAAGGGGGAATTAAGAATGTATTAATTTGCAGACTATGCGTTCAGTTTTCTATTAACAAGAGGCGATGTGAATAAACAATATGAAATTAAATGATATGCAGGGCTTATATATTGATTGAAATCTAAATGACACTGTGTATATATTTTACGCAAATAAAAAGCCCCACAAAAGTGAGGCTTATAATTCTGTCTGCTTATTTACTTATATAAGTAGCATCTAATTTAGAATATTAGATGAGCTACACCAGCGATCACTGGAAGCGTAATTAGAGTACGCAGAATAAAGATAATAAACAGTTCCAAGATGTTCACTGGGATCTTACTACCTAGAAGCAGAGCGCCTACTTCAGACATGTAAATCAGTTGAGTTACCGACATTGCTGCAATAACAAAGCGAGTCATCTCGTTGTCGATAGAAGCGGCAAGGATTGCTGGGATAAACATATCCGCAAAACCAACAACGATCGTTTCAGAGGCTGCAACGGCTTCAGGTACACCAAGTAGCTCTAGGAATGGGATGAAAGGCTGACCTAGGAATGAAAACACAGAAGTGTATTCCGCAATCACCAACGCCATCGTACCAAGACCCATAACCACAGGCAGTACACCAAAGACCATATCAACAGCGTTACGAACGCCTTCGCCAAACACAGACTTAGCCGACTTCACTTGTGATGCTTTGTTTACTGCTAGCTCAAGACCCCAAGAGAATGTTGAGTGACCTGCAGGAATCGCGTCAGCGTCTTTGTGCGGCTTGCTACCGTCAATGAAGGTGTCTTTCTTCATGCTCAGTGGTGGAAGGCGAGGGATGATTACCGCTGCCACAATACCCGCTAAACAGATTGCTGCGTAGAAAGGTAGGAACAAGTGCTCTAACTCTACTTGTGCAATCACAACAAGGCTGAATGTAATCGATACTGCCGAGAAAGTCGTACCAACAACTGCAGCTTCACGCTGTGTGTAGAACTTCTTCTCGTACTGCTTGCTTGTAAGAAGAATACCAACGCTGCCATCACCTAACCAAGAAGCCATACAATCGATAGCACTACGACCTGGTAAGTTGAAGATTGGGCGCATGATTTTGCTTAACAGGGTGCCAAACAGCTCTAGTAAACCGAAGTTAAGTAGAAGAGGCAGTAGCAAACCCGCAAAGATAAATACTGAGAACAGTGTAGGAAGCAGGCCTTCTAACACTAAACCACCGGTGTTTTCTTCCCAAATAAACTCTGGACCCACTTGGAAGAATGCCATGAATGCTGCAGCACCACCAATCAAACGAACCAACAACCACAGTGGAGATGGGTTGAAAAGGCCGTTTAGAAATGAATTCGATGTAATGAATGTAGGCTTGAAAATGGTGCTTAAAACGGAAGCTACAGACATGAAAGCGACGATCGCAGTGATGATAGAGACTAGGTACTCACCGAAAACCGCTTGAATTGACTTGGCTAAGATCGCTACAGGGATGGTGAGATCGCCTTGGTAGCTGATTGGTGCCATGAAAAGGAATAAACCAATCAATGATGGGATTAAGAAAACCCAGAAACTGCCTTTAGATTTCTCTGTTTGAGCAGTATTCGTGTTGTTAGACATGTTATTGTTCTCGAATTTCTACACGTAAAAAAGCCACATCCTTGGCATTTTTATTCACTAAACGTCCGTATTTTCTCATTGGGTGCAAGATTACCCAGTATTAATATCGCTTGCAATACTATTCATCAAATATCGCTAAGTATTCACACTGGTTATTCTGCAACTCCTTAAGAGTTTAGAATAAAGTGTTGCGGATGTTACGTAGTTTGAGGATATATTGCCAGGTATTTATAAATTTACTGGCGTTTCAGTTCGATAGGTCAAGTATAGCCAATAGCTAAACGCAATGATGAAGGCGAAAGAGGCAGGGAACGCCAGAGCTAATATTTCGAAGCGTTGGAACAAGCAAGCACCCGTTAGGCCTCCAAATAGAAAACCGACAACGATGAACATCAGCAGTTTGGCTTTGCGGCGGTCAAAGGGCATGCCTTTGAGGCGAGCACCAATCATGATCCCAAGATCCGTGATGATCCCGCTCATGTGTGTGGTACGAATGATCGCACCGCTATAAGTCGTGATCATCGCGTTCTGCAACCCACATGCGGCTGAAGCGAAGTATTGGCCGGACATGTAACCTTGTAATAGTGCCCAAAGCGCCAAGAACAACAACCCACCTTCAATACACAGCGCGACACCGTAGCGGCGTCCTAGCTTCAGTGCTTGGTTCTCAATAAAGAACCCACTGAAGGCTGCGCCTAACATAAAGCTCATGATCACCAATAGAAGGTGCACGGATGCCGAAGTTGGGGTGAGTAGACTGCTGCCGAGTAAAGACATGGTGCCAGAGATGTGTGAGATGGCTTGATGTTGGAAACCAAGTAAACCAATAGCATTTACGCTGCCAGCAAGGCCTGCTAACAGTAACGCGCCGTATTCAACCCAGCGAGGTAGCTTAGAAATCATGTGGTTCACCCTGGGTTAGAAAGAGGAGCAGATTATAACGCTAGCGAAAAGATACGCTAGCGTTGCGGCGCTTTCATATTTGATCTTGGGCAACAGTATTGCAGTTTGTTTCTTTATAGGTGCTACCGCAATACTTGAGGGATGTAGCCACTAATTATAGTGACTCATTTGATGGTCAAATTTGACCCAACCATGTTTGCGCTCTTCATAAACTGAAAAACTTGGCAGTGGAAAATCTTGTTCTTTAAACAGCCCGAGAGGGACGATATAAAAATCGGCAGCGGCAACAGATTGTAAAAGCATAGTGGTGCCACATTGAGGACAAAATTGATAGGTGACTTCATTGCCGGTATCGCTGATGCGTGAGAAAGAGGTGACCTCTCCGCTGAGTGTGACTTGTTCAATTGGGAACCGAGCTTGAACGCCGAACACGCTTCCTGTGCGTTTTTGGCATTCATAACAATGACACACAGAGGTGCGTTGAGGCTCACCGCGACATACGAGATTGACGGCTCCACAGCGGCATTCGCAACTTCTGATATTTCTGTCTTTAATATGATTGATATCCATCCATGCTCCACTTCTGGTTAACCCTGTATTGATAATTATACTAAAGCCCTTTATGGTCTGCACAACTGGATGAAAACAAAAGAATATAATTGCTCATGAAAAAGAAAATCTTGCCTATACCTCTGATTTTACTGATTCCAATCGTCATGCTGGTCGTGGTGATACTGGCGGGTGTTTACCGTTTTAGTTTAAGTGATGAAGAAATCTTAGCTAAGTTTCCTTCTTCTCAAGTCAGTTATGACCCAGTGGTAGAAACCGTTTTTGATTTGAAGACAACCAACCCATGGACAATTAAAGTACCTGAAACTAACGCATATGCTTTTATTAATGAAATCGATGCGCCAAAAGCAATCGCGTTTGGTCGTTATGATTCTGGAGTAGAGCGCGGTGTGGTGACTGTTGATACGAAAAGCCTTTCTGCGGTGACCTTGGGCAACGCGAGTTTTTTCGTTGCGCCAATGTGGATATCGAATCAAGGCAGCGGCGTATTCTATTACCTTGGTCTGTTCAAACATGATCAGCAGCGAAGCCGTGTGGTGTTAGTTGACCAGCTTTTCTTGGGTGATCGTGTGCACATTCAGACTTTGGATGTTGCTCAGCAGCCAGATTCGCAATCACAGAAAAAACTCACTGGGGAAGGTTTTATCGGCTTTACTCAGCATTCTGCGGAACAATCATTTGCAGAACCCCCTTCTGAAAAGGTGTTGATGAGCTTTTCTTTTGATACGCAATCAATTGGTAAGCAATAGCGTTTTCGTTAGTGCAAGGATTTGTTGTTTATGTGAGCCAAATTACATATTATCTTAATAAGATGAATGAAATTTAGACACTTTTTTATGCTTGTGTCTGCTTACTTTTACAAATGGAGCTTGCGAATGATTAATAAACGTTTTTTTAAGACGAAAGATGAAGTGGAAGTGACCTTCGAGCTAGAAGCTCAAGAAGCGAACTCTGTATCCATTGTTGCTGACTTCCTTGACTGGAAAGCTACGCCAATGAAAAAACTGGCGAAAGGAAAAGTCTACAAATTCAAAACTCGCTTACCTAAAGATGGCGAGTTTCAATTTCGCTACCTAGTTGATGATCAGCAATGGGTAAACGATTCGAATGCCGACCGTTACATTCCCAATGAATTTGGCGAAGACAACTGTCTAGTGTCGACGGTTAACGCTTAATCGCGACCGTTTGTTTTAGGTAAAAAGTCGCGTTTTTTGAACTCAGCCGTTTTGCTTCAATCGTGATAATGGATTGAGTCGTTTAAGTGCTTCATTTTCTAAAAACAGCGACTAATTCGCTTCGTTTATTAATTATTCGAAACGGAATAACGTAAATCAATAGAAAGCAGAAACTAGCCGTTTCTGCTTTTTTATTTTCAAATTTAGCGGTTAATTTTATTTGGAGAGAAGTGAACGTTCACTTACGGCAACTCAATGACTTAGCTCTACGTAGACAGATTCACGTCATATTATGACATTGCATTGATGATTTATGCGTTTGAAAAGCATATCCTATGCCTTTATATCGTAGAAAGACCTGTTTACCGTGTATTCAAAAATATTTCCCTCTCCGTTTGCTGAGCTTTCACCTGTAAAAAAAGTAGCTATTTTGGGACTGCCACTTATTGCTGCGATTGGTGTTGCTTTGCAATCGTCACAATCGGATCTGACGAAAACGATCGATCTTGATTTACCCGACTCAACCGTGATTGAGTCTATTCTGTCACCTTCTTCTGTTACTGTTATCGAGCCGCCAACGTTTGAGTACCAAATTCAAACGGGTGATAACTTAAGTAGTATCTTCACTCAGCTTGGATTTTCTTATAAATCGATGATGAGCGTGATGGAAACCGATTTAAACTTCCTTGCGTTAGACACGCTTCGTCCAGGCAACACATTGCGTTTTTGGCGTGATGAGGCGACGGGCGATCTTTCTAAAATGGAACTTCAATTTAGTGTTGCGGATAAAGTGGTTTACCGACTGCTTGAAGACGGCACATACGAGTTTGAAGATATCTCTATTCCGGGCGAATGGAAGCAGCGACCTCTCGTGGGTGATATCCATGGCAGCTTTTCAATGTCGGCGAATAAAGCTGGCCTGAACAGCCTTGAGATTGACCATATTGTGACCCTTCTTAAAGACAAGCTGAACTTCAGCCGTGACTTACGTGCTGGCGATCAGTTTGAGGTGCTTCAGAAAGCGCAATTCGTTGATGGTGTTGCTACAGGCAAACGCGAAATTGAAGCAATTAAAATCATTAACAAGAACCGTGTAGTGTCTGCGTATCTTCATACCGATGGCCAATACTACGATGCGGATGGTGATAGCCTTCAACGTGCTTTCCAACGTTACCCTGTAAGCAGCAGCTGGCGTCAGAGTTCTCAATTTAACCCTAAACGTCTACACCCGGTGACTGGCCGAATCTCACCGCACAATGGTACGGATTTCGCGACACCAATTGGCACGCCTGTTCAAGCAACGGGTGACGGCAAAGTGATCATGACGCGTAAACACCCTTATGCGGGTAACTATGTGGTGATTCAACACGGTAGCACTTATAAAACGCGTTACTTGCACTTAAGCAAGATCCTTGTTCGTAAAGGACAAACGGTATCTCGTGGTCAACGTATTGGCCTATCGGGTAAAACGGGTCGAGTGACAGGTGCTCACTTGCACTATGAACTGATTGAACGTGGTCGCCCTGTTGATGCGATGAAAGCGAATATCCCAATGGCCGATTCTGTGCCTAAAAAGGAAAAAGCGACATTCACAGCCGCGAGAGATGAAGCCGATAAGCTATTGAAGGCAGCGTTAGAAACGCGCAATCTAGCAATGGTTAATAATGCTAGTAAGTAGCTAGCCATTAAACTGTTTTAAAGCCGCAAGAGCATCACAAAGCACAGTCAGCGTTAAGTGATGCTCTTGCGGCTTTTTAGTTCTCAAGAGAAGGTTCGGTAAGGGTTTAAACTAAAGGCTCTGAGTGCGCGACATAGCTAACGATAGCTTCAGGTCGCATTGGAGGTGAGTAGAGGTAACCTTGGATCTTGTCACATCCCATCGCGTGCAGTTTTTCTAATTGCTCACGCTTCTCAACACCTTCCGCAACCAAAGATACATCGAGTCTATGGGCTAGTTGAACAATCAGCCATACTACGCTTTCTGAGGTCGAACTAGTTAACAAGTCTCGAATAAAGGTCGCATCAATTTTAATGCAATCAATCGGGTAGCTGTGGATGTAGTTCAAACTGGAGTAGCCTGTACCAAAGTCGTCGAGTGCAATCGTGAAGCCTTGTCCTCTCAGAAAGTTAAGCGCGGATTTTGTCTCTTGTGTTGGCGATAACAGAACGGTTTCGGTTAATTCGATAACAAACTCATTCGCCTTAAAATGGTGTTGTTCAATGGTTCGAGTCAGGTAGGAGATATAACGCTTCGAATCGGTAAGCTCATGCGCGGAGCAGTTGATTCCAAGCTTAACCTTATAGCCCAAGCCTTGCTCTAGTGTCGTTTTAGCGCGGCACACCAATTCAATAATGCGTTCGCCTAATTCGACAATCAGCCCTGATTCTTCAGCCACTTGAATAAACTCTACAGGTGAGATGTCTCCATGTCTGGCGGTTTTCCAGCGAGTCAGTACCTCGAAATATTCCCACTGCGTCTCACTTTGACCAACAATTGGCTGTACCACCACGTACATGCCATTGCTGTCGGGGACGTAGCTTTGTGAAATTGGGTTTTCAAGTTCACTTCTTAGAGCAGCGACTAGCTCGGTTTTTCTTTGGTAACGAACTCTTAAGTGAGTGTCATAACATTGAATATGCGTATCTTGGCTGTGTTTACACTCTTTCAGCGCCAAGCTGGTGTTGAAGATGATTTGCTCAACGTCTTTGTTGTCTCCATCCGAACTGGCAATTCCGATGCTGACGTCGAAATCTATCTTGATATCAACACTAATGTAGCCTTGCTTAATTTTGGCGAGTATTTGTTCGCAAACAGCTATCGGGTCGGAATGGTAGGTGATGAAGGCGAACTCATTGCCCGCAGTTCGAAAAGTCAGGTTGCTCTCCGGTAAAGTGCGGCGCAATGTTTCTGCGACAAACTGCAGCACCTTGTCGCCAATATAATTACCGTGCATATCATTAATGGCTTTGAAGCTATTGATGTCGAGCAAGGCCAATGTAAATGGGGTAACACTCTGTTGAGTGATTGATTCTAAGGTATCGGACAAGCAGCTGCGATTTAACAAACCAGTTAAGCTGTCGTGTGATACCTCGTAACTCAGCTGATTTACCAGCTGTTCAGAACGATCGTTAAACCACATCTCTCTTAATGTGTGGATGATGATGTCAGCAAATAGCTGATGATGTTTTATCACATCATTTTGTTGATCTGGGCTTAGAGGAGAGGTGAACGTTGAGAACAGCACTCCCATGACTTCACCACTTTGGGTACGAGTAGGAATCGCGATCGAGTTCTGTGACGTGATTTCCTGTCTAAACGCCGACGTAGGAAGTGACTGAATGACATATTGGGCAAACGAACAATCTGGGTGACGTTGATTCACTGCTTGCTGGTAGATGTGACCATGACGCGCGTTGATTTTGTCATGCAGTACATGGTCGGAATGGGCAATCACCAAGGGAACCGTTTGGTCTGGAAAGTACTTCTTTTCGATGATACTGGTGTATTGAGTACCAAATGTTTGGTGCAACGTGAGCACAGCCGACTCTAAAAGGTCGATACCTTCCAACTTAAGTAAACGCCCAATGCGCTCTGTATCTATCATGCTGTTGTGGGTATGTTGAGTCATAGTCACCATCCATAGCTAACCAGAATCATTGCGTAAGCCGTTTATGTAAGGTCTTGTCTATCTGTGTATACAAAACAATATGCGTCTAGTTTATTATTGGTCGTGTTGTATAACTTTTCAAATTTAAATGTGATTTATTTCACAGAATCTGAGTGCTTCGCTCTCGGTCCAATCTCTCTTTGAGGTGATCCAAAAACAGCTTGGTTCGAGTGTGTGAGTAATCAAGCTTAGGGTAGTACGCGTAAACCATCACTTCGTCTGCTGTTATATTTGGCAATACTGGAACTAATGTCCCTTGTTTGAGATCTTCTTTGATCATCGCTTTGATGGTTAACAATACGCCCATACCACGCTTCGCCGCATGAAATAACGCCTCTGGATTGGTGGTGGCAAAGTTACCGTTTAACGTGATTCGCTGCCCTTTGGTGAGTGCTACTTCACGGGTCGGACGCTCTCCCCAAATCAACGAGTTGTGTTGCTCTAAATCTTGCTCACAAGTGGGGTAACCGTGCTTGGCGAGATAGCTTGGTGCTGCATAGAAGCTGGCTCTATGCTCGAACAATGGCGTTTTCTTGAAGCTTAATGAGTTGAGTTGTTCTAGTTCACGACTGATCACCAAGTCCAAACCAAGCTCGGGTAATTGACCGGGCGTAGTGGTGATGAGTTGAACCTTAATATCAGGGTACTTTTCTAAGAAGTCGTCCATGTATTGCACAAGAAACTTAGAACCAACCGCAATGGTCGCGCCTATCTTGAGCAAGCCCGCTGGGGTTTGGTTGACCGAGCGAGTTTCATCAATGATCGACTGCCAATTGTCGAGCTGATCTTTAGCTCTTTGATAGAAGAGTGCGCCTGCTTCAGTTTGGCTAATTGAGCGAGTGGTGCGCTTTAAAAGTTGAGTGCCAATACGCTCTTCCAGCCAGTTTACTCTTTTGCTGATCGCTGAGCTGGTGGTATTGAGTTTGCGCGCAGCGCCATTGAAACTGCCTTCTTCAACCACTCTAACGTAGCTTTTTACGTTGAGAATCCAATCCATATTATTTCCTGTTGGGACTTAATTAAATTCCAATTTGGTTAATTATCAATTACTGGTTTTGAATATAAACTTATATCATGAACAAATATCAAACGAATAGGGAATTTTTTGAGCCAATCGACCTTTAAAAAAACGCCATTACTGTTAGCAATGATGATCATTGCGACGGGACAAGTGGGTGTCAGCATCTACTTGCCAGCACTGCCGCTGATTGCTTCTGACTTAAGTGTTACCCAAGTGGATGTGCAACTGCTCGTCACACTTTTTCTTGTGGGTTTCGGCTTATCGCAGCTGTTTTATGGGCCGATGTCCGATGCGGTGGGAAGACGACCTATTTTCTTGTTAGGTCAGGGTGTTTATTTGATTGGTACTGTCGTTTGTTTTGCCTTTTCTGACAACATGACAGCGTTGGAAGTGGGACGATTACTGCAAGGATTAGGGGCGGGTAGTGCCTCGGTATTGGGGCGAAGCGTACTGCGTGACAGTTATGATGGCCCTCAGCTAACGAAAGCTTTGTCTTACATTTCCCTGACGGCTTCGATCATGCCGATCATTGCACCTGTATTTGGTGGCTGGATTTCATTCCACCTTGGATGGCAGGCCGTGTTCTTGTTTGTTCTATTGTATTTGTTAGCGATATTCACACTGGGTTATTTCGTGTTGCATGAGACTCTGCCATATGGGAAGAGCCGTTTTGAAGTCAGTCAAGTGGTGAAAAACTATGGGCGCTTGTTGACCAACCGCCAAGTGATAAGCAGCGCCAGCTATAACTGGATGAGTTACATGGCGAGTTTGGTGTCGTTATCTCTATTCCCATTTTTAATGCAGGAGCAACTAGGGCTGACAGCGGCTGAATATGGATCTTTGATGATTGTGCCTTCGGCAGGATTGTTGATTGGTAGCGTGGCGTTGAACATACTCAATCGTCGATTCAGTACGCCTCAGTTAATGAGCCTCGCGATTTTGATTATACTGGCGTCTGGCTCTTGGTTGTTAACACATGAACTCTCCATCTTTAATCTAGTGTGGGCATTTACTTGGTTGGCGATCGCACAGGGTATCTCTTTCCCTCTTTCTATCAGCATGTTGTTGGAGCCTCACAAGAAGCAAGCAGGCGCGGTGTCTGCTCTATCCGGTTCGATTCAAATGTGTTTGGCGGGTTTGCTAGGTGGATATTTGGTTGAAAGTTGGGTTACGACTCACCTACAACTGGGCGTGTTCTATCTTATCATCGGCGCGGGTATGGGCGGTGTGCTTTGGTCTTCAGCGAGAATGAACAAGAAAGCGGACAACGCGGAAGTAGAATTCAGCTAAATGAATAAGTACGGCTCGGTTACTCAGCTCTAAAAAGATGCGATACTTCAAGTAACTGAGTGATAGTGAGCTGAGATACTTATGGAAATCAAAGTGCTTCGTAGTTTTGTGGCCGTAGCAACCCACCGTAGTTTTTCGAGGGCAGCAAAAGAGCTGCATACGGTGCAGCCTGCTATTAGTCGCCACATTACCAGCCTTGAAGATGAGTTGGGTGTTAAGCTTTTCTTCCGCACATCGCGAGAAGTCACGATTACCGCTGCGGGTTCAAGGTTGTTGCAAGATGCGCTCCATCTGATTGAACAAACCGAGAGCACCAAACAAGCCGTCATCCAGTCCGCCTCTGGTGTGGTAGGTAGCCTAAAGATAGGGTATCTAGGAGGAGCAACGCTCGGCTTTCTTCCTGCTTTAGTTCGAAATTATCTCCAACATAATCCAAATATCGATGTCGGTTTGTATGAAATGACCGTGTCTGAGCAAATTGAAGCGCTTGAGAAACATGACATTGATATCGCTTTCTCGCGCGTTTTGCCTGCTGGTTTCGAAGATAACTACATATCGACCAATATCTACACCGACAAGCTGGTGGCAGCGGTTTCTATCACGCATCCTTTAGCAAATCAGGATGAAATCAATCTCAGCGAACTCAATAATGATCCTTTTGTTTTGTTCGAGCGCGATCAGGCTGTTGGGCTATTCGATGCCATCATCACTCAGTGTCAAATGTCAGGCTTCTCACCCAACATCAAGAAACAGCCGAGTCAGATGCAGGCCGTACTTACTCAGGTTGCTGCAGGGCTAGGGGTGACTATTGTGCCTTATTCGGTAAAAGACCTTAGGTGCGATGAATGTTCATTCCTGTCTCTTAGATCCAATCAAGCTATTGACTCAAAGCCCGTTGAGATCCCTTTGGTCATGACCCATCACCGCCATACTCTCTCCCCAACGGCTCGCGTGTTTGCCGAACTTGTATACTGCGAGATTGATAATATCCGTCGTAAAATGACCTAAAACCTATCTATACAATAACGTTATAGATTCTAGATTAAATGGCTATTTCTGTTATTTAAAGCATCCCCTTAAACTCTACTCATCAACGCAATGAGACAGAATCTAAGGGTGAAACATGAAACAAGCTCAAAGAGAATCACTAGGCACAGGTCGTTTACTGTTAATGTCTAGTGCAGTATCTGCAACAGCCGCCAATCTTTACTACAACCAACCAATATTGCCGAAAATTGGTGCTGAACTGGGTTTATCAAGTGAGCAGCTCGGCTCTATTCCAGCTGCGGGTCAGATAGGATATGCAGCGGCATTATTGTTTCTATCGCCATTGGGGGATAAGTTACCGCGTAAGCAACTCATCTCGATTCTCTCTGTATTACTTGTCATATCATCATTAGTGGCTTCAAACGCTTCCACTTTGTTGGCTATGGTGTTGGCTTGTTTTGCTATTGGTCTTAGCGCGAATATTACGCAGCAACTCATCCCTTTTGCGGCCTCTTTAAGTACACCTGAAACCAAAGGTCGAGTAATCGGTACCTTAATGACAGGTTTAACCGTTGGTATTTTGCTTTCTCGTACAGTCAGTGGCTTTATAGGGGAACAATATGGTTGGCGCGCGGTGTTTATTATGTCTGCCGTTTTAGCATCATTGTTTGGTGTATTGCTTTACGTGTTTTTGCCGTCCAATAAACCGACCAATAACATGCCTTATCTCAAGCTAGTGGGAAGCATGGCGACGTTAGTGAAACAGCATGCGATTTTACGAAAATCAGCGCTGACTGGTGCGTTGTGGTTTGCTTCATTTAATGCGCTGTGGGCAACGTTGGCATTGCACGTGAGTGAAGCGCCGTTCAATTACAACGCTCAACAGGCGGGTTTGTTCGGTGTGGTGGCACTGGCAGGCGTGATTGGTGCAAAGGTATCGGGCGCGATTGTGAGTAAGTTCGGCTCTCGCAAGATGATCAACATGGCGTTGGTTTTGATTGTGGTTGGCTTTGCGGTATCAGGCCTGTTCGGCGATCACTTAATGGGTCTCATTGTTGGCATCATTCTAATCGACTTAGGCGTGTTCAGTGCACAGGTCTCTAACCAAGTTCGTGTGTTTTCCATCGACCCGCAAGCGCAAAGTCGTATCAATGGTATTTACATGCTGGGTTACTATTTAGGTGGCGCGTTTGGTTCGTTTGCTGGCGTGTTGTCGTTTGAACACTTTGGTTGGCATGGCGTTGCGGTATTCAGTGCTCTGATAGTCGTCGCAAGCTTGGTGGTTAACAACCGAAAAGACCAAGGCGCTGCGATTCAGGCGGAGCTTAATGTCTAAGTGAGGTCGCTGAGTCAAGATGAATAGAGTTCGTGGTATGAATAGAGCTCTTTGGGATAATAAGAAGTGCTTTATCGTTAAGACGTTGTATTTGTCTGACTGGTTTTCTACAATACTGGCGTCCATTTAATAGGTAAAACAAAATGCAGCAAAATGAATTTGAAGTACTGGTAAAAGCTATCTGCGCACTAGATGGTCTACCTCAAGCACTTGAGCTATTGAAATCCAATGAGGATACTGAAGTTGCTGAGGCTGCCGCTTCACTGACTGGTCAATTTGCGCTAGCGGAAGTGGAAGGCGAAAAGCGCATTTACCACGTGACGCTTCAAGAGAATGAACAAGGCGAAGAGCAAGAGTACATCGAACATGTAATGAATGAAGGCGATGACTTAATCAAATTTGCAGCTTGGTTCTTCGAAACTATGTTCGAATTAAAGCAAAAAGATACTTACCAAATTGCGGGTAAAACTTACCGTCAGCCAAAGCGTAGCTAAGGCTTTAGTTATCGTTAACGACTTCAGCATCAAAGCATGAAGTTTAAGCGAAGCATTTAAAAAAGCAGCTCACATGGGCTGCTTTTTTTATGGGTGTTTCAATCGAGATCCTAAGCGGCATTACACGTATTGCATCAAAGCCAAAACGAGTCACAGCTTAAGTTATTGATATATAAATATACTTTTGATTATGATTACAACGGGAATACTCGCGGTGTAATAAAACGCACTAACTTGCATTAAAGTGTGATTTAGATCTTGTTTTTGGGTGTTTTAAGTGTAGAATCCGCGCATAAGAAAGTTGATTATGTACGGAGATAAGCATGAACTACGAACTAGGCCACGCATACCTTGGTCAAATGGCAGCAAAAAACATGATGCACGAGGCATTGTACGGCAAGTCAAAGCCAAAAAAAGTATCATTCTTTAAGCGAATGATGAAGAAAATGGCTAAGTAAGCATTTTCCAAAACGGAATTTTAAAAGGCCTTAAACTCATAGAAGTTTAAGGCCTTTTTCGTTTTAGCGATTTATGACTTTCATCGCTCTGTTTTAATGCGGATGGACACAAGAAAACACTAATTAGTTAATGATCGGAAGTTTAACTCTATCTAAGCGAGATCAGCTTGCCGATTGATTGGATAAGTCGACCACATTGTTTGGAATGGAATCTAGACCATTTTCTTTCATCCATGCTTCCAAGTTGTCTGCTCCGCCGATGTATTTACCATCAAGCCAGATCTGAGGCACGGTCACCGGTGTTTTTTCACCAATGTGTGCTTTCACTTCTGGAATCATTCGATATAGGGCAGCACTGTCTTTAACGACATCGTGATAGGTATATTCGACACCCGCTTCATCCAGCATTTTCTTAGCCTTCACACAGAATGGGCAGGTCGCTTTACCATAAACGATATTGCCCTTTAGGCTGTCTCGTTTGGTCCACTCTTTGATTACAGATTGAACCAATACACCACGATTGAGTGCTTCACCTTGGCTAACAACTTTGCCTTCAACAACAAGGATAGGTGCATGCCAAGAACCAAGTTTTAGCGGTTCCCACCAGTGAGATAACCAATCTTTCACTTCTAGTTCGACATCAACATCAGCCAATTCATTCTCAAAAGTATCCTTAAGAATGTCTTTGGTAAGGGTACATTCTCCACATGGGATGTTTACTTTAAATGGACCCCAGCTGCCTGCCCAACGGTATAGTGTAATCTTGACTGGTTTCTTCATGGTTACGACCTCGCTTAAAATTCTCTTATCAATATAGAACGGACAGTAGAACTATTTATTTCATCGACTTTAAACTTTCTTAACTTTCGTCGGCTTTTTCGTTTCCCAGTGGGTAATGAAAGCAACAGATGCAATGATAATCGCAGCCCCTAGCCATAAACGACCTGGTGGAACCCAACTGAATACCAGCCAACCAGCCAAGACATTAAGTGGTAATTTCGCGTGATCAAACGGTTGAACGAAAGAGGCATCCGCCACCGAGTATGCTTTTACAATAGCCCACTGAGCCAGTGCTGTCATAACACCGATAACGATTAAGATAGCCCAAATAGTGCCACCACTTGGCATTTGCCAATCAGGAACGGCCAGCAAGATGTTAAATGGCGTAATCAATAGAAGAAGGTAAACCACCATGGTAGAAGGGCTGTCTTGTGATGAGAGCTTTTTCACCATCAGTGAGTAACATGCCCAAAAGAAAGCCGCACCAACGGGTAACAACGTCGCCCAACTAAAATCTTCGGCCCATGGTTCGAGAATGACCATAGCACCAACGAAGCCTGCCAAGGTTGCACTCCAACGAGCTGCGCCAACTTTCTCTTTTAGGAAAAGCCCAGAACCTATGGTTGCGAACAGTGGCGAAGTCATAAGAAGCGCGATGCCTTGCCAAATCGGCACTGGGTAAGCCAGCGCCCAAATCCAAAGTTGGATACCAATAACTGATAGGAAGACACGGAATACGTGTAGCTTGAGATTATCAGTTTTTAGTGCGCGTCGAATTCCCAACGTTTTCAGATAAGGAAGAATGGCGAACAATGCAATTGAATACTGAATGACGGCAACGGTAGTAGAAGTCAGTCCGAAATGAATGCTTGCGATTTGAGTTAGGCTGTTGATCAAAGCAAAGGCTAAACCTGCGGTTAGCATCCAGCTAGCGCCTTGGATCGGATGGTGTTGTGACATGATGCTTCTAATTATTTGATGTGGTTCACCTATGATACGGATTTAACACCACTTAACCAGAAAAAGCATTGATGAAGTTAGTCAGAATATTTGAATATGAAAAAAGGTTGAGCGAATGCCCAACCTCTTTAGAACTTATCTAAAGTAAATTTAGATTAGAAGTCGTAGCGTACACCCAAGCGAAGTGTGTCTTCACCTGCAGTAACATTACCTTCAGAGTCTTTAGCTTCATCTAAACCATTGATGTAGTAAGCAAGGTATGTACGGAAATTGCTGTTTAGTTTGTAGTAACCTGCTAGCTCGATGCCGTCAACAGCGTCTGCTTTTGAGCCATTCGCCGCTTCATCTTCTTGGTATGTGTAAACGACTGCTGCAGAGATTTGCTTAGTGAATTTGTACTGTGCTGCAAATTCCATTGCTGTAAATGATTCTGCTTGAGCTAGAATCGCTTTGTCGTTGCTATCACCTGTTGAGTATGTTGCAGCTAGGTATAGGTTATCTAAAGAGTACGCTAGACCAGCGAGGATTTGGTCGGCACTACCTGCACCAGCACCTAGGTCTTCACCAGAGTACGCAAGACCCAAGTCTAGACCGAATGGTAGTGAGTAAACACCAGCAATGCCGTAACCATCAGAGTCTTTCTCGCTATTAGTTTTGTATGTAGCTTCTAGTTGTAGAGCATCAAAACCACCACGATATGCAATTACGCCATCTTCTTTGTCTGAAGCCGCGTCGATTACCTGTTGAACACCCGAGAACTCAGTGATATCTGTAAAGTCAGATACGATGACTGAAGCCATGTCTTGGCGACCGAAAGATACGGCTTGGCCATCGAAGTCAACACCAGCGTACATATAACGGTTATTAAAAGTGTTATCGCCAGTACCTTGCTCAGCTTCGTAGAAACCGAATGCAGATACAGAATCTGTTAGCTGGGTTTCACCACCAATGTTAAGGCGGAAGCGAGTTTCATCGCTCATCGAACCTTCAAGTTCAGCACCCTTTGAAGTACCAATGAAGTCACCACGGAATTCAGCGCGACCGCCAATCTTAAGCTCAGTACCGTCAGAGCTGTAAACTGTTGCTGCTAGAGATGAACCTGAAACTAGTGCTGCTACCACTGCAGAAGCTAGAACTGCCTTTTTCATAATCACTTACCTTGTATTTTAAAATCCGTGAGCAATGCGCTCTCCGTTTCGATATGAAGCTAATTTAGAGCAGATAAATTAAGCTTTCATTTCTATAAAATTACATTTTCGTGAATAGGGAACTTTTTTAAGCGTTGATTTTATTGCACTTTTATTTCATTTGGCTGAGTGGTTTGTGAATAATTATCCAAATTGGAAGTTTTAGAACAGCCATTTGTGCAAGTTTCACTTTGAAAGAGGTGAGGATGTTATGAGTGAGTTTTACGGGCTGAACTGTACTTGTTAAATCGATTAACTGCTTGTACTGGTTAAGATATCCTCTATGATGCAAAAACTGACAAGAGAATAGATTTTGCTCAACAAGATGGAGTAGTTGGATGAAAACAGAGTACTTAGGCGATGTTTTACAAGGTAGACAGGTTATTGGCTCCTTGAATGTTGAAGACTTACAGGTTGGAGAGCATCAGTTTTGGTTTCAAGTGACTAGTGATGGACTCGGCCAACCTAAAAACATGCCGGTTTCTGTTTTTAAAGGCAGCCAAGATGGCCCTAAGTTGATGACCACAGCCGGTATTCACGGCGATGAACTGAACGGTGTATTGGCTGCTCAGCAAATTATCAGAGACTTGGTGGGTAAAACACTGAAAGGTACGGTGACAATTGTACCTACGGTGAACTTGTCTGGTTTGCTAAATCACAGTCGTGACTTCATCTCTTCCGATCCGGGTTCATGCCCTGCAAATCTCAATCGACTCTTTCCCGGTGACGCCCACGGATTAGCAGCAGAGCGCTTTGTTGCGTCACTTTGGGAGCGCTTACTCAAGCACAATGCTACTTTCGCCGTTGACCTTCATACCCAAACTCGCGGTGCAGTATACCCACTTTATGTGTTTGCTGATTATCGGATAGAGCAATGTTTAGACATGGCGAGGTTGATGCAACCCGACTGTGTACTTAATGATCCCGGCGACCCTGGGATTCTTGAAACGGTATGGAATCGCAGTGGTATACCGAGCATTACTGTAGAAGTAGGGATGGGTAAGTTTACTCAACCTGACATGATTCAAAGAGCGGTAGACGGCGTTTTGAATATGCTCTCCTATTACGAGATGCTTGAGGTCGATGGACAAGATCCGTTAGAGGCAAAGCAGCTTCCGAGTATGGATTGGATTGAAGGTAACAATGTCGTGTCCATTCGTGCTGATATTGGTGGTTTTGTGCTGCCTCAGGTCGAGCTTTTGCAAAGTGTTGAGCAAGATGATCTGTTAGCCATCCAATATGATGCGTTCGGCAATGAATGTCGTCGTTATCATGCGCCATCTTCTGGTCGTGTACTCAGTTATAACGTGGATGCATTAAGAGAGCCGGGAGCGTTGGTGTGCCGCTTATTGAGCTAGTAAGAAGTTAGACTGTTGCTAGGTTTGCTATTTGCGACACTCAAAAAAAGACCGAGCTAGGCTCGGTCAAAGGACAGTTGTCTAGAGTTAACACGTCTTGGACTCGTCGACAGAACTGCTTTTAGAGTAAATAGGATAAATTAAGAACCCATTGCGAGATGGTGACACTTCGACTGCTTTTTTGTTTCAAAACGATTATTTCACAGCCTGACTTGAAATCGTTGTATCTTAAAACCTATTATTCAAAGCCATAAAAAAGCCTACTGCGGGTTAACGCAAGTAGGCTTTATCAATTTAGTCTTCAATTTTAGCTAAGGCTCACAACCTTACTAGATTCAACTAGAAAGCGTCATCCACAATGTCTTTTAGTCGGTCGTAAGGCACATACCCAGGTAATACCTGACCATTCATCATTAGCGTTGGTGTACCTGTTAAGCCGAGTGCGCTAAAGGTTTGGTGGTTAGTCATTAACGTGTTGCTTTGTTCTGTCGTTGTCTCTAACTGCGCTTCAGTACCTGTTTTTTTCGCTACCGCTTGCAGTGACGATTTTGTGTGACTGCCGCTTTTCGCCATCAGTAATCGATCGACTTCAGGGAAAGCTTCTGGGTTGTCTTTCCATACTTTCATCGCGTATAGCGCTGCATTGGTATTAAGGCCGCTCACTTGTTGCTGCTTAAACGACAGGTAGACATTGATGATCTTGATGTCACTGTTTTCAGAGGCTAGTTTAACCAAGCCTTTCTCCAAGCGTTTACAGAAAGGACAGTTGTAGTCGGTGAAGTTGATGATTACCGATTTGCCGTCAGGGTTACCCGTTATTGGGTGAGCATCATTGTTGTACAACCAATCATGGCTTTCTGCTTGAGCTTTCTTTGCTTGTTCTTGGCCGGCCACATACTGCTCTAAGCTGGTATGCAGCCCGGAAATAGTCGAAGGGTTTTCTTTCAGAAACTGATTAATTTCTTCAAGTTGTTGGGTTTGTTCTTTGCTTAGTTCAGCGAAGGCATTGGTGCTCATCAGTGAGCCTAAAATCAGTGCGCTAACCAGATGTTTTTTCATGTTATGTATTCTCTAATTCTTGATAATCGTGAGCGCTCATTAGGTCGTGCTCACGGTATTATTGTTTGTTAAATTGGCTTTAGTCGTTTCATTTGCTTCGCTTTATTCTTGGTAAGCGAGTTATGCAAAATAAGTTCTTAACCACAGCCCGATAGGGGAAGTCACGCCAGTTGCGATACTGCTGATCTTTCCGTCTTTGATGATGACGATGCTTGGAGTGACATTGACTCCCCAACTTCTGCTGATTGCCCCAGAAAGATCATTGATCACAGGGAAGTCATACTCTTTTGCATCCAAGTAGCGTTGCACTCGCTCATCGGGTCCTGATGAAAGGGCGACCGTAACGACTTGGTGAGAGTCGTTGAAGCTATTGACGGTTGGGCTCACGAATTTGCAAGCACCACACCAAGTTGCCCAAAAGTAGACAATGACGGGCTTACCGTTTTTACTGAGCTCGATAACATCAATATCCTCACCTTGGAGTGATTGACCTACGATTGGAATCGCATCTCCTTGAGGCATACTTCTGCTGTGATAAAAATCCATAGCAAACGAAACCACGCCAACGATCAGTATCATTGAGACCAGTTCCTTTCCCCACTTCTTAAGACGACTTGGCTTTTTAGCCTCACCCTTTATAGGCTGGTCTTTGGTAGTGTTAGGCTTCTCTTCATTGTTGGGAGTCTTCATCACTTATCTCGCAGCATCGATGGCTTGAACGACAGTGTCACTGTCCAGAATCACGGGCAGTGGAATACCGCTTTTATAGCTTGGGCCATACACGATATTAAATGGCACACCAAATCGTCCGTTACTTTGTAAGTACTGGGTGACGCTTTCACTTGGTGTTGTCCAATCGCCTTTCATCAAAACGATGTCTTCTTGTTGTAGGTGACTGTAAACAGGATCTTGAAGAATTACGCCGATCTTGTTCGCCTTACAGGTGATACACCATTCAGCAGTCACATCGACAAATACGGTTTTACCTTCATCGACCAATTGAGGAATTTGTTTCGCATCCAGCTTTTGCCAAGCAAGATCATCAACGATAGGCGTCGCCCAGTTATCTGCTGTAACACTACCGACAATAAGAGCAGCACCAAACATCAAGGTAGTGGTTGCCATGATAGGTATGAGTACTTTACGCCCCAACTTCATGCCAATCCAAACCAGTACTGAAATCACGATAAACAGTGACAACAAGATGGTTGGGAACTTGCCAATGAATGGGCTAAGTAGGCTTGTTAACCACAGACTAGTGATGAACATCATTAAACCGAATACCAGCTTAACCTTGAACATCCACGCGCCCGGTTTTGGTAGCAATTTGGTTAGGCTAGGGAACAGCGCGAAAATAAGCCAAGGTGCACTCATACCAATACCAAGTGCGATGAAGATCGCCCACAGCTCTTGGTAGTTTGCGCCTAGCGCATAAGCGACGGCGGTTCCTAGGAATGGCGCACTACAAGGTGTTGCTAACAGCGTGGCAAACATACCTTGAACAAAGTGACCTGAGTGTGAGTCATCACCCTTGGTTGCTATCCATGTGTTTAAACCCGATGGCAGTCTGAACTCGAATAAACCAAGTAGGTTAATTGAGAACAGTAGGGTGATGATCAGCATGAACCCGATAAACCAAACGTTTTGGAATTGGATTCCCCAACCTATCGCATTACCGCCCATTTTGAGTACTGTCATGCCTAAGGCTAATAGTGCAAACGAGGTGATAACACCCATCGCCGAAGCTAGGAATGAGATTCGGATGTGTCGGTTTGATGCACCTTGGTTTTGAATGATGCTGTTTAGCTTCATTCCTAATACAGGTAAAACACACGGCATGATATTGAGGATCAAGCCACCAATTAAGGCAAAGCCAATCATCGCAATAAAGCTGGTGTTACTTGATTGATAGGCGATAGGCTCTGAGCCAACCTGAGCAGTCATCTCTTCAGCAAAGTTAGTATCTGAAACCGTGACGCTAACGGTGCGATCCGTTAAGTCGACGTCACCAATCCAGTTACTCACATCGAAAACGGCAGTCATGGTGTTGTCTGTGATATGATTGGCTGGCTGAGAGAAGAAGTCGTCAATTACTTCTTGGCCATCAATCAACACCATCGGCTTATCCCAGCCTTCTTTACTTGTTAGCTGAGTCACCAGTTGCTGCTTGCTCTTGTCCCAAAACAGGCCGTTCACTGAAGTACGGTTTGCTTCTCGTGGTGACTGGCTCATGCCTTGATTGAACAAGAACATGGCTTCTTCATCGAGCTCTAATGTTTGTGGGTCGATCGGCAGTTCGATGTCGTAATCGGTCAACACACAAATATTCGTGCACGACGGAAAGGTGAACGAAGCCTTAAAGATGGCAGGCTTAGTGTTGTCTTTCAGTGTGAGTGTGACCGGAAAGCTGACGTGCTTTTTGTAGCCCAACGTCATTACGTCTAGCTGCTCGTAATACTTAGGGATTGGCCAGTGCCACTCTACCGACTCAATGTTTGATGAACCAGACCAGTCCCAGCTTGGTGGTATGCCACCTTCACCAGGGCTGCGCCAATAGGTTTTCCAGTCGCCGTCGAGCACGACATCGAGCACGGTTTGAATCTTAGAACCGTGATCCGACTGTTCACCTGTCGACATCATTCGCATTTTGACTGGCGGATGTTCAGGTACGCTGAGCCAACCGGTAGTCTGTGCTAAAGCATTAAATGATGTCATGACCAAAATGGCAGTGACTATAGTTTTCGCGCATGTACGCATACAGAATGCCAATGAATCGACAAACTTAGTTAGTAGTGTGTTGTACACAAATGTATCTCCAAAAAATAAATAAAAGGGTGGAATAGCCCGGTTATTTACTCTCTAAATATACAGTGCTTTAGGTGTAGGCGGTGTTTTGTTGGTCGAGTAGAGCGATGGTTGTCTCTAGATAATCTCGATATATGAGGTGAAAGGCTGAATGCGACAGCAATAAATAAAATGAAAGGGATCAACCAGCCTGTTTTCGGCGTGGCGAAGGTGAGCATTTTTGAGCTCAGGTCACAGGCGCTAGAATTCGGTGCCGTCAGTGATTTAGACGCATCTGAACCAAAAACGCTGGCATAAAGCTCAGACATTTTGTCAAATGAAGCGATAGTGGCTTGTGGGTCGCTGGTTTCAGAACCTATGTGTGTTGATTGGCTAACAGAAGCCTTAGAAAACGTCACTTTATTTGCAGACAGCGTACTTGCCAGACAAGTTACGATAACCAGTCCGGTAAGAAGAAGCGCCCAAAGCGATTGCTTTTGTTGGCGGTTCTGTTGGGATAAAAAAAGTAGCGGTGTATTCAGCAAATCAGTCAGTAATCGAATCAGTTAGTATTTAACACGGGTTATAAGCAGGCTAGCTTAGATAACTTTGCTGCGTGCCACAAGTCATAAAATTGTCAAAGTCACAGGGGCACATAAACGCCAAACTCAGAGGCTAAGGCATCGCATTTTCACTTAAGTTCATAATAATCTGTTCTTTTTTGCTATTCGCTGTTTTGTTGACCAAAGTCGTGACTTCCCTTGAGCAGTATATAATTAGCAAAGGTGTTCGATTGAATAAAAAAGAGCGATAAAACAGAGACAAAAAAGCCCAACCGTTCGTTAGGAACTCGATTGGGCTTCTTTCGCTAGCATTGAAGTTCAGAACTTCAACGCCTTCTAATGGGTAATCTTAGTGACTACGACGTGGGCCGTTACGCACTAGGTCTTTACCATTTTCAAAGACTTCTTGAGTGATCCAACGAGCAAGTAGAACTTTGTGGCTGCTGTTGAATACAGCAACGAAGTGACGACCATCTGAATTATTGGTTGCCATGCCTACGCCTTCAACCCCTTCAAGGCCCAAACCACCAGCTTCCACTGAAATTAGGAATTTTTCTAGCTCTTCTAGAGACTCAATAACATCAAGTTCGTTGTTCATTTTTCTATTCTCTTGCTGTGAGCCAACATCGGATTCAAGGCATTTTAATGCATGTACCTAGGTGAAGATATTGGCCGTTGTTCTTTGTTGGTTGCGTACTCTACAGGTCATAAGAGGGGATTGGAACTCTCAAATATTAGATGCGGACTGATATTTTGCGAATTTTTAACACGACATACCTTTAAATGCTTGTTATCCATATTCTTTTTACTACTATTTATAGGGTCAATTTAGACAATAATAGGAATTAATATGATGAAGGTTTGGCGTTGTCTATTGTTAATGTTGGCGTTTGTCGCATTTGGAAGTTATGCGCAAGGCGTCGAGAAAATAGCACAAGTACAAGATCAGTTGATGCTCGATTTGGCAACATTAGAAACGGCGCACGATGCTGAGAAACCCTTTCTTGAAGATATATTAAGGCGTAAGAACCAAGACTTGCGCGAAGATATATTCACCCAGTTATCATCCGATAAGAAAGAAGAGCTCAATATTGTTCTTGCTCAGCAGGTTGAACTATTACAAAAATTATTGTCATTGAATGATATTAAAATCGTTTCAATGAGCAAAGAAAACCGTTCGACAGAGGGTGACGCTAAGAAACGTCTTGAGCTTCGCATTCAAAAGCGAATCGGGATGATGGATGTTTATTATCAGCAATTGGCGAAGACCTTAGATTGGTCAAAAGAGCGTGGTATTGATGTTGCCGTCCCTGAAGCTGATCTCAAAACAGCGCTGGTGGCTCGTTCTAAGTATCTGACTAACGCCATTCTTTACACTGATACACAGCGACAAGATCTTGAAGCGCGCCTGTCTTTCGTGAATGAAGAAGAGAAAGCGGTCATTAAGAAGGAACTGGAACGCTTCAGTGAGCGTACCAGCGTTATGGTGGCGAGCTTAGAAGAAACCATCACCTTGATGGAACCGTTTGGCGTTGATGTGACTTCTTACAAGCGCGTGCTATTAGCAACGACGGGCGACATTAATGCCGATGTGCTAGATGTCGATGTCGCACTAGAGCTACTAGACGGTTGGCTACGTTCGTTCAGTTCATGGGCTTTTGAAAATACTCCTTCTTTTATCGTTAAACTTGCTCTGTTTCTCGGTATTTTGTATGTCACTCGCCTAATTGCTAACGTGGCTCGTAAGACGGTTCGCAAGAGTGTTTCGCACTCTAAAATGGACTTTAGTGTATTGATGCAAGACTTCTTTGTATCAATCGCATCCAAAGCAGTGGTGTTTGTCGGTCTACTTATCGCCTTGTCTCAAATAGGGATCGAACTAGCTCCGCTATTAACCGGTTTCGGTGTCGCGGGTGTTATCATTGGTTTTGCATTGCAAGATACGCTGTCTAACTTCGCGTCTGGCTTGATGATCTTGATTTACCGTCCTTACGATGTTGGTGATATGGTTAAAGTCGCGGGCGTTCAAGGCACAGTAAAAGACATGAGCTTAGTATCGACAACGGTTCAAACTATCGATAACCAACGCTTGGTGATCCCGAACAACAAGATCTGGGGTGACGTTATCAATAACATCACAGCAGAGCGCGTGAGACGTGTGGATATGGTGTTTGGTATTGGTTATTCAGATGACATCGATAAAGCGAAAGCTGTATTGAACGACATCATTATTGCGCACCCTCTAGTGCTTAAAAAGCCTGAGCATATGATCAAGCTGCATACCTTAAATACATCTTCTGTAGACTTCGTGGTAAGACCGTGGGTTAAGACAGACGATTACTGGGATGTGTATTGGGATGTGACGGAAACTGTGAAGAAACGCTTCGATGAAGAAGGCATCACGATTCCATTCCCGCAACGAGATGTGCATATTTACAATCACGAAGAGAGTTAATTCTTCTAAAAGTCGATTTCTTCATGTGACAATCAAATGGACGCCAAATAGGTGTCCATTTTTGTTGGAAGCCAGTTTATCTGAATCTCGTTCTTTTATGTCACTCCACGCTAGTCAGAATTGCGTTATCATGGGGCAGGCTCACTCTGGATAGTTGAAATCGAATGGATGATTCACAGCAAAACCCAAAAACGAGAAATACAACGGTAAGAAAAGCGACGCGAATCGAAAGTGTCATGAACTCTGCGATGTGGCATTTAACCCAAAGAGACATGACGGAAAGCGAGCTGATTGCGAAGTTGAAAGTGAAAACGGACAATCAGGATTGGATCAATGAAACCTTGAGCAACTTGAAAGGTTACGGCTATCTTAAATCCGACCAAGATTTCGCTGAGCAATTCGCAGAACAAGCCTTCTTCGGTGAATTTGGATCTCGATACATCGTAGAGAAACTGAAGAAGAAGGGGCTCTCCGATTCGATTATTGCTGATGCCATTCACAAGGTTTCTGCAGAAAAAAATATCGACGAACAGACTATATTGATAGAGCGAATCAACAACTACTACACAAGCTTTACCATGAGCCGTGAAAAGCTGGTCGCCGCACTTCAAAAGCGTGGCTTCAGCTATCAGCAGGTCAAAGTTGCCATCGAACAGCATCCACAAGCGCACGAACTGAAAAGTAATATCCAAATCAAGGCCGACAAAGCGGATTTAGAGAAGGAAGTGCTCAAGTACGCTCGTAAAGGGAAAGGCTTAACCGCTATCCAACAAGAGCTTAGACAGCGACAAATCGATACCACTGAACTTTCATCGTTGATCGACCGATTAATCAATGAAGAGCAATTGGACTTTTACTCTTCTTGTTTAGAACAACTTCAGAAAAAATCTTATGACCTAAACGATCATAAAGAACGTTCAAAGGCTTACGCCATGTTGAGTCGCAAAGGCTTTTCATCCGATGAGATTAAATTTGCGCTAAGTGAAGGCAACGAATAAGCCAAGTACGAGCTAAACAAGGTTAGCGAGTGGTGTGTTGGTTTTCAGTGATGCCTAAGCCGTTTCGTAAGGCGAACTGCACTAACTCGTTGTGATTATTGAGCTCCATTAGCCCAAGCATTCTGTATTTATGGGATTCAATGGTACGTGGGCTCAAGTGCAACCTATCGGCACACTCTTTGGCGGTAAAACCCTGAGCAATCAGAGAAAGCACCGTGGTTTGCTTCTTCGTAAGTAACAGCAATTTATCGCTATCATCCTCCCACAAGTTTTCGCTTTGATTCAGCGTTCTCGCTAAAGTTGAATGCTGCCAATAACAAAGCCACATTTCACACACTAGTTTCAGTCGTTTGATGTCTTCGAAACCCAAGGTGGTTTTGTTGTCATGAAAGTTGGTAAAAGAGAGGGCACCCCAGCGTTGATTGAACAGTTGCAGAGGGATAATGCAGTGCCATTTCCCACCTTGTTTGTGTATTTGACTCAACACATCGTTTTGGCTGATCGCGAGTTGCGCCTCTGAAAACTCCAAGTAGGTTTCGGACGTTTTGAGAAGCTTTAGGTACTCAAGGTGGTTACAGCCAACAAAGTCTCTTTTGTTGATTGAAGGGATGTGCGATTTGGAAACTGAACAGGTTTTCCCATCTTCCAGTAACACCATCGAATTCGGGTAAAGCGTGAGCCTATCTATATCGAACCAGTCTAGAACATTAAAGCTTGCAGTGGACCAAGTCGCGTTAAAATCCCTTGGGTCACTATTGATCAAGGTTGCAGACTGACTCATCAACAATTGTTCAAAGCTCTGGTTAGAGGCGTTCACATTTTATCCTTATTAAAAGTTTGGCTATTCATTCACGCGGTGAAGATATTCGTTAACTCGTGATAGCGCAAGTTAACGCGATAAGATAACTAAGGTGTTCTTAATTCTCTTTTTTTATAACACTTTGTTCTATCTATTCTAGTCAAAAGCAGTACATTTGCTGCATAAATCAGTCTGTGATTTTAAGAGAATCGGACGTTTTATATCATCGAGCAAAACCGTGATAGCGTTTAGAGTCTTACTCACTTCGTCCATACTGATCCTCACTTTTCCTAGCGCCATAGCGTCGCCTATGTTTGTTTACGCGCAGTCTCCAATTCATTCAAACGTTCTCTCAACTCAGCTGCGTTCTGCCCAACCGAATAGAGTCGGCACGATAGAGTTCAAATCCTCTTACACGCAGGCCAGTATATGGGCTCATACGGAAGCATATTCGCTCGACTACTACCAAAACCAATCCAATATTGCTGTTGAGTGGCAAGCGTCTCCCATCTGGAAAACAGAGCTGGATTATCGTGTCGTCACAGCAAAAGATAACGGCTTAGACAGCTTTGTTATGGGGTTTCATGATCTTTTTGGCATTGGGCAAAACGGACGTGATGAGGTAGCAGAAGATCAATTCACCATGGACTTTCATAATGCTGGCGTTCATGTTTCTGATTTTGAGGGTGATGACTTAACTAATGCGCTGACTTTTTACAATGAATTGTTGTTGTATTCTAGGGGGCCTATGTCGCTTTCTGCTGGTGGTTCTTTGTATTACAACAACGTAAGAAGTGGCCAATTTGCGAGAACAAGCTTTGAGCAAGGCGTTCAACTTAACTACAGCTATATCACACCCAAACACAGTATTTTTTCGACGGTCGGTTTAGTACATCGAAATAGCGATAATTCCTTTGTTGGCCTAGAAGACTTAAGTTTTGAAAACGTAAGCGCGAGTTGGGCGATAGGGTATGAGTATCGACTGAATCAGCGTCATAGTTTGCTTATTGAATCTCTCAACTATCAAGGGTGGGCGAGCAACGACCCAGATTTTTCTGAACCTTCCAATGAAGTAGTAGTGGGCTACCGTTATCGCCTACATCAACTTGCGATTGAGGCCTTGATGATCGAAAACATCCGTAACATGGACAACAGTACCGACATCGGGTTTACGCTCGGGCTACGCTTCTCAATATAAAAGCCATATCAACATATCATTATGTAATTTAATTCATCAAAGCTATAAAATTTCAGTAAATTTACGGTATATCAATAACGTGATTTTTTGAACAATAGCGCCACTCCAAAAGGCCGGACTAACAAGGCCGAATCAATATATAGGTAGTGGTAACCATGAAAAAAACATTAGTAGCACTTGCGATTGCAAGCATTTCAACTTCAGCATTCGCTGTAAACACAAGCAGCCAAAACAGCCAGAATGAAGAGATGTTTGCTTTTGATTCTATGCACAAAGATCAATTCTCAGTAGCAGGTTCTTTCGGTGTTGGTGGTTACTACGACACAGGTTCTAAAGCATTTTACGATGATTGGGCGACAGGCCTAACGCTTGCGGTAAGTTACCGTAACAACCGTTTTGTTGGTTACTTCGAAACGGACATGATGCTTCAGTACACGACCGACAATAACGTTGCAGCGAACGAGGCAGCGACATCTGCTTGGGTAAACGGTATTGATACTGGCCCTGCGACAGACGTAGATAAAGCGTGGTTAGGTTTTGACACTGGTTACGGTATTGCTTCATTTGGTTGGGAAAATGACACGGCGCTAGATAAAGTCGACGGCGCAGGCGACAACACTTATGAGTTTGGTGCTTCTGCTGGCGATGCTTCTGATGCATTCAACGTAGTTAAGTTCCAAGGTGCAACAAGCGGCATTGCTTACGGTATCTCTTACTTTGAAACGAAAGATTCTCGCAACGATGATAATTTCGACAAAGGTGTGAACGGCTACATCGGTCTAGAGCAAGAAGTATTCAACCTATACGCTGGTTACGAGAACCGTGATTACGAAGATGATTTCGAAGTTTACACAGTGACAGGTAACGTTAAAGTTGGCGCGCTTAAGTTAGGTGTGAACTCTTGGATTGAAGAGAGCGATTCTGAGAAAAACACAGGTTACTACCTATCTGGTGGCTTCACAGTTTCTGAAGACCTAACGCTTGCTGCTGGTTATGCATCTAGCAACAACGAACTTGACGGACAAGCGGATGTAGATGCTTCTTTCATCAACATCGCAGCAATGTACCGTATCGCAGAAAATGCAGACATGGGCATCGATATCAAACAAGACATTGAAGGCTCTCGCATTGGTTCAACTGCTATGCAATACGACGAAGAAACACACGTATTCGCTGCTGCTTACTACTACTTCTAAGAACATAAGCAATTCTAAGAGCTTAAATTTACTTAAGAACTTAAGAACTTAAGAACTTAAGCCCTTAGAACTTAAGCCCTTAGAACTCAAATACTCGAAATTGAACGCTATGGTGTAATTGCTGCCCGGTCTTTACACCATATTCTCTTCTTTGTGCGGCTTAAGCATCCACTGTTCGACATGTGGTATGCCACTCAAGTTTGACGAGTGGATTATTATCTGGAGAAATACAATGGTTAAGAGCATGACTGGCAAGGGTGTCATTTATGGCAATGACACCCTGTTTACGTGTAAACCTAATCGCAATGGACTGTTTGAATTAGCACGTAAGCATGGAAGAGTTGCTGGTACTCGCCCGCAAGACTCGCAAAACAAGGTGTACGTTGAATCTTTAGATGAGGCATGGGAGTTACTTAAAACTGAGAAGTTTTATATTGTTTTGACGGGACAGGTGTACGGCATCCATAGAAAGTCTTTGAGAAGCATTGAGTCGGTTGATATTGAGTTTGATACCGAAATTCGGTCAGCTTGCGTTTCGATGTAGTACCAAGATTAAAAAAGAAAAGGACGATGAAATATCGTCCTTTTTGCGTTTTAACTTTTTGGCTTCTGATTTTTTTGAGCGTAAGGCTTACTTAACTCGCCCGCTGGTTATCGCCCGTACTGCTCTACAATAAAGTGCTCAAAATCATCACACATTTGGTCATTCGACTTTGCGTTATTCGCTAATTCAGTTGCACCATCAACAATCGATATCTTCGCATTCAAATCTGCGACTTGTGCGCGTTCGCGAGAAGCCAGTTTTTTGATCTTTTGCTCTTCAATCGCCCATGCCTGTTCTGGTGATAAGTTACACTCGTCAGCAAGGTATTTGGCATTGAAGCCTTCCCCAGTAAGGCTTTGTATTGTCCCATTATGGTTCACGCTATTACCTTTATGCCAATAGCGCTCAGCCAACAAAGGCCCGATCTCTGGGTTATCTGTTAAGTAGCCAAATTTCTCGGTGAAATATGCACGCGTTTGGTACACCGCCATATGAGCCAATAAGTAACCTTGATATGCGCAAGATGCTTCATCAGACAATAAGTGTGGGATCGCCATCAGTGGGCGAGGGCTGCAATCTAATCCTAGAATTTTCTTTTCACTGTTGCGAGCAAGCGCCGTGATCTTTTCAGGCGTCAGGTCTTCATCAGCCATCTCGTATAGAGCTCGTTCAAAGTAAGGAACCACAAGAATGCTGCGTTCTTGGTAAGCGCGGAATGGTTGTTTGTTACCAATGATGGCCTTGATCAATTCATCTGGTACAGCTTGGCCTTCTGAATTAAGCGCGTACTGTTTTAGCCAATCAGCATCATTCAACAAGCTATCGCAGAACATCGATTGAGTTTCCGCATATGCCATTGACGTTGGGGCGAACTCTTGAGAGAAGCAAGGTGCGTTCATTTTTACGTTGGCAAAATGCGCAGCGTGACCACCTTCGTGGAACAAGGTGTTAATCCCGTCATAACCACTGCCTATTTGATCGGGTTTAGCGTTGCTAGTGAAGTTCACTTGAGCGGCAACCCATTCACCTTGGTCATAGAAAGAAGGGATTGGCCCATGACAGAAGCCATTTGGGTATTTTCCTTTGCGATCAAGAAGATCCAATTTCAATGTCGCTTGAGAATATTCGATGTTCAGTCGGCCGAAAGATTCTATCCAGCGTCTCAGTGATTTTGAAAAGGGAACATAAGGGTCTAAGTCATTCATAACGTCACCAGCAAAAGAGTAGGTAAAGTTATGCGCTTCGAGTGCACTTGTGCCTTTCTGCTGAGCTAAGTTCGTTAGACTTTTTTGATGGCTATCGCGTGTACGAGCTTCAAAATCATCCAGAATCGTAAACAGTTGCTCGGTCGTCATCTGTTCGGTCTTCACAACTGAGTAATCAAAAAAGGTCTTGAAGCCCAGTGATTGAGCAAATTGATTGCGCTTTTTGATGAGCTCAATGAAACCATTAGCCAGAAGCCATTGTTCAAGTCCTAATAGTGTTTGATGCGCTGATAGCCTAACTTTTTCATTGTTATTGGTTCTTACTGTTGAACCTAGAACCGGTAACGATCCTTCTGTTTCTTCACCCGCTTCATTAACGTAAGTCATCACGTGGCTCTGCTTCTTCTCAAACAGCTCTGCTTCGAACTTAATGAGGTCTGCTTTTAGCGTCTGAGATTTTTGGGATTCTATAGCGTGAGATTTAAAGGTCGCTAACCAGCCATTCAGTCCTGTTAATGTACTTTCTTTTTCTTGGACGTCTTGAATCTCGTCAATGGCAGAAATGTGCTTTTCGATAGCCGTAATTTGTTCAGCTGCACTAAGAAATTCGGCCCACTGAGTTTGCGCCTGTGTCGAGCCATCATGGTCGTCACTTATTCCCATGTAAGTATCCCAAAAGAAGTCTTCTTTTGCTTTATGAGTCGCAAGATACTTTTGATTCAATTCGTTGAGATAGTTCGTAGCAGTCATGATATTCCTTGAAAATAACGCTTGAATTTCAAGATTATGACACATTCATACGATGTATTTTGTGACATTGCGTATATCGGAATGTAAGTCACAAGATGTCGGTTTACATTACGGTGTATGAGTGATAATTAATGAACTGTTAATGTTTTGTTTTTTGCTAGTATTGTTTAGGGAATGTTCGCTGATTTTTATCCCCTTTTATTGAGTAAATTGATGTTCTCAATGTCAGCGTTTTGTAAGGAAGAGGTTTAGGATGGATCCTATTTTATATATCGAAGTTGGTGGCGTTGTATGGCAGGTGCTGGCTGATGGTACTTGGCTTCAAGTGCCCGCATCACAACCCAAAGTTGAAGGTGTGCAAGTTGTGAGCATTGAGCCTCAGAATTTGGACCAAACTCAACCTCTCACTGAACCGCAAATAGCCGCTGTAGAACAACAGTTGGAAGAGGTGGTTACTCAGCTTGTAAACAACATTGAAAGCTCGCCAGAACAGCCGAGTGCTTCAAACGACCAACCTAGCGCTAGCGCCTCTTTTATTGCTTACGTTCGTTCGACATTAGATGAAACTCTGGCAGAAGCCGGTTTTGATACTCGACCAACAGAATACTTTGAAGATGATACAACATCCAACGATGGCGAACTCGATGTATTGTTACCGAGCGCAGTATTAACCGTCGATATTTTGGATGGTGGTGACGGTTATGAAAACCAGTTTGAAGTACCTTCGGTCACGATCACTGGTACCGCCGTTGATGTTCGAGATGGACGTACCGTTGTTCTGACTATAACCGATGTGAATGGCAACACAGTCACCACGACCGCAATCACAAATGACGAAACCTATGTCGTCAACGGTGTTGATCTCTCTTCACTCGCGGAAGGTGACCTTAAGGTCGACGCGATCATCGCCGATGACTTTGGCAATAGCATTACTGCTAACGATTCCACAATCAAAGACACCCTAGCCACAATCGATGTCGATTTTGATGGTTTTGGTGATGAGTTTTATAACAAATTCGAAGTCGATAATGGTGCCTTGGTAGGTACAGTAACCAACGTTGAAGATGGTCAAACTATCTCAATCACGATTACAGACAGTGAAGGCCTGTCAGTAAGCTATTCAACGGTAGTTTCTGGGAATAGCTGGACGCTCGAAAATCAAGATTACTCCAATTTCGCCGAAGGTGAACTTACCGTCGTCGCCAGCACTATCGATATTGCCGGAAACCCAACCACAGCTAGCGATACCATTGTTAAGGATACGCTTGCGAGTATTGATGTTGACTTCGATGGCTTTGGTGATGAGTTTTATAATGAATTAGAAGTAAATAATGGAGCTTTGGTTGGTACTGTTTCAAATGTCGAAGATGGGCAAACAATCTTAATCACAATAACGGATAGTGAAGGCTTATCCGTAAATTATTCGACAGTTGTGTCTGGCGACAGTTGGACATTAGTAAATCAAGACTATTCAAACTTCGCAGAAGGTGAACTTACTGTAGTCGCAAGCACCATTGATATAGCTGGCAACCCTACCACCGCTACAGACACCATTGTTAAAGATACTCTGGATAGAATTCTCGTTCGGTTCGATGGTTTCGGTGACAACTATTACAATCAAAGTGAAGTGAGTAAGGGTGCCCTTATCGGTGCCACATTCAATATTGAAGATGGTCAGGCGATAAACATAACGATTACTGATAGTAACGGTTTTTCTGTCGACTACACCTCGGTTGTTTCAGGCAATTTATGGAGCTTAAAAGACCAAGATTATTCTGGCTTTGCAGAAGGTGAGTTGACCGTCGTCGCGAGTATTACAGATATAGCGGGTAATACTATTTCGTCCACTGACACCATTATTAAAGATACGTTAGTGGAGATTGGAGTTGAGTTCTCTGGATCTGACGATGAGGTTTACAACCAAACAGAGGTCCTGAATGGTGTGTTGGTTGGTACTGTTGGCAATGTTGAAGACGGTCAAACAATCTCTATTACCATCACTGATAGTGCAGGCACATCTTTAGATTATTCAACAACGGTTTCAGGCGGTACATGGACGCTTACTGATCAAGATTATTCTAGTTTTGCCGAAGGTGAATTAACGGTTGAAGCCAGTGTTACGGATATCGCAGGAAACACGGCGACTTCAGTGGACACAATATTAAAAGATACGTTGGCGGACATCAGTGTCGATTTTGATGGTTTTGGTGATGAGTATTACAACTCTGCCGAGGTCAGCAATGGCACACTAGTTGGCTCGGTGACTAATGTTGAAGATGGCCAAGAAGTTTCAATTACTATCACCGATGTTGATGGCAAGTCAGAAAATTATACCGCGACAGTTTCCGGTGGTGAATGGACTCTCACTGGTCAAGATTATTCAGCCTTCGCGGAAGGTACGTTAACGGTTGAAGCAACGGTTACGGACGTTGCAGGTAATACTGCTACGTCTAGCGACATCATAGTGAAAGATACGTTAGCGGACATCAGTGTCAACTTCGATGGTTTTGGTGATGAGTATTACAACTCTGCCGAGGTCAGTAATGGCGCATTAGTTGGTACGGTGACCAATGTTGAAGATGGCCAAGAAGTTTCAATCATTATCACTGATGTTGATGGCAAGTCAGAAAATTATACCGCGACAGTGACCGGTGGTGAATGGACGCTAACAGACCAAGATTATTCAGCCTTCGCAGAAGGCACTTTAACGGTAGAAGCTACGGTTACCGACATTGCGGGCAATACAGCGACCTCCAGTGACACAATTGTCAAAGATACGTTGGCGGACATCAGTGTCGATTTTGATGGTTTTGGTGATGAGTATTACAACTCTGCCGAGGTCAGCAATGGCACACTAGTTGGCTCGGTGACTAATGTGGAAGATGGCCAAGAAGTTTCAATTACTATCACCGATGTTGATGGCAAGTCAGAAAATTATACCGCGATAGTCACCGGTGGTGAATGGACATTAGTTGGCCAAGACTATTCGGGTTTTGCAGAAGGTATCTTGACTGTAGAGGCTACAGTTACTGACGTTGCAGGCAATACTGCTACTTCTAGCGATACTATCGTAAAAGATACGTTGGCGGACATCAGTGTCGATTTTGATGGTTTTGGTGATGAGTATTACAACTCTGCCGAGGTCAGCAATGGCACACTAGTTGGCTCGGTGACTAATGTTGAAGATGGCCAAGAAGTTTCAATTACTATCACCGATGTTGATGGCAAGTCAGAAAATTATACCGCGACAGTTTCCGGTGGTGAATGGACTCTCACTGGTCAAGATTATTCAGCCTTCGCGGAAGGTACGTTAACGGTTGAAGCAACGGTTACGGACGTTGCAGGTAATACTGCTACGTCTAGCGACATCATAGTGAAAGATACGTTAGCGGACATCAGTGTCAACTTCGATGGTTTTGGTGATGAGTATTACAACTCTGCCGAGGTCAGTAATGGCGCATTAGTTGGTACGGTGACCAATGTTGAAGATGGCCAAGAAGTTTCAATCATTATCACTGATGTTGATGGCAAGTCAGAAAATTATACCGCGACAGTGACCGGTGGTGAATGGACGCTAACAGACCAAGATTATTCAGCCTTCGCAGAAGGCACTTTAACGGTAGAAGCTACGGTTACCGACATTGCGGGCAATACAGCGACCTCCAGTGACACAATTGTCAAAGATACGTTGGCGGACATCAGTGTCGATTTTGATGGTTTTGGTGATGAGTATTACAACTCTGCCGAGGTCAGCAATGGCACACTAGTTGGCTCGGTGACTAATGTGGAAGATGGCCAAGAAGTTTCAATTACTATCACCGATGTTGATGGCAAGTCAGAAAATTATACCGCGATAGTCACCGGTGGTGAATGGACATTAGTTGGCCAAGACTATTCGGGTTTTGCAGAAGGTATCTTGACTGTAGAGGCTACAGTTACTGACGTTGCAGGCAATACTGCTACTTCTAGCGATACTATCGTAAAAGATACGTTGGCGGACATCAGTGTCGATTTTGATGGTTTTGGTGATGAGTATTACAACTCTGCCGAGGTCAGCAATGGCACACTAGTTGGCTCGGTGACTAATGTTGAAGATGGCCAAGAAGTTTCAATTACTATCACCGATGTTGATGGCAAGTCAGAAAATTATACCGCGACAGTTTCCGGTGGTGAATGGACTCTCACTGGTCAAGATTATTCAGCCTTCGCGGAAGGTACGTTAACGGTTGAAGCAACGGTTACGGACGTTGCAGGTAATACTGCTACGTCTAGCGACACCATAGTGAAAGATACGTTAGCGGACATCAGTGTCAACTTCGATGGTTTTGGTGATGAGTATTACAACTCTGCCGAGGTCAGTAATGGCGCATTAGTTGGTACGGTGACCAATGTTGAAGATGGCCAAGAAGTTTCAATCATTATCACTGATGTTGATGGCAAGTCAGAAAATTATACCGCGACAGTCACTGGTGGTGAATGGACATTAATCGGCCAAGATTATTCAGCCTTCGCTGAAGGCACTTTAACGGTAGAAGCTACAGTTACCGACATTGCAGGTAATACTGCTACTTCTAGCGACACCATAGTGAAAGATACGTTAGCGGACATCAGTGTCAATTTCGATGGTTTTGGTGACGAGTATTACAACTCTGCTGAGGTCAGTAATGGCGCATTAGTTGGCACGGTAACCAATGTTGAAGATGGCCAAGAAGTATCAATCACCATCACCGATGTTGATGGCAAGTTAGAAAATTATACCGCGATAGTCACCGGTGGTGAATGGACATTAGTCGGCCAAGACTATTCGGGGTTTGCAGAAGGCATTTTGACCGTTGAAGCGAGTGTCACGGATGTTGCGGGAAATACGGTCACTTCTAGTGACACCATAGTGAAAGATACGCTAGCCAGTATCACAGCAGAATTTGATGATGCCGATAACATACTCAACACTGAAGAAGTTCAATCTGTTCGTCTACAAGGTGTTGTTCAAAATGTCGAAGATGGACAGCCTATTACCGTCACGGTTACCGATAGCAATAATCAGTCTATTACCTTACAAACCATGGTTGTTGCGGGTGCTTGGATCATCGATGATGTCGATCTGTCTGCATTTGCGGATGGCAACATTACCGTAGAAGCAGTTACCGTTGATATTGCAGGTAATGAAACAACGGGCACTGACTCGACAGGACAAATTGATACCGCTCCACCTGTTATCGATATTGATACCTTATCTGGTTTCAACATCTTAGATTTTCGTAGTGGTGATTTAACCACCATGCAGGGAACGACCGATGTTTCCGAAGGTTTACCTGTCTACATAGAGATCAATGATGGTACGCAAACGCTGACTTTTGAAGGTGTGATTGATGCGTCCGGTGGTTGGCTAGTCGAGAATATCGACATTTCTAGCTTAGACCCATCTACTGAGTGGATTATCGATGCGAGAGTTGTTAACTCGATTGGTAATGAAGCCAGTGATGACATGCCAAGTATTGTATTGCCAGGTTCAGTCTCATTTTCTGAAAGTACGGTCGGGATCTTCGGAGATCAAACCCAAGTTGCTGATATCAATATTCAGTTTGCTGACGAGTTTGCCTTTAGTGCAAATCAAGTTTCTGCCGAAGGTATCACGTCTCAAGGCCAATCTATTGCCATTGCATTGGAGTCTGACGGCCAGGTACTAAAAGCAACACGAACCGATGGAACATTGGTATTCGAAGCTAAAATTGTCGGAGATACCGTTGAGATCACCTTCTTTCAAGCGGTTGACCAACAAGCTAGTGAAGAGTTGCTTCAAACGGCGATCATTATCGAAGGTCTACAAATTGATGACGATGGAACTACTGAGCTAGTTTTAGGTGAACTACCTATTACGATTTTAGATTCTGAGCCTTTGTTGTTCGATGAGTCTTACACGATGGTTGAAGGTGAAACATCATCAGGTAACGTTCTGAGCAACGATATTGACCTTGATACCGCGTTGACCATTAGTAGTGTCGAAGTGGGAGGTGTTAGTAAGGATATATCAGGTGCAACTCCTGCGGTATTTAATACAGGTGATGGTGTATTAACGGTATTTGCCAATGGTCAGTGGACCTTTGAAGCCAATCGAAACCTAGACCACACCCAAGACCATACCGTTACTTTCAATTATGTTGCCGCTGATTCCAGTGGTGATTTCGGTTCTGCCACGGCGACAATTGATATCACTGATGGTGCCTCAGGAGAGATATTGGATGATTCGAAAACGGTAACGGAAGTTGATGTGACTTCCGGATCGCAGACCATCAACGCTCAATTTACGATATTAGGTGGCTCGGATAATCCAGACCCAGACTCGATACAATTTAGTCCTGAGACCGTAGCACAATTAGAAGCATTAGGAATGACTTCGGGAGGAGATTCTACGGCTCTTTCTTACACCCTCAGCGCTGACGGTCGTACCATAACAGCCAAGCAAGGTGACGATGATGTGTTCTCGTTTTCAATGACGACAACAGTCGACGGGAATAATGTACTTGCCGATATAGTGTTGGTGATTGAACGCCCACTCGACCATGTGCTGACCAGTGATTTACTCACGATTCCGTTAAATATTATTGGTACAGATACCGATGGTACTGCTTTAGAAAACGGTCAAATATCATGGGTGATCGAAGATGGTAATGACCCGAGTTTAATTCTCGATTCAAATGCTTCAGTTAACGAGTCTGATCTAAGCAACGATCCTGTTGGTGAGGTGAGTAGCACCGGAACTTTCAGTGTCGGGATTGGCAGTGATTACTTAGATAGCGTGTTCTTTGAGTTAGCCGATCAACCTCAGCTCTTTTGTGGCGGCGAGCAGATTTACTACACCGTTTCTGAGGATGGTACATTATTGACTGGTTACGCAGGGCCAGTCGCTGGTGGTGATGTTGCCTTTACGGTGAGTTTCGCCGCGCCGGTTTCAGATGATGCAGATAGCAGTGTGGATTACGTCTTCACACTCTACAAAGGTTTAGATCAAACTAATGGTACAGATTTTCTTCCTTTTACCGTTACTGCTCGTGATTCAGATAACGATGATACCAAACTAGATCTCAACGTCTCTATTACTGATGGTGGTGAACCATTCATCGGGAGTGGCACTGTTGAGTTGAGTGAAACCCCTATCGCTGATAGCACACCGTCGGGAGTTGGCTCAACAGCAAACGTGAGCTTAGCCGTTACTGCAGGGAATGACCCTCTGGTTTTCTTAGGTTTGGATGTGACCACTGGTCAAGCTGTTCTCGACAGCGATGGTATAGCGGTAACCAATAATGGTGAAGCGCTAACTTGGCGTGATAATGGTAATGGTACCTTTGATGCTGTTCTCGGTAACGGCGATGCTGTTTTCAAAATCAAACTACCAGATAACTTCAGCCTTGAAGCCAATGGTTCAACAAGTGTTGATGTCGTCATTGAGCTTTATCAGTCCATTGATCATGGCTCAGGTTCTAAAGACACCGAGCTGACGATTCCAGCTTCTATCGTCACCATTGATTCCGATGGTTCGAGAGACACGCAAGAATCCGACATCAAAATATACGATGGTAAAGATCCGACCTTCTCAATTGTAGGCAGCATATCTGTTGATGAAGATGGACTTATTGGTGACAACGAACAAGCCGGTACTGAAGAGCCGAGTCCATCAATATCCATTATTCAAGGCTCAGACGATATAGCTTCCGTATCAATTAATATTGATGCATTTGATGATCTCGGTTACACCAGTGGCGGGCGAGCGATCTCTTTACAGGAAGTGAATGCCGATGGTTGGTATTACGCGCAAGACTCGTCGGGTAACGATATCTTCCGAATTCGCTTCAATAACGATGGCACTACTGAGTTTAACCTTTATGGTCCGCTCGATCATGCCACCGGTGACGGTGAAAATAATCTTGCGGTGAATTTTGAATTGGTTGTCACGGATGCCGACGGCGATAGCTCTGATCCGGCTATTTATTCTGTAAACGTAACTGACGCAGTTCCAACTGCGCGAAGTGGTTCTATTGAGTTAGTGGAAGGCGACAACCTTAACGGACAGTTTTTAACGGAAGAGTTTGCTGGGGCTGATGGCGCCACCATTATTAGTTTCGATTATCGCGGTACTACTTACACCTTTGTAGATGCTGATACCCCAATAACCATTGATCTAATCAACGATTTTGACAGTGGTAGCGTATACGGCCAGTTTACTCTCTCATCAGATGGTAGCTACCAGCTAACGACGAACCCGAATGTAACGACTGACCCTGACGATCCAAAGATCGTCGATGATATTGATTATTTGGTGCGAGATGCCGACGGCGATGAAGTCGTTAGTAACGCTGAGCTTGTGTTAGACGATAATGAAGGCTTTATTCGTTATGAAGATTCGGAAACCACAGAAGATAACGACGCGATTATTGTCGTCAGTGTTTCAACCGGAGATATTGACCAAAGCGAAACCGTTACGGCTATCGAGTTCTCAGAAGCATCGTTAAATGGTGGTAGCTTGTACCTTGATGGGGTATTGCTTCAAGTTGTAGACGGCAAAGTCACCTTGTCTGGAAGTCAGCTAGCAGCGATTGATAGCCAGTTTACTGGCCCAAATGGACAGTTGACCTATCGTCCAGCTTTGCATGAATCCAATACTACGTCGACGGTTATTTTGGCAATCAATGCCATCATTAGTACCGACACTGTACCAAAAGAGCTGACCGCTGATATTGCTGTTTCTGTTTTACCTGTAGCTGACGCACCTGATTGGTCTGATTCAGTGTTCACCTACCAATCCGTAGAAGATGACGCGACCCCAATTAAATTAGATATCACCGCTCAATTGGTTGACCAAGATTCGTCGGAAACACTAACTTATACGATAAGTGGTATTCCAGATGGTCTGAATATCACCTTGAACGGAAATGCCGTTAAAGAGGGTAAGGAGTACACTCAGAATCAAATCGACAAAATGGAAATCAGAGCTGATGAAAATTTAGCGGGTCGATTTGAATTTGAAATTACTGCGATTGCGACTGAAGCAGGAAATACCTTTGCGGATCCAGATGATAGAACTGCCGATATTGTTAATACTGTAGTCGTTGAGATCTCACCGGATGCGGACACTCCCATTTTATCTGTTAAAGATTACAAAGGTCTTGAAGATGAAAACATCTTCTTAAAGAACGTAATCAATGGTGCGTTGACTGATACCGATGGTTCTGAATCTTTAAGTTATCAGATTGAAGTGCAAGACGGCTGGGCGATTCAAGGTGGATTGTTTGACCTAATTGGTCCTAATACTTATCTCGTTTCTGCTGAAGCGATAGAGAACGGCACCGCTTATTTAATACCAAAAGAAGACATCAGCTCCTTTACAGAAGACCTATTCATTAACGTGACTGCCGTTTCTTATGAATCAACAATTGACTCGTTAGACCCTGTTAATGTTACTGCGCTTAGCGACACTAAAACCATCAATATTTTCCTCAAAGGTGTGGTGGACGAGCCAGTTGTCGTGGATGGAGGTAATGCACACTGGGAATATGATAGCGACACTAAAGTCATCAGCAATCAATCTGTTCTCAATGAAGATGGTTTGATTCGACTCGACTTTGTGGTTCAAACCTCAGACGACGATGTTTCAGAAGAGATCAACATACTGCTGACCAACATCCCTGAAGGCACTTTGCTGGTGGATGCTCTGGGTGAACCAGTGTCACTGACGATTGCTTATATCGATGATGTTACTGGCGCAGTATTCCAAGTCTCTAATGCACAATTGAATGATTTGTATCTTAAGCCAGTTGCTGATTTCAGTGGCGAACTGGAACTTACCGTTATTGCTATCTCAACTGAACCTGACGGTGATTCGGGCGAATTTCCGATGACCTTGAAGGTAGAGTTAGCGCCTGTTGTTGATCAAGAAGATGGTCAAACGGTAAGCACTCAAGGTATTGAAGACAGTCAAATCGGATTGAATCTTGAGCCATCTGTAAATCAAGATGTTGACGGCAGTGAGTCTTTAACGGGGTATGTGATTGATAGCCTTCCTTCTGACCTGACTCTCTACTTTGATGGCAGTGTGATTGCCGTTCCTGATACAGGTTTGGATTTAGAGAGCCTATTGGATAGCACGACGCCAACATTATCGGAGCTTTTAAACAGCGGCAGATTGTCGGTAACGGCAACGGAAGATTTGAGCGGCACGTTCTCAATCCCAATTACTTATGAAGTGACAGATACGTCGCCAACCGGCGCGACTGATATAAAAGATATCTCGGGATCCATTAGTGTCACCGTTGATGCGAGGGTCGAGTCAGATACACGTTTAGAAAGTTCGGGTCAGCTGTACACCAGTGATGACGGTTCTCCGGTCAACGTGTCAAATGCGGTTACTTTTGTTGATGCTGATATGGATGGCTCAGAATACTTAGATTATATCTTGATCGATGTACCTGATGGTTATTCTTTGATTATTGACCACCCGAACGGAGCCGCTCAAGATATTTCAGGAAACTGGATCATCTCTGCGAACGGCCTTACGAGTGATTCTATCCAAGAACTGGCTCAAGAAATCCTGAGCGGTATGACGATCTCTAGCCCAAGCGACACCCCAGTGTTAGATATTGTGGTGCGTGCTCGTGTCATTGATGGTGAAGATTCGAAATATATTGATACCTCATTCCAAATTCAGATTACAGGTCATGACGGCGGGGGCGGTTCTTGTGATCCTGTTGGCCCACCAAGTCCAATCCAACCGGATGGCGATATTAAAACGCCAGAAGGTCAAGATATCGACTTAACGGGTTTATTAAATACTGATGTTGCCAGTGACCCAGACAACACTATCTCATTCTATATTCCTGCTGACTCTCTGCCTGAAGGTGTGGAGATTTCAGGTGATGGCGTGATTGCAGAATATGACGCGGCTGGCGAAGTAGTTGGTTACTCGATTACTGCTGATGGTCTATCGAAACTGACGTTAACCGGATTGGACGAAGACTTCGCTGGTTGTATCGACTTTACAATTAAAACCATTGAAACGTCTTCATGTAGTGGCGAAACCGTAACGACAGATCAAACGATCAGCATTCAAGTGCTACCTGTTGTCGATGATATTACGGTTGCAACGGATTCGACAACAATCCAAGAAGACATCACTACGGATCTTAATCTTGAGCTTGTTCTCGGAGATAGCGTTGAAGACGGCAAGTTAATCACGGGTGAAGGCAACAGTGCGACTGGTAAAGAAACCGTTAACTCTCTGACCATCACAGTATCAAATGGTGTGACACTGTCGGAAAGCCCTGCTGATACTGGCTTGTTGGTTGATAACGGCAATGGTACTTGGACGGTAACCGATCCTAGCCGATTGAGTGATGTGTTGGTGACACCACCAGAACACTACAGTGGTGAAATTACCTTAACGGTAACGGCCAATATTACCGATGAAGCGGATTGCGTGACTGAAACGGATACGCAAGATAAAACGACCGTAGTGACGATCACGGTTGAACCTGTCGCTGACGCAGCAAACTTAGTAACGCAAGATGTTGTCGGCGATGAAGACAACTATATTTCATTGTCATCACTTAGTGCAGAGCTGATTGACCAAGACGGCTCTGAAAATATGTCCTTGGCATTGAAAGGCGTTCCTGAAGGCGCAATCGTCGCGATAAAAGTGGGCGATAGTTACGAATTGGTACCGAATAATGGTGTTGATGGCGGCTCCTTTGATGGTAACCCTACTTACGAGTGGCAACTGGATCCAAGTCAGCTCGCAGACCTCGTTATCATGCCCCCACGAGATTTCAGTGGTGACATGAATCTTGTACTTGAGGCGATTACTCAAGAAATCGGCACCACAGAAATTCGTTATACCGAATCTGAATTCACGGTTGGTGTGAACCCTATTGGTGACAAGGTTGAGTTCTTCGATTTACCTGAACAACTGACGGGCAGTGAAGACGAAGGCATTGTTATTCCACTTGATGCGAATAGCTTTGAGACGAATAGTGATGAATTCTTATCAATTACGGTCACGGTGAATTCGACTTCGGATCCATCAGGTTTAGTTGGGCTAGATCGAATTCGCATTGGCTCTGAAACCAGTTCTTTCACCAATGTTAATGGCATTATACAGGCGACGATCATCGTTAAAGCAAGCTCTGTCGATGAGCTCGAATTCTTTGCAGGCGATGCGTTTGGCAATCTCGATATTACGATTACAGGCCGAACGGTCGATCAAAACACTGTACTTGGTGAGTTAGTGGTCGACACGGGTGACCCAAGCTCGCAAGACATGACGCTTATTATCACACCAGAACCTGACGCTCCGTTACTGAGCGTTGAATACCCATCGATAGTCGCGGAAGCAAGCGGCACGATTCCTCTAGGCTTAGATCTTTCTTTGGTTAACCCCGCGGATTCAGAAGAGGGTTTTATCACCATCTATGACATACCTGCAGGTTTGACCTTCTCACATGGTTCGATGGTCGGTGGACAGTACGTGGTGGACTTGGCTGATGTACCTAACCTAGCGATAACAGGGGGCTACAACAGTGGTGATCAATTTGAGCTAACGATTGAACCGTCTGCAGAGATAGGCAACAACCAAGCGGTAGGTTTGCCTCAAACGGTATCGGTTGAATTTGTTGCTGAAGGAGACTCTACGATTATCGCAACAGAGGACAACGACCTGCTGATTGGTGGTACAGGCTCAGATAATTTTGTATTTGAATCGTCAGGTTTAGGGAGTGCAGATGCTCCAAGCTACGATGTGGTTCAAGATTTTGATGCGTCTCCAAATACGGATGCAATTGACCTCTCAGGTATTCTAGGCAGCCTTGGGTTGAATACCGGAGTAGGAGCAACACAATACCTAGATCTAGAAGAATCTGGAGAAGGCGTGACCATTTCAATCAAACCGAATGGCGACGAAGACGTTCAACAAAACATCTTACTTGCCGATGTCACGTACGACGATCTGTATCAAGGTGACAGCAGCAGTGCATTAGAAGCACAAATTTTACAAAAAATGATAGAAGACAATAATTTAACGCTGTAAGTTAGATGTACAGTCTATAAAAGGAAGTTTAGATTGGTAGAACAAAAAGACAGCTGGCTAGGTTGTGTTGAGTGGTTGTGTGAGCATTTTAATGTTCGCAGCCACCCTTCCAAAATAGTGTCTGGCCTACCTTTAGATGAAGGCCGGCTCAATGAATCCCTTTTTCCAAGAGCGATTGAGAAATCGGGGTTAACGCTGAGCCACGTTAAAAAAGAGTTACTGACTCAATGTCAGTTCCCCGTTGTTGCCGTTAATTCTGCGACAGGGACTCCTCTTGTCGTCACCCAAAGTTCCGATGGCGATTTTCATGTATTGGATTGCGAAACCAATTCAAGTCAACAAACCCTCTTAAAAGACTTGGTTACTCAAGTGGAACCGTATGTGTGGCAAGTGGGTGCTCAAGCGCTTGATGATGCCCGTGTACAATCTCATGAACGTAGCGAGAATAAATCCAATACTCGTTGGTTATGGCGTGTCGTCAAAGAAGTGAAACCTTGGTATCGAGACCTGTTTATTGCTTCATTCTTGATCAACTTACTCGCGTTAGTTGTACCTTTGTTTACCATGAACGTTTACGACCGTGTGGTACCAAACCAGGCATTTAATACCTTGTGGGTGTTGGCGGCAGGCGTTGGTATTGTTGTGATCTTTGATTGGGTGTTGAGAAGCTCACGAAGCTCTGTGACTGACATGGCCGGGCGCTATATTGATAACAAGTTGTCTTCTCAACTGTTCTCTAAAGTGCTCGGTATGAAGTTAGAAAATCGACCTCAATCGGTAGGTGCATTTGCCAGACAGCTTCAAGACTTCGACAGTGTGAAAGATTTTTTCACTTCCATATCTTTGGTCACGTTAGTCGACTTACCGTTCACCTTGTTATTCCTTTTCCTTATCGGTTGGCTCGGTGGGGCGATGATGTTCATACCTGTCGCGATCATGCTTGTTTTGATTGTGTTGAGCATAGCGATGAAAGGCAAAGTCGAGAAAACATTCGATGAAACCGCACGTTTATCAACACAAAGACAAGCGCAGCTGTTTGATTGCTTAACAACGCTTCCGGACATCAAACAAAATAACGCTGAAGGTATTACTCAAAAGCGTTGGGAGCAGACGATTTCATCGCTCTCTCAATGGCAGACTCAATCTCGCCACTATTCGAATATCGTGACGCACTCCATCCAGTCGAGTCAGCAGATCGTTACCATCACGTTAATCATCTTCGGTGTTTATCAGATCTCTGAAGGCATATTGAGCATGGGTGGCTTGATAGCTGTGGTGATGTTGAGTGGACGCGCTGCAAGCTCGGTGAATCAACTTTCTCTTTTAATGCTGAGATTCCAACAAACACGATCGGCCGTCGAAGGCCTGAATCAAATCATGGAGTTACCTCAAGAAGAGTCTAAACACCAAGTGATCGATAAGGGTGACTTTGATGGTGGGGTTAGGTTGGATGAAGTCACGTTTACCTATCCAGAAACTCAAAGCCCTGCGTTAAAGGAAATCTCTCTTGAGATAAAACCGGGTGAACGCGTTGGCCTTGTGGGCGCGGCAGGCGCGGGCAAAACAACCCTACTATCGATTGTTGCTCGCCAGTATTTACCCACAACAGGCCAAGCTTTCTATCAAGAAATCGATGGACAATTATGGCCAACCAGTGTGTTGCGCAGTGGCATGGGTTGGGTAGGGCAAACCACTAATCTTATCTTCGGTAGCGTATACGACAACGTGACGTTAGGCGCGACTAACGTTGATGAAGAGAAGCTAAGACAAGCTCTACAACAGTCGGGTTTGAATGGTTATATGGGACGCTTAAGCAATGGCTTAGAAACGCCAGTTGGTGAAGGTGGCCGGTTGCTTTCAGGAGGCCAACGCCAAGCTGTGGCTATCGCAAGGGCGCTTTATCGTTGTCCAAAACTTTTGATCATGGATGAACCAACCAGCGCGTTAGATAACCAAGCTGAAATACAGTTCTTCAATGCATTGCAAAGCATGCCGAGAGAAACGTCCATGCTGATCAGTTCGCACAAATCTTCGTTCTTGATGATGTGTGATCGAGTGATTGTTTTGGACAAAGGTCAGATCGTGGCTGAGGGTGAGCCCAAAAATATCCTCTCTCTACAGAAGAAAAGTGCTCCCAAAGGAACAAGTCGTTTTAAGACGGTTTCAGTGGTGAAGGGAGGTCGTCATGAGTAATGATATTCAGTGGACCAACAATCACTTGGCATTCCGTTCTCGTAAGCTGATTTGGCTAAGTGCTCTACTCATTGTCTCGATTATCGGTTGGGCGACGTGGGCAACATTGGAAGAAGTAGTTATCGGCGAGGGTAAAGTCGTTCCTAGCCTCTCAGTTCAAACCATTCAGAGTTTAGAAGGCGGCTTGGTTCAAGAGATCATGGTGCGACAAGGTCAATCTGTTGTGAAAGGCCAGCCTCTGGCTAAGCTCGAAGATACACGTTTTAAAGCCGCGTTTTTAGAGTCGGCTCAACAAGCGGATACCTTGCTTGCTCAGCAATTAAGGTTAAAGGCTGAACTGTCTACCGTTGTTCTAAATAATGATGCGAAAGAGTGGTATGAGCGAGTGGTCTTGGTGCCACAAGATATTGCTGTTGATGTATCAAGCCATCCTGCGTTAATGAATGCAAAAGCAAACTACCGAGAGCGTTTAGGACAGTTGAAATCGGAACTCGAAGAGGCGGCACTTCGTATTGAGCAACAAGACCAAGCGCGTGTTGATACGCTGAATAATATCCAGACTTTAGAAAGTAGCTTAGATATCGTTATTCGTGAACGCAACATGCTCAAAGACGTGGTCGCGAGCGGCGCGGTTGCTGAGGTTGAACTACTGAAACTGAATCGTGATGTGGTGAAGCTGAAAGGTGATATAGCTAGCTCAAAAGTAGCGGCTCAAAAACAGATAGCGGCTTACTCAGAATCAATAGCGGATCATCGCAGCATCGCACTCGATTTTCGTGCCAAGGTACAAGGTCAATTGAATGAAGTGGCCAGTAAAATCGCGCAATTGAACGAAAGCCAACAGGCGATTGCCGACCAATTGAAACGAACTGAAATCTTAGCGCCTGTCGATGGCACGGTGAAAGAGATATTTGTACGTACTATTGGCGGTGTAGTAAGGCCGGGTGAGCCGATTATTGAGCTAATCCCATCGAACAGTCAGTTGATTGTGGAAGCCAGAATCTCGCCACAGGATATCGCCTTCGTACATAAAGGTTTGGGCGCCACGATTAAATTCACTGCTTATGATTTTGTCATTTATGGCGGGCTTAAAGGCGAGGTGACTTATGTCAGTGCTGACGCCTTGCAAACGGAAGATGGCAACGCCTATTACCGAGCCCATATTCAGTTAAACGAAGACCAGCAACAAAACTCTGCCTTTAGCATTATCCCAGGGATGCAAGTCGCGGTTGATATCTTAACCGGCGAAAAAACAGTATTGAGTTATTGGTTAAAACCTATTTTACGAGCTAAGGAAAACTCACTTCGCGAACGATGAAGTGGGTTAAAGCATAAATATAAAAGGAAGTGTAATGCATTCAAAATTCTTACTCTCTTCTTGCTTACTAATGAGCGGGCTGTCTCAAGCAGCCTCATTAGAAGAGTCAGTGGCCTTTGCCATAGACTATAGCCCAGAGATATTGGCGCAGTACTCCCGATACCAATCGGTGATAAGAGACGGTGATGCTGCAGGCGGTTTGTATATGCCACAGGTCAATTTGTACGCAGCGGCAGGTTATGAAGAGACGCGCTACAACAGTGGTAGCAAACTCGACACCGATGACCGTGGGCTAACGCGAACGGAAATTGGTGTTAAAGTTTCTCAATTACTATTCGATGGTTTTAAAACAACGTCGAATGTCGACCGACTCACGTTCGAAGCTGAGGCTGAACGTTTAACCCTGATTTCGCGTGCCGAAAATGTATCGTTAGATGTGGTAAGAAACTACCTCGATATTCTAAAAGCAGAGACGCTGCTTGAACTGTCTAAGCGTAACGTAAAAGAGCACCAAGAAATCTATCAAGATATCCAGGATAAAAAGAGCAAAGGCCTGAGTAGTAACTCGGATCTGGCTCAGATCTCTGCTCGTGTTGCGACAGCGCAATCTTCATTAATTGCTGCTCAAAACAACCTGTTTGATTTGCAAACTCAGTACCTACGTTTAGTGGGCAAGCCAGCTGTGAACTTGGTTTATCCCCGTTTTGATTACGCTCTATTACCAAGCTCAGCACAGGTCGCACTTGAACAAGCAGTCGAGAATCATCCAGAAATCAAAGCCTCTTTGCTTGATATCGACGCCGCTCGAAAAGAGATGCGTAGAGAGAAAGGCGATTACTATCCAGAAGTAAAACTGGAACTTCATGCCAACAAGAATGACAACGTGTCTAATCCACCGGGTGGTGTTGATGAAGATGCGCGAATCATGCTGACTATGGATTACGATCTGTTCAACGGCTTCTCTACCGACTCTCGTGTTGAATCGTCAGCATGGCGTGTCGAAGAGGCAAGAGCAATTCGCGTGAGAACCGAGCGTGAAGTGAAAGAGGGCACCCAGCTTGCTTGGAACGCCTACAAGATGCTCGAACAACAAAAGTCTCTACTTCAACAGAACGTGGACGCGGCCAAAATTGCAGAACTGGGTTACATCCAACAATTTAATGTAGGCAGACGAAGCCTGTTGGATGTATTGGATGCAAAAGTGGAAGTGTTCTTGGCTCGACGAAACTTCATCAGTACAGAATATGATCAAACGTTAGCGGCATACCGCGTACTGAACGCGATGGGCATGTTGACCTACGCATTAAGGGTTGAACACCCAGAAGAATGGCAAGGGGAGAACAAGTAATGAGATATTTTAAACTAGCGCTACTTAGTTCTATCTTGCTAATGGGTTGTGCAGAAACGCCCGACACGACAATGACTCGCCATCAAATTGATGATCTAGCGGATGATGACCGTGACGGAGTCATTAACCAACGCGATCTTTGTGCAGATACTCCAGAAGGCGTGACGGTAGACATTAAAGGCTGTGCCAATTGGAAAATCGTCGAAGATGTTGAAGTGTTAAGCGTGGCATTTGATTTCGATAAGTACGCCCTCAAACCTGAGCATACTGCGGTACTCAATGAACTTGTTCTGTTACTGGGTGAGCAGCCAGACGCATCGGTGACTTTAGTTGGCGATACCAGTTCAGAGGGCACCAACACTTATAACAAGGCACTGGCGAAGAAAAGGACTGGCGTGATTCGAGATGCATTGATCGACAGAGGCATCGATGGTGAGCGAATTTTCGAACAAGAATTTACCCAGATAACTAGCTTAACTCAGCACCTTCATAAACGTAAGCGAAGAACCATCGCAGTGTTAAAAACAGAGAGCATGGAAGTGAACCCATCTTGGAATATCTTCACTTCAGAGATGCAGCTCGACAGTAACAGCGATGTGGAATCCAAGACATCGATTGATCCAGTAGGAGGCCAGTAATGAAACGTCTATCTAATAAATCGGGCCTACTGCTTGCTGCTGTACCCATGTTGTTCTCGGCATCGACGTTCGCAAGTGATGCCAGTGAAATTGGTTTGGTCGCAATTGAGCCGAATATGCAGGGGCTTGTTGAAGACTTACTTAAGAGCCAAGAGATCGATCTAGATATCTTGCTGAGTGATAGCGTCCCAGAGCAGATGATCATGCAACGCTCACGCGTTGGTATTACTTCCAAAAAGTGGACTGACAAAGAGATGGCTAGGTTCGACATGCGCTACGGCTATAGGCCGACAGAGCTGATGTTTACCGCCGACGTGATTGCGATTTTAGCGAATGAGAATAACCCTGCAACATCCATCAGTGTCGCTGAACTTATCGATGTGTTTGGTTGCTCTAACGACCCTAAACATCCCAAATGGACGCCAAGTAGTGACACTCGAGGTGGTGAAAGCCTAGACACACACATGTTGCCTTTCGCTATCGACCATAATCTGCAAGGCCATACTACGTTTTCTAGTTGGGTCGAGTGTGGATCTGACGGAGAGTATGCGAATACTCAATTCTTAGCGGATCTGCCGGATCTGATTAACAAGATAGAAGATGAAGATGCCGCGATTGGTTACACCGTCTACTCAGATCAAATCTCAGATGTTAAGTGGCTGAGTGTGGTTGATAATCTAGGTGTGAACTACGACTTAAATAAAGAAACAATCCTCTCTGGTCGTTACCCATTAGCAACGGTTTATTATATGTACTTGAATATTCCAGCGCATCGTAAAGGGTTTACTGAGCAAGAGAAGTTCTTTGTTGGGCTTACTTTGTCAGATGAGCATCAAAGCGTGTTGAACCAATACGGCTTCATCAGTTTGCCGCCAGAAGCCATTCAACGTAATAAAGTAAGACTATCGCTTGAAGAGCCAGCAATAGAAGGTGGCTATAAATAATTGGTATGATGTATTGTATGTGAATCATCGGAATGGTATTGTTAGTTCCGTAATGGTTCTCAACGTGACGGATTACGTTATTCGGCGATAGAATTTATCTAGCGGGCATGTATGCCCGTTTTTTTTCGCTTAAAATTTGTCGGTCAGGCGCTTGTTTGTTGATTGGTCGCGTATAATGGACGGTTCTTATCGCACGAAATAAGCACAATTAATGAGAACTTTTCCTACCTTAATCTTACCTTTGTTACTGGTTTTGAATGCCATTGCATTCTCAGCACAAGCAGCCGAAAGCTGGTGGCTGCGAACTGTGTTCAATGCGAGTTCAGCTCAGCCAAGTTCTCAAAACTATATCAACGATATCGATCTGATGGATTGTGGTGACATAGAAGGCACTCTGCTTTGTAGCGACCAAACCAAATATTACGATCTGGATGTTTATGTTGAACTGGAGCTAGGTGAATCAAGCATTGAAGTGGTTCGCTTGAGCTTGCCGTATTCAAACTTAAGTTACACCAAGCTTCAGGCTTACCTTCGTCAAGATGGCTTTGCTCTCAGTTCAATTCGTATTGGGGAAGATGAGTTCAATGTCGTCGCTCAACTCGAACACGCAAAACGTGAGGGCGTTGGTTTTGATGAGGTAGATAAGCAGCTCGTAGAATTTATTAATGCGCCACACCATTCATCTGATCAAGTGAGCTTATGGAACGTTCCTAACTCATCGTCTGCTAGTTCGTCTTCTCCTTGGGTTCAGTTACAGAGTGATGGTGATAACTTAACGGTTGAACTAAATCGCTTTTAATTGCTCAAATTTATAGATGCTTTCGTAATTCATTAGAGAGAACAAGCCTTTTGGAATAAAGGTTCACGGGCAGACAGCAAGTTATTATTCATTTAAGTGTTCGTTTTTCTGTGGCTCTCACATTTTTGGCAAGCGTTTACTTTTGCCATTTGTTATACGTTGAGCCTTCGGTAAAACGAGCTTAGGATACGTTCAGTATTGATAAAGGAGACAACCCATGGTTGCAAGAGTAACGACAGCGCCACAAGGCCCAGAACTTTCTGAGTTGGTGCAAGGATACTGGCGTACAGCTGAATGGGGCATGACCCCGCAACAACGCCTGACTTTCCTTAAGCAGCACATTGATCTTGGCATCACAACTGTTGATCACGCGGATATCTACGGTAACTACCAATGTGAAAAGTTGTTTGGTGAAGCATTAGCGCTTGAGCCGAGCCTTCGTGATGACATTCAAATCGTCACCAAGTGCGATATCAACTTGTGTGGTGACCACACTCCTGATCGTAAGATCAATCACTATGACACCAGCGCACACCATATTTACCAATCAGTAAATAACTCACTAGAGCGCTTAGGTGTTAACGATATCGACGTATTGTTGATTCACCGCCCAGACGTACTGATGGATGCCGACGAAGTAGCTGAAGCGTTCGCAGAGCTACATAAGGTCGGTAAAGTTAAGCACTTTGGTGTTTCTAACTTTTCACCGCGTCAGTTCGAGTTGCTTCAATCTCGCCTTGGTAAGCCATTAGTAACCAACCAAGTTGAAATTAACCCACTGAACTTTGAAGTTGCCCATGATGGCACACTAGATCAACTGCAGATGAACCGTATTCGCCCGATGGCGTGGTCTTGTCTTGGTGGTGGTAGCATCTTCAGTGGCGATTCAGCACAAGCGATTCGCGTTCGTGATGAGCTAGAAGTGATTCGTCAAGAAGTGGGTGCAGACAGCATTGATCAAGTAATTTACGCTTGGGTTCGTCGTTTACCATCTAATCCAATTGCGATTATTGGCTCAGGAAAGATTGAACGTGTGAAGACGGCCGTTGATTCACTGAAAATTGAGCTGACTCGCGAGCAGTGGTACCGCGTATGGGTTGCATCTAAAGGTCACGGTGTGCCATAGGAAGCAATTCGTATAGAAGTAAAAGCCAGCTAAGAAAGCTGGCTTTTTTGTGTTCGCCTAACATGTTTCTTCAAAACTGTGATTAAGGTGGAATAATTTTCAAAAACACTCATAATGCACTCTGTTTTTCACCAGTTGGATATTTCCATTGAGCACTTCAAAATTCTCTTCAATCGCCCTTAAACCAGAGCTTCTAAATACGTTAGATTCTCTTGGTTATACTGAAATGACGCCGATCCAAGCGTTAAGTCTTCCTACTATCCTAAATGGCAAGGACGTTATCGGTCAGGGTAAAACGGGTTCAGGTAAAACAGCTGCTTTTGGTTTAGGTGTGCTGCAGAACCTACGCGTTAAGCGTTTCCGTGTTCAGTCTTTAGTGTTATGTCCGACTCGTGAGCTTGCAGACCAAGTAGCAAAAGAGATCCGTACTCTTGCTCGTGGTATTCACAATATTAAAGTGCTGACACTATGTGGCGGTATGCCAATGGGCCCACAGATTGGTTCACTAGAGCATGGCGCACACATTCTTGTGGGCACTCCTGGTCGTATTCTTGACCACCTAGAGAAAGGCCGCATTGACCTGTCTGAGCTGAACACACTTGTGTTAGATGAAGCGGATCGTATGCTAGAGATGGGTTTCCAAGACGCTTTGGACGCAGTGATTGAAGCGGCGCCAAAAGAACGCCAAACTCTGCTATTCAGTGCAACTTTCCCTAAACAGATCAAATCTGTTGCAGACCGCATTATGCGTAACCCAGAAATGGTGAAGGTTGAATCAACGCACGATCACTCAAGCATCCAGCAACACTTCTACAAGCTAGAAGGTTCTGAAGCTCGTGATGACGCTCTAGAGTTGCTGCTACTTCATCACCAACCGGAATCTGCGGTTGTGTTCTGTAACACGAAGAAAGAAGTGCAGAACGTAAACGATGAGCTAAGCCACCGTGGTTTCAGCGTTATCGAACTTCATGGCGATATGGAGCAGCGTGAACGTGACCAAGCTTTGGTTCAGTTCTCAAACAAAACGATCTCGATTCTAGTTGCGACAGACGTTGCGGCTCGTGGTCTTGATGTTGATAACCTAGACGCAGTATTCAACTTTGAATTGTCTCGCGACCCTGAAGTTCACGTACACCGCATTGGTCGTACTGGCCGTGCAGGAAGCAAAGGCGTCGCTATCAGCTTCTTTAGCGAGAAAGAGATGTACCGTGTTGCTCAAATTGATGAGTACATGGATATGCCGATTGAGCCATCTGAGCTTCCAGCAAAACCCATTGCTAAGCCGTACTACTCAAACATGGTAACCATTCAGATTGATGGCGGTAAGAAAGCTAAGCTTCGTGCAGGTGATATTCTTGGCGCATTGACTGGTCAAGGTGGTATTGATGGTAAATCAGTAGGTAAGATCAATTTGTTCGCAATGCGTGCTTACGTTGCTGTAGAACGCTCTGTCGCTAAGAAAGCACTGAACAAGATCGAATCAGGTAAAATGAAGGGCCGTCAATTCCGCGCCCGAATCTTGAAGTAATTCGAGACTGAATCCCTTTGCTGTGATGTATCATAACTAGTGACATTGCAGTAAAGGGTGTTCCACAAAATGCCACTCAAGTTTCTTCTTTTAGGTTTATCGACCTAGTCCTCTATATCGAAGCATTATTCATCGGGTCTTATCGAATAAAGATCGTTGATATGTTTTCCTTCGCTAACATACCAATTCATTGCTTCCTGTCGATTGTGAACGAATATCGTGATTGTGGTTATTGAACCATCGTCAAAATAACAAAGCTCATATTCTAAATCGCTTGGGTGCTCAGGAATAGCGGCCATAGCTTGCCTCCCAAATATCAATCATTTGAAATATGCTAACCCGTTTTCTTTTATAGGGTTCGTATTAGGTCAAATGAGTAATAAAATTCAAGTTACATCACTGCTGTTAATTATTTTTAGTTTAATCATTTGCCTAAATAGACGGTTTAGCAAGGTGAAGTCTCAATTTATCTGAAAGTTTTTACGATCAGCTACTTTTATAGCTAATGTTATAAGATCAAGAGTGAATCTGATAAAGCTGTTTACAGGTTCGCTGATCAGTAGAAGTTTGTGAGAGGGTGTAATGAGAGAATGCCGTTGGTTAATGTTATTGGTGTGCTTCCTATTTGCGGGATGTGGGACGAAATTCGCCTATAACAATATCAGTTGGTTTGCGGTCAGTTATATCGAAGACTTTGTTTCGTTATCTAATAGTCAAGAGTCCGAGCTAGAAGCCCGTCTAGACTCATTGCAAGCCTGGCATAAAGAAACTCAACTCCCATTGTACATTTCGCAATTAGAAACGATTCAAAGTATTACTCGTCCTGATATGAACTCTGCGTTTATCGTCGACCAAAGTGAGCAAATTAAAAATCATATTCGCGCGATCGTTAATAAGTTTGCACCCGATGTTTACTCGTTAAGTATGCAACTTAGCCCTAAGCAAGATAGCGAGTTCTTAAAAAACTTTAGAGAAAAGCAGGAAGACTATTATGAAGAAAGATTGTCGTTGAATGACGAAGATTCCAGAGAGCGATATCGAAACCGAAGTGAAGAGAGACTAGAGCGATGGCTAGGGTCGGTATCGAAAGAACAAAAACAGATTATTTTTACTTGGTCTCAAGAGTGGGTAAATACCAACGATAGCTGGCGCCAATATCAAAATAATACCTATCAAGATCTCACAACTCTGATGGAAAAGAAGGCCGACCTACATATCGCTCAGCCAATTATTATGAACTTGCTTTTGAATAACGAAGCTTATTATCCAGACGAATTGGAATCTGAGCTTAATAAGAATATGCAGACATCAGCCAAATTCTTGGTGGATATCGTGGCAATCAGTAGTGATAAGCAATGGTCTTATTTTATGAATGAATTAGAGACTCTCAAATCAACGCTGGTGACACTGCAGGAGTAGGGGACGGGTAATCTTCGTTAGTAACTAAAAAGGCTGATCGTGTTAAACCCATCAGCCTTTCAATCATTATCGTATGGTAAGAGTTTAACCTCGATTACTCATCAACAGCTTTGGAATAGAGCCTTTCGCTGTCTTAGATATTTTTTGCATCAGTTGAAAGCTTGGCTGTTGAATGCCGTGGTCGCTTTGCAGTTCATCAATCATCAATAACCATAAGCGTGCTGTCATCTCTGAATCGGCTAACGCTCTGTGGAAAGTGCCGTCGTTGTCGATATTCTTGAAACGCACAAGGTCGCCTAGTTTATGGGTCGGTGCGTCTTGGATTAGACGACGAGCAATCAGCATTGAGCAGGCAAATTGTCCATTGTAATCGCGACCAATATTATCTAATTCTGCATCAAGAAAGCGCTTATCAAATGAGGCATTGTGAGCGACCAGTTGGCTGTCTTTAATGAAATCTGCAAACTCATCCATCACTTCACTGCAACTGGCCGCTGTGCTTAACATACGGTTACTGATTCCGGTATAACCTTCAATGAATCCACTAACACGAAACCCAGGGTTCATCAGTTGTTGGAAGGTGTCGACGACTTCGCCGTTAACGAGTTTCACCGCACCGATTTCAATCGCTCTGTCACCCATGTTTGGTGATAAGCCTGTGGTTTCGAAATCGAGAACGATAACGGAGTCTGCGGAGTTTGGAGCCATCGTGTTTCCTAATTGCTATTGGGTGGTATCGCTTTATATGAGGCGTTTGGTAGTGCTATCAGTGAAGCTATTATGTGTTACTGCTGATAGTGAGCTCAGTGTAACCCGTCGTATCATCATGCTCTCTGTTGAAGGTCAAGGTATCGTAACGGTGAATAATCAACTCAGCGGTAGTGGCGATAATCGTTCCCTCCAACAGATGTCCGCCAATCACATCACCATTCTCATCAGCAACGGATATATGAACGTGCTGGTGGTTAGGCGTTAACGTTGCCATCACAGATACGATTTCGAACGGAGCTTGAACTAGCTTGGTATTGTTGGCATTGGCCAAGCGAATATTGAGTTGAGAAACACACCCGACACAAGACGCAATAGAGCCTGCAGAGACATTGTGTATTGTCACTAGCCTCTGGATCTCAAGCTTTAGGTCTTGTCCTCGGGTTAATCTCGTTGCGATAGGAGTAATCATCTCAATACCTCTGTTTTATCTGTGTAACAAAGAACAAAACGAAGCCACATAGGGCTTCGTTTAGGTCATAGGTTAGCTAGCTCGTTATCACCGCCAGTTAAGCTTTGATAGTTTACTTGCCTTCTTTCTCTTGCTGTTCTCTTTTCTTCTTAGGAACGAAGTTCAGCACTGAAATCGGCACTTCTTTGCGTGGCTCGAAACCTTCCACTACACGGCGCTCAATCAGGTGACCAAGACGCTTTTCAATAATGCACAGGTTTTTGAAGTTGTCTTTTGATAGGAAAGAGATCGCTTCACCAGATGCATCAGCACGGCCAGTACGACCAATACGGTGAACGTAGTCGTCTGCTGGGAAAGGCAAGTCGTAGTTCACTACGCGACTTAGGTTATCGATATCGATACCACGAGCAGCAACGCCAGTCGCTACCAAGTATTTTAGGCGACCTTTCTTAAAGTCAGCCAAGATCTTTTCACGGATCGCTTGGCTGCGTCCACTGTGGAAAGCTTCAGCTTGAATACCACGTTTCTCAAGTTGAGCAACCAACTTGGCAGCGCCGTGTTTGGTCTCGATAAAGATAAGCGCTTGATCCCAATTACCTTCGGTAATCATGTGGCTTAACAGCGCTGACTTACGATCTTTATCTACCGTTACCAACCATTGCTCAATGTTCGCTTTAGACGCGTCAGTTTTGGCAATTGAAATCTCTTCCGCTTCGCTGATAGCACTTTTCGCTAGCGCACGAACTGGCGTTGAAAGCGTTGCTGAGAACAGTAGGTTTTGGATGTCTTGTGGTAAACGCGCGATGATCTTGTTGATGTCTTCAATGAAACCCATGTCTAGCATGCGGTCAGCTTCATCAAGAACCAAAACTTCAACTTCATCAAAGTGAACGGCACGTTGTCCGTACATGTCGATCAAACGGCCAGGCGTTGCAACCAGAATATCCACACCTTCAATCAGACGATCTTTTTGATGTTGGTAAGACACACCACCGTACATCGCTAATGATGTTAGGTTTAGGAACTTGGCGTACTTAGTGATGTTTTGTTCAACTTGAACAGCCAGCTCACGAGTTGGCGTAAGAATCACGGCGCGAATACGTTTTTTACGCTGCGTTTCGCCTTTGCTTAGCATTTCTAAGATAGGGAGAACAAAGCTCGCAGTTTTACCTGTACCTGTTTGTGCAGCCGCAATAAGGTTCTTACCAGAAAGTACAATTGGAATTGCTTTTTCTTGAATCGAGGTTGGCTTTTCATAGCCTTGTTTTGCAACGGCTTTAACAATAGGTGAGCTTAATCCAAGCTTGGAAAATGGCATAAGTTTCTCGGTATGATTTGGCTAAATAGCGATGGAAAGGTTCAACAATCTTATACAAGGATAAGATTAATGGCGGCATTCTACCATGTTGCTTGTGTACTACTAGGGCATGTTGATCTTTCGAGCTGATTTTTGCAGTGAGTTGCTGGGTATTTATACAAGGCAGAGGCACCGATGTGTAGCTAGCCTACATGAGAAGCCGATAACGCAGTAGAAATGACCAGCAAACGCTGCCCGAAGGGTTCGAGCTGGGCGCCCCCGCAAAAAGCGTTTTACTCTTTGTTGAGGGAGATTTGCTTAGAATGACTAGGCTACTTCTCCCTCGCCGCGATTAAAACGCTTTTGACTAGGCGTCCCCATCCGAACAAAATTTAACCACGAAAGGTCAACACGCCCTAGCTACATAGACACTTTAGTTGGATAATACTGACTCAATAAGACGACGATAAGACAGGGAAGTATGGAAATTACGCCGAATGAACGCGAAGCAGTATATAAAACGATTTTTTCTCGCCGAGATGTTCGTGGACAGTTTCTTCCTGATGAGATCCCAGAAGACGTTTTGATGCGTGTGTTAACCGCCGCGCACCATGCGCCTAGTGTCGGTTTTATGCAACCTTGGGACTTTGTCGTTGTTCGTGATATCGAAACCAAGCAACAAATTAAAGCCGGCTTCAATCAAGCGCATGCTGAATCGGCAGAAATGTTTACCGACGAAAAGCAGGCGATGTATAAACGCTTAAAGTTGGAAGGTATTGTTGAATCACCTATCGGCATCTGCGTGACTTGCGACCGTAATCGAACCGGAAAGGTCGTGTTAGGTAGAACCATCAAACAAGAGATGGATCTGTATAGCACCGTGTGTGCGGTTCAAAACTTATGGCTTGCAGCTAGGGCAGAAAACCTAGGGCTAGGTTGGGTGAGCATTCTCCACGACTCAACTCTGAGAGACGCATTAGATATCCCGGACAACATCGATATCGTGGCGTATTTATGTATCGGCTACGTTGATCACTTCAAAGATAAGCCAGAACTCGAAACCATGGGCTGGTTACCAAGAAGAGACGTTAATTCAGCGATTCATGAAGGTAAGTGGAATCCAAATAAAGCGGAGTGATTCAAGGCTTTGATGTCTTCGTAATATATTGATATTAAATACCAAAGCTCGTTAGTGATATCTCAGTATAAAGTTGAATTTATAAACTCGTGCTGATATTAATGACACTTGATTAATCGCTCCAGCTTGGAATCCAATGAACGACGCTAACTTACGTAGACTTCAGCAGCTTATTGCAAAGTATGAAATAGGCGTGGAGTACAATCTCACGATTGATGATCTAGAGCATTCGCTGTCGACGTCTCGTAGAAACACTTCTATCGTTCTTAAATGCTTGTCTGAATATCACTGGATTTGTTGGATTCCGTCGAAAGGGAGAGGAAAGCTTAGCCAATTTAGAATATTGGTCAGCTTCCCCGAAGCATTAGAACAAGTGTTAGCTCTTCAATTAGAGCAAGGCCGCTTTAACGTTATGCCTCGTCTTCTAGAAAGCTATGGTGCACCTGCAATTAAAGCACTGACACTCGCTACGGAAAAACATAGCCTGTTCAATGAACAACATGACCATTTGCTGATTACTCAATACCCATGGGTTGATAATCTTGAGCCTGCAAAAACATACAGAACCGCTGAACATCATATCCTAAGAAGCCTCTACAATACTCTGTTAGTCCAAGATCACGAGGGCAAGCCTCAAGCTAGCCTCGCACATCATTGGAAGATGGAGGGGCCCTTTCTGCATTTTTGGTTGAGACCAAATGTACTATTCCATGACGGTGATACTTTAACAGCCAAAGATGTTGCTCAATGCTTGTTGCGGTTAAAAAGCCTTGATGGTCCGGTGCAGTCTTTATTTGAACAGGTTCGCGACGTGCGAGTGGTGGGTGATAAACAACTGACTATCGAGTTAACGCACGCAAATCCAATGTTTCTCTATGCGTTGTGCAGTGCACACGCGTCTATTTATCGCTGTAAGCGGACGTACTTCTCTAGTGGGCGAAGTGCTTATCTGGGGACTGGTCCCTTCTCGTTAGATTACTGGAGCGAAGAACGGTTGGTTCTCAAACGTCACCGTGGCTATTTCGCTCAAAATGCCTTGTTAGAACAGATAACGCTTACCGACATCGAAGGCTTAAGTGATCACACTCTGAGCTTCAATAAATCGGGCGTTGCCGAAGAAACCACGATTAATGCACTTTCCTACCTTGCGGTTAATCGTAGGGAGCAGTCAGGTATTACCCTTGAAGACTTGGACAGCTTGGTCTCGTATATCAAGTCCAGCAGTAAAGAGTTTGATGCTGATATGGTGACGGATGACATGTCTTTCTCACCTAGCGAATTAACGTGTAGTAATCCCATCCCTGTTTTGACGGGGACGGTTGTATTAACGCGACCTAAAATGACGATTCCTTTACTTCAAGATATGGCGGACTGGCTTCATCAAACTATTGCAAAGACTGGCGTGACGATTGAAGTCATTGAGCTTCCTAATATTAGTGATCCTAGCTCAATGAGTGAGTCGGCAGACTTGTTATTTATTGAAGAAATTATCGAACAGCCAAAAGAGTATGGTCTTTACGATTGGCTACTTGCTTCATCTGGTCTCAGATTCATTTTCAACAATTTGGAGATGAAGGCGCATTGTGAGAGAGTTCGCTCAGCCGTCAGTTGTGATAACTCTTTTGATGAGTTGAAGAAAATTGAACGTTCGCTTTATCAACAGAAGTTACTTTGTCCGTTATTTCACGGCAAAGAGAAGGTGTTTAATAGTGTTGAGGTTCATGGCGTAGAGATAAACCAAACTGGCTATAGTGATTTTTATAAGCTTTGGATATCTTCAAGCGAGAAGTAGTCCAATTTTAAGCGTATTCCCCTTTCTAGTTTCTCGGTCAAAATGAAAACATGCATGAATTGCCTATCACCCTTTCATGTTTCTTTCTAATACCAATCGTTATTATGACTCAGCATGACTATCCAAGTCATTTTCGGTCATCCCCCCAATGACAGCCCACTCATTAATCTATTTCATTAGGATCTAATCGAATGAAACTTAAGCTTATTTCTATCGCACTTATGGCTGGTGGCCTTTCGGCTTGTGGCGGAGGAGGCGGTGGTAGCAGCAGTACCAGTACACCAGTAGCTCAAACGAAAACCTTACAAGGTGTGGCTATCGATGGTTATATTTCAGGGGCGACTGCGTTTTTGGATATCAATTATAACGGTGTATTAGATGAAGGTGAGCCAAGCAGTATCACAGACGATGAAGGCAGCTATGAGTTATCTTTAACGGGCTCTAACTCAGACTGTATGGACTACGCCCCAATCGTAGTGAACGTGCCTGTAGGCGCTATTGATGCGGATAGCCCCAACTCGCCCATTAATGAACCTTATCAGCTAATCTTTCCGCCTGTAATGACGGTGAGTTCCAACCAAGAAATTAAGTCTACGACACCACTGACCACCGTTTTATGGAATGAAATCCAAGCCGACTTGTATAAAGGTGGGTTAAATAGTTGCTCTGCTTTGAAGCAAGCGGTGAACACCCAAAATAGCATTATCCAAAATGTGAAAGAGCATGACTTCCGAATTGCGAACCGATACAACATTGCCGTAGAGGACTTGTATGGTGATTTCGTCAAAACTCAAAACACTGAGCTCTACGATTTAGCGCAGAAGATGATGCCTGCCATTAAAAAGTCGTATCAAGAGACCAAAGAGATTCAAAAAGAGAACCCAACAGCCCAGCAAGCTTATGTTGATTATTACTGGCAACATTGGGATTACTCCAAGAAGAACGAAATTAATAAGTGGTACAAAGTTAAAACAGTGATGACAGCGGACAAGCTGATTGTGATCGAACATGAAGTTTCAGCCGACTTGCAGACAGAACTGGTTTTAAGTGAACATTTTGAGCGTAATGGTCAGAAGAAAAATGGCTTAGAGTATGACAAGGAAGCTTTGTTCTCATTGAGTAGCGATGGGGCGCAGTACTCGTGTTCAGTACAAGAGACCATCAAGCAGCAGGTTCTGCCTAACTCATTGACTACCTTTGGTGTGATGAACCGTGCTGGGTCTCAACAACCTGATTGGGAAAGTTGTTCTCGTCAAGATGTTGGTGCAGGTTTCATGCAAACCTTGACGGCAGACATTGTTGGTGATTACAAAGATCAGTTTACTCAGGTACAAGCGAAATTTAATTTTGAGAACAACGCGCCACACCCAGAGTGGGTTGATCTAGGGGATACATTGAATAGTGTCTCTCGCGGCGACTTTGATGCACTAAGTTACCTATCGGTCGATTTTAATGACAATGCTTCATACGGTTCTGATAGTTGGAATAGACATAAGTATGCGTACATTGAAAATACGCCGTTCGATTATACTCAAACGATAACGTCTAGATATTCTCAAGGTAACTGGTCTAAAGGTTATTACTACCAGAATGGAACAAGTCGATTTGAGTGTTCAGATGACGGTGTGAACTGGTCAAAAGAAAGCTGCGAGTAAGGCTACTCGAGTGAGTACTTAACACCGATAAATTGTTCCCAATAAAAAATCCAGTGTTTACCGACACTGGATTTTTCGTTTTGGCTAATCTCGCTTTAGTAGCTTAGAAGTGGAACCCTAAGCGATTTCGATCTTCTCAGCTTGGTTCTGTTCTGCCATAGACAGCGCAAGTGCTTCCGCGACTTTAATACCGTCGATACCAGCAGACAGGATGCCGCCTGCGTAGCCTGCGCCTTCACCTGCAGGGAAGAGGCCCTTAAGGTTGATGCTTTGGTAGTCTTTGCCACGTTTAATACATACAGGAGAAGACGTACGAGTCTCAACACCTGTTAGTAGACCGTCTGGCGTAGAGAAGCCTTTGATCTTCTTCTCGAACGCTGGGATTGCTTCACGAATCGCTTCGATAGCAAAATCAGGCAGCGCTTTTGAAATGTCTGTTAGGTGGATACCCGGTGTGAAAGACGGTTGTACTTCGCCGATTGCACTTGGGTCGCGACCTTTCAGGAAGTCACCGATTTTTTGTGCTGGTGCGTCGTAGTTTTCGCCACCAAGAACATAAGCACCGCTTTCTAGTTCACGTTGTAAACGGATACCAGCCAGTGCGTCACCTGGGTAATCGCGTTCTGGGTCGATACCAACAACGATGGCACTGTTTGCGTTACGTTCTGCACGAGAGTATTGGCTCATGCCGTTTGTTACTACGCGGCCTTCTTCAGATGTTGCAGCAACTACAGTACCACCTGGGCACATACAGAAGCTGTATACAGTGCGGCCATTCTTACAGTGGTGAACCAGTTTGTAGTCCGCCGCACCTAGAATTGGGTTGCCTGCGTTCTTGCCGAAGCGAGCTTCATCAATCATTGATTGCTTGTGTTCGATACGGAAACCCACAGAGAAAGGCTTCGCTTCCATGTAAACGCCACGGTCGTGTAGCATTTCGAACGTGTCACGAGCACTGTGACCAACGGCTAGTACAACGTGGCGAGACTTAATCTCTTCACCGTTAGAAAGCGTTAAGCCAGTGATTTGACCGTCTTCCATGTGAACGTCATCTACGCGAGTGCTAAAGCGGATTTCGCCACCTAGTTCAATGATAGAAGCACGCATTTTCTCGATCATGGTAACCAGTTTGAAGGTACCGATGTGCGGCTTACTTACGTACAGAATTTCTTCTGGTGCGCCAGCTGCAACGAACTCTTCGATTACTTTACGGCCATAGTGTTTTGGATCTTTCACTTGGCTGTAGAGCTTACCGTCAGAGAATGTACCTGCGCCGCCTTCACCAAACTGCACGTTTGATTCTGTGTTCAGAGTACGTTTACGCCAGAAACCAAAGGTATCTTTAGTACGTTCACGAACTTCTTTACCACGCTCAACGATGATTGGGTTGAAGCCCATTTGAGCAAGCACTAGACCAGCGAACAAACCACAAGGACCAAAGCCGATAACAACAGGGCGTTCAGTTTGGTTTTCAACGGCTTTAGCAACGAATTTGTATTCCATGTCTGGAGTAACTTTTACGTGCGGGTCGCTGATGAATTGCTCTAGCAGCTCAGCTTCGTTTTCAACGAGAACATCCAGCGTGTAGATAAGTAGGATCTTCGATTTCTTACGAGCATCGTAGCCACGTTTAAAGATATTAAAAGAAAGTACCTGATCAGAGTTAATACCAAGCTTCGCTTCAATCGCGTCTTGAATGGCAGACTCTTCGTGGTCTAGTGGAAGTTTAATTTCGGTTAAACGTATCATTTCGATGTCTCGTTTTTTATAGGTGTCTTAGCTAGACCACTTCTAAACTCAGGTTTGATGAAAACGCCGATGTTTAAAGAAGCGATAAGCTCACAATGGCGCGCATTTTACGAGAAATTGATTTATCTGTCATACTAATTTGGAAACATGGAGCAAATAGACACGATATTAGAGCCGTATGATGTTGAATTTTGCTTTGGGATGAGTATTATCCCCATTCTTCAATTTTGACTAACTTATAGAGCAGAGCATCATGGCATTTGTCGTAGGCGATAATTGTATTCAATGTAAATACACAGACTGTGTGGCCGTGTGCCCCGCAGATGCGTTCCATGAAGGCCCGAATTTCATGGTAATTAACCCAATCGAATGTATCGATTGTGGTTTATGTGTACCTGAATGTGATGCTCAAGCGATCTTCCAAGAAGATGAATTACCAGAAGATCAAAAGATCTTTATTGAAGTGAATGCTGAGCTTGCTGAAATTTGGCCTGTACAAACGGAAGTCAAAGCACCAATGGATGACGCTGAAAAGTGGAATGGTGTGTCTGATAAGTTGGCAATGCTAGAAAAGTAATTCTGCTATCTGAAATAAACCTCACCTAAAAAAGATCCCCGACTCAGTCGTCCCTCCTTCTCGAGGATGACGGCTGATATGAACTTATCTCGAAACTGTATTTTCACATCATTCCCTACTGCGAGGGACGAGCAAGATAGGGAATCTTGCTCTTTATATTCGTGAGTTCTGGCTAGTCGTTAACTTTGAATTGATTAGCTATGCTGACGACGCATATTGTCAAGAATGATACCTGTCGCCATCGCCACGTTTAGAGATTCTGCGCCACCGAATGCTGGAATCGTAATCTTGTCAGTCACGTATTTAGCTGCATGTTCACGGATACCGTGAGATTCACTACCCATCAGTAAAATACCGTTCGCAGTGAAGTCAGTCTTATGAACATTTTCACCTTCTAAAAACGCGCCGTAAACAGGCAGGTTTGCTTGCTCTAAGTAAGCTGGTAAGTCCGTTTGGCTTACGTGTACTCGGCCAAAGCTACCCATAGTTGCACTGATCGTTTTAGGGTTATATGGGTCTGCGCAATCTCTACTCGCAACGATATGCTTAATGCCATACCAGTCTGCCACGCGAATAATTGTACCTAGGTTACCTGGGTCAGAAACACCATCCAGCGCAATCATTAAGCCTGTCGCTTCTGGTAATTCAACCTTTGGAATCTCAACCACAGCAATCGCGGCGTTGTTACTTACTAGAGTGCTTGCTTTAGTTAGGTCGTCTAGCGAGGCTTCAACACAATCAAACTCAATCAGTGATGCGTGATTCTCAGATAAGAAATCAGCAGTAGCAAAGACGTTCTTTACGACTAAGTCACTATTGAACAGTTCAAGAACGTTCTTTTCACCTTGAACTAGAAACAGGCCGTGGGCTTTACGTTGTTTCTTTTGGCCCAAAGCACGAAGGAGTTTTAATTGGTTTTTTGAAATCATGTTTTTATCCTAGATATAAGCCCGCGCATTATAGAGCAAAGGTTGGATAACCAAAAGCGTGATGACTCAATGCGATCCATATAAAAAGCAAAAGCGACCCACTTAAAAAAAGAAAGCGCACTAAATAGCGCGCTCTTATGGGATTTCTTACCTAAGTTTAACTGACAGCTTAATACGGAGCAGGGTAGCGCTTAAACACCGTGTTGATATCGGTCAGGATCTCTTCAGAAAGAGGCTTGCTGAACGCTGCCACGTTTTCTTTTAACTGTTCCATAGTGGTTGCACCGATAATGGTCGAGGTAACACCGTCGACTTGGTTACACCATGCTAATGCCAATTGGCTTGGCGTAACCCCGTGTGCATTTGCCACTTCAACATAACCTTTCACCGCTTCGTTTGCAGATTCAGTGTCGCGGAAAATGCCTTTACGTTGCATGTACGTCCAGCGACTGCCTTCCGGCCTTGCACCATCAATGTATTTACCACTTAACATGCCTGCAGCCAAAGGTGACCACGGCAGGTAAGCGACATCTTCATGCACACAGTTCTCAATCAAATATGGCCAATCTTTTGCGTGCAGTAGGCTGAATTCATTCTGAATAGAGACCATGCGCGGCAAATCGTGTTTCTCACTCAGCTTAAGGTACGTATTAATGCCCCAAGTTGTGTCATCTGAAAGGCCGACATGACGAATCTTACCCGCCTTAATACAGCTCGCTAATGCTTGAAGGATCTCCAACATCTCCGCTTCATGCTGCTTTCGGTCGATATCGCTGAATCGAATGTGATTAGGGAAATGTTTACCAAAGTGAGGTGTGGTGCGATTTGGCCAGTGAAGTTGGTAAAGATCAATATAGTCGGTTTGCAGGCGTTGTAATGACGCATCAACCGCGGCGATCACGGCTTCACCCGTTATCGGGCCACCATTTCGAACCCAAGGTAGTCCTGGCCCTGCTATTTTACTCGCAATGATTAACTCTTGGCGGCGTTGCGGATTACGCAATAACCAGTTGCCGATAATTGCTTCTGTTTTGCCGTAGGTATCTGGAGAAGGCGGAACCGCGTACATTTCTGCCGTATCAATAAAGTTAATGCCTTGGCTTAGTGCGTATTCGATCTGTTGGTCGGCTTGCTGTTGCGTATTTTGCAGCCCCCAAGTCATGCTACCAAGACAGATTCGGGAAACGGGAATTTGACTACTTCCTAGTTTTGAATATTCCATTGAATTCGGGATTCCTGTGGTTAAGTTCTCTGGTACTCGCATAAAAGTATTTGAAAAGAGGGCGAGTGAGGAATGAAAACGAATATGAATTATTAGCACAAAATGGCACGACAAGGTATGGCTTAGGGAAGTTTAATGAGTCATTTCTCAGCGTGACAAATGAGATGGCGATGTACTCGAGTAACTATAGGTGTAGGTATAGGCGAAGGTCGGAAATGAAATCGTGCGAATAGGCTGCCGCCTGAATAGGATTTATTGGAAATAGAGAAGAAAGGTCTACAGACAAAGAGCTCTACATCATAGAGAAGTAGAGCTCTTTATTAGGGGTTCTATAAATACGTTCTGAGTATTATCAAGTTACGAGGTCGCGTTGGTATCAAACCCACCTTGGCTTTGCGCGAGCCTTAGAGCTTCCTGCCTTTGAACTTCTTTCTCAGTCAATACTGGTTGAAGTGCTTCCTCAGAGGCTTGAGGAGAAAAAATAAAATACTTATTAATCGTCATAGCTGTGTCTCCGTGTAACGTATGACAGATTCTGCATCAGGGATAAATTGTGATCATCATCCACTTTGTACTTTTTTTAGGCTGAGAGCGGAGGGCGTAGAATGCGTACAAAGCGATCTCTTATCATCCGTATGCAATATTGGAACTGACGAAACCCTCTGATTTCAAGTATAGGAAGCTCGGCTAATTTCGCACAATAATGATTTAGAGCAATTACATAGATGGTCAGGGGCGTAATATGAAAAACCTCGCTACTGACTCTGCGTAGGTAATTTCCTAACAATAAAATACTTATCTATATTAAGTATTAAGTCAGTAAATCAATTACTTAATCCATGGTGAGATGAATTATGGAAAAGCTAGTCGAACGTTTTCTGAATTACGTTACTTTTGATACCAAATCCGATCCTTCTAATCAGCAGTGCCCAAGTTCACCGGGGCAAATCACCTTTGCTGAAGCCTTAAAGTCAGAATTGATCGCATTAGAGTTAGTTGATGTGTCTTTAGATGAAAATGGATATTTGATGGCGAAACTGCCGTCGAACGTCGATTTCCCAGTACCTGCGATTGGTTTTGTCGCGCACATGGATACCGCTCCTGACGCATCAGGCGCAAACGTGAAGCCGCAGGTGATTAAAGATTACCAAGGTGGAACGATTGAGCTAGGCACAAGTGGAGAATGCTTAAACCCAAGCCAATATCCAGATCTTGATGCTCTGCATGGTCATGACCTTATTACAACCGACGGCACGACGTTACTGGGTGCCGATAACAAAGCGGGCATCGCTGAAATCATTAGTGCGATTGCTTACCTAAAGGCGAATCCTGAAATTAAACACGGTGACATCTGCATTGGTTTCACGCCAGATGAAGAGATCGGCCGTGGTGCGAACCTGTTTGATGTTGAGAAGTTTGGCGCTGAATGGGCGTACACCATTGATGGTGGTCCAGTCGGTGAGTTGGAATTTGAGAACTTCAATGCCACAAGTGCTGATGTTATCTGTCATGGCGTAAACGTTCATCCAGGTACCGCAAAGGGTAAGATGGTGAACTCTATGAACATTGCTGCGCAATTTCAATTGATGATGCCAGCACAAGAAACCCCTGAATGCACAGAAGGCTATGAAGGTTTCTACCACCTGAAATCGGCTGAAATGGGCGTTGCTCGCTCTGAATTGGGTTACATCATCCGTGATTTTGAGCGTGAGGGTGTAGAAGCGCGTAAGGTGTTCATGCAACAGAAAGTCGATGAACTGAACGAGCGCCTAGAGAAAGGCCATGTTGAGTTGGTACTGACTGATAGTTACTTCAACATGAAAGAGATGGTTGAGCCGCACCAACACATTATTGAGTTGGCGAAGCAAGCGATGATCGAGTGCGATGTTGAGCCAATGATCAAACCGATCCGAGGCGGTACAGACGGTGCTCGCCTATCGTTCATGGGGCTACCATGTCCGAATATCTTTACTGGTGGTTATAATTTCCACGGTATTCATGAGTTCATTACCATCCAAGGTATGGAACAAGCGGTAAAAGTGATTGTTGAACTGTCTCAACGTACTGCTCTGCATTACCAGAAATAGCAGCCTATAACGCGATATCTCTTTGTATTTTTGAGAGTATTCAATAATACTCTCTTTAAGCATAAGGGAGTACGCGATGAAAAAGTTAGTTTTACTTTGCACCCACTTAGCCGTGGGTGCTGTTGGTTTTGGGCTTGGTGTTTATGCATTGCCTATCTTGATTGAACCTGATTCTCCATCTTCGAGTTCAGTTGAAGCTATCTCACAACAAGCTATTTATACAGGCGAATTCAGTAAAGATCGCCAAGATAGTGATTTCTTACACTGGGGAGAAGGCATCGTCTCGGTTTCTGAAAATGCGATTGCGTTTGAAGGCGAGTTGGCGCCGGGGCCGGACTACAAGGTTTACCTCTCTCCAAAATTTATTGAAACCGAACAAGCCTTCAATGACAGCAAGAGTGAGTTATTGAGAGTTGGAGATGTAAAAACATTCGACCGATTTATGGTTGCTCTCCCAGAAGGTGTTGATCTTAATCGATTTAATACCGTTGTGATTTGGTGTGAAACTTTTGGCCAATTTATTACTTCTGCCCAGATAAAATGATAGCCTTAGCTAGGCTAGTACCAGAATGAACATGAGCGCTCCGGAGTTGAGCGCTTTTTCATAGCTCTGATATTAGCGGCTTTCTCGTAAAGCTAATCGTTGTAAAGCTAACTGTTGTAATGCTAAGGATTAAGTAATGGAAAAAGTGTGGCAAGTAATAGATTTTCTACTCGCTCATAAGTTTATTTTTAGTGCGCTGATTATCAGTCTTATTTTAATCATCCGCCGAATCACCTTGTCTCGAATTAGAGGTGATGTCGCTTTCCTTAGCGAAGAACAACGTAACTGGATGTCCCGTACCAAAAACGGCACCTTTGCGATTATTGTCATTACGCTGTTTATTCTCTGGAAATCTGAAATCAGTGAGTTTGCTCTGTCTGTGACTGCGATTGCCGTTGCGATAGTTGTGGCTTCGAAAGAGATCATCTTGTGTTTTACTGGCTCGATTCAACGTGCGAGTTCACGTTCATTCCGAATCGGAGACTGGATTGAGGTGGGTAAAATCAGTGGTGAGGTGATTGAACACAACTTGATGGCGACTGTGATTCAAGAAATCGACTTGTATCATGGGCAATACCACTTCACAGGCAAGACCGCTACGCTGCCTAACAGCATGTTCTTTACTTATCCTGTAAAAAATCTCAACTTCATGAAGCGTTACGTTTATCATAGCTTTACAGTGACAGTGAAAGACTTCGTTAACCTCTACCCAATGGTGCCGGGTCTTATCGTAAAAATTGAAGAGCATTGTGAAGAGTTTATCGATGTTGCTCGTCGTTATAACGGTGTAATCGAAAAGCACGCTGGCGTCGACCTTCCAGGTTCTGAGCCGCACATACACATCACGAGCAGTTCAACGGGTGAACAAGAAGTCCACTTTATGATTTTCTGCCCGACTGAAAAAGCGATTCACCTAGAGCAAGATATCCGAAAAGACTTCATGGAAGCGTACGCTGAAGAGTTTCCAGCTACCGCATAATCCTCGCTTCATTTGTGAATGAACTAGCCGAATAAAAAAGAAAGCCGAGAGCGATATTATCGACTCTCGGCTTTTTTGTATCTTCTTAATCAATCAATAAACAGGTCAACCAACCGAAGTTAGTCTAAGTCAGCAATTGGCAACCAATCGACTTGCACGCCAGCTTGCTCAAACATATCTTGGCTTACCTTGATCTTGTCTCCCCAACGAGAAAGGAAATCTTCACTTTGCTCAGGGCAGTGAACCGCAGAGATACCTGTTTGGATGATCTTCGCTGCACAGTTTGGGCAAGGGAAGTGAGTCACCCAGATTTCACAGCTGTCTAAATCGCGCTTAGCAAACAAGATTGCGTTTTCTTCAGCGTGTAAGGTTTTTAGGTATTTCATCTCACGATCATCAGTATCAGCACTATCCGATACACCATGAGGGTAACCGTTAAAGCCTACTGAAACGATACGGTTGTGTTTGGTGATCACAGCACCAACTTGAGTGGATGGATCTTTACTCCAAGAGCCAACCAGCTCCGCCATTTGATAAAAACGTTTAGCCCATTTTGAAATCATGTGAATTACCTTAAGTAATTAAATATGAATACTTATCTACGAAGATACATGATGTTAATCAATATACCTAGGGCGTGTTGACCTTTCGAGCTGATTTTTGCAGCGAGTTGCTGGGTGTTTATACAAGGCAGAGGCGTCGATGTGTAGCTAGCCTACATGAGAAGCCGATAACGCAGTAGAAATGACCAGCAAACGCTGCCCGAAGGGTTCGAGCTGGGCGCCCCCGCAAAAAGCGTTTTACTCTTTGTTGAGGGGGATTTGCTTAGAATGACTAGGCTAATTCCCCCTCGCCGCGATTAAACCGCTTTTGACTAGGCGTCCCCATCCGAACGAAATTTAACCGCGAAAGGTCAACACGCCCTAACTCCTAAGAGCGAGAAAGGCTCATTTGAGGTGATTTTGTTATCTACTTGTAAGTGTTTTATAAGCATCAGGTTTCTCGTTACACGTTGAAACACTTTTGCGAGTTATAATTGATATTCCTCGGACATTTGAAGCAATTGTGTTACGTAACTTTTATGCTGTTCAATTTCTCATAAGTGACGGTATAACCATGCGTAAAAAGTTAATCCTTACGGCTCTTGCAAGCTCTCTTATTCTTGCTGGATGTGGGCAAGATGCTCAGAATGCCAAGCAAGCGCCTTTACCTCTCGTAGCTGTACAGGATGTTAGCGTTGTTTCTCATCAGCAAAGTAAGTCGTATATCGGTCGTATTGAAGCCGTAGAAGACACGGCGATCACGGCGCAGGTTTCGGGTTATCTACAAAGCCGTCACTTCAAAGAAGGCCAAATGGTCGAGAAGGGTCAATTGCTTTACTCAATTGAGCCTTCATCATTTGAAGCGGAAGTAGCAAGCGCGAAAGCGGCTGTTGCTCAAGCGAATGCCAACCTTAAAAAAGCCGAACTTGATTTCAACCGTGGTAAGAACCTACTTCCTAAGGGCAGTATTTCTCAATCGGAATTTGATGCATTGACGGCAAACCTATTAGGTTCTCAAGCACAACTAGAAGCAAGCCAAGCTCAGTTAAACGCCGCGAATGTTCAACTTTCTCACACCCAAATTATCGCGCCTTTCTCTGGAAGAATCAGTGACACTAAAGTTAGTAAAGGTGACCTAGTTTCACCGTCTTCAGGTGTACTGACGACTTTGGTTAGCCTAGACCCAATCCATGCATCGTTCAGCATTAGTGAGCGTGAGCGTATTGAGTTAGGCATGGACCGTATTGAAGGTGACGGCAGCAGCGATTCTGATCGTGTTGAAGTGCAAATCATGCTTGAAAATGGTGAAGCATTCGAACACCTAGGTCAGCTCGATTTCTTAGGCAACCGTATCAACCTAAACACTGGTACGATCGCGATGCGTGCGATTGCCGATAACCCAGACCAGCAATTGCTTCCTGGTCAGCACGTTCGTGTTGATCTGCGTGAGAAGCAATCTATTGACGTCGTCACTATTCCTCGCCGCGCGGTTCAAACCGACCTTGAAGGCGACTTTGTTATGGTGTTAGTTGAAGGCGAAGCTGCTCCTGTGGCTGAGCGTAGAAACATTGAGATGGGTCGTCAGGTTGAAGGTGGTGTGATTGTTCACTCTGGACTAGAGAAGAACGATGCAGTTATCACTCAAGGCTTACAGCGTGTGCGTAATGGTATGTCTGTTCGCATTCAACCTGCTGCTGAAAAAGCTGAGTAAGGGGCTTATTTATGTTGAGTCGTTTCTTTATTCAAAGGCCTAAGTTTGCCCTTGTAATATCCATAATCTTAACGCTGGCGGGTGCGATTTCTCTCGCTATCTTGCCAGTGGCGGAATATCCAAAAATCAGCCCGCCTTCTGTAAGTGTGACCGCATTCTACACAGGTGCGAGTGCTGAAGTAGTAGAACAGGCGATAGCCGACCCCATAGAAACGTCGGTCAACGGCGTTGAAGATATGATCTACATGTCTTCTAAGAGTGCTAATGATGGTTCATACAACCTTAATGTGACCTTTGATGTTGGTACTGATCCAGATATGGCTCAGGTCAACGTTCAGAACCGAGTTGCTCAAATCGAATCGAAGCTTCCTCAAGAAGTTAGAATGGTGGGTGTTACCGTTAAAAAGCGTTCACCGGACCTTTTGATGGTATTGAACTTCTATTCGCCAAACGGTGAGTACGACGATCAATTCCTGATCAACTACGTTAACTTAAACATTAAAGACCAATTGGCACGTGTGTCGGGTATTAGTGAAGTTAATGTTCTGGGTGGTGGCGAATACGCAATGCGTGTTTGGTTAGATCCTGAGAAGATGGCTAACCTGAATATCACCACCTCTGACGTGAATCGCGCCTTGGCAGAACAGAACGTTCAAGTTGCTGCTGGTCGTATTGGCGCCGCACCTTATAACAATGCTCAAGAAGTGCAGTTCAACTTGGTAACCAAAGGCCGATTAGAAACGGCTGATGAGTTTGAAAATGTTGTTCTTCGTGCAACTCAAGACGGTTCAACGGTTTACCTAAAAGACATTGCACGTGTTGAGCTTGGTAAAAAGTTCTACGATGGTAATGGTAAATACCGTGGTCAAGATGCTTCGATCGTAACGCTGTCACTTCAGTCAGACGCTAACGCGCTGGAAAGTGGTAAAGCGGTAATGGCGATGCTCGACAACCTAAGCAAAAGCTTCCCTGAAGGTGTTGCTTATGAAGCGAGTTACGACACGACAGTCTTCGTTGCTGAGTCGATTAAAGGGGTAGTAAAAACGCTGATCGAAGCTATCTTACTGGTTATCGCCGTTACTTACCTGTTCTTGGGTAGTGCGCGTGCAACCTTGATTCCTGTCGTCGCGATTCCAGTATCTTTGATCGGTACGTTTGCCATCATGCAGATGACGGGCTTTACCATCAACACGGTAACCCTGTTTGGTTTGATATTGGCGATTGGTATCGTAGTAGATGATGCGATCTTGGTTATCGAGAACGTTGATACCACGATGGCCAAAGACCCAACAATTTCACCGCGTAAAGCCACGCTTATCGCGATGAAAGAAGTAACTGGCCCGATCATTACGTCTACCTTAGTTCTACTTGCGGTATTCATTCCAGTGGCGATGCTGCCTGGTATTACCGGCATTATGTATCGTCAGTTCGCTCTGACTATCTGTATCGCCGTTGTTATCTCTTCTATTAACGCACTAACGTTGTCACCAGCATTGTGTTCATTGGTTCTTAAGCAGGGTGGTGGTAACACAGCTCGTTGGTACCAAGCGTTTAACCGTGGTCTAGAATCCGTTACTAACAAATACGGTCAAATTGCTGGCTTCTTGGTTAAGAAAGGCGTTCTGCTGTTCACTTTCTTCGTTGTTGCTTTGGCTGCTGTTACTTACTTCGCGAAAACAACGTCTACGGCGTTCGTACCTCAAGAAGATAAAGGTATCTTGCTGGTTAACGTGCAGCTTCCTGACGCGGCATCATTGTCTCGTACAGAAGATGTGACTGAGCAATTACTAGAGATGGTAGAGCAAGAGCCGGGTGTTGATGGTGTAACACTGGTTAACGGCTACGCATTCATGACGGGTGCATCTGCATCGAATGGTGCGTCGATGTTCATCAAGCTTCACGATTGGGATACGCGTAACGCACTGGATGGTCAACATTCAGCGCAGGCTATCTCACAGCGTATCAATGGTCGAGCGGCCACTGAACTGCCTCAAGCGATTGTATTTGCTATGGGACCGCCAGCGGTACCGGGCATGGGTGCAGCGTCTGGTTTTGAGTTTGTTCTTGAAGATACGCTAGGTCGTAGCCGTACTGATCTTGCGATGGTAATGAATGACGTGATTGCTGAGGCGACCAAACAGCCTGAGATTTCACACACATTCAGTACCTTCCGCGCCAACGTACCTCACTACTATGTCGATATTGACCGTGAGAAAGCGCAGCAGCTAGGTATTCCGTTGTCGGAAATCTTCCAAACACTACAAGGTAACCTTGGTTCGTTGTACGTGAACGACTTCACCATGTTTGGTAAGAACTTCCGTGTAACCATGCAAGCTGACAGTGATCACCGTAGCAGCATGGATGATCTACAACGATTCCACGTACGTTCGTCTAATGGTGAGATGATCCCGCTAAGCACGCTTGTTACTTACGACCAGATCTTCGAACCAGATGTAGCATGGCGTTACAACATGTACCGTAGTGCAGTAATCCAAGGCCAACCAGCACCGGGTTACTCAAGTGGTGATGCGATTGCGGCGATGGAACGTGTAGCTGCAGAAGTTCTACCACAAGGTTACCAGTACGAATGGACTGGTATGGCTTACCAAGAAGTTCTTGCAGGCAACCAAGCAATCTTTGCGTTCGCATTGGCGCTAATCTTCATCTACTTGTTCATGGTGGCTCAGTATGAGAGTTGGACCATACCGATTGCGATTATCTTAGTAGTACCTGTCGCAACCTTAGGTTCATTCTTGGCGTTGAACCTAACAGGCACACCGTTGAACCTATATGCACAAATTGGTTTGGTTCTCTTGATAGCCTTGGCCGCGAAGAACGCAATCTTGATTGTGGAATTCGCGAAAGTAGAACGTGAAGAGAAAGACGCACCAATTGAAGATGCGGCTGTGAAGGGCGGTACGCTACGTTTCCGTGCTGTAAACATGACGTCTTGGTCGTTCATCTTAGGTATCTTCCCGCTTATCTTCGCTGCGGGTGCCGGTCACGTGAGCCAGAACTCTCTGGGTATTTCACTGATTGGTGGTTTGCTATGTGTGTTACTGGCGGGTACGTTCCTAATCCCTGGCTTCTACGCATTCGTGCAACGTAAGCGTGAGAAGGCACACGGTGGTAATACCAAGTTGATTCCACTGGATGACGAATAGGATAAGTTAATTTGAAGGGAGGTGGCTTTCTTGTAAAAGTAAGCCCCAAACGAATCCCTTGTGAAAATTAATCCCTTATAAAAACTGAGGCTTAGCATTGCGCTAAGCCTTTTTTATTCCACTTGTGAATAAAAACGCTATTTATATAATCAAATGTTTATTATGTGATAGAGCTAACACTCTAAATTGGGATTTGTAATAAAATGATGTTTTATTAGTAAGTGTCTGTTTATTATAAAAATAGCAAGGTTCAGCTAACGGGTGTATGCTCGAAAACATTTGCACAATAGTGTGAAGTGTTTCAAAATTACGAAGTTATATTGAAATTTTTTGTGCATTGAGGTTCTTATGAAAGTCATTGATTTATTTAAACACCGAGGCGACAGCGTGTCTTCGCAACACTCAGAGTTTATGCAATGGATGTCTCCAGCTCTTAGAGATTACTGGGGTGACTTTCTTAATCGTACGCAAAATAGCCATTTCTTTGCTTGGGTTCGTGATCACCACAAACCTGCAGTAAATGAAGATGCACCAGAGATGCCTGTGGAGCAACCGATCGTTTTAAAGCCTGAAGCACAGCTTGTGTTTGACGAGCTTAATCAGCAGATCGGTGAAGTTATCCATACTGGCGACTGGATCAATGTAAGTCAAGACCGTATTAACCAGTTCGGCCTTGTGACTGAAGATATGCAGTGGATCCACACTGAGCCTTCTAAGGCAGAAACAGACTCTCCGTTCAAAACAACCATCGCACATGGTTTTTTAACTTTGTCTCTGCTTCCTCGCCTTACTGACAGCGTTGACCCCGACAAGTCTCAATTCCCAACAGCGAAGATGGTTGTAAACATTGGTCTTAACCAAGTACGTTTCCCATACCCTGTAAAATCAGGCAGCAACGTTCGTGCTAAAAGTACGCTAACAAAAGTGACGCCAATTAAGAAAGGCCTAGAGATTGAGCGTGAAATTCGCGTAGAAATCGAAGGCATTCGTCGTCCTGGTGCTGTTATCGTTTCGGTGATTCAACTTCACTTCTAAGTGATTTGTAAAGAAGCGATTTATAAAGATTCAAAAAAAAGAGAGAGCATTATGCTCTCTCTTTTTGTTTTCATAAGATAAAACTCACTCACTTATTTAATGCGAGTGTAGCCGTACTCTTCGATAAGATCTTGCCCTTGCTCTGACTTCACGAACTTGATGAAGTCTTTGCTTTCTTCAGAAACAGAGTCTGTTTTGTGTAGCAATAAGAATGGGCGAGCCAGTTCATAGCTGTGGTTGGCAATGTTCTTAGATGTCGGCTCTACGCCTTCAAATGTGATTGCTTTAATCGAACGGTCGATAGAACCTACAGAGATAAAACCAATCGCGTGTGGGTTATGGTTAACAATTGTCTTTACCATGCTGTTGCTGTTTACAACCAAGTTATTTGGGTTGATGTCAGACACTAGGCGGTCGTTAATGATTTTTGTTAAACCAAGCAGGCTTTCGAAGCTGTAACGTGAACCAGAAGACGCTTCACGAGTCACAACCGCGATAGGCTGATCTGCACCACCTACAGTTTTCCAGTTGGTGATCTTGCCCTTGTAGATATCGAATAATTGTTCACGAGTAACGTTACTTACACCGTTCGAACGGTTGGTTACGACAGCTAGGCCATCAAACGCAATCGGGAACACTTTCAGTTTGTCGCTCTGTTCACGGTCCGTTAAGTAGCGTGAGCTCATACCGATATCAGACACACCCTTATTAACCATGGTAATGCCTGCTGTAGAACCGATGCCCTGAACCGCAATGTAGTTATCAGGGTGAGTCTTGTTGTACTCCTCAGCTAATACATCCATCACTCGTGATACCGAAGTGGAGCCCGAAATATTGGTTTCTTGTGCAAAAGCAGCGTGAGAAGACAGGGCTAAGGATAAAAGAGAGGCAAGCGCGACTCGTAACATAAACAACTCCTAGTTAATAACATTTGTCGCATATGATAGGTCGGTTATATGACACTTTTGTGAAATTCTATACGCTCGATGTATAGCTGCCGGGTTCGTTTTTGAAAGTAAGATAACTTTGGATAAGAAGGATTCGTTTCTGGGAGCGGGGCGGCTATTTTGTTTTCGCTGGTTCGCTAAAATGTTCGTTGAGTCCTAAGCTAAGTAGAGGAATTCACTACTTAGAAGTTTCTATGAAGTTACAAGGGGTGTTATGTCCGTTATTCATATAGAACTGAATCGTCTTTTAATTGGAGCTGAGAGGCTCTGTACTTCTCGAAATAGCAATTTACCGGTAGAGCTAGGCAAATCCCTATATGAAGAGTGTGAGGGCGGTGTGCTGTTTTCTCAGGCGCATTATCTGCTCGACTCATCTCATAGTGATTATACAAACGAGATCGCCTGCGTGACCTTTGATGAATCGTTATCTTGTTGGTTGGTGATGGTGCCGCTTGAAGACGATGCCGAAACTGATTCCGTCAATTGGGGACCTTATCCCTACCTTCCTAAATCGAAGGATCTTGATGCTATTCTTGCTGAAATAGAAAAAGATCCTAAGTCATATTTTTGGTCATAACCGATCACTTCAACGTCGCTGGTGGCTTGACCATCATAGTTAGATGGTGCAACGCCAAAGCTTAACCACTTGCGCCTAATTAACTTGTTTCCCTACTCTTTAGACGGGCGGTTTAATGCCTTGTTGTTGCGCTCGTGCAATTAACGAACGGAAGTCCTTTGGCGTTTTTCCGTGATAAGTTTTAAAGGCAGTACTGAAGTGAGCGGCACTTTTAAAGCCAGATTCATAAGCAATTTGAGTAATCGACTTATCCGATGTTCTTAATTGCGTGGCGGCGTGGGCAATTCGCTTGATCTTCAGCAGATTTGAAAACGACAGGTCTTCAGCAGACAAGCGACGTTTGAGCGTTGCTGGCGACATTCCCATGTAACTCGCGAGCGTGTCTAAAGAGATATTGTTTTCTATATTTTGTTCGATGTAGTGAATGACTTTTTGCGTCACGGTTAATCTCGAAGCTCGAGCGATGATGACCAAAAGAGCAGGATATTGCTCTACCATCAGTGACAGCAAACTTAAGCCTAATTGAGTGAGTGCGTAGTCATTCTGAGAAGAAGAATTGGCGAGCGACATGATGAGCTCTTTCAACTGGTAGATTTCAGTATCAGTTTGATTGAACTTGATGTATTTGTCTGGGATTCGAGTGGATTCTAGGTCGCTGAATTGGTTGATGAATTTCTGAAAAATAGCCAAATCGAAATCTAAGCAGGTTGCGCTAAATTCGCCATTTTCCGTGTTAACCGTGATGTCTTTAATCTGACCAGAATTGTAAAGTGTGAAATCGCCCGCTTGTAACGAGGCTTCAGTGCCATTGGGTAGCACGAAAGAAATGCTGCCCTTCGATACCATGAAGATACCGTTTTTAGAGGCGGGATAGCGTTCTCGTTTCCTGGGAATGAAGTTTCTGAACTGAGTAACTGTGATTGATGACATAGTGCGCTTCTTTGACGTTGTAAATTGGTTGCTTATTGATTGTTTTTTTTAAGTATTGTTTAAGCATGAGACATTTACAAAAAAGGCGCTAATAATTAGCGCCTTTAGAAGTGAACCTTGAAGCTTTAAAGCTTTTGACCTTGAAGGCCCTAACCTTGCAAGCCGTAACCGTTAAAGGTCTTTAAGCTTCGGTTTCGTTTGTTGTTTCAGGCTCGCTAGGCAAGTCCGCAAATACTTGAGTCGGTTTAGCGACTAAGTTACGGTTTTCCTGATTAACTTCTGAGAGAACTACTTCTAAAACGTCTCCCAGTTTGTATACCATTTCTTTATCGATAGATACAGTGCCCATATCACTGTTGCACTCGATTCTTTCTTTATTATCAAGAATGAGAGAACCAGGGATAAATGCCGCAGCACCATTCTCTAGTAAACGAACACGCATACCCGCACGGTTAATGTCGAAGATCTCTGCTTGGAAGCGAGTTTCTTCTGCTGGAGCGTTCGCCAGAGTGCGAGCATATAACCAATCGCCAACATTACGCTCAGCCATACCGTGGTGACGGCGGTGTAGAGCAAGTTCATCACCAATGGTTTCATCCGGTGTTTGAATTGGCGCTTTACCTAGGATGTGCGCTTTAAGCATGCGGTGGTTAATCATGTCGCCGTATTTACGGATTGGAGATGTCCAAGTCGCGTAAATGTCTAAACCCATTGCGTAGTGAGGCGCAGGCTCATTGCTGATCTCGCTGTACGCTTGGAATTTACGAATACGGTTGTCGTAGTAGCTGTTGTCTAAAGAACCCAACCAACGACGTAGCGTTGCGAATCCTTCAAGAGAAACAATTTGCTCTTCAGTGAATGGTGTTTCCGCTTGCGGGTTAACCAGCTCAAGAACGTCAGCAACTTTCTCGGCCTTGAAACCAGAGTGGCAGTTAAACACACCTTGGTTGAAGCTTTCTTTTAACACTCGACCTGCACAGATGTTTGCGCTAATCATAGACTCTTCAACTAACTTGTTCGCGCTACGACGCATGTCTGCATGAATAGCAACGACATCGTTATCTTCGCTCAGTTCAAAGCGGTAATCAGGACGGTCAGGGAACACAACAGCGTTTGCTGAGCGCCATGCTGAACGTGCTTGAGCGAATTGATGAAGGTCAGAAACAATCGCAGCGATCTCTTCGGATGGCTGCCACTTCTCTGATGAACCTGTTTCTAGCCAGTCTGATACGTTATCGTAAGCAAGACGAGCGTGAGACTTGATGTTTGCCGCGAAGAAGTTGATGTCATCGCCGATAACACCATCTTTAGATACCGTTACTGTGCAGCATAGAGCAGGGCGAACTTCGTTCTCGATAAGTGAACACAAGTTGTCTGCAAGGTCACGAGGTAACATTGGAATGTTACGACCAGGAAGGTAAATCGTGAAGCCACGCTCACGAGCCACTTTATCCATTGCATCATCAGGAGAGATGTAAGCCGTAGGATCAGCAATCGCGATCGTCAGTTCAAAATCACCGTTCTCTTTCTTCTTCGCGTAAAGCGCATCATCCATATCTTTTGTGCTTTCACCATCGATAGTCACAAAAGGTACGTGAGTCATGTCTACACGTTCAAGATCGGCATCATCATTGATCTGCCAGTTGTCGATGCCTGCAGGCTCGCTGTTTGGTAGGTCGTTCTGTGCCAGCGTTACCCACCAAGGTGCGATCTTGTCACTAGCGTCTGTGATTTTTTCAGAGATCTGAGCCAAGAAGCCGTTGTCACCTTTTAATGGGTGCTGAACGATGTGAGCAACAACCCAGTCACCTTCTTTAAGCGTTTCAGGGTTTAACCCCTTCATTGCTTTCGCTTTTAGTTGCAGCTTTTTCAGTTGCGGGTGATCAGGAACAACGTTCAAACGGCCTTTGAAAAGTTTAACTCGAGCAATAAAGCGAGTAAGACCTTGTTCAACCAATTCCTCTGGCTCGGCTACTTCGCGCTCTTTCTCGGTGCGAATGATGGCAATCACCTTGTCACCGTGAACACATTTTTTCATGTACGGAGGCGGGATAAAGAAGCTTGTTTTGCTATCAACTTCGAGAAAACCAAAGCCTTTTTCAGTGGCTTTGATAGTACCTTCCTTTTTAGGGAGGGTTTCTTGGATTTGCTGCTTGAGCTGAGCGAGTAGAGGATTATCTTGAAACATCTTACTTTTATCTAACGAGAACAATTGAGCACACTATAATCATTGCGAGGCCCGATTACTACTTAAAGCCGAAGTGAGCGTAAATTAATTGTCGGCTTATTTAACTAGGTCAATTTGGTGGATGTCCTTCGCTATGACGAGATATTCATCAAGTTTTGACGATATGATAGCCAGTATTGATATAAAACCGAAAAATATGTGATGTATTTCAATTTTTTCTGGCTTTTTTTATGCATTTAGGGAATAATCCGCCTCCCTTAGACGTCCCTAATGGCTTGAAGTGTTTTATTACTGCTTCGTAACTCTGAATGGAATCAGTATCTGATTGGATCAGTATTGGAATTGATAGAGCTCCCGGGACCTTTTGTTTACTTATATATAGTGGGATCCCAATGTCCGAATCTGTAATTCAATTTAATGAATTAGCCCTAAACGATAACATTCTTTCAGCTCTTGATAGCATGGGTTTCGTTTCTCCGACTCCAATCCAAGCAGCAGCTATTCCTCTTCTACTTGAAGGCCGTGACGCACTAGGTAAAGCACAGACTGGTACTGGTAAAACAGCAGCATTCTCTCTGCCTTTACTTAACAAAATCAACCTAAACCAACACAAACCACAAGCAATCATCATGGCTCCTACTCGTGAGCTAGCGATTCAAGTTGCTGCGGAAATCAAAAACCTTGGCCGTGATATCAAAGGTCTTAAGGTTATTGAAATCTACGGTGGTGCATCAATCGTTGACCAAATGCGCGCTCTAAGCCGCGGTGCTCACATTGTTGTTGGTACTCCAGGTCGTGTTAAAGACTTACTAACTCGTGACCGTCTACACCTAGATGAAGCACACACATTTGTTCTTGATGAAGCAGATGAAATGCTAAAAATGGGCTTCGTAGATGACGTTACTTGGATCCTAGAGCAAGCTCCAGAAACTGCACAACGTGTACTTTTTTCTGCAACTATGCCTCCAATGGTTAAGACTATTGTTGACCGTTACCTACGTAACCCTGCAAAAGTTGACGTTGCTGGTACTAACCACACAGTTGACAAAGTAGCGCAGAACTTCTGGGTTGTTAAAGGCGTAGAAAAAGACGAAGCAATGTCTCGTCTTCTAGAAACTGAAGAAACTGACGCATCAATCGTATTCGTACGTACTCGTCAAGACACTGAGCGTCTAGCTGATTGGCTATCTGCACGTGGCTTCAAAGCTGCTGCACTGCACGGTGATATTCCTCAGTCTCTACGTGAGCGCACTGTTGATCACATCAAACAAGGTGTTATCGACATCCTAGTTGCAACTGACGTTGTAGCACGTGGTCTTGATGTTCCACGTATCACTCACGTATTCAACTACGACATCCCATTCGATGTTGAATCTTACATCCACCGTATCGGTCGTACTGGCCGTGCTGGACGTAAAGGTAAAGCGATCCTACTAGTTCGCACTAACCAAATTCGCATGCTTCGCACTATCGAGCGCGTAACTAAGTCATCTATGGAAGAAATCCAACTTCCTCTACGTGACCAAGTTGCTGCAGCACGTGTTGCTAAGCTTGGCGCTGAACTTGAAACAGAGAAAGAAAGCAAAGCTCTAGAAAACTTTGCAGGTCTTATCTCTACACTTCAAGAGTCTCTAGAAGTTGATGCTGCTACTCTAGCTGCAATGCTTCTTAAGCGTCAGCAAGGTAAGAGCCCACTATTCTACGTTGGCGAAGACCCAATGATCGCTGCTATTGAGCGTGACAAGAACCGTCGCAAAGAGCGTCGTGAAGACCGTGAAAATGGTCGTGGCGATCGCAACTTCAATACGCAAGATTGGGATACTTACCAACTACAAGTTGGCCGTGAGCAAGGCGTTCAGGTTAAAGACATCGTTGGCGCACTAGCAAACGAACTAGGCCTAACTAAAGGTTCTATCGGTGCTATCAAGCTAGACCAAGGTTCTACTTACGTTCAACTGCCAAAAGCAATGAACTCTGAAACTGCTGGTAAGCTAAGCAAACTACGTATTCGTCAAAAAGAAGCTGGCGCTGTTGTTGTTGATTTCAACGACTTCCGTGAGCCTCGTCGTGGCGGCGGCGGTCGTGATGGCAACCGTGGTCGTGGCGGTCGTGACGGCGGCGGCTACCGTGGTAACCGTGATGGTAACCGCGAAGGTGGCAACCGTGAAGGCGGTCGTGGTGGATACCGTGGCAACCGTGATGGTGCACGCGATGGTAACCGTGAAGGCGGCCGTGATGGCGAACGTCGTTTCGATCGTAACCGTGGTGGCGATCACCGTGGTAACTACCGTGGCGAACGTGGTCATGGTAACGGCAATGGCGGCGGTAACCGTGGTCGTCGTCCAGAGCGTAACGAAGGTTAATCAACCTTTCGCTTAGACGCTTTAGTCTAGACACTGAATTTAAAAGCCGAGCGTAATGCTCGGCTTTTTTGTGCCTGCTCGTTCATCTTCCCGATTGTGCTGCCGCATTTAAAGCAAGCCATTCAAACTCCGTGATTGACTGCCTTCATCGATAGTTCAGCTCAAAATGATTAAACCAATTTCAAGACGACGTGAAGTGAGCATCAACTGCCGATAGCGTGGCTGTATAGCGTTGTGAGGCTATGCTTAAATCACGTGCTACAGGTTTTACCGAAATGTATGAAGGTCACTTAACTTGCCGTGTAGAAGGTTTATTGGAGCGGGGGAGTTTTTGGGAATCTCAGGTGTTTAATGGGGGGAGTTTTACTATTTTCTCTCGTGAAATGAGCTTCCTGACCGAATCTGACAAATAGAGCAAATCAAGTTAAAAATAACGTTAGCATTCGTTTGCGGTACTCGTTTATCAATTTTCTTATTCAACTATTTTTTAATTTCGCTCTCGAAATAAATAAATTGATGACTAAGATCAACTTAATTGTGTTCATTTAGTGATTTTTTCAAAACAAAAGTTGAAAGATTCAAAAATTATTGAATAATGGGCTTAACTAAAATTGAAGTAAACACTTCATCCAATTCGTACTGAAACAGGATCCATATCCAATGTCTAATTCGTTTGTTCTGGTTATTAACTCGGGTAGTTCATCCCTAAAATTTGCTGTAATCGATTCTGTTTCTGGTGAAGCAGTATTAAGTGGCCTAGGGGAGTGTTTTGGTCTTGAAGATGCTCGTATGAGCTGGAAATTCCAAGGCGAGAAAACTGAAATTGCCATTCAAGGTGAAGATAACCACCACAAAATTGCCATTGGCAAATTGGTTGGCCTGATGGAAGACCTAGGCTTCACGGCAGATATCGTGGCAATCGGTCACCGTATCGTTCACGGCGGTGAGAAGTTCACTCAAACTGTTCGCATTACTGAAGAAGTAACGAACGAAATTGAAAGCCTGTCTGACCTAGCTCCTCTTCATAACCCAGCAGGTGCTATCGGTATCCGTGCTGCAATTGAAGCTTTCCCTTCTCTACCTCAGTTCGCTGTATTTGATACCGCTTTCCACCAAACAATGCCTCAACGTGCATTCACTGGCGCAATCGCAAAAGAGCTATACACAGACTTCGGCGTGCGTCGTTACGGTTTCCACGGTACTAGCCACTACTTCGTTAGCCGTGAAGCTGCGAAAATGGTTAACAAACCAATCGAGAAATCGAGCTTCATCTCTGTTCACCTAGGTAACGGCGCATCTGTATGTGCTATTAAAGACGGTAACAGTGTTGATACTTCTATGGGCTTCACACCGCTTTCTGGCCTTATGATGGGCACACGTTGTGGTGACCTAGACCCAGGCATCATCGAGTACCTACTTAAGAAAGGTTGGTCACAAGAGCAAGTCTTCAACTCTCTTAACAAGGAGTCTGGCTTCCTAGGCGTGTCTGGTCTTACGAGCGATGCTCGTGGCATTTTAGAAGCAATGGAAGAGGGCCATGAAGGCGCTAAACTGGCTTTTGAGGTGTTTACTTACCGTGTAGCTAAATACGTTGCTTCTTACCTAGCAACGCTAGATTCTTTAGACGGCATCATCTTCACAGGCGGCATCGGTGAGAACTCTCTACCAATTCGTCGCGAGATCTTAAACAACCTTAAGATTCTTGGTTTTGTTGAAGATGTAGCAGGCAACGAAGCAGCTCGCTTTGGCGCTGAAGGCATCATCGCGAAGTCTGAAATGCTAGACGCTGTAGCAATGGTTATCCCAACTAACGAAGAGTTCGTTATTGCTCAACAGTCGGTAGAGCTTCTGTAATCTAAGCAACGGCTTAAGTAATAAGAAACAATTGAAAAGCGAGCCTAAGTGGCTCGCTTTTTTGTGTCTGTTGTCGTCAGTTGAAAGCTACTTAACTTCGTATCTTAGAAGCACTTCATTATCGAGAACAACGTTCGTAGACCAGATAAAGCTTGCTCCGGAGCCACTGAATTTTTCAATAAAGTTCATGTATGCCTTTTTATTGTTTACGCCAATATCGTCTTCTGAGTAGACAGATGCTTGAGGCCATGAAGCTGAATCAAACTCTTGGTTCATCCAATTGCTTGGTGTTTCCCAGTGAGCGGCGTATGCATCTTGCCCATGATCAGTGCCTTCGGTTGTGCAACTTTCAGAAAGACGTTTTCCGTCTACTTCACTCAAGCAAGTTAGATCGTAAATCGGTGCGGTATAGAATGTTTGAGCTTGCCAATCTGCGCTTGTAACGGTTCCATCACTAAAGCTCGCGATAAAACCACCATCACCCGCATGATAAGCTTTACCGCGGTTGTCTTCGGTACCTAGGCCTAGGTTTTCTTCCCAATCAATCACTTTTACTGCAATCGTGTAGGGCTTGTTAACTTTGAACTTAACAAGGTTTGAGTTAAATGGCGTAAAAGGAACCGTATCGACTGCGACTAGCGTGCCGTTGATGTACAGTTCAAAATAGTTATCGGCAAAAATGTAGCCTGTCACTTCTTCGCCGTCAGGATCAATTTCGATTACCGGAACCAAAGTTTGATCGACATCCGCTAGGCTGCTTGGTGTGGTGTTTGAACACTCTTCATAAAGATCGAAGGCTTTTGGACCGCTCGCAAAGCTGTTTTTGGCAGGAACTGTCCAAACCTTTCCGTCAGAGTCTGTAATTTCCCCAACACCGGCGACTCGGCTGCGTCCGTTGTCACATTCAAATAGATTCGACTCAACGGTAGTAGCCTTGCCTTGAGTAATGTTTGCTGAGCCTTGGTTATCATTGATGTTGCTGACAGACGGTGTGTCTGATGATGGTGAGCACCCTGCCACGAGTAATGCGATGGATGAAATGGCAAGAGCCTGATGTTTTGTGTTGATCATTGATAGAGAGCCAATGTGGAATGATGTAATAAGCGTGGTTCAAAACAAGCCAAGTGCAAGTCAGTTAAGCCAAATACAATTAAACTAAGCAGAAGCTAGATCACCTGCTGGGATGCCATGCTTGTTCCTGAACGGGACTTATAATAACGGCAAGAATGTAAACAAGCGTAAAGCTGAGTAATAAACGGTAAAACAGCGTGGTTTAACCGTTATTTTTCTTTTGTATTAATAGCTTATAGGGTGAGTTTAAAAGGAAGTGAGCTACATTGAGCTCACTTCCTGGCATCCTTAAATCAGAAGTAATGGAACACCGGAGGTTCATGCATTAAGAAATTCTGATGCGAGATGTTCCAAGCATAGGCACCCGCTAAGGTGAACACCACATAATCGCCGATGTCGATGTGAGCGATATTTTGATTCCGTGCAAGGACATCTTTTGGTGTGCACAGCTGCCCAACCAGTGTGGCCGTAGTCTGGTCAATCGGGTTTGAAATAGTAGGGGGCTGCTTATTTTTCATGATTGCAAAAGGGTGATCATGCCCTTGTGCTGCGGGTGTCCTGAAGTGATGCGTGCCTCCGCGAGCAATCACAAAGTTTTCACCGAGGTTTTGTTTAATGTCCAACACTTCCATCACGTAGTAGCCGCAAGGTGCTGAGATGTAGCGCCCGCATTCAAAACGCAGTGTCCAATCTTGCAGTTGTTCTTTGGCGATCAAGAATTCTAACTTGTCACAAAACTCTACCCATGGAAAATGTTGTTCCTGATTTTGGTAATTTATTCCCATACCTCCACCCAAGTTGATCGTAAGATCTTCAAGTGAGTATTTCTCTTTCCACTCCTTCACTACTTGGAAATAACGCTCCATCAAAGCTAAGTGTCGACCGACTTCAAGTTGGTGTGACATCAAATGGAAGTGAAAGCCTTTCAGTTTAATTAATGGGAAATCACGCAAATACATCAGTGCGTTGTTTAATTCACTTTCATCTAAACCAAATGGAGTAGGCTTTCCGCCCATGGCCAATTTACTAAGTGTGATGTCTCCAATGTCGATGTTCATGCGCAAAAAGATCGAAGCAGGCTTATTCAATTCTTTCGTTAATGCCCCAATGCGCTGTAACTCAGTGATGCTTTCAACATGAATCGCATCAACATCGGGTTGAAAGGCTTGCTCTAACTCACTCGGCATTTTACCGGGGCCACCAAAGATCAGTGGCTTGTTAAGTTGTTGCTGGTGAAGGTGATTAAGTTCTCCACCCGAAGCCGCTTCAAAACCATCAATATAAGGCGCTAAAGTACACAGTATAGGTGCTGAAGGATTGGCTTTTGCGGCATAAAACAGTTCAACGTTGTTAGGTAACACATGACGCATCTGCTTTATGTGTTGCTCCAGAGCCTTAAGATCATAAAGATAAGCACACAGTGGTTGATCTTGTTGTTGGGCGAGATGGTTTACTTCTTGCTCTATATGCAAAGGAAGTTGAGATGAATTAGGCATGAGTAGCTCCTTTGCTTTGGTTTGCCCAAGGCGTTGCAACTTGGGTGTAGCTTGATTCTTTATCGGCACTCTGCATTAAACGAGTAGTGAAATTGTTTTTGCTTGGGAAATGTCCGCCATTGAGTAGATTAACCAACTCAGGCTGTTTGCCATTGATTGACTGCCAGCGAGAGATAGCATCTTGTAATGTGGCCCATAATGTCTCTTCAAGCTCTGAGTTCCCTTCCGCGATGAAGAAAACAGCCTCGCTGATGTTGTTAATGAAGGTACAGTAGCCGATACGATTCCAACCTTGCTCTCGACTATAGTAGACCGATTGACGAGCTCGTCCTGATAACTGATGTAACGTGTCTGGAGACCAAAATTCAGGCAGTAACTTTGTACCTTCTAAATCTCGAATCCAAACACAGCATGGCATACCTTTTTCAAAGCCAATTAGCGTGTTTTGTAAATGAGGTTCAAACGCAACCCCGTGTTTGAAGTAGTAGTTAAATACGCCAGGGATCAAGCAATGTAAGTAGCGCTCGAACCACAGTGTTGCGATACTTTCATACTGGTTTTGTGTGGCTTTCGCTTTTTGTTTGAGTTGAATCGCGATACAACTGTTTCCGTCTCGGTCGTAAGCAAAGAGTGCCCCAGCCAGAGTCGGTTGCAAAATATCGGTTTCGCTTAAGGTGAAATTCTCTCGATATAAAATACCAAACGACTCGCGAGCTTTAATAACATCAGCTTGTTCCTGCTCGGCGACCGACTCTAGATTCAATGTGGTCGCGTAAGGTTCGGTCATTACTTTGAATACAGGATTATGAAGCTGTTCGCTTTCTTTTATTGGGCGCAGAATTGAGGTTAATTGCACAGCGCTATCAAGTTCATACCACGCGTTTTTACGAACACAGTTAGTTAAACGTACATTGATAGAAAATTTAGCAAACCAATCCATATCCGGGTGATAAAGAGTACGTACTGATGACGTGGGTAAGAGCTTGTCTCCACCTAAGCCTAACGGCGTGATTTTTCCTTGTTCAATGGCGCGTTTGACGATTGGGTTCTGCAAAAGGGAATAACTTTCCCAAGGATGGCAGGGGTAAAGCATCGTTGATGCTGAATCGTTTTTTTCTGGGGCGAGCTGCTCAAGCATAGTCTGTGGCTGCTTTCGATTGTCTGAGCTAAGGACGTCAAGCAGCGATGAGTCGACTTTAAACCAATACAGGGGCACCTTTGCGCCTACTTCAGGGGAGCAAGAGAGCAAATCATCCATGCTGACACCAGAACGACCCTTAGGTGTTGGATGGAATGTGTGCCCCCATAACAAGGACTGTTCTGAGGCGACAAATGCATTGTGGTGCTGAGGCACAGTGTCTACGTTAAGAAACTGCTCGGTGATCAACAAGCTGTTTTCCATTTGCTCAACCAACTCGTGATTGAATGGGATCACCAGCACTTGTTTGAGATAGTTGAGTAACAGTGTCAGAGTCTGAGTTGCGTCAAGTTTACACCAGCCCGCCCCCGACGTTCTTGCCCAAGGCATATCACAGAGTTTTACCTTTCCCAGTTTACTCATGTATTGAATGGGCAAAACCAACAAGTCACTTTCCTCAGTTCGGTTTTGCTGAGGTAGATGAATCGCGACACGCTGCTCAGCTGCATAGTTTCTCTTTAAGGTTTGTGGCAGGGAAGCAGAGCTAAAGTACCATTCGACTTGTTCGTTGGGTATGGCGTATTCACGCAGATAACAATTTACTACGCCCATGATGGTATTAAGCTGGGCTTTTTCATGGTTAAGCTGAACTTTGTTACGATTTAACAGCTCTGTATTTTCGACTAAGTTCTCAGTGAGTGATGATTGACTGTTTAACATGTAGACGTCCAAATTTTGAAAGTATGATCATCGCTATAGCAGTACTCGCGCTGATCAAAGTAGAAAGTAAGAAAGGAACTTCAAGCCAACCCAAGTTTGAGATAAAAGACGCGCTTAACCCGGCTACAACGCCACCCCATTTAGACATAGCATCAAAGCGTGAGAATATTTTGCCACTTTGTTGTCGGTCGATTTGGCTTGCTAAAGCTTGGTGTAGCCCTTGATAGCAACAGACCATGCCAAGGCCAAAGATAACTCGAGCAAGTATCAACACCGCCTGATAAGGCATCAGATGCAATAGCGTACCGAGTGAAAGCAAACCAAAACCTAGCCACAGCGTATTGAGCGGGTGGCGGCGGTTGACCTTTACAGAGAAAAGGTGAACCTTCCCTGCGAAGAGCAAGTAGACACCGTGTGGAAGGGCATACAAAAAACCTATCCAAGCTTGATTTGTCACGTCGTATTGCTGCACGAAAGGTGAGAAATAGGGAAACGTGACGACCATGGCGAAAGCAAAGCAAAATTGCGCACCGAACACCCAATAAAGGGAGCGCAATGACGGTTTGGTGTGCTTTGTTTTATTCGCTGTTTGGTTTTCTATGTCATCTAAAGCATCTGATTTCTCTGTCTTATCCGTTGGCAGCGTTAAAGTGATCGCCATCGCCAACCAAGGTAAAACGGATAACCATAGGTATGCATTCAGTGGATTTGTGTCTGATAGACCCCAGCCGAGCCCAATTGGCGCGATGATCAACGCCAAGCGGGCAGAAAGCTGAGTCTTATTGAGTGAGTTTCCGAGGGTTTTTGCATCTTTAATCTGGCTAGATAAATAGCTATTTGAGGCAGCCATGGTGCCGCCAAAGGTTCCTTGAACGATAAGACCAAACACAAACATGGTTAGGTTATCTGCCAAACCACACAGCGCAAAACCGGTTGCAAGCCCTAGTTGGGCGCGTAATAGAGAGCGACGTCTGCCATATCTATCGGCAAATTGCCCCCAAAAACGCGCAGCCAAAGCCGTGCAAAAGGTGGGTAGAATAAATAATACTCCTGCCCAATCAGAATCAATATGTGTGCCAAGTGTGGGTAATACCATAGGTAGAAACAAAGGCATCCCTAAGGCTGCAAATGCCGCAATAAAGTGGCATAGCAGCACGCAGTATATGAGTTTGGTCATAGTGAATTAGCTTATGCTCTGTTTGACGGATTCGAGGTAAGCATGTTGTGCTTCTTCACTGGTAAGCAGTAAGAAGTTTGGTGCGGATAACCCATAGAACTTGTTGATATCGCTCGCGCCCGATGCTTCTTTTGATAACAAACTGCCTGAGCTCAATAAGTACTTAGCGTAGAGGTTTGGTGAATCGAATAACATCTCTTTGGCCAGTGTGATGTCGTGACCTTGTCTGGATAGTTGGTCAAGTTGCTGTGAAAGGCTAGTTGCAACTGTTTTGTAGAGTTCAGCCGATGTAGCAACACCTCGTTTCGCCATTGCTTCGACAATCGCTGCAATGTCTAGTTGCAACGTGATGGTGGTAAACATCTGCCCGAGAGCCAGTTCATCATCGACCTTAATACGTTGATCTAACAGTTGGTCGCACTTGATTGGGGAGTGTTGTTCAAATGCTCCAAAACGTTCAGGCCAAATCCGTGCGGCATCATTGTCTTTCATGGCCAAGGTCATTTTTCCTTGTTCATCGAAGGCAATAATGGCGTTCTGTTGGTTTGATTCCAAAGCGATACCGTAGCGAATCCATAAAGTGAGGTGCACTTTAGATAACAGGTCAACGTAATCTTTGAACCAAGCTAAGGTGTCCTGAACGTAATACTGATCTGCAAGATGCTCTAAGAATAAGCGTCCATCAGGCATCGGGCTAGCAAGGGCGGCAACAGGCACAAGTGCTTTGTCTAGCGAATGGATTAGCGGATATTCACGCACGATATAGGCGAACGTTTTGTCATCTCCAACGTGGCCGCCGTGTTTCTCATTGCAATGAAAAAGCGTGCCTTGTAGGTCTGAATCACTCTGTTCTAAGTGCGTTAGTAAGCGTTCAAACCAGTGTCCATCATAGAGCGTTGAAGGCTTGATGAGGCGAATGTTTTTGGTGCCTAATGAGCGCATGATCAGCGGTACTTTGATGTGGATCTGTGGTGCTTGATTCACGACTACAGTGCGTACCGATAAGGTAGGGGTAACATCAAGGTATGGCGAAGGAGCCTCAATGAAGCCATCGGGAAGAGACTTAAGACTTTGCAGTGTTAATGGATGCGCTGGGAATAACTCATGGCTCTGAGCAAAGTCAGCGGGTAGGCCGACTTGTTCCATGGTTGGCCAGCATTGCGGCTGTGAACTGGTTAAGGTAACCAGTGATTTATCAATCGCGAGCCAGCGTAGAGCAAAGCTTTGTGCGAATTCTGGTGCGTATTGTGCGAGGTCTTCATCGTTCAAACCGAATTTAGCGCGAGCGGTTGGGTAGTAAGGATGGTCAAGGTATGATGCGATTTGATCGGCGCGTAGGAGTTTGTGGCTCCAATGTTCTAGCTGAGAAATCGGCTGCATTAACGATTCAGAGTGTTGATTGAACGCTGAATCACAAAGTACCTTGTGCTTTTCTGCACATTCAAGTTCTTGCAAGTAACCATCCAACAACGAATGTGAGCTTTCGTGAGCACACGCTTTCAGCAATTTAATCCAATCGCTATAGTGCTGCTGAAGTTCAACCTGACCATCTTTCTCGATTAGCCAGCCATTGCCTCCCGTTCCATTTGAAGAGCCGTAACCCCAGCGTTGGATGTAATAACTTGGCGTGACTGGCAAATAGAGAGCGCAATCCGCATGCACAAAAATAGCCCACACTTGCTCACTAGGGTAAGGCGATAGACTGAGTGTCGCAGGGAGCTCAGTATTAAATTGGCTTTGAGATACTAATCCAAATAGGTCTTCACGAAGGCAGGTGTCTACGAGGCGTTGAGTTAGATATAAAGCGTTGTCGTTCATGCTGTTACCTCGTTGACAGATGTGAGGTTAAATCGAGAGATCGCTCGTTGAAGCGCTGGTTCTAAAGGTTCGCCGGAAGGAGATACGATTGAAATCCTTGCTAAGTAATCCTTGTTTGAGAAGCTTTGCTGGAAAGTATCACCTGCTTGTTTAAGTACTTGTTGCTGCGTGACAATATCGCCATCTTGGTGAATGAACGATGTTGATGTGCCTTCAATGGTGCCGTTCTGCTCTGCCACCACATAGTGAACATTCGCACTGCCATTCATTTGAAGTGTGGGATCGATTTTGTTACCGAGGTGGAGGTTCAGAATAGTGCTGAACCACTTTCCTCCACTGAGGTTATTGAGTAAAAATTCTCGGCCATCACCAATACTTCGATAGTTAATTTCGACTAATACTGGGCCGGACTCGGTGATGATGAATTCACTATGACAAACACCAAAACCTACCCCAAATGCCTGTAGTTGCCTTACACACTCGTCTCTGTATTGGATACTGTTAGTGCCATTCCAACGTGCTTCGGTTTCAATAAAGTAAGGTGGTTCAGAGAGTTCTACATCAAACCCACCAAGTGCCGTCAAACTTTCCCCATCCCCCAAGGTTTCAACCGTGATAAGTGAGCCCTGCAAAAAAGCTTCGACCAAGATAGGGCTCGTGGGGTGTTTTTGCCAAAAGCGTCCGCAATAGCTATCAAGTTCAACTTTAGAATTGCAACGTTGAACGTCCAAGCTTGCTACGCCTTCCTTAGGTTTGGCTACCACCGGAAAAGTGAAGTCAGATTCAGGAGCGGTGCCGGGATACAGTAATTTGCTTTGTGTATTAGGTAGTGACTTTTCAGTGAGAACTTGGCGCGTTAAGTGTTTGTTCTTTGCTTTTAGCGTCACGGTCCAGTCTTTCGCTGGTACACCAAAAAATTGAGCACAGATTGCAGTGGAGGTTTGCAAGTGGTCACTGTTGCTAAAAACACCTGTGGGTTTTAGGTCTTGCTCTGTGATGGTCTCGATAAGTTCAAGGGGGTTAAACACATCACATTCAAGAATTGCGTCAGGGCTAAACCGGTCATCATCACTGCTCAATCTTAAGTGGTTGAGCTTGTGATCTGTGATCAAAATGACGTGAAGACCCATCGCCTTTGCGGTAGGTACGAAGCCGTGAGTGACTGCGTCATTCACGACATGACTTACGATAATAATCGTAGATTTCATGGGGCGTTCCTAATTTTAAACGTTGTTGTCGCCTGCTCACAACTCGCTTTCAAGTGGTCTCTTTCTGTCTTTTAGGAAAGAAACTTTTTCTATCTTATTGTTTTTATTTACTATTTTGTCATTAACTGTGTTGCATATTGCTAGGCAAATATAGAGCAAAAAATATATATTGCAAACATAAATGATATTTGTTCTTATTCGCATTAATGTAAATTTATAAACTAAAACGGAATTAGAAAATGAACATGAGATTGATCTTGTCCCCCCTTGCTTTAGCGATTGGAGGTGCATTGACGGCGGTGGCTGGTGTGTCAACTGCAGTGGCGGAAGAACAAGTCACTGTAGATGAAACGGTGCAAATTATTGGCCATCAATATGAAGGCTATGCAGAGCACATGCCTCAATCAGGAACCAAGACGGATGTCGAGTGGTTAGATGTGCCACAAGCGGTATCGGTGGTTACAAAGACAGAAATGGAAGACCGTGGTGCGGTGCGTTTAGTGGAAGCACTTGATGGTGTCGCAGGGGTTAACAATACCCTCGGTGAAGGCAGCCGAGACCAATTCGTGATTCGTGGTTTCGATTCGCTAAATGACATGTATCGTGATGGTATGCGTGACGATGGAACGTTGCAGTCGTATCGCAGCCTAGCCAATATTGAGCGTGTTGAAGTGGTAAAAGGCCCAGCCGGTGCACTTTATGGCCGAGGCTCTGCGGGCGGTATCATCAACTTGGTAACGAAACGCGCTAACGGTGACAACTTCACCAACGTAAATGGCAGTGTAGGCAGCAACAGTCAGTTTGTGGGTCAAGTTGACAGCTCGATGGCGTTTTCAGACAAGGTTAATGGCCGTATCAATGTGGAACATCGACAAGCTGACTCTTACGTCGATCATGTTGATTCCAATGATTTCTTTATTGCCCCAACAATTCGAGTGATGCCTTCTGATGGACACATTATTGATCTCGATGTTGAATATTCTCACCAAGAACTGGTGCCATATCGTGGTGTTCCATCTAAGAATGGCAAGCCTGTTGATGTCTCAGAGAGTACTTTCTACGGTGGCACCAACGATTATCAAGAGTCAGACAGCATTCGTGTGGGTATTGACTATGAGTGGCGTTTAAACAGCGAATGGGCATGGACAAACCGCGCAGCGTATAACCATATCGAGCTTGAACAAAAGGGCACACGTCAAGGCACGGTAACAGGTGATCAAGTATCTCAAACCGTGAACAACTTCGGCTATGACCCTCGTACCACGACAACACTACAGTCTGAGTTGGTTTGGGAAACCGATTCTAACCAAATGATGATTGGCGCCGATTACAACCAGATCAATATCGATCTCACTCTCGCAAGCGACAAAACCCTACCTCCGAAAGATATCTATAATCCTGTTGCAGGTCCAACACCTGATCCGGGTTTCAAACCTTTCCGTGATAACACGACAACGACCACTGGCGTCTACATTCAAGACGTTTACACCTTTGGTGATCTTTCAGTGATCGGCAATGTGCGTTACGACTCGATGGAGCTTGAGCAGCAAAAAGCGGGCTCAGAAAAAGAGAACCTCGACGATAACAAAGTGAGCTACCGCGGTGGTTTGGTCTACCGAATCAACAGCGATATGTCCGTGTACGCAAGCTTAGCTCGCTCATGGCAACTGCCTTACTCAGGTATCTACATCAACCCTAAATTAGCTGAATTCTTCCACACCGATCTAAAAGAAATTGGCGCAAAAGCTTATCTATTAGATAACGCTTTGATGCTGAATGCAGCGATCTTCCAAATCGATCAAGAGCAGCCAGAAACCAATACAGACGGAGACGTGGTCAACAAGATTGAAGCGCGTCACCAAGGTATTGAACTGGAAGCTCGCGGTCAGATAACAGAGCAATGGGACATTTCGGTTGGATATAGCTATCTCGATGCGGAAGACAAAGAGACAGGTAAAAAGCCAAACGATGTGTCTGACCACCTGTTCTCACTTTGGAGTACTTACCAGCTAGACGACAACTGGCGTTTAGGTGGTGGTGTGAAATACGTTGGCGATCGTTACGCGGGTAATGACGAAGCCGTTGCACTAGGCGATTACACCACAGTTGATTTGATGGCAGCGTATACCACGGGTCGTCACAAAGTCCAAGCGAACGCTTACAACGTGTTGAACGAAGAATACATTCTGGGAGCAACCAACGGCACGTCTGGCACAAACCAAATTGGTTACGGTGCCCCTGCTGAATTCATGCTCAGCTACGGCTATCAGTTTTAAAAGCTAAGTATGTTCTAAGAGCTAGTTCAGTTCTAGGAGTTAGCTCATTTCTAAGAGCTATTTTAACTCCAAAAACGATTGATTTGTTCGCTACGAATGAGTGAACAGTTGGCTTCATTTTGAGGCCGTTTAGCCCATAGGGTCAAAGTGCAGGCATCACCGAAAATACAGCCTTTGACCCTAACCTGTCTATTTAGGAGATTTTCATGTCTTACCAGAATTTGGATGGTAAACCTCAATTGCAGCAACATAAGCAACTGCAAGAGCCAATACAGAACAAAGCACAGCTGCGTCTAAGTGCACTTGCAGTCGCCATCGCTTCAGTGACTTCCATGGGCGCATTTGCTGCGTCTGATCCTCAAACAACGACCATGGAAACGGTTGTCGTGACGGGTAGCTTAATCGGTAACTCGGAGCTAGAGGATGTGAAAGAGTATCCGGGAGCGCGTACCGTTCTAACTAACGAACAAATTAAAAAGACTGGCGCACTTTCGATTGATTCGGCCTTCCAAAGTGTTCCGGGCATTAAGGTTCAAGACGAAACGGGCACGGGGGTGCTGCCTAACATCTCGGTGCGTGGCTTGAAAGCCAGTCGCAGTGGTCATGCTCAATTTCTAATGGACGGTGTGCCACTGACTCTTGCACCTTATGGTCATACTGGACAATCTATTTTCCCTGCGACGCTGTCGATGCTTGACCGAATTGATATCGTACGTGGAGGCGCTGCTGTGCAGTACGGGCCAAACAACGTGGGTGGCGTGATCAACTTGGTGACTAAGCCTATTCCGCAAGAGTGGCAAACAGAAATCAGTAATCGCTTTACTGTATTCGAGGATGGCGATACGCCACTTAATGATTTTTACTTGCGCACTGGTGGCTGGCTAACTGATACGCTTGCGCTTCAAGTCGAAGGTAACTTCCTAAAAGGTGAAAGCTTCCGTGAACATTCAGATACCGATGTCGAAAACTTCCAAGCGAAGTTGCAGTGGTTACTGAGTGATACTCAAGAGTTACAAGCTTTCGTGCAGCGTTATGATGCAGACACGCAAATGCCGGGTGCTTTATCGCCAGAAGATTACAAGAATGATCGTACCCAATCGAAGCGTCCATATGATGAATACCAAGGTAAATCGACGCGTTGGAGCCTAAAGTATTTGCATGATTTGAACATTGCCGATAGTGCAGAGCTAGAGATACTGACATTTGGTCACCGCTCTGAGCGCTTCTTCCAATGGGGCTTTAATAGCGCGGGCGCTCACTGGGCGGATCCGGCATTACCATCAACCGATATTCGCACTTCACCACGTGAGTTTTCTGTTTATGGCGTTGAGCCTAAAATCGCGATGTATTTTGACGGTAATACCGTGACACAAAATGTCATTGTGGGTGCGCGTTACGTTAATGAAGACATCGATTACAAGCTCACTCAGACATCAATTTCGAGTGGAGTAACAACAACGCCGCGCGATTGGCATTTGGATACCGACGCTTTCGCTGGCTATATCAGCAATGAAATTGGCTTGTTTAATGATGTATTAAAGGTGACTCCTGGTATTCGTTACGAATCAATAGACATGGCATTTAATGATTTGGGCAAAGCGGAGAATACCGACAACAAAGTGACTGAGTGGTTGCCGGGCTTAACCGTGGCATACCACCTTACGGAGCAATGGGTTGGTTACACCAATGCGCAGAAATCTCTGCGTGCACCACAAATTGCTTACATCCGAGGCAAAGGTGAAGAAGGCAGTGAGCTAGCATGGAACTACGAGTTGGGCGCTCGCTACAATCAAGATTCAACCAGCTTTAACATTGCACTTTACCGTATTGACTTTGAAGATCAGCTGCAATGGCAAAGTGCTACCCAAACTTTCGATAACATTGGTAAAACCCTTCATCAAGGTGTTGAACTCTCTGGTCGTTATACTCCTCAAGCGATGCAAGCTCTGAGTTTGGGCGCTGGCTATAACTACTTAGATGCAACGTTAGAGGAAGAGGGCGCAAACAAGGGTAACCAACTTCCTTACACGTCTAAGCATCAATTTAGCTGGGATGCGACCTATGCGTTTAGCAAGCTAGATACCACCTTGTCTGGTTACTACTTCAGTGAATCATATTCTGACAATGCTAATACCAGTGCTGAGGATGCAACGGGAGCGACAGGTAAAGTACCGGCCTACATGGTATGGAACTTCAACTTAGGTTCGGATTTGTATAAGGCCCAAAACAGTAAGCTGCGAATGAACTTTGCAGTCAATAACCTGTTTGATGAGGACTATTATTTCCGTGGTATTGATACCAGCCCAGTTGGTCGCTATCCAGCACCAGGGCGCTCTTACACCTTGGATCTGAATTACCAGTTCTAATACGTAATTTATTGAAAATCATAACGAATAAAAGTCGCCAATACTCTTGGCGACTTTCACGGTTCTAGCGTTAAAGGAAAATTAAATATGGAAAACAGCTCTCGACTCTTGTTTTCAAATCCACTGCTGCTGTCGAATGGACTATTGTCATTCAATCGGCCTTTTTTATTCAGCAGGATAGCGATAGCCATAACGTTTTTGGCTTTAGGCTTGTTCTCATTTTCCAGTTCAGCACAAACGAGGACGATACAAGACGAGCAAGGTCAGTTTGAGATCGCCACTACGCCACAACGCATCGTGGTACTGGAGTTCTCATTTGTAGATGCGTTAGCTGCGGTAGGTGTTTCTCCTGTTGGTGTAGCCGATGACAATGATGCTTCTCGAGTGATTCCGGCGGTGCGTGATTTGGTTCAACCATGGGAATCGGTTGGTATGCGCTCTCAGCCAAGCCTAGAAGCCATTGCGATATTAAAGCCCGATTTGATCATTGCAGATGCTGAGCGCCACCGAACGGTTTACCAAGACCTACAACGAATCGCGCCAACTCTGTTGTTGAAAAGCCGCGGCGAGACGTATCAAGAGAATTTGGAATCAGCACTCAAGGTAGGTATCGCGCTCAATAAGCAATCGGCAATGGAGCAACGAATTCAGCAACATCAGCAAGTCATGTCTGATTTCAAAAGTCATTTTACCCTTAAACAAACCGTCCAATTTGCTGTCGTGTCGGATAAAGGTATGTGGTTACATAGCCCTGCATCTTATGCCGGAGGAGTGCTCACTACATTAGGTGTTGCAAGCCCTATTGCTAAAAAAACAGAGAAGGCTTATTTACCAACCAGTTTTGAGTTGTTATTGAAAACCAATCCGGATTGGTTGCTGATTGGTGCTTACTCTCACCCGAATATTATTAATGATTGGCAGAAAAATCCGTTATTCAACCTACTGACTTCAACAAAAAACAAGCAAGTTGTTGAAGTGTCACCAGCGCTTTGGTCATTGAATCGAGGCATTGTAGCCGCAGAGCAAATAGCGAAAAATCTAGAGCAGATTCTGGAACCATCATGAGTACGATGTTGTTTTCTACAGGCAAGCGATCTCTGTCAGTACTGTCGTGGCGAGCGACGCTGTTTACGATCTTGGTATCGTGTTTGGCTCTGTCTGGTTATGTAGCGTCTATGGTGGGGTGGTCTAATTTCTCTCTAACATTAAGTGACTTGATTGATTATTGGTTTACGTTTGATGAAAGCAATATGACTCATCAAATATTGGCGACATTAAGAGCACCAAGAGCTTACGCAGGGCTTTTGATTGGTGCGAGTTTGGCTGTCGCTGGGTTATTGATGCAAGGCTTAACGCGCAACCCACTCGCGTCTCCATCGATTCTTGGCATTAACGCTGGTGCTGCCTGTTTTATGGCGTTAGCTGCAATAGGCACCCCCGTGGTCAGCGAGCTAAATCCAATTCTCAATGCCGTTCTTGGCGCGCTCCTCAGTGGCGGTGCCGTGATGCTTCTTGGTGGCTTTTTTTCTGCTCGATCTCATCCATTGCGTTTGGTTTTGGCGGGTATTGCCATTACTGCGTTGTTGATTGGATTGACCCGCGCGGCGCTGATCCTCGCTGACGATATGGCTTATAGCGTATTGCATTGGCTTACAGGATCTTTGTCTAGTGTGGATGATAGGCAATGGCAACAACTTTGGCCGCCTGTTGTGATTGGTTTGGTGTTGGCAATGAGCCTTGCTCGCAACCTCAACCTACTGGCACTTGGCGAAGAAGTTGCCGTGGGGTTGGGCAGTAACATCAGGCTTACTCGTCTAATTAGTGGACTGACGATTGTGTTGCTTGCCGGATCAAGTGTCGCTATCGCAGGGCCAATTGGCTTTGTTGGTTTGTTAGTACCTCATTTGGTTAGATCTATGGTTGGGCACAATTATCATCTACTCATTCCTATTTCCGCATTGGCTGGCGCAGCATTAGTCTCTTGGTCAGATGCATTATCACGAGCAATTGCTTTTCCGACTGAAACGCCTGTCGGTGTTATTACGGCTTTAGTCGGGACGCCTTGTTTTATCTTGATTGCGACGAGGAGATCTTAATGCACCACTACACGAAGGTTTTTCTGTTATTTGGGCTGCTTGTTATTGTCGCATCCGCAGGTTTGTTTGTCGGCGCAGCTTCACTTTCTGTTTCTCAAGTGATCGAACATTTGGTCGCGTTTTCTAGTGACGATTTTATTATCCATCAGTATCGGCTACCACGTATGTTGCTCGCGATAAGTGTGGGAGCCGGATTAGGACTTTCGGGCGTATTGGTGCAAGGGGTGATACGTAACCCTTTGGCATCGCCAGATCTTATGGGCATTAGTGCTGGAGCCGGGCTTGCCGCTACAGCGAGTTTAGTTTGGTTTCCTAATGCACCTGTTAGTGCGCTTCCGCTGGTGGCGATGTTCGGTGGAGTTTTCGCTGCTGGATTGATTGGAGTGTTGGCATGGTGGTCAAGGCCAACACCCGCCAAATTAGCGTTGATTGGTATTGCGGTGAGCGCGTTCCTTGCCAGTTGCATAGATTTCCTACTTGTAACCAATCCTATCGAGATTAATACGGCCATGGTATGGCTAACAGGCAGTCTCTGGGGCAGAAACTGGCAACAAGTACCCTTTATTTGGAGTGCATTATTCTTGTTATTGCCAATGGTATTATGGCTCGCTTGGCGATTAGATGTGATGGGACTTGGCGAGGAAAGTGCAACCACATTGGGTACTAAACCGAAACAGATTCAGGCTCTCGCGCTGTTGGCTGCAGTTTTGCTTGCCAGCATCAGTGTTTCAGTTGCAGGAACGATCAGTTTTGTAGGTTTATTAGCACCTCACTTGGCTCGCTTGCTATTTGGGTATAACCATAAATTTTTGATCCCAGCATCGGCACTGGTGGGGGCAATTTTGGTTGCTTGTGCTGATGGCTTGGCAAGAGGCCTACAACCACCGATTGAACTGCCAGCAGGGGTTCTTACTTCCGTGATCGGCGCGCCTTATTTCATTTTTCTTCTCTATCGTTATCGAGGTTGGTAACCATGCTTAAAACGCAGAATCTTTCCGTCGCGTACGGCAAACAAACGATCATACCGAACCTTTCAGTTTCGATCCCAAAGGGTAAGGTCACCGCCTTAATTGGACCAAATGGGTGTGGTAAATCCACCTTGTTAAAGACGTTAGTGAGAATCAACAAACCAGCGACAGGAGAGGTGTTGTTTGAAGACAAACCACTGTCGAGTTATGGCGATAAAGCACTTGCGCGTTCGTTATCACTTTTGCCACAAATTTTGGTTAGTCCGGAAGGTATCACGGTAAGAAAGCTCGTCGAATATGGGCGTTCGCCTTATATCTCTCATTGGGGAAGGTTAGGACAAGAAGACCAAGTTATTGTGGAACAAGCGATGCGTGATACTGGTGTGCTCGAGTTTGCCGATAAACCGGTTGAGTCATTGTCTGGTGGTCAAAGACAACGAGCGTGGATTGCGATGGTGATAGCACAAGACACAGATTTAGTGATGTTAGATGAGCCGACCACATACCTTGATATGTCTCACCAAGTCGAGTTGATGAACTTGATGCAGCAGATGAATACTAAAGGAAAAACGGTGGTGGTTGTGTTGCATGATCTTAACCAAGCGTGCCGTTACTGCGATCATTTAGTGGTTTTAGAAAAAGGGTGTGTTGTTGCTGAAGGTTCACCTGATGAGGTGATGACTGAGACATTACTGGATGATGTTTTCGACCTTAAAGCGAGAGTATTCCCTGACCCTATTTCAAATACGCCAATGTGTGTAGCGATTTAGGAGGTTATCAAACCATTGGGAGTTGTAAGTCGGCAATTGGTATTTCGGCATTTTTCTGTACATTAGGTATTATCTTGTTTTGTGTTTGGTAAAATAACCCTCGCGAATCAGTCTCTGGTTGTGATTGAGATAGTATTTTGCTACAAAACGCGCATAATCTCGCTATACAACATTTAAAGAAGAAATTACCTATGACTACCTTTCAATACTACTTTCACCAACTGCCTTGCTTCGACTGTAAAAAGACATCTGTAAGTACTGATCTTGGTTGGTTAACGCCTGCGATGAAAGATGCTGCTGTAGCACAAGTAACTGCGACGCTTACACAAGGTGAAGTTACGCCAGATCTTTCAGCGGACGTAGTTTGTACGAAAGAAGAAGCTCGCGAATACTTGCTGCTGAACTTCTTTGGTTATTCAGAAGAAGAGCTAGAAAGCGGGATCGAAGCGGATGATGAGAAAGAAGTCGCTGATGAAATCGCAGAACTACTAGAAGAAGGTAAAGACACGATCACCTTCGAACATGAAATTGCGCTTCAGTGCTGTGCTGACTGTGATGTTGAAGACGAGTCAAACTAAGCACTCGTATTAGACGATACATCCATCAATAGGTGCGATGTTCAAATGATTAAAGGCGTTAGTGGATTAAAGTTCACTAACGTCTTTTTTATTCTTAGGTCGTTAAGACTTTTGAGTTTCTATAATGCCTTGCTCGCTCAACTGAGAAAGGATCTCTGAGGTTTTCTCGCGGAATAGATCTCTTAATAAGCGGACGGTCGGGGTGATGGATTGACGACTCGGGCACACTAACCACAGCTCGGTTGAGGTTGGCTTGAACTCGGGCATGACTTTAACCACTTCGCCAGCAAGCAGATGACTCGACATATCTAAACAAGACTTTATTGCCACCCCTTTCCCTGCCACACACCAGCGCCTAACAAGGTCAGCATCATTTGAGGCGCGATTCCCTTTTAGTTTCACTTTATGATCTTGTTTACCGTCATTAAACACCCATTCGTCTTGCAACATATCATGCAGCTGATACAGCAGACCATTGTGATCAGCTAGGTCGCTTGGCTGGTTTGGTGTTCCCATCTCGGCCAAGTATGCAGGCGCTGCACACAATATTCTTGGCACATCGCAGATCTTAAAGCCGTACATGTTGGCATCATTCGGAGAACCATAACGCAAAGCCATGTCTACAGAATCACGGTAGAAATCGATGTTGCTGTCACTGATGCTGGTGCGAAGTGTAGCCTTTGGGTATTCAAGCAGAAATTCATCAAGCCAAGGTGTAATGAGGTTACGTCCTAAATCCGAAGAAAGCGCGATGCGGATTTCTCCGTCTAAGATACCAAGCTCTTCACGCATGTTGAGTTTGGCTTGCTCTAACATCTTCAAGGCTTGCTCACACTCAGGTAAATAGCGCTCGCCTGCAGAGGAAAGCCGTAAATGACGAGTGGTTCTTACAAACAGTTCAGCACCCAGTGCGGCTTCAACACGTTTGACGGCAGCACTCGCGGTTGCGGTACGCATGTCTAGGTTGGTGGCTGCTGCGGTGATACTACGAAACTCCGCCACCTTTAAAATGACCTGCAAGTCTTCAAGAAGCATATTATCTACCTGTGTTTGATAATGTTCTAAACATTGTATTGAGATTTTTGCTAATCATAAAGTGGGTTGATCCCAATTCATCTCTTTTAAGCTAGCTTTATATGCGCAATTGCCAAAATATATTTGAGAATCATTCAAATATTAGGCTGTTTTTCGCTGATTTTTACCCATGTACTATCTCTATCAAGCCGAACAAAAGGGGATAACAACATGACTAAGAAAATCACAATTGGCGTAACAGATTTGTCGTTTCACCGAACCACTGCATCATTGGTTACCAATGTATTAAACGCAATGGGCTTCGAGGTGGAGCGTGTTTTTTCTCCTCATCAAGAAAATTTCGAAAAGCTAAAAGCGGGTGAAGTAGACATGCTTTCTTCGGCTTGGTTGCCATCAAGCCACGGTATCTACAAAGCGGACGTTGAGGAAGTTGAGCCACTTATTGAACTTGGCCTTCACTATGAACCTTATGCGTTGTGGGGCGTGCCTGATTATGTCCCTGAAGAAGCTGTTTCTGAGGTCGCTGATCTATTAAAGCCTGAAGTTATCGAGAAAATGAACTCTACCATTCAGGGTATTAACCCCGGTGCAGGCATTACACGCTTCTCTATTCAGATGATGAAAGAGTACGGCCTGAGCGATGCGGGTTACGAGTTTTTTCCTGGTAGTGAAGACGATTGTTTTAATGCCTTTGAAAGCGCCGTAGCGAACAATGAGTGGGTTGTTGTGCCGCTGTGGAAACCTCAATTCTTGCATTATCGCTATGACATTCGAGAGCTCAAAGAGCCAAAAGGCTTACTCGGTATTGTTGATAGAGCAGTACTTCTTTTAAGAGACGATAAGAAGCACTTGTTTAGCGAACAACAAATCCAGACGTTAGATTCATTGCGATTCTCAAACGATATTATCGCAGAGCTAGATTATAAAGTTTGCCGTGAAGGTAAGCCACAAGATGAAGTAACGCGTGACTGGTTGATTGAGCAAGGTCTTATCTAACCCTATACCGTTGATAACAGAGCTACTTGTTCGTGTTGCTCAATCAGTGGTAACACGATTATCAAAAAATAATTGAATATGATTCAAACATTAGGCGGTTTATCTAAATTGAGAGTCAACTAAGATTAACTTATCTAATTCAAGGAGAAAGCACAATGTCAGTACCATCAAAAATGAAAGCTATCGGATTTACTCAGTCACTTGCGATTACAGAACAAGACAGCTTAGTTGAGTTTGAAACAAACCTTCCAGAATTAAAAGAACATGATCTGCTTGTGAAAGTGAGCGCGACGTCTATCAATCCAGCAGACGCAAAAATTCGAATTCGCAGTGCTCAAGATAAAACTCTCGAGCAACCAAAAGTCCTTGGTTATGACGCGGTTGGTGAAGTTGTGGGTAAAGGTACAGACGTTGAAGGCTTTGAACTAGGCGACCGTGTTTACTATGCAGGTGATGTAACACGCATGGGCGCTAATGCAGAATACCAAGCCGTGGATTACCGTATTACGGCGAAAGCACCAAAGAGCCTTTCTGATGAAGCTGCTGCAGTTATGCCGCTAGCAACACTTACTGCGTGGGAAGCGTTGTTTGATCGCCTACGTGTGCGTCCAGAAGAGAAAAAATCCATTCTTATCATTGGTGGAGCTGGTGGCGTAGGTTCAATTACGATTCAATTGGCGAGCCAGCTGACTAACCTGACTGTGATTGCGACGGCTTCAAGACCTGAAACTGAACAGTGGGTAAGAGATATGGGTGCAGACCATGTGGTGAATCACCGTAACTTGGTTAAATCTGTACGAGAGCAAGGCATTCAGCATGTCGACTACATCTTCAATGTTGCTGATACTAAAGGGCACTGGGAATCGATGGTTGAGCTGATTGCACCACAAGGCATGATCAGTTCTATTGTGGAGTTTGATGGCGGGATTGATCTGTCTGCACTGCAAGGCAAGTCAGCAGGTTTTGTGTGGGAGCTGATGTTTACACGTTCACTGTTCAACACTGACGATATTCAGAAACAACAAGATATCCTGTTCCAAGCAGCGAACCTGATTGATTCTGGCCGTATCAAATCTACGCTTACCACCACATTGAATGGCTTTAGTGTTGAGACACTGAAAGATGCGCATCAACGTATTGAAAGCAGCGCATCGATTGGTAAAACAGCCATCAAATACTAAGTAATGTTGATTTAGACCTTTGAAGCGTTGATCTTTTTAACCGTTTGAACGCTTGAATAGAAAGCCCCTGATACTTATCGTGAATCGGTAAGATATCAGGGGCTTAATTATATGGTCCGCCTCACTCTCAAGCCCTTAAGCTTAGAGTAGGCTCTCAGAATGAGGTGAACCATATGTCTTCTATTCATATTTTAGGTATCGACCTAGGTAAACATTGCTTCCATGCTATCGCACATAACCGTTGTGGAGTGGAGGTGCTTCGTCGTAAATTTAATCGTAACCAACTCTTAATCTTTCTTAGAAAAATAGAACCAACAACTATTGCTTTCGAAGCCTGTGGCGGTGCTCATTGGCTTGCTCGAAAGTGTAGTGAGTTTGGGCATCAACCCCGACTTATTCCTCCTCAGTATGTTAAGCCTTATGTCAAAGGCAATAAAAACGATTTCATCGATGCTTCAGCGATCGCAGAGGCTGCGGGTCGACCGACCATGAGGTTTGTAGCTGTAAAAAGTGAAGAGGCTCAAGTCATCGCAGCGATTCATCGAGTCAGAGATAGTTATATCAAGGAGAGAACTGCCACTATGTCGCGGATCGGAGCGATCTTACTTGAGTTCGGCCTTAGCTTTCCCAAAGGGCATGCAAAGATGAAGTCTCTGTTTCAATGGTTAGCAGAACAAACCGTCTCATTACCCAAAAGCTTGCTATGTGAATTGATATCTATCCACGAACATTACAAGTACCTTAATGAACAAATCAAAACTCAAGATAACAAGCTTCAAACTATTGTTAATAACAACGAAAGTGCTCAATTATTAAAAACTATCCCTGGGATTGGCGATCTTACCTCCACATTGTGTCTTGCCGATGTAAGCTCTCCGAGTAACTTTACCAATGGCCGTGAGATGGCGGCTTGGTTGGGGCTTGTGCCAAGGCAATTCTCAACGGGAGGAAAGACCAAACTACTTGGTATGAGTAAACGAGGGAATAAACACCTCAGGACTCTGTTTGTCCATGGGGCAAGAGCTGTACTCTCTAGACTAGAGACGACAGGGAAAGTGTTTGGAGAGTGGCTTGTGAACCTACGAGCCACCAAACCATTTAATGTAGTGGTAGTCGCATTAGCCAACAAGTTAGTAAGGATAGCTTGGGCGGTGTTATACCACCGCCAAGCTTTTAAGGCTGTTTAGCTATAACCAAGTTTGCAACGCCAATGAACGTGATGACAAAAACGGTCAATCGGCCAGATTAAGAACCTGACACAAAAAATAGCAACCAATGCTTTGGGCTTTTTAAGGATAATCTGGCGCGGATATCATCGTGGAGCTGGGAAGCTAGTGCTCCCAACAAGGACTCCGAATACATTAGCGCAAACCAACTCCGTTATTACTTAATTGTAGTTGCAATAACGGGGCGGACCATACATTTTTTATTAAGTGATTTACTGAGTTTATTCCAACAAAGCTCTACTCAGTTTCTTGGAGCGTTTTGAATTGAATCTGAATGAGGTTTAGCTCGAAGGGCAGAGGCTGTTTATCTGCAATCAAAAAGCCGACCTGTTTGATGTCTTGAGCTTTAAGTTCCGGTGCTCCGCTGAGTAATCGACCTCTGAACACGGCTTGAAAGTCCTTAAGTTGGAAGAGTTTCTTAAGTTGCTCGCCTTTGATGGTCTCAAAGTTGTGCTTGTAGTTGGTTCGATAACCGTCTTTCCATGTAGCGAACCTTAATTGGTAAGTGCGACCATCACCAACAAGCGTCAGCTCAACGTTGTCTACTCCGGGTCTTAGTGATTCAATCGAGCGGTTGATTGAGCTAAAGCCACCATTGTTCTCTAACGATAACTCGCCTTTAAACTGACTAACCCCACCGTTATAAATAACTCCACCAGTTGAGATGCCGCCCATCACGTTATCGTTGGTCGCTGTCCAGTTCTTATGTTCGTTCGCTTGTGTGAAATCAATCATCTCTGTTCCTGCTGTTGACGCTTTAGACCATAAAAAAGAGAGGCTGAGCATTAGCCATAAAGGAGCTACTCGTTTACGTAATGAAGATGCCTTAAAAGCAGATTCGTTCATGATTTTCTCCGATAGCCGATAGCCGATAATAGTGATGAGCCTGTTTGCGCTTTATGGAGAAGGTTCAGTAGCGAGCATACCCAGACAGTGTTCGATGAATTCAGAATAGTTTGAAGCGTTGTCGTACTCAATTTTTAGCGAGCCATGAAACATCAGCGTCACAGTGACATCTTTATAGCTTAGCCAACAGGTGTAACCATCGTAATCATGCCAAGCCGTCATTTCGCCAACTTGATATTTGTTGTCCCGTTGCTCACCGGAAGAGCGAATAAACTCAAACACTCTGAGAAACTCAATAATGGTGATTCTGTTGTCCATGTGTTGCTCCCGCTGCGTCATCTTTGAGAATAGGCTGATCTTTGGTGTTTAGATTAACTACGTCTTTCTTTCATATCCTTACGGCTTACCTCTGTGCCCCGATCACTGAAAGGGTCTTATCTTCGCGATAAACCGCTGTTTTATAATATTTTCATCGTCATTCCATAGATCTGATCAATCCTGAGCAAAACGGGCGTAACAAACTCGAATAACGATGTTAACCCTCAAGGTAAAGACGAGCTTAATTTGCGTTTATGGTGGTTAATTAAAATTAGAGTCGATAGGATAAATAGCATCGGAGCCGGGTTATTGGCTGAAATGGAATCTACAGAAAGTGCGTGTCAACATGATAGAAAAACTGAAAAAGGAATGGTTTCTTGTAGGGATGGTGGTGGCTATGGTCGTTGCTGTTTTTACGCCAGATTGGGGTAAATCGGGTGGGGTACTTCATCTCGATACGGTAACTGTTCTCGGCATCGCTTTGGTGTTTTTCTTACACGGTTTGGGTTTGTCTCCCAAAGCCATTCTTGAGGGGCTTTCAAATTGGAAGCTGCACGTTTTTGTACAAAGCGCGACCTTCTTAGTTTACCCACTGCTTTGGGTGATATTCGGGCAAGGCTTTGTCGCTTATATGCCAGCAGCTTTGGCCTTTGGTTTCTGTTATCTCTTCGTTTTGCCGAGTACGATTTCGTCTTCAGTCGCGATGACGGTGATTGGAAAAGGAAACCTGCCTGGTGCGATATTCAATGCGTCGCTTTCTAGTATTTTAGGTGTGTTCATTGCGCCTTTACTGATTCAACTCTTTATGGGACTGGAAGGCGCAGAGTTGAACCTGATGGAGTCTGTAATCTCTATATCTAAAATGCTGCTATTGCCAATGATTGTCGGTCAGTTGATGCGCCCATTGCTTTTTGAATGGACTCAGAAACACAAGTCAGTGGTCAACAAATTAGATAAATACGTGATACTGCTGATTGTTTACAGTGCTTTCTGTGACTCCATTGAGCATGGGATTTGGAGTGACTTTTCACCAATGCTGTTGCTAGTGTCGGCGGTGATTTGTTTAGTGGTATTGATGGTGATGGTACACGGTATTCAATGGAGTGCCCGTAAGTTTGGATTCAATCATCAAGATGAAGTGGCGGCTGTGTTCTGTGGTACCAAGAAGACTTTAGCAGCAGGTATTCCTATGGCTAAGGTTATCTTTGCTCACAACCCTAATCTAGGGATGATATTACTGCCAATCATGCTCTATCACCCGATTCAGATCTTTTATTGTGCGGTGCTAGCCAACCGTTACGCCAAGGTTGATATACAATCGAGTTAAACTTGTTTGTTGTTACAAGTACAACAGAAAAACGCCTTTCACTTCGCTGTGAAAGGCGTTTGTATTTGAATTTACTTCACTTTAATTAGCGTGCTTGAATCGGTATGAGCAAAAGCGTTGTCGTAGATCTCTAAGCCCGTTGTTTGAGAGTAAGTTAGCGTGTCGTCTGAAATACTGATGTTCATTGTGAAGCCCGTGGTGGTTGCGTTGTCTGTCATGTATTCAGACTCAGCGATACCGCGTTTAGACGCGACTAACGTCATTGTGTCACCAGCAGGGCCTTCCGCGGTGACACATGTGGTGCGTGGCACACAGTAAGAGTTGTACACGACCTGATTTTCTTGGTCGTAGATGAAGTAGCCACGTTGATCGTGGAATTTAGAATCGTCGGCCTTTCTGAATACTTCCTGCTTGTAGTACAGAGCAACAAGGTATTGGTCGCTGGCATTGGTTGCGTCTGCGGCAACCTCGAACGTCATCACTTCATAAAACGGTGTGACTGCAGGGCCACCCGCACCGACTTCTGTGCCTTCTTGACCTGGGGAGATATCAACGCCGCCTGTTTCGACTGATTTCCATGTGCCGACTAGTTTTGCCAATGGACCGAAATCCATTCCGTTGATTGTATTGTGGTCGGCTACTGCTGGAACCGAGATTACTGCTGCAATACTAAGTGCTAATAATTTTTTCACTGTAACTTCCTTTTTTGTAATTATACGACCTCAATAAAAGTAAGGTTATTGTGAAACCAGTTTATTAACCCAGATCAGTGTTCTTGGTTACTATGAAAGCGATTTGTAACTTGATGTATCAGTCAATAAGAGAATATTAACGTGACTAAATATTGAGCGAAGAGCCGTAATTTGTTTATCGAGGTTTAATTCAAAATTGCATTAATCTGAGCCTTCGTAATTTTGCTATTACACATTTCAAATTCTCATGTATGATGTGCGCCCATAATTGTATGACAAATGTGTAATCTTCCTTCTGTATGAATAAAGCTGTTAACCACGCCATTTTGCTTTTGGTGCTCGCAAACCTACTTGCGTCCTTTTCAGATGTATCGTTGAAGATACTGAATGGCGAAGTCCCTACGTTCCAGTATGTGTTTATCCGTCAGCTATTGAGCGTGATCTTGCTGCTTCCATTTTGGTTAAAGTTGCCGAGAGAAACGCGTATGCAAGGCGGCTGCCGTATCAACTTCTTAAGGGCTCAATTTATCTTGGTGGGGAGTGGCTGCGCGATGATCGCCATTACACACCTTACTTTGGCGACAGCAAACGCGATGTTCTATGTTGGACCAATCCTTATGCTGCCTTTGTCGATAGTGCTGTTGAAAGAAAGGCCGACATCTTCAAAAGTGATCGCGACCTTAATTGGTTTTGTGGGCGTGTTGATCGTATTACGCCCAGAGCAATTTCACTGGGCAGCGATTGCTGGGCTAGGCAGTGCGCTTGCGATGGGCGTGGGTAACATCTTGATCAAACGCCTGAACGCAGAGCAACACATTATCTCTACTCTGTTCTGGACCAGCATTATGACTCTGCCACTCGCACTGGCATTTGCACTACCAACTTGGTCTGCGATTGAATGGCATCATGTGGGTTGGATCATGGCAATCAACTTGTTCGTACTTGGATACCATGCGCTTGTGGTGGTGGCTTACAAAAAAGCCCCTGCCAACCAAATTGCGCTTGCCGAATATTCCGGGTTGGTGTTCGTGACACTGTTTGGTGTTATGTGGTTTGATGAGATTCCAGACATCCTGACGCTGGTGGGCATTAGCCTCATCGTTATTCCTATGATGCCGATTAAATGGAAGAAGGTTTTCAAGTGGAGAGAGCGAGCCGCTTTAGAAGTTGAGGTTACTCCGCCTAAACCATAGCGACCAGTCTCTATTTCATTCTGGATTCCAAATAAACCACATTAGGGAAGGTCGTCTAAACTTAGGGTTGGTATCGCTTCAAAATACGACAATTTGGGCTCTAAAAACGTTCTCGAAATAAATGCAAATTAGTGCTTTACCTCAACTTAACTTGAGGTATTAGGATATGCAACGTTGCTTACGAGAATACTTTAAGGAGAGAAGAATGATCCAACTTGAACATGTGAATTTAGTCGTTAAGGACATCCCTGAAATGCTGACTTTCTATAAAGCGGCGTTTCCACACTGGTACGTTCGTGATGAAGGAAAAGGCGAATGGTCAGGCAAGCCACGTAACTGGCTGCATTTTGGTGACGAGTACCAATACATCGCATTGAGTGATCACGGAGAGGGTGAAAATAGAGATTTAGCAGGGCACTCGGTTGGTCTCGCGCACTTTGCTTATGTGACTAATAATATCGAAAGCGTCACTCAACGTCTTATCGATGCGGGCTTCCCGATTGCTAAACCCGGCGCTGAAGAACCTTACCGTAAAAATGTCTACTTTGTGGATCCGGCAGGCTTTGAAATCGAGTTCGTTGAATATCTGAGTGATGATCCCAAACTGCGTAATGCTACAAGCTAGCGGAATAAGTAGGAATAAATGAAAAAGGGCATTGTGGAATATTCCGCAATGCCCTTTTAGATTCTATTTATTAGCTGATATTGAGAGGGTTACTTATTTAGCCTTGAACGGCACTAACAGTTGTTTACCAAACACGTTAATGAGTGCGCCAGTGACAATCAGGCCACCACCTAGATAAGTCCAAACCGATGGGATTTCATTAAAGATCCACACGCCTAACAGCGCCGAAAAGACAATCTGAACGTAAGAGTAAGCCGAAGCTTTGCCCGCTGCTTGTGTCTGCATTGCCTTGGTTAAACCGTATTGGCCGATTTGAGTGAAAATACCAACGAGTACAAGCATCACAGTTAAGAATAGGCTTGGCCACACAAAGTCGTTCCAGATAAGGGCTGTAGAGATCGGTAGGGCAACCAGTGGGAAGTAGAAGATGATGACAGAGCTGTCTTCCGTTTGGCTCAGCTTTCTCACAATCACATAAGCGATTGAGCTACCAAACGCGCCACATAACGCCACCATAATGCTGAACAAAGGCAGTTCGCTGCTCGCGCCGCTGTTCATGCTTGGTTGTACCATCACTAATAATCCCGCAAGGCAGAATGCAATGCAGATCATGGTCGACTTTTGGACGCGTTCTTTCAGGAATAACACACCGAGCAATGCCGTAAATACGGGATGCACGTATTGTAGGATGGTCGCTTCTGCTAGCGGTAGAGTGGTCACAGCGTAGTAAACACACATCAGTGCAGCAGTGCCGACTGCGCCTCGAACGAACAACAGAGGTTTGTTATTACCCCAGATAGAAATGCCTTTTCGTTTTACGTCGATGTAGCTGATGATCAAAGACACCAACGCCCTCGCTGCAACAATTTCAAATACAGGTATGCCGTAGTTGCTGATGTATTTCACACAAGCTGACATCAGTGCGAATCCAAAAGCAGAAAGGATCATGAATCGAACCCCAACAGGGATCATTGAAAAAGAGAAAGAAGGCATAAAAATATCAATCGGTTGAGGGAAAAGGAATGATAGCTTAGTTTAGGAGAGGCGACCAAAGTCTTTGTCCTGTTCTCGTCAACTTGATTCAATTAATTCTCATTTCTACTCTTTACGCATACCTGTACAACCCCATAAAACGCACATCACATTTTGTCCCACATAATATCGGCTATAGCTCAATTTTATAAAATCAACATCAACAGAAGGTGACGCTAATTCAACTCTGATTTATCGGTCGTTTTAATTGTCTCTATCGCTCATATCATTCTTGTGAATTTATAATGAGAGATATGTTCTATGAAACCAATAAATACCCTACTCATATCCACGCTCGCGCTTTGCTCTTTTAGTTCAGCGACTTACGCTGACACCATTTTGCATGCTTTCAACTGGAAGTACTCAGACGTAACAGCCAATGCCAACCAAATAGCCGAAGCGGGCTACAAGAAAGTGTTGGTTGCTCCGGCAATGAAATCCAGCGGCAGCCAATGGTGGGCGCGTTATCAACCACAAGATTTGCGTACTATTGATTCTCCGCTGGGGAATAAACAAGATTTGGCCGCAATGATCACCGCACTAAAAGATGTGGGTGTTGATGTTTACGCTGATGTCGTACTCAACCACATGGCGAATGAAAGCTGGAAACGAAGTGACTTGGACTACCCTGGAACAGAAGTGCTCAATGATTATGCCAGCCGTTCAAGCTACTATGCTGACCAGACTTTGTTTGGCAACTTAGCGCAAGGTTTTGTCTCGGCTAACGATTTCCATGCTGCAGGTTGCATTACTGACTGGAACGACCCGGGTCATGTTCAATACTGGCGCTTGTGTGGCGCTGATGGCGATGTAGGTCTTCCAGACCTAGACCCAAATAACTGGGTGGTTTCACAACAAGGTTTATATTTGAAAGCGTTAAAAGACATGGGCATCAAAGGTTTCCGTATTGACGCAGTGAAGCACATGAGCCAGTACCAAATCGATCAAGTGTTTACGCCTGAGATCACCGCGAACATGCATGTGTTTGGCGAGGTGATTACCAGTGGCGGGGCAGGGAACAGTGGTTATGAGTCGTTCTTAGCGCCTTACTTGAACAACACCAATCATTCTGCGTACGATTTCCCGCTGTTTGCTTCAATTCGATCAGCCTTCTCTATGAGTGGCGGTTTAAACCAACTGCATGATCCACAAGCGTACGGACAAGCTTTGGATGATAGTCGCTCAATCACTTTCGCTATCACACATGATATTCCAACTAATGACGGCTTCCGTTACCAAATAATGGATCCACAAGATGAGCAGCTTGCTTATGCGTATATCCTTGGTAAAGACGGTGGCACGCCGTTGATCTACAGTGATGATCTTCCTGATTCTGAAGACAAGGATAACGGCCGTTGGGGTAATGTGTGGAACAGTTCGACAATGAAAAACATGTTGAGCTTCCATAACGCGATGCAAGGTAAAACAATGACCATGATTTCGAGCGACCAGTGTACTTTGTTGTTCAAGCGTGGCAAAGAAGGTGTTGTGGGTATTAACAAATGTGGCGAAACGCGTGGTGTGACGGTCGATACCTACCAACATGAGTTCAATTGGCATGTTCAATACAAAGACGTATTAAGCAGCGCGACAGAAACCGTGACTTCTCGTTATCACACCTTCAACTTACCACCACGCAGTGCGCGTATGTTTAAGCTGTAGTGTCTGTTTAAGCTACAGTATCAGTTGTAGCTAGAGAGCTGACCCAATAACCTAAAAAGCCGCAGTGAATATTGCGGCTTTTCTAGTAGAGAAAGCATTGCTAGCGAATCAAGCCATTAAAAAGGAGAACGGCTATTCGTGATAGCAAACTGTTGGTAAAGCTCTGCGACCTCAACTGGGTTGAACTCATCTTTATAAGTCAGTTCACTGAGTCTGTGCGTGATATTTTGCAGTTCGTGAGATCGTTGTTGAGCACGCTGTTGGTAGCGTTTAAAAGCTTGCTCTGTGCCTTCAAAGTTCGAAGCAATGCTCTGTGCTAGCACATAAGCGTTCTCGATGCCCAAGCTGAAACCGATACCCATGGTCGGTAACACAGCGCAACATGAATCACCGAGTAAAACGGCATTATCACGATACCAAGTATCAAATGGTGCAACATCAGTAAGGGGAGAAGGCAAGATCTTCGATTCTGGTGTATCTCGAATCATATCCAGTAAATAACTCGGATAGTGAGCGAACTGCTCTAACACGGTTTGCTTAGAAAGCGTTTCACCTTCTTCAACAGCGCACGCAGCAAACCAGTATTTACCTTGGGTTTCTCGGTCATAAGTGTAAGTGACGATACGAGACTTATCGCCTGCGAATACATAACACTCGTCATCGCTGATCTCAGGCGCTTTGAAATCAATCTCACCGCGGCAGCAGTAAACGTTCGGCTGTCTCAGAGACACATCGGGTGCGACAAACTTTCTTACTTGAGAGAACACACCGTCGGCACCGACAATAATATCCGCGTCAAGTGGTTCGCCATTAATAAGAATCTGCGGTTGTTCGTTGTCTTGGTTTACTGTGCAGTGTTGGTTTGTTGCGATGCAGTCATCGCCTAATTCATTCAACAGCAGTTGGTATAAACGGCTGCGGTGAAACAAACCAATAGGTGCGTTGGCTTTGCTGGGCGAGTCACTCATGTTGAGCGTGTTGATGGGCAATCCCGTCGCCGTTAAGGTCGAAATAGTATCGACTTGGTTACACGCAGCTTTTACTTTATCGACACCCACTAATGCCGCAAGCACTTGCATGCCCTCTGGCCACATGATGATGCCCGTACCGTCAGTACGCGGTTGCTCGGCTTTCTCGTATATTCGAGCTTTAATACCAAATTTACGCAGTGATAATGCGAGTGCTAAACCATTCAGTCCCGCACCGATAATCGCAACTTTTAGACGCTGTTGTTCCATGACTTTCTCCTACGAATAGATGCCAGTATCTGTGTACTGGTTCATAGGGCGTAAGATAGGTCATTCGTATCGATAAATAAACGTTATAAATGATAAGGTTAATGCGATTTTTAATTCTTAGGCACAGATCCCTTAATGATCTTGGATAACACCAGACCAATGATTTTGGTGGGATAGTGCTTTCAACAATTCGATCTCTTTCGCTGTCTCTATTTTAAGCCAATCAATCAAACCACTGATCACAGGTGAGTGAGTGCGCTGGTGGATGAAATAGGTCCAAGCACTGTTCTGGATCTTGGCATTCTCTGGGCAATATAAGAAACCGCGTTGCAGATCCTGCAAAACCAAAAGCAGATCCGTCACCGTGACGCCTTCACCAGATAAGCACGCACTGAGCGCCATATCCAAAGACAAGAAGCTGGTATTTCTGACGGGCTTTTTCGGTGGCGATTCGACATCAGCTAGCCATACTTTCCAATCATGGTGATCTAAGGTCGGGTGCAGCCGTGGCATGGTTAAGATCGAATCGAGGTCGGTATCTTTCTTAGTCAAACCAACAGCATTCGTTAAGCTCGTGGAGCACACTGGAGCCATGAACTCTTCACGCAAGAAAGTGATGTCAGGCGCGTTGTCATAGCGTTTTTTGAATCGAGTGTGGAAGATCAACAGGTCATACTCACTGCTGTTAATGGCTTCATCTTCTTCAATCACGGGAACGATCACGATCTCGTAATCTGGGTAACGCTCGTTTAATTCACGAACCTTAGAGATCAACACGCGCGTAGCGAAACTCAGGGTTGCTTTGATCACTATGCGTTTCTGTTTCGGCTCACTCCAAGAGGCGATAACCGATTCGATATTGCCGTAGCTTTCACGCAAAGCGGCATACAAATCATGACCTTGCACCGTTAATTCAATCGCTCGATGCTTACGAATGATCAAAGATGCGTTCAGCTCATCTTCAAGCTGTTTGATCTGGCGGCTGATCGCACTCTGTGTCACGTTGAGCTCATCGGCAGCCAACGTAAAGCTCATCAGCCTTGCAGCCGCTTCGAAGGCTTTTAAGCCATTATGGGAGGATGGCAAGCTAGGATATGGGGTCATAATTCATTCGCATGAGTTTTTGGAATGTTAGAGTCGCAAATTTATCAATTGAACGCCAGCCCCATCGATCGTATTTTGGGCGAAATTAACTGAGGCGCTCATGAAAAAAATACTTACTCTTGCATTCCCTTTGATCATTTCACAGCTGATATCTATGGCTTTAGTCCTTACTGATGTTTGGATGATGTCGCGAATCAGCGTGTCAGCCCTTGCGGCTGGTGGCTTAGGTGCCTCTATTTACTTCTTCATCTTTATTATTGCGAGTAGCACAGTCGGTTGTGTCGCGAACCTGATCGCTATTGCTTATGGCCAGCGCGTGGCTCGCCCAGAGTTTGGTAATACACAAATCAGATTGGCGGTGAAAGGCGCAACCATGCTGGCGTTCGTGCTCAGCGTGACCTTAATGGCGAGTTTCTGGTTTGCTCCGCTGGTGTTGGAAGCGGCTAAACAACCTCAAGAAGTGATCACCTTAGCGATGGAATATGTACACGCTCTAAAATGGGTGATGTTGCCTTCGCTTATCTTATTGGTACTGCGTGGCTTAACCAGTGCGTTTGGTAATGTGCGTTCTATTCTCGTCATGTCGATTATCACTGTGATTTTGAATGTACCAGTGAGTTACTTCCTCACGTTCCAGTTAGATATGGGACTAACTGGCTTGGGTTTAGGCACGGCTATCGCGGCATTTATCGTGATGGTTGGATACACGGTTTGGGTGTTTAAACGTGACGAGTTCAAACAGTTCGCCCCTTGGCTAAATACCGAAGAGTACTCCATCAAGCTGATGAGCCCTTTGTTGTTAATGGGTTTACCTATAGGCTTAGCTGCCTTGCTTGAACACGGCTTGATTTACGGTGGCACTTTGATGGCAGGGACGATCAGTATTGCCTCTTTAGCGCTGCATCAAATCTTGCTGCAATGCTTAAGCTTTACGTGGAACTTCAACTTCGGTTTTTCGCAAGCTGCCGCAATTTTAGTAGGCCGTGATTATGGCGCAGGCAACTACGAAGGCATCAAAAGAACCTCGATTCAAAGCTTTATATTAGTGTCAGTGTTGAGTGTCGCTTTGTCTGCCGTATTCATCCTATGGCCTGAAATGATCGCTTCTATCTTCAAGTTGGATGACGGCACTGGCGCAATGACATCGCTATTGGCTTCAGTTATCTGGGTTGTCGCTCTGTGCTTTATTGTTGATGCTTGGCAATTGTTGGCGATTAACCTGCTAAGAGGGATGAAGATTGTCTCTATGCCAACGGTGATGACAGCCATTGGTTACTGGATGTTTGGCCTGCCTGCTGCTTGGTACTTGATGCCAAAATTCGAGCTAGCAGGGATCTGGGGTGGAATCGGCGTTGGTTTGGGTGTGACCGGTATTCTGCTGCTTATCCATTTGATGGTCGTGCTAAACAAGAGCAGCAAGACACCAGACTTAGATTGTTCAGCTTACTCTTAAGCTAGTTGATAACGAAAAGCCGCAGTCATCATAACGACTGAAGTGACCCCGTAAAGTTGGACATTTCTGTTAAGCGGCTTTCAAGGCCTGAGTTCGATATTCTATCGGAGTCAGGCCTTTTAGTTTCACTTTTATACGTTTGGTATTGTAGTACTCGATGTATTCTTTGATTTGCTCTATCAGAGCATCTGCATCTTCAAAGCTTTGGTTGTGATACATCTCTGTTTTGAGTAAAGCAAAAAAGTTTTCAGCAACCGCATTATCCAAGCAGTTACCTTTTCTCGACATGCTTTGTGTTAACCCACTCTCCGCTACCTTTTTTTGATACTGTCGATGGCGATATTGCCAACCTTGATCGCTATGTATAATTGGCTTTGAGTTGGGTTTAAGCTTTGATATGGCTTCCGTCAGCATATCCGTGACAAGCGGCAGCAGGCATTTTTAGCCACTCTATAAGCAACCACTTCCTGAGTAAACAAGTCGACAACGGGAGACAAGTATACTTTCTGCTCTTTTACTTTGAACTCCGTGACATCAGTTACCCATTTTTCATCGGGTTGAGTCGCACTAAAATCTCTTTCAAGCACGTTAGGAGCTGCTGTTCCAGACTCTCCTCGATATGAACGATACTTTTTAATCCTGACCGTCGATTTAAGGTTGAGCTGAGTCATAAGCCTTTGAACCGTTTTGTGATTAAGCACGAACCCCTGATTTTTTAGTTCCAAGTGAATGCGGCGGTAGCCGTATCGCCCCTTATGTTCATGATAAATTGACTTTATCAACCGCAGCTCACGTTCGTAGTTATTTGGGCGCTTGCTCGTTTGAGCCTGATAATAAAAGACACTTTTTGCCAGCTGTAGAGTGTGCAGCAAGTGCTTTAACGGGTACTTGCTTTTAAGAGTTAGAGCTATGACCGCTTTTTCTTTGTTCGACGGTTTTTTTCCTGCTCCAACTCTTCCAACTTTTTTAGAACGGCATTCTCGGTTCGCAAGTAGACCAACTCCTCTTTTAGCTCCTCAAGTGTCATTTCATCATCAGGCTTAGTGGTACGTTGAGGTTGCTGTTTCATTGAGGGTCTTCCTTTCTGGCGCATTTTGAGCCCTTTGATACCGAGCTCATTAAATCGTTTGAGCCAGACTGAGAGTATCCCAGGGGATGAGAGGTTTAATACTGCGCTAGTGTGCGTGAGAGACCATTCATTCGTCCACATTAAATTCAATGCTTTTCGTTTTGTCTGAGCAGTAGCCGCATGGTTAGTTGGTAAAAATGAACCAGTACCATGGATGGCAAAGACTTGAGCCCAATACCGTATCTGTCTTGAAGAAATTGAATATTGTTTTGCTAAGTAGAGAGATGACGTGCCATCTAAGTATTGCTTAGCAATGATACATTTTAGCTCTCGGCTATATTTGGACATAAAAAGACCCCCAATAATTGGTGTCCAACTATTGGGGGTCAGTTCAGACTGCGGCTTTTTCGTTTTTAAATGTGGGATTCTTTGAGGTGGTTAATAGCCATTGAGCATGAACTTCATTGAGGCTTTGAACCTATTTTTTTGTTCGTTCGTTAGAACATTGTATATCTTGTTTTTCAAACGCATGTCATCCATAGCAATAGCTTTCTCTTCTGCTTGGACTGAATCAATGATGGCTTCAAGTTCAGACTCATCAAAGTCTGGTTGCGTTACGATGCGTATTTGCTGTCTTTTAACCTCCAGCGCACGATCAATGTCAGCGGGAGAGCGGTTTGACTGATACTCGTCTACTAAACGGAATATTTCAGCTTGCTGCTCTGCCGCTAAGTCCATCGAAGCTATGACCATCTGGATCGGGTTGAGCGCTGGCATTGGGTGTTGTGTATTTGATGCGAATGCAAGGGGAGCCATAAGTAGTGCTGATGCACTTAAAGCACAAAACGATCGTTTTAGTAATTTCATGAGTTCATCCTCTTAATGAACTTTCGATTATAAAAGTTCAAATTGAAATCAAAACGATTTACCTTTCTGATTTTGTAACTAAGTGTTTGTTTATCTGATTAGTTCTTTGAAAATTTCGATGATTTATCAGCTTGAGAGATAGGTTAATTCGAGATGAATGAAGGATCGCTATAGACCTTGGTCTTACAGAAACCGAGCGCAAAGGTGACTAGAATGATTTGAGTTGCTCACCGTTTTATCAAGGATTACACAAATGGAAGTTGGATTGTTCTGGGCTGAAAAAGGGATGCTAGTGCTTGGTGCACTGTTTGTTTTGACGAGCATGATGCAGTACGGAAGACGCAGTAGTGATTGGAAAGGCGTGATTACGATGTTTTACAAGCGTATCCCAATGAATATTGCGGAATACAAATGGTACCGACTCGGTATCGCTTTATTGGTTTTTGCCGTAATTATCCGTTTTGCATTGTTGATCCTATGGCCTACCTACCAGTTCTAGCTTTTTTGTATTTGCTTTGATGTATAAGACACCTAGCATTAGCTCTCACGTGTTGGATATATCGAAGCGATAAATGCATGAGTAAACTGAGCCTTAATAAACCCACTTATTAAGGCTACCATTTAATAAAATAGTGCTAATACTCAATAATATTGAGTTGCTATTGTCTTTGTAGCATATTGTTTTTCATAAAGAATAATGCGAGATAATAGCTTACCCACTTGTTTCATCATTCTTACTAATAATCTACACATAAATCCATTCACCCCGTACCTGATACCATAATGATCTGTTACACTCGTCCGAATTAGCTTTAATTTGTCGGTGGTGCAGTTATGTCGTTCCCAGTTCTTATATGTGATGATTCTGCGTTAGCACGGAAGCAGATGGCTCGATCACTGCCTAGTTCTCTAAATGCAGATATAACTTTTGCTGTTCATGGGCTTAATGCACTTGAAGAGCTCGCTCAAAACCAGTTCAAACTGATGTTCCTCGACCTCACCATGCCGGAATTAGATGGCTATGGCACATTGGAAGAGATGCAACGTTTAGGTGATACCACACCTGTTGTGGTTGTTTCTGGTGATATCCAACCAAAAGCGCAGCAGAAGGTCATGGACCTCGGTGCTAAAGCGTTTTTGCAAAAGCCGATTGATAAAGAAGCGTTAAAAGCAATTTTACGTGAGCATGTAGAGCCGCCAAAACAGCCTCAACTCATTACGCCTTCGCCTTTAGAACTCCCAATACTTCGCCGACGTGACATCTATATGGAAGTCGCGAACGTTGCGATAGGCCGTGCAGCCGATGCATTGGCGCGCCACTTTAATGTATTTGTTCACTTACCATTGCCGAACGTAAACATCTTCGAAGTGAGTGAATTGCACATGGCACTTCGTGACCTCGCAGACAACGACCAAGTATCGGGTGTTTGCCAAGGCTTCAGCGGAGAAGGCATCGCAGGTGAAGCATTAGTATTATTGAGCGACTCCAGCGTGAGCGATCTTAAAAAGCTCATGAAGGTGCCAACCGAAAGCGAACAGCTTGAAGAACTAGAACTGCTGATGGATGTGTCAAATATTCTCGTTGGCTCATTCCTTAACGGGCTAGGGGAGCAGTCGGAAGTTCGTTTCTTCCAGAGTTCGCCAGTTCTGCTTGGGCAACACATCTCGATTGATTCTGTGATTGAGAATACCAGTGGCTCGTTCAAGAAAACCATGACCTTCGAAGTCAGTTATAACATTGATGGCACTTCCATCCGTTGTGACCTTCTGTTTATGTTCGTTGACGAATCTCTGCCTCTTCTAGACAACAAATTGGCCTACCTAATGGAGGAGTTTTAATATGCTGAATCTTCCTGCCGAATTTGAACAGTTTCACTGGATGGTGGACATGGTTCAAAACGTCGATATGGGGCTGGTGGTCATTAACCGTGACTTTCAGGTGCAAGTTTGGAATGGCTTCATGACGCACCATAGCGGTAAGCAATCGCATGACGCTATTGGTAAGTCTATCTTTGAACTGTTCCCTGAGATCCCTGAAGAGTGGTTTAGGCTTAAAACTAAGCCCGTTTATGATTTAGGCTGTCGTAGCTTCATCACATGGCAACAAAGGCCTTATCTGTTTAAGTGTCGTAATGTTAGGCCTGTAACCCAACAAGCCGACTTCATGTATCAGAACGTGACGCTTAACCCAATGCGTTCACCAACAGGCCAAGTTACCTCACTGTTCCTGTCTATTCAGGATGCAACGGCAGAAGCCTTGATGTCTCAAAAGGGCTAATACATCTTCTAGGCGTTGGTTTAATAGCTTTGAAAGAGTAATCTAAACATCGAATAAAAATGGCTAAGGTGAATCACCTTAGCCATTTTTTTGCTTTCTATTCTTCAATTGACCTTAAAGGTTTCGATCTTTTTCGTCTGCTTACTGAAAATTGCCATCCTTTACTCACTTCATCACCTCGACGAACTCTCTTTGTTCGAACCTTTTTCCTCAAGAATCTCGATTGACTGAACCACCAGACGACAAAGAAGCATGATCTCGGCTGTTGGTGGTTTATAAATTTTGTTGTTTTAGATAGCTTTTAATAGAGGGCGAACTTTGAATTTTCGAAACCAAATGAACATTGCCCTCAAGATTGAGTTGATCGAGGTGTATTTTTCCTACTTGATGCTAGCCAACAGCACGATGAGTTTGCTGAATTTGTTCGAAAGCAGAAATAATTTGGAAAAAAATCGAATTTATTTAAGAAAAAAGGCATTTTTTTGTTGGAGAAAAGTGTGATTTTTATGTGATCTCGAGGCACTTTCTTCACATATTTGCTCAATGAAGTCGATATTGTATGAAAAAGAGAGGAAAACGATTGCGCAATAAACCGACAGCGTTTGCGTGATTGGTTCGCTAAGTTATTAATTAGTAAGAATTTAGTGGGAAAGTGTTACTTGGGAGGTTTTACCAGATATGGAATCTTCGAGAGGATAGCATAAAAAAAAATGAAATATCAGACTTGCTGTTACTAAATCACGACCTATAATGCTGAAAACCGGAGCGTCTGCCAACGCTCCGGTTTTTTTGTGTCCGAAGAAAAGTAAACTCGTCTGCCAACGGTTTTACTACGCATTTCGCGAGAGACACATAATTTTATGAATCAAGGAAAACACCATGCGTATCGAACAAGAACTTAAGTTAGGTTTCAAAGATGTACTCTTCCGTCCGAAGCGTTCTACCCTTAAAAGCCGTTCTCAAGTTGAATTAACCCGCGATTTTACATTCAAGCATAGCGGTCGTCAATGGTCTGGTACTCCAGTAATTGCAGCTAACATGGATTCGGTAGCAAGCTTTGAAATGGCAGCTGCTCTAGCAGAGCACGGTGTTATGACTGCAGTACACAAGCACTACACAGTAGAGCAGTGGGCTGAGTTCGCTAAAACAGCAGACAAGAAAACACTGAACAACGTATTTGTATCAACAGGTACATCTGAAGCTGAGTTTGAGAAAACAAAGCAAATCATGGCACTTAGCGAAGACTTCGTATTTATCTGTATTGATATCGCTAACGGCTACTCAGAGCACCTAGTTGAGTACGTACAAAAAGTACGTGCAGAATTCCCGAACAAAGTTATCTCTGCTGGTAACGTTGTAACAGGTGACATGGTTGAAGAACTAATCCTAGCGGGCGCAGACATCGTTAAGGTTGGTATCGGCCCTGGTTCGGTTTGTACTACTCGTGTTAAAACAGGTGTAGGTTACCCTCAACTTTCTGCAATCATCGAATGTGGCGACGCGGCACACGGCCTTGGCGGCATGATCATCGGTGACGGTGGCTGTTCATGTGCGGGTGACGTATCTAAAGCGTTCGGCGGCGGTGCTGACTTCGTAATGCTAGGCGGCATGCTAGCTGGCCACTCTGAGTCAGGCGGTGAAGTTGTAGAGCAAGACGGTAAGCAATACATGAAGTTCTACGGCATGTCTTCACAGTCGGCTATGGACAAGCACTCAGGTGGTGTTGCTAAGTACCGTGCTGCGGAAGGTAAAACTGTACTTCTACCGTTCCGTGGCTCTGTTCACAACACAATTTCTGACATCCTTGGCGGTGTGCGTTCAACTTGTACATACGTAGGCGCAGCGAAGCTTAAAGAGCTAACTAAGCGTACGACTTTCATCCGTGTACAAGAGCAAGAAAACAACGTATTCGGTAAAGAGTAATCTGAACGAATTCAAATAGTGTTGATACAACCATAAATTGATATTTACAATCATATATTGATATTTGGTACAACCATAATTTGATATTGCCTTTTCATGGTCTAAACTTATGTAAGTTTACGACAAAATCGTGAAGAGGCAATATTATGTCTGCTCTACCCTCCCTTTCTACAGCCACCCTAATAGCGCTTGAAAGTGCGTTTTATACTCCTGCCCGAAGCCTAACCAAGTCACGAGGTAAAAACATACACCGTTACGTCAGTGCTAAGATGGGAAAAAGAGTTACGGTAGAGTCTTTTTTAGAATGTGCTGCTTGTTATCATTTTGATTTCGAACCTAGTATCGTTCGCTTTTGTTCTCAGCCGATAAGATTTTCATACTGCCTAAACGGCAAAACCCATACTTACGTTCCAGACTTTCTAGTTCAATTTGATACCGGTGATTATAAGTTGTACGAGGTAAAGTCCGATATGGAAAGCTCAAAAGAGGAGTTTCATTGTGAATGGGAAGCAAAAGTTCAAGGTGCGTTTGGCATAGGGTTAGATCTAGAACTGGTTACAGAGGAAGAAATACTGAATGAGGTCATATTTAGCAACCTGAAGCTTTTGCATAGATATGCCTCAAGAGATCACTTGAACGACTTCCATCAAACTCTCCTCGCTACTTTAAAACCGAATGGTACCCAAACAGCCAGGAGTTTAGGGCACCATCTTGGCCTAAGTGGAAGAAAAATATTACCAATCCTGTGTGATTTGCTCTCTCGAAATCTCCTCCAAACGAACTTAGAGACCCCACTATCACTCGAGTCTGAATTTGAATTGGTTTGTTATGACTAAGAAATCATTTTCGAGTTTTCATAGGAAGTCAGTACTTCATCAAGAAAAGCTTGAGCAGAATGATAGGGTTGTTGATATCAACGATGTCGCTGAAGCAACATATAAAGATATATCAGCATTTCCTGAGAAAATTGTTGTAGAGATTACTTTTAGGTTAAGCATTCTTCGTTTATTAGGGCGTAAATGTGAAAAGATTGTCCCCAAATCAATTGAACCACATCGCGTAGACCTACAACGGAGCCATGATAGAAAAATTCCAAGTGCAATTACAATTTACAGATGGTGGCTTACTTTCCGAGAATCAGATTATAATCCAGTTAGTTTAGCTCCCGACTTCAAGAGTCGAGGTAACAGAGACCCGAAAGTTGCACCTATTGTTGATGCTATTATGAAACAAGCGGTTGAAAGCGTTATTTCTGGTCGAAAAATCAATATTAACTCGGCGTATAGACGGGTTAAGCGCAAAGTCCGACAATATAACTTAACGCACAGTACGAAATATAAATATCCCGAATATGAGTCTGTGCGGATACGGGTCAAAAAGAAAACACCTTTCGAAATATTAGCTGCAAAGAAAGGCGAGCGAGTCGCTAACAGAGAATTTCGTCGAATGGGGAGAAAGATCATTACGTCTAGTGTACTAGAGAGAGTTGAGATAGACCACACTGTCTTGGATCTTTTTGCAGTACACGAAGAGCATCGAATCCCTTTGGGTAGACCTTGGCTTACTCAGTTAGTAGATTGTTATAGTAAGGCTGTTATTGGCTTCTATTTAGGTTTTGAACCTCCAAGCTATATGTCGGTTTCTTTAGCTCTAAAAAATGCGATACAACGTAAAGACACTCTTTTATCCTCATACCCATCAATTGAAAATGAATGGCTTTGCTACGGGATTCCTGATTTATTAGTAACTGACAATGGCAAAGAGTTTTTGTCAAAAGCTTTTGATAAAGCGTGTGAATCTCTGTTGATCAATGTACATCAAAACAAAGTAGAAACGCCCGATAATAAACCGCATGTCGAACGTAATTACGGCACTATCAATACTTCGCTGTTAGATGATCTACCTGGTAAAGCTTTCAGTCAGTACCTTCAGAGAGAAGGTTACGACTCAGTAAGTGAAGCAACTCTTACATTAGATGAAATTAAAGAGATCTACTTGATTTGGTTGGTAGACATATATCATCGAAAGCCTAATCAAAGGGGGACTAATTGTCCTAATGTTGCTTGGAGACAAGGTTGTCAAAATTGGGAGCCTGAGGAGTTTTTGGGTTCTAGAGATGAGTTGGACTTTAAGTTTGCTATTGAAGATCATAAACAACTAACCAAAGCAGGTATAACCGTCTCTAAAGGGCTGACATATAGCAGTGAACGTTTAGCTGGGTATATGGGTAAAAAAGGGAATCATAAAGTGCAGTTCAAATATAATCCAGAGTGTATGGCGGTCATTTGGGTGTTAGATGAAGATGTGAACGAATACTTTACGGTTAATGCTATAGATTATGAATCTGCTCGTAGAGTCTCTCTATGGCAGCATAAATACAATATGAAATATCAAGCAGAATTAAATTCAGCAGAATATGACGAAGATAAGGAAATCGATGCGGAGATTAAAATTGAAGAAATTGCTGACCGTTCAATTCTTGAAACAAAGAAAATTAGATCTCGTAGGCGTGGAGCTAGGCATCAAGAAAATAGCGCAAGAGCAAAGAGCATCAGCAATACTAAGCTTGTCCCACCCCAGAAAGACGAAGAAGAAATTGTAATTGTAGATAATGAAGATTGGGATATTGATTATGTTTGAGAAATCATCAGATGGATGAAGATCGAGAAACACGCATCTCAAAAGCCAAAAGAGCATTTGTATCAACGCCAAGTGTTACGAAAATTTTGGGCTATATGGATAGGTGTAGAGAATTATCTGACTTTGAATCCGAGCCTACATGTATGATGGTCTTTGGAGCATCTGGAGTGGGTAAGACGACAATTATCAAAAAATATTTAAGTCAAAACAAGCGAGATTCAGAAGCTCGGGGAGACGTAGTTCCTGTCTTGCATATCGAGCTACCAGACAACGCGAAGCCTGTTGATGCAGCACGAGAGCTGTTGCTTGAAATGAGAGATCCACTAGCGCTTTATGAGACTGATTTGGCAAGATTGACGAAAAGGTTAACTGATCTAATCCCCGTGATTGGTGTTAAGTTGATCATTATCGATGAATTTCAGCATCTAGTTGAAGAGAGGTCAAATCGTGTCCTCACGCAGGTAGCCAATTGGATCAAAATGATACTCAATAAAACTAAGTGCCCAATCGTTCTTTTCGGCATGCCATATTCGAAGGTTGTATTGAAAGCAAACTCACAATTACATGGACGATTCTCAATTCAGTTTGAACTGCGACCGTTTAGTTACCAAAATGGGGAAGGTGTGTTCAAGACATTCTTGGAACACTTAGATAAAGCGTTACCCTTTGAAAAGGAAGTTGGCTTGGTTGAACAAGGCCTTCAGAAGAAATTATATGCTTTTTCTCAGGGCAATATGCGCTCTCTGAGAAATCTCATTTACCAAGCATCTGTTGAGGCAATTGATAAGCAGCATGAAACGATCACTGAACAAGATCTCATTTTTGCATCTAATTTGACCTCGGGGGACAAAAGTGATCGTTGGGAAAACCCATTTGAGAAGGGTGTTAAAGTGACGGAAGGCATGTTGAGATCACCGCCTAAAGATATTGGTTGGGAGGACTACTATCATCACGTTACCTCCCTGAATGCGAAACGCAATGGGGGGAACATGTTTGAGTAAGGTACTACAGAATCGCTTGGTGATCACATGAAAAGAGTTCACTTTCTAAGAAGGTTTTGGACAATTCCGTTTTAGAAAGATCGCTAATTTGGCGAAGCGTGGATGATTTAAAGTATGGAAAAAGTTACTTACGGGAGTGTCTAATATAACTGAAGCAGTCACTCCGTAATAGGTAAAAATCAGAGACATTAAATTGGATGGTCAAGTTGGACAATTTTAGATTTGACTTTTCATAGTATTGCTACACAAAATTGAAGTTGAGCATAGATAAGTTAGAGATGATTCACCCCCCCCCCCTCAATCACTGAAGAAGGCCTTTACTATGATAAGCAATGAATCTAAAGGGCAGGACATTGAAAGTCCATTGGAAAACATTAGACTGGTTGTTTCTAGCGTAGATACTGAGTTAATTATGGACAGGCTGTGTCATCTAGGTGAAGATTATGTAAGTTGGTATACCTCCCATTTGGTGGCCAGTTACGGGCATATAACGCCTCAAGACATTATAACCAAATATGGTGCTTCAGCATTACTGCAGTACATTGATATGAAACTTGAGGGAGGTTACGAATAGTCAGGTTTCATTATTACAGTAGTATTTACGGCTTCGATTCTTTCTGATCATTAATATGACTTTGGGCCAGTCCCTTTTTATAAGTCATAGGACTACTTGCTTAAGTTCAATCTCAATACCGAACCGGAGGGCGATTTTTTCTATATCTGATGGGTAAAAAACATACTCTTTATCGATAATTCTTACTGTTGTTGCCTCTAGCACCCCTTCATCCTTTAAAAACTCAAGATAGAGTGTAGGGTATTTGTCCTTAATGCTGCTCAAAAGCTCGGATGTTGAAATATACGGGGCGTTAACAGAACCAAAATAAACATTTAATGTAATCATCTATCACCTCAACTATCCTTTAAATATATTTCCCAAAAACTATCAAAGCACTCTCATTGACTCCATCAATTAAGAATCGGTCACACGCAAGTACTATCGTCAGCATATCTAGCATTTTTATTGGTTTTAAGTTAAATTTAAACCTATTGTAAGCTGCCGTTTACTCGGAATCTCAGCTCTTGTCGTATTGATTTAACTGTTGTGAAATGTACTAATACCGAACCTAAAACCTGAAATTCCTAACCATATAGTAACAGGCCTTGCAAAAAAACGCCTCAAGCCCCAATTTGCCTACCATTAAGGTAACGAACAAAGTTAAACCATGATCGACTAGCATCTTGTTAGCCTTCGATTAACTTTGAAGAGACGTTTTAAACCGAAATAGTGTCAATTTGAAGGTTGCTCACCTTCACGTTATCACTAATGCAGTAGGTTGTCAGAGTAACTTCGGCTCTAAAAATACTTATACTTAGGGCATTCTAGTTTCAACCAGGCAGTACATAGTCTCCGAGATAAAACTACTTACAGTTTTTTAGGTGGTGTTTTTTCCAACTGCCGTTGTTTAGTAGGCGTTTTTTGGTTGCCCCCAGGATTTTGGTTTACTGAGGGGGGAGTTAGGTTAGCACCTGTTGTCGTCGGCTAAACTAGAGCTATTACCGTAAAATCAGCGTCGCCCTAAAAATCTACTTATTCAGCAGTATATTGATCTTGAACTCGAATAAATGTGGTTCGTTTATTATCAGCTACTATTTCAGTAGTAATGAGGATTATGGTCTTCATTGGTGGGCAGCACAAACAGCCATTTGGCTGCTTGTGATTAAAGTTACATTATTGATGTGGTTTTAGCTAGCTACCTATTCGGCAGTACACTTGACCACGATATAACTCAAGTACCTCACCACTAATCAGCTACCTATTCGGCAGTACACTGTAGCTAAATAAAGAATAGTACAGTTTTATCAGATAGTTAATTCATAAAAGGCATTTTGCCCCTATTTTCAGATGCTAGATAAAAATAACGCTATTTCAATACGTTACATTCTTGCATTAAAAAAGGGTCAAATTAAAGGTACTGATTGAGATGTGTTTTCAGTATTCGCAAGCCCATAGCTGCTAAATAGTGCATCTCCGTCTAAGCGAGCTTCTTTGAATATTCTTATATTGAGTCGAAAGCTACCGCCACGACTTTTGCTGTCTTCCTCAAGCGAGTGGTAGTGATGGAGTGCAACAACTTCGTGTTGTTTGAACGAGGATAAGTCAAACTCTTCACCTCTTTCTTCCGCACGTTTTTTTAATCTTTTCGCTTTTCTAGCTTGTCCTGCAGGTGTTGCTTTGTCTATCGACTGGCAACGCTTAAATGAAACATACTCGCAACCGTCAGGGACAACCTTTGTATTTGATATATCAAAATAGTGCAGCTCTTTCATTTGGGTGAAGTAGTGCTGTTTGAGTAGCAAATCGAGCTCGATTTTATTTGTGCTCACAAAAGAAATTTTATTTCCGATGGTATCGTCACTCCAAAGAGGAAATGAAACGCCTATATTTCTTGTTTCATATTCATAGTTAAAGCCATGAAGAATCTGAAGGCATTTAGCGGCTAATGATTCATTGTTACAACGCGCTGGCAGAAAAGTGACAGTTTTGTAGTACCACTTCATACTTAATCCCCCTTATGTTGGAACATTCCACCCTTGATGATGTTTGCGACCAAAAAGTGCAGGTCGTTTATGGTCTCTTGATTTGGTTTATCTGAAGACGTGAGTGCTTCAATATAAGACTCTGTTTGCTGAAGGATAGAAAAGAAATCTTTTTGCGTAGAAGGGTGACGGTAGCAAGTGACATCTTCTTTATGAACCCCAAACCGACCGACGCGTAGTGCCTCATTTGCATCGGGGTACCAGTCATCTATGGTCGCAATGGCGGCACCGGTTTTATAAATACCCAATATTGGGCTCCGTTCACCGTCAACCGTTGTGCTTTGAAAAATTCGTCCCTTGCTTTGTTTCTTAGATTTATTGGTGTTGTTACTTTCATTTTCGGTGAATGCTTGGCTCGGGAAAATCTGTTTATTGGTTGGTAGCCGCAAGGTGGCTTTCACTTCAAATATGGCCAAACCATTAGAGTGAGAAAAAGCACTTCTGGTCATTTGAGCAATAGCTTCCCAATCTTTATGGTTCTCAAAGTCACTTCTTTCAAGGTAGTTAGCCCTTATGTCTTGAAATTTGACAGCACCTCCCGCCCAGGGCCAAGGGGTTAACTCTATATCCCAGCAATAGGCTTTTTTAGTATTTTTCCACAGCCATGAGCCATTACATATATTGACTAGATATCGAGAAACTAATTCATTCCAACCAATATATTCTTCATAGGCTTTGATTAGCTGCATTAGTGTGTGCTTAACCGTAGACGAATTACACTTGTAAGGTTTGCGTAGCTCAGAAGAAAAAGACACCGAAAAGCAGCATTCAATGTGGCTCGCACCGAAAGGAGCATGACAAAAATCGACTTGATGTGGGTTACCTTGAGCCAGTGTTTCAGCGGTTGCACTCTCTTTGGTCCGCCCCGACGGCTCATAAGCTAAGGATGCGCTTTCCATTTGTCCTAGTACAGTACGAGAAGTGTAGGTTAAGGGGGTCTTTCGCCCATCTGGCCACACAACTAGAAAGCACACATCAGAGGGATCAATAGAACGTTCATAGGCTAGGTTAGTCGGTAGTTCCATGATGGGTACTCCTTGGCTGCACAGAAAGGTAATTTTGATAGCACCTGTGATGCCACAAAATAGTATTTATATCGGTGTTTTGAGCAAAAGTGATTGGCTCAATCAGACCAATGATGCACTCAGAAAAAGCATGTTTATAACCTCGAAGAGAGTTAGGTTTGTCGGTCGGTTCTTCAAGAAAATGATACCCAACACAGCTTGGGGTTAATTTTCGGTTCTCTTTAACTTCCGATAAAATATCACTCATGTTTTCGATAGGTTCAGTATGCATCGATAGCCATTTGCCGGTTTTCTGAGGAAAGGATTGAATCGTCTTTTCTAACGTTGAAAATGACCGGATGTATTTGAAATCTGCAATGGCTATTTTAGCGGAACCTCTGGCAAACCGCCTCGGCAGAGCTCGAACAATCGTACTTTCATCATTGCTCAAGCTACGATTAAACTTAATCACCAAACTAAAGACCAAATCACACTGCCAGTCATCGTGTGTAGCGGGTGGCGATATGGTGTGGTTTGCTTTTTGTATACATTCTTTTGTTAAACCGCGTTTTTCAACGTGTAGTTGATGGACACAGATGGCAAACGAATCAATTGTGAGCGTAGGAAAAGACTCGTTTAAGTTACGTTCAAACGCGTGAGTAAACCCCAAGAAAGCAGTGAGTGATGGAAGACCGAGCGTGATAGGTGAACTCAACGCGCTTGCTCCGCAAACTCTTATATTTGGAATAGCAAAGAATGAATCCTTTTTTTCACTGCCGCCAACGTTAGTTGAATCGGACCTATGTTCGTTGAGTTCACGCTTTATAAGCCCAAGGAGGAGTTTGGTAATACTCGGTTCGTAAGCAAAACACTTAGTTGATTTGGAGCGGGACAGGTCATGGTTTAGATGTTGGACAAGAGTATTCACATCCATGGCCCTGTCCTGTGTAAGCAACCAAGCCTTAACCATCCCTTGTATCTCATTATTGACTGTTCTGCGGTAAGCCACTCGCTTGTTTTCTGGCATTAAATATTGAGTAAGCCTTTGGTATTGTTTTAACGATTGAATATGACTCGAGGTCAACCAAGATTTTCCAATGTTTATCTGATGATGAGGTGTAAGGGAAAAGTTAGGGACAGCTTTTAACATCTTCAAAGCACCACCACATGTCATAGGTAATACTCCCATGTTAGTACTGCGGCTGTAACGGGTTAAAGCTGTATAGCGATACTCATTTTCTAACTCTTGATAACAGTGACTTTGCATCGATTGAGAAGCCACTGGCGAGAGTGAAATATAAGAACTGTCGCTATTAGGCAAAGATAGCTGCGTTAAGTAATTTGGAGCGAGACTGACGTTAATCGTTGTTTGAGAAACCTGAGCCAATTTTTTAGCGATAGCCTTACGTGTTTTTTGGTAGCAGCCAAGCGTATTGAGTTTTTGCCACAACGGGTGTTCTACATCTTTAAGTAAATCCCCAAGGCATGAAATCACACCATTCCAACTAAATTCATTGGTTAATAAGGCGCTTTTGTTAACATCACTCGAATCATGGCTGTACGCCCAGTGGTATGGTTCTAATTTAGAAGATGAGAGTAAAAATTCAGGTAGCAGCCCCAAAGGAGTCGCGCGAATAACACCTTCAGAGCGTATGTCTGGAAATTTTAGGTTGTGGCTTTGTCTATATTCAAACGTTTTTAGACAGCGAGCCCACCATTTTTCATCTCTAAGCTTTCGCTTGCATTTAACCCTATCAAGTAGGTCTTTTTGAACGGCTGTTTTGTCGGTTAAGTTCACTAACACAGTGAGAGCATCAAGCTCCTTTCCATCGATATTGATATGTGGAGTAAGAGGGCGGAATGCTCGCTTTAATTCTACGTTCAAATCATCTGGTCTTGATTGTAGTAACTCTTTCAGACTCTCCATTTACCACCTCGATACATAGAAAGAGCGGTTAAATTCATCAGTTTGAAATTCGGCTAACCAAAGGCAGAAGATGTCGCCGAAATAAAATAAGTAGTCGTTAACCGCCAGAGGCATGTTTGGCTTAGTTTTACGATTTGGCTTTAAGATGCGCTGTTCTACCATTGAAGCTACCTCATCCATACTGCAATTGAGGAATACAGCAGCCTCTAAAGCGTTCATGCGTAGGTTAGCGATCAGACCGTTGCTATTCCATAAATGCGTCTCTATATGCCGTAGAAGCTCTCCTAAGACGATATTGTGCTGCAGGTTGCGCTCTGGTAATCGAATGGAACTAAAAAATATCCGCCCCATAAGATCTTTTACCCGCAATTCTTTTCTTCCAACAATTGCGTGATCTACGTTGAATTCGATTTCGCTATCAATCATAGAATGAAACGAGCTAGGCCAATTCGAGAAAAATTGGGTGAATAATAGATGGTCGAACTTATTGTCATTAAGATGGAGCCACCAATGAACCAACCCCCAACGGTAGCTTTTGGGGACGTCAGGTAGATTTTTAGACTCATTGCCGGCGAGCCAATTTGCAACGGAGAATACTGCCTTATTACTAATCTCTGGATTCTTGATGGCGATAGGTTCTTTGCAGTTACTGCAATTCCCTTTCAAACCAGACACTCGATAGTCGTACTCAGCGCCACAACGACAACTGTTGAGTAAAGATACATCATGTATATGGCAGTGATCGTAACCCTCAAAATGCCAAAGGTAAGAAGCGTAACCATTTTCTTGTAAGCATAATGGGCAGCAGGGTATGGACTTTGTCCGGAGTAAACTGCGAGGAAAAACTTCTGAGCCACGGATCACGGCACTAGTTGATGGAGAATATTTTAAGTTTGTTCTGTTAACTGCTAATCCAAGTAACTCGGTAGGTTCGTTAAACGTTAATTGAGCGAGTTTCAGGAGTGAGGCTGTACGGGCACTGGAACTGCTTTTAGCTGACGCAGGATTCATCTTGCAGATGTTAGTAGGGAAGGTCTGGAACCCTGAGAAGTCGATATCTTGAAGGTAACGTTTCGTGGCCATAAGAAAACGGTTCACATCTTCATAGCCATTTTTATTTGCAACTCGGATAAAGAAGCTCTCCAAGCTTTCGTTACTGTGTGGTTTGGGTCTTTGTAAAAGCATTAAGCTCCTCCTAATCCAAATATAGGAGTTACCAACATGATTAACCGAGTTTTTTTGAGATTGAGACACTATAGACAAGTTTCTCTTTTGTGTAATCTGGATATGCTTTTCACTTAATTGAATATCAACTAAGCGACTAATGCGTTAAAAGCACCTGCATTTTTTGATGTTGTGACTCTTGATCCGATTTACATCTAATTCGGTACCAATGTATATGAGGCCTAAAAAAGGCCGAATCTATGGGGGTAGATTCGGCAAAACGTAAAAATATCAGGACAGTTTACTTAGGTTCTAAAGGTGTTTACCACCACACATCTACTTGTGCACCAACGATCACATCGTCTTGGCCTTCAGAGTCTGACACGTAGCTTGCTGTCAGTCTCAATTCAGGTGCTGGACCAAATCCAGTATCCATCGTCCAAGTTGGAGCGATGGTTGCTTTGTACTGCGCATCGCCATCATTATTCTTCTGATCAGTAATACCGAATTCAGAAGCGAGCGCGAAATTATCAATCGACGGCATTGTGTAAACAGGACGTACCATTGCATACCAATATGCGCTGCTGCTTTCACCATTTAACGTATCGTCATAGCTTGTTGTCTCATAGCCGACGGCAGGGAAGAACAACCAATCGCCAGCGAAATAACCACCATAAGCTTGAATACGAGCCGTTACATCGCCGTCTTTCACTTGTGTCATGCCACCTTGGCTGCCTGCACCACCGGGGCTGAATGCATTATAGTTAGTGAATGTACGACCTAGCATAGTGCCACTACCTAGACCTTGACCAACTTGTAATGACGTCGTTGAGAAGCCATCACCTAGGCCAAAGAAAGAGCCCGGAGAGTAAGATAGATGGCCTTCAATACCACTGGTTGAGTAATCATCACCAAAGGCATTATCAGCAAGATATTTAGCCATCACCTCAGCGCGCCATGAGCCGTAATCGGCACGAACGTGAGCTGCATGAAGCATGTTGTAATCTAATGCGCCTGCTGGAGAATCATTGTCACCCCAATCGTAGTCGCCGTTGTCAGACTGGTTACTTGCAATATACGCGAAGTCCCACTCACCACCTCCTAGCTTAACGTTTTGAAGACCAATACCAGTACCTGAATAGTCCGTATAGAAGAAGTCGGTCATAAAGATGTAGTTATCACGGCCATAGTAGCGCATACCTGCCCACATGGTTCCGGTATCTGAGATGCCATCAATTTCAACGTAAGATTCAATCAAGCCAGTATCGATACCATCAATGTACATACCACCTTGTGCGTCTACGCCGCCAACAGGGTTATTTTGGCCAAGTCGTGCATGAATTCTCACACTGTCGCCGTCCGCCCAGTCCCAACGCTTCATGAAGGCTAGTTCGTAAAAGTCATCACTTTCTAAACCTAATCGACCAAGCGTCTCCTTTTGGCCGAAATACATTGCCTGAGCAAAATCATTGCTAGTACTAGAGAAAGCGCCTGCGCGGAAATAACCGTGAAACTCGAAATCAGAGGTTGCTTTTTCTGCCACTGCAGGCATGGACAGTAGGGATGTAACTCCAGCTGCTAAAATAGCTTTCGTAAGAGTGCTTCTTTCCATCGTTATAACTCCATATAATTATTTTAGACTTTTAGTAAGTCTTCCTATTGGTCGGTTGGAATTATAAAAATCAAAAAATAATATATTGGTGATTTGGATCACTCGAGGTTCTTATTATTGTAGATATACATCACGTACAAAATAATAAACTAAAAAAAGAAAAGATATTATTAAATGTAATAAGCGTGCTGAATACTATTTATCAACTATCAATTGCGATATTTGATTTTATGTTTATTAAATTTACTTTATGGTTTTTAGATCGACTTATTCAATGAGCGATTTGTATTCATTCGAGTTATTTTGATAAAAATAGTTATGCCAACAAGAGGTTATAAAACTATGCAAGTAACGTCGAAATTAATCATGCAAAGTGTTGTTTTACTTTCACTAACTGGGTGTGCTCAGGTTACCACTCAGATGAACCCCGATTCACGTCATAAGGTGAATTTGTCTGAAAGCAATAAAGCAGCTCGATGTTGTTCAACTTTGAGTCAGGTACATTATCAAAAAGTAGGGAAAGATAAATCAGTTGATATTGAACTGAATAATGAAAGCCCAGTCATTAAGTTACTCTCCGGCTACACCTATATTGAAGGTGTGGAAATTCCAGAATCTAAGGGAAGTATCAATATCGAGTTGAATTCCTTGCTTGAAAGGAACGTATTGATACCTAGTATTATGCTTTTGGATGACACTTTTAAAGTGGTTCGAATTTATGATGAAACTTCTCTTAAACACGAGAGAAGTGGTGTGTTGTATCCCGAAAGGTATACAACAGATATTGAAATTGACCTCCCTAAAAACCAAGAAACCAAAGTAAAGTACCTGGCTATCTACACCACTGATGAACTCTTATCAAAAACAACCACCCGTTATCCAATCAGTAACGAAGCATTATGGTCTGGGGACATTGACGCCAATATTATCGAACAGAACAAGGGCGAAATACCGCATTCTGAGACAGGTGTTGTTTCGTTGAACTTCGAGTATGACGATGTTGAGACACGCTTCGCTAATGAGGTTGACCCACGTCTGTTGGATGTGATTCCAAGTGAGATGATTTCTGACTCCGCGTTATCAGCGGTAAGTAAAGAAGAGCAATACAAGAAGAGAATACGAGACCTAATACAGAACAACCAATATGAGCAAGCGGTCAAATTGGTTAAGGAAGCAGATGAATTGGGCTTAAGCTCAGTAGGCGAAGAAATGCTAAAAGCAATCCAATCGAAGTGATGATTATCTAGGTTTTCATTAAATTGTGATCTCTTTAGGCTTTGAGATTTTCCATTAACCAAGTTTAAAATTTCATAATGGAAGCGATTTAACACTGTGTCGATAATCAAATCAGGAGGACTGGATATGCAGATGACTGATTCAACGATGATGAAACGCAGTTGGGGTAAATACTCCGTGTTTGTTTTGAGCAACTTAAATGGTATTTCGGTAGAAATTTCAGATTTGGGTGCTTCCATCATCAAGTACGTAGTAAAGGACAAAGACAACCACCCATGTAACATTGTTTTGGGCTATGACACGCCAGAAGAGTATCTAAAAGACAGTGTTTACATGGGGGCTGTGGTTGGTCCTTGGGGTAATAGGATTCGCAACGCAGAATTTAAACTTAATGGTGTTGGGGTTCAGTTAGACCAGAACGAGGGCACCAATCACCTTCATGGTGGAGCTTGTGAGCTTCACAAGAAGCAATGGAAGGTGATGGCTATCGCACAGCAAGGAATCTCACTACAAACAGAGGTCAAGAAGGGAGAAGCAGGTTATCCTGCTAATCTCACTTTCAATGTGACCTATCGTTTAAGTGACGAAAATGAACTGGCGATCCAATACTGGGTGGAAGCGGATGAGGAGTGCCCAATAAACCCAACACATCACGCTTATTTCAACTTGTCAGGGCAAAAGAAAGACATCAGTGAACACATCGTTTCAATAGATGCCGACAGTTATTGGAAGACCGATCAGCAGTCGATACCCATCGATCATGTCTCGGTAAACGATACTGTTATGGATTTCCTGAACCCGAAAAAAATCGGCATTGGTTTACTTAGCGATCATGATGATATTAAAGCGACACAAGGTTACGACCATTGCTACATCTTAAATGGTTATGGTTTAAGGCCGGTTGGCTGGGTCTATGAGCCGAGTTCTGGTATTGCCTTGGAAGTGATATCCGATAGGCCCGCCGTTCAATTTTACACGGGCAACAATTTGGATGAACATGTGAGATCTGATGGTAGACCGTTTCGAAAGTACGGTGGATTTTGTTTCGAAACACAGGCTTATCCAAATCAAATCAACATGGATGGCATTAACCACGATGTGATATGTTCGCCTGATAGACCTTTTCGCTCTACCACAATATTCAAAGTTGAAGTAGAAGCTTCATTTAAATGATTTAACTTTAGCGGATGGGTTATCTCTTCCGCTTTTCTCTTTTCTCTTTCTGAACAACCCTCAAGTGTAGAGTCGTTCTTACTCTTTTCAATATTCCTGTAATAGTTCAATAGTTTTTATTTTTATAATGTAGATTCAAAAATGTTTTCAGGTTGTATAATACTACAATAATTATATTCTACCGTTTTCTTATTCTTCTTTCCTATACTTGTTTTGTTTTCGTTTCACTTTTAATTACTAACCTGCAAGTCAGTTTTATATCGTATCACTATTGATAATTAAGAGATGTGATATAAAACACTCATTATTTTTAAAATTAGTGATCAAAAACGCATCTTCATTTAATCGAATATTATCTTCAGATCCCTTGAATTTACTGTGTTTCTTTTCGGTTTCTCATTCCACGATTGTCATATTTATTAAAACTATTACGTTATTTGAGTTTACTATTATGAAATTTATTTATTGTTGTTCTATGTTAGCTTAATCACGCTTTGAAACTTGATGAAATGAATAAATTAGAACAATTATATTAACACTCTCGTGAAACCCTATTAGAGAGAATAATGGAAATCTAATAATAATGGAGACTCATCATGTTAAAAAGCAACACGTTGCCAAAAGCGCTTATTGCTTCCGCTGTGTTATTAGCTTCAAATGCTTATTCTGATACCACAGTTCGAATGATGCATATTGAAACCGATTCAAATGTACTTGGTATTTGGAATGATATTGCTAAGGACTTTGAAGCAGAAAACCCTGGCATTAAAGTGAATCTAGAATTTCTAGAGAACGAAGCATTCAAAGCTAAGCTACCGACTTTACTGCAATCTAAACAACGCCCAGATCTTTTTTACAGCTGGGGGGGAGGTAACTTCCAAGTTCGTGCTGAATCGGGTCTTCTCGAAGATATGACAAGCTACTCTGCCACGCTCAACAGTGAGTTGTCTGAAGCAGGTATGAATGCATTCCGTATTGATGACCAACAACTTGGTGCGCCATACATGGTGAGTCAAGTTGGCTTTTGGTACAACAAGAAATTGTTTGCCCAAGCAGGGGTCGATGGTGACGCCGTTAAAACTTGGGATGAATTCCTAACTGCCATTGAAAAGCTCAAAGCGGCGGGCATCACTCCAATTGCGGTAGGTGGTGCAGACAAGTGGCCGATGCACTTTTACTGGAGTTACCTAGTGATGCGAGCTGGTGGTCAACAGACGTTTGCCGATGCAATGGCAGACAAAGGTGACGCTTTTGCGGGGGAAGCGTTTGTGCGTGCCGGTGAAGAACTCAAGCGTCTTGCTGATCTGAAGCCATTCCAACCTGGCTTTATGGCGGCAGGTTATGGTGAATCGGCGGGCCTCTTCGGTGATTACAAAGCGGCTATCCATTTGATGGGTGATTGGGACTATAACTTCCAAGCGCAGCAAGCTGTGAATAAAAAAGGCGTGGTTGATGCCGACTTGGGCTTTATGAATTTCCCAACGTTAGATGGCGGTAAAGGTGCTGGTACAGACACGCTTGGCGGCATTAATGGCTTTGCATTTGCGAAAGGTGCAAAACCAGAAGCGGCAAAGTGGCTTGATTTCTTCTTGAGTAAAAACAGCCAAACCAAACTTGCTGAAATTGATCAAATTATCCCAGTTGCGAAAGGGGCAGACCAAGGTCTAACCAACCCTTTCAAACAAAAAATCTCTCAAACTATTTCACAAGCTAAATGGCACCAAGTGTTCTTCGATCAGGCTTTAGGAGCTGATGTTGGTGGCGTGGTCAATGATATCTCAGTTGGCATCGTAAATGGAGACGTATCGCCACAAGAAGGGGCGGATCAGGTTCAAGAAGCTTGGGAAATGCGTTAATCAATTCAATCACTTAAATGATGTATAGGCTGGCTAGTTTGTCCTTTCGGACTTCGTTCACCAACTAGTCAGCTTATACCTCTACGGTTAAGGAGTACTTATGAGTGAAAAGTTAGCAGCGTTTGAAGAGACAGAGCAAAAGAAACTTTCTGGGTTTGGCCAATGGCTACGAGAAAAGAACCACGGAAATAGATTGGTGACTCTGGTCTTCTTCTTACCACCAGCACTATTGCTGTTTACTTTATTTGTCATGTTGCCATTGGGAGAGGCGGGTTATTACAGCTTTTTTAAATGGAATGGATACGGTGAACCATCAAGATTCGTAGACTTTAATAATTATATTCGATTGTTTAACCATGGACCGTTCGAAGTTGCAGTTTGGAACACTGTGAAAATCATTTTGGTTTCCTTGGTTATACAACTCCCACTGGCTCTCATTGTTGCGTTGAGCATCTACAAACAGAGTTGGTCAAACAGTGTCTTTAGGTTGATTTTCTTCTTGCCATATATCTTGGCAGAGGTCGTAGCGGGCTTGATTTGGCGTTTCGTCTTTGATGGTGACTACGGAATGATGGCAGGTCTAGCAGAGTCATTTGGGCTTGAGCCTTGGTATATTCTGGCAGACCGTGACTGGGCATTTACAGCGATATTAGTTGTGATCGTTTGGAAGTATTTTGGCTTTCACATGATGATTTATATTGCCGCGCTTCAGAGTGTCCCGAAAGACCTGATAGAAGCATCAAAGTTAGATGGCGCATCAAAACTACAAACCATTTGGAACGTAAAGCTCCCCTTAATCGCTTCAGGGATAAAGGTATCAATATTCTTCAGCATTCTAGGCGCACTACAAACCTTTGATTTGATTATGCCTTTAACTGGAGGTGGTCCTTCTCATACGAGTCATTCTCTCGTCACGTATTTGTACACCTTCGGTATTACGAGAATGAATGTTGGATTTGGTAGTGCAGTAGGTGTGGTGTTGTTTATTGCGTGTGTTGTATTCGCATTCACATACCAAAGCACGGTCATGAAAGAGAACAAGGATTAAGTCACGATGGATCGCATTAAAAATATACAGTGGTTTAAGGTTATCTTTCTAACCTTGGTTGCAGGATTTGTGCTCATACCTATGGTTGCCACCTTGTTCGGTGGGTTCAAAAGCTTAGGCGAACTACGAACTAATCCATTTGGTATTCCACAAGTCTGGGAACTTGAGCATTACGCCAAGATCTTTGCCGATGGTTCGATTTGGATCTTGATGAAAAACTCTTTAATTATTGCAGGGTTATCAGTTGTACTGACATTGATCGTTGGAACAATGACAGCCTTTACTTTCTCTCACATCAAATTCGCGGGATATAAGTACGTATACAGTTACTTTTTGATGGGAATGATGTTCCCAGCGGCGGCAGCAATTCTTCCTCTGTTCCTCAGAATACGAGATTTAAATCTATTGGACACGCTCCCTGGGATTGTTGTTCCGCAAGTCGCGTTCGGATTGGGCTTCAGTATTTTGTTATTTAGAACCTTCTTCGAACAGCTACCAAAAGAGTTATTTGACGCGGCTCGTGTTGATGGCTGCAGTTATGCAAAGTTTTACTTCCACATTATTTTACCGTTATCGACGCCGATCTTAGCGACCGTAGGGGTTTTTGTGTTGGTAGGAAGTTGGAATAACTACTTATTACCATTGCTTGTTCTTAATACTGAGGACATGTACCCATGGACACTCGGCATCATGCAGTATCGCGGAGAATATGGCATCGAATGGAATAAGATCTTGGCTTACGTCTCAGTAACCATCACGCCAGCAGTTGCTTTCTTCTTGCTTGCGCAGAAATACATAGTAGCTGGCTTAACAGGCGGCGCAGTTAAAGGCTAATTAGGATAGTTTAGGGAAATATTTATGGCTTCAGTATCATTTAAAAATGTCGACAAAATCTATCCTGGTGATGTCTACATCGTAAAGAAATTTAACTTAGATATTAAGGACGGCGAGTTCATTGTTTTCTTGGGTCCATCAGGCTGCGGTAAGTCAACAACCTTACGCATGCTAGCAGGGCTAGAGGAGATCACGGGTGGCGAAGTAATAATTGGCGACACAGTGGTTAATAATTTGGAACCTAAAGATAGAAATATCGCGATGGTATTCCAAAGTTACGCGCTATACCCACATATGACCGTTTACGAGAATATCGCATTCGCCCTTAAATTGGCGGGCGTCAGCAAAAGAGAGATTGAAGCACAGGTTCGTCCTGTCGCTGACATGCTTCAATTAACGCCTCTGTTAGACAGAAAGCCAAAAGCACTTTCTGGTGGTCAAAGGCAACGTGTCGCCATGGGGCGAGCGATGGTTCGTACCCCAGAAGTTTTCTTGTTTGATGAACCTTTGTCTAACTTAGACGCAAAACTTCGTAATGCGATGCGTGGTGAGATTAAGTCTCTACACAAGAAACTAAAAAAGACCACGATCTACGTAACTCATGATCAGGTTGAAGCAATGACGTTAGCAGACCGTATCGTCATTCTGCGCGACGGTAAAATTGAGCAGGTAGGAACGCCATCTGAGATTTACCATAACCCGGCGAATAAGTTTGTTGCAGGCTTTATTGGTAGCCCAGCGATGAATTTGCTGTCTGCTGATCTTGTGAATGATGACTCCGGTTGGCATGTCAATCTAGCAGGCCAAAAGCTGCCTCTTGAAGGTAATTTAAAGGCTGACCAGATCGTCGGTGGGGTGACTATGGGTATTCGTCCTAGTGATGTGCACCTAACCCCTGACTCGCTAGAGAACCCAATCAGTGTCGATGTGAATGTTGAGAGCTACGAGTTGCTTGGATCAACAATTCAAATTCAAAACCGATTTGGTGATCATCCATTCATTGTCGAAGCACCTTCAACTCAGACAGTGACAGAAGGGCAGAAGTTGAAACTGTTCTTGGATGGCTCTCAGTTACATATTTTTGATTCACAGCAAGAGCAGTCAATTTATAACAATCAATAAAAATACATAACTACAAAAGCCCATATTCTATGGGCTTTTTTTTAACTTTTTTCCATAACAAGGAGCAGCAATGAGACGAATTCTAACACTCATTAGCATGGTAGCGGTGTTCACAGGATGTGCGAGTACCGTTGATAAAGCAGAGCCTGTAGCGCTGTACACACCGTTGACGCAAGTAGAAACCGTGAAGTTGTTTGTAGGCCAAGATCTGGGTGCAGTAGGTGGACTCGCTGACTATAACCAAGGTTATGTTGATTATTTTGGAGTACCGGCTGGCGTAACAATCTACACAGGGCTCTCGACGCTCGAAGGCTTGAATTCCAAGGTTAACTACGGTGCAGGAGACAACTACGCGTCACTGTATTTAAAAGATGATACCTTTGATGGCGTAGACATGGCTATTGGGCTTTACCTTGTTGATCAACTTGCTGCGATCAATAGCGGTGAACTTGATGGAAAAATTACCGAACTGGCTAAGTGGATAGGGCAATCTAAACGCACGGTCTATTTACGTGTTGGATACGAGTTCGAAGGTAGCTGGAATGGCTACAACGCCAATGCGTACCAAAAAGCGTATCGTCGCATTGTGGATGGGATGCGAGAAGAAGGCATCGACAACGTTCAGTTTGTTTGGCAATCAAGCGGCTACGAAGAGCAGCGCGAAAATCTTTTAAGTTATTACCCTGGTGATGATTACGTAGACTGGATGTCGTACTCGTATTTTAACCACGATCCGGATGAAGCGGGTAAAGAAATGCTGCGTCTTGCTCGCGAGAAAAATAAGCCAGTAATGATTGCTGAGCTAACACCACGTGGGTCTAACCTAATGTACGACGATGGCAAAGCGAGCTGGGATAATTGGTTCGTTCCTTTCTTAGGGCACCTAGAAAAGAACAGGGATGTCATTGGTATTATCGCCTACATTAATGCGCTGTGGGATGAGCAGCCTATGTGGCAAGGGCAAGGTTGGGGTGACACGCGTATTCAATCAAACCTATATCTATCGAACAAATGGCGACGCACTATTGTTCGCGAAGGTTGGGAAGTGAAGTCAACGGTTAAGCGCCCACCCATTTTTATTCTTCCTGATGATTATGAACAGCAGAAAGCAACACGTGTCGAACTAGCAAAAGACATGCTCCCTAACGATAACCAGTACCAAGCGGAAGATGCGACTCCATCAGGGAATGTACGAGTCTATACTGATGGCCAGGCGGTTGGCGGCAAAGGTATGGCGTACATCTATCAAGAAGGTGATGCACTGTCTTTCGGTGAAGTCGCTCAGTCAAACATGTTTGCTATTCGATATGCCTCTGAGCGCTCTGGGAAAATCGGCTTATTTGTTGACGGAAATAGAGCCTACGATATTGAGTTCGATGCTACTGGAACATGGGTAGGAAGCTACAACCTCGTTGAGTTTAAGGTAGAAATACCTAAAGGTGCTGAAGTCTCAATTCGATGGGAAAAAGGGGATGCAGCCCTAAATATTGATTACGTCGTCTTCGATAAAAGATAAACGTCATTGGCTAAGAGAAACGCCCCGCATATTAAGCGAGGCGTTGTTGTTTTTATCATTACCAAAAGCTAGAAATCGAGAACTGATTTTCTCATGAAAGTAGAAATCTTGTTGGGTATTGTTTAGATGACACATTATGTTCAAACGGAATAAGGTCGAGTTGAAAAACGAGTTTCGAATTGGCACTAAAAACATGGTTGAGCTTTCACTCTGCCTATACCTTAAAAATCTCTCACCTCATCGTTGATGGTGTTGGTGTTGGTGTTGGTGAAAATACCATAAGCTTGAATGACTCGATGCTAAGTCAATTTCGCAATGAACACTGTCTAACGGGGCTCTTTTTACTGTATTCCTGTTGTTCAAGTATCTTTCGATAGGTATCGATGTAGAGGCGATTCTGTTCTGTCCACTGAGCCAAGTTCATTGCGGGTTCTAATCAGTGCTGGATCAACGAGCCAAGGTAAAAACCACTTAAGTAAGGGGTAATAACACCGATGGTGATCGGTTTTTGGCCCATAAATTCGAGTCTCTATTTGCAATGATACATACAGTGAAGCGCATTTTTATCACCATTGTGAATTAGCAGGTTGATATTCATTTCGAATAGGGCAGTCAACCGGAAGTCTCTAAATGAAAAGCCACAGCGAGGCTGTGGCACTATCAGAAACCTAACTTCTAGATCGTAAACTGGTTTACCGTCTCCTGGTTGCTATCAGCAACAGATTGCAACCTATCGCAGTTGTTCTGGTTTTTTTTGCATAACGTTTCGATTTCCTTTGCACCTTCATTGAGTAGAAAAATGTTGTTAAGAAGGTCTTTAGTTGCGATGCTTTGTTGCTCTGCAGCGGAGCTTACTTGGATGCTCATATCACTAACTAGATTCAAATCACCTGTAACGATCGAGTAGAGTTCGCCCACCTCACGGGCATAGGTGGCACTTTGTTTGGACTCAATAACACAGTCTCTTATTTGGTCCACAATGGTTTCAATCTCATTGTTGAGGTTGGTGATAATCGTTTGGATATTAACTGTTGATGATTGGGTTTTTTCAGCGAGTTGACGAATCTCATTAGCGACAACTGAAAACCCGCGTCCATGCTCGCCAGCTCTTGCAGACTCTATGGCCGCATTTAGTGCTAACAAATTGGTTTGTTCTGAGATATTTTGAATTACGGAAAGTACTGTTTGTACATTTTTGCTTTCGACTAATAAGACCTCAATTCTAGAATTGCAGTCGACCAATTTTTTTTCAAGTGTTTGGATCGATGACAGACTGGCGTGCGTGACTTGTTGGCAGTTTTCTCCATTCTGACGGGTTCGCTCGACAGTACTCTGGGTGTTGCTTGCAAGCTGTGAGACATCATCAATAGCCATAGTCATCTGCTCTAAAGAAGAGCTCATAGTCGCGATATTAGTTGCTTGTTGATGTGTAATATCAACGGAAACATTGCTTTGTTTGGTAACTGAAGCTGTTGTATCGATCAGCGATTTTGAGCTGCTGTTTAGTAAACTTACGATGTGTGCGAGTTGTTCACGAACTTTATTTGTTGCCTCACCGAGTTGGCCAAACTCGCCTTTGTTTTCTAATAACTTCTGACCATCAAGTTTGCCTTGTGATATCTCGGTCAGCGAGGCTGACAACGATGCGATAGCACGACGTATTTTCAATGTTACAGCGGTGCTTGAAATGATTGAGATTACGAGTGTAATGGACAGCAAACCAAAGATTAACTTCGCGGCTGTAGAGGCGGATTCTTTTGTCGAGTTAATCGTGACCTGTGTTTGGGCCATCAAGACATGTTGTACATCGAGCAGCGTTGATTTGAGAAGCGCGTTGACATCTTTAAGTGTGGCTTTTTTCTCAAAGGCGAGAGATTGAAGTTCTAGCTTTTTAAAATGCTGGGAAAGTACCCCGTCGTCGTCAGAGATAGCGGCATTAAGAGGAGCAAGCATTGTTGAAACAGAGTCAGCGACCTCTGGTGATTTTTTGCCTAAGTATGCGATCTTCTTTTCGAGTAACCGAACGTGCCTTTCAAGGTTAGATTTGATGATCCAAACCTCATCCAGTGTAGTTTGAATAAGAATTCGACGTACGAGTTTGTCAGCGGCATCCGTCTGGAATTTCAAGAATTGAATGTCACGCTCTCTTAGGTTTTCGTTAGCGGAAAGCTTGTTGATCGAAGCCCCCAGCTGCGCTGAGTTTTGATCGTAAAGAATAGCGCTGACTTGAGCATTTCGTTCTGTGATTGCGGCTTCTTTAGTGCTTTGAATTTGCTGAATCACTGTCGGTTTAAAAGAATCTAAAGCTTCCAGTAATTGCGCTTTAGTTTCTGATTCTAGCTTTGAGAGAATAATATTAAACTGGCTACTTTCTAAATCATCAGCTATTTTTTCTAATGCTTCTACGACATCGATCTCTTTTACTAGTATTGCTTCACTAGCTTGTAAGGAATCGTCTCTTAAGGCCTCGATGGGGCTATATAATAAAGATATATTGGTTGCGTCTAATAAAGAGGACTGAAGAGTGGAAAAGTAATTTAAAGGTTTTAGTACTTGATCTTCAACATAATCTAACTGTTTGATTATTTTAGTTGAATGGCTAAATGAGGTGAATGATAAAATACAGACTAAAGTCGAGATAATAATAAACACCAAGATTATTTGTTTTATAACTGATTGATACATAAGTGATATATCCAAAATCAACGTGCCTAATAGTCTATTTTTAAATGACTCTACATAATGTGATTTGAAGCGTTTTTCATTTATATTTCATTGACGAGGATCTCAAATATTAATTTGTGGTATCTTGAGGTGATTTTATTTTTAATATTGTGTGTATTTGATTTTAGGGCTGTGTATTGTTCAATTTTCTTATTCTTTGTGAGAGCCAAGTCGCCTGTTTATGACATGTCAAGTGTTCTCCTTCTGAAAAATAATATTACATAATATCATTGTGTGATTTTATAATTGATATTTAACACCTTCTTTTTATCCTAGTTGTTGTAAATGCAAAGGAAAGATATATGCACCGCAATAATCAAAGGATAAAGGTTTATGAATAAAAACGATTTTAGACTGCATGAAATAGCTCTATTGTCTTTTTCGTTATTTTCCGCCATGGCGAGTGCCGAGATCACCACTGCAATTGAAAGTGGAAGTCCCGGGACAGTTACGGCAGAAGATGGTGGCTGGACCGGAAATTGGAGTTACCTCTGTGTTGATGACCACTGTGCGTCGGCGCAGCTAGTCAACGGTTTTTGGCAAAGGCAAGTGACTGAAAAAAATGTCATTTCAGGTCAAACGTACAAAGTCCAATTGAAAGTGCAAGATAACACACTGTCACAATACATTTCTCCAGAGTACCTCTTAACAGCCGACGAGGGCTCATCTGGCGGTGGTGGTACTGAACCACCCGTTGATGGCCAAGCGCCGACCGTCGATATCTCCATCACACCAAGCTCACCAAGAGTGGGTGAAACGGTACAAGTCTCGGTTCAAGCAGGCAGTGAATCGAACGCAATTAACCAACTAATTCTTCAGATAACAGCACCATCTGGGCAAGTTATTTCGACTACCGACTACCCGAATGCGAGCGCACAGCAGTCGTTTGTAGCGGAAGATCAAGGCGGGTACCAAGTGCTTGCAACGGCAACCGATACTCAAGGTGAGAGCACGCAAAGAGTCGCAACCGTTAATGTAAGGCAGGACGTGGTTGCTGGTAATAGTGTTGTCACGCATGAAATTGCAGAGCGTTATCGTGTGCGTCACGAACTTTCTACTAATGACTTTAATAATTTCAATATTGAATACTGGGAAGGTCGTTTTGGCTCTTTCGTATTGCAAGACTATACGTTACAGGAAGCAGCAAGCTTAAGACAGCAAGCGTGTGGGACAACCGAACCTTGTGTTGTCGTCACGTTATCAAGTGCCATTCCAATGGCTATGACAGATTCCGCGGGCAGCGAAAAGTCGTGTAATCAACAGTCGCCTAACTGGCGGTATCATAAATATTATGGTGACGAGACGAATTTCGAATATGGCTATGTCATGGATGTAGTTTTGCCTGATGGTCGAATCGTCCCCGCTTGTGAAGCGAGTCGTTCTCAGCGCGCTTCGGCAACCACTTGGCGCGCAGTGATGCAGCGCTGGCAACATATCAATCGCCCTTTCGTCGCTGGCGAGCAGATTGAATTCGAGACCACGATAAGCTTTAATCGAGCGCAAACGACAGGCGATAATGTCAACTACTACGGACAGACTTTTAAGTATGTTCTGGGGCAAGGTTTAACGGTCAATAATCGTGATTCGGCCTCTGGGCCTACGGGCATCAATGATAGCTTTGCGCAATTAGGCGGGTATACAACGGTGCCTCAGCTCTCAGCAACGGGCGGGCAACAGCAACGTCTAAGCTTCATGCAGCATGCCTATAACCTCGACCGAAATAACGTTCAGCCTTGGTTAGATGGCCGCCGCCTAATTCATACAGATTTTAATACGGGTAACCACGTGGAAGAGTTTTTACCAGGCCCACAAGCGATAAACGGAAATCTCCCGTTCCCTGAGCTGGCTGGTATCGCTTCTAATCCAATTCAACCGAGCTGTACCCAGTGTCATACCTTGAATGGTGTGGGTGTGATGCAAGATCGTCAAGATGTTGTGCCACCGAAAATGATTGGTATGGGTCTGCTTGAGAACATTCCTCAAAATACGATTGAGCAATGGGCGCAAGAGAATGGGGGTACGGTTAATTACGTCACGGTCGAAGGACAAGAGCGTGTCGGCCGATTTGGTTGGAGAGCGGAAGCAACCTCCGTTAGGCACCAAGTAGCTAAAGCTCTACACGACGATATGGGTATTGGCACCAACTTTGAAGGGTTTGAACCTGCAACATTAGCAGATCAACACCTTGATGATATGGAAACGTACACAAAGCTGATTGCGGTACCAACACCTCGTAGTAACCTGACCACGCTACCTGGACATGACCGATTCCAAGAGTTCGGCTGTGACAGTTGCCATAAACTTACTGTGGTGACGGGAACTGATCCTGATTTTCCAGAGCTGAGTAACCAAACCATTCACCCGTACACCGACTTGCTGCTCCATGATTTGGGCGAGGGGCAATTCCGAACTGCGCCGTTATGGGGGATAGGTTTAACTGGGTACGTACAAAGTGGCAATACCAATGCGTTAACACTCATGCATGACGGTCAAGCAGCGAGCGTTGAGGCCGTGATGCAGCGACACAATGGGGATGCGGCTGACCAATCGTCTGCATACTTCAGTGCCACACCACAACAACGTGAGCAGTTGATTGCTTACCTAATGGCTCTATAGCACGCCAAAAACGCTTCATGTTATTGATCATGAAGCGTTTAGTCGCGTGATTTATCTGTCCGATTCTCAAAGAGTTTTTGTCGTTAGTATCAGTGTGGAAGCTTTGTCGTCAAGGTACGCATGGTGCACACGTCGTTGTTCTAAAAAGCTCGATTTTTAATCGTCGATACTCATAAGGAAGAAATTCGATGAAAAAACTAGCAAAAATGATCTCTGTTGCAACGTTAGGTGCCTGTGCATTTCAGGCTCATGCCCTTGATGGAAAACTTGTACCAGACCAAGGAATCCTGGTTTCTGTCGGTCAAGACGTAGACAGTGTGAATGACTACAGCAGTGCAATGGGCACAACACCCGCTGGAGTGACAAACTACGTAGGTATTGTAAATCTTGATGGTTTATCAACGGATGCCGATGCCGGAGCCGGTAGAAACAACATCGTTGAGTTAGCGAATCAGTACCCAACAAGCGCATTGATCGTTGGTGTGTCCATGAATGGCGAAGTGCAGAATGTCGCTAATGGCCAGTACAACGCTAATATCGACACCTTGATTCGAACGCTTGGTGAATTCGATAGGCCTGTTTATTTACGTTGGGCCTATGAAGTCGATGGTCCATGGAATGGGCACAACACCGAGGATTTAAAACAAAGCTTTAGAAATGTGTATCAACGCATTCGCGAACTTGGCTATGCAGATAATATCTCAATGGTTTGGCAGGTTGCGTCATATTGTCCTACTGCCCCAGGCCAACTGGGTACTTGGTGGCCTGGTGATGATGTGGTGGATTGGGTAGGTTTGTCTTATTTTGCCCCGCAAGATTGTAACTGGGACCGTGTAAATGAAGCGGCTCAATGGGCGCGTTCTCATAACAAACCTCTGTTCATTAATGAGTCGAGCCCTCAGCGATACCAGCTTGCAGACCTGACTTACTCTACTGACCCTGCGAAAGGTACTAATCGCCAAGCGAAAACAGATCAACAAATTTGGTCTGAGTGGTTTGAACCCTTTTTCCAGTTCATGGTAGACAATCAAGATATCTTGAAGGGCTTTACTTACATTAATGCTGACTGGGATAGTCAGTGGCGATGGGCTGCACCATATAACGAAGGCTATTGGGGTGACAGTCGAGTGCAAGTTATTCCATACATCAAACAGAAGTGGCAAGAAACATTGTCAGATCCTAAGTTTATTCGACATTCAGATGAATTGTTTGCTCAGCTCGGGTATGGCAATTCAGACGGAGGTAATGGTGGTGACAACGGCGGTGATAACGGCGGTGATAACGGCGGTGATAACGGAGGCGAGACACCTGAAAATTGTACTGATGACTTTAACTTCAATTATGTCTCAGATAATGAAATAGAGGTCTACCATGTGGATAAAGGCTGGAGTGCTGGTTGGAATTATCTGTGTTTAGATGATTATTGTTTATCTGGAACTAAGTCAAACGGTGCGTTCAGCCGCTCTTTTTCTGCCCAGTTAGGGCAAACCTACAAGATGACATTTAAGGTAGAAGACATCACGGGACAAGGTCAGCAGATCATAGACAAAACAGTGACGTTCACAAATCAAGTATGTAACTAGTCTCCGGGTTTCGTTACGACAAATAAAAACCCGGCTATAGTTGCCGGGTTTTTCTTGGATTAATGATTAAGCGACAGGTTCATCCCATAGGTTTTCTAGCGTATAAGGGCTGCCTTCTAATGCCCAGAATTCGCCAGCTAGGTAGCGGTAGTTAAGGTCTAGCTTCTGTATATCAGCCATGTTTTCCGTTGTCAGGTTCACTTCCTGAGCGTTGAGGTTAAGCTGCTGTCGCTCTGGGTTTGCAGACTTAGGGATCATGACAATGTTTCGCTGTAAACCCCATGCAATCAACACTTGTGCCGGAGTCACTGAATGCTCATTGGCAATGGATTGGATAAGAGGGTGATCTAGGAGGGTTGGCTCATTCTCACTTGTGAGCAGTTCAGGTCGGTCTCCAGATCCTAACGGCGCATAAGCGGTTACCGCAATTCCTTGTGAGTGGCAGTAGTCGATAAGCTCTTGCTGCTGTAGGTAGGGGTGCATCTCAACTTGGTTCATTATCGGTTGGATTAAACAGTTGCCTTTTAAATGGTGCAGCTTTTTAGCACTGAAATTGGAGACACCAAGATCTTTTACCAACCCTTTGATGTGTGCTTCTTCCATTGCTTCCCATGTCTTTTCCAAAGGAAGGTCGTCTAACGACACAAAATCATCCCCTTTCTCTGGAAATCCAACACCTTTTTTAAGCGCGACAGGCCAGTGCATTAAATAGAGGTCGAGATAGTCCAATTTAAGATCAGCCAATGTCTGCTTGAGGCTAGGCATTACATCTTCTGGAAAATGGTGGGCATTCCAGAGTTTCGAAGTTATAAACAGTTCTTCACGTGTTACTTCCTCATCGTGCATAGCATCGACTAGAGCATCGCCAATCTCTTTTTCATTGCCGTAGCCAGGGGCACAGTCAAAATGTCTGTAGCCAAGCTTGATGGCGCTACGAACCGCTTCGTAAGTTTGTCCGGGTTCATCCGCTTTCCAAGTTCCAAGCCCTACTTGAGGAATGGTTGCTCCAGATTGAAGTGCGATATCGGTAATGTTAGACATGAGTTCTCCTTGTTCGTGTGTCCATTAGTCGTTTAAAAACCTTTAGGTAATTCACCGGGTTCAATTTCTCGGATGACGGTAGCTGGGTTGCCTACTGCAATACAGTTTTTGGGAATATCTTTGGTCACGACAGAGCCAGCGCCGATGACGCTACCCGCTCCGATAGTGACTCCCGCCAAGACAACGGTGTGACCGCCAATCCAAACGTCGTCTTCAATCGTGATAGGGGCTGGGTAATCAAGCCGAACGCCACTGTGTGTTTTTCGAGTTTCAGGGCACAAGCCATGATTGATAGAGAACAGACTCACGTTGGGCGCAATCATTACACGAGAGCCAATACGGATAGGCCCACTGTTCACCAAGGTAAAGTTAGAGTTAATGAACACATCGTCGCCAATGGTGACGTTTTCCCCGTAATCGACCGTGAGTGGCGGTGATACCTCTAAGTTTTTGCCAACGTTTAGAAATAGTTGGTCTAATAATGTGCTTCGTAAGCCTTGTTCTGTAGGGAGGGTTTGGTTGAATTGATGTGTGATTTGTCGTGTTATCAAGCGACGTGATTTTAAATCCTCGTCCCAGACGTTAAAACGTTCACCCTTTATCATCTTCTGAAACTGTTCCGCCATGTCTGTCCCTCTATAAATTTTTAACCAGTATATCGAGGTGACGTAGCGTGAACGTGACAACTCATTTAAAAGCTAAATTAGGTTAATGGGTCAAGAAAAATCGTAAATTTTGATGGAGGGTTTGATATTAAGGGGGGAGGTATTTGACCCGATATGATGGTGACCAAAGTATGGTTTGGCTCTTTGTTATTTGAATAATAAATTGAAGAAAACCTCATACCGCAGCAAATTGAATGTGCAGTATGAGGGGATTAATTTATCGCGAGAGCGAACCGATAAGGTAGAGTATTAACAAGAGCTTAATGCTCTAGGTACTCAAAGTAGTCAAAATCAGCATGGCGTTTCTGCCCTGTGATATCAGCAACAAATAGTGCTGCGAAGCTTCCTGTGAAACGGAAAATATCAGGACCGCCTTCATCTGACAGCGGTGTGCTGTTTAAGGCTGGGCCAATCTCATACCAGTCGACGCCATCCAGTGAGTAACTATATTGATACCATTGAGTTTTGAGCTCTAATCTCATGTAGACCGTATCTGCATCACCGATAACGACATCGTTAGAGTATTCACCGTAAACATCATTGATGTTACCGACAACTTGTAAAACACGTTCGCCTAGATCATTGGCAGTCATTTTTAGAAAGTAATGCCCATTACGTGCGTAATAAGCACATAACCCTGCCATTTCATAAGGTGTGTTCGGCTTGAACTCAAGCTTGGTTTCTACTGTTGCATTGTGCGCTTGGAATCGGCGAGCAACCATGCTTTGTTCGTAACGGGAATATAAATAGTGGCGTCCTTTCAGACGTAAGAATCCTGGTCGCTCGCTTAACGACAGCCATTTTTCAGATACTGGCTCTCGTAAGGTTTGATAATCAAGGCTCAACGTTGGGTCGATAAATTCGTCTCGAGCCGGAGATTCAGGCCAAGGGTGTAAAGGAAGGTTTGGTGCTTCCACTTCAACAACAGGTGTTTTACCTGTTGTGATGTATGGCCAATCGTCTTGCCAGTGTGCTTTTTGTAGCGCACTTTCTCGGCCTAAGATTGAGAAGCCATTGTCGTATTTAGGCATAAATTGATAGCCTTCCGGGTTTGGAATACGGCGGCCACACAGGTGGCTCATATACCATTCACCGGTTTGAGTCTCAACTAGAAAGCCGTGACCTGCACGTGAAAGCTCTGCGTGTTCTTGGAAACGACTGGTCAGGATAGGATTTTCTGGGTGAACTTCATAAGGTCCCCAGATGTGCTTGGAACGACAAACCGTTACCGCGTGATTGCGCTCTGTACCACCTTCCGCTGTTATCAGGTAATAATAGTCATCCTTTTTAAGCAGTTGTGGGCCTTCAGTACAACCGAGCTCGGTCCCTTCGAAGACGGTCTTGGGTGCGCCAACAAGCTTACCTTCATCGGCATCAAACTCTTGCATGATGATACCGCCAAAGAAGTTAGTCTTTGCACGGCCATCCCAAATCATGTTGAGCATGTATTTCTTGCCATCGTCATCATGGAACAGAGAAGGATCAAAGCCGTAATTACCAATCGGAACAGGCTCACTCCATGGACCTTCAATGCTGTCAGCTGTCACAACATAACTAGGCGTCGCCATCCAGTTACCACCGCGACATGAGTGGACATTCGAGAAGCACAGCCAGAATGTGCCGTCAGAATAAGTTAGGGCAGGGGCGTAAACGCCTTCGGAATTATCCATGCCCATCATGTTCAGTTGTGAGGTTCTAGTTAAGGCGTGACCAACAAGGCGCCAGTTAATCAGATCGCGTGAATGATGAAGTTGAATCCCCGGAAACCACTCGAAGGTTGAGGTTGCAATGTAGTAATCGTCGCCGACACGAACAATCGAAGGATCTGGATTAAAGCCTTTTAAAATAGGGTTCTGAATCGTAGTTGTCATAATTTTTCCAGACGGTAGGGTAATAAAAAAGCCCAAGTATATGAATTAGTATACTTGGGCTTTGTTCAAGACATCATCACTTACTTGTAGATGAAGCCATTTACAACGTTCTCTAAGTATTCTTGACGACCAGATTCTTTAACTGGGTTGATGTTCGTCTCTTCAGTAAACGCCGCTAGACCAGCAAGAGAAAGGTCACCTTTTAGGATCTTCTGACCTAGGTCATCATTCCAACCTGCGTAACGCTCAGCGATGTTTTTAGACAGCACATCATTTTCGATCATGTTAGCTGCACGCTCTAGCGATAGTGCCATAGTATCCATGCCGCCGATGTGACCGTGGAACAAGTCTTCTAATTCTGTAGAAGGACGACGAACACGAGCATCAAAGTTGAAGCCACCTGTTGTAAAGCCGCCAGCTTTTAGGATTTCGTACATAACTAACGTGTTTTCTTCAACGCTGTTCGGGAATTGGTCAGTATCCCAACCTAGTTGTGGGTCACCACGGTTAGCATCGATTGAACCAAATAAGCCAAGTGATGTAGCGGTTGCAACTTCATGGTGGAAGCTGTGACCCGCAAGCGTTGCGTGGTTTGCTTCAATGTTTACTTTGATCTCGTTCTCTAGACCAAACTGCTTCAAGAAGCCGTAAACGGTCGCGGTGTCGTAATCGTATTGGTGCTTAGTCGGCTCTTGAGGTTTTGGTTCAATAAGAATCGAACCTTTAAAGCCAATCTTATGCTTATGTTCAACAACCATTTGCATCAAGCGACCCAATTGCTCACGCTCTTGACGAAGGTCGGTATTGAGTAATGTTTCGTAACCTTCACGACCACCCCATAATACGTAGTTTTCGCCGCCTAAACGTTGCGTTGCACCCATAGCATTGAAGATTTGAGTTGCTGCATAAGCAAATACTTTTGGATCTGGGTTTGTGCCAGCACCTGCCATGTAACGAGCGTTTGAGAATGCATTTGCAGTACCCCAAAGTAGCTTCATGCCAGTTTCTTCTTGTTTCTGCTCTAGAACATCAACCATTGTTTGGAAGTTGTTGATGTACTCTTTGATTGAATTGCCTTCAGGCGCAACGTCAGTATCGTGGAAGCAGTAGTAAGGTACGCCGAGCTTAGTAAAGAACTCAAATGCCGCGTCAGCCTTCATGAGTGCTTGCTCCATTGGATCCGCAGCATTTAACCAAGCGTGTTCGAATGTACCATCACCAAAGATATCGGCACCGCCCCAGCGGAAGTTGTGCCAATAACATGCAGCAAAGCGTAGGTGCTCTGCCATGCTCTTACCCAGAATCATTTTGTCTGCGTCGTAGTGACGGAAAGCAAGTGGGTTTGTAGACTCAGCGCCTTCAAAGTTGATTTTATTGATGTTTTTGAAAAATTCAGTCATATCCAAAATTCCGATTAATGTAGTGGACCTCGTTCGCTATCTATATTTTATGTTTTCACGTTCGCCATCAATTACGTTTTTTGATACCAAAATTCTTCTATTTATCAAACGTGCACTACATCTCAAAATACACCTAGATTATTCGTTTTTCTGAAGTTTTAGTTTTTTAAATTGTTGATTTTAAATTGATTTTATTTTTTTTAGTGTTTTGTTTTCTGAGCGCTATCACATATAATAAATATCGTAACTTGATTATTAATTTGAACAAATTGATTAAAATTCGCAGTGCTGAAAAATAAAGGGATACAAAACTGTACCCGGAGAAAAAATATAATGAATGACATTAAGTTATCAATTAGGGAAAAAGTCGCCTACGGATTAGGCGATACCGGCTGTAACTTTGTGTGGCAAACCGTCATGCTCTTTTTAGCTTATTTCTATACTGATATTTATGGTTTATCGCCTGCCCATATGGGCACAATGTTCTTACTTGTTCGATTTATTGATGCGGTTACTGACCCAATAATGGGCTCTATCGTTGATAGAACCAAATCTAAACACGGTCGTTACCGCCCATATCTGCTTTGGATCGCTATTCCGTTTGGCGCTGCGTGTATGTTTGCTTTCTATACACCTGACCTAGGGCCAATAGGGAAAATCGCTTACGCATATGCGTCATATATCTTCTTAACGCTTATGTACACGGCGATTAACGTTCCTTACTGTGCAATGGCTAATGCCATGACTAACTGCTCTAAAGAGCGCACATCATTACAATCGTACCGTTTTGCACTCAGCACGGCTGGTGGTTTAGTGGTAGCTATGGTTGCTTTGCCGTTGGTTGATGTTATTGGTCAAGGTGACGTCCAAAAAGGTTACGTTGGCGCGATGGCTATCATGGGCGTGGGTGCCATTGTCTTGTTCTTTGTTAGCTTCGCAAATACTAAAGAGCGTTGCGTACCTGAAGAAGAGATTAAGCAGTCGGTATGGAAAGACTTAAAGCTTCTCATGCAAAACAACCAATGGCGTGTGCTGTTCATTGTTAACGTGATTTTGCTAACAGGTATCGTACTAAAAGGCGCGTCGACAATGTACTACGTGAACACAGTAATGGGGCGTGCCGACTTAGCAACGATCTTTATGGTGTCGGGTATGTTGGCAAACATTGTGGGTGCAATAGGTTCTGCTCCACTTCTAGGTAACTACGATAAACCTAAGGTATACCGCGTGTTGATTGTCGTTTCTGGCTTCTTATCTGCACTTCTTTACCTGGTTGATCCAACGAATATCTACATGGTGTTTGCGTTAGTCATTTTACTTGGTGTTATTCAAATGAGTACGACTCCAATTCTTTGGAGCATGATGTCAGATGTGGTGGATTACGAGAAAACACGCAGTAATCGTTCACTGAGTGGCATGGTGTTCTCAACCAACTTATTCGCAATCAAATTGGGCATCGCGATTGGTGGTGCGTCAGTAGGTTGGATTTTGGCAGCATCCGGTTACGTGGGCGGTGCAGAGGTTCAGACGGCTGAAGCGGTGACTGCTATCAACCTACTATATACGGTTATTCCAGGTGTGATTTTTGCTTCTCTAGCGGTCTTCATGGCTTTCTACCACTTAGATAACCAGAAGCTTGATCAAATCAAAGCACTTCTTGCTTTGGATTCGAAAGAGAACGCTGAACGTAAGCCTGTGGCACATAATGCTGAATTAGGCTAAATGCTAGCTAACACATGTCTAGCTTGATCCTAATTCATTGTTAACCAAGCAATGATGAGTATCTAATGCCTCACTCGATAGTGGGGCATTTTTGAATGAATACTTGCAAATTAGAGGCATCAACTTGAAAACTCTATTGTTACTACTTGATAGTATGATTTATTACGACCGCCAAATATTGAAGGGTATTAAGGCCAAACTGGATGAAACGAACCTCAATGTGGAGCTTCATTTAGAGTGCTCTTCAAACCTAGATTACATTCTTTCAAGGTCGTGGGATTACGTTATAGCTGATTATGACAAGCCTAACATCAACCATATTGTAGATAGCTTATCGGCTAAAATCGTGGTCTTTAGTAATCATCAACTCACTTCATTTCCGTCACACGTGTCGTCGATAGTGCTCGACAACCGAGGTTTGGCTCAAACGGCTTTGCAAGGTCTGAAAAAAGCCGGATTTAGTCGAGTGGCGTATTACTCTAATCAGCAAGATAGTGTGTCTCCTTGGAGTAAAGAGCGCCATATTGGCTTTAAGCATAGCGCGTCATCTTTCGGGTTAGAATTCGTAGATTCGGTTGAGTGTGCCATTACTGATCAAGACTTTCCACTCGGTGTGTATTGCTCATCCGATCGCTCTGCAAGGCGATTGGCTAATCTATGTAGGAATTTGGGAATTGAGGTTCCAAAGCACGTTTCTATTATCGGCAATGATTATGATGATACAGAAAGGATGTTGTCTCCGATGCCATTAAGTTCGGTGGAACTGAACTCCGTAGACTTAGGCAAATTGTGCATCGAAGTGTTGCAAAAGGTGCTTCGCTTTAATCGCGTGCAAAGGGCAAGTTTTAGCTCTTATAAGCTTATTCACGGCAGAACGACACCAGACATTACAGAGTTGGATCAAATGGTGATCAAAGCGGAAGGGTATATGAGGAACAACTTTCATCAGAATATGAAGATAAAACAAGTTACTGACTACTGTCGTATTTCTCGCAAGACTCTAGATACGCGTTTCGTTATTGCACATGGTGTAACAGCTCACCAATTTGTCACACAATTGCGTCTAAACAGAGCGAAAGATCTTCTCGCTTCTACTACCGAGAAATTGGATGCGATTGCCAAACAGTGTGGTTACCCTGGGCAATCTTACCTCTCACAAGTGTTTATTAAGCAGTTAGGTGTTTCGCCCAATAAATACAGACTGAATGCGAACAGCATTGGCATGATTGCGGAATAAGGCGACGCATAAGCGATACCGAAAATGACGTACGTTGAGTTAGGTATTTAATAACTGATATATGGGATTTGGTAACTGGGGTTTGCCCGTGCGAATTCGAGGAAAAAACAGGAGATAGTCGCCATATCAACGCAATTAAGGTGAAGATATGACTATTTACAAACAAGCATCGCAACCCGTTTCGATTAGAGTCGCTGATTTACTTCAACGCATGACCACTGAAGAAAAAGTCGCTCAGTTAGGCGCTCAGTGGTTGATACTCTCTCAGGATGGTAACCACCAAGAGCGTGAGTTAGAGATGGGGCAGAAAAGCCAATCCCGTACGTTAGCGCAAAAACTACAATATGGATTAGGCCAAATTACACGCCCTTTGGGCACAACCACAGTGAACGCTGATGAAGGCGTAAAAGCACTTAATCAGCTTCAGACATTTTTGGTCGAGGAAACTCGCCTCGGCATTCCGGCTATTCCACATGAAGAGTGCTTGGTTGGGCTGATGTCTCAAGGTGCCACGCTTTACCCGTCATCATTAAATTACGGCCATACTTGGAATCCTGAGTTGATCGAACAAGTTGCCGATGACATTGGAAGACAAGTTCGAATGGTCGGTGCAAAACAAGGTTTAGCGCCTGTATTGGACGTGTCACGAGATGTTCGATGGGGAAGAACCGAAGAGACATTAGGTGAAGACCCTTATCATACGGGGATCATTGCGACCAGCTATGTAAAAGGTTTGCAAGGGCCTAAGCGCGATATCTACGCCACACTAAAACATTACGTCGCACACTCTGCCAGTGAAGGCGCGCGTAACCATGCTCCGGTTAATCTTGGCTTCAGAGAGCTGAATGATACCTTCATGTTGCCATTTGAAATGGCGGTTAAACTAGGTAAAGCTGGCTCAGTTATGCCTGCGTATCATGATATTGATGGCGAACCTTGCCATGCATCAAAACATCTTCTTACCGACGTACTGCGAGAACAATGGGGGTTTGATGGTTTGGTGGTGGCGGATTATGGCGGCATAGAACTGCTTGCTAACCATCATGCTATTGCAGACAGCCCAACATCCGCCGCAGCGTTGGCATTTAACGCAGGTCTAGATATTGAACTACCTGATGATAAGTGTTCAGAGCGAGTATTAGAGGCGATCGAGCAAGGGTTAATAAGCACTGATAAGCTCGATGAAATCGTGTCTCGTATCCTCACCACCAAGTTTGAATTGGGTTTGTTCGAACAGCCTTACACTCAAGTGCCAACAGAACCTTTGAGCAACTCAACCAGTGAAAAGCTTGCCTACCAAGTGGCAAGCGAGTCCGCGGTATTATTGAAAAACAATGGTATTTTGCCTCTGTCTAGCAAATGTAAAATTGCAGTCATTGGGGCAACAGCCGATGACCCTTTAGCGCTTCTCGGAGGTTATAGCTTTCCCGTTCACTTAATCCTAAACGACCAGCAAAGCAAAGGGGCAGAGCTGGACTCGTTATTGACTGCTTTCCAGCACCAGTTTGATGATGTTCATTATCATAAAGGGTGTGACATATTAAATGACCGACGAGCTAATGCTCCGGTCTTCCCTGGAGATGTTGACCTCGCGGTTGCGCAGGCTATGACCTCTCCGATCAGCCAGGATAGCTCGCATATATCAGGCGCGCTTTCCGTCGCCAAAGCAAGTGATGCGGTGGTGGTGTGTGTGGGTGATTTAGCGGGTCTATTTCAAACAGGAACCATAGGTGAAGGTTCCGATACGGATACGTTAGCACTTCCAGGTGTGCAACAAGAATTATTGGATACACTGCTTGATTCCGGTGTTCCTGTGATCGTTCTTGTGACAGGCGGCCGTCCGTATCAATTGGGACGCGCTGAAGATGAAGCGTCGGCAATCTTGTATGGTTGGGCGCCCGGTCAGGAAGGGGCGAGGGCATTAGTCGATATCATTACAGGTAAAGTGAATCCAAGCGGTCGACTTACGGTCTCAATTCCGAAAAATGTAGGCGCTGTTCCATACTTTTATAACCACAAACTGAAAAGTGCAGGTACTCCCATCGCGTATCATTTTGGTTCAGCTTATAACTTTGGATTTGGTTTGAGTTATACGACCTTTGATTACAGCCAATTCAAGTTGCAACGCGACACGCTCTTAATGAGTGATGATGTGACTGTTTCCGTCACGGTGACCAATACGGGGGAGAGTGATGGCTGTGAAGTGGTGCAAGTTTATGTTCGAGATAAACTGTGCTCCGTGGTTAAGCCCGTTAAAGAGCTGAAAGGGTTTCACAAAGTGAGCCTACAAGCCGGACAGAGCAAGAAACTCACATTTACCATTCCTGTCGATATGCTTAACTTCACTAACGGTTTTGGGCAGAGAGTGGTAGAAGGCGGAGACTTTGACATCATGATTGGCCGTTCCTCGAACCAAATCGAACATCAAACGATAGTTAATGTAGAGCAAGGGACACATGTGTTGCCTAAGTATTGGCGAATGACCGCTTGTTGTGTTGAGTCCGACTGCTGCGAGATCCTAGACCAAACGCAAGGTCAGGCGGAACTTGAAATGAGTTAGTAAACTTAATCATTAGTTAAGACACAAAACCCCTTTCGCTTTTGCCTAAGGGGTTTATTGAATTATCAGATGATGTGTCGTTCTAAAAGGTAACGCTAATTGCTACAGTGTAACGTTAGCTTGAACGTATAACAGTTTATTCTGGCTGTGACCGATCCCTGAACTCTTTTGGTGTCTGCTCAAGGTTTTTCTTGAACACAGTGTACATATACTGCAAAGAGGGATACCCACAAAGTTCAGCGACTTCGACAATCGGCAGCGACGAGTTTTTGAGTAAGTTACAAGCGCGCTTTAGCTTTGAATTGTGGATTTCCTGATGGATTGAGTGCCCGCGCTCCTCTTTAAATCGAACTTCCATATTTGAGCGCGAAATACCGACATAAGACAAGACTTGATCGACCTTGATGCCTTTACACGCATTGTGACGAATAAAGTGCATGGCTTGTATCACGTAAGGGTCTTTTAGCGCTTGGAAGTCTGTACTTTGTCGCTCAAAGATTTTTGTCGGAGGGACTAAAATTCGTGAGTGTTTCAGTACTCGAACCTTAGTCTGGTCGTCAGATTCGTTCTCTTTTTCTCGATTTTCCAGAAGTTTATGCAACATTTTTGCTGAGCGATAACCCATCTCGCGACAGCCTTGCCCAACGGAGCTTAATGACACGCGAGTCAGGCATCGAGCGAGTTCTTCATTATCGATACCAATCACGGCAACTTTATCAGGCACGAGAAGGTTAACTTGCTCGGTGACTTGAAGGATATGTCTGGCGCGAGAGTCAGTAACAGCGATAATACCGGTAGGTGTTGGTAATCGCTGTAACCAATCGGCTAACCGGTTCATGTCATATTGCCAAGTATGTGAGTTGGTTTCATTACCTCTATAAACAGAGCCTGAATAGCCTTCACGTTCAACAATCTTCTTGAAGGCGAGTTCACGCTCATACGCCCAACGGTTCCGGTCATTGCTGTGAGGGGAACCATAGAAAGCGAAGTTTTGAATTCCCTTTTCTTTCAAGTGTTGGAATGCAAGCTCGACCAACGCTTCATTATCTGTAGCGATGTAAGGGACATCAGGATAGTCATCTTCGTTGCTGTATGATCCCCCGACACCGACGACAGGGATGTCTGAGTCAGCAAGCAGCTTTTGAATGTCTGGGTTATCAAAATCTGCGATAACACCATCTCCTCGCCATGCATCGAAGTTGTCTAAATGAGTGACGAAATCTTCTTCCAAAAATATATCCCAAGCACACTGTGAGGCTTGTAAATACTCTCCGATACCTTCTATAACCTGACGGTCATAGGTCTTATTGGCATTGAAGAGCAAAGTAATTTGATAGCGTTTGTCCATGATTACCCAATTTTATTATTCGTGTTATTAGTTTTTGTTAATTCTATCAGTGGGAAATTACGCATGGTGTGATCTCTCACTCAGTCGTGAAATCCGTTAATTTGACTATGAAATAACGTAATTGAGCTGAGTATTGTCAATGTTGATACTTGGAATCAAGAAATTGAACTGAAGCATATTTGAGTCATTACATGTCACATTTTGAGCTCGAATTACGAAAAGAGGTTATGCATATGTATATTGGAATCGATTTAGGTACATCGGGTGTAAAATCGATCGCGATGTCTAAAGAGGGTGAAATTCTAGCGTCTAAAACGGTTGAGCTATCTGTTTCGCGCACCCAGCCACTTTGGTCTGAGCAAAATCCAAATGATTGGTGGGAAGCAACAGCACAAACGATCAAGAGCTTAAGTGAGCAAGTTGATCTTAAAAAAGTAAAAGCGATAGGCCTCTCAGGTCAAATGCACGGTGCAACATTATTAGACGCGAACGGTGAAGTACTGCGCCCAGCTATCTTGTGGAACGACGGTCGATGCGAAGCAGAGTGTCAAGAGCTTGAAGCCTTGGTTCCGGAGAGTCGTCAGATCACGGGTAACATCATTATGCCTGGCTTTACCGCACCAAAGTTGAAATGGGTGGCTAACCATGAGCCTGAGGTGTTCGCTAAGATCGATAAAGTGCTTCTGCCTAAAGACTATCTACGTTTTAAAATGACGAATGATTTTGCGTCAGACATGTCAGATTCTGCAGGTACATGCTGGTTAGACGTGAATGCCCGTAACTGGAGTGATGAAATGCTCGCAGCTACAGGGTTAGGTCGTACTCATATGCCTCGACTGGTGGAAGGTAACCAGATTACCGGCCACTTAACTCAAACGATTGCCGATGAATGGGGAATGGAGTGTGTTCCTGTTATCGCTGGTGGAGGAGATAACGCAGCAGGTGCGGTTGGTGTTGGTATCACTCAGCCGGGTCAGGCAATGCTATCTCTAGGAACATCAGGAGTTTACTTCGCTGTCAGTGATGGTTTTGTATCAAACCCAGCATCTGCATTGCATAGCTTCTGTCATGCGCTACCAAATACTTGGCATACAATGTCGGTGATTCTCAGTGCAGCGTCGTGCTTGAAGTGGGTATCTGAACTCACGGGCTTTGACGATGTAGGTAGCATGTTAGAAGAGGTTGAAGTAGGTGCAGACATTAATTCAAATGTTGTGTTCCTTCCTTACTTATCGGGAGAAAGAACACCAATCAACGATCCGAATGCAAAAGGTGTGTTCTTTGGCATGACGCATTCAACGACAAGGTTAGAGCTTGCTCAAGCTGTGTTAGAAGGTGTTGGTTTTGCATTTGCAGATGGTTTTGATGCTCTGCATGTGACTAAAATGATTCCAGAAGAGGTGTCATTGATTGGCGGTGGCGCACGCAGCGCGTATTGGCGTCAGATGCTGGCTGATATCGTAGGAATGCCATTGGTATATCGCAAAGGTGGTGATGTAGGCCCTGCACTTGGCGCGGCACGTTTGGCTGTTCTTGGGGTAGAACCTGAAGCGGACCTAAATGAAGTATGTCCGGTACCAGAGTTGGTACAACGTCACGAACCTAACGAAGATAAGCGAATTTACTACAAAGCGAAACGCGATGTTTATCAAGCTCTATATCCTAAACTAAAGTCGTTGTTCTAACTTAAGTTAAGCAAAGCTTTTCAAGTGAACTAAGAGTATCTTCATACGATGATACTCTTTGCTTCACCAACAGTGTAGTGGATAAGTGGAATTGGTCACTACATTAGAGGTTGTGCTATACCTCAAGCAATCTGTCAAACGCTAATTTAGTCACCTATATAACTCAATTTGTCCAGAAGTGTGTTTGAAGACTTATTGGTTAATCATAAAATTTAAGCCTGCCTAGATTGGTTTAATGAAAGTAACTTTCTTACTGCTGTAGTTTGACTGAAATGTATAATTCACAAAAATATCAACTTATGGTTGTTTTATGCGATATCAAGATATGGTTGTTTTTAGATTAAGTTTATGATTTTAATGAATTAATTGTTATCACGTTATGGTTGTTTCAACAAATAGTTTGAAAATCAAGAGCCGCTTTTTAGCGGCTCTTTTTGTTTGGGACTTATAAAGAGATTTTTGATGGGCAGCCTACACCTATATCACCGATCAAATTCCTTACTAAAGGTGGGTAAAACAAGGTGTATGAGCTGTTTCAATGTTAGACGTTCACCCAACACATTATTGCCCCAAAGTGAGCCAGAGAGGGATTGAACTCAGTTTCAAACCCTGCAACTTGCCTTACTTTTCCTCATGCCTAGAGTTCCGACAATGTAGCTAAATGTTCTAATCCATAACAGACTAACCTTCAATCACACTTACGCACGAATATGTTGTTCAACTATGTCTAAGCTATTGAATAATAGAGAACTAAAGGGAAGTTTTTGATTGATAACATGCCTTGAATTGGAAGCGATATGTGCTTGCACGGTTTTCAACTAGAAATTAGATTCAATCTTAATTATATGCATAATTTTCAGTTGGTTAGATAGGGTTCTTGAGATATGCTGAATACATAAATTCGTGCTGGCACGTTATTAAAATGTTAGAAGAATAGGAAAGTTTTAGTGGAAGAATCTAAACCGAAAAACGGAAACAGTGTAGATGAATACTCTGATTTATATCAGGGGCCTCTTCCGCCTCCAGAATTATTAAACGAATACGAAAAAATATCTCCAGGTATGGCTGAACGCATACTAAGAATGGCTGAATCAGAGTTGCTTCATAAAGAAGCAATGCATCTTAAAGCAATCGAAGAGCATAGGAGAGAAGTTCAAAGGGGGCAATTCTTTGCAATTATAATTTCTTTGGTATCAATAGCCTGTACTGTGCTTTTAGCCTTTAAAGGAGCTCAAATTGCAGCTGGTATTTTAGGTAGTTCAATCATTGCAGGTATAGTCGCAGCGTATGTATTAAGCCGTAATTCAAGCTCGGAGAAGAATGAATGAACAGTCGTCCTGAGCCATTATCAACCGATGTTTTAAACGAGCTTAACAAATTAGTCCCGGAAGAGGCTGCTAAACACTTAGAACTTTGGCGACAAGAATATAAGAACTATCTTACTGCTGTTAGCAATCAGGAAAGTGAAAAATTAATAGATCAACGGCATCTAAGAAACTATCGAATTCTTACAGTCATGTCAGGTACATTCTTAGCATTGTCATCCTTGGCATTATGTGCGTTTGCAATACATGAAAAAGCAGATCTCGTTCCTCTGGCTGCTGTTTTAACCCCAATCGCAGGTATTGCCGGTGTTTTTGTATGGGGATATAGGCCCAATAAGGCTAAATAATTCTTCTAACAAGGCGCTTAACTGTGACCCAAAACGCTTGGCATTTTCGCTTCGCAAAAGTGTAGCCAAGGTTTTGGTCACGTTAGCTTGGCGTTATATATTTCGGAGTATGCGTGTTTAAATTTATATTGGGGGTGATTGTAGGTTCTTTTTTCTCTTTTATTTCTCTAGTAGCCATTCTTGTTTCTGATGTTAATATCGATATGGCTTTGATAACAAATATTGTGATTGCAATAGCTACCGTTGTCGCTACTGCAATTCACTTTGATTCAATAGCTAAGCAAAGAAATGACCGAATTTGGGAAATAAATAAGGATATGCTTTTAAATTTAGCTCATTCCTTGTCTTTGGTTATTTATGCTTCTGAGTATTACTCGGAAGTCGAATATAATCGCAGTTTCGGTATTAATGAATCCCCACGAGGCCCTAAGCCAAAAGAGGGGGTGTATGAGGCCTTTAAAAATGATCAAGAGAAAGTGTTAAATGTTTATCGCACATTAATGAATAAAGAATTGATTAGTAGCCTTAAGTCTTCTAAAGAAAAAAATGACTGGATTTCTGAAGCAGTAGAACACGATGCGATAGATCATCAAGAAGCATATGATGCATCAATAAAAGCATATAAAGAATTACAAAATAATTTAAATGACTTTATGGCAAGAATTTCTGGCGTAAAAAATATATAACAAGGCGTTATGTTGCTTTATAAACTTGTGAGGACCTGATAAATGGAGTGGTTTATTGCTGTAGTTAGTGCACTAATTGGCGCTGTAGTAGGCGCTCTTGCTAGCTATCTATTTACCGATAAAAACAATAAACAAAGAACACAAAGATTAGAATCAGCGTTTTACAACGAGTTTGAGTATCTATCAGGCACGCTAGAGAATTGGTTTCCAACCTTAGTAGGAGAATACCAAGAGCCATTGAGGGAGCAATATTCTGGCTTGCCATTTTTGGATCTTTCGTTAATTGATGCACTTGTAATCGAACTGGCGAGCACCGACAAACTCGTAACTCCTACACAAAGGAAGCTCATAGTTCGCCTACGTCCAGTAATTAGAAGCCTTGTTAAAAACAACGAAAAACGCGACGAATATGTAGATTCGTGGATGTTGAATAGTCACACCATGGATAATTCTGAAGAGCGAAACTCTTCGAAAAAGATAAGTTATTACACAGGGCTTCTCCTAGTTGATGTAACTCAGGCAATCTTCCATCTTAAAAAATTAAGCACCGAAAAAGAGCGTTTCACCTTTTCAAAAAGTACAACTAGTGAGGATTTGGCTAAAGCATGTTGTTCTTCTAGCGGTATTCCTTATGATGAAACAGTGTGGAAACCTATGCTTTTTAGGTTGGGACATAAGTGAAAAATCAACATAACAAACGTTTAAGGTTTCAAGATACTTTTTCTAATCCAAATCTCCCACGTTAGAACCCATACTCTAACGTGCTTTTGTCCAAAAGCTTCATAAATCCAGTATATGTAGCTACATTCCCACAGCTTCAAAAAAAGCCCTCATTGGAACGCAATGAGGGCTTAAATCAAATTCCAATAATCAAATCGAAGTTTAATTCACAGCGTAGTGTTTTCTTGCTGCATTAAGGATCTTGTTGGCTTCCTCGTCGTCGCCCCAGCCTTGCAGTTCCATACCACCGCTTGGGCCTTTGTAGTTTTCAAACCATAGACCAACGATGTCTTGAACACCTGGGTAGGTAGCGTTTAGCTCGTTTAGCGAAGCAATATCTTTAAATGGTGAATCGTTAGTGAGAACAGCCACGAGTTTGTCGTCTTGCTCACCATCATCTAGCATTTTCATCACACCGATCAGACGTACAGGAACAACTTCCCCTCGTGGTACAGACTGACCAAGAACAATCACATCTAACGGATCGCCATCACCCCCCAACTCTTTTGGTAGTGCAGTACGTGGGATAGAGCCGTAGTTACCTGGGTATCCAAGGTAGTTAACCACGCGTGGTTCGCCTTTTTTGTGTTCCCAGATAACTTGCTTGTCATTGTCTTTGCTTAGTTCCCATTTAGCGGAAGTACCTGTTGGGATCTCTACAATTGCATTGACAATGCCATCAGCAGAAGCTGCTGGGTAATCATTAAAGCTTGAGTTTGCTTCAAGGGTAAATTGGTCTAATTGCTTTAGTGCAGGGGCTGATGCCGCTGCTAAGTCATAGCTTAAACCATTGGCGGTAGATGTTGTTTTGTAACGCAGCATATAGTCAACTTTACCGCGCTCTTTGAACAGTTTATCGAAGCCTTTTTGGTTATATGCGCTAAATTGCCCCATCTGCTCAACGGAAAGGTTTGAGCCACCAACGTTGTTGGTATCCATAGATAGGATATGGTTGCTGACCGCATTGACTGCCTTTGCGTAACCTTCGGTAGAATTTAGATCGAACTCTGCAGCATCAATCGCTTTACGTACCTCTTTAGACCAGTAGAACTCTAAGAACGGGACTGGCTGATTTGGCTTGTTCCAGCACACATCACGAGAAAAGTACATCAGTGAGCGATATTGATCGTTAGCAAAGTTGGTTAGCCCAAGAGAGGTTGGAAGTTGTTGATAGCTAATCGCTTCGCCTTTGTTATCAAACAGCCATGTATTACCGTCTTTTACCATTTGGTTCCAGAACGCATCCATGTTTTTGAGGTTGCGATAATCTTTATCAACCACCACATTCACATTGAATGATGCGCCACCTTGTGACATACGGTAGAACACATTGAACGTATGGTGACCGTCAGTCAGGTAGTATTCATCGTTGGGTGCGATAACCACTGTCTTCATGTCGTGTTTACGTGCACCTATTTCCATTTCACAGGTGAAAGTCGAAGGAATATTCGGGTGTGCTTGGTCTTTGATGCTCGCTATGCCTTTTTGGCCATTGGCTTCACAGATTTCATCGAACATCTTTTCTTCGTCAAATTGGTAACGACCCAGCTTGTACATAATTTGATCATAACCCACAGATGGTTGAGTTGGTTTTAACTCATGGAGACCAAGCTTAATAACATCGCCTTCAGATACATTGCTTGCGTGAGTGGGTAAAGCGAAGATAGCCAGAGCGCCAATCGTGGCAAAAATCCCAGTCTTTTTCATAAGTCCTTCTATATATAGAATAAAAATTATGCGCTAAATTAATATGCAATCATGACATCAATATTTCACTTTGATAAAGAAGATGTTGCAGCCGTTCTATCGTGGGTGACTGATTTCGGCCTACCGACTAAAGGCTTTGCTATACCTTAGGTAATCCGTTAAGTGCTAATTTAGTAAGACCTATAAAACAGTTTTGTCCAGAAATGTGTTTTGGATAAGTAGATTATAAAATCATGACGTTTCAATATGATTTGAACATAAAGAGCCGCTTTTTAGCGGCTCTTTATGTTTGAGTTTTAGCTATCACTCAGCAGAGCGTTAACTTTCAATTTTTCTACTTCGCGTAATTCGAAGGAAACAGTGCTCGTTTCGCTTCTTCATCACGTTCGGTTTTAAATTCAACACCTTTGCCGGTTTCGCGGGCACGTAGTGCGGCTGGGCGAGTGTTAATTGCGTTAAACCAGCGCTTCAAATTCGGGTATGGTTCTAAGCCTTCTTCACCAAGCACGACAGGTGCTTTATCAATCCAGCCCCATGCAGCGACATCGACAATTGTGTACTCATTTCCGACGATAAACTCACGACCTTCCATATGCTTTTCTAGCACTTCATAGTGACGTTGCGCTTCTCGTAGGTAACGGTTCACAGCATAGTCTAGGCCTGCTGGTGCAGCATGACGGAAGTGTACCGATTGGCCAGAGTATGGACCAAGCCCACTCGCAATAAACATCATCCAAGAGAGCAGTTCGGCTCTGTCTTCAGGTTGCCCACCTAGCTTGCCAGTCTTCTCTGATAGGTACAGAAGGATAGCGTTCGAATCGAACACACGTTGTCCTTCGTCTTCGATAGCTGGTGTTTTTCCGTTTGGGTTTATTAAGCGATATTCCGGCGTGTGTTGTTCGCCTTTTAAGGTATCAACGGGAACGAGTTCAAAATCTAGGCCTGTCTCTTCTAGAAACAGAGCGATCTTCATTGGGTTTGGTGTTTGGTGAAAATAGAACTTAAGCATGGGGTAACTCCTTGTATTGATAATTCATTAAAGCACCACTTGAACGACCGTTCAATAATTGATTTTAAATTATTTGAAAATCTGCAGACTCGCATTCCAAATCTATGTGTTGAAGACCTCGTTATTTGAACGAGGGGTAAAACCGCGCGATTCAGTGTGTTGGATTTTAAGTCGTTGAAAAAATGAGCTTAAAGCTGCTTCTTTGATACGTTGTTTTATGCGGAGTTCGGATTTGTCATGGGTGGTTTGTGGCGGGAGTGGGTGTATGGAATCTGCAGTCAGATATTCCAACATAACTGTAGAGTACTGCTTCAAACCAGAATTGTCTGGATATACAGACTTATTGGTAAGTTCAAAATCGTGATCTGCTGCCACACCTTATGCAACAAATGAATATAAACGTTAGAGATTCAGGTGTGCTTCACGGTTTTTTAATCTTAGAGACTTACATTGGTGAGCAAATCTGATGTGAACACTTAACGACACAGGATCTTTCCATGAAAAAGAACATTATCGCCCTCGCTCTTGGTGGCATGCTCGCTTTTGGCGCAACTCCATTTTCTTTTGCAGCTAACGATGGCGCAGTACAGGCTTCTGCGGATTACGCGCAGTTGGTGACTAAGCGACAAGTTGTCGACCAATTACTTCTTGATGCGTTGCAGGCGTTTAAGTCTCCGGCAAGAATTTCTCACGCGGGCTTCACGGCTAAAATGCCAAGCAACATGGAAATTGTGACTAACCGATTGTTAGAAGCGTACCAGCTAGAACCTTACCGTACTGATTTGCTTATCTCGGCTGCGAACGCTCAGATCTACAACAAGAATGCTGAGCGTGCTATTGAGTTGTTTGAGCAAGCGCTGACGGTTGCACCAGATGATGTTGACCTTCATGCTTATCTTGCGGTTTGGCAGCGATTTGAAGGCAATGAAAGTGAATCCAACAAGCACATGGAGAAACTGGAAAGCCTGAACAAAGGCAAAGCAGAAGATATCAAACGTATTTTTGCTACGGTCGACCGCGTATTAGAAACACCGTTGAAAGAATCTGCAGATAAAGGCTTACTCGATGATCATGGCGCTATCGTTACTTTGGGTTACGCACTTAATCCAGATGGCTCTATGCATCAGATCTTGATTGAGCGTCTTGAGACAACATTGGCGATGGCTAAAGCGAACCCAGATGCGATGATCGTGTTAACAGGTGGCGTGCCGAAGAACCACAAGACTGAAGGTAAGTTAATGGCGGATTGGCTTATCGAGAAAGGGGTAAGCAAAGATCGCATCATCCAAGAGAACTACGCGACCAGTACGGTTGGGAATGCCTTGTTCAGTAGCTATGCACTTGCTCGTCATGATATTAAGCACGCGACTATTATCAGCTCGGCAAGCCATGTTCGTCGTGGTCAAACTCTGTTTGAAATCGCTAGCTGGCAAACCGGCCCTCAGGGTATTACCTTCGATACGGTTTCTTACCCAGACAAGCCACTCGCAGATCTTAAGAAGGCGAGTGATGGTGAGCTACTAGGTATCTACCGTGATGCTCTTAGAACGTATGGGATGTGGAGCTACCGCTCTTACCCATTAGAGTCTCGCTAGGCTTAGCGTTATTTCACAGTAGGCAAAGTATAAGTTGCTAGTACAATCGAGCACAGCTAGATGGTATGCTGTGCTCCTACTTAATTTAGTGTTTCAAAGGCAAAAAAATGAACCCGATTTTAGCAATGTTGAAAGAGAACAATATTAGCGACGAGCAGATCAGCGAGCTATTCAAAACGTTGACCGAGAACCCTCTTGCAGCAATGGCGACGATCAGCCAACTTGGTTTACCACAAGATAAGCTTCAAATGCTGATGGGTCAGGTAATGCAAAACCCTGCGCTAATCAAAGAAGCAGTTGAAGAGCTTGGCCTAGATTTTTCTAAGGTTGAAGCCGCTAAAGAGCAACTTCAAAAATAAGAGAATTTGAATGAGCTGATATCGTCTTGGCTTAATCAAAATTCAATGAAAAGGTCGTTTAAGTTCAGCAATAGGCTGTCTTGACGGCCTTTTTTGATCTTGGTGGTAGTTTGGGGCTTTGGTTGAGTTGCTTTCAATTATCTTATCTGACTCCATACACACCGACTATTTCAACACAATTGACAGCAATCTTGCCAAACACGTGCGACTATTGACAATTTACTTACTAGACTTAATTAACCTATGTGCGACCTGATATGTGCACCTTGATGAACAGAGTTTTTGGATGGAGATACCCCTAAATAATAGGGGTAACCGATTTTGGTACAAGCGCTGTTCTTCTATGAGCCACATTAAGGAAAAGAATAAGAGGGCAACAAACTAAGTCCTTTATTGAGCAGTGATTTATAGGAAATGAGTTATGAAGTATTTAAAGGAAACCGCTTTAGCGAGCCTTGTGCTGGCTGGGCTTGTCGGTTGTGGCGGTGATTCAGGATCATCAAGCAGCACGACGCCAATTACCTTGAGCGTGAGTGATGCGCCGGTCGATGATGTTAAAGATGTGACGGTGACATTCAGTAAGGTCGCTTTACTTCCCCAAGGAGGAGGTTCGCCACTGATTTATGATGTATATAAAACGGACGAAAATGGCGATTACGTTGATGAGAACGGCGATCCATTACCTGATGGCGCAGCTCCTATTCCGTTAAGTGTGAATTTGTTGGATTACCAAGGCAGCGATGCGCTCCCTTTGATTGAAAATGAGGTAGTTCCAGTAGGTAGCTATAAGTTGTGTGTGTTCGCCAATGATGGTGATCATCCAACAGATCCATCTTACGTGATAGAAAATGATGATACGAATCGTGAGTTAACGGTGAAAGGTGAAGGTGCGTGCCCGCAAGGTGTGGGTAAAGAAGACAACGCTGGCGTGCTGTACTTCAACAACTCATTCGATGTGAACCAGCAGAGTAACGATTTTGTTGTCGAGTTCGATCTTCGACGAGGCTTAAAGAACAGTTCGACTTTCCCTGATTACACCATTCAAAGAACGTCTGTGAGCCTTATCAATACGGTTGAGACAGGAAACATTGAAGGTACTGTAGCGACCACAACTTTCGAAGCTTGTAATCCTACAGACGATAACACGTTCGTTCAGTCGGTTTATCTGTATGAAGGCGATGTCGACAAAGCTGACATGGCACCAATCGGCGGCAGTGATGAAGTGAAACCGATTACTTCAGCATCAGTGACAATGAATCAAGCACAGACAAACTATGAGTTCTCTCTGGGCTTCATCGATCCTGGCAGTTACTCATTAGGCTATACCTGTACTGCGCAGCATGACAGTGATGAAGACAATGCAGCACCATTAGCCGCAGGGTTCGAAATCTATGATGCTCAAAACAGCGTGCAAGTCACTGTTGGTCAAGACAGCCAAGTGTCATTCTAACTTTGATGTGAATAACGATTTTTCATAAAAACGGCCTCTCATTTAGAGGCCGTTTTTGATCTTGTTACCTAGCTAACATGAATTTGGTGAGCATTGAGTGTGACTCTAGGGAAGTGATAATGTAACGTTGTCTCTATTACTTTAATCTAGCGAAATGTACTCCGGCGTTGCTCATGAAATCTAGCTTAAGCATTCGATCTTACACCAAGCAATTTAATACTCATGCCCATGATGGTTACCATCAACTGGTGTTGCCCATTCAGGGGAGTATTAGCATTGAAATGGTGGGGTATGTTGGCAAGGTTTCTGTCGGTGAATGTGTGGTGATTCCAGTCACCACAGCGCATGCGTTTAAGGCGGATGAAGCAGCACGGTTTATTGTTGCAGATATGATGGAGTTACCGCAGCACTTGTTAGAGCATGAGCTCTCGGTGTTTACTATTACTCCACCTTTAATGAGCTTCTTGCTGTTCGTTGAAAAGCAGTTGGAATATCAAGTCGACAGTGGCATTGAGTCATCCATTTTGGATGTGTTTTCACTGCTGTTAGAGCAACAAGAAGTGAGTAAAAGTATCGACCCTCGTATTCGAGCGGTGCAAAGACTCATTGCGGATAATTACGCCCAACCTCTCTCTATTTCTCAGCTTGCAGAAACGGCATGTTTGAGCCCAACTCAGTTTAAGAAACGCTTTAAAGAGTGTATTGGAATCAGTGCGCTTAAATACATCACTCGCTATCGTATGGAGAAAGCGCAAGCCTTGCTAAGCCATACCGATTTACCCGTTCAATTGGTCGCAGAAAATGTGGGTTATAGCGACTTGTCTGCATTCAGTCGACGCTTCTCTCATCACTTTGGCATGTCTCCAAGGGCGTTTTTGGGCTCGATGAAAGAGAGTCTTCCAAAACAAGAATAGCGTCCTTTTGGCAAACTCAATCTAGCGTATGTTCACTATTATCTATTTCAGAAATGAAAATAGACTAGGTAATAGCAATGAATCTTGCCATCAATCGCGTTAACGAATTCCAAACGGGCACTTTAGCCATCGTGTTTGCTTCTGTTTTATGGGGCACGACAGGTACGGCCGCAAGCTTTGCGCCTGATCTCAGTCCATTAGCGATTGGTGCATTTTCAATGGGCGTCGGCGGCTTAATGCAAGCGGGCTTAGCGTATCGAAAGATCTTATCTTCACTTGATAAGCTTTTGCTCAACCAAAAGCTGTTAGCGGTGAGTGCGTTGGCTCTGGCTATTTATCCTTTGGCTTTCTACTCTTCGATGAAATTATCGGGTGTCGCGATGGGTACGGTGGTGTCGATAGCTACTGCTCCGTTCTTTTCTGCACTTTTAGAGTGTCTTATTAGCAAAAAGAATAATATTAACAAACGTTGGCTCACGAGCTTTGCCATTGGCGTGGTTGGTATTGGGTTGCTGGTGTTTTCAGAATCATCATCGGTGAGTGAATCTGGTGATGACCTGAAGCTTTTGGGTATTGGGTTGGGGTTGGTTGCTGGGTTGTGTTACGCCATTTATTCGTGGGCGACAAAAGCTCTGATAGACGAAGGCATTAAATCACAAGCGGCAATGGGCAGCATATTTGGGTTGGGAGCGATGTTGTTGCTACCAACGCTGTGGTTTACAGGGGATAACCTGTTCGCATCGAATGCCAACATATTGGTGGTGAGTTACTTGGTGTTACTTCCTCAATGTTTGGGCTATATCGCTTTCAGTTTTGGGCTACGACATGTCACCGCGAGTAGCGCTAACTTGATTACCTTACTTGAGCCAGTTGTTGCCGCGGTTCTCGCCGTGTGTATTGTGGGAGAGTTGATTCCATTGGCAGGATGGTTGGGTATGTTCTTGATAGTGATGTGTTTATTCATCCAATCTCAGCCTGCTAAAAAGCCGTTATAAGCATTTGTTAAAGCGAGATTAATTGAATTAAATTCATGCGTGATTCTTATAATTGAATAAAATGAGTATCTCAGTTGCGAGAGTGCTGTTACTATCGTTATCAATAGTCGGGGGGCATATACCTTAGTTGGTGTTTGCTGAGATCGTTATTCGAGACCCGTTGAACCTGATTCAGTTAACACTGGCGTAGGGAACTATGATTACTTTGCCTACGTGGTTCAACAATGATCTCTCATTGGTTTCACCTCCACACTCTCTTTGCGGCCAAAGTTCGGTTCTCTTACGTCTTTTAGACAGTAGGAGCGACCATGACACAGCTTTCCAATTCTCAAGTATCACCTAGCATCATTCAAACACCAGAAAACCAATCTTCTTCGATCAATACTCCGATTGTCTTGACCATTGCGGGTTCTGACAGTGGCGGCGGCGCGGGCATTCAGGCTGATATTAAAGCCATGTCTGCAACGGGTAGTTTCGCTTGTTCGGTAATTACCGCTATTACATCTCAGAACACCCAAGGCGTGTCAGCCATTTTCCCTATCCCGCTTGAGCATGTCGCTAGCCAGCTAGATGCAGTGTTTACCGATTTGAATATCGTAGCGGTAAAAGTTGGCATGTTGGCGGATTCGCAAATCATCAAAGTTGTCGCGGACAAAATCAAACAATACCAGCCTAAACACCTAGTGATTGACCCTGTAATGGTTGCGACAAGTGGCGACCTTCTTTTAGAAAACTCGGCTATCACCACGCTAAAACAGGAGCTGATTCCGCTCGCAGACATCATTACCCCTAACTTGCCAGAAGGTGCAGCACTTACAGGTAAAGCTGTGCCTGAAAGCGAAGCGGAAATGCAGGATATGATTGAAGACCTGCGCGCTTTAGGTGCTAAAGCCGTCCTGCTAAAAGGCGGTCACTTGGAGAAAGATGAAAACAGTAACGACTTACTGATTCTGCCAACCACATCTGCTCTGATTAGCGCGAAGCGTTTTCCTACCAAAAACACCCATGGTACGGGTTGTACGCTCTCTTCTGCGATCGCTTCTTTCTTGGCTCAAGGCAACACGCTTCCAGAGGCTGTCGACCTAGGTAAACAATACATTTCACGCGCGATTGCTCATGCTGATGAACTTCAAGTTGGTCAAGGTCATGGCCCGGTAAATCACTTCTTCGTTGGGCACGGTAATGTCCGTTAATACGATTGGTGTTCAACTCAGTAATGCTACTCTGCGTTACCGAGACAGCGAACACGCGACCTTGTCGGGGCTGTCACTTAGCCTAAACGCAGGTAAATGGACCGTGTTACTTGGTCGCAGTGGTTGCGGGAAAACCACGGTATTGCGATACCTCGCGGGTTTACTCGATGACAAAGTTGAATGGCAGGGCACATTGGCAACGTCTGATGAACTGCCTCTCACCGATCGCATCGCTTACATGGCGCAGCAAGATCTGTTACTGCCGTGGTTGTCAGTTATCGACAATGTGTGTTTGAGTCATCGCTTTCAAAATTCCGCAGATAAGCATCAAAGCCAAGCATCCATTAAACAAGCTCAAACCAACCAAGCATTAGAGTTGCTGGCATCGGTTGGTTTGGCTGATTACGCGGATACGATGCCGGATCAATTGTCTGGCGGTATGCGCCAGCGTGTTGCTTTGGCTCGCACTTTAATGCAAGACAAGCCTGTCGTGTTGATGGACGAACCTTTCTCTGCGCTGGATGCGGTAACAAGACACAAGTTACAGACCTTAGCGTGTGAATTGTTAAGAAATAAAACCGTTGTGTTGATTACCCATGATCCACAAGAAGCGGTGCGTTTGGCGGATAACTTGTATGTGTTGCAAGGCACGCCTGCGAGTGCTCACTCCTTGTCAGTACCTCACACGTCAACGCCACGAGTGCTAGATGGTGAGTGCGCCGAGCTGCAACAAGCCATCTTAGATCAGTTGGAGCGTGATTATGAATGATCTAACGCGAAGTGAAGCTGTGGCTCGCTCAACAAACGCACAGGCGAGTACAGCACATCCTCGCCAGATGAACCCCGTGATGCGTTTGGTCATCAGCAGTGCTGTGATTCTTGGTTTATGGCAAATGGTGGTGGTTCTTTTCGAGATGCCAAGCTTCATTCTGCCAGCTCCCGCAGAAGTCTTCCTTAAACTGATTGAACGCTACGATGTGTTACTCAAACACACTTGGGTGACCGCGCAAGAGATCTTACTTGGGCTATTGCTGGGCTTGTCTATGGGGCTGTTTTTCGCCCTACAGATGTTGATGTTTGATCCATTGAAACGTTGGTTGTTGCCTATCTTGATTGCCAGCCAAGCGATTCCTGTATTTGCGATTGCGCCAGTACTGATGCTGTGGCTTGGCTATGGCATCGCCTCCAAAGTGGTGATGGCGGCAATCATTATCTTCTTCCCTGTAACGACTTGTTGCTACGACGGCCTGCGTAATACACCGACGGGTTATCTTGATCTCGCGAAGACGATGGGCGCCTCGAAATGGCAGCTGCTTCGTCATATCCAACTGCCTGCTGCACTGCCAACATTAGCGTCCGGCATTCGGGTCGCTGTGGTTATTGCTCCAATTGGCGCGGTTGTTGGCGAGTGGGTGGGTTCGAGTGAAGGACTAGGTTATTTAATGTTGCAAGCCAACGCGCGCATGATCATTGATGAGATGTTTGCGGCCTTGTTTATCTTGGCGGTGCTATCTATCTCGCTTTACTTCATCACAGATAAGTTACTCAAAAAAGCTATCCCTTGGGAGAACCAGTGATGGTTCGCTCAATAACTCTTTGTTTAATAAAGCTTCTCTCAAGGCTATTTATCTAAACAACACCTCGTTAGAAATTAGATCGACAAACACAATAATAATATTCAAAAGGAAAGGTTAACTATGAAAAACACCAAATTGGTAGGTGCAGTGGCACTGCTTGCTTCGCTAGTGTCAGGTCATGCATTGGCGGATTCTGAACAAAAGAAACTGACACTGATGCTGGATTGGTTTGTGAATCCGAACCACGGTCCAATTGTGATTGCTCAGGAGCGTGGTTACTTTGCTGACCAAGGTCTAGAGGTTGAAATCCAAGAGCCAGCCGACCCAAGCACGCCTGCAAAATTGGTTGCAGCAGGTAAGGTCGACCTCGCAGTCACTTACCAACCAAGTTTAACCATGGATGTCGCTGCAGGCTTGCCTCTGGTTCGTGCATCAACCCTTATCGCGACACCACTGAACACACTAATGGTTTTGGACAACGGCAAGAACGATTCGTTAGCGGATTTGAAAGGTAAGAAGATCGGTATCGCGATTGCGGGTAACGAAGAAGCGACGATCGGCACCATGCTGGCTCAAGAAAACGTTGAGTTTACCGACGTGCAAACCATCAATGTAGGTTGGGCACTGTCGTCTTCACTGGCATCGGGCAAGGTAGACGCAATCTGGGGTGGCTTACGTAACTTCGAAACTAACCAACTTGCGCTTGAAGGCTTTAAAGCCAAAGCTTTCTTCCCTGAAGAGCACGGTGTGCCCGCTTACGATGAGCTGATTTTTGTGGCAAACGCAAAGAAACACGACGACGAAGCAATCAAAGCGTTCAACAAAGCACTTGAGCAAGCAACGACTTACATTGTGAACCACCCACAAGATTCATGGAGTGAGTTTGTGGCGTATTCACCAGATACGTTGAACAACGAACTTAACCAACGCGCGTGGAACGACACACTGACCCGTTTTGCACTTCGCCCTTCTGCTGTAGACATGAAGCGTTATGATGATTATGCGCAGTTCATGTTCGACAAAGGCATCATCAAATCACTACCAAAAGCCGCAGATTACGTACCGACTTTTGACTAAGGAATCTCATGAAATACCAAGACTTAATCCAAGCCTGTCAGCAAGATTGGCAAGACTACACCGAGCATGATTTTGTTAAAACTCTGGCAAACGGCACTCTGGCTCAGCCGTGTTTTCTGCATTACTTGAAGCAAGATTTTCTGTTTTTGAAGCAGTATGCTCGCGCTTATGCATTGGCGATTTACAAAGCTAAAACTTTGGCAGATATGCGTCGTGCATTGCCAAGTGTTCATGCGCTGTTAGATTCTGAAATTTCACACCACGTGACTTACTGTGGTCAGTGGGGTTTAACGGAATCGGATTTAGAAAACGAACCTGAAGATTTCGGCACAGTGGCTTACACGCGCTACGTTCTAGATGCGGGTATGACGGGTGATCTTGTCGACTTATATGCAGCACTGGCTCCATGTTCAATTGGTTATGCCGTGATTGGTAAAGCGCTGTTAGAAAGCAGTGATACTGTTTTAGAAGGCAACCCATACGCGAGTTGGTTACAGCTTTACGGCGGACAAGAGTTCCAATCTGGCGTGGCAACGGGTGCTGAGTATTTCAATCAGCTACTGGCTGAAATTGATATCAACAGCGAGCGTGGTCAGAACATCGTTCATATCTTCAAAACCGCAACACGTATGGAAGTGGCTTTCTGGCAGCAAGGTCTGAATGCTCTTGATGACTCAACAGCGGCTTAAAAGCGACTTTCACGAATAAGGATTAATCCATGCTAACTGAACAAATCATCCAATCACTGCGCGCAGTTCGAGAGCAAAAACCGTTGGTTGTGAACATCACCAACTATGTAGTAATGAACAACACGGCCAATGCGTTATTGGCGATTGGCGCTTCGCCTATCATGGCGCACTCGCAACAAGAGCTGGCAGAGATGATGTCTTTCTCTGGCGCTTTGGTGATTAACATCGGCACGCTCGATAGTGTTTGGGCACCAAGAATGTGTTTTGCTGTTGAACAAGCTAACGCGAACAACAAGGTGGTGGTGCTTGACCCTGTGGGTTGTGGCGCAAGTACGCTGCGTACTGAGACTTCTCGTGAAATCGCACGTTTAGCGGATAAGTTGATCATTCGTGGTAATGCGTCTGAGATTATCGCATTAGCGGGCGAACAAGCGCAGAGCAAAGGTGTGGATGCGCTTGATAGCAGTGATGCTGCATTAGGCGCTGCACAGTGCTTAGTGGCTGAATACGGTGCAAATGTGGTGATTTCTGGTGAGACAGATTACGTTGTCACCAAAGACAGCGTGGTGACGTTAAACAATGGACACCCAATGATGCCCTATGTCACTGGCATGGGTTGTACCTTAACGGCATTGACGGGCGCATTTGCAGCTGTGGGTGATGAAAGTGGTTTGGCGGCAGCAGCGGTATTAGGTGTGGTTGGTGAAATCGCAACTGAAAACTCACGCGGCCCGGGTAGCCTGCAAATGAACTTGCTTGATGAGTTGTATCAATTAGATGAAGAGACGCTGATTCAACGATTGAAGATTCAGTAGGCTTAATCTAACTCTAAGCCACAAGTTAGAGGCCTAACTTAAAACTCTTAAGATAAAGAAAAGCCCCCGACACTTATGTGCTGGGGGCTTTTTATTATTGGTTTGGAACTGTGTCAGCTGTGTATAGACTGGCTGGCTAGGTTCTAAAACGATTCACTTGGCTCTCTAGGTGATGCGCAACTTCAGTTAAGTCGCTTGCTGCACCTGAAATGCTGCTGACTGACTCTTGGTTACTTTGCGCGATGGTATTGGCACCTTGCGCATTTTCACCCAGTGATTTGGTAAGACGATCCTGCTCATCAACCGACACTGCGATCTGGCTGTTGGCCTGATTCAGATCTTGGATGTGTTGATTAATCACATGTAAGTTCTGAGAAGCTTGCTGTGCCTGAGTTGAAGCATCAGAAACCGTGCTGTGGCTCTCTTTGATCGACTCTAACGCATCTTTAGCGCCACGCTGCAGCGAGGTGATGAGCTCATCAATCTGGCTAGCAGAGTCTTGAGTACGTTTAGCGAGCGTTCTTACTTCATCGGCTACTACGGCAAATCCGCGACCTTGTTCACCCGCACGTGCAGCTTCAATCGCGGCATTCAATGCCAACAGGTTGGTCTGCTCAGAAACGCCTTTGATTACTTCAAGAATAGCGCCAATGTTCATCGACTCTTTGTGTAGGTCGGTCACTTTCTGGCTGCTGACCTGCATGCTTTCATCGGCGCTGCCAATCTCATGCAGTGTTTTATCGACTTCTTTCAGACCCATCGCAACATTCTCGGTCGCTTGGTTCGCAACTTGAGAGGCGTGGTTAGCACTTGAAGCAATTTCTGATGTGCTTGAAGCCAGTTGGTCAACCGCGGATGAGATGTTTATCATTTCGCTGTTCAACTGAGTTGCATTGGTCGAGCTGTTATTGGTCACTTGGTTAAGTGATTCAGACATCTCACCAATACGTCCACTAGAGCGGTTCACTTGGCCTACGATATCGCGCAGAGATTCAATGGTGATCTCCATGTTAGTCAGCAGTTCGCCAATCTCGTTCTTGCTCTCAATGTTTACTTCAACATTTAGGTTACCTTGAGAAAGCTCATTAGTGATCTGTTTAACCTGTGCGATACCTTTGGTGATAGAACGAGTCACCAACACGGCGCTTGTCATACCGATAACCAAAGCAACACCAGTAAGCAAAATGATGATCTGAATCGAGCGCTTTTCACTGGCTTGCAACTCTGGTGTTAGCGCTTGTTTCTGTTGTTCGAGAATGCTCTGAGCATCAGCTACCGAAATAGCCAAGCTATCACCAATAGAGGCGAGGGTAGCGGTCCTTTGGGTATTCTCAATCATCTGCTGGTGAACTTGCTCAAAGCCTTTCGCGTACGCTTCACGTTGGTTAGAGAAATCTTCAATCAGTTCACTTTGATAAGGAGATGATTTTAGAGATTCAATATCGCCTTCGATACCTGGCAGAGCATATTCAAAAATGTCTTTACCGGCTTCATAGGTTTTGAGGTCGTTGTTGTTTGAGTAACTCAGCACAGTGATCTTGGCGGCGAGGAAGTTTTCCATCAACATGCCAGCGTACAAGCTCGCGTTTGGATCGTTGTTGTTGTAAGACTCATACAACAAGCTCTGAGCCGCTTTTAGTGCGTTGGTTTCTCGTGTGACCATTTCCACGTTAACTAACTGGTCAATGAGCAGTTGGCTCTGTTTCATTGAACCATAAGCCGCATCAAACGCCGCAACGCTGTCTTGCACTAATTGCAGGCTCGACAAGCTATCAGTATTGGTGGTGGTTTGGATTAAGTTGTTCAGCAGTTCATCAATCGCAAGTTTGCTCGATTGATAATTCGCTTCATATTGATCATCCAATGACTCTAAGTAACGTTCAGAGGCTAAACGCATCTGAAGAAAGTGCACTTGAATGTTGCCTGACAATGTCGCCTTGTGGCTGAGTTCACTGTATTGGCTAAAGCCGTTCGACAAGGTTTGAATACCTTTGTAACTCACAAGGCCTGAAATGACGAAAAAGAGCAAGCAGATGGCATAACCCAGCTTGATCTTGAGCGCTATAGAAAGGTGGCGCATAACTATCCCTATATTTACCTGATTCCTTCATAGGGGAGTATTTCATAAAACAGCATTCTGGGCATGCTAAAGCGAATAGTTTGTGTAATAAGTAACGCTTTTGTTAAAAAATTCAGGTTTTTCGATATGCTTTCAACGAGTTGCGTATTTGAATTCCCCCGCCTAACTTAAGGAATTAAGTGCTAACTTCCATGCATAGGATGTGATTTGTCGGTAAAATGGCAGAAAACCAATTTTAGAAATCGACTTCAAAGGTACGCGATGAACCCTTATAAACTTTATCTGGTGACTGACGACCAACAAGATTTAGAAACGCTTAAGTTCGTGGTTGAACAAGCAGTTGCTGGTGGCGTCACTATGGTTCAAGTAAGAGAAAAACATGGGGACGTAAGAGCGTTCATTGAGCGCGCAAAAGCCGTTAAATCGATTTTAGCTGGAACCGGTGTGCCATTGATCATTAATGACCGAGTCGATGTGGCATTGGCCGTTGATGCCGATGGTTTGCACTTGGGGCAATCGGATATGCCTGCTGAGTTAGCACGCAAGCTGATTGGCGTGGATAAGATTCTTGGCTTATCGATTGAGACAGAGCAGCAGCTACAAGAAGCCGATAGCTTGCCGATTGATTACATTGGCCTTAGTGCGCTGTTTGCGACACCGACCAAAACAAATCTAAAGAAACACTGGGGTTATGAAGGCATTCAAATGGCGTTGGAGACAACCAAGCTTCCGATTGTCGGGATTGGCGGCATCAACGAATCGAACATTCCTCAGCTGACTGAAACGGGCATTCATGGATTGGCATTGGTATCAGCGATATGTCACGCAGAAGATCCGAAACAAGCGACGCAGGATTTGCTGTCCCTAATGGGAGAGTGAAGGGGGGAATAGGCTAGAAAACAAATGAGACTTGTCATTTGTTTTCTAGTTAGAGCGCATTAAAGCGCTCGATGCAGTAGCCAGTAAAGGTGTGTTTTAACTTACTGAATACACAAAGCAACGGTGCCGATGATCATAAGAACGATCGCAGCGTACCAGCCGTATTGCGCTGTTTTATCAGCAACGAAAATCTTAATGTAATTGATCTCTTCGTGCGCCATTGCGATGAAGTCGGTGTAGTTAATCGATAACTCACGGCTAGCGTCTTTCAGGTCTTGCTGAAGCTTGTTGAAAGACTCATCGATGAAGCCTTTTGTTTCCGAAGCAGACGGAGTAGCAGTTAACGCTAGGCTATTCCAAACAGCCATACGCGATTCATATTCGCTTTCACTGACACAATTAAGTACGCGTAAATCATACTCTCGTTTGTTACGCTCTTTACCCATTTTCTCAGGGCAAATATTTCTTAAAACGTTCACGACAAATTTTCCAAAAGGTTCATTTAGATATAGAAAAGCACTCAAAGAGCGCTCATAAACTGGGGTGAATTAAATTCAAAAAGTGATCTAGTTGAGGCTGTCATAAGTGGCTGCGATGCAGAACACTAATGTGGGAGATTTGAAGTTAGGTCAGTGGTTTTAAAGAGCGATTTGGGTCTGTCTGCATTCGTTTGAAAAGACAAACCCGTTGGGATCGCAGTGTAGTTAGGTCACTTTGGTACATCAACTAGGGTGTTTTATCCAGACGACAAAGATATTTATCGGTGAAACGTGTAGAAATGCGGTAGTACGGAGAAACGCACTACCGATATTGCAATGTAGTGTTGAGCTAGTTTGCCTGCCATTGATTGTATTGCAGTGAATACCCTTCTAATTTCTCAATCAAACTGGTTAGCACAGGTCCATTAATGTGGCTTCGTGATACTAAACAACCGACAGGGGTTATCCAGCCGCCATGCTCGTGTGCCACTGGCAGAGCAACCAAGTCACCTTTCTGAATGCCTTCCATTACCATCATTTCTGGCACATTTGCCCAGCCAACATTTTGTTCGACCAATTCGATGATGGTTTTATGATTATTCGCATACCAGAGCATTGAGCTAATCCCGTAGGTGAACCACAGCTCACGTTGCTTTGAGCTACGATGCACGCATTGGCGGTAACGTTTTAAGTCGGAATCTTGCACAACGGGCATTTGGCTGAGTTCGTGTGTGGCGGAACTGACGGTTAGAAAGCGTGCTTGGCCAAGTAAGAAAAAGTCCATATCTACCTTAAGCTCACCATCCGCATAGATGATACCTATCTGCGCTTTCCCGCGTCTTACTAAGTCTTCCACATCGAAGGTAGAGGTTGTAATAATATCGAAGTGCGTAATTGGAAATTGATCCGCTAATGAACTGATTATCTTGATGAAATTCTTATCTATGATGCTCTCATCCACAGCAATGATCAGTTCGTGCTCATCTTCTTGTGTCAGTGATTCTACTTTTTGATCGAAGTACTTTTGTTGGTCGAGAATCGACTTGGCGACAGGCAATAGCGCTTTACCTGTGTTGGTCAAAACGGGGATGTTTTTCTCTCGGTTAAACAGTTCTTGGTCGATGGCAATTTCTAGATTGGCGATCGATTGGCTGACGCCGGATTGAGCGCGTTTCAGTTTGCGTGCCGCCGCCGAAAAAGAGCCACTTTCACACACAGTGACGAAGACTTTTAGTTGCTCAAAGCTGTACATACTACCTCTCGCTCAAAACCAAATTGGGGTGATAACGTTTAGGCTATCACTATTCGTGATGGCTGTTAACTTTCTCTTATTATTTCCGATGACATAATCCTAGCTAATCCAACACATACTAGATTATTTAGAGGAATGTATGAGTACGTTAGAAAGAGTGTTCCACTCAGTATTATTCGAAGTCTTGGCCGTAACACTTTCAATTATAGGCTTGGCGATATTTACCGATCACGATGTGAATGCCTTATCAGGAACCATGATAGTTGTCGCGACCATCGCGATGATGTGGAACTACTGTTTCAATCGCATTTTTGATCGCTACTTCACGGGTGAAAAATCTAAGCGTTCGCTGAAATTGCGTATTTTTCACGTGGTGTTGTTCGAAGCTGGTCTGTTGATAGCGACTATCCCAGTGATGGCTTACCTACTTAACGTGGGTATATGGCAGGCGTTCTTAATGGATATCGGCGTGACCATTTTTATTACCATTTACGCGTTTGTATTCAATCTGATTTACGACCATGTTCGAGCATTCTGGGTACGCAGAGCCGAGCTGGCAGTTCAGTAATCTACCAAATCAGTAAACGCTAGTTTGACTACTAACCGATTGTTTATACGTAATTTTGGCGGAGGTTTTCGGTTAGTAAGCCTAGGTCAATCGTCATTTATTCTGCTATCTTAAACAAGGTGATAACTTGAGTTCGTGAAAGAACAGATTAAGAGGAAAGGATGCCTAATACCCCTCAAATGACGGTTGTAGATAAGAAAGAAGTCGAGCTTTTTGCTGAGCTTTTCAAAAATATCGACGGCGAGATCTATACCTTGCTACGCAGTGCCAAAATTCCCAATGACATTCTCACCAGCAGTGATCATTACGAGTACCTCCCTGAGACCACCATTAAAAATGTGGTCAATATTATGGGTGAGTCGGAGTCACGAGAAGAATTTGCACTGTTTATGTGGAGCTTCTGCAAACAAACCTATGTCCCTAGGTTCGTCGCTAAACTGAGCAATCAGGATTCGCTAAAAAGTGCGCTCGACCAATTTTCCGAGCAATTAAAGCAAGTCTCGAATGGCGCGCACCTCTACACCAAGCAGTCTGGTGGCAAATGGTGGTTTGTTCGCGAAAAACCTTTTACGAATGCGCCTTGGTTTAAGTTTGCAGAGCTGTTCTCGGTTATCTTTATCAATGAGCTGCTTTCCGTATTAACGCAAGGCCGTTGGAAACCATCGGAAATCGGTATTCAAAGTGGCGATCTCGATTGCTTTCAATCTCTTCCGCAAATGGGCGGTGCTCAGTTTTACACGCACAGGCCTGTGACTGCGTTTGAAATACCTGAGGAGATCATGCTTGAGCCGATTGTGTTAACCAAAGTGCCCCAAGAACTCGAACTCGCCAGCCCTTTACCTAGCTCATTTCTGAGTGCTTTTAAGTTAGTGATTAAGCCTTATCTCACCATGGGGAAACTGCCGATTAGCTTGGCATCTGAAATTCTGAATATTCATGTCAGAACCATTCAACGCCGCTTGGAAAACGAAGGAGTGGTGTACAAAGCTTTGATAGAAGAGATGGTGTTGGAACAGGTTTTGGATTTGCTCAAACAACCGGATTTATCGATTACTCAAGTGGGTGCAAAGATGGGTTATTCCGACTCTTCTCATTTCACTCGTGCATTTAAACGACAGATGAACATGACTCCAAGACAGTACCGTAAAGAACATAGTTAAAGTCGATAAGTCAAAGCTCGTAGATATCAATGAAATCATCTAACAGATAACCGGAGACCGTACGCAGAATTAATCATTGTCACCAAATGGCCATTTATCAACCTTGAAGGCTGGCAGTATCACTACTAAGTTATTGAATGTGGATGAGTTGTTTTTATTTAGTCTTTCGTGAGTGTTACGGCCAATAAAAACACCTTTGAAACCTCATAACACTCATTGGTAGTTACGGAATCGTTATGGGAAGTGGACGCCACTAACAAACGGAATCAAGGTGTAAAAATGAATAATTCAGGCTTAAAGCTTTCTGTTGTTGCGCTCTCGTGTTCATTTGCTCTCTCTGCAAATGCAGCATCAACGCTATTTACTAACGTAGATGTGTTCAACGGTACGGAAAACAAATTGTACGAAGACCATCATGTATTGGTTGAAGACAATCTTATCAAACAAATCTCTGCAAGCCCGATCGAGGCTGGTGAAGCTGAAGTGATTGATGGCACAGGCAAAACGTTGATGCCCGGCTTAATCGAAGGCCATGGTCACTTGCTGTTGAATGGCGGTAACCTTAGCGATCACGAAAACAACCGTACGATTGAAGAACTGGCCGCTCGTGCGACAGTCAACGCTAATGCTGCATTTCAATCAGGCTTTACTACATGGCGTGATGCTGGTGGCTTAAACACAGGCTTACGTAAAACGATCGATTCTGGCATGTTGCCGGGGCCAAGACTCTACACATCAGGCGCATTTATTGGCCCAACGGGTTCACACGCCGATTTCAGTAACCTAACCACAGCTAACCAACACTTCTTCGGTTCAACGACCAGCATGGCTCGTAATAGCGTGAGCTTTAACGCAGACGGTATTACTGAAATCAAAGCCGCTGCACGCCAAAACTTCAAACAAGGCAATACTCAAATTAAGATCATGTCATCGGGTGGCGTAGCTTCATCATTTGACCCTTGGCAACTGAATGCGATGTCTGCGGAAGAGATTGAAGCTGCAGTGGAAATTGCCGATGCGTACGGTTCTTACGTGATGTCTCATGCCTACAGCAAAAAAGCGATCATGCGTAACCTAGATGCGGGCGTTAAAACGATTGAGCATGGCTTCATGTTCGATGGTGATATTGCCGACAAGATGGAAGACAAAGGTGCTTACATCACAACCAACATGACGGCATTCTCGCCTTACTTAACACAGATTGAGGCGATTAACTCGAACCCTGCATCTAAGCGTAAAGCGGAATCTGCAACTAAAGCGTTCAAAGACTACATCTCGAACGTAAACAAATACCAACCTAAATGGGGCTTCCACACAGACTGTGTTGGTGATGTGGTTTCTTGTATTAAGCAAACCGATCATACGATTTACCTTGCGGGTAAAGAGCTTGGTAACTTCTTCACTCTGAAAGGCATGACATCAGTAAACGGCGAAATCGTTAAGTTGTCTGGTGTGATGGACCCATATCCAGAGGGTAAGTTGGGCGTGATTGAAGCGGGTGCATACGCCGATATCATCATTGTAGAAGGCAACCCACTTGAAGACTTAACAGTGATTGGCGCAAACGAAAAATGGTTTGACGCAGAGCCGCGTAGCCCTGAAATCGATACCATCAAAGTCATCATGAAAGATGGCAAGGTCTACAAAAACACGCTGTAACACAGCGCGACTATTCAGTTAAAAATTAAGCTTCAATAGGCGGCCTACTTCGGTAGGTCACCTCTCTTCAAGGTGTCCTTATGCAAAAAACGCTTTCTCTTATCCTATCGATGATGTCACTGACCATCATCGCTTTACCTACCTTTGCTGAAACAGCGATGAATCTTGAGTGGCAAGATCTGAATTCAGGCTCTCACGAAATGAAGTTAGAAATGCCAGATCTCACCGATCAGCAAATGCGTCTATTACAAGGTGTGATAGCAATGAGTGCATCAGAGGAAGAGCGAGCTCAACAACAGGCTTTATTACTTAAAAAAACGCTAAAAGAGCAGGGCGTTGATGCAGACGAAATGATCGCGCTGCGTGACGAATACATGAAAACCATGAAGGCGAACGCTGAAGCTATCACGACAGAATTTGACGGCAAGAAAGTGCGAGTTCCGGGTTTCATCGTGCCTTTAGAGTTCTCCGAAGGCATGACCGCAATCGAGTTTCTGTTAGTGCCAGTGGCGGGCGCGTGTATTCACATGCCACCTCCGCCAGCAAATCAGATTGTGCGTGTATCTTTCCCTGAAGGCTTTCAGGTACAGAATGTTCAATACCCAGTGTGGGTAGAAGGTGACTTTAGCTCGAACAAAGTGACTGAAGAAGTCTTCCTAGTCGATGGTAAAAGCAACCTCACCATGGGGTATGAAATGAAAGCTTCGATGATTGAAGACTATTACGAGAAAGAAAATTAATGGTTGTCATCAAATGACAATTTTCAATGTGAGCAATGAATAAAATAGAACTCACTCAAAAAGCATTGGTGACAAGATGAATTCAAGATTATCTAAAGTAAGTATGGCTGTGATGGTGCTAGCAACCTCAATGAGCCCTGCGGTATATAGCACAAACTTCGAAGGTCCAGATTCGGTTGAAAATACAATTTCAAAACAAAAAGATCAGCAACTGGATTGGCGTAAAAAGCTTGCTGCAGATGGTTTTACATTTGGCGCGGATTACTTTGCTTTAGGCCTCACTTCTGGGGATGGTGCTGGTGGCGATAGCGTTAATGCATCATCAGGCGTCGCACGACTATACGGCTCATGGCATCTACTGGGAAATGGCACAGAGAACTCAGGTAGCTTGGTATGGAAGGTGGAACATAGGCATGCGTATGGCAATACTTCACCAAAAGAGTTTGGCTTTATAGGTTCAGACCAAATTGGATATGTAGGCTTGATAGCACCAGCTTTTAGTGATCAAGGTTTTCGAGTTACGGACTTAAATTGGAAGCAAAAAATCAATGATGGCAAAGGCACTATCGTTGTCGGTTGGCAGGATGTGACGAACTACGCCGATGTTTACGCTCTAGCAAGTCCTTGGTCTGGTTTTACGAATTTGGCGTTCTCGACAGGTTCCGGCGCCATGGGATTGCCAGATGATGGCGTACTTGCTCTTTCTGCGGGTCATATGCTGGGCGAGAACTTCTATGTGGTCGGTGGTATTGCCGATGCAAACGGTAAGTCAGATGATATTTTTGATGGCTTTGATACTGCTTTTGGTAGCGATGCGTCTTACTTTACGACATTGGAGTTAGGTTGGACGGCTTCGCAAGAGCAAATCTATACCGATAATTTCCACGTGACTTTCTGGGACTTTGGTGACGATACTCGCCATAGTAATAGCCTTGCTACGGAAGGTGGCTCTGGCGTTAATTTCTCATGGAGTCAGTTTATGACTCCGCAAGTGATGCCGTTTGTTCGTGGTGGTTTCTCAGAAGGGGATGTTGCCCTTTACGATAAATCAATTTCTGTTGGTATGGGTTATTTCGGGTTAGGAAAGCCAACCAATAACCTAGGTGTTGCGCTGAACTGGGCTGAAGTGAACGGTGATTCTTTTGAAGCTGATGCGAAAGCGATAAGTGGCAGCGCAGAACAATGGACAGCTGAGATCTACTACAACATGCAGTTTGGCGATCACCTCCAATTGACACCTGATATCCAGTACATCAAAGATCCTGCGTTTTCTAATGAGAGTAGCGCTTGGGTATTCGGTATTAGAGCGAGAGTGTTTATCTAATTTTGTTAACCATTATCTTGTTTAGACTTAAAAGCTAAACGTAAAAAGTGAGCCCATAGCGGCTCACTTTTTTGTTTCTAGTTCGATTAAACCTAATCTAATCGAGCGTTTAGGCTTTTTCGACTTTCTGCGTGTCATCCAGTGCAAAGTAGATTTTAGAAACAATCACTTCGGCAATCAGAATCGTAAACACCACGGCAAAGAAGGCGACCACACCGTTCCAAGGGCCACTAAAATCGACTTTGTCGCCAAATAGGATGTTGATCGCTTCTAGCATCACGAACTTTGAACCTACCAGAATTACGTAGCTAGACAAGCCTCTGTAAATCTTAGGCGCAGTACCGGGTTTCGACTTGAAGTAATCGGCGAGCTTATGTTCTAAGCCGATAGAGAGTTTGAGCAACAGCTGCAGCAAAATAGCGGCAGCAAATGAGATGGTGAATGACTCGATATTAACGAAGTCCCAGTATTCATCAAAAAAATTGAGAACGGTTAAATCAACGAGTACTGCGAGTGTGTAGCCGACAAAGAGCCGCTGGGGCGTATTAAATCCATATACTTTTTCAATATTGCTCATCTACTTCTTCCTGAGTAAAGGGTTATAAAAAACTTAGGAGATAAATATTGGATATTCAAACGCTTATTGCTCAGGATGCGAAACAGTTCTTAAAGTGCGCGTGGCGCATTATGGTAAGTATCCCGATCAAGATTGATTCAATATGAGTTCTCGGACGAGTTCTCGGCATGAGCCTAAGATTTAAACAGAGGTAGATATGATTATTCACTTTAGAATCCAAGATGTAGAAGAGCTTTGGGGCTCAATAGATTTGGCGACACTCTTACAATCGGAACTGAGAGGGGTATCAACCACACTATTATCTATCTGATTGAAATAGTTAAATTACCAATTACACTTGAAGCATAAGTTTGAATGGAGTCAACTTAATGCTTTCACCCCAATCGCTATATCCCCCTTCTATCGCTGTACTCTTAACGGGCCTTATTTCTTCCTCGGCCTATGCGTCCAATGAGGCGATTCAACATCGCTTGGAAAAGATATTCGCCGTTTCTATTGCGCTTACAGACAGCGATGCCGTCTCTATTGGTTTTGTGGATTTCGATCCTAACTCGTTCATCAATCTAAACGACAGTGGTTTTGGCTCCGATAAAACCATCGACACTCGAAGCCAAGTCAGTGTCGGCTCTATTCCTTATTCTTCCCTGATTAAAACCGACGATCCTGACCTAGATTTGGTTTGGTCGGTGCGCGGGTCTTATGCGCTCTCTGAGCAGGATATTGAGATTTCATCCGATGTCACATCAGACCGTCGAGTAAACCCCAATAAAGACTCAGTATTGGGCCTGTATGGCTTTTTCGGCGCTCAAAGCCATTTAAACCAACATTGGTCTATCGTTTATGGCTTAGGCACTCACTTGCTCTACTACCGCAATAAATACGAATATAAAAACAGCTACTCTCAAGCCTTTCAATCTCAGCTCGACGGATACGCGCTGAACACTTCGGCGTGGGCATTGATTGGTGAGCCGTCGGTGAAACTCAAATACCTGCAGAAACAAGAGTGGGGAAGTTGGAATGTCTCATCAAGAGCGCGTTATTTCTATGGAACGGGCTGGGGGGAAGCCAATGATGGCGATATCGGTAACCCTGAAGGTTTGCGCTTTATCAATGAGATTGAATTCAGACAAAATGTGGCATTGGATGCTTGGTCGTTAAAGAACCCTCAAATTCACTATAACCTGCGAAGAATCGACGTAGCAGGGGATCTCACAGATCCACTCGATACCCACTATTACTATGAGTTTGGTGCAGGCTTAGTGTTCGATGTGCCTTACGATTCTTACTTCTTTGATAATTTCGGTGTCGGGATTAACTTCAACTACGGCAGTTCGCTCAGTGGTGGCAGTTTGCTCTTCTTACTCAATAACTAGCATAAGTTGTTGATCTTCAAAGTGCTCATATAATTTGAATTTGTATGTGTCGTAAAATGGTAAATATTGTTTATAAAACTTAGTCATCATAGCGCTCTGTCCATCACCCGAGCACATTATGAACAAGTTGAATTTTGACCGCAGAGCCCCGTTATACGTGGTGTCTGCACTTGTCCTAAATACGTTGGTTAGCTTGTGGTTGCTGAGCATTGCTTCTACCGCAGCTATGGTTTTTTCTGTGTGCGCGTTGTTCCTTCTTAGCACACTGATCACCGCACGCCTGTATCGACACGAAATGACTCAGAGCCAGAACAGCTTGTCTGAGGCGATCATTGACGGTGTTGCCGGTTTTATTATCCTCGACAGTCAATTAAGAATAATTCAGGTCAATCAACAGTTCTCTAGAGTCTCTGGTTATGTGTTCGACCAAGTCGAAGCGCGTCCTATTTCTGACCTCTGCTTTATGAACAACAGCAGCTTGATCTCGACCATATCCACCTCGCTCAAGCAAAATCACAGATGGAAAGGTGAGTTGAGTGGTGTCAGCCGCCTTGGTGAACACTTCACAGTAAATGTAGTTGTTGAAAAGCTTACCGAGTTACTGCCACACAATGAAAAATACGTGGTCACTTTTACTGATATCAGCCGACGTAAGATCTTAGAGCGTCGATTAAGAATGTTGGTGGAAACAGACTCCCTCACAGGATGTTGGAACCGACGTCGTTTCGATAAAGATCTAAACCACTATTCAAACCTCGCGGAACGTTATGGCTACACGCAATCTTGTCTCGCTCTGATCGACTTGGACCATTTTAAATCCATTAACGATAACCACGGCCATGACCAAGGTGATACGGCACTCAAAGAGGTTGCAGAACTATTGAGAAACAACAGCCGAGATACTGACATCGTGGCTCGTGTTGGTGGTGAAGAATTTGCCATCTTAATGCCAGAAACTAACTTGGCGGATGCGTTTGAAGCCATGTATCGATTGAAAGAAGTGATTACCAAAGGCACGACCTTGAACCTAACCGTGAGCAGCGGTGTGTCTGAAATACAGGCGCAAGCAGAAGCGACCTATCGCAGTGCAGACAGGGCGCTTTATCGTGCCAAAGGGAATGGTCGAAATAGGGTGTGTAGCTCGAGTTCAGGCATCCCAGCTCCGATCGTGCTGGGTTAATCTATTTAACTAACGAACTTCACGGTGTCTAAGCCGAAATCGAGCGTTGGTAGATCTTCGGCGTAAGACCAGACACACGCTTAAAGGCTCTAGAGAAATGCGAGATGTTGGTGTAACCCAGTTGGCTAGAGATGTAAGTCAGCGTGTGACCTTCTTCCATCAGCTCACAGGCGACAGAAAACATCAGGTTCTCTTTGATCTTTCGGTAGGTGGTGTTTTCGTTTTTAAGCTTACGTTGAAAGGTTCTTACCGAGAAATTAAGCAGCTCCGCGGCCTCTTCAAGTGAGAGGTCTTGCTCTTTCATGTAAGGCTTAAGTAACTCGTAAACACTGTCGGTAAAGCTGGTGTGCCACTCAATGATCGCGGGCTTATTGCTTAAGTCTTTGGCAGTGAGGCGAATGGGAAGCTGTAGGATCTCATCAGGGATCATCACAGCTGTTGAACTGTGGTCGATGAACAATTGGCAATTGCTTGGAACCAGCGTTTTGACGATGTCGGTGTCATGTCCTTGCAAACGTATCTTGGTAGGTTGCCAAGGTGAGTGAGACAGAATCGTGATTAGCTCAATGATGTAGGTGATGGCAAATACTTCGCCCCACTGGAACATCGATGAGGGTTCATCAGGCGATGTTCGACAAAACCAGCTTTGGCCATGCTCAACAACGAAATCGACACTACTGCCGGGCGAGTCATAAGAGAAGATCGTGTTGATGTGTTTTAACGAGTCGCCAATGGTTTCGAACTCGGTAAATTGATGCAAGACGTATGGGATGATTCTTCGTCTAAATGCAAGGCCAAGTACATCCGTAAATCGGGAAACGCCCAATTGTGATGAGGTCAGATAAATCAATCGTTTGATGGATTCCGACGGCACAAAGTCACTCTCTGACTCAATAAGATCAGGTGGTAGGCCCGAGTCTTCGAGCAGTTTGTGTAGGTCTAATCCATAGTCAGTAAATATTTGGACTAAGATCTTGGCGTAACTGGTTTGTATAACGGGTACTTGATAAGAGCTGTTGGCCATGATCAATCAATCCTTGTGCATTGATACATAATTGGACGTGCATATCATTTACGACACTTTGTTTAGTAAATCTAACCCTATTTACTTGAGTTTTCCATGGTCAGGTTTATTTTTAAGATATTAATTTTGTTGATGTTAGTTATTGAGAAGGGAGTTCCATGTCTGAAGTTAAAGGGAACAAGCAAGACGACAATGAAGAAAGTAGCCAACCAGAGAATGGCAAGGATAAGGTAAGAAAGGTAACCAACTACCTGCTTGGGTTTGTGGTATTCACGCTGCTGTTCAGCATTGTTGCTGATCGAATTATACCCATCACCGATAATGCCCGCGTGAAGGGTTACATCGTTCCTATTAAGCCTGAAGTGTCAGGCAAAGTGCTTGATATCTTAGTTAAGCCGAATCAATTGGTTAATCAAGGTGACACACTCGCGATTCTTGATGAATCTGATTACCGAATTGCGGTGCAACAAGCCGAGCAAAATCTTGAGATTGCTGGGCAAAATGTCGGTGCTCAAACCGCCAACATCGCTTCTGCACAAGCTAAATTAACTTCTGCTTTGGTCGAGAAACAAAACACTCAGCTTCAAGCGAAACGTGTGCTGGAAATGGCTGAAAAGGGCGTGATGTCAAAATCGGACGCTGATGAGGCGAGAGCTGCGTTAGCAACTTCTCGTGCAGGCGTGACTAACGCTGAAGCGGATTTGGAACGTGCCAAGCAGCAGATGGGTAAAGAGGGTGAAGAGAACAGCCAAGTGAAAGCGGCATTACTGGCGTTGGAACAGGCTCAGCTAAACCTTGAACGCACCGTTATCAAAGCGCCAACCCAAGGTGGTGTGTCTAACTTTAGCCTTTCTGAAGGTTTCTATGCTTCTGCAGGACAAGCGATTATGACGTTTGTATCCACAGAAGACATCTGGATCGAGGCTTATTATCGTGAGAACAGCTTAGGTAATGTTGCGGTGGGTGATGAAGTGGAAGTCGCGCTTGATTTTGCTCCGGGTCAAATTGTCAAAGGCCGTGTCAGCAGTATCGATTGGGGTGTTGACTGGGGACAGAACGATCAAGCGGGTAAGCTTGCTCAGGCTAGCCAACAAACGGGCTGGTTGCGCCAAACTCAAATGCTTCCAATCACCATCGAATTTGAGCGTGACACCATGCAAGGCATGTTACGTGTCGGTGGTCAGGCAGATGTGATTGTTTATAGCGGCGATAACTTTGTTTTCAATGCGATAGGCAAGCTTTGGATTCGATTTATTAGCGTATTGTCTTATGTCCGATAAGCCCGCACTCGACCAACAAACACAGCAACGGATCCTGCGGTATACCGTCGGGGTCACGTTGGCTGTATTTTTGGCGGCGTGGATTAACTGGCCACTTGCGTTTGTTGCGCCAGTGTTCACCGCTAAGTTCTTAATCGATAAACCTAATCTGCACAAAGAAACCGTCTACGAATTGTTGTTGGCGGTGGTTGCCACCATGGCGTTAGGTTTGTTGCTGTCTCGTGGTATTACCCATTATCCCATCCCGTTGCTGGTTTTAGTGGGGCTGATGATGCTGTGGGGTTATTACCTGTTTGTCGATCCAAAGTGGAATCTGTTCGCTACCATACTGCTGATTGCTGTGTTGATGCTGCCATTCATGGCCATTGATAATCCGGGTGTTTCGGTGTTGTTGGCATCTGGTTTGGCAACATCGGGCGTAGTTTCGGTGATGATCTTTGCCTTAGTGCATGTGTTCTTTCCTGAACCCAAATCGGAGTTTTCAGGTTTCGCGGCTGCGCCACTCGAAAAGAAACAACGTTGGTATGCAGCCTTTAGAGCGATGATTATCTCGTATCCTGTGGTGTGCTTTTTCTTTATCTTTCAGATATCTGAAGCACTGCTAACCATGATGTTTATCGCGTTGTTGTCATTAATGATCACGTCGGAAAAGTCTGTAAAACTGAGCGCGTTTCTTGTCATCAGTAACGGTATTGGAGGCTTGTTGGCGATTGCTGCTTTTTCAATCCTTTCTATTGTTCCCAATATTGTCTTCTATTCTTTATTTATAGGACTTATCGCCATCCTTATGGCTACTAAGATCTATACCGTTCCAGAAAAAGCACCGATTTTCGCCACTGCATTCAGTACTTTATTGGTACTTGTAGGAAGCACATTGATGAGCTCAGGCGATATCGACAGCAACACATTCATACGTATATTCCAATTAGTGTTAATTGGAGTTTATATGATTTTGGCTTCACTCTTCCTTGAAACCAGGAATTGGAAGTTTCTACAAAATCAGCCCTAATTTTTGCCCTAACAAGGACGTCTCATGAAGTTAACCGATGATTTTTCAAAACAGGCGATTGATGCCGCAATAAAAATTGCAGCCATTGCCATGCTCGTCTATTGGTGTTTTTCAATTCTGCGCCCATTCATTCTGTTGGTCGTGTGGGGCGCAATCATTGCGACTGCGCTATACCCAGTGGCAGTGGCTATTTCAAATAAAACCGGGATGTCGAAAGGCAAAGCGAGTGCATTACTGAGCTTTATTGGTGTGTTGTTGCTACTGGTTCCGTTGGTGGCGCTTTCATCTGGTATCTATACCAGTGCATCAGATCTAATGACTGGGCTACAAGATGGCACTTTGTCTCTGCCTAAACCGAAAGAATCTTTGCAAGACATTCCATTGATTGGTGAAAAAGTCTATGCGGCTTTAGTTCACGCTTCGTCCAATATAGAAAGTGTGTTCATCAAGTATGCGGAAGAGCTGAAGATATTCGCGACCAAAGCAGCGTCGGTACTGGGTTCATTGGGCGGTGGCTTCATTCAATTTATCATCTCGACCATCATTGCTGGTGCATTTATGAGCAACGCCGATAAATGCCAAACAGGTGTAACTCACTTGGTGGCACGCTTAACTGACGGCAAAGGTGAAGAGCTAGTACAGCTTTCAAAATCGACCGTTCGTAGTGTTGTGCAAGGTGTGATTGGTGTTGCTGTGATTCAATCCATGATGTCGGCAATTGGTTTAGTGATTGCGGGCGTGCCTGCTGCGGCATTTTGGGCGCTCGCAGTACTGTTAATTGCAATCATCCAACTTCCACCGATTCTTGCTCTCTTACCAGCCATCATTTACATGTTCAGTGTTGAATCGACGCTAGCGGCAAGCTTGTTCTTAGTGTGGTGTATTTTGGTGAGTGGTAGTGACGCTATCTTGAAGCCTGTACTACTAAGCCGTGGTTCTCATATTCCAATGTTGGTTATTTTATTGGGTGCGTTGGGTGGAATGGCGATGTCAGGCATTGTCGGTTTGTTTGTTGGTGCTGTGATTCTGAGTTTGACCTACGAACTGATGATGGCGTGGCTTGGGCTTGAAGAGAAAAACCAAGCAGAAGCAGAAGCAGAGACAGACAAAGCAGAGACTGAGGTGAAATAGATGAAGGCAGTCTCGAAAGACGACAACTTCTACTTCTTATTCTATGCACTGTTGGTGTTGTTTTTTGGTTGCGCGGTGATGCAGCAGTTTTATCCGCAAGGCCAAAAAACAATTCTATTTTTGATCATTATTACCTTAGCGGTTTCGATTGTAGGCATTCATAAAGAGCGTTCTTTGTATCGTTCCTGGTATGGATTGTTGTTGATTACCGCGTCGGTGTCGGGTGTGTTTTCTTTCTTAGAAGGCTACAACCTATCGATTGTTACTTTAACTGCGTTGGCCATCTTTCTGTTTTCACATATTTACTCGGCGTTAAGGCAGGTGATACAAGCGAAAACCGTCACACCCAATCACATCATCGGATCCATCTGTATTTATCTGTTGTTGGGGTTTGCTTGGTCGACCATCTACTTGTTGATTTTAGAAATCTTTCCGAATGCATTTAACGGTTTAGAAGAGCAAGTTTGGCTTACGAACTTGTTCAATGCGATGTATTTCAGCTTCATCACTCTAACAACGGTAGGCTATGGTGACATTTCACCTGCTTTGCCTATTGCTCAGTTTTTTGTGTTTATGGAGTCGATCATCGGTAGTTTTTACTTAGCGATTATGGTGGCGAGTTTGGTGAGTATTCGACTCGCTCAATCTCAGTCCTAATCGAGCACATACAAAGAAGCCCGGCAATCGCCGGGCTTCTTCTGTTTTAGGCTGTTCAAAGTCAAACGTAGCTTTGAGATTGAGCTCGCTATGAGCTACGAATCTTAGGTCTCAGTGCGAACTAAGAATCTTAAGCCTCAGAACCTTGGATCTTCTCTAGCTCAGCAATAGTCGTTTGAGACACTAACTGACCGTCCATGTAGTAAGTCACGTTCTGACCTTCTTTGATACCAGTCAGCGTTGCTGTTTCACCACTGGTGTAGACGATATCCATTTGAATAGTATTTTCATCAATCTTGATCATCTCACCAGTCTCGATAGTGCGGTTGTTTGAGATTGGGCCGACAGGAGCCTCTTTTAGGCTTGGGTCAAGTTCATCATTAACTTTGAAGTGTGTGTCTGTTTTTGTATCGAACACGTGTGGTGCACCGCTGATTGGGTTTTTACCCGTCCAGAATTCAAGTGAGTTGAATACCACGTAGTCGGCAGCGGTAGTAATACCGTACACAGGCGCTAATAAGAAGTTTACACCTGCACGAGCATAGCGGTTATCGACAACTTCAACGTTAAATTTCATCACTTTCCCTGTTACGGCGTTACTGCCGATACAACCAGTTAGCGCAGAAGCCAAAACCGTTAGTCCTACAATTTTAAGTGCAATCTTTTTCATTTTAGTACCTGTATAAGTTAGAAGTCTGTTTCGTTGGAACAGGTGTAGTATGGTTTTTATTCGATGGTCAGTTTTACCATTTAACGCCATTGGCGATATAAAGTGGTCACGTACTTCAAGTATCAAAATTTGATTATGGGAAACTTAACTACGGAAAATACATACATAAAAAAAGCGCGACCTAAAAGGGCGCGCTTAATTTTTTGAAAGGAAGAGTCGTGATAATAACAGAGGTTACTTCATGACATAGTTATAAGTCTTCACCGCAAGCCAACGGAAAAATCGGAATAAAAGGGTGGTGGCTTTAAAGACAAACTTGGCAATAGAAACCGTTGCTTCACCAGCAATGCTCACGCACTTATGTAAATCGGATTCTTTGTATTCTGAATAGGTCATGATGCTCTCTCACTTCTCGCTGTTATTTTGCATATATAAGTAAAGACTCCTGTCTGGTTGTATACCCTGAGTGCGTAATGTACGAATATTCACCGAACGGGACTTACCATTTAATGCCATGTGGTCTAAAAACTAGCCGAATGAGAATGTGTTGAGCGAATTTAAGCACCTGTCTAGGGTTCGCGCCTGAAGTAACCGAAAAATCGTGGCTAATAATGGTATGATCTCGGGTTCGGCACCGCGAGTTATAAAGAATAGGAAAGAGAATGAGCAACCTTACAGAACAGCAAGAAGCCGCAATGGCGACGTTTAAAGAAAACTTACACCTACCCAATGGTGGTTTTCATAAACTGATTATCGAGCTAAGTAAGGAATTTCAGTTGCCTTTTCAAAAGGTGCGTGCCGTTTTAAAGAAGGCTCAAAAAGACGTTGAACGTCAAATCCGCGAAGACTTTTCGAGTGTCGATGAAGCGGTTCTTAGCCAAGAAAATTGGCTGAGTATCATTAAATCGAAGCTGGTCGAACTGGCGGAAGATAACCAAACGGTCATGGATAAACTGCAACTCAACCTGAAATATCAAAAAGTGTTGGCTGCAACCAATGGTTCAATCGCAAGTGAAGACGAGCGTGATGAATTGATCGAAGAGTTGATTCAAGCTTATGAGAAAGAAGTGTTCAAACCTTTACTGGCAATGCTGCATACAACAAAGCTGTATTGGAAGTTAATGCTGGTGGATGAGACATGTAAGATGAATGAGGAGAATCGTGAGAAGTTCAGTGATTACCCTCAACACATGCAAGCTGCAGAACACTTATATACTCTGGATCAGAAGTTAAGGTCGATGCCGTTAACTTATTAGTCCGTGAATACACTGATAATGACGCAGTGGTGATTCAGAGTTCGATATAAGTTGGTTTCAATAGAAGCACGATAACCTAGCTAGCGTTAGCCGCGTGTGAAATGCAAAAAGGGCTAGGTTTCAGATCTGTTTTACTTCTACTCTATTTTGTTCTGCTAGAGCGAATTGAGGGTGACATCTTTTATATCTTTGGAACTAGGCGATGTTTCTTTTTGTCGCCTTTGGGAAATGCTATAGGAGTGTGAAATGTCCTAGGGTGTTTCCGTTGCGCGAAACGATAGTTCCGATGCTGTCTCTTTCATTAAATTCAAAGTCGATGAGATAACTGTTGTGTTGTAGCTTGGGCAATATGTGGCGGTGGAGTATATCGCTATTGAGCTGTCGAATCTCGGTGACCCATGAAAGTTCTTCTTTGTGTAAATCTATTTTGATCTTGAGCATTTATTACCTTTTAGTTTATTGACTGTTTTTTCGCGTGATAGTTGGTACCAATGGGTTTGTCTTGTTGTTCTGCGTGACATAACTGTGCCTTGTATTTATTACATTTATATTTAAGTGATCGATCTATTTTGAATTCGCTAAAAAGAAAGCAAAGGACGAATAGAACGGTAGTGGGATCTAATTGAGAAGCTATTGAATGACTATCTGGGTGAAAGCTGACGCAGAGATGGTGTAACGAGGAATCGAGAACTGTCTTTGTGGAACTTGGACTTACTTTAGCATTAACAGCTCTATAGATTAGAGCCAGGTGGCGAACTATACGCCTAGTTTTTAGAATTACAACCCTATTTTAAAATTAATTTAAAATAATTTTGATTTAAATATCACCACAATTTTAGCGCTAAAGAGAGAAATGGGTGGCGAACTTACTCTTTCTTAAGTAGTGCCACTGGCTATGCTGTTCGAACATAAGCTCTCCTCAAGAACTATCGGTCTTCTTATCTTGTCATTTGTAATTAACTCGCTGTTATATAGTAGTTTTACATTGTAAATTTCTCGCTCTTTCATGGCTCAAGGCGCGTATGTTGTGACTTTATGGTGATATCACTCTTTGAAATTTTCAGCCTTGCCTACTCATCCTTCATTTCTTCCTTCATTTGATTACTATTTATCCTTTCTGTTCTTCAATGCTGTTCAGCTATGTTCGTTTTGGATAGTGGTTTGGCAAAATGTGAATAATCACTTTTACGTTTCTGAATAATAAAGTTGTTGTGTACCTTAATTACTGCAAATATAATTGATAATAATTCTCACTTGCGTTACAAGTTTGTTGTCAAATCAATGACAGACTTTAAATTATCGTTATTTAGCAGTTGTGTAGGCCCCATACTCACCTATGAGTAATCAGACTTTCATTGTCATGAGTGGTGGTTTGTCTCAATGGCAAAGGAAGAAACATGAAGAAAACAATCAATTCAGTTCGCCGGTTATTGAGCGGGCTTGCTATCGTTCTTGCATCATCATTCATGATTACTGCTCAAGCAGAAACCGTGACTATTGAACACGTAAAGGGCACAGCGCAGTTTGATGAAGTGCCACAACGTGTCGTCGTTCTAGGTTTTGGTAGCTTGGATGTGCTAGACAAAATTGGTGTGAAGCCAGTAGGCGCGCCTCATAGTCTAATGCCTGATTACCTAGAGTCTTACAAAGAAACGACAGCAAACACTGGCTCGTTGAGCGAACCTGATTTTGAAGCTATCTATATGTTGAAGCCTGATGTGATCATTGCTGAAAACCGCATGCTTAAGGTTTACGACAAATTGGCACAAATTGCTCCGACGATCATGTTCTCTATTGAAGGTGACAAGTACTGGGCTGACGCTCAAGAAAACTGGCGTGCACTAGGTCAGCTATTTAATAAGCAGGCTGAAGTTGAAGCGATCATCACAGAAACTCAAGACTCTATTGCAGCGGTAAACGACAAAGTAACGTCTGGCGAAACCACAGCAATGATGCTGATGAACAACGGCAACAACATTGCGATGTTCAACAAAGGCAGCCGCTTCTCAATCATCTTTGATGACTTCGGTTACGTCGAATCAAAGAGTGCAACAGTAGCGCCAATCAAAGGTACGCACGGTAACCTTATCTCTTTCGAATACATTGCAGATGCAAAACCTGAAGTGCTTTACATCCTAGACCGCGAGAAAGCGATTGGTAAGTCAGAAGGTCGTGCACCACAACTGTTTGATAACCCATTGGTAGCAGCAACACCTGCAGCACAGCAAGGCAACATCGTTTACCTTGATTCAAGTGCTTGGTACCTAGCTGGTGGCGGTGTGACAGCGATTCACAGAATGTTGGGTGACATTGAACGTACCATTCAACAGTAACCAATAATCAGATTTTCGGGCTTATAAGAACGTTCTTATAAGCCCTTTTTCACTTTTCATACGGGCTATCCGAGACCTACCTTTAGTATTATTTCTATGTTGAAACCCATTGCAGCTGCTGTATTTCTTGTTGTGTTATGCGTTGCGTCATTGATGATTGGGGTCGCTGAAATCAGTTTTAGTGACTTCTTCAATGGCAACCAACACGCCAACTCTATTTATATTGTTAGTCGAATTCCTCGTTTGCTCGCCATTGTACTGGCCGGCGCCGGTTTGAGTGTCTCTGGTTTGATCATGCAGCAAATCGTTCAAAACAAGTTTGCTGCGCCTTCAACGATGGGAACGATCGACTGTGCCATGTTGGGTTACATCGTTGGTATTCTAGTGCTAGGTAATGCTGCGCAATGGAGCTATTTAGGTTTCATCTTCGCGTTTGCAGTGTTCGGCACCATGTTATTGGTTCGTTTCCTACAACACCTCAAGTTTAAGAATGCGGTATTGGTGCCTTTGATTGGCATCATGTATGGCAATGTGGTTTCCGCGTTAACGACATTTATCGCCTACAAATACGACTTGGTACAAACCATGTCGGCATGGACGATGGCGAACTTTGCGAGTGTCTTGCAAGGTAGCTATGAAATCCTTTATCTCGCGGTGCCTGCTTGTGTGCTGGCTTATTACTTCGCGAGCCAGTTCAGCGCAGCGAGCATCGGTGAGAGCTTTGCGAAAAACATCGGTTTGAATTACCAGAAGATCGTTTTCATTGGCGTAGCTCTTGTCGCTATCTGTGCTTCTTCTGTGGTGATGATTGTTGGCGTTATTCCATTTCTTGGCCTTATCGTGCCGAATGTTGTGTCGCTGATGATGGGCGATAACATGAAGAAGATCCTGCCTTGGACAGCCTACTGGGGTGTGATCTTGGTGTTGGCTTGTGACTTGTTAGCGCGAATCGTCATTTTCCCTTATGAGATTCCAATCTCAATGGTAATCAGCATCTTTGGTGGCTTGATTTTTATCTACCTAATCATGAGAGACAAGTCGAATGCGTGATTCAGTAAAAATTGCGATTCTGGCTATCGCGTCTTTGGGTATGACCGCGGTTTTTGTTGGGCAGGGGCTTACGTGGGATAACTACGAGTTCTTTCTGTCCTTGCGATTACCAAAACTGTTGTCGATTGTGTTGGCTGCGGTGGCGATCTCTGCGTCGTCACTAGTTTTTCAAACCATCACCAATAATCGAATTCTAACCCCGTCTATCTTGGGCTTTGATAGCTTATACATGTTGGTTCAAACGGTGCTTCTGTTTGTGTTTGGCAGTACGAGCTTCTGGGTGATTGATTCCATCGCAAACTTTTCGATGTCTGTGTCTGTGATGATCTTGTTCTCTTTTGCTCTGTTCCACTTCTACTTTAAGAGCAAGCGAAACAACGTATTCACACTGCTGTTGATTGGTATCGTGTGTGGCAGCGTCTTCTCAAGCTTGTCTAACTTCTTGGCGATGTTGATTGATCCAAACGAGTTTGCGGTGCTGCAGAATGTGATGTTCGCAAGCTTCAATAACGTGAAAGGTGAACTGGTTTATCTCAGCCTTGCTCCATTAGGTTTGAGCTTGTTGGGATTATGGGTGTTGGCACCTAAACTCGATGTGCTTTGGCTTGGTGTCGATAACGCGACAAGTTTGGGTGTGAACACCAAGCGACTGACTCAGATAACCTTGGTGATTGTGTCGGTAATGGTGGCAGTATCTACGGCTTTGGTTGGCCCGGTGCTTTTCTTCGGTTTAATCACTGTGAGTTTGGCTCGTCAGATATTCAGCTCTTATCAGCACCGCACTCTTATCATTGCTAGCAGCTTATTAGCAGTAGTGTTACTCGTTTCTGGCCAATGGTTCATCGAAAAAGTGATGTCGTTTGAAACCACAGTGAGTGTGATCATTAACTTGGTCGGCGGTTTGTATTTTATGTTCTTGTTGTTACGCACCAGAATTCAGTAAAGGTAGTAAGTAGTGATTAAATTAACAGGTTTAAGTAAGAAGTATGGCAAATCACTCGTGGTGGATGATGCCAGCGCTATGTTCCCGAAAGGGGAAGTGACTTCTATTATTGGCCCAAATGGTGCGGGTAAAAGTACACTGCTTTCAATGGCGAGTCGCTTAACAGACAGTGATGCTGGTGAAGTCATTATTGGCGACAAGCTACTGGCTGAATGGGATACCAAAGAGCTGGCTAAGCACCTTGCGGTATTAAGACAGTCGAACAACATCAATATGCGATTTACGATTCGCGAATTGGTGTGTTTTGGTCGTTTCCCCCATTCACAAGGTCGCTTAAAAGACGAAGATCATAAGATCGTTGATACTGCGCTAGAGCACCTTGGTATTACTGATATTCAAAACAAATACCTTGATGAACTAAGTGGCGGACAGCGTCAAATGGCGTTCATTGCCATGGTTGTGGCGCAAGATACGGACTATGTGTTCCTAGATGAGCCTCTGAACAACCTAGATATTAAGCACTCTGTAGAGATCATGCAGACGCTACGTCGTTTAGCGCATGAGTTTAATAAAGCGGTAGTGATCGTAATTCACGACATCAACTTTGCTTCTTGTTACTCAGATAACATTGTCGCGATGAAAAAGGGCCAAGTGGTTAAGTCGGGTAAGGTTTCGGAAGTGGTTGAAAAATCAGTGATGGAATCGATCTACGAGATCCCGTTTGAGATTCGTGAGTTCGATGGCGTTCGAATCTGTATGTACTATTCGGGTCGTTAGACTTATTAGTATTTAGCTACAGAAAGGAAAGAGCTCCCGTATGAGGAGCTCTTTTTGTTTCTCGTTATCGGTTCTTTTGCCAACGTGTTTTAATGGTCGAAAGCTTGATTAACCAAAATAAAGTGAGTTGCATAAAAGGAGAACAACTGAATTTACCAGTGAATTGTTTAAACATTGCCCGCCGAAATTCTGACATGCATATGAGCTCAGCGTTAGTTTGATGTCACTCGAAGATCTACTCTTCATTTTTAACAATCATTTGTCATTTTCATGTTGAGTGGTGCGAAAAGCCATCTACACTATGATTATAACTGTTTGATTTTTATACGAGGCATCAATGAGTCGTAAACCAATAGTGTTAGTCGTAGATGACACGCCAAGTAACTTGGATGTGTTAACTGCAATACTCAAAGATACCTACCAAGTAAAGGTAGCCATTAATGGTACCATTGGCATCAAGATAGCGAAGATGGTGCCACAGCCTGATCTAATCCTTCTTGATATCATGATGCCCGACATCGATGGCTACGAGGTGTGTAGTCAGCTAAAAGCGCAACCGAATACCGCGCATATACCGATTATATTTGTTACTGCCAAAATGGATCCTGAAGCTGAAGTGAAAGGGTTGTCTTTAGGCGCTGTTGATTATTTAACGAAACCTATTACCCCTGAAATTGCTCTCCAACGTGTGAAGACCCATATTACGTTGTATGACCAACAACGCGCTTTGTTCAGCCAAGTTAAAGAGAAAACCCAAGAGATCAATCTTGGCAAGTTAGAGACTCTGAATATCTTGGGTAGGGCGGCAGAATTCAAAGATAACGAAACGGGCATGCACGTTATGCGCATGAGCCATTATTGCGAAATATTAGCCAGAGCTTTGGGGATGACAGACGAAGATGCGGAAACCTTGCGTGATGCTGCACCGATGCACGACATTGGTAAGATTGGTATTCCAGATAGCGTGTTACTTAAGCCGGGTAAGTTGGATGCTGACGAGTGGACGATTATGCAGAAGCACGTTGAATTCGGTGTCGAAATACTTGGCAGGCAGAGTGATTCCAAATTAATGCAAATGGCCATTCAAGTCGCGCAATATCATCATGAAAAGTGGGACGGCAGTGGTTACCCAAATCAGATAGCAGGTGAAGATATTCCTTTAGTCGGTCGTATCGCTGCGGTTGCTGATGTATTTGATGCTCTGACCGCAGAAAGGCCCTACAAAAAAGCGTGGAGTGTCGATGAAGCGTTGAGTTTGTTTGAAGATCAGAAAGGCAAACACTTTGATCCGAGAATCGTAGAGCTGTTGTTTGAAAACTTACCTCAGATTTTAGCCATTAAAGAAAAATTCAAAGATGATTAATCTCTTTACTAGATGTCGTGCATTCGTGTTGGAGTTAAAAAACAGAGTCGTCCTATTCACGATGTGGTTATTGACGGGGCTATGCTTCTACGGGAGTGTCAGCGCCGCCGAAGTGACAGACGCTCAGCTAAACCGCTGGCTCGATATCAAACCCACGATTACTTTCATCGCACTGGCTAACCATTACCCTTACTCATTCATCGATGATGATGGAAGAGTGTCTGGCATCATCAAAGACTGGGCAATAGATCTTGAAGACCGATTCGGTGTCCATGCTCGTTTCATCAGCGTTAACTCACGTGTAGAAGCAAAAGCCGCCCTACTTGATGGGCGAGGCGATGTGTTCCCTTTTCAGCAGTTTGATCCAAGTGAGGGTGGCCGCTTTTTAGCAAGTGACCCTTATGTTCCGTATCAAGTGGCTGTGATTGTGCCTATCGATAACGTCATCGATACTAATTTAGATCAAACTCACAAGCGTCGAATTGCGATGGTTAATGAAAACATCGACTTACAGAAAGCTGGTGTTCAATTGAACTCTATTGAACGAGTCGATTTTGATAACGTTATTGATGCGGTGCGCGCCCTAGGTGAAGGAGACGTCGACGGTATCGTGGGTGAACCCATCACTACCATGGATCTTGCGAAAAATATTGGTGTTCATGATTTAACGATCAATTACGTGCTTGAGCACTGGAAAAGACTCGAAGCATCAATGGTCGTTCGAACGGATGAGGAAGAGCTACTGACGCTCCTCAACAAGCAGGTAGCGACCTTTGATATAGACAAAAAGAATAAGATTTTATCAAAGTGGTTAGACAGCTCCCCTTATCGAGTGCCGCTAAAGGGCGTATTTGGCTTTGGTAACCCTCCGTATATGTACCCAGACAGTACAGCTGTAGGCCTCGAACACGACATTATCCAACGTGCACTGAACGACATGGGTTATAAGTTGGGTGACGTTGTCACGCTCCCCCCTAGTGCAGCCAGAAAAGCTATCGATAATAACAACTCAATTTCATTCGTTTCTGGTGTTCAGTTTGATGATCCTGAAGCGCACTTCCTAAGTGATAGCGTCCTTGATGTAGAGTTCGTTCCTGTGTCTCTCGTGCGACGTGATCTCAAGCTTCAATCTCAGAAAGATCTTTCAGTAGGCGCACTTTTATTTGATGACACTTCACCAATAAAAAAATCCGTTGAGACGCTCAGGGACAAACTAGACATTGATCGTGTTGAAGATTATGAGAGCCTAGAATCAGCGTTTTCACAATTACGGGCTCAAAACGTTGATGTGCTGATGGTCGAGAGACGTGTTTTGGAGTGGTTTGTTACTAATACTCGTTTCATTGAGATGGCAGAGCTGCAACTGCATGACAGCTATAAAGTCACTTATCCCATCTATGTCGACTTTAAGACTGAAGAGCTGAGAGACGGTTTTAATGCGGCAATAGAGGACCTAAAGCTCGCTGAAGATGGGTTAAGCACCATCATTGATACCCATGTAGAGGGTGATCTAAGTCAAGTGCTTAAGAAAGCGAACGTGATTGCGCAGATATCAGCGTATTTCATCGTTAACGACCGCTTTGAAGAGTTGACCGAGGTGTTCGAAATCTTCGATACGGACAGCTCTTTCCAGGTGATCACCGCGCAAGCTGATAATAATAATCGCCCCATTAAAGCTTGGTACATCGGTAACCTTGTTGATGATATAGGGGAGAAAAAGAATACCTCTCACTTTTCATCTGTCACCAAGGTGGCGAGCTATCGTACAAAGGGTGGCACGACTAATTCTGGCTCAATGACTTTCTATTTTGATACTAAGTCACTTGAGAAAAAACATGTTTATTTCCCCGCTGTTGAGCAGTTCAGTTCGTTTGGTGACGCCGCCAAGCGTTACATTGCGGACATTTATCAAGCAAATAATCTGACGGGTGAAATCCTAAACCTAAGCCAAGCTGAAAGAGAGTGGGTGAAGAACAATCCGGATGTGAGAATTGGTATCGATCCGGATTCGCTGCCCTATGAAGCGGTATCCAGTACAGGCGAATACATCGGGATGATTGATGACTACTTGACCTTGGTCGAGCAGAAAACAGGGCTGAGAATTCAACATGTCGATGTGGCGAATTGGTCAGAGACCCGAAGTTTAGTCGATCATGATGAAGTCGATGTCGTCTCTGCAGCTCAAGAGAATCGCTCGTTGGGAGACAATGTAAAACCCGTTAAGAGCTTCTTTTCAAGCCGTTTAGCGCTCGCATCAAGACGAGATGTGAGTAGTTTGGTGCTTGAGGAAGCGACGGGGTGGAAAATCGGTATTCTTAGGAATGCAGCCAACACCGACGCGATTGTCGATAAATACCCGAATGTTGACTGGGTATTGGTCGACGCCACCGCAACAGGCCTTACCATGCTGGATGATGAGAGCTTGGACGGCATGATCGATACTGTTGATGTCCTCAATTATCTGATTGATTCATACGGTCACCGAGAGGTGGGGATTATCGGGCGACTGGACTTTTTCCTTTCTCCGACCTTACATGTGACCAAGTCAGAACCTTTGCTTTATTCTATTTTGGATAAGGCAATTGCTAACATTTCCGCAGAAGAACATCAGAAGATCTCTGCAAAGTGGGCGGCACCTAAAGCGATAGAAAGGGTCGACTACCAGTTGGTTTACACCATTTCGGTTTTCTCGCTGGTTATCCTTCTGCTTATTATTTTCTGGAATCGTAAATTAGCGAAGCAAATCAGTATTGCTAATGAAGCGACTGAAGCGCTCAAAAAGGCGCAGAATCAACTCTACAATATGCTCAATAGCTCTCCGATTGCTGCTGCGGTGGTATTCGAGGAGCAGGTTCGTTATGCCAACGATACCGCAAAACGCTTGTTCGTCGTAGAAGGCGAAGAGCTCGATGATATTGACGTGTCAGCGATTCATGACTCGTTAACGGTACGTGAAGAGGTACACAAGGAGCTTAAACTCAACGGTAAGGTGGAAAACAGAGAGTTAGTGCTGCGTAAGTCAGATGGCACTCGCTTTGTGGCGCTCGTGAGCTACTACCTGTTTGAACTCGATGGTGAGATCGCCACACTGTTTTGGGCGTTCGATATCTCAGAAATGAAGTACCTCAATGAGCAGTTGGCTGAGGAAAAAGAGAGAGCGGATCTTGCAAGCCAAGCGAAATCGGAATTCTTGGCTAACATGAGCCATGAAATTAGAACGCCAATGAACGCGATTATTGGCCTGTCTTATCTCGCGATGGGAGAGATCGTCAACCCAGTAGCACGAACCTATGTTGAAAAGGTTCACCGTTCAGGCCACTCACTGTTAAGCATCATTAATGACATTCTCGATTTTTCCAAGATTGAAGCAGGCCAGCTCTTTATCGACAATATCCCCTTCAATTCTCTGACAACGTTCCACGATGTGATTGAGTTGATGGACTCGAAAGCGGCTGAGAAACAGCTCAGCTTGTCGATGTCGATAGACCCTGAGTTAGATACTCCACTTCGAGGCGATCCACTCAGGCTGTTCCAAGTGGTGCTCAACCTTATTGGCAATGCGATTAAGTTTACGGCGAAAGGCAGTGTGGCGTTAACGGTGGCTCATGTTAGATCAAGCGAAGGCAGTTTGACTATGAAGGTGAGTGTGACAGACACCGGTATTGGTATCTCGGATGAGAATCTACACAAGCTATTTGAAGCGTTTAGCCAAGCGGACACCACTACAACACGTCGATTCGGCGGAACTGGGTTAGGGCTTAACATCAGCCAGAAATTGGTTCACGCGATGGGAAGCAAAATCACGGTTGAGAGCGTGCTAGGACAAGGCAGTGAATTCTCTTTTGATCTGACTTTACCGAGAGCGACTCATGAAGAGTTAGCGCAGTTTAAAGCCCAAGAGTTGCAACTGGATTATCAGATAGAGTTCAAAGGGCAGAAGGTTCTGTTGGTTGAAGATAATGACTTGAATCAAGACTTAGCTTTGGCATTCTTCACTCGCTCTAAACTGCATGCTGACTTAGCTGAGAATGGTAAAGAGGCGGTAGAGTTAGCTCAAAGTAATGATTACGACATGATCTTTATGGATCTGCAAATGCCGATTATGGATGGCTTTGAAGCGACAAGTTTGATTCGCGAGTTTAATAAAGAAGTGCCTATTATTGCGATGTCGGCCAACGTGTTTGCCGATGCTAAACAAAGAGCAAGAGAAGCGGGCGTCACTGACTTCTTGGATAAGCCGGTCGCTTTTGATAAAGCGACCTCTTTGATTTCTAAATACATTGTTCCTGAGTTATTGGTCGAAGGAAAACCGTCAGCCAATGCATCTGTGAAATCACAGCAGACAGACAATATGAATCTAAGTCATGAGGTTGAATTAGGCTCAGGTAGCGCGAGTTTGCCTATTTTTTCTAAGTTTCGATTTGAACAGCTCACCAATCATGACGGTGACCTACAAGCCAAGGTGTTGAATAGGTTCTGCCAAGGTGCCCCTGAGATTATGGCAGAAACGTTCGATAACTTAACGCAACTCGAATGGGTGACCTTAGAACGAAATCTGCATACGCTGAAAAGCATGGCGGCTTCGATTGGTGGGTTACGATTAGCAGAGTTACTCAGTGATTTAGAAAGCAAAGCTCACAACAAGGCGTGTGACGAGCAAGATCTTAAACAAGGAAACTCTGGGTTAGCCGAATTAATTCAAGTGGTTGAGAGCGAGTTTGAGGCGCCATGCACAGAGGGAGCCGAGATTAACCTTGGTGATAGTTCTGACTCATCTAGCATTACCTCAGAGCAACGTAGCAAGTTGTTATCATTGCTGGATGCTTATGATAATGATGCGACGCAATATGTGTCGGAGTTGCTCATCGAGTATCCACATTCGGATGTCTTGAAAGCGGTCCGAAGTGCGTTAGAGAATTACGATTTCGAGCGGGCTAATGAGGTGCTTAACGCTTCTGAATAGCCGATTACCTGCATCACATCAATTTAATATTAGAGCCTTTAGCTTTTACAGCGAAATAACTAAAGGCTTTAATCTTATCTATGTGCTGAACTAATGGCTGACGTTTTGCTTGATGAGATCAATCACCGTGTTGTATCGGTGTGGCAGTTTTCGGTTTCGCTTTTGAACCAAATATAAGGTTTCTTCAACTTCCACCTTCGGCGGCACGACGTGCAGCTTATCCTTTTCAGCAAAGTGCTCAACGGCTCCGGCCGGTAATACAGTGAACCCCAGCCCCCTAGATACGGGTAATAGAATCTGGTGAAGCTGATTGATATAACCAGATGTCGGTATTTCGTTGATGTTAATGTTCGCTAGATCTTTATCCCCGCAGAGATCGAAGTACAAAGACAGATAGTGAGCCGAATCGGGGTGAGCGATTAGGCCAATCTCGTGCAGAACTTGTGGGGTAATTTCTAGATCAGCAAGGCTGTGATGCACAATAAGACACAAGGCTTCTTTGCCTATCACTTGGCTTTGGTAATAACTGTCGTTAGGCGAGTGTCTTACAATGCCAATATCCGTTGTGCCTTGGAGCAAATCATTCAATATCTTCTGGTTCGGTGCTGCTTCGAGGTGAATGTTTAACTCTCGGTGTTGCTGCTGAAGTTCAAGAAACTCTGGATAAAGGCGCAAAGAGAGTGAACCTGAACATGAGACGTTACATTGCCCTGAATATGGGTTATCGAAACTTAACGATTCAAACAGATCTTCTTGGTCTTTCTCTAGCTTAAGCGCATAACGATACATAATCCGACCTTGTTCGGTCAGTTCGAAGCTCTTATTTTCTCGCGATAGCAGGTCACAGTTGCAAGCTTGCTCAAGCTTTTTGATATGTTGGCTGACTCCAGGCTGCGTCATATACAGCTTTTCGGCGGTTTGGGTGAAATGACCAACTTCAACCAGAGTCTTAAACGTATTGAGCCAAAGTGGATTAATCATACTCACCTTTAAATTCCGTAGCTCACAAATCCAAGAGCTTCCAAGTAACAAAGCTCATGAACAACAAAGCTTATGAATAACAAAAAATTATTATTATCTTAAGTTATGATAATTTCAACGTTCAGAACGTCAAGCTGAGAAGAACATAGCATCTTTGGTGGAATACTCTTCGAAGTCGAGGCATGTAGCTGGTTGATTGAGTGCCTTCGTGAGTTCATTGCAAGTAACAAAGTGTTGCGACTTTGTTGGATTTTTGGTCTATTGACCAACTGTGCTCATATTTAGGAACGAAGATGAATAGAAATGTTTGGCTGCTCTCACTGTGTCAGGCCTTATTGATGACGGGTAACATCTTGCTGATCTCGGTGATTGGCTTGATAGGCAAGCAGATTGCACCCAGTGTTAGCATGATTACTTTGCCCGTTGCGCTGCAGTTTTTAGGCTTAATGGCAGCCACGATTCCAGCGTCTTTGATTTCGGGAAAATTAGGACGAAAGAGAGGGTTTAGCATTGGTAATGTCGTTGGCATTACAGGGGCAAGCCTTGCTACTTACGCGCTATCTCAGCAACATTTCTACTTGTTTTGCTTCGCCACATTTTTGCTCGGGATAGGTATTGGTTTTGGTACGCTTTATCGCTTCGCTGCTATCGAAGTATGTGATGAAAATGCACGACATCGCGCAATTTCTATCTCGATGGCTGGTGGCGTTCTTGCTGCAGTACTGGGGCCGAACTTAGCGATCATGTCACAGCAGTGGTCGCAAGATGGCCTGTATATTGGTGCCTTTGCTTCTTTGATTGGATTGAATATTCTTGCATTACTCATCCTACAAACTATTCAATTTCCAAAGGTCTCTTTTAATAGTCAGACGCCTAAAGCCGATCCTCTTAGTGTGATTGTGAAAGCGCCTAACTTTATCGGTGCTGTGTTCGCAGCCATGGTCGCTTATGCCGTGATGAATATCCTAATGACGGCAACACCATTGGCAATGATCGGTTGCGGGTTCGACTTCACTAAGGCCGCCGGTGTGATTGAATGGCACGTGTTGGGTATGTTTGTTCCGGCATTCTTTACTGGCTCACTTATCGAGAAGTTCGGTTCGCGAATGATGATTTTGGCGGGTGGGGTATTATTTGTTGTTTGTATTGCTATCAATATTCATGGCGAATCTATCTGGCACTTCAGAGCGGCGTTGGTGGTACTTGGTGTCGGTTGGAACTTTATGTTCATCGCTGCAACAGGTTTGTTTAGCCAGTCTTATCAGTCTCAAAACAAAGCTAAGGCGCAAGCATTTAATGAATTCGTTGTGTTTGGTTGTGTGACCGTTACGGCATTGCTTTCTGGTTGGCTAGAATCGACCGCAGGGTGGCAGAACCTAAATATCTACGTATTACCATTCGTGTTAGCGGTTATCTTACTGTTCGCGTTCAGCGCACGTAAATCACGTATTCAAAAGCAGCCTGTATAACGAGTATCGAGTGTGAATCAGTAAATCTATTGCTGCGAGTAAATTACGATTCCTTGGAATACAGACAAATAAAAAGCCCTACCATATCGGTAGGGCTTTTGCTTACGGCTTAAATAATAACGTTTTCTTAAAACTGCTGTCTTGGCTTATATCCTATGACAACAGTACTTAAGCTTGGTTTATCAGTACTCTCGTTATTGGTTACGTACTTATTTCAATGACTTGAGGTTGGAGCGAATTATAGGTCGACCATAATGGTCTTAGTCGTAATCCCGCCTTGGTCATCGATTATCTTCAAGGTCACCTCATGTTTCCCGTATGAAGGGAAGATAGAAGTGTATGTGCGACCTCGTTTTACTTTTCCATTTGGAAGCGTCCACTCGGTATCAACGATACGACCATCATTGTCTGAGCTTGTTGACCACATGGTTACCCAGCGTCCCAAGTGGATGTACTTCGCACTTGCTTCTGGCAGGGCGTTTGGAGATTCAACACTCACTACAGAGCTGAACGAATCAGTGGCGCCTTTGTCGTCGACAACAGTCAAGCTCACCGTGTAATCACCGGCTTGCTCATAAGACCAAGTTGGTGTCATTTCGTTGCTTGTTGCACCGTTACCAAAGTCCCATAGGTAGCGAGTAATCTCGCCGTCTTGGTCAGAACTGAAGTTGCTTGCAGAAACATTCAGACCATTAACGTTAAGCTCGAAGTTCGCAGTCGGAGTGATGTTGTGTTGGCTCACTTTAGATAAGCGCACTACACCGTATTCGTTGTTGTCGCTCTGATTCACAATATCAACCGCTAAACCAAATTCAGTCAGGATACGCCCTGAGTCTGGTGCTTGAGGTGATGTGTAATCTTGGTCGTCAGAGAAGCTCGCATTGCCCACCAAACTAGTGTCTTCAAGTACGTCATTGTCACTGTTTACAAGTCGCATTGGCGTGTGATCTTTGAGTGAGAACGCAGCATCACGAACTTGGTAGCGAGTTTGAGCAACTTCGCCTGAGTTTTCCCATACCATGGCATTTTGGTCTGCGTCTACAACACCTAACCAGCCTTCACCTGGGTGTTTGCCAACCCAGTTATCGGTAAGAGATTCGTCTACATACCAAATGATCAGACCCGGATCGAACGACATCAATTGACCCATGCGTTTGATGTTAGCTAGGCCTTCATCAACGTCCATGTGACTGCGCCATTGCAGTAGGTAGTAGTGCTGAGCTTGATGGAATCCATTACTCAGCTTGTAGCCATTAAGGGCGAAGGTGGAGTTGCTTTCACCATCGTCTATCTCAGTCACTTCACCATCGACAACCACAGCAAGGTTATCTAGATAGAAACCTTCCATCGCCAAGCCACCGTCTGTGATGTACTCAAACGAAAGCTCTACTTCTTGGCCTGTCCATTGTGAAACGTCAAACTCAGCATCAATCCAACCACCAGACTCACCACCAATCGCAGGGATTAGACCTGTGTTGTATGGGTCATCCATTGAGGTGATGTTGCCTGCGATAGCTTGTCCATTCACGAGTACACGTGCAAAGTCGTAATCTTTCTCGATTTCGTACCAAGTTTTGAATGAAAGCAGCGCTGAATCACCCGCTGGAATCACCAACTTACGAGTCATGCTGTTTTTTAGGTCATCGCCTTTTTGAGAGTGGAAAGAGTACTCACCAGCAAACGGTTTCAAACCCTCGATCTGTTTCTCTGGAAGATCCACTTTAATCATGTTCGGACGGCTGTTATCTGTCGTTTGGAACAGCGTATAAACCTGTGGGCTGTCTTCTAGGTCATCAATCGAGATTTGATCATTGTTAATCCAACGACCACCAATCGACTTTTGAAGGAAGTGTTTTGCCCAAGAGCTAAAGGCTGTTGGTTGAGTACCGCCAATTTGACCTGCCCAACTGCCAGAAGACATGATAGACCAGTAAGAAACGGGTTCACCTTTGCCTGTGTATTGAGTGTCGTACTCGTCTGGCAGACCTAAGTCATGACCATATTCGTGAGCACAAACACCGGCTGCCGCATCAATCGGCTGAATCGTGTAATCGAACGCTGCGTATTGGCCATTAAAGCGATCTGGAAGTGAACTAGAGGTGCCTTCTAGCACATGTGTGCGACCAAGGTTGAATCGGTGAGACCAGATGGCATCAGGGCCTAGCACACCACCACCGGCTTCTTCGCCCACAGATGCGTGGAATACCATTAGGTGATCAATCACGCCATCGGGTTCACGGAAATTTCCGTCGCCGTCATAATCGTAACGATCTTCGATGTCGTAATCGGCTAGGTTGATGCTCGGATCTTGAGCCAATTGATTGAGCGCTTCGCGAACCAGTTCTTGTGCGTTCAAGTCATTGTCGGTGGTCGGGGAGTTGCCACCATAGAAAGACGCAGACTTCGAGGCGCGATACCAACCGGCAGCTTGGCCCGCAACGCTATAACTGTCTCCCGATTCGCTTTGGTAATATTGACGCATCGAGATTAGGTTTTCGCCATTTGGCCCTGTGTAACCCGAGTTTGAAAACAACAATTCTTGATAATGTTCAGGGTTGTAGCTCTCGTAGAGCATTTGCGTGTGCTCTTCGGTTAGTCTGTTGTCATCCCAGTTCAAATCTGGGAAATCAACCAATAGCGCGAGCACTTTATCGGTACGCTTGGTGCCGACTTCCAGAGCAAAGACGCTCGCTTTTTTAACGCCAGACCCTTTTTCGATGGCTTTGAGAATTTTCGCTCGTTGCTCTAACGCTTTTTTACCGAACTGGGCATCGCCTTTAAAGCCAGAGTTGATCTTGTTCTTTAAATAACGGTCAAAAGCATCGTGTTTTGCAATATCGCTTGCGTCTTGTTCGACTAAGCCTTGTCTTACTAGCATTTCAATTAGTTTGTCTTCATTAACAACACCTAAATCAATCGGCGTTTTAGCATAACTACTGACGCTAAATAGAGTAAGCACTGCTGAAGCTAGCAATGTTTTTCTCATTATCTTCATTACATTTCCTTTTTGTATTTCCATGTCGATATCAGAATCAACTCGCCTTATTCAGAATGGTTGTCCGAGTTTGGCTTAATACACTCTTTTGGTGTTTTAGGTATCTGACGTTTATTAGTTAACTTGTTTTTGCTTTCTATCTCGTTTGTATTACCAGGCTCATTTTCATTACCTACATCATTGGTACTTTCTATTTCTTGCTTATTTTTCAAATCAAACTGACTGCCTTTCACATGCTTTGCGTTGAGATAGATACGTAAAGCTTCGCGGTTGTCCTCGTAGGTTAAGCCGGGACAAATAACGCCTCGTTCAATCAATGACTTGAGCAACAGTTCATCATTCTCAATGGTGGAAGCCTGTGACAGTGAGGAAAAAAGTAGAACCATTAAAGCCATTGTTTTGTGCGACATTTTTATATCAAGCCATCAGTTTTGATTATGTAACAAAATATATTTATAAAATTAACCAATCAAACTGATAATTATCACAAATCATTATCCGTTCCGCTTTCAACATTAAGAGTTAATATCAAATAAGATCGGCTATTTATTTTATTGTCAGTTATTTAGTGAATTTGGAAGCATTAATAGTTGATAGTCTTAATAATTAATAACAATGTTAGGTTTATGGTTACTATGCTGGAGAGTGCTTTATATAAGGTATCGGAGATTAATTAACTAACGCGATGTTATATTTTTTATGTTTAATAAATGCACGTAATAATTGAGTGTTTAGTAAATAATCACTCTCAAATTATTTTCACGAGAAATAGTATTAATTAGTTGTTCAAACATGATTCAAAGTGCTTCACGAAGGGGTATTTGACGTTTGAACAGCGATACGGGGTGATGGAAGAGAGAAAAGAGCCCAAGGTTAGGCTCTTTTGTAACAGGTAAGCGAGTGTTTAGTGCTTCTAAGATTGGGATACATCGCGATAAAAGTATCGCTCACAAACACTTGGGTTGATACGCTTGATGACGTTAGATATCAGAGCGATAACGAGCACTGAGAATACGAGCCTTCCCCAGAATATGGTGTAGAAATCTGCCCCGATCAATAGAATCAACAAAGTATCTTCTATCAGGCTGTGGAGTAGGTTGAGCAACATGATTGCTGTGAATACGTCTCTTGCAGAGATGTGTCCGTTTTTCGCTTCATTGATTAATAGTCCGCCCCCAAACGAAAGGCCAAGAGTAATCCCTATGATGGTTAGGTTGGTCGCGTCTTTGCTGATTCCCAACAACCTCAGGAATGGTCTCAACATGACTGCCATCAGTTTTTCAATTCCAACAAGCTTTAAGATCTTGAGTAGCAGCAATAGAGCTGAGATCACCATGAAGATAACCGCAAAACTCTTAATCTGATCCAAGGCCCAGGCGAGGTAACTTGTATCCGTTGATACTTCCGGTTGCCAAAGCACAGTCGCGGGGTAGTTGAGTAAGTCACCATATTGATAACTGAGGTTCAGCAGCCATGCTAATACCAAGCTGCCGCCGACTCTGACTGATAACGTTGCCAACCAACTCACGCCTGCTTTTCTGGCTATCGCACCTTCAATTGGCAGCGAATGGGCGAGAAGCATCATGCTGCCTAACACTGAAGCTTGGGCGACAGTAAGGGGAACATCGGAACTGATGAGAATAATCAACCCAGCATAGATGTTAGTGAGTATGGTGGTTGCCCATACCAAGCCCATTTCTTTTGGTAAGCCAACGCTTTCCATTATAGGGCTTAACCATTCGCTAAGTATCACGATACCGCCGAGCTCTTCAATCACTTTTATCACGATGATGATTGGAATCATGATTCGAAAAAGCGTCGAGGTGACATCGAAAATCTCTTTAAGGAGTTCTTTAAAAAATTGATAAGTGAATTTCATTGTTACGGCCATTATTCGATTGTGTTGTATGAGAAGATCTTATCGCGATTGTTGTGATCATAATTTTGAAATGGCTTTGTAAAGTTGCGTTAGATTTTTTAATTATCGTAGTATTAGAAATTATAAGTTACAAAACTATGGTTCTAAGAAATTATGGAAATAGACCGTATAGATCGAAGCATACTGGTAGAGCTTCAAAAGAATAACCGAATTCCTAATCAAGCGCTGGCTGAGATTGTTGGCTTATCACCGCCAGCTTGCTTGAAGCGAGTGAAGCGCTTGAGAGAAGAGGGTGTGATTGTGGGTGATGTGTCTATCATCAATCCGGAGCTTACTGGCAGTAAGATGACTTTGGTTGTGTCTGTGGAAATGGAGCGAGATCGAGGGGACATCTATCAGATATTTCGCCACTCGATTTCAAAGGCTGCGGAAGTTACTCAGTGTTACCAGATTTCCGGCAGCTTTGACTTTATGTTAATTGTTACGGTCAAAGACATTCAAGCCTATGAAGATTTTGTGGAGCGGGTGCTGCGTAAAGACTTAAACATTCGAAAATTCCACACCTCTGTATCAATGAGAACGGTGAAGTTTAGTACCGCAGTAAACTTAGATGAGTCATAAACGTTAGCTTGAAGGTATGTGATGCATTGAGGTTTGTGAGGTCACTGGCTTATTTTTGTTTAAATAGCAGGCATTTACACAAAATGTGATGTTCACATTTTGTCATAACTTTAATAATTGTATATATTCCTCGCCTAAAATAATAATTAACAAAAGTTAATATAATGACTGTCAGCTCATCTTCTCAATCTCGTGAAACGCTTCTCAGCGAAAACGAACAACTTGTCTCGACTACCGACCTTAAAGGCGTGATTACTTACAGTAATGATGCTTTTTGTCGCATCGCAGAATACAGCCAGCAAGAATTGCTAGGGCAACACCACAATATTGTTAGGCATGGTGATATGCCTAAGGCGGCGTTTGCCGACATGTGGGTAAACCTTAAGCAAGGTAAGGCGTGGCGCGGGATCGTAAAAAATAAGACTAAATCTGGTGGATATTACTGGGTTGATGCTTACGTTACCCCGATCTACGAGAGCGGCAAGGTGAGTGGTTATCAGTCTGTTCGTGTTAAACCGAAGAATGAGTGGGTACAGATTGCAGATAAGGCCTACCAAGGCATATTGAAGGCTGAGAAATCTGGCCGCCAATGGTCATTACAGATCAGTGATAGTATTCGCTATGCTGTGTTATTGGGCTCTCTGGCTGCGCCTCTGGTTTCAAATCTTGTCGAAGTAGGGCAAGTATCCCAATGGCTTCTTAGCTTACTGCCTGTTTCTGCATTAGCTCTGCTTTTCCGACAAGAGCTGATTGATACTCCCTTACAGCTGAAAAAACTGCAGTCGAAATTTGATAGTGTGAGCCGCCTAGTTTATTCAGGTAACAGCAAATTCTCAGTAGCCGATTTTCACTTGAAGTTGTTGTCTGCTCGAATTCGCACGGTATTAGGCCGCATGACCGATTCTGCGAAACCACTACAAGACTTAGCCGATAATCTGAATGCCACATCATTTGAAGTATCAGAAGCGTTAGATCAACAAACAAAAGACATTCTACAAGTACGTGAAGCAACGGAAGAGGTTGAAGTCACGGCGAATGAGGTCTCTTCTCGTACTGAAGAAGCGCATCAGATTGTTGATGTGACTCTACAAACCTGTGCAGGTGCTAAAGAGAGTATTAACCAAACTCACCGCAACCTTGAAAACCTAGCTTCACAGGCCGAGAAAGCGACACACACGACGTACCAGTTGAGCGACCAAGCACAGAGCGTCAGCAAGATCATGGAAGAGATCGGTGGCATTGCCGAACAAACCAACCTGTTGGCATTGAACGCTGCGATAGAAGCGGCGAGAGCGGGTGAACAAGGTCGAGGCTTCGCGGTTGTTGCCGATGAAGTCCGGGCGTTATCCGGTCGAACATCTAAGGCTACAGTTCAGATCAAAGAGAGCATTGATACTATGCTTGCAACGATTGAAGGCTGGCAAAAAGATATTCTGGCTAACAGAGAACAGACAGACGCGTGTGGCGATGTAGCAAAGGTAAGCTCAGAACGTTTATCGGAAGTTGAGAACCTGATGCAATCGATGAACGAGTTGATGCAGTCGGTAGAAAGCTCTGCGCATAAACAGCGTCAGCTATCGAGTGATGTAAACCTTCATATGCAGTCTATCGCTTCAACGGCTGAGCAAAACCTGGTTGCGACGCATTCTGTTAAAGACCATTCAACAGAGCTGAAAGAGCAAGTGAACGAGTTCTATCAACTAGCTAAACGTTTTGAAGAAAAATAACTGTCAGAGTTAGTTTGAATGAGAAATAAGAGAAAGCCTTGCGAAATTAGCTGGGCTTTTTGTAGCTCAACGTTTCGTTTTGAAAATCTTTGAAACATAAATAAAACGCCGTTCAATTGCGGTTGAGTTACACTTCTACTATTCCTATCAAATTTTGAGTTACTGAGATGCGCTCCCTTATTTTTACCGTTTTTTGTTTCAGTCTTATGAGTTTCCCAAGCTTAGCTTCAAAGGGTTCCCACTATCTTTATACGGGATATCAGAACACACGAGTCAGTGATGATGGCTTTCAAGATTACTTTGAAGGCTCTTACAACAACTCAGGCAGTAAGCAGCTTTACGGCGGCTATTTCGGCGGCAATTATGCTGTAACGGATTCTCTGTTTGTTGGCTTCGACTCTTCAAAGACGACCCGATCTTCAACGACGCTGTCCGATCTGTCTATTCAATTGGGTTGGTATCATTCGGTCACTCAGCAGGTTGAACTGTACGCATCTGGAGGCGTTAACTGGGTGAAACCTAAGAGACGTTCTTCGTGCCGAAATGACAGCATTCTTGACCCATGTAACAGGGAAACCAACAAAAACTACGATGAAGGGTTTATCGGTGAAGCGGGCGCTGTAGTTTCGATTAACGAACGTTGGTCGCTGCAACCGTTTTACAGTTATACAGATACCTTTGAACATGGTTTAAATAGTTTGGGAGTTTTGAGTTCGGTTAAGATTATCTCGTGGCTCGCCGTTGATGCAGGTTATGACTACACCTATAGCAAAAACCTAAAGCAAAACACGGTTCGAGTCGGCGCGCGGTTTAGCTTCTAGTCTTTAATCTCTAATTGACAACAGATACAAAAAGCCCCGCATTTTCATGCGGGGCTTTCGTTATGCATCAAGCCATTTTAGGGCGAGACAATTGAATCAAGATTAAGCTAGAAGCTCTTTTGCTGTGTTTACTACGTTTTCAGTAGTGAAACCGAACATCTTGAATAGCTCGCCTGCTGGTGCAGATTCGCCGAACGTTGTCATACCGATGATCTTGCCACCGAAACCAACGTACTTGTACCAGAAGTCAGCGATACCAGCTTCTACTGCGATACGCGCTGTAACGTCAGATGGAAGTACAGACTCACGGTATTCAGCATCTTGCTTGTCGAACGCGTCAGTTGCAGGCATAGATACTACGCGTACTTTCTTGCCTTCAGCTGTTAGTTCAGCAGCAGCGTTAACCGCTAGCTCAACTTCAGAACCTGTTGCGATAAGGATAAGCTCTGGCTTGCCTTCACAATCTTTCAGGATGTAACCACCCTTAGCGATGTTAGCTACTTGTGCAGCGTTACGATCTTGTTGTGCAAGGTTTTGACGAGAGAAGATTAGCGATGTAGGGCCATCTTTACGCTCGATTGCCAGTTTCCAAGCCACTGCAGATTCAACTTGGTCACATGGACGCCATGTGCTCATGTTTGGAGTCAGACGTAGAGAAGCGATCTGCTCAACCGGTTGGTGAGTAGGACCATCTTCGCCTAGGCCGATAGAATCGTGCGTGTAAACTTGGATGTTCTGAACTTTCATCAGAGCAGCCATACGCATTGCGTTACGCGCGTATTCCATGAACATTAGGAACGTTGCGCCGTATGGTACGAAACCACCGTGCAGAGCGATACCGTTCATGATAGCCGTCATACCGAATTCACGTACACCGTAGTGGATGTAGTTACCAGAGAAGTCAGTTGCTTCAAGAGACTTAGAACCCGACCACATGGTTAGGTTAGAAGGCGCAAGGTCAGCAGAGCCGCCCATGAATTCTGGTAGCATAGCACCGAACGCTTCTAGTGCGTTTTGAGATGCTTTACGTGAAGCGATGTTTGCTGGGTTAGCTTGAAGATCAGCAATGATTTGGTTTGCTTTCTCTTCCCACTCAGCAGGTAGGTCACCGTTTACGCGGCGTTTGAATTCAGCTGCCAGCTCAGGGTATGCTGCTTCATAAGCTGCAAGTTTCTCGTTCCACGCTGCTTCCTTAGCTGCGCCTGCTTCTTTCGCATCCCACTCTGAGTAAACTTCCGACGGAATTTCAAAAGGACCGTGCTCCCAACCTAATTCTTTACGTGTTGCTGCAATTTCTTCAGCGCCTAGTGGTGCACCGTGACAGTCGTGCGTACCTGATTTGTTTGGAGAGCCAAAGCCGATAACTGTTTTAGTACAGATTAGAGTAGGGCGAGGATCTGCTTTAGCTGCTTCGATAGCGGCATTAATAGCGTCAGCATCGTGACCATCTACTGCTGGGATTACGTGCCAGCCGTATGCTTCAAAACGCTTAGGCGTATCGTCAGAGAACCAACCTTCAACTTCACCATCGATAGAGATGCCGTTGTCATCCCAGAAAGCAACCAGCTTACCAAGACCTAGCGTACCTGCTAGAGAACATGCTTCGTGAGAGATACCTTCCATCAGACAGCCATCACCCATGAATGCATAAGTGTAGTGGTCTACGATGTAGTGGCCTTCTTTGTTGAATTGTGCCGCAAGCGCTTTCTCAGCCATTGCCATACCAACAGCGTTAGTGATGCCTTGACCTAGAGGACCAGTCGTTGTCTCGATACCAGGAGCGTAACCGTATTCTGGGTGACCTGGAGTCTTAGAGTGAAGTTGGCGGAAGTTCTTAAGATCTTCAATTGAAAGCTCGTAACCTGCTAGGTGAAGCAGAGAGTAAATAAGCATAGAGCCGTGGCCGTTTGAAAGTACGAAACGGTCGCGGTCAGCCCACTCAGGGTTAGATGGGTTGTGGTTTAGGTGAGAGCGCCAAAGAACTTCAGCGATGTCAGCCATACCCATAGGAGCGCCTGGGTGACCAGAGTTTGCTTGTTGTACGCCGTCCATGCTTAGAGCACGAATAGCGTTAGCTAGATGTTTGCGGTTCATAGAAACTTCCGAATAAAAATTAAGATAAACAAATTGATAAAAGTAGGGGAACTGAACGTTCCCCTATTTGAAATTGGTGAGATTGATTACAGCTTAGCTGCGATCATGTCTTCTAGTTTGCCTTGGTCAACTGCGAAGTTGCGGATGCCTTCAGCTAGCTTCTCTACAGCCATTGCGTCTTGGTTGTGATCCCAGAGGAACTCAGCGTGAGTCATCGCCGCTGGACGCTCTTTAGTACCGTTAGAGTCGATTAGCTTCTCTACTACTTCGCCTTCTGCTGCTTCTAGGTCTGCTAGAAGTTGAGGTGCGATAGTTAGACGGTCACAACCAGCAAGTTCAAGGATCTCGCCGATGTTACGGAAGCTTGCGCCCATAACAACAGTCTTGTAACCGTGGTCTTTGTAGTAGTTGTAGATATCAGAAACAGAGATTACGCCTGGATCTTCTGAAGCTTCAAAATCACGACCTTCTTTCGCTTTGTACCAGTCCATGATGCGACCTACGAAAGGAGAGATTAGGAATACGCCAGCTTCAGCACAAGCACGAGCTTGAGCAAAAGAGAATAGAAGCGTTAGGTTACAGTTGATGCCTTCTTTCTCTAGGATTTCAGCAGCACGGATGCCTTCCCAAGTAGAAGCCAGTTTGATAAGGATGCGGTCGTTAGTGATGCCAGCGTCGTTATACATTTTGATAAGTTGACGAGCTTTAGCAACGCTGCCTTCCATGTCGTAAGAAAGACGAGCATCTACTTCAGTAGAGATACGGCCAGGTACAACTTTCAGGATTTCTTTACCGATGTTCACGTTAAGCATGTCGCAAGTGTCTTGAACTTGCTGTGCTTTATCATCGCTTTGCGCTTTAGCGTATTCGATAGAAGCATCGATTAGAGGTGCGTACTCAGCAATTTGAGCAGCTTTAAGAATTAGAGATGGGTTAGTTGTTGCATCTTCAGGAGTGTACTTGCTGATAGCTTCGATATCGCCAGTGTCAGCTACAACAGTTGTTAGTTTACGAAGTTGCTCTAATTTATTGCTCATTTTGATCATCCTATGTATCGCATAACACCTCGTTAATGGGAGAGGTGTGGGCATTTGCAAGCTAACTAATGAAGTTCTCAATGGTTGTACCAGTGAGCCAAACTTACATTAATTTAAATTTTTCTCCGAACGAACATTTGCACAGAACATTTGATCGCTCGATGAGTAAATGATGTAGCCATATTTATCCGATCTAGCACCAAAGTCAACGGTAAATAGTCCTGTATGGTGACTTCAGTCAAATATATTTCGCTCTAGTAATCATGGGGTATGCAAGCAAACGTTTAACGAGCAGAGTGAGGTGAATTAATCAACAATAAAACCAAGGCTATCACCGTGAACAAATGTTCCTTGTTGTTACATATGTTCACGGTGTAAACTTGTGTATCACTTGCTGATGCATCGAACATTTGTTCTCAAAGCAGGTAAAATAATTGTTAAATATAGGTTGCGTGGTATATGAGTAAGAATATCCAAGATGTTTCCGAAGAAAACACTGATCTCCTCACTGAAGTGGCTGTTGCTTATTATCAGGATGGCGCGACACAAGAAGAGATCTCCAAAAAGTACTCTATCTCTCGTGCAAAGGTTGGTCGAATGCTCAAGCAAGCCCGAGATGAGGGTATTGTTGAGATCACCGTGAAATACCACCCCGTATTCAGTGCCAAGATAGAACAACGCTTGATTGAACGCTTTGGCGTGAAACGTGCACTTGTGGCACTAGACCAACCAAACGAAGAGAAGCAGCGACTGCAAGTTGCAGGCCTAGTGTCTAACTATTTAACCAGTACCTTGAAAAACGGCATGGTAGTAACAGTAGGCCAAGGGCGAAACGTATCGTCTGTTGCTCATCATACTGGCGTAATTACTCCTCGTGACTGTAAGTTCGTGTGCGGTATCGGTGGTATTCACCCAAGAGGCGGTATGTTTAATGCCGACCATATATGTAGACAGCTAGCCAAAAAGTACGGTGGCTCGTCTGAGACCTTGTATGCGCCCGCTTATGCAGAAAACAAAGCACAAAAAACGGCATTCATGGAAAACAGCACCGTTAAGCAAACACTCGACTTGGCGCGAAAGGCTGACGTTGCTTTGGTCGGTATTGGTGACATGAGTGAAAACAGCTACATGGTCGACCTAGGTTGGTTTACTGCAGGCGAGGTTGTTCAATCTCGCTTATTACAAGGTGTGGTCGGTGACTTTGCGGGTTACGACTTTTTTGATGTACACGGCAAAGCAGCAAACACAGTAATGAGTGACCGAGTAATCGGCTTAGGTTTAGAAGAATTTCGACCAATAGCAGAAGTGATCGCTATCGCCGCCGAAAACAGTAAACCACTAGCTTTGTTAGGTGCATTAAGAACCGGCGTGGTAGACGTTATCGCAACCAGCGTAAGCAATGCTTTGACGGTACTTAACTTGGACGAGCAGATGAAGCACGCTGAGTTAGACGAAAATCGTTAAGGTACAAGTGTTGTTGATTAACGAAAGGGAGCCTGTTTAGGCTCCCTTTTTTGATTTATCGCGTTATTCGCGAGCTTGGTGAGATCAACTGACAGTTATGCCGTTGGTTTTGGTAGTTCTATTGTCTCAACCTGAGTTGGTGCTAGATACTCACACAGTTCATCGTAAGGGATAGGGCGAGAGAAGTAATAGCCTTGCATCAAATCACATCCACAAGCCTTTAGAATCGAGAAATGCTCATTTGATTCTACGCCTTCTGCTAATACCACCATGCCGAAGTTTTTACCGATTGCGATAATGTTTTGCACCATAGTGAGTGACTGCTGGTCTATAGCTATGTTCTCAATGAAACTCTTATCAATCTTAAGTTCGTCGATAGGGAGTGCTTTCAACATGCTCAACGATGAATAGCCAGTACCGAAGTCATCCAGAGAGATCTTGATACCGTTTTCTTTGAGCGCTTCAAACAGTGGTTTTACTATAGCCACATCTTCAATGAACAAGCTTTCGGTAATCTCTAGCGTTAAACAGCTTGGAGAGAACTGATACTTTTCAAGCGTAGCGAATAAGTGGTCAGAGAACGACTTATGTGAAAACTGACGAACCGATATGTTGATCGACAGCCCGATCTTCTGTTCTGTCGTTCGATGCAAATGAGCGATCTGCATAATGCTCGACTCAATAATAAACGTACCTAGCTTTTGCATTAAGCCTGTGCTTTCTGCGACAGGAATAAACACATCGGGCGGGACAAAACCCAGTTCGTCATCAATCCAGCGTACCAGTGCTTCGACACCATGAGTTCTCTTATCGGTACGTACCAAAGGTTGAAAAGCCATGAACAGCGTTTGCTTCTCAATAGCGATACGTAGCCTCTGTTCTACTCTCATTTTGTAGAGGTGAGCGTCTTGCATCGCCGTGGTGAAAATGCTGTACGAGTTTTGCTGCTGCTTCGCTTTATACATCGAAATATCGGCAGAACGGAGCAAGCTATCCAAGTCTTTTCCGTGTTCAGGGAAGCGGGCAATACCGATACTGCAGCCGAGTAAGAACTGAGAGTGTTCAACTTCATAAGGTTGAGAAAGCACCTCAATAATTCGTTCGGCGAGTCGTTTAATCTCAGATTCGTTCGTTAACGGCGTTAAGAATAGAAACTCGTCGCTCGATTCACGCACCAACAAGCTGAGTCGAGAACGGAATCGCATCAAACGTAACGCAATCTGTTTGAGTACCTTGTCACCGAAGTCGTGCCCGTGAGTATCATTAACACACTTAAAGTTATCGATATCGATAAACAGCAGCGAGAATTGCTCAGACTCATCTATAATCCATTTATCAATATTTCGACGCATGTATAAGCGGTTTGGCAGAGACGTTAATGGATCGTGATTTGCTTGGTAGATCAGCTGGCTTCGCGTTCTTTGCTCGTTCTTGGCAATCGACTTAACTAAAATGTAGAAACCAAATTGAAGGAAAATAAAGGCGCCGAAAAGAATGCCGAACTCTTGGATGAAGATACTATCAACGTGAGTAAGATCTGTGCGTCCAACGACCCAGAGTTTGTAATCTGGAATGTATTTAGCGCTGACCAATGAGTGGTACATGTCGTCATCGACGCTGAAAGAGTAGGTGTTATTTCCTGTTTTCGCCTCTTCGAGACTGACGTTCACTTGTTGTGCAAAATGATGAATGATGCGTGTTACTACATCATTATCAACTGGCTCAAGATACGCTTCGAGCGATTCAATATCGCTCGAATAAAACTGTCGGTAGTTGTCGGGTCTTAGTAAGGTTAGGGTGTTGTAGCTACCAGCGTGTGCATTGTTTTCGAATACTATTGTGCTGTCTAAGCGCAGGCCTGCAGTCATCACCGCATCGACATTTTTGCCATCGATGGAGATCGATTTTCTTAGCGGAATCACCAAACTGTTCAATGATTCTTGGAAATAGGTACGCCCTAACACCATCTTTTCGCTAGACATAGCCTCTATAAATGAATCTCTGGTGTATGGGTGGTTAAGTAGATTGTGTTGATTCGACAATTGCAGGTTGGAGCTGATCGCGAGGTAGTCCCCTTGAGGGTTGAGTAATCCAAATGCCGCAATCGCAGGGTGAGTATCAAGCAACTTGTCCAATATTGGTCGAATTTGAATCGAGGCAGTACGAGTGAAGTCAGACTGTTGGGCCAATTGGTGTCCAACCACTTCTAAGAGTGCCTCTTGGCTTGTGAGTAATGAACTGACCGAGCTAGAAAACAGCTCGACTTGAATATGCTGCTGCTCTATGAAGTCTTCTCTATTTGCTTGCCATTTTGTTACACCTAGCACAGTGAAAAGTATCAAGGTGAGCAGTACGACTAGAGCGTACAGCGACCAGATATTTTTCTTAAATAGAGCCATGGAATGCCTTTTTTGGTTACGACTTGGAACAGAGTGCATGAGACAAACTATTGGGCGCCAATATGATGTATTAAGTTTGTAAGACACATCGATAATGGCTAATCATTAAATAGTGTAACGACTACGAACGAAGATTCTTGAGTGAAATATTAACATTCACACGAGCAATAACGATTAGTGCATGATTGCTCACGATTTATGCTTAGCAAATTTATACAGATTAATTAAAGAACAGTGCTAATCGAGTTTTGGTGTCAAACGAATATAGCGTTACCGCAAAGCAAAGAGCTTACTCAATGAGACGTTAAGTCATCACTAACAGTAAGCCCTTTATGCATGCGCAGTATATTCTAACAGTAGCAGTAAGCGAAGTTGAATTACTGTTTGGTCACAGCGATAGGTAATTGTTCGTTAGCACCCCATTCAGTCCATGAGCCGTCGTAAACGCCCATTTCGCCCGAATATCCCGCCAGCTTAGCGGCCAATAGAATGATACAGGCCGTCACACCGGAACCACAACTAAAGAACATAGGTTGAGAGGGGTTTAAAGCTAACGTTGAAAAGATGTCGGAGAGCTCTTCTTGGGATTTCAATTTGCCTGTATTCAATACTTGTACGAATGGTAAACAAATAGAATTTGGAATATGGCCACTGCGCAAGCCTTCACGTGGCTCTGGTACTTGTGAATCGAAACGAGCTTGCGAACGTGCATCTAGAATGTTTGCACTCTTATCATCGGAATAACTTTGGATTTGCTGAGCATTTACAAAGTAGTTGTCTTGAATATGACCTTCGAAGTTACCCGGTGTTACCTGAGTTCTGTACGAAGTGTCTGTGGCGTAACCAGCTTCGATCCACGCAGGTAGACCACCATCTAAGATGTAAACGTTTTTGTGCCCCATCGCCATAAACATCCACCACGCACGAGGTGAAGCAAAGGTTCCAGAGTTATCGTAAACCACAACCGTACTGTCTTGATTGATACCAATTTCGCGAGCACGAGTGTTGAAGTGTTTTTCGGAAGGAAACATGTGAGGAAGTAAGGTGTGCTTGTTGCAAAAGTCTTTGTCGTAATCAAAACGAAGAGCACCAGGAATCATTTGTCCCTTGATCTTTTCCGACTCACTTGGGATCTGAAATTCGATACTGGCGTCTAGGATTACAATGTTGTTTTCTTCTAGCAAACGTTGTTGAAGCTGTTCCGGTGAAATGAGTGGCTGATTCATTTTTCTTATATCCATTCTTGTTGTAGTTATCACTGTTGTTATATCGACGACTAAGGCGCAGTTCTACAGTGGATGAACTGATAACTGCTTTGTCCGGTTATTTGATTGTTTAATGTATCAAGCGCGACCACAGAATCAATAGGGCAGTCTGTGGTGGGTGCAATGGAAACGCGAAATACTTGATTATCTTCTGTCTGAACGGTGAGGTAGCGTCGGTGCCCATCTAGTGATTGAGTGAGAGTATTCGAAATTACCTTGGCTTGAATGCGTTGTCCTGTCTCAGAGGTCATAGGAAAATAGGCAAGAGCAACTAATACGCCCACACCACACATTAAGATAAATAGACCCATTTTTAACTGTTTCATGAGAGTAAGTCTTTGAAGGTTATGTTGAAAATATAAGTGAGATTGGCGTTAAAGTGAATCAAGTCAATCAGAAACAATGAACTCACTCTAGATTCGAACCCAAACAAAAAGTGAGCATTTCAGCTCACTTTAAAGTTATCAGTAATGAGTTATGAAAAACTCTTAACTAAGGTCTCTTACCAAACGATTTGAGAATCAGTGCTCGAAACCACTTGTTGTAATGGTGGTTGCCCATCGTAAAACCAAATTTCGACCAAGAGAGAGTCGTGGTTCACAGGCGCAGTAAAGTTAGAGGCAAATACACCATTGTCTAACGAGCCTGCAATCACTTTACTTGAGTAGTCCGGTTTCAAGGTAGAGTCATCTCGCGTGCTAAAACGGCTATAAACGGTGACAAATGAGCGAGCGGTAGAAATGCTACTGATGTCGATGTCGAGATCAAATTGCTCTATTGAGCTGTAATCAAAGCCATCGGGCACAACCACATCACTCATTGTATAGGTTGGTGTTGCTGCCGCACTTGTTACTGGAGAAGGCGTTGCCGTCACTGGTGTTGAAGGTGCAGCGGGAGTCGACGGTGTTGCTGGTGATGGCGTAGATGCACTGCCGCCCCCACCGCCGCCCCCACAACCAACTAATACCAGTGGAGTGACAGCTAAAATAACAGCCAGCGATTTCTTCATATTCCAAGTGCTTTGTGCAGACATACGATTTTCCTCCGATAGATTGCGACTTGAATCAACGCAATGAGCTTTTCGATATTGTTTATTTTGAATAGTCATAGCGTTTCTCCTTATGGCACGTAGCATTGGTTGTCTGCAGGTGATTCATGCCACGTTTGATTCGTGTCACCACCGGACTCTGCGTATTGTTTGAACTCTGGATAAGCGGTAACAATATCCACATACTCTTGAGGCCATTGCCACTCATCGGTTGACGTGATGATCAGTGCCCAAGGATGGTTTTCTGCCGTTTTGAAATATTTACCTGTTGATGGGTTACTGTCATCGACACCTAATCCAGCTTCAAAGAGGTTGTCTGTATCAAAGGCTTCCGTTGGTGCTTGGTCTGGTAGGTGAACTTCCCAACTGCGTCCTGGGTGCAGAGGTAGATTTTCACCGTGATAGTAGCCAGGTGTTGCAAAGATAAACGGGTCGTAAGGCATATCTGTCCATGTATCAGTACTGATACCATCGCCTGATAAGCTGATTCCTATTTGGAAAGAAAACTGTTCGTCGTCTTTACATGAGTTACTGGTTCGGTAGAAGGTACACGATGTCTCTGTTTTAGACGTTAAATCTTCGGCGGCAATAAATATCGCCTCACTACGTCCGTCCTCCATGTCTAAGTCAGTAAAGACTCCATTGTGTTTCATGTAAGAATTACCGCTGTCTACCGAGCTTGGAGCAAGGTTTGGTAAGCGAACCGCGAAACCATTTCTATAGGTTGCACCAACAGCAGCTAGGCGACCGTCGATAGTTGATTTCACTACTTTTCCGTCTTTTAGGATTTCTGTGATTCGATACATAATCACGGCATCATTCATGTCGTAGTCGGCTTTATATGGCCAGTTGTCTTCATACGCCAAGGTTGCGTAGCCCGAAGCGCTTGGGAAGTAACGGGCTGTGGCCCCGTCATTAAGAACATCGACTTGAATATCAACCACCTCACCAGATGTTGAACCACCAAAGTAGCTCAGGTTGGTTTGTTGACTGAATCTGAAACGAGCCCAAGTTGTCCCCGTTAATGCGTTGATATCAACATTAAGGAACAGGTCATTCTCACCCGCATCCAGTTGGTAGTCGGTAAATACTTGCTCATTAGCGCCATCGAAGCTGCCATCTTGGTTCCAATCAATCCAAGCTGAAAGGTAACCAGTCGTTGAAGCTTCAATAACAACTTTTGAATCGAGTCCGGCTTCAAGTGCGGTAACAAAACCGATACCACCGTTTGCCCACTCATCATCAATGCCAACATTTTCATCAGATTGCGGTGTTACGTAGCCATCAAGGTCAGCATCTGGTGCGTCTGTACCTAACCAAGTGATGCCATCAAGTTCATGTCGAGGACCATTACTTGCTAATAGAGTAAGGTAGCTGTCTGGTGCGTCACCGAAGTCGATGTTGGAGTCTTCATCAACAACAGGGGCATTGGCACAACGAGCACCATCATTTTGGTTGGAAGCTGGGCCGTTTGATACAAATTCAACGGCTGGAACAATCCCAGCAGCGATATTGGCCGCATTATCTGGAGATAGGTTGATACGGTAGATCTTACCGTCTTGATTTCGAGATACGTAGTAGTAGCCGTTTACATCAAAATAACCTGCACCGAACGTACCAGTTTCTCCAGTATCACCTATGTAGGTTTCTGCACCCGTTGTAGGATTAAAGCTGTACAAGCCACCAGAGTTATTATCGATACCATATAAAGAGCCATCACTTGGGTGGAAGGCGAAATCAGTCAATCTTACAGTTGCTGGGCTGCCTGCGATTTTGTTTACCGTAACGGTTGCATTAGGATCTGAATCGAGAGGGGATAGATCAACTGTGAACAGCCCTTTACCGGTGCGGTACAGGTAGTAAACATGGTCGTAGACATCGCCTACATAGAAGGTATGGTCTGTTGGTAATCCGCTGGTATTGATGACTTCTGCTTGGAAGTCTTGACCAAGACGTACTAGGCGTTTGTTGGTGGTGTCATACCCGTAGATGTATCTGTCTTCGAAGTCAAAACCAACACCGTTGATGTTAGCGTTCATCCCCGTATCGTCTTCTAGTAGGGTAGTTGAACCAGTAACGAGGTTAACTCCCCAGACTTGAACTGGAGTGGATTGAAAAAGGTATGCCTTACTAGGGCAAGTATCGAATGGCGCTGCGTTGGCGACCAGTGGCGCACTTAATAGCAAACTTAACGTTGTAATTCTCATATCTACATCCTTGTGATGGAAGGTCTAGATACTTAATCAAGTAATGTGCCATTTTTAAGTTATTGATTTTAATGCTTTTTATTTTTGATAATTCAAGTTTTTGTTGTTTTCTCAAAATGAGAATTCAAATGAAACTAATCTCTTAATAACTATTTCAATTTGATAACCTTGAGTAGAAGCTAAACTTCAGACATAAAAAAGCCCTGACTTATCGTCAAGGCTTGGGTTCTCGGTAAGACGGTATATGGTTTAGTCTATCCGCACACCGAACAGTTAGGCATCTTCATCAAATTCATCTCACGCCAGCTGTGTGACATGGCATCGAGAATTAAAAGTTTGCCTTGTTTTGGTTGTCCAAACTTAGCGATAACTTTGATCGCTTCCAAAGCTTGAGCTGCGCCCACCATGCCGACAACAGGCGCCATCACACCTGCTTCGACACAGCTTAGCGCTGCATTGCCGAATAGAGCGCTCAAACACTGGTAGCAAGGTGCGTTCTCATCTTGATAGGTGAATACGCTAATCTGACCTTCCATGCGAATCGCAGCACCAGAAACCAATGGCGTTTTAGATGCGTAGCATAAACGGTTAAGTTGATTGCGTGTTTCTACATTGTCGCTGGCATCAAGTACTAACGAATGCGCTTCAATGAGCTTCGCTAGTGCCTCGTCATCAAGTCTGTGGTCGACAGTTTCAACTTTAAGGTGAGGGTTTAATACCTGCAGTGATTCTGCGGCTGAAACGACCTTTTTCTTACCAATGTCAGCATTGGTGTGAAGGACTTGGCGCTGTAAGTTTGAAAGCTCAACAACATCATCATCGATTAGCGTTAGCTTACCAATGCCTGCTGTCGCAAGATATTGGGCAGAAGCGCAGCCTAAGCCACCAGCGCCTAGTACCAAAATTGAGCTTTGTTTCAGCGCTTCTTGGCCTTCAAAATCAAACTGCTTAAGGATAATTTGGCGGTTATAGCGAAGCATCTCTGCATCAGACAGTATTTCCATCAGCAAGCCTCGTTAGTAAAGCGTAGAGTTAAACAGTTGAATTTGAACTGTTTCGCCGACTTCCACTCGACCACGTTCGCGTTCTAATACCACAAAGCAGTTTGCTAGGCTCATTGAGCGGAAAGCGCCTGAACTTTGGTTACCTGTTGTTTCAACCACAAACTGACCGTTTTCAATCGAGTAGATGCCACGTTGGTAATCAGTACGGCCTGGGCCTTTCTTGAAGGCAGACTTAGTCGTTGCTGGAATAGATTCTGGCGCTGTCCACGCAGTATGACCTGCAAGTTTAGCCAGCATAGGTTGAACCAACACGTACATAGTCATCATTGCAGAAACTGGGTTGCCCGGAAGGCCACAGAACCAAGCGTTGTCTAATTCACCAAAAGCGAATGGCTTACCCGGTTTGATTGCTAGTTTCCAAAAGCCGATTTCGCCAAGTTCTTCAAGAATGTCTTTGGTGTAATCAGCTTCGCCTACACTTACGCCGCCAGAAGTCACGACAACGTCTGCTAATTCTTGCGCTTTTACAAAGGTCTCTTTAAGCGTTGCAGGGCAATCAGGAATAATGCCTAGGTCAATCGCTTCACAACCAAACGCTTCAATTAGTGGTTTGATACCGTAGCGGTTGCTATCGTAGATTTGACCATCTTCAAGTGGCTGACCTAGCGGCTTTAGCTCATCGCCAGTAGAGAAGAAAGCGACTTTAGGTTTGTGCGCAACAGTCACGTGGCTCACACCGAGTGAAGCGATCATTGGAATATCGCGAGGTGTTAAACGTTCACCGCGGCTAAGAACTATGTCACCTTGTTTGATGTCGTCACCCGTAGGGCGAATGTTGTTGTTCAGTTTGATGTCATCTTGCTGAATATCAATGCCCGCATCGGTTTCGCGAGTGTTTTCTTGCATGATGACGGCATCACAACCTTCTGGGATTTTAGCGCCAGTCATAATGCGAATACAGGTATTGCTTGGCCATTCGCCTTCAAATGGCTGACCCGCAAAAGACTTGCCCGCCAATGGCAGTACTTTACCGTTCTCTAGGTCCGCTAAACGCAGTGCGTAACCGTCCATTGCTGAGTTATCAAAAGGAGGTACAAAAATAGGGGAGAGTATGTCTTCAGCAAGAACGTAGCCCAATGCCTCCGCCAATGGCAGAGTCAGGGTAGTTTGGATTGGTTTGATTGGTGACAGTAGCTTATCTAGTGCTTCTTCAATTGGCATTAAGCCCGGAGCGTCGCAACAGCCCATAATTGAAATCCTTTGATCGTTATTGTTTTGATTTTGTGGTTGGCAATGGTGGTTGAAAAGTGATCAGAACACCTGATTCGCCAACGAAATTCTAGCCACTCTAGCACAGTTTAAGCCCCGTAAATAATGACCTCCCTTAAAATATGGGTGTATTTATTCAAAATTCCGAGTATCCTTGTTTGCCATCCAGAAGGGGTAATAAAAGAGGAAGTTCAATGTCAGGTCTTAGCGAATCAGCGAAGTTGGTTAAAGATGCGCTAGCAAGCCGTGGTTTAGAGACACCAATGAGTCCAAACCAGGTGAGCCGAGAAGAGAAAAAGGAACGAATCGAACACCATATGCGCGAGATTCTCACTCTACTCGAACTTGATCTTACGGACGATAGTCTGGAAGAAACACCACACCGCATTGCGAAAATGTACGTGGATGAGATTTTCTCTGGTTTGGATTACGCTAATTTCCCTAAAATTACCGTAATTGAAAACAAGATGGGCGTTCGCGAAATGGTACGTGTGAAAGACATTACCGTGACCAGTACTTGTGAGCATCACTTAGTGACCATCGATGGCAAAACAGCGGTCGCTTATATCCCTCGTGGCAAGATCATTGGTCTGTCTAAGATCAACCGTATCGTGCGCTTCTTTGCACAGCGTCCACAAGTTCAAGAGCGTATGACTCAGCAGATCCTTGTCGCTTTGCAAACCTTGCTTGAAACTGAAGATGTTGCAGTAACTATGGATGCGGTTCACTACTGTGTGAAATCGCGCGGTGTAATGGATGCAACCAGCGAAACAACAACCACGGCATTGGGCGGTATTTTCAAATCTAACCCAGCAACGCGTCACGAGTTTTTACACGGCCTGCGTTAATCGTAAGTAATGTGATAAGTACGATTTAGCCTCAGTAAATCGGCAACCAAGATTCTAAGCCTCGCACTCGCGGGGCTTAATTATATGGTCCGCCTCACTCTCAAGCCCTTAAGCTTAGAGTAGGCTCTCAGAATGAGGTGAACCATATGTCTTCTATTCATATTTTAGGTATCGACCTAGGTAAACATTGCTTCCATGCTATCGCACATAACCGTTGTGGTGTGGAGGTGCTTCGTCGTAAATTTAATCGTAACCAACTCTTAATCTTTCTTAGTAAAATAGAACCAACAACTATTGCTTTCGAAGCCTGTGGCGGTGCTCATTGGCTTGCTCGAAAATGTAGTGAGTTTGGGCATCAACCCCGACTTATTCCCCCTCAGTATGTTAAGCCTTATGTCAAAGGCAATAAAAACGATTTCATCGATGCTTCAGCGATCGCAGAGGCTGCGGGTCGACCGACCATGAGGTTTGTAGCTGTAAAAAGTGAAGAGGCTCAAGTCATCGCAGCGATTCATCGAGTCAGAGATAGTTATATCAAGGAGAGAACTGCCACTATGTCGCGGATCGGAGCGATCTTACTTGAGTTCGGCCTTAGCTTTCCCAAAGGGCATGCAAAGATGAAGTCTTTGTTTCAATGGTTAGCAGAACAAACCGTCTCATTACCAAAAAGCTTGCTATGTGAATTGATATCTATCCACGAGCATTACAAGTACCTTAATGAACAAATCAAAACTCAAGATAACAAGCTTCAAACTATTGTTAATAACAACGAAAGTGCTCAATTATTAAAAACTATCCCTGGAATTGGTGATCTTACCTCCACATTGTGTATTGCCGATGTAAGCTCTCCGAGTAACTTTACCAATGGCCGTGAGATGGCGGCTTGGTTGGGGCTTGTGCCAAGGCAATTCTCAACGGGAGGAAAGACCAAGCTACTTGGTATGAGTAAACGAGGGAATAAACACCTCAGAACTCTGTTTGTCCATGGGGCAAGGGCTGTACTCTCTAGACTAGAGACGACAGGGAAAGTGTTTGGAGAGTGGCTTGTGAATCTACGAGCCACCAAACCATTTAATGTAGTGGTAGTCGCATTAGCCAACAAGCTAGTGAGGATAGCTTGGGCGGTGTTATACCACCGCCAAGCTTTTAAGGCTGTTTAGCTATAACCAAGTTTGCAACGTCAATGAACGTGATGACAAAAACGGTCAATCGGCCAGATTAAGAACCTGACACAAAAAATAGCAATCAATGCTTTGGGCTTTTTAAGGATAATCTGGCGCGGATATCATCGTGGAGCTGGGAAGCTAGTGCTCCCAACAAGGACTCCGAATACATTAGCGCAAACCAACTCCGTTATTACTTAATTGTAGTTGCAATAACGGGGCGGACCATACATTTTTGTGCCTGTAATAAAGTTAACTTCAATAACTGCGAATGTCGTAATTCGCTAGAGTGAAGAATGAGCGAGTAGGGAATCTGTTTGTCTGCGCGGTTTTCTGACTTTCTATGAGATCCCCGACTCAGTCGTTCCTCCCTCTCGGGGATGACGGGGAATATTAAGGGATTTGACTCAAGTGTATGTTGAGAGTGACGGAGAATTTCGACGAGTTTATTCAGGTGCGTCTTGAGAACAGTGGTGAAAGTGTCTGCGTGAAACGCACTCAATAAGCTTTGCACACATAACCCTGCCATTCCCTAAAGTGAGGTATGAGCGTAATAGGGAATATGATTTTTGTATCTATGGTTGCCTAACTTCGTATGAGATCCCCGACTCAGTCGTTCCTCCCTCTCGGGGATGACGGAGAATATTGGGGGATTTGACTCAAGAGTATTTTGAGGGTGACGGAGAATTTGGGCGAGCTTACCCTGGAGCATCTTAAGAATACTGGTGAACACAGGCTTATCTGTGTATTTGTTTAGGTGAAACGCACTCAATAAATTTTGAGCACACACCTCCGTCATTCCCTAAAGTGAGGAACGAGCGTAATAGGGAATCTGCTCTTGTGCTCTGAATTGATAGTGAAAACGGTTGTTGGAAATAGATGCGCTCTACAGAACCTATAAAGCGCAAATTTAGATACAGCAGCTGGTGTAATGCTTAAGAAAGGTTAAACAAACGCTTTAAGCTATGAATGAAGCCGGACGGCTTATTCTCTGCTTGATAGATATTCAAGCCATCATAAAAACTCGCCATGAACTCAACACGGATTTCATCACCTGTGCTTCTTGATAAGCGAGACAGTAGTTTGGCGGTTGCTGCAGCGTGATCATTGGCTAGGCTGTAATCCATTCCAAGTCGACCTTGAATGAACAACCATAAATGCGTTACTAACTTTAACTGCTGAGAGTTCGAGTTTTGAAACTTGTCGCCGTGCTTACTGCCTACCGTATTATCGAAGACACTTTGCATCGCTTCACTAGCATCTTTATTGCTCTCAAAGCGATAGCTTGCGTCAATATGTTCTTTGGTCAACAGGCCAAGCAGTGTCTGACGTGCTGAGTTATCAGGCTTATTCTCACAAGCGTGTTTAAACAGGGCATGGTTTTCGTCGATAAAAGACGCTAGCTCTTTCTCACAACCTGTCGCAATCGCAGTTACTGAGTCTAAACCAGACTCTTTCAAACAAACGTAGAGTTTAGTTTTAGCTCGCTGGTTTGCTTCAAGTTTCTGCTGACTGTTATTTGGTAGCTCAGTCATTACTCTGTAGCTCTTCCCACGTTACTTCAGCTGATTGTGTGTCGCTATTTACGAACGCTGAGTTGCCCGTCAGCATCACTAAAAGATCCATTGTGCGTTGTGTCATTGCGGCTAATTGCTCGATACCTTCGTTGTCTAGACGAACGATTTGAGCTTTTAGATAACCGAATTTGCCTTTGTTCTGCTCCCACCAAACGTTTGATTTAGTGTTGAAGCTAAATACGCGCACAGATTTAGATAGACGAGTCGCTTTCTTAACACGTTCTGGATCCGGTTCGCCCACATCAACCCATTCTAGGATCTGGTCATCTAAAGACTTCTGCCATAAATCTGGTTCTTCAATGCTAGACAACCCTTTAGTGAACTCAAGTTCAGGAGACGCATTGATACAAAAAGCCATGATACGAGCCATCATTCGCTGTTCTGTTTCAGACGGATGTTGTGCAACCGTTAGATTAAAAGAGTCGTAATAGTCGCGATTCATATCGGTTAAAGAGATACGAAACTTGTAGATTGTCGGTTTAAGAGCCATTGAGGACGTGTCTTAGGTAGAAATAGTGAAGGGGAATATTACCTTAAATCTCTGAATAGCGGGTAAAAAAATAGCCAGCAGAGGCTGGCTATTTTTAGAAAGCTATAAAATACTAAATTAAAGTACTTTGATGCTGTCAGCTTGTGGGCCTTTTTGACCTTGAGATACTACGAACTCAACTTTTTGGCCTTCAGCAAGAGTTTTGAAACCGTCGCCTGTGATAGCAGAGAAGTGTGCGAATACGTCTGGGCCGTTTTCTTGTTGAATGAAGCCGAAGCCTTTAGTTTCGTTGAACCACTTTACTGTACCAGTAACTGTGTTAGACATGATGATATCCTAAAATTAAATTTTTATTTTGAGCCAATTGTGGCACTGATAGCGCGGAAAAGTTTATTGCTATTGCGTACAACACAACGGGGTTACTAGTAATCCAACGAAATGTTTATATACAAAGAACTTTCTTTCTAGCCGGAAACGAGTCTAAATCAAATCAGGGGATAGTCAATCGAATACATAGGGAAAGGTTGCAGAAACTTGGGGGTAGTCAAACTTTGCATTCCTTAAATATCATGGAGTTACAGTTGTATGGTGATTTCTTGTCGTTTTTGTGAAAAACATAGGTATGTTTGATGACAAAATTAGAGTCGTTGCACTGTTTTGGCACATTTTATTTTGCAGTAAGTGAGCCGTTAATTGGACTTTGAGCCCAGTTTTAACGGCTTTTATTTATAAATTTCGTTGTCAGTATTGTGTCTCTATTCTAAAGAGAGCTAGGCTATTTTTTCAGGCGATAAAGGTTGCCGTTGTCAGTACTAAAATAGATGTCGCCGCTTGGTGAGGTTTCGATGTCTCTTATCCTTTCCCCTAAGTCTTCTAGAATACGCTCTTCTTTTATTGCCTCACCTTGCTCGTTGACTGTGACGATATTGATGTGGGTAAGTTTGAGTGCCCCTGCCAACAGTTTCCCCTGTAGTTCTGGGTACTTTTCGCCTTGGTAGACGATCAAACTTCCCGGTGCGATTGAGGGAATGTATACCTTTTTAGGTGCTTCAATGCCTTCTTTGGTTTCCGAATCACCAACGCTGATAGGACCCCAATACTCTTTACCGTGTGATGTCACTGGCCACCCGTAGTTGGCTCCCGCTTTTATTAGGTTAATTTCATCACCGCCACGCGGACCGTGTTCAATAGACCAAAGCTTTTGACTTGGAAAATCATAGAAAAGCCCTTGTGGGTTGCGGTGACCGAAACTCCAAATCTCGTCGAGAACCTTGTCGTTATCTGTGAAAGGGTTGTCGCTTGGTATGCTCCCGTCAGCATTTAGCCGCAATATCGAACCCGCATGGGTTAAGGTATTTTGACCATTGTCTCGGTCACCACGGTCGCCAATGGAAAAGTACAGGTGACTATCGTCAAAGGTAATGCGACTACCAAAGTGACGGCCTGTGTCAGTTCTTGACTTAGAAACAAACACATCTTGCCAATTGGACACTTCATCATCTTTGTATGTAGCAGTAGCGAGTGTGGTTACGCCTTCGCCATCGACGTCTTTACTGTAGGTAACATAGAACTTGTCTTCTTCAAAAGGGGATAGCGTGATATCCAACAAACCACCTTGGCCTTTCGCCCATACATTAGGCAGCCTGAACAGTGTATTTTGCTCTCCCGACTTCAGATCAATGTGTTTAATGACGCCTGCTTTTTCTGTGAGAAGCATAGAGCCGTCATCGACATAAGCTAGGCCCCATGGGATTACGAGACCGTCTGTGATCTTCTCAGCTTGCCATGCAAACGCTGGGGTTGAAGTGATGACGCCTGATGCGATGATTGCAAGTGCAGAGGAGAGAATGCGGTGATGAGTGTTCATTGAAGTCCCTTCATTATTAAGAACTAGTGTTAGTCTAGCGTGTTTGAACGACAGGCGGAAAGTTAAGGAATGTGAAAAGTCACTATTCACATATTTAGTTCAGTCAGTATTGTATGATTATACAAGCTCACGTATGTTTACCCTGCCAAACTCTATTTGATTCCTTTCGGAGCACCATGAATACCACACCTGCAACATGCTCACTACTTTACGCACCTTCATGTTGTCAGGTTGATGACCCAAGTCTCTTTTTAACCGCGCGTTCTGCATCATGAGTCGTCGATTCGATTTTAAGTCGATTTTACTGGCGTGTTTGGTCATCAGTATTGGCCAACTCAGTATGGGTTTGGTGTTTCCTTCATTACCTTGGATCGCCAAAGACTTTGATGTCTCGCTAGAACAAGCTCAACTTCTGGTGAGTGTGTATTTGCTTGGCTTCGGACCTTCACAGTTTATCTATGGCCCAATCTCAGACGCTTTAGGACGTAAAAAGGTTCTGTTGAGTGGCTTGTTACTCGCCATGCTTGGTCTGTTGATGATCATCTTCTTCAGTCATTCGTTTACCAGCATGGTGTTGGGTCGATTCCTGCAAGGTTTAGGAACAGGCTGTTGTGCCGTGCTTGCTCGCGCGTCCACACGAGATAGATTCAGCGGGTCTGACTTACCATTAGCGATGTCCTATATCGCCATGGTAGCGTCTATTACTCCTCTGATTGCGCCTGTTATCGGTGGGTTTATCAACTTCCACTTTGGCTGGAGTATGGTATTCATCTCGCTACTTGGATATGTCTCATTGGCTTGGGTGGTCTTGGCGTTCAAATTCAAAGAAACCGTTACTCAGTTCTCTTCGATTCCTTCACCGAAGAAAATGGCATTGCAATATAAAGAACTGCTCACTTCTCGCTACTTTATGAGCTTTGCGAGCATTGGCTGGCTTAATTTTAGTTTGATGATCACCACTGTGTCGGTGATGCCATTTATCATGCAGAACCAAATCGGCATGACGTCCGATGAATACGCAATGTGGGCGGTGATTCCTGCGTTGGGCATGCTTGGTGGGACAAGCTTGTGTAACCGTATTCGTCCAATATTAGGCAATAAGAAAACACTGTTGTGCACGCCTGTGTTACACATCTCTGCTGCGTTGTGGCTTTTCTTCTGTCCACTTGAACCTTTGTATCTAATGATTGGTCAGTTTTTAATGATACTCGGTAATGGTATTGCGCTACCTTGTGCTCAGGCTTTGGTGATGCTGCCTTACAAAAAGAACGCAGGTGCGGCAGCAGCGATGTCGGGCGGTGGTCAAATGGTCGTGTCTTCGATTGTCAGTATGGGTTTGGTTAAGCTTGGACTAGGAGAGGCGTGGCATTTATCAATGGTCATTGCGTTATTCACTGTGATTACGCTGTTTAATATTCTGCGAGGCTTTAGTAGCCAAGAAGCTAGAGATTCTCAGCTTAGCTAGTGAGTTAAAATTAGTTAGCGAATTTAAACAGGAAAGGCCATTGAAGTGATGAATTTCAATGGCCTTTTTAATGTTCAGCGTTTTGGTTTTAAGTTGCCAAAATATAAGCTATTCGCAGACTACTGCGACTTTCTCGCTTGCCGCTGTTTTGGCTGGAACCGGATGGTCGATCAGTCGGATAGGGGACTCATACAGTGCAGACAGTGCCTGTTCATCGAGTAACTTATCGGCGCTGCCTTCAAATGCTATTCGACCTTTCTTTAGAGCAACGATGTGTGTCGCGTAGCGGAGTGCAAGGTTCAAGTCGTGCAGAATTACGATAACGCCAACGTCTTCTTTTTTGTTCAGTTCAGACAGTAAACCCATCAGTTGGAATTGGTGATGAACATCCAGTGCTGATGTTGGCTCATCGAGGATCAATACCGGAGACTGTTGTGCAAGCAACATCGATACCCACGCACGCTGGCGTTCACCGCCGGATAAATCGTCCGCCAACGCCTGTGCAAACTCAGCAACGCCCGTTCTCTCCATCGCTTGTTGGATGATGGATTTGTCTTCTGAGTTCCAACGACCTAACGCGCCTCGCCAAGGAAAACGCCCTAAGCGAACCAGTTCTTCCACCGTTAAGCCTGCAGAAGCAGGAAGTTTTTGTGGCAAATACGCAATCTTCTTGGCTAAGTCTTTGCTTTTTAATGAAGAAAGAGACGCATTGTCTAATTCAACTGTGCCGTAGTCTGGCGACATCTGCCCTGAAAGCAAGTTAACCAATGTCGATTTACCAGAGCCATTGTGACCCAAAACCACGGTAAGCTCATTGGTCGGAATAGAAAGCTCATCAATTGAGAGAATGGTTCGCTCATCACGAACGATTTTGATGTTTGAAAGCTGAAACATGTCAGTCCTGTTTTTTGACCAATAAAGCTGCTCAATAAAAGCCGCTTTATTGGTTTCTAAAAGCCGCTTTACTGGTCTCTAAAAATAGAGGGTGATATTACGCAGTTTTTTTATTGTCTGGGTGCCTAGGGCAATCGTCACAATACTTCCTGGAGTCGCATTTGTAGACTAGGCAGCAGCTTACTCTAATCAGTTTAAGCATCCCAGAATCGGCATCGACCTTGAGACTGTCTAAGTGACTTTCAGGTAATTGGCATGCTTCTAACCAAAGCTTAGCTTGTGCAGTGATGTAGTCGTTGGTTAGGCTCGGCTCATGCTGCTGTAATTTGATCAGGCTGCCTAACAGTAGATCCGCCAATAAATGGTTAGTAAAACCAGGGCGGATGCGTGTCCATTCACTTATTTGACTGCGATAAAACTCAGTAAGTGCAAGTATGGCTTCGCCCGCTTTAGGTATCAATTCCTCAGGTGAGCCGTGTTGATGATCACCATTAAAGAAGCGATATCCTGTGACGAACTCTTTGTATCTAAACTGACCGATATTCTTGATATCAGGCAGCGAGTGAAGGCCGTAGATAGAAACGAAGGTCACATAGATAGGTTGCCAGCAGACTAGATCCCAGGTTCGGGTTAACCAATAAGCTTTACCTGCTTCTGTGTGATTTTCCGCTAAGCCATCGTAAACACGTTTGATCTCGATATGGCTCTTATCATTCGTCATTGCGATGCTTCTGCTGCTCAGAGAACCATAACTGCCGCTTAAATAAGGCGTGACTTGTTTAGAGTAAGCGAAGATTTTTTGGTGTAGAGAAGGGGCTCTCCGACGAGTGATGATGTTGTGCAGCTGGGAAAGCATCTTAAACCATTAAATGAGAATCAGTTTCGTTATCATAGCGGACCTTATCGAGGATAACCATACAAAATGGAGCATACCCACGGAGAACTCGTTATATAAGATATCTATAAATTGAGCATGCCTTAGTCATTTTTAAGTGATAAAAGTCGTTTTAAATGATAAAAAGTATTTCTGAATCTAATCTGTTGTCGCCACTACCGAGAGTTTGAAAGCTTGACTATGAACACACCTGCATTTGACCGTATTAGCCGCGTATTGGCTTATATCCATGCGAACCTTAGCTCGACACTATCGCTAGAAGATATTGCCAAACAGAGCTGTTGGTCTCGCTGGCAACTGCAAAGAGTATTTCAAGCTGAAACGGGACTGACCGTGGCAAACTACGTGAGAGAGTTAAAGCTAAGCCAAGCGGCTGAAGAACTGTTGGACAGCAAAGAGCGAGTGATTGATATCGCGCTTGAACTCGGATTCAATTCAGAAATTAGTTTTAGTCGCTCTTTTAAGCAGATGTTTGGTTCCAGCCCTAGTCAGTATAGAAAAGCGGGCAAAAGAGCGGGGCTTAGAAAACCGATACAAGTATCTGAGACGGTAAGCGCTGCTGATAATGGTCCACTCAGTTTTGTCGAAGTCCGTATTGATGAAAGAGAGTCATTCCTTGTTAAAGGTATTACCTCAGAAATAAGCGGCTTGTTTTCACTGACACAAGACTTTGCAGAGAAAGTCCCTCAATTGTGGTCGCGCTTGGAAGGCGAAGTGACACTGCCAGACGATAACGCACTTCAGTTTATTGGTGTTATTGACCTTACCCAATCTTGCTTTGATGGTACCAATATTCATTATTGGGCCGGAGTAGAACTGAATGATGAGATTTCAATTCCTCAATTGCCGAGCATTATCTCTGATAAGTTAGACGTATTAACCATTCCAAAGCAAACCTATGCCGTGGTTAAACACTGTGGTCCGATTGAGAACCTTAGACACACTCTGAGCTGGTTTGTACTTAACTGGCTGCCGAGTTCTGGTTATCGAGGTGTTGATGGTTATGAGCTTGAAGTATACCCATTAGCCTATCAAGCACGTGCCACAGATGCTGTCATGGAATACTGGGTTCCTATTACTAAATCTTAGCCATACCTTCGTTTCACCCTTTCGTTAAACCTCATCTAAAATAGGGTCAATTGTGCTTTTAATCAGCAATTGACCTAATTCCATTGAAAATAGGCCAAGTTCTTTGTGAGTTTGCACCAAATTGTTAATTATCCCATTCATAGATACATACAATGCAAATGAGATTTATTATTATTTATATTAAGCATTGGTACCGAGGGAATCATGACCACTCACACTCGTTTTAAGTATTCATCACTTGCAGTAGCGTTGCTCACTGCATTTTCAGCGCAAGCCTTGGCGGAAGAGACTGCTACAGCAGCAGATTCGAATGTAGAAACTGTTACGATTATGGGTAAAGCCTATCGTAATACCGCAACGAAAACTGTTTTAGCTCCTGAGGAGACACCGCAGACTCTTAACGTTATCGAAAGTGAAGAGATGGAACAGCGTGGTGTTAAGTCTGTTATGCAAGCTCTTCGATACGCTCCTGGTGTTTCAACTGAGAACAAAGGTGGTGCAGTAGTCCTGACTGATTGGGTGAAAATTCGTGGTTTTGATTCTTCTAATAATTACTACGACGGAATGATGTTACCGACTCTTCCTGGTTGGAATGTAAAACCTCAAATTGACCCAATAGCGATGGAGCGTTTAGAAATATTCAAAGGCCCAACGTCTGTTCTTTACGGAAGTATGCCACCAGGAGGTATGGTTAATATCATCGCCAAAGCTCCTAAGTTTGAAGAATCTACGAAAGTCGGTTTAGCTACGGGGTTAGATAACCTTGTTGAAGCATCAATTGATACAACAGGCGCACTAAGTGACAACGTGGCTTACCGTTTAGTTGCTCTTGGTCGTAAAAAAGATACGCAAGTGGACGGTGTTGAAGAAGAGAGATATGTGATTGCACCTTCAATCGATTGGTATGTGTCTGATAAAACCTTTATTAACTTTAACCTTTATTATCAGAATGATCCTGCACTCGGTCAGAACGTGACTCTACCGTTAGCTGCAATTGAATCAGGTAAAATCTCACCATCGACATTTGCTGGTGACGTTAACTATAACACCATCGAAAGAGATTTCTTGATTACTGGTTACAAATTTAATCATGATTTCAACTCTAACTGGGCTTTCTTACAAAACTTCCGCTATATGCAGGCTGATTTTTATCAAGAAAGTACTGCCAGTGGCAATTTTGATGCGACAACGGGAGAGTTGGATCGCACAGCATATAGCACTGATGAAAGCTCTAAGGGTATAAGTGTTGATAACCAACTGTCGGGCTTAGTGTCCACTGGCTCATTGGACCATTATTTACTCTTTGGTTTAGATTACAGAAACATTGAAGGTGATGTAGCTTACGACGCTTTCGCAGGTGTTGATGGGATCAACCTTTATAATCCAAATAACGATAAGTTGAATCCGAACGATTTCACTAAAGTGTATTATCAGAATGACGACATTGAAATGAGTCAGCTTGGTCTTTACTTTCAAGACCAAATGTTAATTGATAATTGGGTATTCATTGCTGGTGGTCGTTTTGACAAAGTTGAAACCACAACCAAAGTATCTGTGGGTGGTGGCACTCCAAGCAAAGCTGAAACCGACGATACTAACTTCTCATACCGTTTAGGTGCTTTGTACAAATTTGATAGTGGTTTATCTCCATTTGCTAATTTTGCAACTAGCTTCGAACCTAATGTAAAACTAGATGCTAGTGGTAATAACCTAGATCCTGAAACTGGTGAGCAAGTAGAGTTTGGCCTTAAGTATGACTCATACGAAAATATGGTATCAGGGTCGTTGGCTCTCTTCCAAGTTAATAAGAAAAATGTAGGTGTTCGCCCTGATGGAGCTTCACCATGGACAGCCGTTGGTGAGATCCGCTCGCAAGGTGTTGAGCTAGAAGGTCGTGCACAAGTAACTGATAACCTTGACCTGTTGGCTAACTATACGTATACCGACATGGAAATTACCGAAGATAAAGATGCTTCGAACATTGGGCAAACACCTGTTTTCGTACCAGATCATACTGCAAATGTTTGGGCTAACTATTTTGTACGTGACGGTGTTATGAATGGTCTTAGAGTTGGTGGCGGCGTACGTTATGTGGGTGAAACCGTACTCAACGATGCATCAGACAAAAACAAAGGCACTGTTCCTTCATACACCTTAGTTGATCTATCGCTTGGTTACGATTTAGGTCAAATGAACAGTTCTTTAAAGAATGCGACAGCTAATCTCGTTGCGAATAACATTTTCAACGAAGAATATTACACGTGCTGGAATGAGAGCTACTGCTGGTACGGACAAGAACAAACCGTTGAATTCAACGTAAACTATGAATTCTAACTAAGTTAGCGTTCCCAATTTTAAAGCAGCCTTTTCCGGGCTGCTTTTGTCGTTTGTAGAAATATCGAATTTAGATTAAGTAGGCAAATATATGAGCTTAAAACCAATGGCTTCTCATTTTTCTAAAGTAAAAAATTTGAATACCAAACTCGCTCTATCTATTTTAGCGAGTGCTTTATCGTTTAATGCGATGGCGGATTTCCAAGTCGAAGACAGTGAAGGGGTCAAAACCCTTGAAGCTCAACCCGTTAGAGTGGCTGCGCTTAACTGGGACATTGCTGAACAAGTGATCGAACTTGGTGTTACGCCAGTTGCTGTGCCAGATATTGCTGGGTATAGCGATTGGGTTGTCCAACCTGCTATTCCAGAAGGCGTGGTGGATATTGGTACTCGAACTGAGCCTAACTTTTCTGCACTCAAGAAGCTAAACCCAGATGTGATTCTTATCGCTTCACCTCAGAAAGATCTTCAGGAGCGACTGTCAGAAATCGCGCCAGTACTTTACTACCAAACGTATAGTGAACAGCACAGTAATGCGGCGGCGGCTATCGATAACTTCAAGAAGATAGGCCAATTGCTTGGTAAAGAAGAGCAAGCGAACAAGAAACTGGCTGCGATGGATGAGCGCCTTGACGTTTTAAAAGCTGAACTAGATAAAGCGTATCCGGGCGACAAGCCAAAAGTCACGTCTTTCCGTTTTGCGAGCACGACTTCGGTTTACATATACGGTGATAACTCGATTCCACAATATGCGCTTGAACAACTGGGCTTTGAAAATGCGATGGATCTTCCTGCGAGTCAGTGGGGCATCAGTCAAAAGCGTATGACCGAGCTTAAGAAAGTCAAGGGTGGCATTGCGCTTTACTTTGAACCTTTCCCATATCAAGACAAGTTAGATCGTTCTCCGGTTTGGAAGAGCATGCCTTTCGTTCGTAATAGTCAATTTAGCCCTGTAGCAGCAAGTTGGAGCTATGGCGGTGCTATGTCGATTTTGTATAACGCAGAAGCGATGGCGCAATCGTTGTTGACGCTAGCGGAGCAGTAATGAAATCCAGTGGTTTGATGATGGGGGCGGTATTATTTATCGCCGCCCTTATTCATTTATGGTTAGGCCAGTCTGAATTTGGCCCTATCGGTGAGTTGTTCCAACAAGTCTCACAGATCAGTGACATCGTTACATTCAATAAAATGGTCGATGATTCATTCGAGTTGATGGCATTAATCTATGTCAACTTACCTCGTTTAGTGATGGCTATTCTGGTTGGTGGAACACTCGGCACTATCGGTAGTTTGTTCCAACAGTTAACGCAAAACCGCATGATGTCTCCGCTTACACTCGGTACATCATCAGGGGCGTGGCTTGGTCTGGTCATTCTGAATGTGGTCGCACCGATGTTGGTGGCTCAATATTCGGTTTGGTTCGCGCTAATCGGGGCGTTACTTGCAATGGGGCTGATTGTCTCCATTGTTGGCATCAAAAACATGAGTGGCTTGCCAATTGTGTTGGCGGGCATGGCGGTTAACTTACTGTTAGGCGCATTCGCAACTGCGATTATTTTGCTTAATGACCAATATGCGCAAAACTTGTTTGTTTGGGGGGCTGGCGATCTTGGGCAGAATGGTTGGGAACAAGTACTTTGGTTGATGCCTAAGTTACTGCCAATCTTTGCTATTTTCCTGTTGGCTCCAAGGGTTTTAACTCTGCTTTCGATTGGCACTGAAGGGGCTGCTGCGCGTGGTCTCAACATCGGTACGACTTTCTTTGTACTCATGGCGATTGGCGTTTGGCTGGTTTCCGTGTCGATTACCTCGGTGGGTGTGATCAGCTTTATTGGTTTGATTGCGCCAAACATCGCGAGACATTTGGGCTTTTTAAAGGCGAAATCTGAACTCATCGCAAGCTGCGTGTTAGGTGCACTGTTGCTTTGTGTGACCGACAGTTTGGCGATTTTCTTGGCGCAATGGTCTTTGGATATGATTCCAACAGGAACGGCAACCGCGGTGATTGGCGCTCCAGCTTTGATCATTATTGCTCGCAAGCAGATGTCAGCCCAAGATCAGCTCTTCTTCTCGATGCCTAAAGGGCCAAAGTCTATTTCACCTTTGGCTTATTTCTTGTTGGGCGCGATGATCTTCGGTTTACTGGCGTTAAGCACATTGTCACAACCTTCTTCAGATATGGGGTACTTCATTATCCCAGACGCATTTGAGTGGTCTATTCGCTGGCCTAGAATGTTAACCGCAATATTTGCTGGTGGCGGTTTGGCAGTGGCAGGTGTGATTTTACAAAGGCTTGTTTATAACCCACTTGCGAGCCCAGACATTCTTGGCGTATCGGCGGGTGCGGTGCTAGCGTTGATTTTCAGTAGCCTGTTTATGGGATACTCGATTCACTCGCTAAGCCCTTGGGTTGCGTTTTTGGGTAGTGCTATTGCACTCTGTTTGTTGCTGTTCCTTGGCAAGAAGCATCAGTTTGCTCCGTCTATCTTAATTCTGACCGGTATCTCGCTGACCGCGGTGTTAGAGGCTTTAGTACAATTTTCCTTAACACGAGTTGGTGAGGGGAAATACACCTTATTAGCTTGGTTGGCAGGCTCTACCTATCGTGTTGAACCTGATGCAGCAACGATCATGGCTATCGTGATCACGGTTTGTATTGGGGTAGCTTTATTGCTGAGTCGCTGGGTGACATTAATTGCGACAGGCCGTCAGTTCGCAAGTGCAAGAGGGTTGAACATCACCATCGCTTATGTGGCTCTGTTGTGCATTGTCGCGGTGTTATGTTCGATGGTCACAACCACCATGGGGCCGGTCGCCTTTGTTGGTCTACTGGCTCCACATATCGCCGCTATGGTTGGTGCTCGCTTGGTTCGAGAACAGATCACCTTATCGTTTTTGATTGGTGCAGCACTGATGTTATTCGCCGACTGGCTAGGGCAAGTGGTGGTGTTCCCAGCGCAGCTTGCAGCAGGCACACTAGTTTCAATTATTGGTGGTAGTTACTTCATCTTCTTGTTACTGAAATCTCGAAGAGCGTGAGTTAACTGTTAGCAAGTTAAGCGCTAAGTTCTTTGCTCATCGAAACAAGCATGAAAGGCAGTGATTGGAATCATCCATCACTGCTTTTTTATTGGGCTCTGTGTTTCCTAGACAAAGTGTTAGCCAACACAGATCTCGCTTCTAAAGCGTTAATTTTGCATATGTGATTAAGATGGCTACGCTAAAGGTCTGACCACTTAATTGGATAGCCAAATGCCTGAACTTGAACGCCTTACATGCTCTATTGATGAAAACCAGATCGCGACAGTTGTACTGAATCGTCCTGACAAATTGAATGCCATTGATATGGCGATGTTTCAAGGGGTGAACAACATGGTCAGTCAGTTGAAAAACAACACTGAGATTCGTGCGGTGATCGTAAAAGGCAGTGGGACAGACTTTTGTTCAGGGCTTGATGTGAAGTCTTTGCTGACCAGTAAATCTGGTGCGATGAAGCTGTTGTTCAAATGGCTACCGACATTACCAAACGCTGCCCAACGCTTTTCTTTAGGCTGGCGAGATATTCCATGCCCCGTGATTTTTGCGATTCACGGGCGTTGCTGGGGAGGTGGTCTGCAACTGGTCAGTGGTGGTGACTTTAGAATCGCCAGTCCAGACGCCAATTTCTCTATCCTAGAAGCCAAGTGGGGGCTGATCCCTGACATGGGCGGCGCGATTGCCTTTCGAGAGTTGATGCGAAAAGATCACACCCTAGAAATGGCGATGACCGCCAAAGTGATCGACAGTGAAACCGCAAAGGAATATGGGCTTGTCACAAAAATAGCCGAAGATCCGTACACTGAAGCTTATGCCTTGGCACTGGAGTGTGCGAATCGATCGCCAGACGTGGTCGCTGCCAATAAGAAACTCTATAACAAAACTTGGTGGTCTAGCCCCGGTATCGCCTTGTTTTATGAGACTTGGTATCAGATTAAAGTGGCCTTAGGTAAGAACCGATCGATTGCCGCTCAGCGTGAAATCCACAGTGACAAACCACGAGCTTATGTGGCTAGGAAGTTTAAATAGTGTTTGTACAGGAATAATCGATATTCCCTTTGTTTATCGGGCTTTGCGGTAACCTTAGCGCAATTTAATGTCTAAGGCTGAATGAGCACTCTGATGAACAAAACTTTTAACTACTCTCTAGCTGCCACCGCAATTTTTACAAGTTTGAACGCTTTCGCAAGTGGTCTGTTTTTACAAGAGGCTGTTGTTGCCAACGCTGGTACTACTGGCGCAGGTGATGGTGTTTACACCCGATCTGCTGCTGCGATGTGGACGAACCCTGCCACCATGTCTCACATGGGCGAAAGCAAAACCACCATCAATACCATGGCGTTCGATCTTGAGATGAAATATCAAGACAACGGTGATAAGCAAGATGGTAAAGCTCATTCTGTAATGCCGTCATTCGGTGCCTTTCACGCTCACCAAGTGACTGACAAATTACACCTTGGTATCGCGCTCGGTGCAGTAGGTGGTTCTAGCCTTGATTATGGTAGTGAGTGGGCGGGAGCTCCGCTTCTAGAGGATATCACCCTAACCGCAATGCAAGTGAACCCATCACTGAGCTACAAATTGAACGATCAATGGTCTGTCGGTGCAGGTGTTCAATTTAGCTGGGGTGCTTTCCAACAGACAACATCTGGATTTACAGCAAAACAAGACACTGATTGGGCTTATGGCTATAACCTTGGTGTTATGTACACTCCGACAGACAAACTCAAGTTGGGTGCGAGTTATCGTTCTAAATTGGAGCACGAGTTTAATAACGACGTTAAGGGCTTGGGGGGTGTTAACTCACTGTCGACAGATCTCGCACTGCCTGAGATCGTTGATTTAAGCGCAAGTTATGCATTGAACTCTCAACTTGATCTCTTGGCTAGCATTCAATTCCACCGCTGGAGCGAATGGGATGAGACAGTATTAGATTTTGGAGTGACAGATAGAGACGGGATCCCAATTAAACGTGATTGGGACGATGTGTGGAAGTTCGCGATAGGTGCAGACTACCAATTGAACTCTGACTGGCGTTTAAAGGCAGGCTTCTCTTACGAAACTTCTCCACAAGACGATCCGTCAATGCAATGGGTTGACCTTCCAGTAGGCGAGCAATACCGCTACTCTGTAGGTGCATCTACCTACTGGGATGACATCTTAATTGACGTTTTCTATGAATACGCGGATTTAGGGTCTGTTGATATGAATCGAAACTTGGCAGATTCGCAGGTTAATTTGCTGAACGGCTCGTTCGACGGTCGTATCCACTTTATTGGTGTTAGCGCAACCTTCTAATGACATTACGTAATCTATTAATTGTTACTTCGGTAATCCTAGGTTCAACGGGTGCTTTGGCTGACGAAAAGCACCCAGATGATCCGACTAAGATCGTAACCAAAGCGGGCGTTGCTTATAACGAAGAGCTTAAGTTTTCGGGCTCTATTGGGCTTGATGAAGCACGAATGATCAACGCTCGTGTCAATGCTGATGGTGAAGAGTGGCGAGTGGGGGGATCATGGCTATTGCCTTTGGGTATCGTCAACTTCAACTTTAGTCGCTCTGAATACGACAACGATGCTTATAAGAATAACTACAGTATCGGAACATTTGTTCCGTTGAGTTATTTTGATATTGAGCCGTTCGGATGGCAAATCTTCCCGATGGCTGGGTACAGCTATAACGATGGTGAAGTGGCGGTGTTTGATGATCAGAATGTGGGTTCTGATTATGTGTTGATGCCAAGCTCAACGCATGGCGGTTACATTGGTGCGTTTGGTCTAAAAACGATAACCGATGAGTGGTCAATCATGGGCTTTGGTGGCGGTTCAATGGGCTCTGATGATTATTCAGGCTATTGGACAGGCGTCGGCGCGAGCTACAAATTGAGTGATGCTCAGTCGTTCAATTTCTTCACTATTTTTGCCGAGGATGACTTCGGCGAGAATAACAGTGTCGGCGCGTCTTATACCTACGAGTTCAACTAAGTTTCAACCCACCTCACCATAAATAAAAAGCTGAGTATAGGTTGCCTGTTTAGGCAGACTTACATCCAGCGCTTTTTGTGTTTCTGCTGCATCATTCCTATGTCGATATATCCCTATTATCTGCTAAGGCTTTCACTGAATCTCGCTAAACATTAGTTGGTTTATGGATGATGTTTTAATATTGAGACTTATTCGCATTTATTGATCTGGGCGAAAGAACCGATTAGATTGTGTCGTTAGTATTAGGAACAACATGATTTTTTTGAGGTATTTATGAGTACAGTCGTTGTATGGGGAGCGGGTAGCGGTTTGGGTGCAGCAATGGTCGAGCACTTTCATCAACAAGGTTTTGAAGTGATCGCGATTGCTAGAAACCCGGAGAAGAACCCGCGCTTGGCAATTCTTGGCGTAACTTCATTGAGCTGTGATGCGACCGACAAGCAACTAGTGGAAAAGACGGTTGCTGAGTTACCAAAATCGGCATTGGTGGTCTCAAGCATGGGCAGTTTTAGAGCGGATGTTCCGGTTGATTATATTGGCCACCGACATGTGATTGATGCTCTGGAATTGAATGAAATCAAACGCTTCGTGCTGGTGACGTCTTTGGGTTGTGGTGATTCATGGCAGTACCTATCAGAGCGCTCTAGAAAAGGGTTCGGTGCTGCAGTTCGTGAAAAATCATTGGCGGAAGCTTGGTTAATGTCGAGCTCGCTTGATTACACTATTCTTCGCCCTGGTGGCTTACTCGATGGCGAGGTGACTGGTAATGGTGAGCTTTCTCAACAAGTGGAAGTGCATGGTGTGATTTACCGACAAGAAGTAGCACGCCTCATCGAAACCTTATTGGCGAACGAAGCGAGTATCGGCCAAGTGTACCAATGTATCGACCCTACGGTTAAATACGGCTAACTCTTTTAAAGCGTTAGTCAGAGGTATATCTACCTTGTCATTAAACTTCTAAAGCCGTTTAGCCTGACTGAACGGCTTTTTGTTTTCTGTCCTCAACGTCCTTCTATTCCAAGCAAATGTGCTTGTTTCTTATGTGAGAGTGCCGCTCTCTTAATCTAGATTAAGTTTTGCCTGTCATATTCTCTGTAGTATCCGCGTCAATCAGCCCCGTTAGATGGGCACTTGCGTAACACGATTGAGAGAGGAATAGATTTGAGTATTTTGTTTGCAGAAACCCGCATTGGCACCATGACACTTAAAAACCGCTTTATGAGAAGTGCAACGTGGGAAAATATGGCGACCGAAGATGGCCATATGACAGATAAACTTTACGCTATCTATGAAGAGTTGGCTCAAGGTGAGGTTGGCTTGATCGTGACGGGTTACGCGAACATCGTTGAAGAAGAAAAACCAAATGCTGGCATGATGGGTATGTATAACGACTCGTTTATCGATGAATACAAAAAGCTAACTCAACTGGTTCATGACAACGACTCTAAAATCGTGATGCAATTAGCTTATGGCGGTACCAAAACCACGTATGACCTTGGCGAGCGAGTGATCTTTGCACCGAGTGAGGTTCCTGAAAAAGGGACTCAAACACTGGGTAAAGCGATGACCAAAGAGGAAATTGATTACATTGTCGATGCGTTTGCTAAAGCGTCACTGAGAGCACAACAGTCGGGTTTTGATGGTGTTGAGATTCATGCAGCACACACATACTTGATCAATCAGTTCTTAAGCCCTTACTACAACCAGCGTGAAGATGAATACGGCGGTAGCTTAGAAAATCGCATGAGATTCTTGCTTGAGATCTACACGGCAACACGCAAGCTGGTGGGTGAGGATTTCCCTATCTTGGTTAAGCTGACCGCTTCTGAGTTTTTCGAGGGCGGTGTAACCTTCGATGAAACACGTTTGGTTTGTAAAAAGCTTGAAGAAGTGGGTGTTGATGGTATTGTCGTTTCTGGCAACATTCACGGTAAAGCTGACACCATGATTGGCGAGTCTCACGATGGTTTTACCATCCAAGCTGAAGGCTACTTCCATGAGTATGGCCATGCGATCAGCCAAGACGTTAATATTCCAGTTATCACGGTAGGCGGCTTAACCGATTTTGATGCTATCGAAGCTATCGCAAATAACACGGGCATTGAGTACTTCGCGCTTTCACGTCCACTACTTTCTGAACCGCATCTAGTGAAGCGTTGGAAAGAGGGTGACCGAAGCCCAGTAGAGTGTGAGAGATGTTCTAAGTGTCGTACTAAGCGCGGTAACTTCTGTGTGGTAAACAAAGACAGAAAAGTACAGCTGGCGCGCATGTAGTCTCTGTACCTAGATCCAAGCCTGAGCCTGTGTAATATTGCAGGCTCATGTCTTTTATAGACATCCATGAACCGATATTTGAAACCTTATTAATCACATATCTCTGTCAAATTAGTGCGAGTAAACAGATACAATTCACCTGTAAATCTTCCAACCGAGTTATCGTTACTATACTGAGCACCATGTGAAATTACTTCCTCTCTTAAAGCAACCTCGAATCCACTGACGCCTTTTTCGCTTTAGCGACATTGCTATGATTTAAGCGTGATACTGACTATTCACCCCACTTAGCTTCTATGTTTATGGGGAACTCGTTTGTGCACCTTAGATCAACATTGTCGATTTTTTGATATTAAAACGAATAAGTTAATCAGAGGTAGAAATGCAAAGTAAGCATTGGTCTAAATTCGAATTGCTACATGAAGTTGTCACTAATCCCAATATTCATATCAAGGGTCAACACAGTTATTACAGCGACTGCTGGGATAACGGGTTTGAGCGCTCAGTCGTCCGTTATCTGCATGGGGACGAAGTCAGTCGTCAGTGGGAGCCACGTTGGGAAATCGACGAACTGTATATCGGTGATTATGTCTGCATAGGTGCCGAGGTGGTGATTTTAATGGGCGGCAACCACACCCACCGCGTTGATTGGTTCTCTTTGTATCCATTTATGGATGTGATCGAAGAAGCCTACATTGGCAAAGGTGACACTCATATCAAAGATGGCGCTTGGCTAGGCATGCGATCCATGATTATGCCGGGTGTAACCATAGGAGAAGGAGCGGTTGTTGCCGCAAACAGCGTGGTAACTAAAGACGTCGAACCCTACAGTATTGTGGCGGGCTCGCCTGCGAAAGTCGTTAAACAACGCTTTGATAAGGCTGTTATCGAAGATCTAATTTCAATGAAGATATACGACTGGCCAGAAGAGAAGTTTGAAGCGTTGCGGCAGCACTTGTGTGGTTCGGATTTAACAGCACTTAAGAATGCGATGACTGAGTATGATACTCATAAGTCGTTGAATACTTAATCGTACCCAATAAAAGGGTCACTCTATTAGTTGTGGAGTGACCCTTTTGTTTGTTTTGGCAGCAATCACTGCCAATTTCATCAAATATTTGTCCTTCATCGTTGACCTTACCCTAAGGGGAACCTTTATAGTGACTCTATAAATTTAAAGGTTAGCTATGACAAACACACTCCGAACAACTTGGATTACTGTTTTCAGCATCATCGCGATGTTGATGTCTAGCTATGCCTCAAGCTCATCAGCCATGATGGCTGAAGTAATGATGATGGAAATGAGTTCGAGCAAATCGGCTTGTTACCACAGCGATACGTCGGTTAATGATTCAATGGCGGGATGCCATGTGATGAGTCAAGATGCACACACTGAACACTCAAATATGGGTGCTCATGATATGATGGCTCAATGCGATATGTCTTCAATGAGCGAAGACGGCGGCCACATGATGGATAACCATTGTTCGAGTGCAGATTGTTGTGCCTCAGTGTGTTCTGCAACTTCTTATCCAATTCAGGCTGTTCAAGCCGCCAATCCCTTTGTCTCTTCACTAGCTCGTTTTCTATCTGTCATTATTGGGCAGAAAGTCGCACGCGCTCAATCTTTGTTACGCCCACCCACCGCATAAATCTATATCTAAAAACATAGCGATATCAGAGTTATAAGTCTGATACGCCAATCTTTTATATGCGTTATTTAACGCTAGATATGGACATTCATTGTGAATATAAAACCAACAACCTCCGTGTTCGGAATAAACGCGAGTGCTGTGGTCGCTACTGCCTTTGTTTCGAGTACTGCTTTTATTTCAGCCAGTGCTTTGGCTGCGGCTCCTGCTTCAACACTAGCGGAGCAACAGAGCTCAACACAGCAACTCAATACATTGATTGAGATAGCATTGAACCAAGACAGCAATCGCAAACAGTACTTTGCTCAGTCTCAAGCGATGCGTGAAACCGGTATTGCGAGCGCTACCCTGATGGACCCGAAATTAAAAGTCGGATTTGGCGGCCTGCCAGTTGATAGTTTTCAGTTTGACGAAGACCCGATGACCAATATTTCGGTCGGTCTAATGCAACAATTCGAGCGTGGCGATACGCTCGATCTTCAGCAGAAAAAGGCGGGGCAGCAAGCGGACGGGTTAGCGCTTCAAGTTGATGCTCGTGAGCTTACCGTTGCCAATAGCATGACGCAGTTATGGCTTGAACTGGGCTATCAACAAGTCGCTGAAGGTGTGATGCGTGAAAACCGACGCCTTTTGGTTGAACTAGAGAACTATGTACAAACTAATTACTCGATAGGTAAAAGCGAAGCGCAAGATCTACTCAATGCTCAGCTTCAAGTCAGCAAGCTTGATGAAAAACTGCAATCCAACCAACAAGTTCAACGTCGTCTCATATCTCAACTGTCTGAGTGGTTAGGATCAGACTGGCTAGAGACTCAAGCTATTGGCTCTCAGGCTCTTGATTCACAGACTCTTGATCCTCAGGTGAGGCTTCATGCGACTAACCAAATTGATTGGTCGTTATTAGAAAGTAGGTTAGCGACCAACAACGATGCAACCAAGCACTATCAACTGTTGATGGAGCATCCGCTCGTTAAGATAACGGACGCGACTATTTCATCGAATCAAACTCAAGTAGAACTGGCTGAGCAAGCTTATACGCCGCAGTTTGGTGTGGAAGTGATGTATGCCCATCGACAAGCGAACAACATGGCGGGCGAACCTGCTTCTGATCTTGTGAGTGCTTATCTAACGGTCGACATCCCTCTGTTTACGGGCAACCGACAAGATAAGAACTTGTCTGCGGCTCAGTACCAAGTTGGCGCGGCTAAATCCCAAAAAGACACTTTATTTTCCCAAATGAACGCGCAAGTGAATGCGTTATTGGTAGATAGGGCGAACCTGACCCAACGTTTAGAACGTTATCAAAATTCCTTATTACCTCAGACGACGGCACGGATCAGTGCAGTTGAAAGAGGTTATCAAAACAACACTGCACAATTTAACGATGTTATCTCTGCAACGGCAGACGAGCTTGCTCTAAAGCTAGAACAACAGCGTTTGATTACCGATCTCAATATCGTGAACAGCAAGCTCGCGTCACTCGTGAGTGGATTTGATTATCAAGTTGAACGACCACAACTTACCGCGACAAACCATCAATAAGGAACAGACAATGAAATCAGTAAAAGTAGCAACAATCGCTTTATTGGTCGGTGGCGCATTAGGTTTTGGTGCCAATCACTTTCTCTTTAATTCAGCTCACGATATGTCGGCTATGGCTGCTTCTAGCGAGACAAGTACAGCAGCCAGTTCAAGTGATGATCCACTTTATTGGGTTGCACCAATGGACCCAAATTATCAGCGTGACAAGCCGGGTAAATCGCCTATGGGTATGGATTTGGTCCCGGTTTATGCCGATGACTTAACTGGCGGTTCAGGCAAAGCTGGCACTGTATTTATTGACCCATCAGTAGAGAACAACCTCGGTGTTAAAACAGCAAAGGTAGGGTTGGAAGCTTTGTCGCCACGCATTGAAACCGTCGGTTACGTGGCTTTCGACGAGAGTACATTGTGGCAAACCAACGTCCGCGCTGCGGGCTGGGTGGAGAAGCTGTATATCAATGCGGTTGGCGAGAAAGTGAATAAAGGCGATGTGCTTTTCACGCTTTATTCTCCAGAGCTTGTTAAAGCACAAGAAGAGCTGCTGAGTGCTTATAAAACGGGTCGCAAAGGATTGATAAAAGGATCGACTGAACGCTTGGTGACTCTGGGCGTCGATAAAGCGCAGATTCGATCGATTACTCGACAGGGCAAAGCTTCACAAACCATTGAAATCAAAGCGCCTGCAGATGGCGTTATCGCAAGCCTTAACATTCGTGAAGGTGGTTATCTTTCACCAGCTCAAGCCGTAATCAGTGCAGGGCCATTAGACGAAGTTTGGGTTGATGCAGAAGTGTTTGAGCGCCAAGCACACTGGATCTCGTCTGGTAGTAATGCAGAGATGACACTTGATGCGATTCCGGGTAAAGAATGGCAGGGCAATGTGGATTACGTGTACCCGATTCTTGACCCTAAAACTCGAACCTTACGCGTTCGTTTGAAGTTCTCTAACCCTAATGGCGAGCTTAAACCGAACATGTTCGCCAATATCGCACTGAAACCAATAAGTGATGATCAAGTTCTTACCATTCCTCGATCATCGGTTATTCATTCTGGGGGCATGACTCGTGTTGTGTTGTCTGAAGGTGAAGGTAAATACCGTTCAGCACGCATTGAAGTCGGTCGTGAAGCGGGCGACAAGATCGAGGTGTTCCAAGGGCTTACACAAGGCGAACAGATCGTCACTTCAGCGCACTTCATGCTCGACTCGGAATCTAGTCAATCAGCGGACTTGTCCCGAATCAATGGTGTGGAGGAGCAAGCAGAAACAGCTTGGGCAAAAGGTGAAATTGCAGATGTAATGCAAGGCAGTCGTATGGCAACCATCAATCACCAATCTGTCCCTGAATGGGATTGGCCGGGCATGGTGATGAACTTCACCTTCGTTGAAGGTTTGGACATTAGCCAGCTTAAGCGCGGGCAAGTCGTTGATTTTGAAATGATGAAAACGGAGTCAGGCCAGTATGAAGTTGTTGATTACAAGGTCAGCGAACATCAAATGGCGGGTGAAGTGTGGGTGAAGGGTGACATCACCATGCTAATGCCTGATTTCGGAATGATCACAGTAAACCACAAGCCAGTACCCGAGTGGGATTGGAAAGCGGGTGAAATGAACTTCCAAGCCAGTGACGACCTTGATTTATCTGAGTTTTCTGAGGGTAAAACCATTCGGTTTCTAGTGGCGAAGCAAGGTTCGGATTATGTGCTCAAGTCTCTCGAACCGACGAATAGCACAGGTGAGGGCACATTATGATCAATGCAATTATTCGTTGGTCCATCAGTAACCGATTTTTGGTTCTGGTCGCGACCGTCGCCATCGTGTTTGGTGGGTTATACAGCGTAAAAAATACGCCCGTCGATGCTATTCCAGATCTTTCTGATGTACAGGTGATCATCAAAACCAGCTATCCGGGTCAAGCGCCGCAAGTAGTCGAAGATCAGGTGACCTATCCGCTCACCACTGCGATGTTAGCCGTACCCGGCGCTGAAACAGTTCGTGGTTACTCGTTCTTTGGCGATTCCTACGTTTATATCATCTTCAATGACGATACTGATATGTATTGGGCGCGCTCTCGCGTGTTGGAATACCTGAGCCAAGTAGCGCCAAACTTGCCATCAAGCGCTAAGCCAACATTAGGACCAGATGCAACCGGTGTGGGTTGGGTTTACAGCTATGTACTGCAAGATAAAACCGGTCAGCACGACTTAGCGGATCTTCGTAGCCTGCAAGATTGGTTCTTGAAATATGAACTGCAAACCGTTGAGGGCGTGTCTGAAGTCGCAACGGTAGGCGGCATGGTGAAGCAGTATCAAGTACAGATAGACCCTGCCAAATTACGTGCTTATGACTTAACGCTTCAGCAAGTCAATAAGGCGATCCAAGATGGCAACCAAGAAACCGGTGCGTCAGTGGTTGAGATTGCTGAAGCGGAGCACATGGTTCGCACTACGGGTTACCTGACAAGCATTGAAGACATTCAATCACTGCCACTAAAAGTAACCGACAAAGGCACACCGCTGTTGTTGGGTGATATTGCTGATATTAACCTTGGCCCGCAGATGCGTCGTGGTATCTCTGAGCTGAATGGTGAAGGCGAAGCCGTTGGTGGCGTTATCGTGATGCGCTTTGGTGAGAATGCCAGTGAAGTGATTGATTCTGTTAAGAGTAAACTCGCAGAGCTGCAAGCGGGATTACCAGATGGTGTCGAAATTGTCGCGACTTATGACCGTTCAACCTTGATTGATTCTGCGGTAGAAAACCTATGGAAGAAGTTGGCAGAAGAGTTCTTCGTGGTTGCGATTGTGTGTGCGCTGTTCCTCTTCCATATTCGTTCATCACTGGTTATCGCACTGAGTTTGCCTGTTGGTATTTTAGGTGCGTTTATTGTGATGCATTGGCAGGGCATTAACGCCAATATCATGTCTCTCGGCGGTATCGCGATTGCGATTGGTGCCATGGTCGATGGTGCGATCGTAATGATAGAGAACGTTCACAAACATATTGAGCGAACGCCTCTGACCGATAAAAACCGTTGGCAAGTAATAGGCAAAGCGGCAGAAGAGGTGGGTGCACCGCTGTTCTTCTCGCTGATCATTATTACCTTAAGCTTTGTTCCGGTATTCGCATTAGAAGGCCAAGAGGGCAAGATGTTCTCGCCACTCGCGTTTACCAAAACGTATGCAATGGCGGCGGCTGCAGGCTTGGCTATCACGCTTGTGCCAGTGCTAATGGGTTACTTCATTCGTGGCAACGTGTTACCTGAACATAAGAATCCAGTGAACCGCAGCTTAGTGGCTATGTATAAGCCATTGCTTAATCTAAGTCTCAAGTATCCGAAAGTGATGATTGCGATTGCATTGGGTTTGATGGCGTCTGCGTATTACCCAACCAGCAAGCTTGGTAGTGAGTTCATTCCTCCTCTGGATGAAGGTGACTTGATGTACATGCCGACTACTTATCCGGGGATCTCGATAGGTAAAGCGCGTGAGCTGCTGCAGCAAACCAACAAGTTAATCAAAACCATCCCAGAAGTTGAAACCACATGGGGCAAGATTGGGCGTGCGGAAACGGCGACCGATCCTGCACCACTCACCATGATTGAAACGGTTATTCAGCTTAAACCGCGAGATGAATGGCGTGACGTTGTCACTACTGAGTCGCTGCGTAAAGAGTTCGATGATCTGATTCAGTTCCCGGGTCTGACAAACGCATGGGTTATGCCAATCAAGACTCGTATCGACATGCTAGCGACCGGTATTAAAACGCCAATCGGAATCAAGATAGCAGGGCCAGATCTGAGTGTTATCGAGGGTATTGGTTCTCAGCTTGAGCCTATCTTGAACGGTGTCAGCGGCACGGCTTCTGTGTATGCCGAACGTGTGGCTGGTGGTCGTTATGTGACGATAGACATTAAGCGCCGTTCTGCTGCTCGTTACGGATTAAGCATCAAAGAGGTGCAGCAGGTGATCTCTACGGCCGTTGGCGGAATGAATGTCGGTGAAACCGTTGAAGGGCTGGAGCGCTATCCAATCAACGTTCGATACCCACAAGATTATCGAGATTCTGTGGTGAAGTTGCAGAACTTACCACTCGTTACGCCAAACGGTGCTCGTATAGCTTTGTCTGATGTCGCGGATATCCGATATGAAGACGGCCCACCGATGATCAAAACAGAGGATGCGCGTCCTAACGGTTGGGTGTTCGTGGATATTGATGGTCGTGACCTTGGTTCTTACGTGGCAGAAGCGCAGCAAGTGGTTGCTGAGCAAATCGTCTTGCCTGCGGGTTACTCGCTCGCATGGTCGGGTCAATACGAATATATGGAGCGCGCCAAAGATCGACTAAGTGTGGTTGTGCCTATCACCATCGCCATCATCATGTTGCTGTTGTATCTGAGCTTCCGCCGTGTCGGTGAAGTGATGATGATCATGCTGACATTGCCGTTAGCCATGGTTGGTGGTTTGTGGTTGATGCATTACCTCAATTACAACTTCTCTATTGCGGTTGGTGTTGGCTTCATCGCGCTAGCTGGCGTTGCGGTCGAGATAGGTGTGATCATGTTGGTGTACCTCAACCAAGCATGGCACTACAAAAAGCTCGATGCTGAGCAGAACCAACAAACACTTCAACAAGCTGATCTCACAGATGCCATTCGTGAAGGGGCAGGGCTTCGTGTGCGCCCAGTCATGATGACGGTTCTTACCGTGATCATTGGCCTAATCCCAATCATGTATGGCGAAGGCACAGGTTCAGAAGTCATGCAACGAATCGCTGCGCCAATGATTGGCGGAATGGCATCAGCGTTACTGCTCACGTTATTGGTGCTACCTGCGATCTTTAAACTCTGGAAGCAGCGTGAGATTACTCAGAGCCAAAACGAGACAAGTAAATAACGTACTGATTATAAAGCCCTTACTTGCGAGATAGGAGTAGGTAAGGGCTTAACACATGAACATTAAAATCTGAATTTATCTAAGGAACGACTATGAAAAAGACACTGATTGCTATCGCCCTAACACTGACTACTGCAACGGCTTTTGCTGCTATGAATCATTCAGCTGGTGACCATTCAAATATGGACCACTCAGGTATGGACCACTCGATGATGAAGAGCGGAGAGATGGATCATTCAAAGATGGATCACAGCATGATGAAGGATGGAAAGATGGACCATTCAATGATGATGAACATGGATGGAATGATGGATATGGAAGGCATGTCTGAAGTGGGTATGCCAGCAACAGGCGCGAAACCCGATAAAGTGGTTCATGTTTTATTGAGTGATGACATGAAAATCACCTTTAAAAACAAGGTCGATATTGAGCCCAATGATGTAGTTCAGTTTGTGGTGATGAACACCGGTAAGATTGACCACGAATTCTCAATTGGTTCTGCCGCAGAACAATTAGAGCATCGCGAGATGATGAAGAAGATGGGCAGCCACCACCATGATTCTGGAAGTACAGTGACAGTGAAGCCGGGTAAAGCGAAGCAGATGCTTTGGCATTTTCACGGTGACAATCACGTAGAGTTCGCGTGCAATATCCCAGGGCACACAGAAGCGGGCATGGCTAAGTCGATAACGCTGTAGGCATTATCTAATAGAGCTAGAAGTAGCTGCTAGACAAGTACAAGAAAGCTTAAAGATAAGTCTTAGCTCATCGCGTAGTTGAGACTTATCTTTCTTGGCCACTACTGTAATAGGATCGATGTTTCCAGTAGGTGCTGAGCTTCACCACTTAGGTGCGGTAGCTCTGACATGATCTTCTTAAGCTTGTCGTCGATCGATTCCACTTCACTTAAAGAGCGAAATGCAAGAACGGCTTGCTCTGGTTCGTTGCTCACATAACCCTTCAACGTATTAAGCTGAATTTTGTTCGCATTTTCGACTTTTGACAGTGCGACATTGATTGCTTCGATGTTGATTGTTAACTCATTGCTTTTAAACATTTTTATTATTTTTTGGTTGTTTCTAATTGGCGCACATTAACACAACCATTTTTTCGGATATTGACCAAGATTATTAAATTGGAACAATTTCGAAAACGACTAAAAGTAGAACAGCGGCATTAGCTATTAAAATATGAAGCAATAGAGGGAGTTAACGGGTTTATCTAGCAACAATAAAATTTATGTTGAAACGTTTGGTCTTTGGGAGAGTTTAGGCTGAATAAAGCTTAAATAGGATTGGAGCGTGCAGCGGGAATCGAACCCGCATCATCAGCTTGGAAGGCTGAGGTAATAGCCATTATACGATGCACGCACACTGTCTTAAGAGTAAGACTGAGGCATCAAGAAGACTGGAGCGTGCAGCGGGAATCGAACCCGCATCATCAGCTTGGAAGGCTGAGGTAATAGCCATTATACGATGCACGCACATCGTCTTAACGAGTTTGATAATGCCACATCTAACTGAAAACGAAACCTTTTTCTTTCATTTTTATTCTAAGTGCTCGCATAACCACCACTCCGCTAGTTTTTCAATCATGTCTGGCGTTTAGAGAGTGAATAAAATGTGACTAAACTCTCGTTAAGCTCAAGATTCAAACGGGCACTTAATTGAAAGTTTAGGGGCAAGGTATAGGGATGAATTTATAAACTGATATCGGATGTTATTTCTTCACCAACACAGGAGGAATCTAAGACTGAACGTGTTAACACAATCGAAATTTGAGCTGAATTTATAAGTGCTTTTATAACAATGTGGATGCATAGATTTAACTTACGAACGATTCGTATTATTCATTAAACTAATCCCAAATGAGTAGAGCAATACATCCCTCTGTGCGTCCGCAGAAAAAAGTAACGAATTTAGTTGATAATTCACGCAAAAGTCTCGTCATTCCGTCTATCGTTTGGTACATTTGCCGCACATTTTGTCTCGCCTAAAATACCCATGCCTTCTCAGTTCAGAATTAACAAAATTGTTGAAATTGGTGACACTCTTCACCGCAGCGGTTGTGCTCCCTATAAGCTTGAAAAATACACACAGTTCTATGCAAAAAAGCATGGTGTGGATGTGATGATCCAAGCAACACCAACCGCGATTAATTATCAATTTCCAGACGATAACAACGCCGTTATTCTTAAGCGTTTAAAGCCTGCTTCAATTAACCTGAGTTTATTGGCAAATACCATCATTCGTATTAACCAACCGAGCAGTGAGCCAGTGCCAGAGCCTGTCGGTTACTCAAAGTTTGTTACGGCACTAGCTAATATGGGTATTCCACCTGCGTATTTGATGTTAGTCGGCAGTACTTTGGAAGCGGTTGGCTTTTCTGCGTTATTGGGTTTGATGGTTTGGGTATGTCAGCAAGTCCTCCATTCACGTCGCGCAATTGCGGTTGAATTTATCTCAGCATTATTGACGGGTATCTTTGTAGCGTTTTTGGCAAGCACAGGGTTACCGATTCCCGTGTGGGCGTTGTGTATTGCGTCAATCGTCTTGTTTGTCCCCGGATTATCCATAGCCAACGCATTAGAATGTTTGGCGTTTAACGATCTCGTCTCGGGTACCAGTTTGCTAGGGCAGAGTGCCTTAACGCTGATCAAGTTGTTTGTTGGGATTATCATGGGTCTCAATATTGGTGAAGCGATTTGGGGGCAAGCGGTCTCCATCGACTATACCAATGCGGTGCCAGTGTGGATGCACATATCCGGCTTGGTGCTGATCTCAGTGTCTATCGGTGTGATGTTCAATGCGCGCCCCAAAGACATCTTACTGGGTTTGCCTGTAGCGGTTCTGGGTATGTGGGGGCCGTTCTACCTGGGTTTTGATAGTGGTTGGGTTGTGGGTACTTGGGTAACCACCGTTCTTATCACTTTGTACGGCACTTGGATTGCTAAAAAGATGGAGCTCACGGGGTCAATTTACATTGTGCAAGGCATCATCATCTTGGTTCCGGGTAGCCGCGTTCTAGTGAGTGCAAGTCAATCGGTGTTTGAACAATCTATCTTGCCGATCCCGAGTATCGGTTTATCGGCGCTGTTTATGTTCTCCGCGATTGTGGCAGGGCAAATCACCGCGTATTCGATCTACTCACCAAAAGTAGAGCGTTAATCTGATTCGATTACAGCGGCCGCTCAGGTAACTTCGTTTCTTCAACAAACACAGCTTAGCGGCTGTGTTTGTTCGTTTTAGAGCCGCTCTTTTCCTACTTTAAGTTTATCTTCAGACAATCTGGTAGATTTGTACTCGCTAAGCCTAGCAAGAGTCATTAAAATGGACGCAAATTTTATTTAAATGAAGTATTAACGTATGTCTTTACCTCCTTGTCCGCAATGCCAATCTGAATATGTCTACCCAGACCAAAACAACCTAATCTGCCCTGAGTGTGCCTATGAATGGAACCCAGAAGAAGAGCGTTTAGAAAGAGAAGCTGCGCGTGTAAAGGACGTTAACGGTGCAGTGTTAGATACCGGTGATAAAGTCACCTTCATTAAAGATTTAAAAGTGAAGGGCAGCTCTAGCGTGCTGAAAATCGGCACCAAAGCAGTGATTCGACGCATCAACGAAGGCAAAGATCATCAGCTAGATTGCAAGCTTGATGGCGGCGGTGAAATGTTGGTGACTGCAAAATACGTGAAAAAGCAGTAACCATTTTTTCGGATGATTGTCGTAAATGTTCAATGCTTTTGGGCCGTTATTGAGCATACTGACTAACAAACAGAGTCAAACTCAAACGTTAGAGAATCAAGATGATCAGAGAATACAGCGTAGCCGACACCGAAACGGTCCTTAATATTTGGCTCACGGCTTCCATTAAGGCGCACAACTTCATAGCGCCTGAATTTTGGGAGTCACAAGTGGGCAATATGCGCGATATCTACCTTCCTGCATCACAAACCTATGTGTTTCAAGCTGATGAGGAAGTTCGTGGGTTTTACTCGCTTTATGAAGGGGTATTGGCCGCGCTCTTTGTCTGCCCTGAGTATCAAGGGAGTGGCATTGGGAAACAGCTCATGCAACATGCCAAGCTTGAATGCCCGAACTTGTCTTTGAATGTGTACAAAGAGAATCAAGCAACCATTGAGTTCTACCTTTCTCAAGGCTTTACCATCGTCAGTGAACAAGCCGATGAGCACACAGGACACCAAGAGTACACCATGCATTTAGCCTAGCGTCGGGCTTAGTGAATAGTCAGACGAGCATTAGGTAGGAATAGAAGTTATATGGATATAGTCAAAGCCGACATGGCGCACTCGAATGCGTTCCTCCACTATGTAAACGCTTGTATCGATGATGGACTGGAAATCTATACCGGTATTACCGATGGCAGTGATACTTACTTAGAAAGGCGAATAGCTTATTCAAAAGGTGAGTGTTTGCCTGAAGGGTGGACGCCAGCTTCTACTTACTTTTGTATTGAGTCTGAGCAGATTCTTGGTGTGATCAGAGTTCGTCACGGTACCAGTGAATACATTCATGACGTTATCGGGCACATCGGCTATGAGACTTTGCCACAAGCGAGAGGGAGGGGTATCGCAAGTCATATGTTGTCTTGGGTTCAACGTCATGTACTTATAGAAAGCGCTATTATTACCTGTGAGTACGGCAATATTGCTTCGCAAAAAGTGATTGAGAAGTGTGGTGGCCAGTTCTTAAATACCTTTTACTCAGCGCCAGATAAACACGAAGTTTTGCGTTATCAACTAGGCCCAAAATGAACACTAAAGCATGGCACTTATCTAGGTGCGCTTGCTTTCTGTAAACGATTGTTTAATGGATGATACCACCATTGATGGTGGTTTCTTTGGTTATAGTTCATCGATTATTGTTGGAGATATTTTGAAGTATTCGACAAGACCTGCTCAGTCATCAGATTATGAATTTCTGTTCGAGCTAAAAAAGGCGGCTGAATTTGAGCCAATCAAAGCTGTTTTTGGCTGGGATGAGCAAGTTCAACGAGATATACACGCCGAAGAGTGGGCAGAGGAAAGGCCTGAAATCATTGAGTATCAGGGCAAAGCGATTGGCAGTGTGTTGCTGCAAGATAAAGGTGACCACTTCTACTTTTGCCGATTCTTCTTGCTGCCTGAATATCATGGCAAGGGTATTGGTAGCCAAATCCTCACCGATTACTTAGCTCACGCAAACAAGCTCAATAAGCCCGTTGAGTTATGTTATCTGCAAGGTAATCGCGTTGGAGAGCTGTATTTAAGGTTTGGTTTTAAAATCACCTCGCAAAACGACCAGTTTGTATATATGTGGCGTAAATAGACATTCATTCAAAATGACCACACCGTGTCTGTAACTTGATAGGCACCTGACACCCATCTAACGTAAAACCTTGTAAAGCTCCCTATGCTTCATGACTAAGCGATTACACTTAGAACAGATCGAGCGTAAGGGAGCGTGCAATGAATTATTACCCGACTTCAAAAATCGTGGGTGAGCAAAGGTTTGGTTTTGGGCCTAGATTAGGTCAAACAGCCTATTATTCGCCTTTAGAACAGTTGGATAAAAAGCCATTTATTCATCACTCCATTCAAGCTTTACCCACAACCGAATCTATCCTGATAACCGTCGGCGAGAATCGTGAACAGCGAAAGAAAGCCAAGGGTGATGAGCAAAAGATGCAAGCAATGAAGAAAGAGGCACAGTCTTTTCTTCGTACTCACTACCGACAACAAGCTCAAGCACGCCATCTGCAAAGCGTTGAAACACCTTATGGTTTCCAAGAACGCATTATTCAGTTTTGGAGTAACCACTTCGCCATCTCAGTCGATAATCGAAAATTGATGCCCTTGGCCGCCAGCATAGAAAACGATGTGATTCGCCAACATTGGAAGGGTAATTTCAGCGATATGCTGATGGCATCTTCAAAGCATCCAGCCATGCTTTTGTATCTTGATAATCAACTCTCGATTGGGCCCAATTCCAAAGTTGGTAAGCGCCGTGATAAGGGGCTCAATGAAAACCTCGCTCGTGAAATTCTAGAGCTTCATACTCTTGGTGTTGATGGCTCCTATACTCAACAAGATGTGATTGCATTGGCGAAGGCGATTTCGGGGTGGGGTATTAAATTCCAATCTCCAAATGCTGGTTTTCGATTTGCTAATAATCTCCATGAGCCCGGCAGCATTACCTTACTTGGAAAATCCTACTCCCAATCAGGCATCTCGCAAGGGGAGTCGTGTTTACAAACTCTAGCTACCCACCAAGACACAGCGAAACATTTGGTTGATAAGCTATGCCAGCACTTTATTGGTGACACTCCTAAAGACCTCTCAGAACAAATGGTCGCGATATATCTAAAAGGTAATGGTGATTTACTGCCTGTTTACCGCTTGTTACTGGGAAGCAAAGAGGCAAACGAACCCAAGCCCAATCGGTTCAGACCGCCGAAAGAGTGGCTATTTGCAGTACTTCGCAGTGCTGACATTCCTCTTAACGATAAGCAAGCGCTGAATACTCTCAACACACTCGGCCAACCACCTTTTAAACCGGGTTCACCTGCAGGATGGTCGGATCAAGACAGAGACTACAACAGCCCTTCGGCATTAACTCAACGTATGCAAGTCGCTAATAGGCTAGCCTCAATCGCGATAAAGTCGGCTAAGGCCTCGGGTACAAAACCAAAGGCGATAGTGGATGACGTGATCGCAGCTTTATATGGCGATGCGATTGATGAGCATACTCAAATTGTATTGAGCAAAGCCGACAGCGCTGCAATGCAACTTTCCCTGTTGTGGTTAAGCCCACAGTTTCAATATCGTTAGGAGTGGGTATGAAAAAGACAAACGGTTTGCAAAGTATCAATCGTCGCCAGTTTATGGGAATGGCTGCTGCAGTTGGTATGAGTGCGATGTTGCCATTTCCAAGTTTTGCCAAAACACGCTCAGACAATATTTTTATTTGGATCTCACTGCGTGGCGCTATGGATGGGTTAAACGTTGTGGTGCCATACGCCGACCCAGATTATTTGAGTTTGAGGCCAAGTATCGGATTAAAGCAGAGCCAGCTACTAAGACTAGATAGCTTTTTTGGGTTACACCCTTCGCTTAAAAACTGTCATCAATGGTATGAAAGTAAAGAGCTTAGTTTTGTACATGCGTGCTCAACACCTTATCGTGAGCGCTCCCATTTTGATGGTCAGAAGATATTAGAGAATGGTACTTCTGATCCTTACAACAAGGAGGGGTGGCTTAACCGTTTGCTCGCGCTGAGCTCAGAACAATACGATGGAATCGCGATTGATTCAGGCCTGCCGCTCATCATGCAGGGTAAGTCTACCGTGGCAAGTTGGTATCCAAACCGCTTAAAAACACGTGACAAACAAACCGAGCTACTTGAAGAACTCTTCCAAAGTGACCAAATGCTGTCATCCAATTTTGAAAGCGTCATGAAAATCGATGAGCTGGTGGGTGACCAAGGCGTTGGCAAACAATTTAAGTCATTGATGAGTAAAACGGGCGACATCTTATCTGCTGATAAAGGGCCAAATATCGCTGCATTAGAATTAGGTGGTTGGGATACCCACGCAAATCAAGGCAGCGTTAATGGTAGGTTGAGTAACCAACTTAAAACCTTGGATGCAGGATTAGCAGCGCTTAAGGCATCGTTAGGGGCACGCTGGAATAACACGGTGATCATCGCCGCTAGCGAGTTTGGTCGAACAGCTAAGGAGAACGGTACAAAAGGCACCGATCACGGCACTGGTAACGTCATGCTTATCGCTGGTGGCGCGATGGCTAGCAAGGCTTCAAACACATCGAGTTCAGGCGCATCTGGAGGTAGAGTTATCGCAAACTGGCCGGGGTTAAGCCAAGAGAATCTGTATCAAGGGCGAGATCTCAAACCAACCACCGACATGCGAGGAGTAATTAAGGGCGTGTTGAACCAGCATCTGTCGATAGAACAAAAGCAGCTCGACACCATCTTCCCTGATAGTGAAATGGTAAAGCCACTGGAAATCATCTAGTAGGGCGTTTCCCTTAACAATTAATGGAACTTGGGAGTAGATTTGATTTCGTTTAACTGTGAAATGATCTGCTCTTCAGTTTGCTTGATCCAGTCATAGCGTTTTGTGTACAAGCGGCGTTTAGTCTTTTTTAGTGTGTCGGTATCTTTACGCAGAGGCTTAGTGGGCAAAGAAAACCAGTGTTTATCGACCAAAGCTCCGCCATTTTCAGTCCACAACGTGTCGTAATCAAATGTTATAGCTCCACGTTTAGAACCGATATAGCGCATCGCTTGGTAGATATGACCTTTATTCGAAACAGCTAAAATCTCATCAACTTTCATATAATTAGCAAACATAATTGCCAGTTCAATCATGAGTGACTTTGGTCTTAGTCCGTGCAATGAACGCGTCAGTTCTTTGAGCTTCTCTTGGCTGTTGGCAATACGCTTGTTTGTACCTTGTAGACAGCCGATGTGCATGGTTCGACGCCCATTGTTATCAGAGATATTAAAGGTGACCGAGTAAATGGTGAACCCGGTATTAGCCTCGACGAGTCGGATCCCCAGTGAGCCTTCACGAGACTCCCCTGAGAAAGTCTCAATTCTGAACTCATCTCCATTCCTGTCTGCAAAGGTCAGAAGTTCTACGTTAGAAAGGTGCAAATACACTGTATTCGCACCAAATGTTCGCTCTAAAAGTTCGAAGTGAGAATGCAGTAACGAAGCGCGTGTTTTAGGCTTGATGCCAACACAGATAAATGGTTTTAGCGGCTTTTCAAAGATCTTGGGATTCTGCTCTAACAGGTTTGAAAGGTTGTTTTTCTCTTTAAGCTGACGCACCTTGTGAATGATCTTTGGGTTCATAACGCCCCATAGTGTAAAGCGCATATTTTTCTTGATTCGGGTTAAACCTTTGGTATTTGGGTGTACAGCATTTGAAAGCTCAACGATTTGACGAAAGTTTTGCACGTTTACCTCGACTTAGACAACAAAAAGCATCGTTGAAAATAAAGAACGACGCTCCATAAAATAATAAGTAGGTGTTAGTGAAAAAATCGTGAAACCTGACTAAGTTGGTTTCTTTCAACCAGGGTAGTTAAACGCGATTAGGGAGAGCTTGCTTGGAGGGGAGATAAATAAGAGAACTGTCAGTATTCTTATAAAATAATGCTAAACATATCAATATTTTATTAATTGGCATTTTCGGTTTGATTTTTTAATGATAGGGTCGCTGAATGATTATATTGATAAGAATAAAGGCTTTATATGAATAAGTTTCTGAGTGTCGCGTTAGTTGCAGCTACGAGTCTTTCAGGTTGTAAAAGTATTCCTACTTCGGCTACGGACACCTTGTCAGAACCGCAAGGTAACGGCGCATTAGCTATCGCGACCGATATATCAAAGCACGATTCAACTTACCCGTGTGTAACATTCTCGTTTGATATACAAGAAAAAGTCGATGGTAAATTGGTTGGTTCTGAACCACAAACCTTACGTGTATTTGTGTATGAAGATACAAAGTACGCACTGTTTGATGGTATTAAACCGGGAAATTATGTATTAACACAGTTTCGATGCAATATGCGTCGTGGTCTTGTTGCTAACGATGGAAGATCGTTTCTTAGTCTTGATCTAGAAACTGAGCATACCATTAGGGCTAATACAATAACGATGTCTTCAAACTTCATTCACGCGACTCAAGATGAAGATCGTTCCTTTGCTTTACACGTTGGTATTTGGCAACCGAATGATGCTGTGCATTTCCAGAATCTACTGACGAACGAAGTGAGTAACAAATGGGAAGTGAGTGACTTTGAAGGTTAGTTAAGTACGTCACTATGGCAGCTTCCATTGCAGCCATAGTGACTGTGACCGAACGAGTTATTTTAATGCTAACCCTAAACCAAAAGATACCAATCCAACACCACACGCTTGATTGAGCCTTTTCTTGGCTTTCAACAAGTGTTTTTGCAATGTCTTTGAAGTGAAAAGTATTGCGACAATTCCAAACCACAAGCCGTGAAGAACAATCATGTAAAGCCCGTAACCGAGTGCGACATGGTGGTTCGCAGCGTCAGGTGAGATGACTTGGCTGAAAATACTCAAGAAGAACAACATGGTTTTAGGATTGAGTACGTTACACAAAAAGCCTTGTGCCAAGTAGCGCCAAACACTAATGCTCTGCGTGGTTTCTTCCATAGGTGCGAGTTTGCTATCTGCGCTTAGGATGCCTTTTATTCCAAGGTAAATAAGGTAAGCGGCCCCTGCGTATCGAATGATGTCGAAAAGCTGCTCATTCTGTGAGATTAAGTAACTAATGCCTAGCATCGAATAACTGATGTGAACACAAATCGCTAGGCTGACACCTATTGCAGTCCAAATACCGGCTTGTCTTCCTTGATTAACACTGTTCTTCAAAACCAAAACGAAATCAGCACCGGGACTTATAACAATCAATAGTCCTAACACCGCTAAGCTTAACCACTCCATAAATACTCCAACTCTCTTATTTGATGAGCCGTCATTGTATGGTTTTTAATTGCTGCCTATAATCGAAATGAATTCCATTGAATTGTGAGAAAAAGTCACACATGAGGCACCTTAAAGCATTTCATGTTTTCCATGTTGCGGCTCACTCTACGAGTTACAGTGAAGCGGCAGAAAAACTCAATATTACCCATGGCGCGGTGAGCAAACAGATCAAGGTTCTGGAAAACCACCTGTCTCAAACTTTGTTTTATAAGCAGGGTCGTAATGTGTGTTTGACCAAAGAGGGTGAGTTACTCAAAGGTTACACAGAGCAAGCGTTTCAGGCGTTGGATACCGGTGTTCAAAAGCTCAACCAACTTAACAATCATGCGCTCGAGGTGTCGTGTGAGCCAACATTAACCATGCGTTGGTTGATGCCGCGTTTAGGTGATTTTTACGCCGAGTCGGGCATTGATGTTCGCTTGTCTACCGCAGGTGGGGCTGTGAATTTAGATGCTACTGGCCTCGATATGGCGATTCGCCGAGATGATTTTAAATTAACCGAAAGTTACGAACAGATACCGTTAGTCGAAGAGTGGGTAGGCCCTGTGTGCTCGCCGGATTACTGGCAACAGGTAAAAAACAACTTAGGTGATGTGAAATTACTGCACAGCAACACGCGACTAAATGCTTGGAGTGATTGGGGAGCTATCACTGAAGACACAGGTAATAGCGGAGAGCTGTCAAAATCTGCTGCAAACCAAACATTTGCACACTTCTATTTTTGCTTTCAGGCGGCTGTCGACGGGTTAGGCATAGCACTTGGGTCTTATCCACTTATCGCCGATGATATTGAAAGAGGTAACTTGATCGCGCCGTTTAGCTTTGTACCTTCTGGTCACCAGTACATATTGCTCACACAAGATAGCAATCAAGATGAGTCAGGCAGTTCATTCGTGACTTGGTTGAAGAGCGAGTTGTCCCAGTGTGTTCCTGTTATTAAAAACTAACAGTATCCCTAAGTCAGAAGCTAATTACCTCTTGATGTGGAGTGTTTCGCAAGTGCATGAGGCGGAACACCGAACGCTTTCTTAAATGCATTGGTGAAGTTAGAAGGGTACTGATAACCCGCTTCATAGGCTGCTTCGGTTATTGATACTAAGCCTCGCTCTAAGTGTTGGCGCGCGATATCTAAGCGGCGGTGGCGAATGTAGCCGTTGATCGTCAGGTTGTAAGACTGCTTAAATCGACGTTGTAAGTTAGAGATACTCATTGAGAATCGACTTGCGATGTTTTCAACGCTGAGTGGCTTATCTAGGTTTATTTCAATGTAGCTGATGATGTCTTCAATCTTGGCATCGAACCCTTTTTCAGCCGAAACTTGGTTATCGTTTTGGTCAAAATCAACGTTCTGATTCGTTCCGGTTGGGCTAGCGTTAATATCCTCAGAAGTGCACTTTTGGCAGCATTGAATCGGCATCTGAGACAAGGTTCGAGCAAGCAACTGCTGAGTCAGCGTCTCTACGACAAGCTTGTCTTGAAAGTTGGTCGGTGTCGCTTGGCCAGTGAGTGTATTGGCGAGTTGAATGATGTCAGCGTTGAACTGCACATTGTAAAACGCCTTGTGTGAATCTAAGAACGATTTGCTTGAACAGTGGTCACTTAAACGTGGTTTTACCCATTGTGGCTTAACCAAGATGTTGATCTTATTCATCTTGTTATCTTGAATTAACGAGCGCCTAAAGTTGGCAGGTTTAGCTAAGTTGACCACCACGCCTTGCGGCCCATTACTGGCATCGAGATCGAACTCAAGATCGTCGTAGCCAAAGGTGAGTTTCCCTTCGAGAAGAATCGTAATCAAGATCGCTGAGTGGGCTGTTGAGACGATGTTGCTATCGACCAATTCAATACAGCGACCGCCATGCACAAAAATTTGGTCATTGTATTGATAAGAAAGGAACTTTCCCTCAGCAAGCGAAGTCTGCTTGGTTTGACCTTGTGTCACAATGATCTGCTTTTCAGTCTGTTCTAGCTTTTTGGTTAGAGCGACTTTTTTCGTTAACACTGGTTTATTCGCTGACACAGCTTTCTTGTTTAACTCGACTCTTCCAGTCATAGCCGTTTCGGCAAGTTTAGTTTGCTCTGACGCTACTTCACCCATTTGACCTTTCCTCATAACAGCTATGCGTTTTCGCATAAGCAAATCATCTGTGCATTTATAAACTACAACTCTATCATATTTGCGAATTATTATCATTTACATCTAGGATTGAATTATGGAAAGCCCAGTCAGCTCAACAATCAAGCTTTCAACCCTCTGTATTGCCATAGCCAGCGCGTTTAGCAGCCCAGTGATGGCAGAGGAGAGCACATCGCACTTTGATGAAGTGGTGGTGTGGGGAACGAAGGTATCCAGTAACACCGAATCGATCATTGCTGATGATATGTCACTCAAGCAGGCTGACCATATGTCGGACTTACTGCGTGAGATTCCCGGTGTTGATGTTGGGGGAACGCACTCGGTCAACCAACGAATTACCATCCGTGGTTTAAGTGAAACTGACTTAGATATTCGACTTGATGGTGCTTCTCAGCACGCGAACATGTTCCACCATATTGGTAACCTTACTCTTAACCCAGACATTTTGAAATCGGCCGATATCCAAGTGGGTAACAACTCGGTCACGCAAAATGGACTTGGTGGTTCTGTGTTGTTTGAAACCAAAGACGCGAAAGATCTGCTTCGTTATGATGAGAGCTTTGGGGCTCGTGTTTATGGTGGCTATGCCACGAACGCAAGCCAGCAAGGTTCATTAACTGTGTATGGCTTATTGTCGGATAACGTTGATGCCATGCTCTACAGCCACTACATGAGCCGTGATGATTTTAAAGACGGTGATGGAAATGAAACCTTTGGTTCAGAAGGGGATGTATACAACATTCTCGGTAAGATTGGGTTTGAGCCGAGTGACTTACACCGCTTTGAACTCTCTTATGATCTCTACCGTGATAGCGGTGATTACAGTCCGCGTCCAGATATGTCGGGTGGTGCGAATGAAGGCTTGTCCAACGAGATCCTCATTCCTACCGATTATGACCGTGACACAATAACGGCTAGCTATGAGCTACGTGGTGAAAGTCATAAGGGTAACGTTACTCTGTATAACACAGAGACCGAGATTCAGCGTGATGAAAGCGTTATGGCACCGCGTTGGCCATCGAATCGCTTGTCTAATAACACTGCGAAGAACCAAAACTTTGGCTTGAATGCTAAGTTCCAATCGGACTACCGCTTAATGTCGTTTGATAATATCGCGACCTATGGCTTTGACTACATGGACAAGTCATCAAGCAGCTATTACGGTAGCAGTAAGTTTATGGACGAGTCAGCAATTTCTACCGCACTTTTTGTTGAAGACCAGTTCTACTTTACTCAAGCCTTTTCTATCACCGCAGGTGTTCGTTTTGATGATTATCAACGTAAAGCTGAGACAGGAAACGACGACTTTGACGACGTAACATGGTCGTTGGCAACACAATGGGACGTGACTCAAGATTGGACATTGTTCGCAAGCACGCGCTCGTTGTTCAAAGGCCCAGAGTTGATGGAAACCTTTATTGCTTACCAAGATGTCGCGTATCTAGCGGACGACATCAAAGCTGAAACGGGGCAGAACACACAGGGTGGTGTGCGTTTTGATAAGCGTATCGATGATCACTTTGTTGGTGCTAACCTAACCGTGTTTCAAACCAATATTGATGATTACATTACTGAAGAGTACCAGGCTGCAAGCCAGAGTTACTTGATTTACAACTTGGGTGATGTAGAGATTAAGGGCTTCGAGGCAAGCTTGTCTTACGGCTACGAGATGTTTAACAGCAAACTGTCTTATGCGCGTTCAGATACTAAAAACAAAGACACAGGCGGCGCTGTCGCGGGTGGTAATGGTCGCAGTATTGATATGGGCGATAGCATCACGTTGACTCTGGATTACCAGTCAGAAGCGCTTGAAACGATCTTTGGTTGGAACTCGATGTTTGTTAAAGACGAAGATAACGTATTTGATGGTCAGCCAATTAAAGAAGGCTACGATGTTCATAACCTTTACGCTCAATGGGTGCCATCAAATGTTGACGGATTGTCTGTTACCTTTGGTGTCGATAACGTATTTGATGAGCAATACACCTCACACGCATCTCGTTCAGGTACAGCAAGAGGCTTTACCTTGGATGACTATGAACCGGGCCGTAACTACAAGCTTTCTGCCGCGTATCAGTTCTAGAAAGGTTTAAATTCATAGGTTTGGTTGGAGCGATAAACTCACGGTCGTAGGGATCCGGAAAGTTTATTACTCGAAATTGAAGTTATCCGTTTAAGTCATTCGTTTTAGTGAAGACAAAAGCGCCTCTCGAGCAAGGAATCGAGAGGCGCTTTAGTTTTTGATTGTCTGAGCAGTTAATCAGGCTCCACAATGCTATTCAATTGGCAGAGACAAGACACCACCATTGAGTTCGACTTGGTTTAACCATTCTGTTGGAATCGCGCCGTCTTCTTCATAGAAGCAAGCCGCTAATACCGCGCCAATTACAATCGCACGCCCGCAGCTATCACCACCACATAAGATGTTGTCGCGGATACCTTGTTTAAAGCTCTGAGCGCCAGCAATAATGCGAATCAGTAGTGGGAACGCGGCACTCAATTCACAATGTAATCCGAACTTTTTCGCGGCATCTGTTATTGAAAGTTCGGGCTCAGCCAGTGCTTCATCGATTTGGTCGTGTATAAACTTGCTGCAGGTTTGTCGCACCATTTCTACCGATTGAAGTGGAGAGTTGCCTTGAATAGCAGCTTGAATCAGTAGAGTAATCGCTTGTGCCCACTCTACCGCTTTATCATTATTATTAGTGACTCGAACCGCACTTTCGACCATAGCCGGTAAGGTGTGAGAGGTGTAGGTACATGCCACTAACGGAATAAGTTTTGAAACTGCAGGTAATTGGGTGTCATCAGCGCCACAGGCTATGATTGGAGCATCTGCTAGCTCTAGTTGATGTATGTTCAGCAAGCTCATACGAGTCGCTTTATCAATGTAACCTTGCCAACTGCCACCAAAATCAAACCAGAAACGGAAGTGCTTAATGTAACTCGCTTCGTCGTAGTGTTGATTGTCGACTAGGCTATCGACCATCGCCAATAACTGAGCACCGTATTGCGATTGGTCGCCAGCGGTTTTACCTTGGTGGGCAAAGTAGCCTTTGTCTTGATAATCGAACTGGTTTGGTGAGCGAAATTCTGGTTCAAAACCCGCCACGTGTAAGATCCTCTCTTGGTCATACAACCAATGCAGCCCCATGGAAGCGGCGTCTCCAACCAATGCGCCAACAACGGCGTAAAAAGCTCTTTCTTTATGATTGTCCATGCTGAGTGAAGTCCTTGAGAAGATCCAATGGAATTTGATACTTCAATTATAGTGTCTAAATGATGGGTTTGCTGTGTTTCGGTAGAGAGTTTTAAGCAATTAATCCTGATTAGTCAATGAGTTAAACCAATCAGGCTAAGTGGATGAATATTATCAATTAGGTGTTGATACTGGCCATCGAACCAATGCTTGAATTCACGTTCAAATGGCCAGTGATGTTAGCGGTTTAGATAAACACTCGATCGTTGCTCGATTACTTTGAAAATCCTCGAAAGAGTGAAACATAGTGCGAAGTAAACCGCGCCTACAATCAACCAGATCTCGAAGATCAAACCGGAAGAGTTGGCCATTTCAGTGCCAACAAACGTCATTTCTTGAATGGAAATCAGCGACACAATCGAGGTGTCTTTTACTAGCGAAATTGCCTGACCCGCTAAAGGTGGCGTGATTGCGGTTAACACCTGTGGGCCAACCACATATCGATATTTAGAGAATGCAGACAAGCCCAGAGAGTCGGCCGCTTCCCATTGTCCTTTAGGGATGCTTTCTAAGCCAGCTCGAATAACCTCAGCGATATAAGCGGAAGAGAGCAGGCCAATACAGATTACGCCAGAGGCTAAGTTTTCCCAAAGGTTTGCAGGCCCGAATAGGAAATCTTGAACAGCGTTAATTTCACCATTGTGTTCACGTAAAAGGGTTTCTAAACCAAGCAAAGGGATCAACTGGTTAGAGACAAAGAAGTAAAAGATAAACACAAACACCAATGGTGGAATGTTTCGAACCAACTGGATGAAAAGCAGCGCCGGTGTTTTGAATAAAGCGATCTTAGAGTGTCTTGCTACTCCTAACAGTGTGCCGAAAGAGAGTGCTAAGACCATGCTCCATAAGCTCAAACGCAATGTTGCGACCAAGCCTTGGAAGAAATAAGGAATACTGCCTTGAGACGGTGGAATAAAGATTAACGTGAACGCGTCTTTCCATCGCCACTGATAATTAATACCGACAGCAGAGCGATAATAAAGCCAACCTGCGAACGCACAAATGATGGCAAACAACACTCCATCTAATAGATTGAGGCGTTGATACCAAGGCTTCGAGTGAAGGTTGGGCTTGGGCGTTGATAATGCGCTAGTACTACTCACGTCATTCCTGTTTAAACGATGATAATTAATGTGTTGTGAGAGGTGGCTACGAGTTTATAGCTATCTCGGGTGTTTCTTAAAAGGCAGTACCAGCAAGGTACTGCCTTGATTAGTTATTTAGCGAATAGCTAGCTTTAGATTACTGACCTTGAGCAATCTGGTCTTGCCAATCTAGAGTAGAGAACCAGTACTCGTAACGCTCTTTCAACCAACCGTCTTCAGTACGTGCTTTGATCCACTCGTTGAAGAACTCAGTTTTGTCTGTTTCGCCTAGGCGCACAGCAAATGCTTCGTTACCTTTTGACAGACGCTCTTCAAATGGGATGAATAGCGTGTCTGCGTTTTTGATCGCTTCGTGTTCTGGTTTCGGGCTAGATGCGATAACCGCGTGAGCATTGCCGTTTAGCACTTCTTGGAACGCTTGAGCATCGTCATCGAACTGAAGTACTTTTGCTTTCGGGAAAGTTTCACGAGCCACTTGAACCGTGAATGCGCCGCGACGTGCTGCAATTTTCACACGGCGAGAATCGAAATCAGAGATTTGAGTAAAACCTTCAGCCAGTTCTTTGTTTGCTGCTAGTTGAACACCTGAATGAGAGTAAGGTTCAGTAAACAACACACTCTTAGAGCGTGCTTCAGTGATCGACAAACCACCGATGATTACATCAAATTTGTTCGATAGTAGAGAAGGAATAATGCCATCCCATGCCGTCGGTACGAACTCAACTTTCCAGCCTGAATCTTCAGCGAGGCGTTTTGCCACATCGATTTCAAAGCCAACAAGATCGCCTTGTTTGTTACGCATTGCCCAAGGTACAAAAGTCGACATACCAACACGTAGAGAGCCACGTTCGTTGATTTTATCTAGGTTAGGCGTTTCAGAAGCAAGTGCAGGCAAACTTACGGCAAGCGCAAGTAGAGCTGTAATTGCGGTTTTAAATAGCTTCATGCTGATAAATCCTTATTGTGTTCGCCAGTTAGCTCCGAGCTTATGCTCAAGCCAAGCTGCAACGGCAGAAAGTGAAAGTGTAAGTGCGAGATAAATGATCGCCACAGAGAACCAGATCTCAAATGGCATCGCGGTTTCAGAAACAATGTTTCTGGCCTCGGTTGTCAGGTCGAAAATAGCCATGACACTCACAATCGAAGAGTTTTTGATAAGAGAGATCACTTCGTTGGTCAAAGGCGGCAACGTGCGTTGAATCACCTGAGGAAGAATCACATCCCAATAAGTATAGGTCTTTGATAAGCCCAAAGATTGAGCGGCTTCAAATTGTCCTTTAGCAATGCCATTTAAACCGGCTCGCAATATCTCGGCAGTGTATGCCCCTTGGAAAAGTGCCAAGGCTAAAACAGCCGTGCTAAAGCGATCCAGCCCTAGTACGGGGCCAAACACAAAGTAGAGCAAGTAAATCTGTACTAATAATGGCGTATTACGGATTAACTCAACATAGCTGGTGGCGAGGGTTCGCCCAACTACCGAATTAGAGTTACGTAATAGGGCTGTGGTTAAACCAATAGCCAACGTAGCGACCAAAGAAATCAGAGAGATATTGATGGTGACGAGTAGCCCTTCCATCAATTCTGCAGGCCACCATTCGCCGTCTTCATAAAAGGCGATGTAGTCGGGCACGCGTTCCCATTGCCAGCTGTATCCCATGGCTTGTGCGCCAGAATCGAGAATCCAGACAACCGCAGCCGCGAGCACAACAATTTGTACCAATGCAGATAGGGCAGGTTTTACAATTTTAAGCAGCATCAGTAAGTCAGAATCTGATTTAGGAACGCTTGAGTACGCTCGTGTTGAGGATTCTCGAACAGGCATTGTGGTGTATTGGATTCCACGATTTGTCCTTCATCCATAAATATGACACGGTCGGCAACACGTTTCGCAAAGCCCATTTCGTGTGTCACACACACCATGGTAATTCCTTCACTCGCAAGCTCAACCATCACATCAAGCACCTCGTTGATCATTTCCGGATCAAGAGCAGATGTTGGTTCATCAAACAACAGAAGTTCAGGTTTCATACAAAGAGAGCGAGCAATCGCAACACGTTGTTGTTGGCCACCAGAAAGTTGAGCTGGGTACTTATTCGCTTGCTCGGCAATGTGTACACATTCGAGATAGTGCATGGCCGTTTTTTCTGCTTCTTCTTTGCTTTTCTTGAGCGTACGAATTGGGGACAGAGTCAGGTTTTCAAGCACAGTAAGATGGGGGAATAAATGGAAGTGCTGAAACACCATTCCGACTTGGCCTGGCGTGTTGAACTTGCACGGAAGCGCTTGTTCTAGCACGGAAAGCTCGCCACTTTCGAAGGGTTCTAGCTGATTGATACAGCGGATCAAGGTTGATTTACCTGAACCAGACGGTCCGCAAATCACCACTATCTCTCCCTGTTCAATATTTAAATCGATATCCTTTAGGGCATGAAAATCACCATACCACTTGTTAAGTGACTTAAACTTAACCATTTCCTTGAGATTGTTCAAATCGTTGTTCATACCTAGTAAAGAGACAGGTTTACCTTAACAATATAGAAATATGATTGCACATAAAATTAGGGACTTATGAGAATTTAATAGCATCTTGTAGGGCAAATAAAAAGCAGCGCCCGAAATGGACACTGCTTTTGATATACGTAGGGCCAAAGTATTTGGTTCAATGTGATGTCATAAATCTTGTTTACGGCACTTCACTTGTTCAAATTGTCTTTGTAATCTACTTCGTTCGGCCTTCTTTAAGCTTTAACGAGCTTAGTGAATCGCAGACTCTAGAATCTCACGTGTTTTCTCTGGCGTGATTGCTTGGTTCTCACCAAGTTGCAGGTAACCGTGTGATTCAAGCTGAGCAACAACGTTGTCGATTGCTGCCGATTTAGTTGCTTCGTAGCCGTCGAACATAGTTGCTACGTCTAGGCTGTGGTAGAACGCTTCGATTGCATCGATAGTGCGCTCTGCTAAGTCAGCACCTGCTTCTAGGCCAAATACATTACGACCCATTTGCTCTAGCTTGCCACGCTTCGCTTCGATTTGGTTACGAAGTAGCGAAGGTTGAACAATCGCAAGTGAACGCGCGTGGTCTACGTGCCATAGTGCTGTGAACTCGTGACCAATCATGTGTGTTGCCCAATCTTGAGGAACACCCGTACCAATCAGGCCGTTAAGCGCTTGGTTTGCAGTCCACATTAGGTTTGCACGCCATGCGTCGTTGTCACGCTCGTCGTACTGCTTACCCAGTACGAGTAGGTTTTTCAGCAGTGTTTCTGCGTAACCGTCTTGAACCATCGCGTCTGTTGGCATTGTGATGTATTGCTCACATACGTGTACCCAAGCATCAACTAAACCATTAACTAGCTGGCGTTCAGGCAGAGACTTCATTACATCTGGGTCCATTACCGCAAACTTAGGCTGTACTGCAGGGTTCATGAATGCCAGCTTCTCTTGAGTCGCTTTACGCGTGATTACCGCACCCATGTTAGATTCAGAACCTGTAGCAGGAAGCGTTAATACTGCGCCGATTGGCGTTGCTTCTGTTACTTGGTGTTTGCCCGCTAGGATATCCCAACCGTCACCGTCGTATTTAGCCGCTGCAGCCACATACTTAGAACCATCGATTACCGAACCACCGCCAACAGCGATAATGAATTCTACGTTTTCTTTTTTAACAAGAGCGACGGCTTTGTCTAGCGTCTCTTTCGTTGGGTTTGCTTCAACACCAGAAAACTCAATCCAAGCGTGATCTTTAAGAGATGCGACTACTTGGTCGTAAACACCATTGCTTTTGATTGAACCGCCACCGTAGATGACAAGTACTTTCTTTGAAGTATCAACCGCTTGGCTGATAGCGTTGATTTGGCCTTGGCCGAAGTGGATTACTGTAGGGTTAACATAAGTAAATTGCATTGTAGGTTCCTTGTGTAAAGCTAGATTTTTTATTCTGATTTATTGCTCAATTTCTATATTTGCATATTAGTACAGGAATTTAGGGTGGTGAAGGCCAGTTCCTCCAAATTAATTGCCTATTTCTACAAATTTGTTATTCTTTTTGGGCTTTTGTGCAAATACACTCCGCACCTTGAATGGAATATCACCAGTTATGAATACACTCGCTCAGTTAATGCAGTCTTACGTTGAATACAAGGGTTGGGATGAGCTCGAAGGGATCAGAGAAACTGAGATCGAGGGTGTCTGGTTTTACCGAAGCAGTGGTGGTAACCAGCGCCAACCTTTTACCTATCAGTCTGGCATCATCATGCTCGGGCAGGGTCAAAAGAACATCTATATCGGTGAAAGGCCTGTTACTTATGCCGCGGGCGATTACCTCGTCGTTGGCGTGCCAATGCCACTAGAGTGCGAAGCCTTGCCTGTCGATGGGGAACCCTTGCTTGGTTTATCGATCAACATTGATTCTCAGCGTTTACACAGTTTGGTGAAAAAGCTGGAAGACCAAGGCTTTCTCGAAAGTTACTGCAACAAACATAAGCAGAACTCGAGTGGCTTAGAGTCGACCCCAATGGAAGATAGGATGCTAGAAAGCTTTACTCGACTGATCAAAACCCTGCATTGCGATATTGAAGCCAACATATTGGGCGATGCGCTTGTTAGCGAAATTGTTTATCGCGCGCTCACCGGTTCAGAAGGGCGTGTTTTATTCGATCTTGCCCATCACGATGGCCATTACGCACGTGTTGCCAAAGCACTGTCTAAAGTACATGAAGAGTATGACCAAACCATTACCGTTCAATCGCTAGCCGATGAAGCGAACATGAGTGTGTCTGCTTTTCATAATGCTTTCCGTAACGTCACCTTTGAATCACCACTTCAATACTTGAAGAAGGTAAGGCTCAACAAAGCCAAAGAGTTGATTCAGTTAGAAGGCCTACGAATCAACGATGCTGCACGCCGAGTCGGCTATTCCAGCCCATCCCAATTCAGTCGCGAATTTAAGCGTCACTTCAATACTACTCCAAGAGCTGTTTAGCCTTTACTCAATACCTATGTTCCGAAACGTGCGGCATTTCATAATATGCGATATCACACGTATTTTTCGGTTGATCGAGAAGTATTTATTTTATAAATACTTGTTCGTATACAAATCATAGTCATTTGAAGAACACCTAAATTACATACTTTTTCTAGGAGGTAGTTTGCTCGATTTATTGAAGAAAGTAGCGCTAATTAATTTAACAGCAGCGTTGATTGTTTTAGCGCTTTCTCAGTTTTTTCCTTTCTTTGCCACGACAAGGCTCGTCGACTTCTTGTTTTTTGTGGTCATTGTTATTTGGGTTCTAGCAAAGTTAATGTGGGAGGGTGGTGTTCATAGTAAAACGACACGCCTTGATGACCCAATTACAGATAAAGTCTACAAAATGGTCGAAGGGCATGACTTTGATAAAGACCAACAAGAACACTACCGAATGAATTACCAGACAGGCTTAGTGTTGTTCATCGCTGGTTTACCCGCTTTCATTGCTTGCTTTGTTCTGCAATTTCTTTGAATTGAAGGTTAACCAGACACAATGGCGTCTATGGCTAGTCTTGACGCCATCTTCATTTCAGAAAACAGCACTCTTAGTATCACAACCAACTTTCTCACGCAGTTATCCTAAATATCTCGCTTGTTTAATTATATGAGTAAATGTATCTAACCATGGGCTTTGTCCGATTGTTGGTATTTGATTATCGAACATATTATTAACTTACTTGTATAAAATAGCCTCTTAAAAATAATTAGTTAAATAGATTAAGAGTTTATTCATAATGTTTTATTGGTAGTTCAATGGTTCTGATAATAAGGCTGTTTTATTGTGAACAACCTATCAAACTGCATCTAAATTTTGGAAATAACTCATAGAATTACCTGAGAGAGTATTCAAGATTATTGAATAGTTTGAAAATTAAAGAGAATTTAGCAGTTGATAAAGCCAAATGTGACGGATATTTAGTCGTGTTATGACTAATTATTCTATAACTTGCTGATTTATAGTCACCTTAGAGTCTGACGGGTATCACGTTTACCCTAAAATAATTCACTTAACATGGCGCTACTTTAATCATTCTTTCCAATACGATTGTTCAACATAAACACGTATTCCTATATTATAAAGGATAATTTCGATGAGTAGCGATATCATTAAAGTTTCAAGAAATACTGAAAACGCACCAACAGATTTTGTATCTACACAAACGGTCGCTTTTTCTCATTATAATAACTTTTCAGCTCAATTACCTGTCGACCCTAAAACAGGTGAAGTAGTGATTGGTGATATTAAAGACCAAGCTGCACAATGCTTAAATAATATTAAGGCCATTGTTGAAAGCATCGACCATGTTATGGATGATGTTGTGAAGATTAATATTTTCGTAAAGAATATTTCTGATATCGATGCTATTGATGAAGTTTACAAAAGCTTCTTCAACAATAGTCTTCCTACACGCACAGTTGTGGGCGTAGCTGCGCTACCGAACAGTGACACTTTAGTTCAAATGGATGCGCTTATTTCAAACGGCGAAGGGACTAAACCACAAGCACCTTGCGCGCTGGTGAAGGTATCAAGAAATACAGATAACGCTCCGCAGAGTGTTGTCTCTACTCAGACAGCGGCTTTTTCTCACTACAACAACCTTTCAGCTCAATTGCCTATCGATGTAAATACAGGTGAGTTGGTTTCAGGTGGTATCACAGAACAAACGACACAATGTTTAGCAAACATTAAAACGATTCTAGAGAGCATCGGTCATGTCATGAACGATGTGGTTAAAACCACGATTTACCTTAAAAATATTGAAGATGCAGAAAAGGTGAATGAAGTTTGCGCTAAGTTCTTCCCAAGTTATGTGCCAGCAAGAACACTTGTTAATGCTGCTGAACTACCAAAGGGCGCTTTAGTTCAAATCGATACGTCCGTTTCACACGGCGATGGCACACCGCCACAACTGCCAGAAGACACTCGCTTATTGGTTATTGAAGCTAATAATACGGTTGCTGCGCCATTTATGCCTTATTCGCACACCGTTGCTTTCTCTCACTACAACCATATTTCAGGTCAACTGCCTGTAGATCCGAAAACCAATGAAGTGGTTGCTGGTGGCATAAAAGAGCAAGCTGAACAGTGCCTTAAGAATATTAAGGCGATTATTGAAAGTGTTGACCACAGCATGGACGATACGGTGAAAATTAATATTCAGCTTAAAGATGTTTCAGATATTGATGCGGTGAACGAGATCTACACTACGTTCTTTAATGCTGACTTACCGGCAAGAACGGTGGTAGGGGTTTCAGAGATTCCTATGAATGCTTTAATCCAAATTGATGCCGTCGTTTCTAACTGCGAAGGCACACCGCCACAAGACGTCGTTGCTTAATTCACTGAACCCAATTCGAATATAGCGATCCAAGGTCGGCTCTAACTTCTGAACAAGGAGTCAGAGCCGATTCTCTGATTAGCTAACCCTATTTAAATACATAACCCCTTTGTTAAGCTTCACTACACAACTCACTCTAAACAAGCTTCTGCCAACGTATGGCGTTTATTGATGCGAAGTGTTTTAATATGAAAAACAGACGCTTAACGTAAGAAAACCAGTTTATGCAATTTCGAGTTATTTTAATGTTGTGCCTAGCTATGATGGGGTGTTCATCCAATCAAGTGTTAGCACCTGAACCAACCAGTATCACGTTGTTTTATGGCGATACATCGATCTCGGCAGGTGTGCTAGAAGATAAAACATTTAATTCTGTACTCGCGGACAGGGTTGAAAGCGTGACTTTTTCAGGTTCAATACGAAAGCAAGACTCTGGTTACTTGGTCGATATGCTCGTGATTCGAGAAACGAAAGAGCCACGCTCAACTCGACAACTAAACACGTCACTTCATGTGAAAACTGGAGAATTAGTGGACGTGGGTGGTGTGAATAATGATGTTTTTAGGGTAATCCTCGAGTAACAAAACTCAAGTGTTCAATTAATCTGAATTTTTGCTTTACCTCAACCTTACTTCAAGTCTTAAGCTTCTCTTAATCATTGAAAAGGAGCTTATTATGCAAAATAACTACGTAAAAGAACTTGCCGTCAAAACTTATCAAGAAGAGCTTCAAAAAGAGTACGTAAAATCCCAAGCTCGCCCGTTTCATGCCCCTAGCTTTATAGGTGGCATACTGTTGTCAGTCGTGTTGGTTGGCTTGTTTTAATTTACGCAGGATCTTTGATCCATTACCAACTCTCAACATCTCTATTTGATGCACTTTAATGCATACGGCACAATCGCTTAGATTGAATTGTGACGCTAATGTCGAGAGGAAGTATGGCAAGTCCTAGAGTTTTAAAGGCGCAGATTACTGATATTACGTGTGGTGAGAATGTCACTATCATCGAGCCAAGCAACGTTTATGGTTGTGAGCTTAAAGATGACGTGTTCGTTGGCCCCTTTGTCGAGATTCAAAAGAACTCCGTGATAGGCGAGAGAAGTAAGATCCAGTCTCATACCTTTATTTGCGAGTATGTGACTATCGGAAGTGACTGCTTCGTAGGCCACGGTGTGATGTTCGCAAATGACTTGTTCAAAGAGGGTAAGCCAGATCCAAACCCAGACAGTTGGGGACGCACCGTTATAGCAAATAACGTTACCATCGGTTCCAATGCGACAGTATTGTCTGTCAGAATTTGCGAAGGGGTAGTAATCGGCGCGGGCAGTGTGGTGACCAAAGACATCACCGAGAAAGGTATCTATGCAGGTAACCCTGCTAAGAAGTTAAGAGACTTACCTTAGTTTCGAAAAGACAAAGCTACGGTTTATGATTCATAATATATGGCATCAATAGTGATTGTTAGAACAGAGAGTTACTTATGAACATTGTGACAGTCTATAGTGGTAATCAACAGGTATACGCGAATCTATATCAGGGTTATGCCGCCGAGTTTTCTAAGATCATCGGAGATAAACCAGACGAGTATGGCTTGTTTGAGATTTACCCGACGCTTGGGGAGACCGTAACGGGTTACTTACTCTACATTGATGGAGTTCCTGCTGCGTTAACCGCCATTGAAACCAAAGCGCCAAATGAGTTTGAAATCTGCGATTTCTATGTCGTGCCTTATTTTCGGAAAAACAAAGTAGGGAAACGGTTTATCTGTGAGCTGTTTGAACATCTAAAAGGCAGTTGGGAGATCAAGCAAGTACTCGGCGCTGAGCATGCAGTTAAGTTCTGGAGAGAGGTCGTTAATGACTACACATCAGGTAACTACGTGGAAGATCAATATCAGGACGAAAAATGGGGCTTGGTAACGAGACAATGCTTCAATCACGATGCTAGTGCAGAGTAAAACTTTATACATTAGAAGCTGGTAGCGTCCTTCTAGCCAGCTTCGAGCTTTTTTATTTCAAGGTTTAAAGTTACTTCTAGTTACGGCCACTTATAGATTTACGGTTACTTCTGAGGTTTGTTACGTTCGATTACGCTAATAGCGATCGCCAAGAACAAGATGTCTTTCACTAGGAAGAAGTTAGTGACTAAAATGCCATCCGATACTTTCCAAGCATTCGGCGTTGTAATCAGGAAGCTGAGTGTCACAACAAAGATAGCCGCTGCAGCAATGCCTGAATAGAAAGCAACTGTCGGTTTCTTAAATCCAACGATCAATCCAATCGCGACAATGATCTCCGCGCCACCCACCATGTTAGACACAGCTTGCACTGAGAACAGATTGTAAAGCCAGTTCATTGCAGGATGATTTGCGATTAACGGTTCAATGAGCATCGCTTCGGTTGGCGTAAACTTGTAAATACCAATCCAAGCGAGCACTAATGCTACGCCAACCACTCCAAGGTTATATCCCACATTAGTCTGTTTTAAATCATAGGTTTGAACATGCATAAAAGTACTCCATTTAATAAAATCCCTGAATATGACCGCACGAGTACAGAATTAATTTCGCTGTGAGAATAATACTTAATCTTTTTTAGTAAGCGCTAGTTTGAGACTTCATGAATCAAGCCGAAAAGTGGTTGGTTGCAAAGGAAAGGTTTAAGGTGGGCAGAGGCGTTTTCTAATTTTTGTTTTCAATATTAGGAATTTGGATTAGATTACGCTGACGTAAATCCTAATTATAAGAAGAGAATCGCTCGTGAAAATCCATAGAATTAACCCGACCAAACGTTGGTCAGATGTAACCGTATTTAATGGCATCGCAAGCTTTGTTGAAGTACCAGAGACGGATACATCGGCAGGAATTAAGAGTCAGGTTCAGCAAATTTTTGATCAAGCTGAAGAAATGATGAGTTTGGTCGACAGCGATAAATCTCGCGTATTGTCGGTGACTATTTACCTAACAGATTTCGCTAACTTCGATGCACTGAACGAAGTGTGGGATTCATGGTTCCCTGAAGGTAGCGCACCAAGTCGTACATGTGTAAAAGCTGAACTGGCAAACCCAGAACTGTTGGTTGAGATGTCGTTTATGGTTGCTGCGGGTGAAAAGTTTCAATAAGCCGAAATATCTCTAGAAGTAAGCATTAGTCGATATCAACGCTAATCAGCTAATCAGCTAATCAATTAGGCAGCGAACAGATAAAACAAAGCCACTCAGGTGAATCACTTGAGTGGCTTTTTCGTTTTACACGCTAACCCAAACTAAATCGGGTTAGGTATTAAGCGATGCCTTGATCTCTTGCCATCTGCTTCGCGATCTGTGGTGCGTGCCATAAACACGGCAGCAAGATGAAGGATACAGGAACGGCTGTGATCACAATGAACGACTGTAGAGCAGAGATGCCGCCAGAGCCCATCGAGATAAGTGCAATAGCTACCGCACCCATGATGATACCCCAGAAGGTACGTACTGCTGCGTTCGGCTCTGTTGTGCCCGTCATTACTACACTGATTGTGTAAGTCATTGAGTCACCTGTCGTCACGATGAACGTGGTCGTCAGGATAAGGAACAGAATCGCAATCAGAGTAGGGAACGGCAGTTGCGCAGTAATTGCTAGAAGAACTGCTGGAAGGTTGAACCCTTCGAACGCGCTAGAAATCACACCTGGGTTCTCTAGTTCAAACGCTAAACCACTACCACCAACGATACTGAACCAGAAACACGTCACAAGCGGTGCAACGATGCTGATAGAAACGATCATTTGGCGAATGGTGCGGCCGCGTGAGATACGAGCAATAAAGATTGCCATCATTGGGCCATAGCCTAAGAACCAACCCCAGAAGAATACCGTCCAGCCACCTAGCCACGCCGTATCTTGGCGGTAAAGCGCCATTGGGATGAAATTATCAACCATTTCGCCCATGCCTTGCAGGTAACCGTCTACGATGAAGCTCGTTGGGCCTACTAGAAGGATGTAGCCGATTAGGCACACAGACAAGATGATGTTGTAACGGCTAACCAGCTGGATGCCCTTGTTCACGCCACTTAATGCAGACAATGTGTACATTGCGATTGCAAACAGGATAACCACGCTTTGAGTCGCAAAGCTGTCTGAAATACCAAACAGTTCGCTCAATGCGTAGCTGATTTGTAGACCAAGGAAACCGATAGGACCGATAGTACCTGCGGCAACAGCAACGATGCTGCATGCGTCGACTACGTTACCCACCCAGCTGTTGATAGCCTTATCGCCAAGTACTGGGTAAAGCAGAGTGCGAGGCTTAAGAGGAAGGCCTTTGTCGTAATGCAGGTGCATTAACACGATAGAAGACAAACCACCTAAGATTGCCCATGCAAGGAAACCCCAGTGCATGAAAGATTGTGATAGAGCGTTAAACGCCATCGCTTGAGGATCAGCGTGGCCATAAAGTGGTGGAGCCGAAACAAAGTGAGCAATAGGCTCTGCTGCTGCCCAGAACACACCGCCGCCAGCTAGCAGCGTACATAGGACGATAGACATCCATTTAAAGGTGGTCATTTCAGGGAGGGCAAGGGTTCCTAGACGAACGTGGCCTGTGCGCCCTAGTGCAAGCACTAAGCCGATGATGAAGTTGAGTAGTAATAGGACTTGCCAGAAAGCACCGAACCACTTAGTTGAGTAACTAAAGCCGATGTTAACAAGTTCGGACAATACGGAGGTGTTGGTGAAAGCGAGGATGACAAAGAGGGTTAAAAAACTGCCACTAAGCCAAAATACTGGGTTTCCGAGTTCCAGTTTTTCACCCAAAGATTGAGCTTTATTGAAATCGATAGAAGTAGATTCTGCGTTGATGTTTTCGTTGGCGACTTGCGTCAAGTTGGACATTATTTCTTCGCTATATTTGGCTCTTTCAAGCCTATGTATTTCTCCCACACTTGCATAGAAATGTGAGGTTCGTCAAAAAAGCCGCCGATACTAACACATTTGTTATCAAAAAGTGGGCGAATTCTAAAAAGAACATCAAATCGCCTACAAATCTCTACTTTTTGGTTAGATTTAATGCGAATTTTTTTCTCAAACCTGAATCACATTTCCGATTTTTGAGACATTATTTTTTAGCTTTCCGAAATAATTTAATATTAGTTGTTGGTGCAAAATAAGTGTCGACTCATTGCATGCTATAAACAAATTAATGCGAGTCATTTTATAAATACTGAATATTTTAGGTGTTTAATTGGCGCTGTTACCTACAGTTGTTTTGCGAAGAGATTTAAGTGGTGAGGAAAGTGCCATTTAGATTAAACATCTTGAAACAACAACTTAAGGGATAGCTAACATGCACCTAAACCAAGGAAGAGTGGCCAAGAAGGTTTTTACACTCAGTACTCTCACCGCGTCATGCTTAATGGCGTTCAACAGTTATGCGGCTGTTGATTGTTCAACGTTAGAAACGTGGGACTCAGCCACGGTTTACACCGGTGGTGATCAGGTTTCACATGACGGCAGCGCGTACTCAGCGAATTACTGGAATCAAAACAACAATCCGAGCCAATTTGAAGGTGATTACGCACAGTGGAAAAAACTGGATGTGTGCAGCGGTAATGGAGGCGGCGGTACACCAAATGAAGCGCCAACCGCCTCGTTAACAGCGCCAACCGCATCCGATGTGATTGTTGAAGGCGATAATGTGGTACTTAGCGCAACAGCACTGGACTCTGATGGCAGTGTCGCTTCGGTAGAATTTTTTGTTGATGGTTCGTCGGTTGCAGTAGTGACAGCGGCACCATTTGAGGCGGCTTGGGCTGCAACGTCTGGTAACCATCAAGTTTCAGTTGTTGCAACGGATAATGAAGGCGCAGTAAGTGTTGCAAGTGCGGTTTCTGTTTCTGTTGATTCAGCACAACCAGGTAATGAAGCACCGACAGTTTCGGTAGCACTTTCAGCGACTTCTGTTGATGTTGGTGGTGTAGTCACACTGACAGCAACGGCAGCAGACAGCGATGGCACGGTTGATAAGGTTGATTTCTACGTAGCGGGTGCTCTTGTGGGTACAGCTGCGACAAGCCCATACACGCTAGATTACACAACCACTCAAGCAGGCTCTTTAGCGGTTTACGCGAAAGCGACAGACAACCAAGGCGCAACGGCGGAATCAGCACTGGCTTCTTTGACGGTGAATGGCGCTCCAACGGTAAGCACTTGTCGACCTGATGGCTTGTATCAAACGCAAGGCATCGATGTCCCTTACTGTACGATTTACGATGATGAAGGCCGCGAGAAGATGGGCGCGGATCACCCACGTCGTGTAATTGGTTACTTCACAAGCTGGCGCGCAGGGGACGACCCTCAAGCGGCTTATTTAGTCAATGACATCCCTTGGGAGCAACTCACACACATTAACTATGCGTTCGTGAGCATTGGTTCAGACGGCAAAGTAAATGTGGGTGATGTAAATGATCCGAATAATGCTGCTGTCGGTAAAGAGTGGCCGGGCGTGGAAGTTGATCCTGCATTAGGTTTTAAAGGTCACTTTGGTGCACTCGCAACCGCGAAGAAAAAACACGGTGTTAAGACTCTAATCTCAATCGGTGGTTGGGCTGAAACGGGCGGCCACTTCGCGACTGACGGCAGCCGAGTTGCTGATGGTGGTTTCTACACCATGACGACTAACGCTGACGGTTCTATTAACCATCAAGGTATCGAAACATTCGCGACTTCAGCGGTTGAAATGCTTCGTAAATACCAGTTCGACGGTCTAGATATTGACTACGAATACCCAACCTCAATGGCGGGTGCTGGTAACCCATACGACAAAGATTTCATGGAACCACGTCGTCAGTACCTTTGGGCTTCCTACCAAGTCTTGATGAAAGTGTTGCGTGAGAAGCTTGATGTGGCGTCTGCGGAAGATGGCAATCATTACATGTTAACGATCGCGGCTCCTTCTTCTGGTTACCTATTGCGCGGTATGGAAACATTCGATGTCACCAAGTATCTCGATTACGTAAACATCATGTCTTACGACCTTCACGGTGCGTGGAACGATCATGTTGGTCATAACGCTGCCTTGTTTGATACAGGTAAAGATTCAGAGCTAGCACAGTGGAATGTTTATGGCACTGCGGCTTACGGTGGTATCGGTTACCTGAATACGGATTGGGCTTACCATTACTTCCGTGGTTCTATGCCAGCAGGTCGTATTAACATCGGTGTGCCTTACTACACGCGTGGTTGGCAAGGTGTAACGGGTGGTGAGAATGGTCTTTGGGGTCGAGCTGCGCTACCAAATCAATCTGAATGTGCGGCGGGTACAGGCGAAGGCGAGAAGAACAACTGTGGTCATGGCGCAATTGGTATCGACAACATGTGGCACGATACCGATCCGAAAGGCAACGAAATGGGTGCGGGTTCCAACCCAATGTGGCACGCGAAGAACCTAGAGAAAGGTATTTGGGGTTCTTATGCGGATGCTTACAAGCTTGATCCTGTCAACGATCCAACGGATGTTCTAACCGGCACTTACACGCGTAACTACGACAGCGTGGCGGTTGCACCTTGGTTGTGGAATGCAGAGAAGGGCGTATTCCTTTCTACAGAAGATAAGCAGTCTATCGATGTGAAAGCGGACTACGTTATCGATAAAGAAATCGGCGGCATTATGTTTTGGGAACTAGCAGGGGATTATAACTGTTATGTACTGGATGCGAGCGGCAACCGAACTTCAATCGATACCACTGAACAAGCATGTAACAGCGGTAACGGTGAGTTCCACATGGGTAACACAATGACGAAAGCTATCTACGATAAGTTTAAGTCTGCAACCCCATATGGAAACAAAGTCGCGACGGGTGCTATCCCAACAGAAGCGCTCGATATTGCGGTATCAGTTGGTGGCTTCAAAGTCGGTGACCAAAACTACCCAATCAACCCTAAGATCACGTTCACGAACAATACAGGGCAAGCACTTCCGGGTGGAACTGAGTTCCAATTCGACATCCCAGTGTCAGCTCCTGATAACGCGAAAGATCAATCGGGCGGTGGTTTGTCTGTGATTGCTTCGGGTCATACTCGTGCGGATAACATCGGCGGATTAGACGGTACTATGCACCGCGTAGCGTTCACGTTACCTGCATGGGAAGATCTTCCAGCTGGTGGTGTGTATGAGCTAGATATGGTGTATTACTTGCCCATTTCAGGTCCTGCAAACTATGCAGTGAGCGTGAATGGCGTCGATTATGCCTTTAGCTTCGAGCAACCCGATCTACCATTAGGTGATATCAGCTCTGGTGGTGGTAATCCTGGTGATGGTGGCACAAACCCTGGTACGTGTGACACTGCGGGGTTAACGGTTTACCCAGATCTACCTCAGAAAGATTGGGCAGGTAATCCAAGCCATGCAAACACGGGTGACCAAGTGGTTCACAACGGTAGTATTTACCAAGCTAACTGGTGGACAAGCTCTGAGCCGGGTAGCGACGGTAGCTGGACTCAGGTTTGTTCTTAATAAAGACGAAATGGGTTAAACCAATACGTTAACCGTGCAGTACACGACTGTTGGATAAGTGAATGTAAGAGCGCATTTAAACATCGTGTACTGAGCTTAAATAATGCTAAAGGTAATGATAAAAGATAATAAATACGAATGGTTTTGAGTCTATTTATCAGTGATTTAGTGTGATTTAAACATACAATTCAAACGTAAAATCAAAACGCCGAACTGAATTCAGTTCGGCGTTTTTGCGATAAGTCACAGATTGCGTATAGAAATCTCTCAAAATATCGACACTCGTTCAGTAAAAAATACAACTATGATATAAAACAGTCTGCTTATCACAAAAACAATAGCGTTCCCTAAAATTAAAAAGCTACGGGGTCATTTTGAAAGTCAGACGTAAATACATTCTTAGTTTTTCAATTGTACTGGCCGTAGTTTCTTTGATCCTTTCTGCTGTTCAGTTCAACCGGACGAAAGAATCACTATTAGAATCCAATCAGTTCTTCTTTCGTACTATTGTGAACGCGAGCTACGATATCGTAGACACCACAGTCAACGAAGCGATAAGAACCTATCTCAAAGGGGTGACTGATACCGTCACCTCTCATACTGTGCGTGTCAACCCAGAACAAGAAGTCGACGAAGTCATCAGAATTGCCAATGAACTGGTGATTGGAGAGTCTGGCTATATCTATCTAATGTCGCCTCAAGGTGTTCATCTGTATCACCCGTTTCTACAAGGGCAAAATCGTGCACACTTAACCCATATTCAACAACAACTGAGTTTAAATTCAGGAATGACTCAGTATTCTCACGCCAATCCACATGAAGTGGGTAAACGTGCGAAGGTTGCGTACTCAGTGAGGCTGCCGAGTGGCAATACATTGGTGGCGACCACTTATAAAGATGAACTGATGTATCTGGTTGATCTTGAAGCGCTTAAAGACAAATTGAGAAAGTACTCTTATGGCGATAGTGGTTATGTGTATATCGTTGATTTACAGGGTGAGCTAGTTCTTCAACCTAACTTTGAACACCAGCATTTAAAAGCCTTGATTGAAGATTCTTCAGAGTTGCTGCTCGATAAGGTTGTAGCTGAACCAGAAGGTCACTTTAGCTACTCAATCTCTACGGAAGATGGCACGACAAGCAAAAATATCTTCTATAAGTTTTATCCATACCTGAACTGGGTTATTTCAGCGGGAGTGTTAGAACAAGAGCTCAACAAAAACCACAGTTTATTGCTAGCAAGCTTGATGACGTTGGTGGTTAGCCTACTGAGTATTATTGTGGTTCTGGTCCTTTACCTGCGGCATCGTCACCTAAAGATCTTAGATGTGGCGAGCCTTGATTATCTTACTGGATTGCACAGTAGACGCAGTTTCATTGAGCAGATCAAACTGAGAATATCGGATAACTCGCCTTACCCCTTACAAGGTGTTGGCGTCATTCTATTGGATATTGACCATTTCAAATCAGTGAACGACCTACACGGACATGCGCAGGGTGATAGGGTGATTTGTGCCGTCGCGAAAACCTTGAAGCAGTTTACAAGTGATCATCGCTTAATTGCTCGTTATGGTGGCGAAGAGTTTATTCTGGTGACGTTTGACTGTGACGAATGTCGGCTGTTCGAATTGTCAGAAACGTTAAGACACAGAGTCGAACAAATACAAGGGTTGGTGTCACCAGTAACGGTGAGTGCGGGGTGTTGTTATGCTCAGGTGTTGTTTCAGATAGAAGGTACAATCGAAAAAGCCGACAAAGCGCTATATCAAGCCAAAGAGAGTGGCCGCAATAACACTCAGATGTACCGAGAGAACGAATATCGCATTGCTTATACGTGATGCACTTTCGACGGAGTCGCTTTGAAGCTAGTTTTTAAAGTGACAGATTAAGAGATTGATAAACGACAGACATAAAAAAGCCCAAACTGTGCTTCTGTTCTTACTAGAACGAGAGGAACCGTTTGGGCTTTTTCACAATTTTTTGAAATGCGAGTCGCTAATTTAAGCTTTCGCTGCTTTCATCGCTTCCGTTTTTTTTTCCTTTTGCATTTTTGCAAGGAAGTAGATGTTTACACAAGCGATAAAACCGTTGGTTGCAGCAACTGGCCATGCGTCAATCATGATGCCGTATGCTGTGAAGAGAGCACAACCGATAAAGTTAAGGACACGCAGACGAACGATATCTTTCATTGTTAATGAAATTGCGACCATAATAGACGCAGCGTAACCTAAAATTTCAACCATATTGAATTCCATTGTTTGACCCTCTTAAATTTGCCGATACTTTGTCGGTACCAATTCTTCTCTTCATGAGATGATTGAGGAAGCTCCGTGCCTCGAATGGTCTGGTTTTGTTTAACGGGGTAGACTATACCAACTCTGTTTTTGTGATTAAACCCCCAAAACGGGCAGAAGTGAAGGTTAGCGATTACGCAAACGTTTAATGACCTTTCTATTAACATAATTACTAATTATGTTGGAGGTTGAATTGATAGTTATTCTTATATAGGTAGGGACTCCGCGAATGATAAAACGATCCATTTGTGCAACAAAAAGCATAAAAAAAGTGGCACTGTTGGCTTTAATGGCGGTTGGACTGACGGCTTGTACCACACAAGAACAACCAGCAGCACATGACTATGGTGTCGTGACAAGCGGTGACTTCGAATTCATGAAAGATGCTGTGACGACATACTCGTGGCACCCACAATCGGAACAGGTCTATCTTTCTCAAAAATACGATGAAACCTTGGTTACCGATATGGTACGTGACGCAATTGAAGAGCAATTGTCTGAGAAAGGATACCGTTTGGAACAGGACGGCAGTATTGGTGATGTAGTCGTTGGTTTCGGGCTCGCGGAAGAATCGGAGCTTAATGACAATTCAATTTTTGATGCGGTTCAGCTTTCTACGGGCGTACCTTTCTATGATGGCAAAGGTAAATTGGCTGAAAAAGGATCTCTGTATATCGTGTTTTCAGTACCAAATTCAGAAATGATTCAGTGGCGATCATTAGCGCAATCTGGTATTCAACCACAACTGGAATCTGGCGAAAGCAAACAACGCATTTCAGGCTTTGTTGAGATGCTATTTAGACGCATGCCCGAGCGCTTAAACTAAGTATTAAATATATTCATTGAGTCAATATTATCTGTCTAAAAAACGGACAGATCGCAGATTATACTTTTTTATTTGTAACTAAAGGTACATTTGCGTAAAGCAACGTAAAGTTCGCGCTTCTTTTGCTAGCATTTGTCTATACTGGACAAAACGTTAACTTAGGTTTGATTCAATGAAACTGTTCTCCAAATACTCTCTCCCTCTATTAAGTATATTCATTGTAAGTAACGCCGCGATGGTTAGTAATGCCGCCGTCGCAGCACCTTCTATCGTACCGACTCCACCTAGCTTAGGTGCGAAAGGGTATGTGTTAATCGACTTTAATTCTGGTGATGTGCTTGTCGAAAACAATGCACACACTAAGTTAAACCCAGCAAGCTTAACTAAGCTGATGACCAGCTATGTTGCTGGCCAAGAGATGAAGCGAGGCAACATCTCTGCGGACGATCAAGTTCGTATCAGTGAAAACGCATGGGCGAAGAACTTCCCAGACTCTTCAAAGATGTTCATTGAAGTGAATACCGATGTTGCGATGATGGATCTGTATCGCGGTTTGATCATTCAATCGGGTAACGATGCTAGTGTTGCGATTGCCGAGCACGTAGCCGGTTCACAAGATGCTTTTGTAGATTTGATGAACTCTTGGGCGACTTCTCTGAAATTGGAAAACACCCATTTTGCTAACGCACACGGTTTAGATGCTGAAGATTTATATTCAACGCCTTATGATATCGCACTCCTTGGCCGAGCGATTATTAAAGATCTTCCTGATGTGTATGGCTTATATAGCGAACGTTCTTTCAGCTATAACGGTATCACACAGCACAACCGTAATGGCTTGCTACGTGATAGAAGCTTAACCGTTGATGGCATGAAGACAGGCTACACATCTGGCGCAGGCTATAGCTTAGCGAGCTCTGCGACACAAGGTGAAATGCGACTTATCGCGGTGGTTATGGGCGCATCAAGCGTTAAGAGCCGTGAGTCAGACAGTAAGCAGCTATTGAGTTACGGCTTCCGCTTCTTCGATACGCTAAACCCGCATCAAGGCGGCGATCAAGTAGCAGAAGAGAAGGTGTGGTTTGGTGATCAAGACACATTGAAGCTTGGTGTTGCGGAAGATACGTTTATCACGTTGCCTAAGTCAGACAGTAAAAAGCTGACCGCGTCTATCGAGCTTAACTCTGAACTGAAAGCACCGATTGCCGAAGGGCAAACTTTAGGTGTGGTTCACTACACCGTCGATGGCGAAGATGTTCAAACTCAACCTTTGATTGCGCTTGAAGCGGTCGAACAGGGCGGTTTGTTCAAGCGTTTAATGGATTACGTTAAGTTGTTCTTCGCGAGTCTATTCTAGATAGCGCTTCTATCTAGCTAAATGAAAAATCTAACGGGCGTTGTGAGTCAATCACAACGCCTGTTTCTATTTTTGCCCGTATGAAAACAGTATTTGCAGCTTTCTTTATTAGCCGTAGCGAGCGGTTTCGATTACTATACGCAAAATTTAGCAGTGTAGTCACTTATGACCATAGAGATAAAGAACATCACCGAACCTGAAGTAACTTGTGCCAATTGTCAGGCGTGCTGTTGTCGTTTAGAGGTTATGATCATCACAGACACTGGCGTTCCAGAAGAGCATATCGCTTATGACGAATGGGGCGGTGAAACCATGAAACGTCTAGATGATGGTTGGTGCTCAGCGGTCGATAGGGAAACACTGATGTGTACGATCTACGAAAATCGACCATGGATCTGCCGTGAGTTCGAAATGGGCTCTTTCGAATGCGTTGACCAGCGCAAAGATGTGATGGGTTAAGCGTCACCAAAGTAATGTATTAACTATTGCCTGAGCTCTATTGTTCGTAGAGCTCTAATTATCACTTATCAGTGGAGCTCAAGCTCTCTGCAAGAAAATCGATAAACACGCGAATCCGCTGAGGCAAATAATCACTTGCATGGTACACCGCGTACATCGGCAAGTAATCGTTGTTCCAACCTTCCAATAACGGCGTTAATTCTCCTTTCTCAACAAACTTGTTACTCATCCAATCAGGTAACGCAACCACGCCTAAACCTTGTCGAGCCATAGTCAGCAGCATTTCTGGGCTGTCTGACGTGAAAACCTGGTTTACTTTCACGCTGGTGCTTTGGCGATCTTTATCGGTGAAACGCCATTCGTTCGCAGGGTTCATCAAAGAATAGGTTAAGCACTGATGTTGGATAAGATCTTGTGGGTGTTCAGGTTTCCCGAACTTACTGAGGTAATTCGGTGATGCAACGTATTGGATTTTGTTGTTGAACAGGAAGCGAGCCTTTAACCCTGAATCTTTGAGTTGTGATGCTCGGATAGCAATATCAATGTTGTGGTCATTCAGGTTAACAATGCGGTCATCGACACTGAGGTTTACACGGATACCTGGATGCTGCGCAATAAAGGCTTGAAGTGGTTCGCTCAATAACATTGTAGAAAAGGCACTTGGTGCTGAGATTTTAATCTCGCCTTCTACGGATTGAGTCTCACGCTTGAGCTTACTTTCTATGGTAGACATCTCTTCGAGTAAACGGGAGCAATAGGTGAGGTAGTCTTTTCCTGCATGAGTGAGGGAGATTTTTCGGCTGTTTCGTTGAAACAAAGTGATCCCTAAGTCATTTTCCAACCATGCGATCTTCTTACTCACCGCACTTTGTGTCATCTCTAACTTGTTGGCCGTTGCGGTGAAGCTATTCAGTTGCGCGGTTTCCACAAAGATACGAATGCATTCGATCTTATCCATCTTACTCACCTTTGGTTTATCTATTCCATTTTGGAATCTTAACTATCTTAAAACTAGCATTTATCACCTGAATTATGAATGATTAAATAGCGTTGTTGAAATTAATGATTCTTAATAGAGGTAGGCGAGATGAGTACAGCAATCAACATTTTGATCGTGATGTTCTTTGTGTTGGCGAGTTCGATTAAAACACTTGGTTGGCAAAAGAAGGTATTTGAAATCCAGCTTGGTTTCTTTAAAAGCTATGGCTTGAATAGAGTGATTATGTTTCTGGTGGGGTTAGTCGAACTGACAGGAGCAGTACTTTTGATTTTAGCTCTATGTGACATTTCACCAGAACAGACTCAATTGTTGGGCGGTGCAATATTGGGAGCGACTTCAATAGGAGCACTTTACTTCCACTTAAGATTTGATACTTGGAAAGACGGTATTCCTGCGATAGTCACTTTATTGTGTACAAGCTTTTTGGTACTAGCTTCTATGTAGTGTCTCGAAAGCTTATTTGCAGGTTAGTTGAGAAGAGTAGGGCTCGAAAGCCCCACGCGACAAAGTAGGTTAGAACTCAGAAGGCACTTCAAACTCGACCCATTCCCCGGTTGTTGGGTGAATGAGTTTTAGGTAGCCCGCATGAAGGTGCAGGCGTTCACGTTTGTAGCCATAAAGGTCATCACCGCGGATTGGTACACCGAGGCCTGACGGGTGAGCGCAATGTACGCGTAGCTGATGAGTACGGCCTGTTTTAGGGTACAAGTGAACCTTGGTTTTGCCGTTGTTAGTGCTGACGGCTTGCCAATGCGTTTCAGCGTTACGCCCATGTTCATGGCAAACGAGTTGTCTTGGTCTGTCGCTAATGTCGCCGCGTAACGGCAAGCTTATATCGCCACATTTACCGTGAATTTCACCATCAAGCAGAGCGGTGTAACGTTTCTCGACGGTTCTATCGATGAACTGCTTCTGGATATGTTTGTTGGATTCGGCCGTCAGCGCCAAGATCAACAATCCAGATGTCGACATGTCTAATCTATGAATAATCAAAGGGCCAGAAGCATTCGGGTAACGCGCTTTAATGCGAGTGTAAACCGAGTCTTCAATGAACTTACCCGGAACCGACAAGAACTCTTCAGGCTTGTTCACGACCACGATTTCTTCATCTTCATAAACAATATCAAACGACTTACCCACCGCAGGGTTTACGATAAGCGGATTATCTTCTAACTCAATGCCGCTTAGCTGGTGGTCGAGAATCTCGAAACTTTTGCTCTGGCAAACAGGGTAAAGGTTTCCGTGTTGTCGAATGATATCCGTTGGCGGCACACCCCACCAAAACTCAGATAAAGCTAATGGTTTAAAGCCGTGCTCAAAGGCAAAGTTAAGCAGCTTGGGTAGGCAGCAGTCACCTGAACCGTCTAGTGCGTCTTTGCCATCTAATAATTCAAGCAGGCTCTTTGGCTCTGCTGCTTGGTTGAGAAAACGATAATGAGACAAACGCTGAGTTTCTAACTCTGCGGAAACTGTTTGGTAGTCCCGCTTGCGGCTTTTGAGATCGCTTTCTACGGCATCAACTTGTGACTGACGTTCTGCGATCTTTTGTTTCCACTTAACTCGAAGTGCTTTTAAGTCTCGCTTCTCTTGGCTGCTTTGGTTGCCCAACTGTTTAAGCAGGTTGGCTGCAGACTCTAGGTTCCCTAGTTCTTTCTCTTGGTTAGCTTGCTCTCTAAGCTCATTACGCTGTGCTTTGTTGGCAGCCATAGTGAGCTGAAATGCTTTTATTGCTTTGCCCGCGTCGTTTTTAAGTTCGCTCAGCGTTGCAGTCAATTCATCGAGGTTGTGAGTTTTCTCTAGGTTCGCAATGTCGTTAGCTAATGCCGTTTGTTGGGTTAAGTCTTGCGTGTTTAGAGCCTGAAACTGCTGCTTATCAAAAGCAGAAGGAACGAAGGCGATACTCGATAGCAGAGGTTCCAAAGACGAATCTAGCTGCAGACCTGAAAACGCAGAAAGGTAGCCCAACTCTTGAGTTTGAGGATGTTGAACCAGAAGAACGGCATAGAGGTTACCTTGCGATGTTTCATTCACACCACAGTCAAGCAGTGACTGTTGAAGCTGCTGCATCGCTAATTCACACAAAGGATGCGGAGTATAGTAATACGGGAATGTAAAACGCTTTGGCAATGATAACGCTTGATTCGCTGTTTGGTTTAACGTGCGCAGTGGTGTGTATTGAGCAAGGTTTGCTGACATGAAGATCAAACTCTATGGGTATTCAGTTAGAGCTCGGTATTGTTGTCGAAATGAAGGCAAATGAGAAGCCAAAGCGGAAGATAAATCGGCTTTGGCTTCATTTAGATTGTTATGTTCATGCTATGGGAGCATTGAATGGAACAAATCTTGGTTAGTTAGAGTGTTCTAACTCTAGTTGCTCCGCTTTTTGGTAAGCAGGGTGACTTGCTAAAAGATCACCGTATTTAGCAATGTTAGGGTAGAGCGCAGTCGCGCCAAAGTTGCCCACAATTTCTACGATGAACGACATCATGAAATCGGCACCAGTGAGAGTTTCGCCTACAAGATAAGTTTTGCCTTCAAGTGCTTCGTTAACGAAGGTTAAGATCTTTTGATTTTCGTCGTCTGCGTAACCACCAAGGAAGTTTGTCTCGCAGCCGTCTTTCATCACGAAAATCTTAAGCAGCATTGGCAAAATGCCCGAGCTTTCAGCAAAGTGTAGCCACTGTGAATATTCAACATATTCAGCTGTGCCACGTACTGGTGCGAATGTACCTTCGCCAAACTTGTCGATGAGGTACTCAGTAATTGCGCCAGATTCACTGATCACTACGCCATCGTCTTCAATGACTGGAGATTTACCAAGAGGGTGAACAGACTTCAGTTCTGGTGGTGCTAAAAACGTGACACTGTCTCGTTGGTAAGGTTTGATTTGATAATCGACACCAAGCTCTTCCAGTAGCCAGATGATACGCTTCGAACGTGATTTATTCAGGTGATGTAAAGTAATCATAATTCTGCCTATTCTATCTTTGAGCTATTTTGGTTCGTTAGTTTTGATAACAAGTTTGCCGAAGTTCTGACCTTCTAACAGACCCATGAATGCTTGTGGTGCTTCATCTAGGCCTTCAATTAGGTGCTCGCGGTAATGCATTTTTCCTTGAGACAGCCATTCGGTCATTTGAGTTGCAAACTCGTTGTAACGGTGTGCGTAGTCATCAAAGATGATGAAGCCTTGCATCTTAATGCGCTTAACGAGAAGAGTGCCCATTAGGCTAGACATGCGATCTGGGCCTTCAGGAAGTGATGTCGCGTTGTATTGAGAGATAAGGCCGCAAACAGGGATACGAGCGCCTGTGTTTAGAAGAGGCATTACTGCATCGAATACCTTACCGCCAACGTTTTCAAAGTAAACGTCGATGCCGTTGTCACACGCTTTCGCCAGTTGTTCTGCGAAGTCGTCTGCCTTGTGATCGATACATTCATCAAAACCAAGAACCTCTTTTGCGTACTGGCATTTCTCTTGACCGCCTGCCACGCCAATGACACGACAACCTTTCAGTTTACCGATTTGTCCAACAGTTGCGCCTACAGGGCCTGTCGCCGCTGCCACAACTAACGTGTCGCCTTCTTTCGGTTGGCCGATATCTAATAAACCCATGTAAGCGGTAAAGCCTGGCATACCCATGATACCTAGTGCGTAAGAAGGGTGGCTTGGCTCTTTACCTAATTTGATAAGACCTTCGCCGTTAGAAACACCATAATCTTGCCAACCTGTGTACGCTAATACCCACTCGCCAACTTCGAAATCAGCGTTGTTTGACGCTTCAACCTGACACACGGTTGCACCAACCATTACTTCATCAATAGCAACTGGCTCTGCGTAAGATTTCGCATCGCTCATTCGGCCACGCATGTAAGGATCAAGAGATAGGTAAACCGAGCGAAGTAACATCTCGCCGTCATTAATTGTTGGTGCGGCCACTGTTTCTAAGCGGAAGTTATCTTGAGTCGGTGCGCCAACTGGGCGAGAAGCCAATACGATGCGGCGATTGTCTTGTTGAGTCATTGGATGTCCTTAATTTTATATTGTGTTCATTTAGAATTAGACCAGTCGTCTAGTCTTGTTGTCTAAAAATCCCGCCGTCATCAAATTGATAAGAGGGCGGGTGATTTCTTTTAAGTTACAGCAAGTTAAAGCAATTCAAAGCGAGGTGAAGCAAAAAAGAGCGAATAAGGCGCGGTGCGCGTTAGTGGCTTTCACCTTTTAAAATTTGTTCGGTAAGGCTTAATGCCGATTTCAAGCTCTGTGGGTTCTGGCTTAACTTACTTAATAAGCTGGCGCCTAACCACATTGAGTAAAGGTTCTGAGCGACTTCTTGGCTGTTATTTACTTTGATAGAGCCATCATCCACACCACCAGCAACACAGTGCTGTATCGTTTGAGTGACTTTTTCGGCTCCTTTGAGCAGAGCTTGGCGCATAGGATCAGAAAGATCAGAAACTTCAGCGCTAAGTTTAACTACTAAGCATTTATGCGCGTTACAGGTGCCATCTTCAGTTTTTGCCCACAGTGAAAAGTAACCCAGAATTCGTTGATAATGGTTGCCTTCACCGTGTACCAAAATGGATTCAATCTTAGTGATGTAGTTTTCAAAATAGTGCTGAATTAACGCCTCACCAAATTGCTCTTTCGATTTAAAGTAGTGGTAAAACGAACCCTTCGGCACGTCCGCTTCTTTAAGCAACTGTGATAAGCCAACGCCATTGAAGCCGTTGTTCACTATTAATTGATAGCCGACATTTAAAATATGCAGGCGTGTGTCATTCGTTTTCTCGTTCATGGTCGGTACTATAGTTTAAATTAGACCAGTCGTCTAGTCGGTCTATTTTCGTTTGATTGGTCTTGGATGTTGACTGTGTTCTTGAGCGATAGCTTAGAAAGATCTCAATTAAAACCAATTTAAAACATATAGCTATATAAAAAAGCCCCAACATGGTGTGCATGTTGGGGCTTAAATCAGAAGCTTGTTTATAGCAATTCGATTATTGGATAGAGATTAACTCAACATCAAAAATCAGCGTTGCTGATGGTGGGATAGGACCTGAACCGCCCTTACCGTAAGCCAATGGGCTTGGGATAAACAGACGAACCTTTTGACCTTCAACCATGTAAGTCAAACCTTCTTGCCAGCCTTTGATTACTTGCTTAAGAGCAAATGAGATTGGCTCGCCGCGCTCAACAGAGCTATCGAACACAGTGCCGTCAATCAAAGTACCGTGGTAGTGAACTGTTACTTTGCTGTTTTTTGTTGGGTGTTCTGTACCTGTACCTTCTTCAAGAACTAGGTACTGCAGGCCGCTTTCAGTCGTTACAACACCTTCTTTAGCGCCGTTCTCGATAAGGAACTGTTGACCTTGTTCGAAGTTTTCTGCACCAGACTTATGATTCGTCCAAGTACGGTAAATCATGAAACCCGCCAAAAGAAAGACAATGACCGGGATGACAAATTTAGACATAGTAAAACCTATTTATATTGAGTGCTGAATTTCGTAGTTAATACAAAATGTGTTAATCAGTGGGAAAAAGCCGTGATTATGGTTGAGTCAAAAGGTAGTTGATCGTTTTCGCGATACCTGCAACATCTTGGTGGCCTGCTGTCAGCACTTGGTATTTACCGTTGATGATAAATGTTGGTACTGAGTTGATCTGACCTTTTACTGAAACTTCTTCCGCTTTCTTAACGTAGTCAAAAAGCGCAACTTGTTGTTCTTTGTTCAGTTGGTATGGGCTAACCAAGCCGCGAGAAGTGAATGCTGTTTCTAGTGCTTGTTGACGTTGCTCTGGAGTCGCGTCTGCACCCATTTGAACCGCACCGAATAGGTCGTCCATGAAGGCATGGTCAGGTGTCGCATCAAGCTGCATCACTGCTGTGTAGTAGATCATTGCGCTAATTTGAGCACTTTCATTGAATGTTACGTGCATCTTGCCAATAGTTTGGTCTGTAAGCGACTCAATCTCTGGAATTGCACTTTCCATTTGACGACAGTGACCACAGTTAAGAGAGAAGATTTCAGTGATCGGAGACAGGTTAAATTCTGTTAGAGCAGTAGGAAGCGCTTCGTATTGAACGCCTTTTTGTGGCTCGTCTGTTTCACTACAACCGGCGATAATCAGTACGGCAGCGATTGCTGTGATGAATTTAGTAAATGGTTTAAACATAATGTTTACTCTAGCGTTGAGAAGTCGTGAGATTCTAACTATTTAGTAGGAATTGGAAAACAATTATAAGGTAAATAAATGCAAACAGTTCGAACTAGCGAGCGAAGACAGGCTAGTTGACGGTTAACTGTGATCAAAAGCACTTTTTTTGATGCGGGCTGTTTTGTCGAAAGTTTTTGTCTAAAGTTTTTTTCTCGGTGCCGATATAGACATTAGTGAATGGTTTATCTGCATGAGTGGTTGGTGAAGTAATGAGATATTTAGCAATAATGTTAAGCATAGCTTTGGCTGGGTGTGAAACGACGTCACCAACGGATTTACTTGGCGGTGATATGCTAGAGACTGCGCCACAAACGGATTACGATCTTATGCACCCAGAGTGGGGCGTGGTTCAAACGACACATGTCGCGAGTAATCGTGGCTACTCAATGCAGAGCAATTCTCGTCAGCAAACAACCATTACCACCAACTATGGTCGTGGCGTATCAACCAATGATCCGCTAGAAGTTTTCCTTAGACAAAACCGTATCGACTTTGAGGTTCTGCCGGGCAATCATGTAATGGTAAAGCTTGAGCAACATGTGAACTTTAAAACAGGCTCTGCATTCCCTGAACCTGCTTACAACCAATGGCTAGACACATTAGGTAGCTACCTTTCTCAACGCCAAGATATCGATGTTGTGATTGAAGGGCACACTGATAACACGGGCACAGATCGAATTAATGATCCTCTGTCAGAGCAGCGTGCAAAAGAAGTGAAAGCTCGATTAGAGAGTAACTATGTTTCAAGTCGTTCGATTTATACTCGCGGGTTTGGTGAGTATGTTCCTGTTTGTACCAACGCTTCAGCGCAAGGTAAGGCGTGTAACCGCCGTGTAGAGCTGATGTTGATTGTCGCTAAATAACCTTTGGCGTTTTTGCTCATAAGCTAGAAGAATGCACAAATAACAGACATAAAAAATCCCTCACGTTTGAGGGATTTTTTGTATCTGGCTTTTACTTAGATTATGAGCTTATGAGCTTATGAGCTTATGAGCTTATGAGCTTATGCGAATTGTTTTTCCAAGTAAGCAACGATGTCTGAAGACTCGTACATCCACTCGGTTTTGCCATCTTTTTCAATACGTAGGCAAGGCACTTTGACACGACCGCCGCCAGCTTCAAGCTCTGCACGGTGTTGTTCATTGTTCTTTGCATCACGAAGTTCAAACTGAACCGATTGACGTTTCATCGCGCGGCGCACTTTTACACAAAAAGGGCACGCTTCGAATTGGTATAACGTGTGCGTTTTTGCTTGCTCATTCACTTGGCTTTGTTCTTCTTGAGAACGCTTCACACCGCGAGGAGTAAAAACAAAATTTAATAGCAAAATGACGCGACCTAAGAACCAACGGATAAACTTCATAACTCTCTCTACATATTTAAAATTAGCGTTACAATTTGCAGCATTATATACACAAGTTTTGTCAGATGCTCGCAACAAACCGCTAATATCTATTTTGTCCTTTCGATCGTGTGAGACTTAGCCACATTTAACCCTAAACGTTTCGATAGTCGGGTTAGGTTTGCTCGGTCTGTTTTCAGAACTCGGCCAGCTTGTGCCCAGTTAAAGTTAGCGTCTTCCAGCACCTCAGTAATGATAGTGCGCTGAAAATCGTCTGTTGCGCCACGTAAACCTGCCGATAGGTCGATGGTTGGCGTTGATAGCGGAGTCGTCTTCGCTTGAGTGGTTGCGATTGGCTGATCTTGGTCCAGTGGGCCGCAATCTTCTTTGGTAATCGTCACTAGGTTCTTGTTAGTGCTGCGAGCCAGTGCTTTCAAAGCCGAACGACTGATTACATGCTCAAGTTCACGCACGTTACCTGGCCAACCATAGCGGTTCAGGAACACAAGCACATCAGAACGGAATTTCACTTGGTTGATACCAAGCTTACGACGCGCTTGCTCTAGGAAGAAGCCCGCTAATAAGCTGATATCGTCACCACGATCTTTCAGTGCAGGCACCGCGATAGGGTAAACACTCAATCGGTGGTATAAGTCGGCTCTGAATCGGCCATCTTCCACTTCTTTTTTTAAGTCTCGGTTGGTCGCAGCCAATACGCGCACATCAATGGTTTGAATGTTGTCTTGACCAACAGGTTGAATTTCGTTGTTTTGCAGCGCTCGCAGTAACTTACTTTGTGCAGCTAATGGAAGCTCACCAATTTCATCAAGGAATAGGGTGCCGCCATCGGCCAACGCAAACTTACCTAAACGGTTTTTGTCTGCACCAGTGAACGCACCACGCACGTGACCAAACAGTTCGCTTTCTACAAGGTTTTCAGGAATCGCAGCACAGTTCACGTAAACCAATGGGTTGCGTTTACGCTGTGATTGATGATGCAGAGTACGAGCCACCAGCTCTTTACCTACACCCGTGTCACCGTGGATCAGGATGTTGAATTCAGACGGTGCTACCACAGCGATGTCGTTCTTAAGCGCGACCATGGTGTCACTGTTACCAATCAACTCGCCGCCGTCACGTTCCCACGCTTCAACGTTTAACTCTTCTAATAACTGCTTAGATTGCTTTGCTTGATGTTCAAGCTGAGAGAAGGTCAATGCCATCTGCATGCTTGAAGCCGCAATTGCTGCTAGTACTTCAAGGTTACGTGCTGGAATATTAGCGAACACATCCGGCTTCAGGCTGTCTAGCGTCAGAATGCCTAATAGCTTATCGCCAAATAGTAGAGGCAGGCCCATACAAGCGTGCATTGGCAGATCGCCATCATGATCGATCAGTAGACCATCAAAAGGATCAGGGAGTGAGCTATCAGAATCGAAACGAACAGGAGAGCGAGATGCACATATCTCCGCAAAACGTGGGTGCTCTGAAATGATGAAACGACGACCGAACGTGTCTCGACTGAGCCCTTGCATTGCGATAGGTACTAGTGTGTCACCTTGAAGGCTTAAAAGCGCGACACAATCACACGTAATGGTTTTACGAATGGCATCGATGAGGCGATTAAAACGATCTTGATCGTTCACACCACTTGCAAGGCCAATGGTCATTTCCATGAGGGTAGATGCGGAGATATCTTGCATAAAAAACTCTAACTCTGTGTGTTTATATACATAATAGAGTCTTATTGACTTAAAAAAAAGGTCTTTTTGACATTTTTATAAGATGGGTTTTAAGAATAAAACCAGTAATAACGGGGATTGATAAACTTGGCATCGATTGTGCAAAAGAGTCATCGAAGCCCGATTATAACTCTGATTAAAAAGAGTATTCTTGATCTCAATCAATCAGGTGTCATTAATCAGGCTTTACGATTTTTTGAAACGAAAACGAGTCAAAATCACTCAGTTTCTAAAAATAACTAAGGTTTCAGAAAATCGATAAGTCATTCTTAATTTTTCAAGTAGTCAAAATGACGTAAAGGTCATAAGACTCAGTGTTCGGAGTAAATTCATGCTTAACAACGCACATATCGAAATCATCAAATCTACTATCCCGCTACTTGAGAGCGCAGGCCCAGCTTTAACTCAGCACTTTTATCAACGTATGTTCACGCATAACCCTGAGTTAAAAGATATCTTCAATATGACTCACCAAAGAACAGGTCGCCAAGGCGTAGCACTGTTTGAAGCTATCGCGGCTTATGCAAAGAACATTGAAAACCTAGCAGCGTTGACAACAGCCGTTGAACGTATTGCTCAGAAACACACAAGCTTTAACATTCAACCAGAACACTACCAAATTGTTGGTTTGCATCTGATCGAAACACTGCGCGAATTGGCAACAGAAGCGTTCACTCCAGAAGTAGAAGAGGCGTGGACTGCGGCTTACCTTTTCTTAGCTCAAGTATTCATCGACCGTGAAGCAGAGCTTTATCTGCAACGTAAGCAAGCGGTAGGTGGCTGGGAAGCAGCACGTACGTTCGTGATTGCAGATAAGATTGAAGAATCAGCTCTAGTCACTAGCTTTATCCTTCAGCCAAAAGATGGCGGTGACGTTCTGGATTACACTCCAGGTCAATACATCGGTATCGAAGTGAAACCTGAAGGTGCGCAATACAGCGAAATTCGTCAATACTCGCTATCTGATAAGCCGAACGGTAAGCAATACCGCATCTCTGTGAAGCGCGAAGGTCACGGTCAAGAAACACAAGGCGTGGTTTCTAATCACCTTCACGACACCGTTGCTATCGGCGATGAAGTTAATCTTTACGCGCCTGCGGGTGACTTCATGTACCAAGAGCGTAGCAAGCCTGTAACGCTGATTTCTGCAGGTGTTGGTGTAACGCCAATGCAGTCTATGCTTGAATTCCTAAACACTGAAGAGAAAAGCGAGCCAGTACTTTACCTTCACGCTTGTGAAAACGTAGGCCAACACTCTTTCACAACTCGTGTGAAAGACATTGTTGCTGACAAAGGTTGGGAAGCAAAAACGTGGTACATGGATAAAGGCGAATCGGCATGTGAAAACACGCATCAAGGTCAAATGAATCTAGCGTCTATCTCGGATACGAAAGGCTTTGAAGAGAGCGACTTCTACATTTGTGGCCCTGTTGGCTTCATGAAGAACATTGTAGAGCAGCTAGATGCACTGAAAGTTGACCGTTCACGCGTTCACTACGAAGTATTTGGCCCTCACGCTAACTTCTAAGATCTCCCGGCAGTTCTACTAACACTCGCCTGATCTATTAAAAACCTTGCCTATTCAAAAGGCCTCACAGTGTGAGGCCTTTTTTTATCTTTTAAATGATGCTCTTTATCACTGTACGAAATACGACTCAGATAGAGTCAATGCAGCCTCAAATGTTTCGTTTCGTGTCAACTTAGGTTGATTTTACCGATTTACCTCTCTTGCGAATAACTTTTTTCTTTTCAAACCAATTATTGAAAAATCCGCGTAATTCAATGAAACAAATTTGTTTCATGAAATAAAATGGCGGCATTTGTTTTGAATATGCTCTTAACGTTCGACAAAAGTGTAGATATCGCCTGATTTCATTAATAAAACTGTCACACCAGTCATCTAGTCTTGCCTTCATCAATTAACGGGATGGGTAGGGATAACGAGTGAATATCAAGGATGTGGCAGTTCTAGCGGGAGTTTCCCCGGCGACAGTCTCTCGATTCGTTAACACACCAGAATCTGTGGCTTCCGCTACAGCTCAAAAAATCGAGCGTGTCATCGATACGACAGGCTATCGAATTGATAGAAAGTCACAAGCCATTGAACTCAATAAAAATCCAACGATTGGCGTGCTGATTCCGAGCCTGCTTAACCCCGTATTCTCAGAAGTTGTTGCAGGTATTCAACAGCGAGCAAGGCATTTTGGTTACTCGACTTTAGTGGTGGATACCCAATATGACAGTGAACAAGAACAACAAGCTGCCATTGATCTTATTCGTCAAAGAGTAGAAGGCGTGATCCTAACGATAGCCGACGTGTCTGATAATGCTGCGCTCGAATTACTGCGAAGTTTTAAGTTCCCTTACTGTTTGCTTCATAACCAATCTGTTGAAAATGAACCTTGTGTGTTCGTTGATAATTACCAGGCAGGTAAGGATGTTGCGCAGAAAATTTTGGAGTATGGCCATACAAAAATAGGAATGGTTACAGGGCATTTTGCCTCATCTGACCGGGCTAAAAAACGTTATGAAGGATTTAAACAAGGTCTCAAAGATAGTGGGATGGAGTTAAGCCAGCTGCTTGAGGTCGACCAAAACAAGCTTATCCCGTTCACTACTTCTGAGATGAGGTTATTAAGTGCTGAGTGTAGCCCGACGGTTTGGTTTTGTAGCAATGACTTATTGGCACTGAAAACAATGAATGCGCTGAAAAGTATAGGTAGACGGATACCACAAGATGTTTCGGTCGTGGGGTTTGATGGCATGGGCCTTGGGCAATTAGTGAGCCCTACTTTGTCTACCGTTGCTGTTCCTCATTTTGGTATGGGGAAAATGGCCGTCGATATCTTGTTTAACGCAAAAACAGGCTCAATCAAAAGGCGTGAATTTGCACTGAAGTATGAATTACAAATGAAGGGATCGCTTGGTGCGGTTCCCGTTATCACCCAATTTAATTAACGGAAGATTCTTTGGAGAACATAATGGCATCACATCAACTATTACGAGTTAAAAAGTCGTCAAAAACGAGAAAGTTAGCGGGCTTAATTCTTGGTTTTGCTGGCGTGGCGTTTCAAGCACAGGCATCTGATGCCATCTGTTACAACTGTCCACCGGAGTGGGCTAACTGGGGAGGGCAACTTCAGTTAATTAATAAAGAGTTGGGTATACGAGTTCCTATGGACAATAAGAATTCGGGTCAGTCTCTATCTCAGTTGGTTGCAGAGAAAAATAGCCCGGTAGCTGATGTCGTTTATTACGGTGTTTCTTTCGGTATCAACGCAACAGAACAAGGCGTTGTTGATGCGTATAAGCCTAAAAACTGGGACCAGATACCAGAAGGCATGAAAGATCCTGACGGGAATTGGTTTGCTATTCACTCTGGTACGATCGGTTTCTTTGTAAATGTTGATGCGCTTGATGGGGCAGAGGTACCGACGAGCTGGGAAGATCTGCTAAAGCCTGAATATCGAGGCATGGTTGGGTATTTAGACCCAACGAGTGCTTTCGTTGGCTACGCTAGCGCTGTGGCGGTAAATGAAGCGATGGGTGGCGATATTGATAATTTCAAACCAGCCATTAAGTATTTTCAACAGTTAGCAAAGAATCGCCCAATTGTTCCTCGACAAACTTCTTATGCTCGCGTGATCTCTGGTGAAATCCCTATTTTAATTGATTACGACTTTAATGCTTATCGTGCGAAGTACAACGATTTCACTAATGCTGCATTTGTTATTCCAAAAGAGGGTTCCATCGCCGTGCCATATGTAATGAGCAAAGTGAAGAGTTCACCAAACCCTGAAAATGCGAAACAGATATTGGATTTCGTATTGTCGGAGCAAGGCCAACAATTATGGGCAGATGCTTACTTGCGTCCGGTTATTGATGGTGTGATGAGTGAAGAAGCGGAAAGTAAGTTCTTGCCGGCTTCTGAATACCAACGCGTTGGTTCTGTGGATTTCGCAAAGATGTCTGAAAACCAGTCTGAGTTTGCTGATATGTACATTCGTGAAGTGAACTGATCGCTTTTTAACTCATTGGATGGCGAGGATCTCTCGCCAGTATTTCTATGAAAAATAACCGTATTTCTTTTTTGTTAATTTTGCCAGCCATCGTAATTAGTTGTGCATTTTTCCTGTTGCCAGTCGTACAGCTAATTACCGTATCCTTGGTTGATGGGGGAGCCGCTAGCTACTTGCAAATTTTAACTCGACCAATTTATCTCAAGAGTTTGATTTCAACCGTTGGGCTTTCTGTTTTAGTCACTTTGGTGAGTTTAGCTATCGCGACCATTAGTGGGCTGTTTTTAACCCGCTATGAGTTTCGCGGTAAGCAGCTATTAGTAGCCATGCTGAGCTTTCCTCTAGCTTTCCCTGGTGTGGTGATTGGTTTTTTCGTCATCATGCTCGCAGGGCGCCAAGGGTTATTTGCCCAACTAAGTTTACAGTTGACTGGTGAACGTTGGATGTTTGCTTACACGATGGCCGGCTTATTCTTAGGTTACCTCTACTTCTCAATTCCGCGTGTTGTATTAACCGTTATGGGGACAGCGGAAAAGCTCGATCTTAACTTGATTGAGGCAGGGCGCTCTCTAGGGGCTAACCGATGGCAAATATTCAAAGATGTCACTTTGCCCGCTTTAACTCCGGGGCTCATTTCTTCCGGGTCTATATGCTTTGCCACGTCTATGGGAGCCTTTGGTACTGCTTTCACGCTGGCGACCAACATTAATGTTCTACCTATGACGATATATACCGAATTTACGTTAAACGCTAACTTCGCGATGGCTGCTGCCCTGAGCTTAATCTTAGGTTTGGTCACATGGATCTGTTTAGCGCTTGCTAAGCGTCACAGTAACGCATCAGTTGCAATGGGAGGTTAGCATGAAGAAAGATAAATACTTCTATATCCAATTGATATTCACTTTGTTGGTTTGTGCATTCCTTATCGTGCCTGTGATCATGTCTGTAATGGCGGGATTGACCAATAACTATTTTGTTGGCGTTAAAAGTGGCTTTACCTTTCGATGGGTTGAACAAGTGTGGTCGCTATACTCTGATACGATTTGGCTAACACTTCAGATAGCGATTGCAACGATGCTAATCAATGTCGCGATTGGTGTACCTTGTGCTTATGTGCTCGCGAAGAGTAAAAGCCGTTGGGCATCGATATTCGATGAAATTCTAACCTTACCAATTGCGATACCGGGTATGGCTATTTCTCTGGGCTTGATATTGACCTATGGGGGTTTTAATGATTTTCGTTCTAGCTGGATGTTCATTCTTGTTGGGCATGTAATCTTTACGCTGCCTTTCATGGTCAAATCTGTTCTTTCTATTTTGCAGAGTATTAACTTCCGTGTCTTAGAGGAGGGCGCTGCGAGTTTAGGTGCTAGCTTTTGGCAGAGGTTTTTTGATGTGATAGTACCTAACTGTAAAGCGGGCATAGTTGCTGGCATGTTGATGACACTTACGCTTTCTATTGGCGAGTTTAATCTAACTTGGATGCTACATACGCCATTAACCAAGACCTTACCCGTCGGTTTAGCGGACTCTTACGCATCCATGAGACTTGAAATCAGTTCAGCTTACACCTTGATCTTCTTATGTTTAATACTTCCACTTTTGGTTTTGGCTCAAGCCTTAAATAAAAAACCAGTGACCAATAATTAAGGCAGCACCAACATGTTAGAACTAGAAAATGGCGTTGAGATATCGCTAAACAATATTACAAAGACTTTCCCAGATGGCACAGTGGCCCTGAAGCCAACCAATCTGAAGATTGAGGCTGGAGAAATCTTAGTTCTATTAGGACCCTCTGGATGTGGGAAGACGACAACGCTAAGGATGATTGCGGGTCTAGAGTTTGCAGATGAAAACGGTGGCAGCATAGTATTTGGCGATCACGACGTAACAGGGTTACCTATTGAACAGCGTAAAGTGGGCATGGTTTTTCAATCTTATGCGTTATTTCCAAACATGAATGTAAGTGAAAACATCACTTATGGTTTAAAAGTTCGCGGTGTCGGTGAGTCTGAACGAGCGCAAAAGCTCAAAGAAATGCTTGAGATGTTTGATTTGGAGAAATACGCCAACCGTAACATTCATCAACTTTCTGGCGGTCAGCGTCAACGTGTGGCTTTAGCAAGGGCAATTATAACGGAGCCGGATGTTTTACTGCTTGATGAACCCTTGTCTGCATTAGATGCGTTATTGAAACAGCGACTTCGTGGCGATATTCGAAGTCTACTAAAAAAACTTGGTATTACAGCGGTATACGTGACCCACGATCAAGAGGAAGCAATGGCTATGGGCGATCGTATTGCCGTTCTCGATCATGGTGAAATTGCACAAATAGGGTCTGCGAAAGACATTTACCTAAAACCAGTAAACAACTTTGTTGCTGATTTTATTGGTCAGATGAACCGACTCGAAGGGCTGGTTAACGATGGAAAGCTGCTCCTTGATACTGAAAAGTACATTACGTTGTCCAAAGAGGCACAGTCGCAAGTGACTTCGGGCAAAGAAATCAGTGTGATGCTAAGACCAGAAGATATTTCATTACAAGATGTCTGTGGCGATGATGTCCTAACCGCAACAGTCAATAGCACCGTATTTCTTGGCGATCGCACAAGAGTGCTCCTGTCTGGCGTGCAGAAAAGCAAAACGTTGATGGTTGACTGTTTTGAACGCGTGGAATATCACGTTGGTCAAGTTGTTGCTGTTACGTTTGCCCCTGAACGACTAATACCTTTAAAGAAGTAAGAATCATGCTAATTGCACAACTGACAGACCTGCATATTAAGCAGGAGGGCAAACACGCCTACAGAAAAGTGGATACATTAAAATGTTTGCACGCTGCCGTCGATCATATTAATCGTTTAAGCCCAAGGCCGGATTGTGTGGTGGTGACAGGCGATTTGGGTGACTTTGGAGTGTCGGAAGAGTACCTGTTGATTAACGAAGCTTTGTCTAAGTTCGAGATACCTTTGTATGTTATTCCGGGTAATCATGATGATAGGAATAATCTCCGTGATGGTTTGTCAGATCTCGTTTCGTTTGATCATCAGGAGTATTGTAACTTCGTTGCTGAAGAACATGGGCTCGTATTAGTTGGTTTGGATTCTTCCGTCATTGGTAAGCCCTACGGCTATTTAAGCAATGAAACGCTAGACTGGCTAAGTTCAGTGCTCATTGAGTATTCCGCTAAACCGAAAATGTTGTTTATACATCACCCTCCAATGAAGGTTGGGCTAAACCATATGGACGTTCAAAACCTTCAAAACAGTGATGAATTTTATGATGTTCTTAAAGATCATGAGAACATCGTCGGCATATGCGCAGGGCATTTACATAGACCCATTACCGCTGTTTGGAATTCGATCCCAGTTTGGGTTGGCCCCTCACATAGTCACTCAGTGACCTTAGATTTAGACCCTAACGCGTGCTCGTCATTTTCATTAGAGCCTAAAGCGATACAATTACTCACAGTGGAGGGTAACTCAGTTGTCTCTCATATCAGCTATATTGAAGACAGTGATGGTCCTTATCCTTTCTTTGACGAATCTGGTGCGCTGATTGATTAAGCACTAGCTATTAATTTGAGGGTTCGAGCAATTTGATATCGCCATTTTTTATAGAAAATGGCGATATTTTTGTATTAGATGAGTAGGAGATTACAGCACTTTTGAGTTAGCAAGATGTCATTAAGAGCGCTTCGTCTTTTTCGACATGTAGTGAGTATCAAAAAATTCAGGCCAGTACATTTTCACGTAACCGCCAGCGACCCAAATGACCAATATCGTAGCGATGGTCAACTCAAAGAAGCCAAACTTGTGTAGCCAATACCATTGCGGGAACTCAGCCCCGAAAAAGGTGGTTAAGCGATGCATCGCAATAGCGCTGATCACTGATGGGAAGGTAACTGCAGCAATCGAAGGTTGGAACTTCAAACGCATCAAGCGGATATAACACAAGTAAATCAGTAGCGTCATGGTGATGGCGATGCCCGCCAATGCGCCCGTCAAAATAGGGTCTGGATTATCAAAGTTGACCAAGTAAGCTGCTAAAGACAAGTTTACTGGTGCGGCCATGATTGCCAGCGTTGGTCTTGCTCTGCGCGGAAGATTCCCTTCAAACACTAAGCGGTACAGCACCACAGGCAGCATGAAGAAGTAGATACCAATACATGTCGCGGCAAGTGTTTCTGAGAATACGGTATGTCCAAATTGCGTACCCGCTAACGAACTACTGATTAAGCCTACTGGGTACAGAAACCAACTCGGAACAATGTTGGACATTTTGAAGTTGATGATCTGAAATCCGAAGAACAACACCATCATCGTAAAGTGCAGCAATAACGCGCAGAACCAAATCGGGTAGGCGATGATTGGCGATATCTCGGCTAAGTAGTCACACAGAATCAACAATGCCATGCTCATTGGCGCCATTAAGCTTCCGCTAAGTGGATGACGGATATCATTGATGAAGGTATTAAAGCTGGTGAGATAACGAAGTAAAACAGGCAGTAATAATAGCGCGCCAAATGCGGCGAGATAAGGGCGAATGATCTCTCCAACCCCTGGGAGGTACAGTGCCCAAGCTTGTCCTAGTCCAATTACACCAAGTGCTAAAGACGCCTGAGAGGGCGGCACATTTTTTACTTGGGTTAATCTTCTCCAGTTCAACAGCTTGCTCCAATTTATTTATAGAATTCGGGTTATTTTCAGAATGTCAGTGCGTAATAGATTTTTTGCTCTAGTTAGAGCGTGCAGTTGTGCCATCAATAGATGTTGAGGGCATTCAACTAATTTTGAGTGGATGATACCAAGTTTAACGTTTGCTTTTTTGATTTTGATGCGGAATCGGGACATTAAGCACGTTGAATGTGTGCTTTTGTTTCATGAGTCTTTTGTAATTAACGCACTTCCTCTTGCTGAGGGAGATCTTGTTGTCTCAACTTCTCGTTTTTCAGCGTGCGGTTCAGTAGTTGGCTGTAGATCGGCTGACCCCCTAACATCTGCGCAATGATTACGGCACCTAGGCAGGTGATGATCAACGGCAGGATAAGGTAATAGTTGTTGGTCATTTCGATAACCAACAATATTCCTGTAATTGGTGCACGTACGGTTGCAGCGAATAAGGCGCCCATTCCCGCAATCGCAAACATGCCCGGTTCTATATTCAGTTCAGGAAAGAATGCCGCGGCGATAAGTCCAAATGCGTAACCAAAGAGTGTGCCGAGTGCGAGCATCGGCGCAAAGATACCGCCCGGAGCACCAGAGCCAAAACAAAGCAGGGTGGTGATAACGCGGCCTAGGAAGATCAGTAGCAATATGTTGGTGCTGTAACTACCGTTAGTGATGTTTGGGATGATACCAATACCACCGCCAGTCAATTCAGGGATATAAAGCAGCAACAAGCCAAAACAGCCACCAAGCAGGGTTCCGGTTATCAAGTAGCGTTTGCGATCGTTCTTGTGTATTGCCACAAACATATCTTGCGAAAGTGTTATTAGCTTATTGAAAATTACGCCAAACAATCCGAACAACACACCGAGTAATAGGAATAACCAAAGTGCGCTCAGTTCAGGCTGTTGGTACTGAGGCATGGTAATTACAGCAGATTGACCATTGATCGAACGAAACACGATGTTAGCTGAGATCGCAGAGATGATAACGGCTTTGATTGAAATGAGTGAGTAGCGAAATTGTGGTCGCATCTCTTCAACAACGAACATAATCCCAGCTAATGGTGCATTGAACGCCGCAGCCAAGCCACCAGCCGCACCAGAAGCAAGTAATGAGTGTCGAGTATCGTCATCTTTCACTCGGAATATGTCAGTGACCATACGTCCGATGCTTCCGCCCATTTGCACAGTTGGCCCTTCACGACCTAACACCATGCCTGAACCTAACGCGCCCATACCACCAAAGAATTTTACTGGTAATACTCTCCACCAACGAACAGGTCGCATTCCGTCCATCGCGCCTTCTATTTCAGGGATGCCAGAACCAGCAGCTTCAGGAGCAAAGCGGTGAACGAGGAAATACCCAATGAAGGCAAATGCAGCACTGATAAGAAAAGCAGCAAGCCAAAGTGGTAAATAGCTACCGATTTCATCTTTCAGCCAATTGGTACGAGTTTCTGTGATGAAATGAACCGCAACTTCGAAATAGGTGCCCACTACGCCAGCGAGGATGCCGACAATGCAAGAAAGGAAAAGAACGGAAGCGGGTGTTTTGTCTCTAGAGAGAAATTGGTTGATAGCATCCCTTGGCATTTTTGCTAAAAGGGATTGCTTAATTCTCTCTCTATTGGTCATTTAAGTTTGGTTCCTGAGTTGATGCGGGGGGGCTTAGTAAATTATACGCCTCCTCTGCATATCCTATAGCAGCAAAGATGCAAAGTTGAATTTCATTTATGAAAGAAGTGTATTACATAAATGGAATGTATGGACAATATAGTGGAATCGCCGTCACAGTTTTGATCGATTCTCAGGTAGCAACTTGTATTACGCCAAAAATGAACCATAGTTAAATCGTAAAGCAACATAACGAACCGCAAGGAGAAGTGAGGTTTTACACACAATTTGGATGGATTCAGAAACAAAGTTTTTAGTTCCTCGTTAAATGTTCAGGTCGATATTTAAGGCTTCCTGATTCGCGAACTCACGATTGAGTAACGAGGGTGAGGCGTACTGACAAGTACGCCTTTAGTCCGTCTGGAGCATCCAAAATTCTGCTTTTCACTTCTATTCTCTATTTATCTGCTCAACTCTTCACACTTCGCTAAGCACTAAATCTCTGTAAATCAGTCTAACCCTCGATTTAGTTAACTCATTCTTCTGCTCGCCAATCTGAGTATAAACAAGCGATTGGGGTCAACTTTTTGGTAATTGAGTATATACTCCCTAAAAAAGGAGAACTGATATGACCAAAAAAGTTCCTACAAACATAATTACGGGTTTCTTAGGTGTTGGTAAAACGACAGCTATTTTGAATCTACTTAAAAACAAACCTGAGAATGAAAACTGGGCTGTTCTGGTTAATGAGTTCGGGGAAATCGGCATCGATGGCGCATTGATGACAGACCAAGGTGCTTTGATTAAAGAAGTTCCGGGCGGCTGCATGTGCTGTACAGCGGGCGTGCCTATGTCTGTAGGTATTAATGCTTTACTTCGCCAAAAGCCAGACCGCTTGTTGATTGAGCCAACAGGACTTGGTCACCCTAAACAAGTGATCGCGACACTGACTTCTGACCAGTACACGCCGTATGTTGATCTAAAAGCGACATTAGGTTTGGTTGACCCACGCAATCTATCCAATGAAAAATACACGTCTAATCAGAACTTTAATGATCAATTAGACAGCGCAGACGTGATTCTAGGCACTAAGGTCGATCTTGTGCATTCTGAAGACATCGATGTGTTTAACGATTGGGTAATGGATCAAACGCCAGCTAAAGTATTCCATAAGTTAATTCACGATGGTGAAGTGCCATTGGAAGTGTTGGACATTGAAAGGGTACACGGCAGTGCTTCAACTCATATTGAATCGCACCATCATGATCATGCTGAACAAGAACCTCAATTCGAACTTCCTCCAGGCGAAGCTTTCATCCGAAAAGAGAACAAGGGGCAGGGTTACTACAGTTGTGGTTGGTTGTTTGGCGCAGAGCATAAGTTCGACTTCGATGCGCTATTCTCAATGTTGTCTGATCTAACGGCTGAACGAGTAAAAGCCGTAGTGAACACCGACCAAGGCTGTTACGCATTCAATGTGGCGAATCAAGTCGTGTCAGTGAATGAAATTTCCCTCGATGGCTTTGAATCTCGATTGGAAGTGATCGACTCACAATTAATGCCTTGGGGCGATCTCGAACAGATCCTGCTCAAGCTGTGTGGCATCAAATAACATCATAAATTAGTGCTCACATAACCTGTTAGTCTAGAGTTATATATGTCGGTTTAATGGCGGCATATATAACTTTATGTTCATATATTACTATTGCTTACTTCTATAGCATTTGGTCTGGACTCATCACGCTGTTTCCCCTCTCTAAATACCTATCGATATTTCCTTTACCCAGAACAGTCCTAATGAAGGATGTTTCCGGCCTCATTGATATTAAAAGAACCTCATTGATAGCTTTGGCATATTTTCATTCAGATTTTGGCTAGTGATACTGTAGCTCTGGTAAATCATGTGCTTACGTCACCTCTTTTGGTTACGTACATTCGCATTAGATGATGAAACCTAAAACCAGGCTAAGCACCTAATTGCTCGGTGAGCTAAGCCTGATTAATACGATGAAGATAAGATGATTATTAAAAATAGTATGAACGGCCTTGAGGTTAAACTGTGTCTTTTATTGTTTATAGGCCTAGTACTAATAATCTACTAAATAGATTCAAATATTCGATAACGGGGACATTGTGAGCGTAATTTCATTGACGGTACTTTTTTTACTGACTGGGTTGATACTCATGAGGTGTTATGGACGAAGTACTAAGAAGAGAGTTAAGCATTTTGTTTACTTTGGAGACGGATCTTATTCGGAATATCAAACTAAAAAGTTAGCGATGGCTAAGGTGACGGAAGTAAGAGTGGAAGCAAAGAAAACCAAAGCGTCTCTACGAGCTAAAAATATGCGTAAATCTGAGGTAAGATTTGCTTATCACAAAGCTGATTTGATGGAACACACTCATTATTCAGATGAGACACCAGAGAAGAGTGACCCAGACAACGCGACAAATCTTGATATTAGGTAGATGATTTTAGGGTGTACTAAGCTTCTATACTGTTTGAACTAAGTTTTAACTCTAGAAGTTCATGCCTTGCAAAACGTAGTAAGTTATATCGGTATTCATTAAAATGCTCATTCTGTCAGTATTGAGCAAAGTTCTCTTTGAGGGCTTCGACTCTCGATTGGAAGTGATCGACTCACAGCTAATGCCATGGAGCGATCTCGAATAGATTTTGCTCAAGCTATGTGGCATCAAATAGGGTTTAATCTCTGTTTGAACTGAATAATTGGGTGTTTGCTTCGTCGATGGCGTGGTAAACACCGGATTAAATGAGAAAGTTTGCGTTATATCACGATAAATGTGAGATAAATCACTCTAATTACTTTATAGTGCTCGGCTGAAATAAGAATGTAGGCTGTCTGCTTAAGGAACCCGTAACAATGTCATTTTCCTCTCAAGGTTTTGCTCCTGAATTAGTCAAAGCGTTGACTGAGTGTGGTTATGAAAAACTCACTCCAATTCAACAAAAAGCGATTCCAATGGCTCGTAAAGGCCATGATATTTTTGCTACTGCTCAAACCGGTACGGGTAAAACAGCGGCATTCTCATTGCCTGTTATTCAGCACCTACTGAACAGCGGTAAAAAAGCATCTCGAGGAACGGCTCGCGGCCTTATTCTTGCTCCAACTCGTGAGCTTGCTGCGCAGATCGCTCAGAACATCAAAGACTACGTTAAATACACTGAACTAAGCGTTTCAGCGGTTTACGGTGGTAACAAGATGTCTTCACAAGTTCGTCAATTAGAACTGGGTGTGGATATTTTGGTTGCGACTCCAGGCCGTTTAGAAGAGCATTTAGAAGCGGGTAACGTGTCTATTGCTAACCTAGAATTCCTAGTATTTGATGAAGCCGACCGTATTCTAGATATGGGTTTCATCAATGCGGTTCGTAAGATCATGTTGGATGTAGAAACCTCTCCACAAATCATGATGTTCTCGGCGACAACATCGACTCAGTTGAACCAACTATCAGTAGATATTCTACGTAAACCAAAACGTATCAGTGTTGAACGTGAAAACTCGACGGCTGCAACCGTCGGTCACGTGGTTTACCCAGTCGATCAAGAGCGTAAAACAGAACTGCTTTCTGAGCTGATTGGTCGTAAAAACTGGCGCCAAGTGCTTGTGTTCGTGAACTACAAAGAAACAGCGAACGATGTGGTTAAAGAGCTTAAGCTAGACGGCATTAAAGCGGTATTGTGTCACGGTGATAAAGCGCAAAGTGCTCGTCGTCGTGCTCTAGACGATTTTAAAGAAGGTAAAGCGCGTGTAATGGTAGCAACAGACGTTGCGGCTCGTGGTCTTGATATCGAAGACTTACCACACGTAATCAACTACGACATGCCTTTCCTGGCAGAAGACTATGTTCACCGTATTGGCCGTACAGGTCGTGCTGGTAAGCAAGGTCACGCTGTGTCTTTCGTTAACCGCGAAGAAGAGCTGACTGTGGTTCAAGTTGAAAAACTGATTCAACAGCGCATTCGCCGTGTTGAGCAACCGGGTTACGAACCGAAGAAACGTGATGCTTACATTGAAAAGCTGAACACTAAGTCGGCTTACAAAAACCGCCAAGGTCGTAAAAACAACGCGAACGAAGAGCCTCAAGATCAAGCAAGCGCAGAACGTCGTTTGACTATGATGAAGCGAATTAAAAACCGTCGTAAGTAAATTTACGGTTGGTAATGAAAAAGAGCCACTGTATTGTGGCTCTTTTTCGTTGTGTCGCTAAATACAAGGTCGCTCCTTACAAAGACAATCAACAAGCAGAATACTCAAATAAAAATAAGTCGATAAGGTAATAATATGGATAGCGCGCTACTTTGGGCTTTTATTCCCACGTTTTTCTTTGTATCAATTACGCCCGGTATGTGTATGACCTTGGCGTTAACGCTAGGCATGAGCATCGGCTACAAGCGCACATTATGGATGATGGTCGGTGAACTGGCCGGTGTAGCGGTGGTTTCAGTGGCCGCAGTATTAGGTATCGCCTCTATCATGCTGAATTACCCATGGCTATTTACAGGCTTCAAGTTTGTGGGCGCAGGGTACTTGTTCTATTTAGGCATTCAGATGTGGCGTTCAAGAGGCAAACTGGCGATCAGTACTGATAATCAAGAAGCTCAAGTGAACAATGATTGGGACTTGGTGGTTCAAGGCTTTGTTACTGCGATTGCTAACCCGAAAGGCTGGGCGTTTATGATTTCTCTTCTTCCTCCTTTTATTAACAGCAGTAAAGATTTAGCGCCGCAGTTGTTGATTCTTGTGTCGATTATTCTTGTCTCTGAATTTGTTTGCATGACTCTTTACGCGACAGGCGGTAAGAGCCTTAAGCACATGCTCGGCAAGGCTGACAATGTGAAGTTGATGAATCGTATTGCTGGCACGCTGATGATGGGCGTTGGTGTTTGGTTGTTCGTGAGTTAACTGTGATTAAAGGTATTGCGATTAACGAGAACGAGTAGAAAGATCCCCGACTCAGTCGTTCCTCCTTCTCGAGGATGACGATGAGTTCGAGGGCTAGGACTCTTGTTTCAACCGAAGATTGATAGAATAGAAAAAGAGCGATAGGGCAGTTAGCCTTATCGCTCTTTTTGATTTTACTTAGCTAGCGAACAGAAACTAGATAGCAGTAAGATTGCTATCTAGCTAGATTTGCTTATTAAACCGCGATTTCACCTCCGTCTTCGCGGCGAATGACAACCGTTGATGCTCTTGGGCGAACGTTGCCTTGAGTTTGAGCCGTTGCATCGTTTGATGATGGCCAGTTTGCAGGGTGTTGAATGTTCACAAATAGTGATTTGAAGTCTGGACTGATGGTAAAGCCAGTCACTTCACATCCGTTTGGACCAACAAAGAAGCGCTTAAGCTGTGCTTGGTTGTTTGCATCAATCACCGCGCTGTTGCCTTTGTCGTCCATTAACTGAGATGGAACTACAGCCAGCATTTGGTCATTGGTATAACCAGTAACTTCATCTGCGCCGTTATCAGTTTGAATCCATAGGATGCCACGTGCATCAAACGCTAAGCCATCAGGACTCGCGAATTGGTTCATGTCTGTTAAGCCGGAGCGGTTGATAGACTTGTCTTCGACTGCAGGTGAACCGAATACAAAGATATCCCAATCGAATTCGCTCGCAGTTTTGCCTTCATCCCAACGAATAACATGACCAAACTTGTTGTTTACGCGAGGGTTCGCAGAGTTGGCTTCTTTGCGCTTGTTGTTGTTCGTTAGCGTTAGGTAGGCAGTACCTGTCATAGGGTCTACAGAGCACCATTCAGGGCGATCCATAGGCGTTGCGCCTACAAGGTCGGCTGCACCTGCGGTATTAACGATAAGTGCGGCTTGAGAGTCAAACGTATCACCTAGCTTGCCACCGTTGGTGGTTTTGCTGCTTAGTGTTAGCGGTAACCATGTACCCGAACCATCGTCGTTGAACTTAGCGACATAAAGCGTGCCTTTGTCCATGTACTTGTCGCCTGCGCTTAGGCGGTTGCTTGGCTCAGCGTCGCGCGGGTCCCATTTCGCTTCAGAAACAAATTTGTAGAGGTATTCGAAACGAGAATCGTGGCCAGAGTAGAATACGATCGGCTCGCCTTCAGTTAACTTACCAAATGTACAACCTTCATGACGGAAGCAGCCTAGAGCAGAACGCTTTTTCGCACGAGAGTTTGCTGTGTATGGGTCGATTTCAACAATGTAGCCGTGACCGTGTGCTTCGTTACGGTAATCGTCTATTGGTGAATCAGCGGTTGGTGTTACATCAAAGCGTGCGAACTCATCCAAGCGCTCTTGTTTGTCGCCAGAAAGCGTGTCCCAACCGTAACGTGTTTTATCAGTTGCAATGCCGATACGCTCTTGAGCTGGTGTCGTTGTACCTTTATTGACGAAGTAACCCGGCCAGTTCTCTTCACAAGTTAGGTAAGTGCCCCAAGGTGTGTAGCCGTTGCCACAGTTGTTTAATGTGCCGCGAGCTTGGCTGCCGTCTTGTGAGAATTTCGTTTTGGTAAACTCACTGTGAGCGACAGGGCCAGAAAGATCCATTACGGTCGAACCTGTGTAGCGGCGGTTAAGCGGATCGTTATCGACCATTACCCATTGGTTGCCTTCAAGCTTAACACGAACCACACTCACGCCGTGCGCGTTGATCTCTTTGCGTACTTCATCAATGTTAGGACGAGCGCCTTCATTGTATTTAGGACCATTAGCGTGCAGGGCTTTTTGGTCAATGTATTCGTGGTTGATCACCAACAAACCATCATTGCTGTTGTCATCAAGCGGGAAGAAGTGCATGCCATCGTGGTGCATTCCCAGTGCATTAGCTTGGTCTTGTGCGTTGTTTGTACCGTCTTTTAACCAAGCATTACCTTGCTTGTTAAGTGGCGTGCCCCAAGGAACGAGCACCTGTGCTGTGTAGCCTTTCGGTACGACAACACTGTCAGTCAATGAGCCTTTAACCGATTCAAACGCGAGAGTCGCGGTGCTTTTCTGCGCGCCCGTTGCTTGCATTGTAGCGGCGTTAGCTGTGCTGTGACCCGCTAAACCAAACGCGCCAAAAGCGGTCATTGCACTGATGCCTAAACCGCCTTTTAATACGTTTCTTCTTGAAAGGTTTGCATCTAGAACTTCTTCGAAGGGTTTGTTTTTACTCTTGTTAAAACGAGTGCTATCAAATGTTTCCTTGCTCATCGCGACTGCTTCCTATTGGCTGACTTTATTATTCGTTATTTATGACTTACCCGTGTACTAACGAATTGGTTAATAAGTTGGGTAAATGTGTGACCAATCGTGAAGCAGTTAAGTGACAGATTTTTATAGTTTTTATTAAGCTTTTGTTTCTGTAGCACGATTTTTGCCATAACACTTCTCATGCAAGACAAAACACTTGGGGATTGGGTTAGAACTGTGTATAAATGCTTAATCAAATGAAAAGAGAGACAGTTATGAAATTAGATAAAATCGAAAACAAAAATCGTCGCCTACGCAAAAAGCTATACCTAGGTGAATTTGCGATTCTGGGTTTTGAAGTAAGCTGCAAGACATCGATTGCTAATTTTGACCAATACGATGTGTTCATTGACGAGTTCATTGATTTCATTGACAGCATCGGCTTATGCTTTGGTGGCGGTGGCCTAGAGTTGTTTGAAGGTTTCTTATGTTCTATCGAGCGTTACCGCTCAGTAACTGAAGCAGAACAACTGCAAGTTGCACAATGGCTTGAAGCGCGTGCTGAAGTAACGAAAGTTGAAGTAAGCGAGCTTATTGACGCAAACTACGCGTTCTAAATTGATGTTGTGTTGTTAGCTTAATTTAAAGCCCAAATTCGGCTTTCGAAACGAGCAACAGTACGTCAGAACAGAGGCCGAATCGGTATGTCGATTCGGCCTTTTTGCATTCTCTTCCTTCCTTATTCTCTTTTTAATGTTTCTCTTTTGCTTTCCGAAGCGACTAATTTCGCTTAAATATCAGCGTTCTATAGCTACCTGTCTGGGTTGTAATAAGTTTGGATAAACTTGTGAGACTTTTATGAGATTTCAATGAAGTTGCTGATAGATTTGATCGCCATTCTTAGAGTCAACAACACCACAGTTCGTGGCTGACTAGATAACACGTATTTCAATGTTATTGATTCGCCGGTCACGAAAGGACTCGATAAAGGATGGAATCAAAATGAATAAACGTACTCAAATCAGCTTAGTAATCGGCTCAGCGATGTTCGCTTTTGGGGCTGTTCAAGCTCAAGCAGCCCAGCTTGAGGTGACTGTCACCAATGCCACAAAAGGGATCTACTTTACGCCAATCTTGGCAGCGGCTCATGATTCAAGCTTGTTCATGTTTAGAACGGGGGAGGCAGCTTCTGCTGAGTTGGAATCCATGGCGGAAGGTGGAGATATCTCGGGATTATCTGGTGTCATCGCCAATGCGGGTGGTGTCGTCGTTGAGAACCCAGCTAGCGGCATTCTTGACCCAGGTGTCGCGACCACATTCGATATTGATACTGGAGATCTGGCTTACTTGTCGCTCGGCGCAATGTTATTGCCAACCAATGATGGTTTTGTTGGATTAGACAGTTGGAAGATTCCAACTCAAGCTGGTACCTATAAAGCCACACTGAATGGCTACGATGCAGGTACTGAAGCCAATGATGAGTTGGCTAGTAGTATGCCAAATCCTCCCTTTATTACCTTTGGTGCTGGTGGTACAGGTGTAGAAAACGCTGTGTCTAACGCGAAGGTTCATATTCATCCGGGCAACATTGGTGATAGTGATGCTGCAGGCGGTATTAGTGACCTCGATAGCAGCAGCCATCGCTGGTTAAACCCTGTGGCAACCATCACGATCGTCGTGAAGTAAGGGGGATGTATGAAAGCTAGAATTTTATTTATCGCTGCTTCTGTCGCCGTATTGGCCGGTTGTCCTGATGATGACGATGATTACTACCGTTACGATGTGAGTGTTACCAACCTAACGCCCAACCAACCTATGTCGCCACTTGCAGTGCTGACGCACAACACCAGTTTTGACCTGTTTGAAATCGGCCAAAGTGCTTCTGTTGACCTTGAATACTTAGCTGAAGGTGGTAGTAATGCTGAACTCATCGCGCTCAGCGACAGCGACGCTAATGTTTATCAAGGCATCTCAGGCAATGGGCTGATTCTTTCCGGAGAACAAGACACGGTTTCTATTCGTGTCGACCCGAATCAAGAGGGGTATATCTCTGTTGCTTCAATGTTGGTGAACACCAATGATGCGTTTGTTGGTGAATCTGGTTTATCGCTGAAATCGTTAGCGGTAGGCGATACGTTTGTTATGAATATGAACGTGTGGGATTCAGGAACGGAACTCAACGACGAGCTTGCAGCAACGATTCCTGGGCCTGCTGGCGGTGGTGAGGGCTTTAACAGTGTTAGAAACGATACCGATGTCGTCAGCTTCCACTCTGGTGTCATCAGCCAAGATGATGGCCTAGCTACCTCTGCATTAAGTGGCAACCACCGTTTTCTTAACCCCGGTGCGCGAATCACTATTACTCGCACTGAGTAACTGGTTGAACACACGATGAAAGAATTCCTGCTCTGTTCCGGTCAATTGAAAGGTGGGCAGACTCCGAATAGAGCAGGGATAATGAACAGTGCTGCGGTAAATTTGATGGCAAACATATTGTTGGTTGAAGACGATGACGACTTGGCTGAGCTGGTGCAGATGCACCTCAAGTTCCAAGGACATGATGTTGTAAGAACTAACTCAATTGAAAAGGCTCAAGCGGTATATCAGGGAAGCCAGTTTGATTTGATCGTGCTTGATCGAGGCTTACCTGACGGCGATGGTCTCGATTTCTGTCGATTGTTACGTCAGCAAGAAGACTGGACGCCTGTTTTAATGCTTACAGCAAGAGATACTGAGCTAGATAAGGTGTCGGGCTTAGAAGCTGGGGTTGATGACTACATTACTAAGCCTTTTAGCGTGCTTGAGTTTCAAGCGCGCGTGAGGAACGTACTGCGTCGCTTAAGTCACTCTGAATCAGCAGTGAAAGATACACAATCAACCGAACCCGTCATGAGTTTTGGCGGGCTTACCATCCAACCTGATCGTCATCAGGTTTCATTGAACAATCAAGATGTCCCACTGACCGCAACCGAGTTTACGTTACTTCACTTTTTAGCCACCCGACCGGGACGTGTCTATAGCAAAGATGAGCTGCTCAACCACGTTTGGAATACCGATCATTCTGGTTATCACCACACGGTGTGTAGCACGGTTAACCGCTTGAGAACTAAGTTGGCCATGCCGAATAGCGACGATGGTTTCATTAAAACCGTTTGGGGTGTGGGTTATAAGTTCGAACCGAAAGTTTAGGGCTATGTGTCGCGTCCTAAGCTTAAGAGTCATCGAGGAGAGAACATGAGTTTCAAATCGCGTTTAGTGCTATTTACCAGTTTGTGGTTTCTGCTCGTGAGTGTGGTTATCGCCTACACCTATCATTGGCAAAAAGAGACCATAGAACAGAGAACTAAACAGAGCTTACACAAAGAGCTCGCGGTTCACATGCGCGATGATAACCCGCTAATGATTGGTACTGACTACAACCCCAAAGCCCTTAAATCCATATTTCATACCTTGATGTTGATTGGTCCCGATTTCGACATCTATTTTCTCGACAGTCAGGGCAATATCACGACACACGCCGCCCCAGAAGGCACAGTGTTGGCAAGCCAGATAGACTTAGCACCCATTAAACAATTCTTAAATGACGAGCCTTACCCGATTCTAGGTGAAGACCCGATCAATCCTGAATCTCGTAAGGTATTCTCTGTTGCTGCGATTGAAGAGTTGGGTTCTACGGTGGGGTATCTGTATGTGTTGATTGGCAGTAACCGCCATACAGTGATTGCCAATTCACAAGTCGATACACCTTATATAGCGCTAGCCGGGCTTATGCTGATCTCTATCCTAGGTTTTGCGATTGGCGCTTACCTGCTTGTGAAACGTAGCCTGTTGAACCCTATTGAAGAGGTCACCAACAAACTGCAGCAACAAGCAGAACAAGATTTCCGCCTTGACCCCAACTTTATTCACCAAGTGCCAGAGTTGGTGCCGATTGCACGCTCGTATCAGTTGATGGCGAAACACATTCAACAGCAGTTCTTACAGCTTGAGTATCAGTCTTCGCATCGTAGACAAAGCTTATTGCAGTTAAGCCATGATTTGAAAACACCATTGTCGAGTGTGTTGGGTTATTTAGAAACGTGGAAGATCCAAAACCCTCAATCAGATCCACTGATAGATGTGGCTTATCGCAATGGCAATAAATTGTCTGAACAACTTCACTCATTACTTGATAGTGCCAAACATGACAATCCTGTTCCTACCTATCAATACGTGTCGATAGATTTGAATGGGTTACTGAGTGAGTGCTTAGAAACGATTCAAAGCCAGTACCGCCATAAAGATGTCGAACTTAAGGTGAATATGCCTGATGGAGTAAAAGCAGCTGGTGACAGTGACTTGCTTGAAAGGTTGATTTTGAACTTATTAGATAATGCGTTGAGGCATAGTCCAAGTGGAACTGCGGTCTCACTGAGTGTTGATTTAGAGCCAGATTCGAAGCGGGTGAGAGTCGTGATTCACAATGAGGTGGAGCAGGAAGCACCGAATGGTTCGTTGGGAATAGGAACCAAGATCGCTCAGTCGATACTGATGTTGCATCACAGTGTGCTAGAAACAACAAAGGCAGAGAACTCATTTCAGCAAAGTTTTTATTTGCCTTCGATATAGCTCTTTCTGCCTTTGGTATTCGCTTGGCTGTTTTTGAATTGCAGCCAGCTAAAGATTAAGCAAGGTTACGCGTCTTTCTTCTCTTCGTTACCTTCATTCACTTTTGCGTAGAAGTGAAGCAACTCAGTTAACTCTTTAACCCAACCGAATGCATCTTTTGGTGCGTTCTTTAAGATCTTCTCTACTTTCTCGCAGTGCACTTCAATCGCAATAGCTTCTTCTAAGTTGAAAGAGATTGAATAGAAGTGCCAAAGTAGTAGGCGAGTCATACGTTCAATGTTTTGTTGTGAGTTGTCCGACTCAGAAAACGCTAGGTTTACTTCGCCAAGCGCAATCGCCGTCATTCGTAGCATCGCATCGAATTTTGCCGACTGCATGCGCTCTTCGCTGGTCACTTCTTCTTGTTCGAACGTGAACAATTCTGTCATTGCGTCTTCAGGAACAAGGCGATGGATCATTCTTAAACTAAATTCTTCTAGTTCATGGCGAGGCATGGTGATTAAACAATTTAAGGTGTAGTCGCGTTGCATGGTGTTCTCTTGAATCTGCAAAAAGGTCGGATAGTTTAATGGAGAAGCGAGCTTAGAAAAAGCAGATTTTAGATAAGCCTACCTTTGTAGGCTTATCTGGATGTCGCATACCTGAAAAGTCGCCATCGAATTGCTTGAAATGGTGAACATTAACAGCGCTACGCTTTGCTATGACTTGGCGGCTGATATTGCATGGATTGGTCGTTTCTCATGAAGATATTGCTCGCGACTAAGCTACCAATGCAAATAGAGCCAAGGGCAAGCCAAGTCATTGCATCTGGAACTTCGTTAAACAGTGGAATTGCCAATAGTGTTGCAACGGCAGGTGTCGCGCTTCCAAACGCAGCAGAACGCTCTGCCCCTAAGGTATTAACCGCATATAGGTAAGTGAATGCGGCAATTAAACCCGCTCCAACACCTTGTATTGCTGAATGAAGGGCAAGCTCAGCGAAAGGCCAGTGAGCGATAGGGCTATCCATTAGATGGCTAGGGAGCGTTCCTGTCAGGATTAGAAGCACTAAGAGCAAAGTTGAACAGAGAGAAATGAAACCCGCACTGACCAAAGCGTCTAAATTGGCAACACGAGCGGAGATGGTGAAGGTTGCCCACATCAAGCTCCCGCACAGAAACAGTAAGTGACCTTTGGTGTATTCAAAATTGAAGCTACTCAAACTGCTCCCCAAGAACAACACAATACCAAGTAACACCAAAGCTAGGCCAACGATTCGGTGGCGACTGAGTGGTTGCTTGAAAAAGAGCACCGCAATCCCGGTAACAAACAGAGGAAGCGTGCCGGGCACTAAAGCACTGCCGTGGGAAACTGGAACAAACTGCATGGCTGTACCTGCAACCAGTAGATAAGGCAGGCCACTACCGACGAACATACCTGCTAAGTAACGGTTAGGCACTGCTGTAATGGCACTACGCGCTTTCCACACTAAAGGTAATAATACCAAGGCGGGAATAAGGAAGCGTGTGAGTGCGATGTCTGCAGGCGTTAAAGCTGAATTCGCGCCGCCTTTAAGAGAAAGGAAAAAGCTCGCCCAGATGAGCAGAGTGACGGTAATTGAAAGATAGCCAAGATTCATAATAAACAATGAAAGTGAATGATGACTCATTATGAAGGAGAGCTCATGCCTCAAGTTGGCAAGTTTCGTTCTAACTTGACCAATCATTGATGATTTCTGCTAACATTCTTTCAATTATCAACGAATTTAACTAATGAATGGCTTTCGCTATGGACAGAATTGATAGGCATCTTCTCGAGTTGCTGCAAAAGGACGGTAGATTGACCACGGCAGAGTTAGCTGATGAAGTCGGCTTATCCCCGTCACCTTGTGCTAGACGTATCAAAAGGCTGGAAGAAAAAGGCATTATCGACGGTTACCGCGTGAGCTTATCTCGAGAGAAGGTGGGTGTGGCGATGAGTGTGTTTGTTGAGGTGAGCTTAAACAACCACCAAGAAGTGTCGATCGATAAGTTCGAAAGTGCGATTGTCGAGATGGAGGAGGTGATCAGCTGCCATGTTGTGTCTGGTGCTTATGATTATCTACTAGAAGTGGTTAGCCCGAATCTGATGGCTTATGAAGCGTTTACCAGAAAGCTTCAACGTCTCTCTAACGTTAAAGACATTCATACTCATCTCGCGATAAGACAAGTGAAAGGTAATGCGCCGCTTCCTGTTTATACCGATTAGGTAGAAGGAAAGGATGAGTGTTATCGAGTAGAGTGAGCTGAAAACGAAATGGTTTGATCTTTGGATAAGAATACTAAGCTGACCAAAGATCTTCCACAAAATGACAAACTCACGGCAATAAAAAACGGAGCACCTCGTGAAAGGTACTCCGTATATGATAGGTGCAAAACTTAGTGATACTTAAAGTGAGAGATTGAACAATCCCCAGTTTGTGCATTAATTCTGAATGAAAAAGCATGTGAATGGTAATCCACACCATCATTCCAAATTGTTTCTCCAAATATCTTACATAGCTCTAGCTCACTTACTGAACCGAACTCTTCCATGTGTTTAGCTACAGATAAAAGTTTACCTCTTATCTCTGCAGTCCATTCCGTGTTACTCAAGCAGTTGAAAGCCATAGTTTTTTGCATATTACCTAGCCAAAATGTTTCTTGTTATTAAGTTATATGAAGATTCATGATAACAATTTTCTGGCGTTTGTAAATCTATTTTGTGATGAATATCTCACATACTCGCTTGCATTGATTGGAAATTGAACTTTATTGTTGATAGTTAGCACATTAGTTTCACAACTTATTGATAAAGCTTTGATTAACGATTTAGGGGAGTGTTTTGGTTAGAACGCTAGTTCGTTATCACAATAAATCCAGTCGCAAAGCAGTGAAAGTAGGGTTTGGATTTTAGTTTGGCACATCATTTTGCGACGACTTTGAGTGGCGTGCTTCATCTATCATAGTGGCCTCTTGACGATACTTTGATGACAGCTGGCGGAATTTTTCGCTGAGTGTATGGAGATCTTTAGAAAGTGATTGTGAGCTTGCCACATGCACCTGTGCGCTTTCTGATTGGCTCGGAAGCTTGGCTTTTGTGCAATGCTTAGCGACAGCCTGCCATGAACGAGTAAGCGACTGAGCCCCTTCAAGTTCTGTAGATACAACGTATGCCTGCTTGAGTAAAACTTCAGACACATCATAAGCGGTATTCATGTGGCTTTTGAGCTGCACATTAAACCTTTCTTCGTACTTTGCCCAAAGCTCAATGATCTGTGTTTCGGTGAAGTGTTTAGAGAGTAGGGTCTGGGAATCATAGGTGGAGAGAACTTGGTTAAATTCTTTGGTGTATTGATTGTAACGCCCTTCAAATGCCAATTGGCGATCCAACAGTATTTGCCAGTTTTCACGATCACAATGGCTTGCGAACGCGAGATTAGCACTTAAAGGTACACTCACAATTATAACCTTTACCCAAAAACGCATGACTTTCCTCTATTTACCTTGTTCTCATTAGAGAGTATAGATGAGTGACAGCATGAGTTGATGTACACTTGAACCATACCTAAAACGGAAGAGCTGGTGGATTTGATGAAAAAAGCGCTGATCGCTTTACTTGTGTTGTTAGTACTGGGCGGAGGAGGAGCTGCGTATTACTTCTTCGTTATGAAAGAAGACCCAACACCACCAGAAAAAATTGAAGAGCCCGTTACAGAAGTAGCTCCACAGTCTGACGCAGACTTAGAACCGATCATGGAACTTAAACCTGAGCCAGAACAGACAGAGTTTTACGTTCAGGATAGAAAGCTAGAAGTGGTAGAACAGCCTGAAGTTGATGGCTTGATAACCGATTACCTCTACAAAGGCGAAAAAGTCGAAATATTAGAGAAGCAGGGTGATTGGGCTCGTATCTCAGATTACATCGTCTTAAAAGAAGGGGGACCACAGACTGCTGAATGGGTTTCAATGTCTGGCTTATCTAACGATGAAGTGATTATTTCTGAGAAAGAAAACAAAGAGATATTGGATTCTTACTTGGTTAAATCCGACGACCTTAAGATCCATCAAGAGAAGTTTCGTAATACGGTCGCGAAGCTGATCTCTGAAGGCGAATGTGCGCCAAGTGATTTCGAAGAATTAGGCGGTTGGGTGAAATCGGTGAAATACAGTGACCGAGATGTCTATTTTATCTATTGCGGTGGCTTATCTCTTGAAAATAAAATTTATTTAGATGTAAATACAAATGAAATATTTACTAAGTAAGATCCACTCCGTTATCAATATTAGATGTATTAATAGCGATTGACCTTTCTATTTATTGATTTAGACCGAAAGATCTACACGCGTAAGATCGTCGGCAGCGTCAGATGTGTATAAGAGACAGGTATTAATAGCGATTGACCTTTCTATTTATTGATTTAGACCGAAAGCCTACTCTCTGTGAGAGTGGGCTTTTTTATTGCTCATATGTTTTTATCACCTAATCAAACAGTTAGTTACTATGAATTTAGGCATTAAATTATATTGAACTCGATATAGGTTAGCTTCGATAGATTTATTAATAAGAAATAATGGTCTGATTATTATTTGCACCGTCAATTGTTTAATTTTTCAATGTTGCATTATTCTTGAAATAAGTTAGGGAACATCATTTTATTTATGATAAACAATGGTTTATCGGCTTGATGATATAATTGAAATTAAATAAAGTCACGTAATATCAGTAATTTATCGCCGTTTACATGCTCATAACATTTCATGGGTTTTGAGATGCAAGTCAAGTTTTGAGTCATAACATCAAAATATTTTGTATTTGTAATAATACTTTTTGATTTTGAGATGTAGGGTTTAATTAAAGCAAAATGTAAAGTTTAATTATCAAATAAGACATTATCTTATTAACACCATTGTTATTTAATTGCTTGTAAGGGATGGAACCATTAATGAAAAAGCTTGCTTTAATTACAGGGTCAAAAGGCGGTATCGGATCAGCAATATCTTCGAAATTAGTCGCGGATGGATATCGTGTGATCGCGACCTATTTTACTGGGAATTATCAATGTGCATTAGATTGGTTTAATGAAAAACAATTCACTGAAGATCAAGTGAGACTGTTTGAATTAGATGTCACTAACACCGCTGAATGTGCACTGAGCTTAAGCAAGTTGTTGGAAGAAGAAGGCACGGTTGATGTGTTGGTAAACAATGCAGGTATTACGCGTGACAGCGTCTTTAAAAAGATGGATGCGGAAGCATGGAAAGAAGTGATTGAGACTAACCTCAACAGTCTTTTCAATGTAACACAGCCTTTGTTTGCGCCTATGTGCGAAAAGGGCAACTGCCGAGTCATCAACATTTCTTCAGTGAACGGTCTTAAAGGTCAATTCGGGCAAACTAATTACTCGGCGGCTAAAGCGGGAATGATTGGTTTCTCTAAAGCCTTGGCAGCAGAAGGCGCTCGTAGCGGCGTAACAGTGAACGTGATTGCGCCTGGCTACACGGCAACACCTATGGTTGAGCAAATGAAGCCTGAAGTCCTTGATTCAATCAAGAACCAAATCCCAATGAAACGCTTGGCTACACCTGTTGAGATTGCAGATGCCGTGGGCTTTTTAGCGAGTGATTCCGGTGCGTATATTACAGGCGAGACTCTGTCTGTGAACGGCGGCTTGTACATGCACTAATCGGTGAACTTCAAGGGAATGGAATGATGGAAAAAGTATTTATTGTTGCAGCAAAGCGTACACCGATTGGCGCGTTTACAGGTTCGCTAAAGAACGTGTCAGCAGGCGAATTAGCTGGGGTCGCGATTAAAGGTGCACTAGAGACTGCAGACCTTCCGCTAGATGCGGTTGATGAAGTGATCGTCGGTAACGTGATTTCTGCTGGGCAAGGCATGGGTGTTGCGCGTCAAGCTTCAATCTACGCAGGGCTTGCAGAAGAAACACCAGCGTACGGCGTCAACATGATTTGTGGCAGTGGCATGAAGTCAGTCATGGATGCGGCGGCGCACATTAAGGCGCAAGACGCTGAAGTGGTGGTTGCTGCCGGTGTCGAAGTGATGTCTCAAATCCCTTTTGTGGTTCCGCCAAGTATTCGTAACGGACACAAGATGGGCGACATTTCGATGAAAGATCTGTTGGTAGGTGATGGTTTAACGGATGCGTTTAACAACTACCACATGGGCATGACGGCTGAAAACATCGCGAACGCGTTGAACATTTCACGCCTTGCTCAAGATAACTATGCGCTAGAGAGTCAACAGAAAGCGGTCGCGGCAATCGAGGCAGGCAAATTCACCGAGCAAATCGTGCCAGTTGAAGTGAAGCAGCGCAGACAAACAGTGACTTTTGATACCGATGAGTATCCGAAGTCTGACGCAACATTCGAAGGCCTACAAAAGCTTCGTCCGGCATTCGACCGTGAAGGAACCGTAACGGCGGGCAACGCTTCAGGTATCAATGACGGCGCGAGCGCAATTATCTTGGCATCAGAGAGTGCAGTCTCGAAATACGGGCTAACACCACTGGTTGAACTAAGCAGCTATGCACAATCCGGCTTAGACCCAAAAATCATGGGCTTAGGTCCTGTGGAAGCGGTATCAAAAGCGCTCGACAAAGCTGAGCTTACGCTTGAAGAGATCGATTTGTTTGAACTGAATGAAGCCTTTGCAGCACAAGCGCTTGGTGTGATGTATCAGCTTTCTGAGCAACACGACCTGCCTCTAGAGGCGTTCAAACCTAAGGTCAATGTGAATGGTGGAGCGATCGCGCTAGGCCATCCTCTGGGAGCTTCAGGCAATCGAATCATTGTTTCACTTATCCATGAGATGCTCGAACAAAAGACAACTTATGGTGTTGCTTCACTCTGTGTGGGTGGAGGAATGGGAACCGCTGTTTTGCTTAAAGGTATTGAAGGCTAAACCCGACTTGCCTGTGGCAGCTTAACAATTTATCGAAGTCGCTTATCTCACTGGTGAGCCTTCGTAGAAAGACATTACCTAAACTTGTATTACTAAACTATGTATTCATCAGGAGTTACTTATGTACACGGATATTTTCAAAACAATTACTGACCAAACTGAAAAGCAATTTGAACCGTACTTCAAGTTCAACAAGTTGGTTGCAAAGAACGTCCAAACAATGACGGAACTGCAAATGAATGCGATGCAGACTTACACGGACATGGGTCTTGCACAAATGAAAGCAGTAAGCGAAATCAAAGATGTAAACAGCTTAACTGCATTCAACAGCCAACAGCTAGCAGCGCTAACTCAACTGTCTCAACAAATGATGAGTGATAGCTCTAAGCTTCAAGCAGTGGCTAAAGAATTCAAAGAAGATGTTGAAACATTAACAACTGAAAACTTGAAAACAGTTACACCTGCATAAATTTAATCGCCATCGAGTTAGCGCAGTGTTTACTGTGAGGCTCGGTGGCGATTTTCCGATTATTGGAGTCATGTTATGTTTCAACACTTCTTTTCGGACTACCTTGTTAAACTTCAACAAACAAACCAGCAATGGTGGGATAACTTTGAACAAAACAAGGAAGCCGCGCAATCTCCCCTCAATCAAGCGATGCAAGAACTGAATTTTGATGACGCATCAAAAATCTTCGAGCAAGCCGCTAACCAACCCGCTGTTCTTCTTCAGCTACAATCCCAGTGGTGGGAACAGCAACTCAAGATCTGGCAAAATGCCGCGTTGATGGGCAACACCGAGAGTGTGATAGCCGAAGATCGTAGCGACAAGCGCTTTATTGACGAGGCGTGGAAAAACGACCCGTTTTACAGCTTTATCAAGCAATCCTATTTGTTATTTAGCAAAAGCTACATCGATACCATCAACTCTATCGAAGGCATCGACGAGAAAACCAAAGAGCGAGTAGCGTTCTTTTCTCGTCAGGCCATCAATGCTCTCTCTCCAAGCAACTTCATTGCGACTAACCCAGAGCTGATGAAACTGACGCTTGAGCGAAATGGTGAAAACCTGCTTGATGGGTTAGAGCAACTACAAGCAGACGTTGAAGCGAGTGCTGATATCCTCAAGATCCGTATGACCAACAATAATGCCTTCCGTTTAGGTGTTGATGTTGCAAATACTGAAGGTGATGTTGTTTTCCAAAACGACCTGTTCGAGCTTATTCAATACTATCCAAAGACACCTCAGGTGAATGCGACGCCTTTGTTGATCGTTCCGCCGTTCATCAATAAGTACTACATTCTTGACCTTCGTGAGAAGAACTCGATGGTGCGCTGGTTGCTTGAGCAAGGACACAGCGTGTTCATGATGTCTTGGCGTAATCCGGGCGAAGCACAGAAAGACCAAGAATTCGGTGACTATGTCACGGAAGGTGTAGTGAAAGCGGTCGCGGCGATTGAAGACATTACAGGTAAAGAGCAGATCAATGCGGCGGGTTACTGTATCGGCGGCACGGTATTGGCGTCTACGGTTGCTTACTATGCGGCGAAACGCATGAAGAAGCGCATCAAAACCGCGACTTTCTTTACCACTTTGTTAGATTTCTCGCAGCCGGGTGAGGTTGGTGCGTATATCAACGAAACGATCATTAACGCGATTGAGAAACAGAACGACGCCAAAGGTTATATGGACGGTCGCTCGTTGAGCGTGACGTTCAGTTTGCTTCGTGAAAACAGTTTGTACTGGAACTACTACATTGATAACTACCTAAAAGGCAGCAGCCCAATGGAGTTTGACTTGTTGTACTGGAATAGTGACAGCACCAACGTGGCTGCGAAATGCCATAACTTCTTGCTGCGTGAGCTCTACCTTGAGAACAAACTCGTACAAGACAAAGGCGTGAAAGTAGGTGGTGTTTGGATTGATTTGAATAAGATCAAAATACCGAGCTACTTCATCTCAGCCAAAGAAGACCATATTGCCTTATGGCAGGGGACTTACCGTGGTGCATTGAACACAGGTGGCAACAAAACTTTTGTGTTGGGTGAATCAGGTCATATTGCAGGTATTGTTAATCATCCAGACAAGAAGAAATATGGGTTCTGGTTGAATGACAATCTTGATGATTCTGCTGATGAGTGGCTATCAAATGCGAGCCATAACGAAGGTTCATGGTGGACACACTGGGATCAGTGGTTACAGGGCTTTGAGACTGACGAGAAAATCGAACCTTTCAATCAAGGTTCTGAGCTTAACCCTGTGATTGGCAAGGCACCGGGTAACTATGTAAAACAGGTGCTGCCGATTGTTGATCAAGAAACGGTCGATAAAGAGCCTGCTGACACAGAAGCTCCGAAAAACGAAGCCTAGGTTTTGTTATATAAGGCTTTCTTTATATTAGCTGCGATGTCGCTTTACTAAGGTTTCATCATCCCCCGAGCAATAAACAGAAACGCCAGATAATAAAAAAGCCACTGAATTCAGTGGCTTTTTAGTGTCAACTTATCTCAAGCATAACTGGAAAAAGTTAACGCAATCTCGATTCTTAATCGATTTCTTTGTCTTTACCCATAGATAAAATCCAAAGAGATACGGCTGCAACACCTGCGAAGCCGCCCAGAATGATAACTGGCATAGCGCTGTAACCTAGGATGTGCCAAATTACGCTTTCTAAAGTACTCATTCAATCGCTCCTTATTGCCAGCCTTCAACGCCGTGCATGTCTGGTAGTTTGTGTGCAATACCTTTGTGACAGTCTACACACGTTTTCTCACCAGAAGCTAGCGCTGTCGAGTGTTGTTTCGCACTACGAGGGCTCTGCTCTGAGAAGTCCATGTAATCGAATTGGTGACAGTTACGACACTCAAGTGAATCGTTCTTTTTCAATCGAGCCCATTCACGCTCTGCTAAGTGGTGACGACGCTCTTTGAATTTCTCAGGCGTATCAATCGTCTTAGAAATAAAGTGCGCATATAGCTCTTTTGATGCTTGAACTTTACGAACGATTTTATCAGTCCACTCATGCGGTACGTGACAGTCTGAACAGATTGCACGAACGCCTGAACGGTTAGAGTAGTGAATCGTCTCTTGGATCTCTTCAACAATAGGTGCGTGACAGCCAGAACAGAATTCTTCTGTGTTGGTTGCTTCCATACCCGTGTTAAATGCACCCCAGAACAAAAGACCGCCCGAGAAACCCAAGAATAAAACAACGCCTACCGCTGCTTTACTTGGTGTCGCGAGTCTTTTCCAAAACGCTTTAAGTAATTTTATCATGTATAGCCTCTCTTACAGTCCGGCTACGATTAACGCAGTGAATCTACAGGTTTGAACTCATTCTCAACTAGTGGTTTTGCATTAGCTTGAGGAACGTGACACTGCAGACAGAAGTAACGACGAGGTGACACATCAGCAAGAACGGCGTCTTCACGGTTCATGTAGTGAGTTACACTCACCTTAGTTGCACCCATTTCTTTCGCATTTTTCCAGCTGTGGCAAGACAGACATTTGTTTGCGTTTAAAGAAACTTCGTAGCTACGAATTGTGTGAGGTACCAATGGTGGTTGGTATACGTAATCGCTCTCTAGTACTTGGTCGCGTGGGAACTTTTTAAAGTCGTCCGCTGCGCGAGTTGCTTCTAGTTCACTTGCACCACGTAGAGATTCTACGCCACCAATGCCGCCTGGGTTATCCAGCTCAGCTTCAGCTTGAACTGCACCAGCTAGTAAAAGACCAGCTGATAGTAGGGCAGTAATCAGTTTTTTCATGTTAATTTCTCCGCCTAAAGGCTAATTCTTTGAGAGGACTACTTTTTTCAAAACAGTGAAAAAAGTAGCCGCAATATTAGATACTTAAGATCGTCTCTCTAAGCCTAGGCTTAAGCGACTTTAGTGATCTTAACTGGACACTTCTTGTAGTCCGTCTGTTTAGACAGAGGATCTGTTGCATCCAAGATCAACTTGTTGATCAGAATTCTTGCATCAAAGAATGGTACGAATACCAAGCCTTGTGGTGGACGGTTACGGCCGCGAGTTTCAACACGCACACGAACTTCACCACGTTTATTTTCGATAAGAACTTCATCACCACGGCGAAGACCACGAGCTTTAGCGTCAGCAGGGTGGATGTAGCAAAGTGCATCCGGTACTGCTTTGTAAAGTTCTGGTACACGACGAGTCATAGTACCTGTGTGCCAGTGCTCAAGAACACGACCTGTACATAGCCACATATCGTATTCATCGTTTGGTACTTCAGGTGGCGCTTCGTATGGAGCATTGATGATCAGTGCTTTACCATCTGGCTTGCCGTAGAAGTCCCAATCAGAACCTTTCTTAGCGTATGGATCTGAACCTTCTTTAAAGCGCCATAGTGTCTCTTTACCGTCAACAACAGGCCAACGTAGACCACGAACTTTGTGGTAGCGATCGTATGGTGCTAAATCGTGACCGTGGCCGCGACCAAAGGCTGCGTATTCTTCGAATAGACCTTTTTGAACGTAGAAACCTTGTGCTTGTGCATCGTCGTTAAGCTCTTGAGCTTCAGACAGAGGGAAAGCATCAACATTGCCGTTTTTGTAAAGCACGTCGTACATGGTTTTGCCACGGTACTCAGGCATTTTCGCAACCAGTTCTTCACCCCAAACTTCTTCAATAGTGAAGCGCTTAGAGAATTCCATGATTTGCCATAGGTCAGACTTAGCTTCACCTACCGTTTTCACTTGTTGGTACCATGCTTGTGTACGACGCTCAGCGTTACCGTAAGCACCTTCTTTCTCAATCCACATTGCTGTAGGAAGGATAAGGTCAGCCGCTTGAGCTGTTGCTGTTGGGTACGGGTCTGAACAAACAATGAAGTTATCTGGGTTACGGTAACCAGGCAGACGCTCAGTGTTGATGTTTGGACCAGCTTGCATGTTGTTATTACACATTACCCAGTAAGCGTTGATCGTACCGTCTTTTAATGCACGGTCTTGAGCAACGGCGTGTTTACCAGGTTTTGCTGGGATAGTGCCTTCTGGAAGTTTCCAGATGTCTTCTGCAATCTTACGGTGTTTAGGGTTCGCAACTACCATATCTGCAGGTAGACGGTGAGAGAACGTACCTACTTCACGAGCTGTACCACACGCAGATGGTTGGCCAGTTAGTGAGAATGGGCTGTTACCTGGAGTAGAAATCTTACCTGTTAGAAGGTGGATGTTGTACACAAGGCTGTTCATCCACACACCACGAGTATGTTGGTTCATACCCATTGTCCATAGAGACATTACTTTGATGTTTGGATCCGCGTATTGCTTAGCAAGCTTGATCAGGTTCTCTTCAGATACGCCTGACATTTCAGATGCTTTTTCTACTGTGTACTCAGCAACAGATGCTTTGTAATCTTCGAAAGAGATAGCAGTCATTGCGCCTGAGTTAGGGTTTGCTGCTGCTTTCTGTAGAGGATCATCGTCACGAAGACCGTAACCGATGTCTGTCGTTGCTTGCTTGAAGTTCGTGTGCTTGTTCACGAAGTCCCAGTTAACTGCATCGTTTTGGATGATGTAGTTTGCGATGAAGTTTGCAATCGCAAGGTCAGACTGAGGGTTGAAGATGTAACCAGTGTCTGCAAGCTCAAAAGAACGGTGGTAGTAAGTAGACAGTACGTTTACTTGAACGTGTGGGTGGCTTAGACGACGGTCTGTAATACGAGTCCATAGTACTGGGTGCATTTCTGCCATGTTTGAACCCCACAATACAAATGCGTCTGCGTGTTCAAAGTCATCGTAACAACCCATTGGCTCATCGATACCGAAGGTACGCATGAATGCACCTACCGCAGAAGCCATACAGTGACGAGCGTTTGGATCGATGTTGTTTGAACGGAAACCCGCTTTCATCATCTTAACGGCTGCGTAGCCTTCCATTACTGTCCACTGACCAGAACCGAACATACCAACACCTGTTGGACCGTTCTTCTTAAGAGATGCTTTCCATTTCTCAGCCATCACGTCGAACGCTTTGTCCCAAGATACTGGTGCGAAATCACCATCTTTGTGGAACTCGCCATCTTTCATACGAAGAAGAGGCTGTTCTAGACGGTCTTTGCCGTACATGATTTTTGAAAGGAAGTAGCCTTTGATACAGTTAAGGCCTTTGTTTACCGGTGCTTCTGGGTCGCCTTGAGTCGCAACCACTTTGCCGTTTTGAGTACCTACTAGTACCGAACAGCCCGTACCACAAAAACGACAAGGCGCTTTATCCCACGTGATTTTTGTTTGATCAGAGCTAGCAATCAGGTTGGTTGCTGTTGCCGGTAGTGTTACACCTGCAACGGCTGCCGCTGATGCAGCTGCGTTTGCTTTCACAAACGCACGTCTTGTCATTTTCATACTTCACCCTCAAGTTGAGAATTGTTGCTTCCAGTTTCTAAATCCGTTTCTTCTAGTCCAGTTTCGATTTGGTGATAAACCAAAGCTGTCCCTAAAACGTTCTTAATGTTGTTTATTGCTTCGATGGTGTCCGTTACAAAACCTTGGTTTTCGGTTTCTAGGACCACGATGATTTTGCCTTCAGGGCTATCTCCGTAGATCTCAGCGTTATCGAATTGCTCGATCTCTGCTTTGATCTCATTGAGATGCTCAGGGCTCACATGCACGACTAAACTTGATATATGCACTTCATTTAGTGCCATAAATTGCTCTCGTTGTTTTTATTTATGCATTACTCACAAGAATAGCTGAAGTAGGGCAAACTGCTACGCAGGCTCCACAACCGTTACACTCATTTAACTCGATTTTTGGTAGAGCAACACTGCCTGCTCTAAGTTGAAATTGAATGGCCATAGGTTCACACATGTCACCACAGCTTCGGCATTCAACGTTTTGTTGCGCTAAACACTTATCAGAAATACGTGCTTTTGCTTGCCAAGGCTCTCCTTGCTTTGGCGTAAAAATGGGTTCAGGACAAACGTCTGCACATTGATAGCAGAACGTACATTCATCAATTGAGAAATCGACAGTAGGAAACCCACCATCGCCTACAATGATTATCTCAGTCTCACAACTCTCGATGCATTTACCGCAGCGAGTGCAGTCATCTGCAAAGCTTTCTAGGTTTTTAATCCAAGGCAAACGAATCTGGCTTGAATCAACTTTTCGTCTAGAAAATAGACGGCGTTTTGATAGATCTACCACTAGATACCCATAGATGTTGCTAAGATGTTGTAATTGTAGGTCATTATTCCATTAATATCTTGTAATTTGTCCTCACAAGTAGTGTAGTTTTAGAAACAATTGTATAAATACCCCCTTAGGGCTAATTGGGGGCATATATTGTCTCAGATCAATAAATTACGAAGCGAGTGATCACATATTGAATGGAGCTATGATTTTTGATGTGTGACAATACGATCTTGCTGGCAAGTCATTTATCAATAGGAAGGCTCTTTTGCTTATAAAACCGGTTTCATCTGTAACGAGTACGATAGCTAAGTCACTGCTATCTATACTGCTGTTGTCGGTTGCTACGACTGGCTTTGCTATCTTTACATTGGCTTCAAGCTTGAATGATGCAGAAGCGGTGAACGTCGCAGGTTCAATGCGTATGCAGAGCTACCGTCTAGCCCATGATATTCAAATAGAATCAGTTGATTATGATTCTCATATCCGTGAATTCGAAAGCTCTCTTTACTCACCTTCGATGACCAATTTGGTAAGTTGGGAAGTTCCGACAGACATCACAGAAGACTACTATCTAATCATTGGCCGTTGGCATGAGCTGAAACGCGTATTGAACAGTGAAGATCGCAAACACTATCTCGTGTTGGTTGAAAACTTCGTGACTGAAATCGATGGCTTCGTTTTTAAGCTGCAAGAATTCTCTGAAGATAAGCTGATTAAACTGGCGTGGGCTGGTGGTATTGGTTTAGGCGGAATTCTCGTCATATCTCTTTTTGTTGTTCACTTTGTACGTAAACAGGTTGTTAAACCACTGCATGCCCTGGTTGGAGCCAGCCAGCGAATCAAGAACAGTGATTTTGAGGTAGAACTCAAAGTGACCAGTAGCAATGAAATGGGTATTTTGACGAAAACCTTCAACTCGATGGCGAAAGATCTCGGCGTACTTTATCGCAATCTTGAAGATGTAGTAGATGCCAAGACGGTAGAACTACAAAATGCCAACCAGTCACTGCAAGCACTTTATAACTCGTCACAAGAGCTCACGGTGACGCGTATCGCGCCTGAAAATTTTCGAGCTATCTTGCAGCACCTCGTAAGCTTGGAAGGGATTGAATCACTGAGGCTCGAAATTGTAGATAACTCAGGCCGTTCATTGATTATGGATGAAGGTTACGATTCGAATTTAGATTACGAAAAGTTCGAGATGAAGTTGGATGATAACGAACTTATTCTTGGCTACTTGTACTGTTCTTATCATCACGGGCATTCTACCAAGGCGCTAATCGAGAGCTTTATTCAACTGTTATCTCGAGCTATTTATTATAATCGCGCCCAAAAGAAAGCCGAACAGCTTATTATTATGGAAGAACGAGCGACGATCGCACGTGAGTTGCACGATTCACTGGCTCAATCACTGTCGTATTTAAAAATCCAAGTTACATTATTAAAGCGTGTAATTGGTAAACTGCCAGAGCAGCAACACAGAGAGCAGTCAGAGCAAATAGCGTCGGAAATCGGTAATGGTTTGGCTGACGCCTATACTCAATTAAGAGAGCTACTCACCACATTCAGGTTGACCATTAAAGAGGGCAACTTTGGAGATGCCTTGAGCACCATGCTTGAGGAACTCAGTGAAAGAACTGATGCGAAGATTAACCTCACCAATAATCTTTCATCGATTGAACTTGATGCACACAGTCAGGTTCACTTGCTTCAATTGATTCGTGAAGCAACAATAAACGCAATAAAACACGCCAATGCCGACTTGATAGATGTATGCTGTATCGATGAGGACGGTGAAGTGTTAGTCGTGATTAAAGATAATGGAGACGGCTTTGACTCAAGTAGTTCTAAAACGAACCACTATGGGATGAGCATTATGCAGGAGCGTGCGGCAAGACTGAATGGCGACTTAACGATTGAAGCAGCTCAAGGTGAAGGCTGTACAGTCATATTGAAATATAAAAGTTTGAAGGAAGTTAAAGTTGACGATTTGTAAAGTAATGCTGGTTGATGATCATCCATTGATGCGCAGAGGTATAAGCCAATTACTGAGCTTTGAAGACGAATTCGAAGTGATTGCAGAAGCAAGTAACGGCACTGAAGCGGTTGCTCTCGCTCATGAAGAAGAACCTGATTTGATCCTTTTGGATCTCAATATGAAGGGCATGTCTGGTTTAGATACCTTGAAAGCACTTCGTACTGACGGTTCAAGCGCAAACATTGTAATCCTGACTGTCTCTGATAGCCCTGCAGACATTGAAGCGATTGTAAAAGCGGGCGCTGATGGTTACCTGTTGAAAGACACTGAGCCGGATGAACTGATCGAACTGCTTAAGCAAGCACACAGTGGCGACAAAGCTTATAGCAGTGTGGTTGCTCGTTACCTAAACGATGCTGGTAGCCGCAATGACATCTTCGACCAACTGACTGAACGTGAAATGCAGATCCTTCAAGAAGTCGCGAAAGGTTACCGTAACAAGCAGATCGCTGACCACCTGTTCATTTCTGAATCGACAGTTAAGGTACATATGAAAAGCCTTTTGAAAAAGCTACAAGTGCCTTCACGTACCGCAGCAACCGTTCTTTACCTAGAGCGTTATGGAGAAATGAAGTAGGGCTTGTTCCTTTGAAATTAAACTATTTCAAGCCGTGCTGTTTACTCATATCTCTTCAGCTTTAACGATGTTGAGAAAGTGATATTAAAAAGGCGCTGAACTTATTAAGTTTAGCGCCTTTTCTGTTTAAGCATTTTATATCTGAATTGGTGTTCTTTTTGCTCTGCTTTTGGTTAATGGAACACAGGAACTTGAGGCTTAAGCCGTCATTGGAACCAATACTAGTGTGCCGAAGATAACCGTGATAAGACCACAGATTACTGGTACTGATGTACGTTTAACAACTTCGAATGGACTGATTTTACCCATACCTGATGTTGCTACTACTACGCCAGATACTGGAGAGATAGTACGACCTAGGTTTGATGCTTGAAGCATTGGAATGATTAGGAACGCAGGGTTTAGTCCCATTTTCGCTGCTAATGATGGCGCAAGCTCTACGAAAGCGTAGAAAGGTGCGTTACCAGAACCTGTCGCGATAGCGGCAGCAACCGTAAGACCTGTCAGGATAAGCATCAGTGCGATACCGCCAGCACCTGCTGCTTCAGCAAGGCCGATTAGGTTATCAATCGCGCCGATAGACATTAGGCCTTGAGCAAATACACCCGCCGCAACCAACAGCATTACCACGCCTTTGAATGCTTCTGCCATGCCTTGGTAACAAGAATCTAGGTCTTCTAGCGTTTTCTCACCGTCGAACTTCTTCACAACGTAATCGATGATTGCGCCAACGAAGATAGAACCAACAACGATAGTGTAGATATCAAGCTTAAGGCCTGGGATCGTACGACCGTTGAATAGGAAAACACCGATGATTGGCAGGAATGGTAGGGCAGCGTAGAAAGCTGGCGCCGTTGTTTCAATTTCAGAAACGTCTACTTTTTCCATTGGTGTGTTTTCTTTCTTATCTAGATACTTGTTCCAGAAGAAAGCAGCTGCAGCCATTACGATGATTGCACAGATAGACACTGGCAGTACCGTTTGAACCGCAAACACATCTAGGTCTAAGCCTGACTTTTCTGCAGCAATAACAACATCACCTGATGTAGGAGAAAGAATGATTGCAGCTGGTGAAGCACATACCGCTACCGCAGCAGGGCGAGAGATACCCATTGCCGTCATCATTGGGAATAGCGTTGCCATCAATAGTACGCCAAGGCCGGTTGCAGAACTTACTGCAAGAGACATTAGACACGCTACGATGTATGCAGCAACAAGTAGTGCGTATGGAGATTTGATAACAGACAGTGGTTTAGAAAACTGTTTCACTACCACGTTGTTTGCGCCGATGTGAGTCATGTAAGAAGCGAAACCACAAAGAAGCATGATTTGCATGCCTAGGCCGCCGCCACGGTACTGAAGCATGTACTTAACGAATTCTAGTGAGTCGGTAACCATGTTACCAGTTGAAGCTACCTTAGCTGGTAAAACTGTGTGACCAATAAGGCCAGTAATAAGAAGTAGGGCAAGGCCAGCAGTTAATAATACACCCGCTGCTTTATAGCCTTTTACAATAAAGTAACCAACAGCGATGGTAATCACTAATCCGATCAAGAGCTCTAACATAGAAATCTCCACAAAGTTTAAAAAATATAAGAAAGTGTTTCAGAATATGACAATGAATGTACAGAAAACTACACTGTGGCACGAGGCATAGTTGAGGTTGATATGATCTAAGACAAACATTTTTTGCGATGTTAATTGTGGTTGTAAATCATGCATAACTACTGTTGTTTAGATGTTAATAAACAAATTATATCGTTCGTTAGAATATAGCTTGGATCACTTTTGTTGTGTGAGGTTGCATATAAAGGTTTTGATTTATAAAATTATGGCTTTTCTAGCTTAGTGGTAGAAATCAAAAGGAAAGGGTTATTTCTTACATTTAGGAAGGTATTTTTTGATTCAAAGGACTAGAGAATCAGAAGATTAAAATCTGACGCCTACATAATTGGGAATTAGCAGACGCCAGAGTTAAGTCACATAAAAGTTACAGAGTTCGACCTGTTGGTAAGGAAGGGTTAGTTGATATTTACGTCCGGATCCGAAATGGAATAAGCGGGCAAGTCAGCACAAGCGACTTTCTTACAGAAATGAATCATCCCGCGTTGAGTCACCAACAACAGTTCTTTGTCGTTCAGTGGAATGTAGGTCATCGCATCGGAAGAAAGCACCGCACCTTCACTGATCATGACTTTCTCATAAAACGAGAGATCTCTATCTGGAATGATCTGTTCGTGTTGAGTTTCGTCTAACGAAATATCGTGTTGAGTGACAACGTAAGTTCCAGACGATGTGAAACCAGCCTCTTTAGTCGAAACATATAACAGCTCGTAACTATTATTCTTCTTAAACTCAATATTCACGGAAGCTTGATTATAAATTATTTTCTCAGGCGGATTGACCACCGATGCTGTATTGGCTAGATAATGACCTTTAAGGTGCTCTTTCGGAATAAAGGTTGTTAACCAGCCGACCAAAATGCCCAATAGAGCCACGACAACGAATATCTGCTTTTCTTTATTCACAAGTAACTCCTTTAAATTCGCTAGGGAAGCTCAAAGATTTTCCTGAATTATCTATGATGATTTTTCGACCCTTATATTCATAAAGAGTGACGTTGTAGAGTTCTTTAAAGGTGAACTCGTCGGTTTCGATTGTACAAGAGATAAAATGTTGCCCTGTAAGATCTTCACCTAAGCTATTTCTGTCTAAATAAGCAAACAAATAATGGGACAAACCCGCGGTTACTATAAATAAAGCAATTAGCGCTAACACATGATTTGTCTTTTTCGTTGGGACTGCTTTTTCTGCTGTCGCGCTTTCTTCTATAGAGCTCTCTGTCGGTTGTTCAGTTTGTTGCGTAGGTTGGGCTTGAATTTTACGTAGTGCGCGTTCTTTATCTTGTGTTACTTGCCCTGCAAATCGGTAGCCTTTGCCGCGTTCAGTGACAATGATCATTCCACTCTTGTCTTCAAGCGCTTTTCGGCAGATAGAGATGGTTTGCATTAAGCTGCCATCTTCAACATAGATACCTTTCGACACCCATACTTGCTCAATCAGAACTTGGCGAGTAATCACCTCATTGGGTCTAGAGATAAAAAACTTAAGGAGCTCTGATTCGTTAGAACCTATTGGGTACGTACGGCCTGTCTTAAAGTGATGGATTTCACTCTCTTCTAAATTGACCTGTATATCATCATTGATAATAAATTCAGCAGACATCTGGGTTCTCATTGTAATAAGCGTTCTAACCTAAATATAACAAATGTCGTTACAAATATAAACTTACTGATTTCGTTATCTTTGATGTTTAAGTTAATGATTTAAATTGAGTTATTAACCTAATTAGATTTCCTTATATACCTTTTTGAGGTTGTTTAATGTGGTTTCAGGTGCTTGGTGTTAGTAGCTATTAGATCATTAACTGGTGACGCTGATTTAGTGGGTGTGGGTTAAGTGCTCAAATTTCTTACGTAGTTCTATCAACGTGTCATTCCAACTTCGTGTTGCCTTGCTCTCTGCGAATAAAAGTCGAACTTACCTCCGACTCAACCGGCAACTCAAATAACGATAAATCGCATGACCACACCAGTTAAATGCGAAAGCTACGAAGGAGCTGTTTTGAAAGAATTCAATAAGCCATATTTATGTGGACTAATCACGCTTGCCTTACTCGGCTGTCAGTCAGAAGACTCGACTCAAGAAGCCGTTTCAGTATTAGTTCCTTACAACATTAATGAATTACCAAAACCGAATGATGGATACGGGTATGACGACGACGGAACCATTACCGGAGTCGGTGAACACACTGCCGCAATGTCATCGACCAATGATGCCTATTATCAGGACTACAACAACTCATACGCCGCTTTAGACGGCTGGGGACTTTGTGCAGAGCCTATTTTAATTCCTCTGCAAAGTGTTAATTCTGATAAGCGTTTTCCACTGAATAATGAAACTTTATCGGGGAATGTGGTGTTAATTAATGAGTCAACAGGTGAGGAAGTTGGCACTCAAATATCAGCTGATGGCTCCAATATTATTATTCAGTGCGAGTCAGGGTTAAAAGAAGGGACGACTTATTCGATCGTTGTGACTGATGGAGTAAAAACTGAATTTGACGAACCTTTAAAAGCAGACGCTAGCTTTGATGAATTGATTTATTCAGGTGTTCCGCTAGAAAGCGATAAGGAAATAAGCCTTCAGGAGCAGGTATTGAATGCGATTGATTCATATTATTCGCTTTATCCCGAGAAGGGTATTCCTGTATATGCCGCGCAGTTTAAAACTCAGAGTTCATATTCGTCACTGGATGCTATGAGAGACAATCATGTAAAGTTTAATACCAAGTTTTTAGACGGTTATGAAAAAGTTCGAGAATTTAATGGAGATTACAATCAATACAGTAAGCAATTAAGAATACCGTCTTACTTGCCTTTTACTGAAGGTCGAGAGTCTGAATGCACCATTGATGAGTTTGACCCGAAAGAAAACTGCCCACCACTCTATGAATGGATTACTAATGCTGATGGTGGCTTCCCTACTGCTGAGATGTCATCCCCTAAAGTAATTGAATTCCTCAATATCACGGCTGATATTTATTTGCCAAATTACGAAGACACTCCAAGGCCGATAGAAACGTCGACCGGATTTCCGACTGCGATATTCATCCACGGTGTTACTGCGGAGCGCGGTACAGCATCGTTGATGGCTGCGGAATATACAAAAAAAGGTTATGCCGTTGTTGCGATTGATATGCCATATCATGGGGAAAGAATGCGTTATGACAACACTGATACTGACCCTAACGATGGCGAAAAAACAGGAGTAGAAATCAGTGCTCGAGCAAACAAGGCGTTCTTCATCAATATTGATTCTCCTTTAGCGCTTCGTTCTAACCTTCAACAATCTGTCTCCGACTTTTTAGGTCTTCGCTACGCGTTAAGCCAAGAATCTTGGGTAAAAAAGGATGATATTCATTTAATCGGACAATCACTAGGGGGAATCATGTCAGTGATGGTGAGTGAATTCAGCCAACCTACTCGTGATTTGGGTGATAACTCAGACTTTGCATTTAACACGGTGAACTTTGTTGTACCGGGACAAGGGCTAACCAATCTGGTTTTGTCTTCGCAGACGTTAGGCCCTGAGATGTCTGAAGGTGTAAAGAAGTCTCCAGACGTTCAGCGTGGCATTGCTGAAACTGTCATTCCTGATATCTGTACCGCAGAGGCAACAAACCAGCAATGTATTGAAGCGCTTCGTGAGTTTGGTGCACTTTCAACAGATAACGCGCTGCTTGTGAGTCAGTTGGAGAATGACATCTTTGATCTGGTTGTAACTGACCTTAAACAAGGGGTTCAAGCAACGATTGATAGTGCCGATCCTGCTAGCTTTATTTCTCGTCAAGTTGCAGTACAACAACCAACTCTTTTGTTAGCTGCCGTCGGAGATTGTGGTGAAACCTGTGATGTTGGAGTTGATTACGTGCCAGACAGCGTAATTCCAAACACAGCACCAGATAACATACGCACTGGTACCGAGCCACTTATTACTGCACTTGGGTTAGATCCAATAACAGGCACATCAGAAAATATAAGTGAAAAACGTGGTGCTGTTAGAACCACCACGGGTGGGCATGGTACGTATTTGTTCCCGTATGAAGGTCCTGTTGATGAAGACGGGCTACCAGGTATGCCGGGAGAGAACATATCTGATGTACTTGAAGCTGTGGACACTCAACAAATCGCCGTTGCTTCAATGGTAATGAGTGACGGTGCAGTAGTCGTCATAAATAACGAAGATCACATCGAAACAGAGGTGCCTCAAGATGAAGAATAAACTTTTATTGGGCACTGCGGCTGCTCTTGTCCCTTGTCTAACCAACGCAGCTGGTTTTCAACTGAACGCACAATCAGCAACCGGCTTAGGCCGTGCGTTTGCGGGTGATGCTGTCATTGCAGATAGCGCAGCGATTGTAGCTAAGAACAGTGCCGCAATGGCCTACATCGAGCAACCTATGTTGTCGGTAGGTGCTGTCTATATCGATAGTGGAATTGATGTATCGAACGTCAGTTACACACCTTTAATGGGTGATACCACATCATTGGATGACCAAGAACTTAGCGCAGGTACGTTAGTGCCGAACATCCATTACGTCCATCCAATTCAAGACTCAAAGTTCACTTTGGGTGCTACCGTGCATTCCAATTTCGGCACTGATGTTGAGTTTGATGACTCATTTTCAGCAGATGAGTTTGGAGGAAAAACGGCACTCTCAAGCATCAACTTTGGCTTTGCTGTCGCTTATGAATTATCTGAAAAGATCAACTTGGGCGCAGGTATTGATGTTATCTACGGTGAAGGTGAAATTCACCGTAAGAACCTACTTGATGTTGATGCCGACGGTTTTGGTTTAGGTGCCAATATTGGTGCAACGTATCAGGTAAATGAGCGCAATAAATTTGGTATTACTTACCGTTACAGCCCCGATATTGAAGTGGAAGGTGACATTACCAAAGGCGGTGTCCCTGCCGACAAGATGAATGTTCCGTTACCAGACACTCTAGAGTTTTCCGGTTGGCACCAGCTCAACGAACAGTGGGCTTTCCATTACAGCCTACAGTGGGTGAACTGGTCTGAATTTGACTCGCTAACATCTGACTCTTATGACGACTCAATTAAAGAGTACCAATGGAAAGATGCAGGGCATATTTCTGTCGGTGGTACGTACACCATGTCGAAAGACATCGTTCTACGAGCGGGTTACATGTACGACATTTCCCCAACTGACGAACTCACATCGTTATCAATTCCTGATGTTAACCGTCATTGGCTAACGGTCGGAGGGACATATAACTTCACGGCTGCCAGTTCTGTGGATATTGGTGTCGGATTTATCATCGGAGAATCACAAGATATTGACGAAAGCCTGACGACGATCCCAGGAACGAGTTCCAATATAACTGCTGATGTGACTGCTGATGCCTTACTCCTAGGTGTACAGTATCAGCATCGTTTTTAACTTTTACTTTGGAGTTCAGAACGTAAAAATTTAGGAATCATATAAAAATTGCAGGGCTCGACAGTGAGTTGAGCCCTTTTCTCATTATTAGCTGTTTTAGCATTATTTAAATAGCTGGAAGCTCATTAAGTAAGAAATAGCTGCTTAGAAAAACGTTTTAATTCAGACGAATTCAACGGTTATGGTTATTAAAAATGAAATTTACAAAGCTTAGTAAAACAATCTGTTTGGCACTGTTTGCCTTACATATCTCTCCATCGTTTGCCCAAGACTCAAACTTAATTCCTGTGACTATCGAAAAAGCTCACAAACAAGCATTCACTTCTTCAATCAACGAGGTTGGCAAAATCAGGGCAACGGATTCTGCTGCATTAACATTTAGTGCCTCCGACAAAATTCTCAACATCCATTTCAAAGATGGAGATTCAGTTAAAAAAGGCGAACTGATCGCTCAACTGGACAATACCAAAGCGAAAGCCGATTTAGACAAAGCAAGAAGCTCTCTAGCGTTAGCAAAGTCGAAATTAAAACGTGTACAAGAATTACTAAAGAAACAGCCTGACTCTATGTCTCAACAAGATGTGGAAGAACTGGGAGAACAGGCGAACCTAGCCGCAGCTGATTTCCGTCAGAAAGAAGCGCTGATGAATGACTATTTATTGGTCGCGCCATTTGATGGGCAGCTAACTAATTTCACCCACTCAGTGGGCAGTAAGATTGATAGCGCAACCGCGTTGGTCAGTTTGATCAAACTCGATCCTGTCGAAGTTCAGTATTCCATTGGACAGTCGGACTTAGGCAACGCAAAGCTTGGGCAGAATGTTTCCATCCAAGTTGATGCATTTGTCGATGAAGCGTTTTCTGGCGTGGTGGATTACATTGCGCCAGCGGTGGACGAAAGCTCAGGCCGTGTAGAAGTGCACGCGCACGTGACTAACCCGGAGCATCGCTTAGTTCCGGGTATGTTTGCCAAAGTAAGTCAGATGACGAGCGAAGATTCAACGCAGATGGTGGTTTCTCAAAACTCCGTTCAAGCCAAAGATGCAGAGCGTTTTGTTTGGGTCGTGAATGGCGAAAAAATCGAGCAACGTATTGTCGAATTAGGCGTGAATACTAACGATGGTTACGTTGTTGTAGAGAAAGGTTTGAAGCTTGGCGATAACGTCGTTGTGACGGGACAACAGAACCTTAAGAAAGCGTCGTTAGTTAAGGTCATGAACCCAAATGCTGAACAGAAAACTGTTGAGTTAATAACGGAACCGACAAGCAAAGAGAACACTCAGAAGACCGCTGAGCCTAAAGTAGAAAAGACCGTAACACAGGTGGACGAAGCACATCCAATTGAACCTTCGGTTGATTGGACGGAAGCATCGAAAGGTGTAGATGAAGCGATCAACGAAAACAGCGAGCAAGCAGAGACTAGCGCGGCTGTTGAGGAATCATCAAGCGAAACTCACAGCAAGGAAACATTAAGCAAGGAAGCTGGAACGAAGGAGAATCTGAATGAAGCTTCCTGAGATATGTATCAAGCACCCTGTGTTTGCGTCAGTTCTGAGCATCACCATTGTTTTGCTTGGGCTTTTGTCGTTTCAAAAGCTCTCAATCCAATACTTTCCAGAACATAAAACACCGTCAGCAACGGTAACGGCTGCGATTAATGGCGCTAGTGCTGAGTTCATGTCGCGTAATGTGGCAGATAAGCTCATTACCGCTGCAACAGGCCTCGACAGCGTGAAAACCATGACGACGGACTGTCAGGAAGGCACGTGTAATCTAAAAATCATCTTTGAAGACGACATTGATGAAGTTGAATACACAAGCCTGATGAACAACCTGCGCAGCAGCGTTGAAGCGATTGGTGATTTCCCGCCGAGTATGACGGATAAGCCAACGGTCACGGATGATTCTTCTGACACCAGTATGCCGAGTAACATCATCACGTTTGTGAATACTGGCAAGATGTCTAAGCAAGACATGTACGACTACATTAGCCAACAAGTCGTGCCTCAATTTAAGCACATCCAAGGTGTGGGTGGCATTTGGGGACCGTATGGTGGTAGCGAGAAGGCGGTGCGTGTTTGGTTGCAACCGGATCGCATGATGGCGCTCAATATGAGTGCATCCGATGTTGTTGGAACATTGAGCTCATACAACGCAACGTTTACCGCAGGTACCATCAAGGGGCAGGTGCGAGATTTCTCCATCAACCCAGTCAACCAAGTAACCAGCGTTGATGATGTAAGAGACTTAGTGGTTCGTGTTGATAACGGTAAGATCATTCGTATAGGTGATATTGCTGAAGTCAAAATGGGTGAGGAGAGTCTTACACCAAGTATTCTGCGTGTAGATGACAATCTAGCGATGTCGATTCAGGTGTTGCCACTGAAAAGTGAAAACCCAGTAACCGTTGCGAATAAAGTTAAGACACAGATTGATGTGATTCAGCCTCAGTTGCCAGAAGGCATTGAGATGAAGATGGTCTACAACCAAGCTGATTTCATTAAAACCGCAATTGATGAAGGCTTCATGACTTTAGTTGAAGCGATAGTTTTGGTTTCAGCGGTTGTGGTTCTGTTCCTTGGCTCTTTTCGAGTTGCTTCAATTCCGATCATCACCATTCCAGTGTGTGTGATCGGTGTATTTGCTGTCATGCATTTACTTGGATTTAGCATCAACGTACTGACGATTCTGGCTATCATTCTCGCCATTGGTTTGGTGGTTGATGATGCGATTGTTGTGGCTGAAAACTGCTACCGTCATATCGAAGAGGGTGAAACTCCGTTCAATGCTGCAATTAAAGGGTGTCGAGAGATCGTATTCCCTGTGATTGTGATGACGCTCACCTTAGCTGTTGTGTATTTGCCGATTGGTCTAATGGCGGGCTTAACCGCTGATCTGTTTAGACAATTTGCTTTCACGCTAGCAGCTGCGGTGATTATTTCTGGTTTTGTGGCATTAACACTCTCGCCAATGATGAGCGCTTACTTGATGAAGCCCGTTTCAACACCAGCGAAGTGGTATCAAAAGGTTGATGCGAAGCTCAATGTTCTGTCTGATGTGTACACCAATGAGCTAGGTAAGTGGTTTGAACGTAAAGCCCTGATGAGCGGTATCGCTTTGGTATTGATTGCGTTGTCTGCATTAGCGGTTTGGAAGATGCCTCAAGTGCTGCTTCCAACGGAGGACACAGGTTTTGTTGAGGTGACGTCAACGCCTCCGACGGGAGTAGGTCGCCAGTACCACCTCGATAACAACGAACAGTTAAACAGTGTGTTTAAAGGCGATGAATCGGTCGAGGCTAACCTGTCTTACATCGAAGGCACACCGACCAATCACGTTTTGTTAAAACCATGGGGAGAGCGTGACCAATCTGCAGATGAATTGGTGAACGAGTTTATCGCCAAAGCGCAAAGTTCAGTTTCTGCGTATGGCATGTCTTTCAAGGTTCGCTCTGCGGATAACTTGAACATTGCGACTAACATGATTCTCGAACTCACGACCGTGAACCGTGATACGACAGTCTTGTCTGACACGGCGAGCAAAGTGGTAGAGGCACTAGAGAATTACGAGGGTGTGACCAACATTAAAAACTCGATGTTGCGTGACCAGTTACGCTATGACTTGTCGATTGACCGTAATGCGATTGTGTTGTCTGGCGTGGATTACGGCAATGTAACCAATGCGTTATCGACATTTCTAGGTTCAGTGAAAGCAGCGGATCTACAGGCGGATGATGGCTATACATATCCAATCCAAGTTCAAGTAAACCTGAGCGATCTTGGTGATTTCAAGGTATTGGATAAGCTGTATGTGGATTCACAGTCGGGTCAAAGGCTACCTTTGTCTCAGTTTGTATCAATCAAACAAGTGACGTCGGAATCGAACTTCAAGACATTCATGGGTAAAGACAGCGCTGAAATTACGGCTGACTTAATGCCCGGATACACAGCAAGCGATGTGAAAGCATACATTGATGACACGGTTCCAAGTTTATTGAAACCGGCACAAAGCTACGAATTCAACGGCATTGTAAAAGATCTCGTTGATTCAACCGCTGGTGCACAGGTGCTGTTCGTATTGGCGTTGATTTTTATTTTCCTGATTCTGGCGGCGCAATTTGAAAGCTTTGTTGACCCTATGATCATCTTGCTAACGGTTCCATTGTGTATCGTCGGTGCGATTTTAACACTGTCGGTATTTGGTCAAAGCCTTAATATCTACTCTAAGATCGGTTTGCTGACTTTGGTTGGTCTTGTCACTAAACACGGTATTTTGCTGGTGGAGTTTGCGAACGAGAAACGTAAATCGGGTGCGAGTGCGCAAGAAGCGGCGATCAGCAGTGCACGTTCAAGATTACGTCCTATCTTGATGACGTCGCTGACGATGATCTTAGGTTCATTGCCGTTAGCGCTGGCTGATGGTCCGGGTTCATTGGGTCGTATTAATATTGGTCTGGTACTGGTCGGTGGCTTGTCTGTCGGAACTTTCTTCTCATTGTTCTTAGTGCCTGTCGCGTATGTCGGTATGGCGAACCTAAAGCAAATGGATGTGTTGACTCGATTGAGAACCAAACCAGCCTAATCTATCGAGTCGATTGACAGTTAACGTAATCGAAGAAACGAAAAAGCGCCCACCATTATTCATGGTGGGCGCTTTGTTATTTACTGTATTAGCCGTCTGAACAGGCTAATCCCATCCTAATCGAACCGATTAAAACGGAGCGAAGCTGTCAGGCACAACCGTTGGTACCGTCCAACGCTGATGAGCATCTATCGCTTCCAATCCTGAGTTGTGCTGTGGGATCTGTCCACGGTCGCCATATAACCACAATACGAAGTTAGAGCGTTCACCACTGGTAATTGGCAGTGCGGCGTGTGCTACGTTTCCTCGGTGGATCATTGCCATGCCGGGTGTAAATGTCGCCTCATTCATTTTGCCTGTTGCCGGGTCATAAAAGTTGAGTGCAGAGCCTGAAAACGCTTCATCGGGTAAATTCAGATTGATATTGAGCGTGACAGAAGATGCATCGGTATGAAGGCGCAAAGATGTGTCTTTGTTCGCTTGATACTGAATAGAGAATCCAAAAGTTTGCGTATCGTAGCCCATGATTTCTGGGAACAATAAACGCGCAATTGGACGCATGTAACTGTCGAGCAGGTCGCGATAAAACGCTTGAAAACTCGGCGCTGCTAAGTAACCTTCAGATCGGCTATCCAGCATCGCACCACCTCGGTTGAGGACTATGCCATAAGGCGGGCGCAACGGGATTTGAGCCTTAGATACTTCTTCTAAGTAATCGCGCAGTCCGGCCAAACGCTCTGGATCAAAAAACTGGAATTTAAACACACCAGGTGAGACTTCTTCGAGCAGGTCTTGTACTGCAATTTCTTTCGTTGGATCTTGCCATGCCTGTCTAACGGCTTCACGCAGGCGAGCATCCAGTAGTGAATCATCGAATTTTAGCTGGCTGCCTTCTGCACTCACTTCCCACTCTTTCCAAGCTTCACTGAACAGACTTTTATTGCTGTCCCAAAACTGTTGCACAGAAGGAGCTCGTTGAAGCATCGCTTCGCGTGTTGGTAAATCGATGGCGCGTGCACGCTCTAGTTGATTAGATAACATAATGTATTCGCTCCTTTTGTTTGCTTGAGTCCAATCTATTACACCAAGGTTTGTAGATAAACGGGGCATTAAGCAAAACAGAATTAACGTTTTCTATATAATCAACAGTAAATCGAGAAGAAAGGGGAAACGAACAAGAAGGCTCTATATTGGTGACTAAAAACAAAAACAGCGCATTACTGAAGGAATCAATGCGCTGTTTAAAGAGAGTGAGGGCTTATCGGGTTAGAGCCTGCTGTTCGTTGTATCTAAGACTTAGTTAAGCGTGATTAGTTATGATCAATATTGATCTTCGCGAAACTGACCGAGAACACTTGCCCTGCAAACTCTCTTGAAGGTTTTATTTGAGCGTAAAGGCCAGCTTTAAAGTAATACTCTTCCTCTAACCATGCCTTTGAAAGGGTAACTTTGTTGCCATCACGGTCTTCTGTTTCGACACCCCAAGGTAAGAATTGCTCTGTTAATTCATCATTAATTAGTGTTGAAAGGTAAATACCCTGGTCGTTGAGACGAATTGTGTAATCCCAATCAAGGTTCGCAGGTGCATAGCCTAGGTTGACACTAAACGGCTTACAGTCGCTGCAAATTTGGTTTCCTGACAGAAAGGAATCATTTAGAACGACACGTACTGGTTTGTTTTCACCATCCCACTGTAATTTCACGAGCGCTTGTTTAATGTCTTTACCATGGATTTGGCCAAGAACCACTTTTGGGTCACTACCCGTTACATCTTTATCCGGAAATTGATCAACGCTTAGTGTTGCTTTGAGTTCATGTGTTCCTGTTACTGCCCAGTTTTGCTCTTTAGTGCTGCAACGATTTTCGGAATCATAGTTGTATAGCTCACGAAGCTCAGAACGAACGTATTTTGTGTTTGGTGTTGTAGAAACTTGGCCGCCAAGATCTACTGTAAATTTGAGACGCTCTTCGCCGTTAACTGATTCACGAGAGAACCAAGGGAGATTAGTACCGTTGGTTAAGTACTCTTTACCATTGCATTCTTGGGGAATGAGCTCGGCTGCGCTACTACGACCATTGTCGTAATAATCGTCGCCACTGACTGGAAGGGTGATTTTCCATTGTTCTATGTTCCAGTTACAGCCGGTACATGTTGTAAGGTCTGATTGGTCGCTTTTAGCGTTGGCTTCACAGCCTGCGAGTAATAAACCGCAAGAAATAAGTGCAGCAATCTTGAAGTGTTTTACAGTTTGTTGAGAGTTGAACATAAAAAGTGATTTGTAATACAAAAGGTAGGCGGACTTTAGCGATAAATTACGGGATTTTCATTGGTCCGAGTGTGGTTTTACATTTAGCTGACAGAGCTTTGAGCGATCGATTCCAAAAACACATCTCAATACAATTTTTCTAAGTAATAGAAGTAGGTGTTGGGTCGATGAATCGAGAGTTTGTATAGGTCTTGGTAATGATTTACTGGACGATCACGCAAATCCTTTTGCATGTTCGATGGGGGAAATCTTTCTTAGAAGTCGTAATTTAGGTTCATTGAGCTGTAGATCTCGCTGTTGCTTTGGTCTGAGGCGACAGTGGTGTTGTAAATGTATTCGGTATCAAACGTCAGTGCTAAATTGCCCATCAGAATGTTCTTTAGATAACCCTTTAGGTTGTAGTTTGTGTTCTCTTCACCGTAGGCCATGTTTGCAGTTGCGCCCATAGAGAACGTTTCTGTAAGCGTTAGAGATCCATCGATACTGGCATTAACGATCAGTTCGTAGTTCTCTTTGTTTGGGAACTCTTCGTCGGAGGATTGTCGTTTACTGATTCGGTAACCCGGCCCCGCAGAGCCTTGAAGCTTGATTCTTTCGGTATCGTAAAAGTGACGACCCAAACCGGTCGCGGTAATGAATTGCTTACGATAGGTACCATAGTGGTCGTGTTCAAAACGTGTTGTCGCGACTAAGTAAGTTACCTCGTTTAGGTCATAGCTAATGCCATAGTTGGTGGTATAGCGATTAGTACCATCTTCATCATTTTCAGCATCGGTATAGTAGGTGTCGAACTGGACACGTTGTCCCCAGTTTTCCTTTTTGTAGCCTACGGATATCCCAGAATTGATAGACAAAGATGAACTGGTGTTTTGAGAGTAGATAAACCCCAATTTGGTTAACGTTGTGAAGGGCGATTCGTCTTCTGATTCCGACTTTTCTTCCAATATCGCTTCATCTTGCAAGACTTGCTTATCTGTAAGCTCACGCTGTTCTATAAGTTCAATTGGTTCCGTAAGTACGGGCTCTTCGGTCGGTACCGTTTCTTCAGCGAAAAGTGACATGGATAAGACCGTTGCGACCAAAGGTAACGGGTTGAAATTGGTTTTGTTTAGAGCTGTGTTTTGTATTGGACGTGTTGTTCTTGAGATAGCGTAGGTCGACATAATGGTTAGGTATATAAGTGATTGAACACGACCAACTAACAGTTAGTCGTGATGAGTAGTCAGTGTTCGAGCCAAAAGATGGACTGAGTTACGACGCAATAGGTAAAGGGGAGAAGATAGTTTTGATCTCAGAAAACCCGTTGCCACGATGAGGGTTGAAATCTTCAATGTGCACAAAGAATTCAAGGATCTCAGAAGGTTTGTCGTCTTCAATCAATAAGAACTCCAGCAAACCTTTCTCTACATGGCACGAAAGAATCGTCTCATTGGAATGACTAGGAGAAACCTGCTCAACATTGATTACGACGCTTGTCTCGGGTAAGACATTGAAAGAGTCCTGAGCACATTTAAGAACACAGCTACACACATACTCTCGATACAAGGCATTACTTTCAGATAGGGACAGGGTCTCTAGCTTTACCTCACCTTGGCACAATACCTTTTTCTCTTTAGGGATGACGTTGTGCTTATTAACCTGAATGTTGATTTCTAGCAGGTGACCATTCTTGTAGGTATTAAAGTTATGGTTGATCAATTTAGTGTCGACCACTGCGGCGTTGATAGGGTTCTGTTGCGCTTCAGAAAGGGCAGACAGCTTCGCTTGGCTATCGTTATCCAAAACACCTTTCGACAATTGATTGCCTTTGGCCCAGTAGCTGTAGTTCTGCACCCAATGTACAAATTCAGTTTTGTATTGTTCGATGTCTTTCTCTGCCGCTCGCTCAATATTGGCGGTGAGGGTATACAACTTGGATTTGTTGCCCAGCAGCATGTCGAGCCAGTTGGGTTTGTACTCGTCGAGCGCTTCCATGGCTTTGACTTTATGGTCGAAGCGAACCGTTGGCATTACAGGAGCCGGTTCCATAGCAATCGACTCCCAATTCACTTTTGGTGTAGGAATGGTATGGACGGATTGGATTAAGTGCAGGTGTTGATTGAACAAGGTCACTTCATTGACCGCGTCCTCAAGTTGTTTGGTATTCATCTACATTCCTGTCGACGGTTGCTCTTGTCATTGGGCGTTCATTTTATGGTCAAAGCGCGCGAACAGTATTTAAATGAAGGTGAATGATCTTTCGTGAGGTTGTTTGATATCGGTTTAGGAATATTTGGGGAGGATGAAACTGGTGTTATGAGCAGGAAGTGCGCATTTACACAGAGAACAGGCGTCCTCTGTGTTGGTTATATGCAGTGCTAGATTAAGTCTTACCTTTGGCGTCTGGCGACCAAAGTGAATCGGTAATCGTTAGATGTGAAGTAGTTGCGGCTGTATTCAAATACGGTGTTATTGGCGAGATAACCACGAGTACGTTTTTCAATAATCGGTTGAGCAGGGTCGATTCCTAACTGATGAGCTACATCTTCTGGTGGAAGGATCGGCACCAGTTCCTGCTCACTTCGATCAATCACCATGCCTTTGGTGTTTTCAATAAAGTTGTATTTTGATGTTTGCATCACTTGATACGTAAGGTCTGGGAACAGAGCAACAGGCAACCAGGTTTCTTCAACCGTGATTGGGTTGTTGTCGATGAAACGGACACGCTTTACGTAGAAAACCAATTCGCCTTCTTTAATATCTAAGTGTTCAGACATAGCTAGAGAGCAGGGCTTCATTTCAAAAGCGAGAACCTCACTGTGGGTAACGACATCTAAATGCGCCCACTTTTCTTGAAAGCTAGATTGTTTATAGATGTCGTAATTGATTTTGTTCTCTTTAACGTAAGTGCCGCTGCCTTGCACGCTTTCAAGTTCATCATTTTCGATCAGTAGCTTGAGCGCTTGTCTAACCGTTACACGGCTGACAGAAAATACTTCGCGTAACTGCGCTTCTGTTGGAAGTGCTTCTCCAACCTTATATTCGCCAGAACTGATCTTTTCTCGTATTGCATCTGCGATTTGGCGATACATCGGGAGTCTTGCCATTTTTGCCTCATTTGTGCGCTAGAACAACTAGACTTTGTTTAACAACCTGTACCTTAAATACGTAAATTTGCTCTATATAAGCCTTGCTCTCAAGGTTAGTGTGAGCATCGTATCGGTGTTTTGTAGTACATATAATACAAATTAAACGATACATAACAAGCTTTCTCAAAGTATTTACCAATACGATTTAAATACAAATTAAATACAAATATGTATTGGTGAGATCGTGATCACGGATTAAATGTCTTTAAGTTGTATTATTCTCATCGTCGACAGGGACGACTGTCGTACTAATCCGTGACTATGGGACAAAGGTTATGAAACTTACTACTCTAACGAATAAGTCGCTCGTAAATCTGCAAACTACGTTTAGCAGTCGAGAAGAAGCGATTTACGCACTTGCTGACCAACTGGATCAGCAAGGCAAACTGCATAACAAGCAAGAGTATCTTGATGCAGTATTTGCTCGTGAAGAGCAAGGCCCGACAGCGCTTGGCGAAGGCCTAGCAGTACCGCACGGCAAGACTGACGCGGTTAAAGAAGCTGGCTTCGCTGTAGCAACACTAAAAGAAGACATGAAATGGAAAGGCCTAGATGAAGACGAAGATGTGAATCTTATCTTCTTAATTGCTATTCCAAATGCAGAAGCGGGCTCTACCCACATGCACCTGCTGACTGAACTGACAACCACATTGGTTGATGACGATGTTCGTGAAGCTGTATTAAAAGCGACAACCGCTGATGAAATCTTCGCACTTCTTGATGGCGATAATCAGCAAGAAGAAAAACAAGACAACTTAGATACAAATGCGCCGACAATTGTATGTGTTACTGCTTGCCCAGCAGGCATTGCTCACACCTATATGGCGGCTGAGTACCTAGAAAAAGCGGGCAAAAAGCTTGGCTACAAGGTTCATGTTGAAAAGCAGGGCGCAAACGGTATTGAAGATCGCTTAACAGCTGAACAACTTAATAATGCTGTGGCGTGTGTTTTTGCTGCTGAAGTCGCGATTAAAGAAGTGGATCGTTTTAACGGAATCCCTCGTGTTGAAACGCCAGTTGCAGAACCGATTAAACACGGTGAACGCATTCTAAATGAAGCGATTGAAGAGTCGAAAAAAGGTAACGGTGCAGAACGCACAGTAGCTACTGACGACAAACCTAAGAAATTGCCATTGAAAACTGAGCTTAAACAAGCGCTGCTTTCTGGTATTTCTTACGCAGTTCCTCTTATCGTTGCTGGTGGTACTGTTCTTGCGGTTGCTGTTCTTATCGCGCAAATTTTTGACTTGCAAGAGCTTTACGCAACAAAAGATTCTTGGTTGTGGATGTATCGTAAACTAGGTGGCGGCCTATTAGGTACATTAATGGTGCCAGTACTGGCAGCTTACACAGCTTACTCATTAGCCGACAAACCGGCACTTGGTCCTGGTTTTGCTGCGGGTATTGCCGCGAACATCATTGGTTCAGGTTTCCTAGGCGGTGTTGTTGGTGGTTTGATTGCTGGTTACGTAATGCGTTGGGTAAAAGAGCATGTTCGCTTGGGTCCTGCGTTTAACGGTTTCCTTACTTTCTACCTTTACCCAGTAATTGGTACTTTGGTGGCAGGTAGCTTGATGCTGTTTGTTATCGGTAAACCTGTTGCGTTCTTAAACCAAGGTCTAACGGACTGGTTGAACGGTATGTCAGGCACTAACGCATTGTTATTGGGTGCGATTCTAGGTCTGTTTGTATCATTCGATTTAGGTGGTCCTGTAAACAAAGCTGCTTACGCATTCTGTTTAGGTGCAATGGCGAACGGTGTTTATGGTCCTTACGCAATCTTTGGTTCGGTAAAAATGGTATCGGCGTTCACTGTAACGGCTTCAACCATGATTGCTCCACGTCTATTCAAAGACTTTGAGATTGAAACCGGTAAATCTACATGGCTACTTGGCCTTGCGGGTATTACCGAAGGTGCAATCCCAATGGCGATTGAAGACCCAATCCGTGTAATCGGCTCATTCTTACTAGGCTCTGTAGTAACAGGTGCAATGGTTGGTGCGGCAGGTATTGGTCTATCAACTCCGGGCGCAGGTATCTTCTCTATCTTCTTGTTGCACGATTCTGGTTTGGGCGCATTCTCTGCTGCTGCAATCTGGTTCGGTGCTGCCATTGTCGGCACAGTGATTTCAACCATTACTCTTCTTATGTGGCGTGGTCACGCTGTAAAAAAGGGTAAGTTTGAAGCAAGTACTGCAACACAGAACTAACTGAATTTTGAGCTCACTTATAGCTCGTCATTAAAAACACCATATAAAAATAACGAACAACTTGGCTGTCCTAAATACCTGTGTTCCTAACGGTTTTATTCACACAGATTCTGGACGTAGTTTTCTGCACCCTAAATTTAGTGGCAGCCAATTTTAACCCCTTGAAAAACTTTAATTTAGCCGTATTTGAGTACGAATTTAAGATTTACTCGAAGCGACACATTTAGGTAAATGATTATGACTACATCACGCGTACATATTACTCCACACATGCACTGGGATCGTGAATGGTATTTCACAACAGAAGAGTCTCGTATTCTTCTAGTGAACAACATGGAAGAAATCATGAACCGTCTGGAGAGCGATCCAGAATACAAATATTACGTTCTAGATGGTCAAACAGCCGTTCTAGAAGATTACTTCGCGATCAAACCAGAGAACACAGAACGCGTAAAAGCATTGGTTGAAGCGGGCAAGCTAATTATTGGCCCTTGGTATTCTCAAACCGACACAATGCAAGTTTCTGGTGAGTCGATTGTACGTAACATGATGTATGGCATTCGCGACTGTATGAAATTTGGCGATGCAATGAAGATCGGTTACCTACCAGATTCATTCAGCATGAGCTCTCAGTTGCCGATGATCTACAACGGCTTCGATATCACGCGTGCAATGTTCTGGCGTGGTTGTTCAGAGCGTCACGGCACCAACAAAACAGAATTCTTATGGCAGTCAAACGACGGTAGTGAAGTAACGGCACAAGTGCTTCCACTAGGTTACGCGATTGGTAAATATCTTCCACAAGATGAAGAAGGCCTGCGTGCTCGTCTAGATAAGTACTTCCCAGTGCTAGAGAAACCATCGGTAACCAAAGACATCTTGTTGCCGAATGGACACGACCAAATGCCAATTCAAAAAGACATCTTTGAAGTAATGGACAAGCTTCGCGAAATCTACCCAGATCGTGAATTCTCAATGAGCCGTTACGAAGAAGTGTTTGAGAAAGTAGAAGCAGCACGCGACCAACTCGACACAATCAAAGGCGAATTCAACGACGGTAAATACATGCGTGTTCACCGCACGATTTCGTCAACACGTATGGACATCAAACTGATCCACGCGGAAATCGAAAACAAGATTGTAAACATCTTAGAGCCTCTAGCGTCTATCGCTTGGACATTAGGCTTTGAATACCACCACGGTTTGATTGAGAAAATGTGGAAAGAGAGCATGAAGAACCACGCTCATGACTCTATTGGTTGCTGTTGTTCAGATAAGGTACACGCTGAAATCTTAAACCGTTACATCCTTGCGGACGACATGGCGACAAACCTAATCCACTTTTACAAACGTAAAATCGTTGACCATATGCCGGATCGCGAAGGTTGCGACAAACTGGCGATGTTTAACCTTTCTCCGTATGAGCGTGAAGAAGTGGTGAACACAACCATCACTATCCGTGCTCAAGAATTTTCTATCTTTGATGAAAACGAAAACCCAGTTGAGTACTTCATCCAAGACAAGCGCCAAATCGACCCAGGTAAAGTAGACCGTCAAATTGTTCACTACGGAAACTACGACCCGTTCATGGAGTTTGATATTCAAATCAAACGCACTGTACCAGCAATGGGCTTCACTACATTACACATCCAAGGTAATGAGAAGGGTGCTGTAAAAGTCGCTGAGCAGAAAGACTACTTGCTAGAGAACGAATACTACCGAATCAATGTAAACGACAACGGTACTCTGACTATTTTCGATAAAGAAACAGAGCAAGTATTCGACCAAGTACTTCGTTTAGAAGACGGTTCTGATGACGGCGATGAGTACGATTACTCACCATCTCGTCAAGAGTGGCTGTTGTACTCAGATGAATTCCCGGTAGAAACATCGATTGACCACCAAGGCTTCCAATCGGTAGCGAACATCGCTTTCCGTATGAACGTGCCTGCAAACCTGGCAGAGCGTGAAGAACGTACGGGTCAAAACGGTTTTGTAGAAACGCAATGCCAAGTGGTACTAAAACAAGGCTCTCGCCGTATCGAAGTTCGCATGGAGCTAGACAACCAAGCCGACGACCACCGTGTACGTGTGCTAGTACCAACGCCATTCGTTTCTGAAACTGTCGTTGCAGATAACCAGTTCGGTTGTATCACTCGCCCGACCAACGACCCTGCAATGGCGGTTTGGGAAGAAGAGAAATGGAAAGAAGCGCCAGTTCCTGTGTATCAGTTAATGAACTTTGCAGCGCTAGAAAACGGCAAAGCAGGAATGGCGATCATGTCGAATGGTCTGCGTGAATTTGAGGTGATTGCATCTCAAGGCGACGAAAACAGAGATACTTTCGCACTGACACTATTCCGTGGTATCGGCGTGTTGGGTAAAGAAGAGCTATTGCTTCGTCCAGGTCGTCCTTCTGGTATCAAGATCCCAACACCAGATTCACAAGTGCGCGGCAAGTTAGTGTGTGAGTTCACACTGTGTGGCTTCTCTGGCAACCACATTAATGCGAACATCATGGCGCAAGCACGTGACAATGTCACTCAGATCGAATGCTACAACAAGATCCCTTACAACGCGATGAAGCTGAATGTGGGCGAACAAAACCTACCAATGAGTTTCAGCTTGCTATCAAAGCAACAAGCAGGTGCGGTATTAAGTGTACTTAAGAAAGCTGAAGACGAAGATGCACTGATCATGCGTGTCTACAACCCAGCAGAAACGGGTTCAGTATCGGATTCAATCTCTTTCACTCAAGCGGTTTCAAGCTGGAAAGAGACAAGCATGGACGAGCGCGTACGCGAAGGTGATGTAGCATCTGAAGAGTTCGGCCAGATAGCACCTTGCCAAGCAAAAACATTCCAAATCAAATTCTAATTTCGATAACCCGCTCACCTTGGTGGGCGGGAATGGTGAACGACAATGAAAATTGTAATTGCCCCTGATTCATTTAAAGAATCACTCGATGCTCATCAAGTTGCGTCTTGCATTGAGCGTGGATTTGCCGATGTTTTCCCTTACGCAGAGTTTGTAAAACTGCCTCTCGCTGATGGGGGTGAAGGTACCGTAGACGTGCTGCTAACCGCGCTTAACGGTAAGAAACAGCTGCTACAAACAACAGACGCACTAGGTCGAGAATGTACGGCTTATTGGGCTTCGTTAGAACAGACAGTTGAGGGCGCTAACGTAAAAACTGCCTTGGTGGAATTTGCTCAAGCATCGGGTTTAGACCGATTAACCGTAGAAGAAAGAGCACCTCTTACAGCATCATCTTACGGTACAGGGTTACTGATTAAAGATGCATTAGATCAAGGTGTTGAACAAATCATTATTGGTTTGGGCGGCAGCGCAACCAATGATGCAGGTGCAGGCATTTTTCAAGCGTTGGGAGGCAAGTTATTAGACAAGCAAGGCAACGAGTTATCTGGTGGCGGCGCAGAGTTAAGTCAGCTAGCAAGCATCGATCTTGATGGACTGCACCCTAGATGCAAGGAAGTGACGTTCTTGGTCGCGTGCGATGTGAATAACCCATTATGTGGCGAAAGCGGAGCAAGTGCCGTGTTTGGTCCGCAAAAAGGCGCATCACAAATTCAAGTTCAACAACTTGATGCTGCTATTGGGCACTTTGCCGATATCGCTCAGGCGCAGACAGGTATTAATCATCGCGACAGCACGGGCTTTGGTGCTGCTGGTGGTACGCCGTTAGGGCTAAGCCTAGCGTTCAATATCCAAATTAAAGCGGGTATTGAGATGGTACTGGATGCGTTGGATGCGGATAAGGTACTTGAAGGCGCTTCATTGGTCGTGACGGGTGAAGGGCAGATGGATAACCAAACCCTGCAAGGCAAGACTCCATTTGGTATCGCTCAGCGTGCTCTTAAGCAGAACATTCCAACCATTGGTATTGCTGGCTCTTTGGGTAAAGACGTTGAAAAGCTTTACGGCTCAATGTCTAGCCTGTTTGGAACCGTACGATCACCTCAGTCTCTAGAGCAAGTTTTATCAGAAGCGAATCAAAACCTGACTCGTACTGCCCGTAATATCGCCGCCACACTCAAGCTTGGCAGCCAGATTTTTAATGAGAAGTAATTATGTCTCTATTTAAACTCGACAACGTTATTCAAAACTACGCATGGGGAAGCAAAGACTCCATCAACCAACTGTTTGGTATTGTGAACCCAAACCAAGAACCGCAAGCAGAAATTTGGATGGGTGCTCATCCTAATGGTTGCTCAAAAGTAGGTGATACCGGTGAGTCGCTTTCTCACATGATCGATGAAAACAAAATCGATGTCTTAGGCGGGTACACGGCGGCACGTTTCGGTGAATTACCTTTCCTGTTTAAGGTGTTGGCCGCTGAAACACCGTTGTCGATTCAGGTTCACCCGAACAAGCGAAAATCAGAGTTAGGTTTTGAGCGAGAGAATGCACTAGGTATCCCTTTGAATGCGTCTAATCGTAACTACAAAGATCCAAATCATAAACCTGAGTTGGTTTATGCGTTGACCTTTTACAAAGCGATGAATGGCTTTCGTCCAATCGACGATATCATTGCCCTGTTCGAAGAAGCGGATATTCCTTCGCTAGCGATTGAGCTTAATGTCCTAAAAGCCAATGCCGACAGTGATTCTTTGAAGTCTTTCTTTAGCGCCATTATGTCTCTTGAAGGTGACCGCAAAGAGTCTGCGCTTAATGAGCTTTATGCTGCACATGCGCGACCAGCCAAAACGGTCATGGGGCGTGAAGCTCTTCAATATAGCATTGAGTTCAAGCAGCATTATCCAGGTGATATTGGCTTATTTGCGCCATTAATGTTTAACACGGTTGAACTGGCGCCTGGTGAAGCGATGTTCCTTTTCGCAGAAACCCCACATGCTTATGTTCAAGGTACGGGTTTAGAGATTATGGCAAACTCAGACAATGTGCTGCGTGCCGGTCTCACTCCCAAATATATCGATGTCCCTGAGCTTATCGACAACACAATCTTTGAGCCGATTAAGCCAGAAGATATTCGCCTTAAACCTGTATTGAAAGAGGGCAAGATGAGCTATCCAATTCCAGTGGATGACTTTGGCTTTGATATCTTGTCTGCGACTGATGAGAGTAAGTCACAGTATCTACGTAGCGCGGAGATCTTGTTCTGTGTGGAAGGAGAGGCGACCGTCACTTCAGAAGGACGGTCAGTTTCTCTTAAGCCCGGAGAGTCGGTCTTTGTAAGTAGTAATTCAAGTGTTTACCAATATCAAGGGGATGGCATTTTGGCTCGTGCTTTTAACTAGTGCCCCCGTGCTAGCGATCAGCAAAAGAAATGTCAGAGTGCCACTGTAAAGTGGCACTCAATATTGGATTGGTGGTTGTTACCTATCTGTCTTTGACAGTCATGATTATTGACCATACCCGCTACTCTGGCGGGTTTTTTCATTATTAGAAAGAGCAGATAATAAGCTTGTAGAAAAGACAAACCCTGCAATCAGAGCAGGGTTTTTATTGAATCAGTATGGAGTGACTGGCTAAGCAATATGCGTCATTTTGTTAAGCATAAAGGTTTCAATACAACCTTCAGTCGCAGCCACGTAGTCAGCGATGTGTTGGCTCGCTAAGTGTTTCTCTAGATGAGCTTCAGACTCCCAGTTCTCATGAAAAACAAAGTGAGCAGGGTTACTGTTATCTTGGTGCAGATCGTAGTTAATACAGCCGTCTTCAACACGGGTTTTATCGATCAGTTTAATCATCTCTGATTTAACTAGCTCAGTTTTGCCTTCTTTAGAGACGATCGTTGCAATAATAGTCAGTTTACTCATTCTCAATTCCTTAGCTATAAACTCGTTAAGTTCAAGTAATATAGTTATATTTTAGATTGAAGAAAGAGCTCTGGAATCCAATAACTATGGAATCCAGCATCCATAATAGTAGAGGCAAACCTTACAGGGAGAAGACGAAGAGAGCGGCTAGAAAGAAACATGAATGGCCGACACGAAGGTCGGGCATTAGATAGATAAATTACTGAAAGGTATTAGTTTTGGATTTCAGCTTTAATCCAAACCATACGGTGATCAGAAGAAATATCTTTACCGTTACCGTAGTTACCTACACGTTCGTCATTCATTAACAGACGACCATCTTCAAATGTAGCAGGCCAGTACACGCCAGAATCTGAAATAGTTAAGTTCTCTGATGGTACAACGTGATCAAGGCGCAGACCGCTTGTGCTTGTTACTTGACCTGGATATGGAGTATCCCAGTTTGCTTCCTTACATTCACCCAGTGCTAAACATTCTGGGCCACCAAGGCTAGCTGGCGCTAGTGGACCGAACGTCGCTAAACGGTTAACTTTGTCGTGATCCATAAGAGCATTAATTGCAGTTAAGTCACCATCACCTTTAAGAGGATCAGCGTTTAAGTCACCCATTACTACGAACTTGGCATCATCGGCTAAGCCGCCTTTAACGTCTTTGTCATCGTACATGTAGTTTTGACCTTCGATGTAATCAACCCAGAAGTTCACTTCATCTGCATTTTGAACTTTGTTCTTACCTGTATCGAAAATCGGTGGTGTTGGGTGAGACATAAGCAAGTGAATTGTCTCAGTAGTGCCATCTTCTTGTGGGATCAGAATTGGCGCGTCAACATGGTTTTTAGAAGAAAGGCGCACTTCTGCCCACTCTTCAGCGGTATACCAGTCGTCACCACACTCCATGCCGTCTGGGATAGGGTTCCAAGAATCGTTACAGTTGGTGATAGTTGGCATAGTAGCCGAAGGCATATCGCTCCATTTGAATTTTTGAAAAGTACGGATGTTGTCGTGATCAATTTCGTACATAGACATTAGCGCGAACGCATATTGTCCGTGGTAGTTACCAAAGCCCCACGCGTCACCAGGTAGAGCTCCAGCAACACCATCGTTATCCAGATCGAAGCCAAATTCATTAAGCAGACCAGTATTGGTCGCGAAGTTGGCAAAATATTGGAACACGATTGGCTCTAAGTCATTACCGTCTTGATCAATGCTGTTTGAGTTTTGAGAAACAGATAGGTAGTTCAAGCGGAAACCGATAAGAGCATCGTTATTTTCAGCGGTACCGTCGTTGTTAAACTCCGCCATCATGATCACTTCTGGGCGCTCAGTCTGGATGATTGCAGCTACATTACGAATCTGGATTACTTTAAGAGCCGTAGCTTTATCTTCATCTGACAGACTGTCATTTGCCCAACCTTCAACCAATGCGTCTTGATCTGGCTTGGTAAGTTTCATTTCGGCTACAAGATCTTCGTAGGTATAACGGTCAAAAGAAAGGTTAAATACGGCAATTTTAGCTTCTGTAGAAGAAGGGACAGTTGGCACTTCTGGGTAGTAATTATTTGTTGTTTCGTCACCGCAGCCGAATAAAAGGGTAGTAGAAATTGCTAGCGCTAGTGATGTTTTTAACATTTTCATAAAATGATTCGCTTTTGTAGTCCGTGGAACAGGAGGGCGCGCATTTTATGTTACAAAACGAAATTCTGTAAGTGACTTTGATCACAGCAATAAATGTAAGAAAACGTTTTCTTACATTGTAAGTGTGATATTAGATGTTGCTTCAGATTTGATTAGAGTTTTTATTCAACCCTAATCATAGATAAGGTCATAAAAACAAAAAAGCGCCGAGGCTGATATAGCCTAGGCGCTTGATAAAAAACAGAATATGTTACTAAAAAGTTAAGCGTACTGTTCTACAGTTTGAGCCCAATTTCGTTTTTGTTGTTCAAAATTTAGCTTGATTTGCTGATAACGAACTTTAAGTACAGAGTGTTCGTATTTTTTCACCACGTCTTCACGCTTGCTTTCAAGTAGCTGCTTTTTGACTGCGTAGTATTCGTTCATGTTTGATACCAGTGCATCGAACTCTTCTTGAAGCTTGTCTGCGATTTGTTGCTTGTCGGCACGATGCATGATCTTTTGTTGCGTGCGCTTAAGTAGCATAGTCGCTTCGGCCTTTTCAATGCGGGCTTGAGGCGTTTTCTTTAGCTTGCTTGCTAAGCCCATCAATGAAGCACTCTTAATCAACCATTTCGTTGGATCGTATTGCCACCAGTAAATGCCATTACGGTAATCGTTCTCAAAGATGTGGTGGAAGTTGTGGTAGCCTTCGCCGAAAGTGAGTACTGCTAGCACACCGTTATCACGCGCTGTGTTTTTGTCAGTAAAAGGTTGGCTACCCCAGATGTGAGCAAGAGAGTTAATGAAGAATGTTGTGTGGTGGTTAAGGACCAAACGAACCGCACCTACGATCAACAACATGCCAATCACGTCACCGTAAATCACGCCTAATGCGATAGGAACACCGAAGTTCATGATCAACGCCAGAAGAACATAGTGCTTGTGCTGCCACATTACGATCTTGTCTTTCTTCAGGTCACGACAGTTTTCATAGTTTTCATACATTGAAGTGCTGTAGTTACGAATCATCCAACCAATGTGCGAGTACCAAAAACCACGTTTTGCAGAGTACGGGTCTTTGTCATTGTTATCGACATGCTTGTGATGAACACGGTGATCAGACGACCAGTGTAGAGCGCTGTTTTGCAGGGCAAAGGCACCACCTAAAGCAAATAGAAATCTTAGGCTTGAATGCGCTTCAAATGCTTTGTGTGACCATAAACGGTGATAACCCGTCGTGATCGACAGATTACAAAACGTAAAACAGATCGCTAGCCATATCCAGTGCTCCATTCCATAGCCGAAAAAGTAGCCATAAACGGGAGCTGCAACAACAGCAAGCAGCATACTAAAAGAGAATACAAAAATATTAAGCCAGATTAACGGCGGCTTTTTTGTTGATGGTTTGTCAGCACTATTCATTAGCAAATTTCCATTGGGCTTACATCTGTGCGCTAGAATATCAGCGTACACGTGTAAGTCAATATTGAAAGTGTAAACGTGTATTAGTATGTTTTGCTTAAATATTGTATAAAGGTAGTGTGAAATGTAGTAGCAAGTCATAAATGGAAGTACTAAGGGCTAATAAATGGAAATTAAGGTAGCTGAATATAAAGATTATGAGCGGATTGCCCAATTACACGCGGATAGCTGGAAGCTATATTACCGTGGCATTCTTGCTGATGATTACCTAGAACATGATGTTTTGGAGGACAGATCTGTTATTTGGCAGACTCGTTTGATAAACCCTCCTTTCAACCAACATGTTTTATTGCTTGAAGAAGGTGGTTTACTGGTTGGTTTTGTCTGCGCGTTTGGTAATCACAACTTTGAGCGTGGTACGTTCATCGATGCGTTACATGTAGACAATAATTATCGTGGTCGCGGCGTAGGTAAGCGCTTATTGTCTGAACTGTCGAAGTGGTTGCAACAATATTACTCCGATTCAGGGCTCTACCTAGAGGTGATGTCTGAAAACCATCAAGCCATTGCGTTCTATGAAGCGATTGGTGGTAAAGAAGAGTTGGAACAGGTTTGGAACGCACCGTGTGGTAGCCAAGTGAACGAAAAAGTCATCTCTTGGGGCTCTCCGGTCGAACTTGAACAGAAGACAGCCAGCGCAGCGTATTCTTAATAGCTTCTTATTGACTAAGAGTCGGTTGACTAAGAGTTGGCTGAATATAAGTTTGTTGCTTTAACGTAGGTTTCTCCTGAAGACACGGTAAAGCTGAAACAAAAAATCAAAGCCCCGAGCATTTAATTGCTCGGGGCTTTTTAATAGCTGTAATCATTATGAGAGGGAATAGTAGAGCTTGATAAAAACGGCTAATCACACCAAGTAACTTGGTTCCTGCCGTTTTTCTTAGAAATGTAGAGCGCTTGGTCGGCATCATCGATGAGCTGCTCGACAGAGCCAATCGCCATTGGCGCATGCTTTACTCCTATCGAAATGGTTACTTCTAACCTAAGACGAGATGGAGACTCTAAAAGGGAGTCGACCAATGATTTTATTGATGCTTCCGTCTCGCCTTGTACCATCACGAGAAACTCTTCACCGCCATATCGAAAACAGTTGCTACTGCTTGGCAATCTCTTTTGAATCTCTGCCGCCAATTCTTTGATTACCATATCACCCATTTGATGACCGTAGGTGTCGTTAATCGATTTGAAATGGTCGATATCGATCATGATTGATGTGATCGATAGCTGACGATTGATACTCGGTTCTATCACTTGATGAAGGTACAGGCGGTTGTAGCAACCCGTAAGTGCATCTTGATAGGAAAGGGCTTCGAACATATTGGATTGCTTACGAAGCTGTATAGCTTGTTTGCGTAGTTGTTCTGATTGCGCGAAACGCTTATGCACTTCTAAGTCACGTCTAATACAAGCAGCCGAGATTAGGATATAGGCAGAAAGGTAGACTGAAATAGTCTCTATCTCATGTTTAGGCTCTGCTTCATAGAGTAAAGGGGCAAGGCCAATAAGATAGGAAGAAAAGATAAAGGAAAGCGTTGTGATGCTGTACTTTGCAGACAACCTTGAAAAGGTACCGATGTAGATCATGACGAGAATGATGCCACCTTGGTAATCGAAATTGTTCAGCTCAACAGCGAGTCGACCAATATAGATCAAAAACAGTGAGCTAATAACAAGGAATATGCTCTCGACGAGTTCTAAAACGTTGGGTTTGTTTTTTATGCAATATCTGGCGACAACCATCATCAATATAAAGAGTATGAATCGTGAAATGATGGGGCCAAGGCACTCTGTACCAAAATGGATATAGTCGGTGACAATAAAAGCACAGAATATTGAGATCGGGATGTAGATGAAATTTATGTACGGCAAATAGATTTCATTATCGAAATAGGTTTTAAATCTCTGATTTTTGAACCCAGAATAGGAGCGCATTGAAAAGCTAGCCGTGATTGATACACAATAATTTGCGTAGTATGTCACAGTGTTTGTGATTGTAAACGGCAGTTTCTATAGATTTGTCAGTATGTTAGCTAGATCAACAAACAGTGGGGGCAATATCCACGCTCTAAAGTATAGAGAGCGTGAATATCTTAGAGGCTGGTACGAGAGTGGTTAATAAAAAACGCTTAGAAAGTTAATCGCGATTAACGCTTGTTCTTCAAGTAACGCTTACGACGCTCTTCTTTCTTCTTCGCTTGCTGCTCAGCTTTCAGTGCTGCCGCTTCTTCCACTTCAACCAATTCTTTAGTGATCATTTCAGGCAGCTCTAGAGTGACTTTACCTAGAGTACCGTTACGAAGTTCGTGAAGTAGAATCTCAGAACACTTGTGAAGGTCAATATGACCACCTGCACGCAGTGCACCACGCTTACGGCCAATCGCTTCCATCAATTCGATGTCTGACTCTGGCAACTCTTCGATTTGGTAACGTTCTTGCAATAGGTGAGGGTATTGTTTTGCTAGGTACTCAACGGTGTAGAATGCCACTTCATCATATTCCATCGCCGTATCTTTCACAGCGCCCGTTGCTGCTAGGCGGAATCCACTGTGTGGGTTTTCTACTTTAGGCCAAAGGATTCCAGGAGTATCTGAAAGGATCACGCCGTTTTGCAGATTGATACGTTGTTGGCGACGAGTTACCGCGGGTTGGTTACCAGTTACCGCGATTGTACGCCCAGCTAAGCAGTTGATGATGGTTGATTTACCTACGTTAGGGATACCCATGATCATCGTGCGAATGTTTTTACCCATCTGTTCACGGTGCGGTGCAAGTTTGCGAACCAACTCCATGACGTGGTTAACTTCTTCTTTAACGCTGGTAGTAATTGCAATCGCTTTAACGCCTTGCTCTTTCTCAAAGTGCTCAATCCAACGCTGAGTCAGTTCAGGATCGGCAAGATCGCGTTTGTTCAACACTTTTACACAAGGCTTATCGCCGCGCAGTGAAGAGATCATTGGGTTTTCACTACTGAACGGAATACGAGCGTCCAGTACTTCGATGATCACATCAACCTGTGGGATAACTTCTTCGATTTCTTTGCGGGCTTTATGCATGTGACCCGGAAACCATTGAATAGACATAGAGATAAACCTTGATAAATATATTTGCTGCACATTGTAAAGGTTGGATAGGGCGTGTAAAGCCATATCTATAAAGGGACGATAAAGATTTAGGTTTATCGTCGCATCACTATGATTTTAGCCGATGTTAGATGAGCTGGGAGGTGTGATTAGGGAAGGATTAGTAACAAAGCTAATCACCTACTCTCGACGCTTAAGAATAACTCCCATTTTCTCGCCGAACGCGAGGGTCAAATACATGAAGATCTCATCATCATCGACGGCCCATGATTTGCCTGAGACTAGGCTACCTGTTTGTGGTAACTGGCGGTTCAAGTAGGCTTCGAGTGCTTCTTTGTTGATGTAATTTAATTCGGTTAAAGAGAAGGTGATCTTTGAGTCGACCCGTCCTTGAACTTGTATGTTACTGGTGACGCTGGTTTGAAAAGGCGCAGCAGTGCTAGATTTTGGTTTGAACGTGGTAATTAACCGCGCACTCTCAGATTCGGGGCCATCAATGATGAGTTGAGTGCTGATGTTTAGTGAGCGCTCGCCATAGTCAACAGTCGTGTGACCGCTCCAAAACCCAGTAAATGGTTTAGTTGGTGTGTAGTTTAGCTGGAATAGCAGATAGCCAAGCACAACACATATCGTCCACATGGAGAGCACTTTATAGTGCTTCGATTCTAATTGCATAACGTAACTTGCTCTTGATAAGCACAATGAACGGATTCTTCATCGTCTTTTAAATAGATCGCCACAACTTGTTGATTATTGCCGATAACTACTGTTGGTGTTTGGGATAACGTGTCTATGTGTTGAGCTTCTGCTTCGACCACTGAAACTTGTTCTAGATAACGTGCAGATGGAGCGAACCAAGAACCCAGTCCATAACCTATGACTACTGCTAATAAACAGCCTATCACGGTCGCAGCGCCAAAACGTTGTAGGCGGCTTTCATCTTTCGGTTGAATAGAATGGGTGTTTACACGGTTCAGTTCTTCAACTTTGACATCAACAGGGTCGAAGTCCCCATGCTCTACAGCTAAATATTTTGCAGGTATTTCTGGTGAAGAATGAGGGTGTTTCTCGACTAATTTAGGTTCTATGGCTAACAAGTAGCCTTGCTTTGGGATTGTTCTAATTAGCGAGCGCTGGTCGTCTCCCATGGCCTTTCTTAAACGTTTGACCAGTTGGTTGATCGTCGCATCCGTCGCATAGGTGTTTTCATACAGCTCTTGAACGATGTTCTCACGAGATAGAACGTCAGGGACTCGCTTGATCAATGCATTCAGCAAAGCCGATTCTTTTGCTCTTAAACGAGTAAGGTTATCGTCCTTAGACAATACCCCTGATGTTGATGAATATAAGTATTCACCGATCAGGTAAACAGGCGGTTCTAAAGTGAGTTTGGCCATAGGTAAATAACTGAATAGAAACTGAATTTATTATCGCATTTTAGTTACGTTATCGCCACCCATCGCCACTAAACCGAAATGTATCGCTATAGCTCTTGTTTTGAAGTATTACCCCACTATTTTTGCTCAAACAACAAGCAAGTAATAAAAAGCCGCTAGTTCTGGAAACTAACGGCTTGTTTAAAGTGAGTGTGATGTTGCTTAGGCTTGAAGTAGCTAAACTAGGTTAGAAAGCGTAGTTCAGTGACGCTGACAGTAGCCATTCACGGTGCGTGAAGAAATCGATATTAGATTCATTCTTTCTTGTGCCAGTAAAGGTCGCGACGCTCCAGTTTTCCCAACTGCCGAGATCTTTGTATTCGTAGGCGATAAACAACTTGTAGCTGTTATCTGCTCGGCTGCGTTCGAATACTGGATTGTCTGCACGGTAATCGCTGTGCGCATAATTGCCTGTCACTGCTAAAGCATAAGTAGAAGAAACAAAAAAGTAAGAGGCTTCAACAGCGTATCTATTATGTTGGTTGGCTTTACCTTCGGCATCATGAAAGGTGTAGCTTACTACGTAGTTGATGCCAGATTGAGGGCTTAACATCGAGAGATATTGGGCTTTGATGAAATAAGCTTTGCTATCACGTTCTAGAAGCTCGTCAGGAACATGATCTTCTTCGACATCCGCGAAGGCATAGGCCATATCCAAAGAAATGTTGGTTTGTGCAAGGTTACTCAATTTTACTCGTATGGCACCTCCATCAACATCGGTCTTTTGCCTAGCTTCGTCCATGTCGTAAGGGTTTGTCCAAACTTCACCTGGGATAACGGTTGGTAGGTAGGCCAGATCAAAGGTGGTACCGGAATCCAACTGTTTTTGGTAACCGAACTCAAATGCTAATGTGCCGACGGATAAGTCATCACGAGAGGTACCCATGTATAAGCGGTGAGCTCGATCTTCGCCAAAATCAAAGTTAACGATACCAAGGGGAAACAACAGGGTTTTATCGCCGTTATCACCGCGGTTGGAATCTTCGCCTAGATTTGGGTTGCCCTCTGTGTAGAGGTTGGAATCTGAATGAGTATAGAGGGTAGCAAAAAGAATCTCGCCACTGAATTGGTCCCACTCTACAGCATACGCGTTGTTTACTGTCGCTACAGAAATCAGGGAAATTAAAGACAATTTTATCGCGTTCATAACAATCTCAATAGTAGGCTTACTTTAATCGTCCTTGTTGGTGCTCGAGAGCATGCAGTCCTTGAAATCAATGCTTTATACACGTCACCCGGTGTTCTCGAAATCTCACGTTGATATTCATGCGCGTGACGAAACTCAAGGGTATTGGTGTGAATTCATGTGTTGGATATGCATTATTCATAGGTGACGAAGGTAAAGCTAACAACAAAAAGTGACCTTACAAATTAATTTTAAGTTCTTGAATTTATGAGATTATTATTTTTTGTCACTTTTTTTATCGGTAGAGCTGGTGCATAATTTGAGATGATTTAGCTATTTTTAGATGCTTGAGAAAGATAAAAGGTAAAGGTGGAGAAGATCCAGTAATTGCTGAGCGTCGTGCCTTGACTAGCGAAGATACTATTTAGGTACAGTGAGGTTATTGCAGAGTGAACCTAATATTTTACCACTTTACATATACGTATATTGTTAGCTTGTGATATAAGTTTAATATACTTTGGTTTTACTAATTGGTAATTATTCTGACGAGTTCTAACAAATACGGTTAGACAAATGACCCAAGAGATAGCAAGTATGGTTTAGTACCTTAATGGTTTAAGGACGATAGCAGTTAAATATTCTTTGTTATTTTAATTTATGCCGATTTATACAGCATTTGTTGCTTTTGTCAGTTTTCGTTTTTGTAACAATACCGCACCAATTATGGTGTAGTGGATTGTCGTTACCAATGTTGAGATCTTCATAAAGTTGTATAATTACATATATTTTATTAATGAGTTTTTGAGTGCAGCTTTAATAGTATTGTTTCATGTCAAATCCTTAGAACCTTATTCGTAGTCCTTAGCGGAAAAGGTTGTGAGAATTTTCCTACTTATTCATATTAAGTTTTAAATAACAGTAACTTATTTTCACATGTGGGTTGTTGCCTAATTTGACAAATTAGATGTCAAGTTTAGGATGTCCGACCTGTTTTGTAGGAAAGTTACATGTTGAACTATAGAAATACAATCGCTTTTATTGCTATTACTTTGGTCTGTTTTGTCATTCCAGAGACTACTGTCGCATCTGAAGAAAGGGACGACAAAATTGTTGTGGGTGTGCTGTCAGATAACAGTCGTGATGAACATGGAAACTTTGAGGCTATTTATGGTATCAGCTTAGATTACCTATCAAATATAAGTCACTTCTTAAATCTAAAATTAGAAATTAAGCACTACCAAAGTATTCCTGACCTGCTTGGTGATGTTGAAGCAAATAAAATTGATGGCGCATTAGGGTTTAGCAAAACAGCAGAACGAGAAAAGAAGTTTTCATTTTCGGCTCCCATTTTTTCTACCACTTTGGCTGTTTGGTACCGAGATGCATATCTGAAAAACAGTAACCAACAGCAACTCACTTGGGCGTGTGTCAACAAAAGCGTGTATTGCCAACTTATTGAGAAGCGTGGTGCACAGCAAATCTATAAAGCTACGTCACGAGATGATGCATTCGAAGCAGTACTGCAAGGGAAGGCTGATGCGCTTGTGACTACCTACGTTTCAATTAACGAATATCTCGATCATAAAGATGTGATGAGAGGTGCTGTTGATGTGCCTTCATGGTTACCTGAAGAGAAGATTCGCTTCATTTCCAGTAAAGATAACTCAGAGCTAATAGAAGACATCGACTCAATTCTTTTGTGGGAAGTCGAAGGGCGTGGTATTCGTTCGGTCGCGTCCAAGAACCCTTACCACGTTAGCGACAAGCTTATCTCGCAATTTAAAGCTCACCAGAACGGCAAAGATGTCATCACATACAGCTCAAATGGTGAGGCGTATCCGTTTCTTTTCGAGAACGAAAAACGACAGCTCGATGGCATGCTGGTGGAGTATCTGGCGTTAATTTCTGCAAGAACAGGGTTGGGGTTTAATTATGTCGTCCCTGAGTTGAACCTAGAATCCAGTTACACCTCATACAACGCTGATATTGTTCCTGTGTTGTATCGAGATAGGACGAAAACTAAGGCTGCTCAGTGGTTAATCACCAAACCATTTATGAACGCAAGCTTTACCAAAGTAACCCATAACGAAGCCAACGGCCTGCCTAAAACAGATAAGCAAGGCATTCTTCTGAGTGTCAGCAAGCAAGGCATCATTAATGTTGGCGAGCGTGAAGACAGAAACATCACACGCTATCGCGATATGAAAGAGATATTGGATGACTTAAGAAGTGGTGAGATCTCGGCTGCGTATGTGCCGAACGATATTACGTACTCGATGATTCTGAACGATTCGTCTGAAGGACTGACTTTTGATAAAGACGAGGGCATCACGTATTCAATTGCATTCGCAGTTTCCAAGAAAAATGTCGAGTTAAAGAATGTACTGAACAGCATCATTGATACGGTGAGTGTGGAAGAGATTGAAAAGCTTCGCCGTAACTATCGTAAGTTTGATCTGGTCTACGGTTACGACAGCAGTAACGTGAACAAATTTGCGGCTTTGGTATCGGTCGTGTTTGTGACTCTGTCATACCTTGGTTATCTGCTTTTGGTCAATCTGCGCTACAAAGTCAAACTGGCGGAGCTAAATGCAGGTAATGAAGAGAAAGAGAAAATCTGGCTCTCTGAAATCATTCAAGAGATCAACAATATCGTTTTTATTCATAATGATAAGAACGAGATATTACTGAGTAACTGTCCTAAGTTTCAATCGAACGAATGTCAGGTTTGTACCATGAAGTCGCAAGCGAGCGGGGCTTCATTAGTCGGAAATCAGATTGAGATCAAAACGATTCTTGATGGTGATAACCTCAACGATACTCACTTGGCCGAAGATTGCCGTTTAGATATCTCTCATGTTCACAGAGAGAGTAAAACGATCTCATCATCGAACAGTGACAAGCGCTTTATCCTGACGTCTTTACTTGATGTATCTGCGCAAAAGAAACGTGAAAACGCGTTAATCAAAGCTGAGAAAGAGGCGAAACTTGCAGTTGAAGCAAGAGAGAACCTACTCACTACCATGAGCCATGAACTTCGCACGCCTTTATCTGCTGTGCATGGGTTGCTCGACATCATTAAGATCAATGCGGTTAACGATAAAGACAGTCATTTAGTCGACCAAGCTATTCGTTCTCTCGATCACCTAAATAAGCTGGTGGATGGCGTACTTGATCTGTCGAAGATCGAATCGGGTGTGCTGTCTGTCAAAGCTGAAAAGGTCGAACTATTACCGCTTCTTTGCGATGTATTCAGAACCTTTGAACCAATTTCTAAAAGTAAGAACCTTCATTACCGTGTTGAGATTCATCCCTTTGTTTATCAGTGGGTGATGGTTGATGGCATTCGTGTGTCTCAAATACTCACGAACCTGCTGTCGAATGCCGTGAAGTTCACCTCAGAAGGTGAGATCAGTGTTGTGGTTGCGGCTGTCGATAATCAGCTAGTTGTCGAGATAACCGATACCGGTATTGGTATGACTCCAACACAACAACAGCAAGTGCTGAAACCCTTCGTACAAGCCGATGACAGCATAACAAGACATTACGGTGGAACAGGGTTAGGACTCAGCATTGTTGACCAGCTCCTGCAATGCATGGGTGGCGAACTGTACATTGAGTCTGAGTTGAATCGCGGCACCATAATCAATGTTTCTATCCCGTTTGTTAGATGTGACGATGATGAGGGCTATTCCATCAGGAGCCTAACGTATTCACGAGATCTCCCTGACAACTTAAAGGGTTGGTGCCATGAGTGGAAGCTAACAGAGTCTGAGAATACACCTGATCTTTACATCAAACAGAGTTCGGAATCCAATCTTGTCAGCATGACGGTTCGCCGAAACTCGAGTGACCAAATAACGATTGAAAAAGAACAGTTGAAGTATCCAGACAGTTTGTTGAATTTGATCATAAAACCAGATGATCACACCGTTAATTTACTCACCCCAGACGCTGTGAGCGATTGGAAATATGGCGATGTACTTATCGCAGAAGACAATCCAATTAACCAGAGCGTGATGACGTTGCAAATGAATGAGCTCGGCATCAAACCAGTATTTGTGGATAACGGACTTCAAGCATGGGATTACATTAACCAAAACTCGATTAAGGTACTGCTTACTGATTTCCACATGCCCGAAATGGATGGTTATGAGTTGGCAAACAAGATCAAAAGTAGTGAACAATTTAAAGATATTGTCGTGATTGGTATCACTGCGGAAGACTCACGAGTAGCGCGTGAGAAAACCAAAGACATAGCGATCGATGACATTCTTTACAAGCCATACAGTGTGTCCAAGTTATTGGACATTTTGGAGAAGCACGCAACGCCTGCAGGCCGTGCTCCCAGTTGGTTAGAACGATTCGAGAAAAATGACGCAATCGCGGTTGCCAATGTGTTTATCGATACCATGACTGAAGATGTCGCGAATTTTGATTTCCACTCGCCAACCATCAACCGAACCGTTCATCGAATTAAAGGGGCGTTAAACGCAATCGGAGCGAGTGAAATTTCTGCGCTCTGCCAAGACGTTGAGTGTTGTGAACCAAAAGCGAATAAAGAAAAGTTAGAGAAATTGGTCGGGGCCATTGAGTCAGAAATTGAATTTACAAAAGCGTGGTTAAAAGCCAATGAACACTAATCTTAATATCATGATTGTCGACGATCACCCGATTCATCTGATCTTGTTAAAACAGCTGCTAACCAAGTTAAGTTGCAAGGTTACCGTTTTCGATAACGCGTTAGAGGCTTGTAAAAGCGTTACTGATACAAATTACGACATTATCTTTTGTGATATTCAAATGCCAGTCCACGACGGAATCGACATGATGTTTATGTTGGATGAAGCGAATTACCAAGGCAATGTTGTCTTGATCAGCTCCGTTGAACTGACGGTGATTTCGGCTATTCGTGCCATGTGTGAGGGCTTTCCATTTGATGTGTTAGACATCATTGAGAAACCCTATACCCAAAAGTCGATTGAAGACGTGCTAGCGATGAGGCTCAAGTCAGCCAACAAAGCTTGTCCTGCGAGAAAGAAGATCGAGGTCACCGACGAAGAGTTTCTGGTGGCATTAGCCAATGGCCAAATACAGAACTACTACCAGCCTAAAGTGGACTTTGTCACGGAGCATTTGTCTGGCTACGAAGCGCTGGCTCGATGGGTACACCCTGAATACGGCGTGCTAACCCCAGATGTGTTCTTGCCTATTGTGACTCGATGTAAATTGTCAGCAGAGCTGTTTGATACCGTTCTAAACAACGCGTTAGATGACATTAAAATTCGAAATCTGGACAAGAAAATCGCTATTAATGTCGATCAGTTCAACTTAGAAGACAGCGACTTTGCTCAGACTTTTATTACTCGATGCTTAGAGCGAGAGGTGAACCCTTCGGCGTTCATTATCGAGATTACCGAGCGTGACACTTACCGTAACAGTGTCTCGTTGTACAAGAACCTCACTAAATTGAGGGTGAATGACGTGACGGTATCGATCGATGATTTTGGAACGGGGAATTCAACCTTGGAAAAGTTGGCTCAACTGCCGTTCAACGAAATGAAAATTGACCGTTCGTTTGTCTTTGAAATTAAAGATGACCAAAAGAAAAAGAATATCGTTTTATCAATATGTGGCTTAGCGAAAAACCTTGGAATTAAGCTTGTCGCTGAAGGGGTGGAAGACCACGAAACTTGGTCTTTGCTAAAGGAATACGGTGTAGAAGTGTGTCAGGGATATTTTGTTTCTAAACCGTTGCCGTTAGAACTTGTCAAAAAAATAGATATAGATATCAAATGAACTGCTTAATTTTCGATGATCATCCTCTGGTTTGTGTTGCAATCAAATCACTTGTTGAATCCTCACCTCATATTACTCAAGTCAACGTGGCTTCAGAGTTGAAAACTGCCAATGAGTTTGTTCGTAAATCAAACATCGACTTATTGATCTTGGATGTAAATTTGAATGATTGCGATGGGTTCGACTTTTATCGTCGCATTAGAGCGCATGGGTTCAAAGGGCGTGTGGTGTTCTATTCTGCTGAAACCAGTGCTTACTACAGTGAAATGGCGTTCAAAGTGGGGGCTCATGGTTATGTGTGTAAATCGGAGCATTACAACGTACTCAAAGACGCAATTGAAGCCATTGCAAAAGGTTACTCGTTTTTTAAAGAGATTAATGACCCACAAAAGGCAAAACGAACGCTTAAGCTCTCTGCTCGTGAAGCGACGGTCGCTAAGTTATTGCTTAAGGGAATGACAAATAAAGATGCCGCAGAATTTCTCTCTATCAGTGAGAAAACAATCAGTACTTACAAAAGAAGGATGCTTACCAAGTACAGCGTTGACAGTATTGTCGAGTTGTCGAGAGTGATTGAATTATGACAACCAAACGAATCATCAAATTAATGCCAAAATTTAAAGTGGCGACGATCTCACTGACATTTTCTTCCATGTCATTTCTCTTGTTTGTCGTCAGTTTTGGCACGGTAGCAATCAACAATGACATCAAAGAGTTTGATTTAAGTACGTTGCAGTTAGATAGACATAAAGACAACTTAGTTCTGTTGGGGTTGTTTACGGAATCTCAGATCAATCAAACGTCAGACGCGGGTAGCCATGACTTCGACAGTGTTGATGAGATCAACTTTGTTGATAGCATTTATCCTCTTGGTGATCCTGAACTGAATAAGGCCGAAGTCGCTGTTAGGCATTTAATGCATCAAATTTCGTTGTACAAAAACCTAGGTGGGATCGACGATAATTTCGTCTATTTTTATCGTTCTTATTCGGGTTCCAAATACATATTCCCAAATAAATTTGAGAACTTCACACCGTCAGAAGCGCATCTTTCACGAGACATTTGTCTTGGAAGTGAGGTGTGTTCGATCACTGCGAAAGAATACCAACTAACGGATAGGGTGATCATATCGCCGCCTCACATTGGGCTGATAAGCCAAAAGGAAATCATTTCGATTGTTACCCCAGTGTATGACGAGGGGAACATCATTGGTGACTACGTGTTGAACGTGAATATAGAACTTTATATAAGCGGTGGTTTAGATGTAGGTTATGAAACGACAAACAACATCAATAACGTGGTTGTTACATACCCTGGCTACCCATATTCGTATCTGAACTATAGTAAAACCGTGGTTGCAGATAATAAGACTACTTATACGTATCGCTATCCATATTCCAAGTTGGTTATTGATTACTTTTGGGTGTTTGTTGTTTTGCTGCTCGCTAGCCTTAACTATCTCTTTTATGTCAATAAGGCCAGGATAGCCAAAGACGAATTGGTAGATGCGAAACACTCGGCGTTAAAAGATGAGCTGACAGGATTGTACAACCGTCGAATTTATAACGAGCCGTCTTTCAATCAAGCGGTGCAAGGAAAAGCGTGTTCGGTTATCGCCATCGATGGTGACCGAATTAAAAAGATCAACGATAACTTTGGCCATAGTTGGGGAGATGAAGTGATTCAACACATCGCTTATTCAATGAAAGACGTTTTCCGTCGTGATGACTTCTTGATACGAGTTGGTGGCGATGAATTTATCGTTATTATGCCGAATTGCAGTTTTGAAAATGCTAAGAAAGCTTCAGAGATCCTCCAAAGGCAAGTGACAGAGTCTAAAGTCGCTTCATTGGGTTTTGATGTTTCCGTGAGCGTTGGGGTCGCATTCAAAGGTGCGAGTGAGTCACTGGAAAGTGTGCTTCACAAAGCCGATGAAAAGCTATATGAGCAAAAAGCGCAGCGCTAATTGGGTGCTTACTTCATCTAACTTATCGCTTTGATGCTTCGTTATGTTAGATGAACGTCAGATCTAACGGCTGGTAGAAAGGATAGCGTCAGCAATAGCTCGCTCCCTTGTATTGACTAAACTTAGATACTAACGTGTACATGTTAGCTAAGTTTATGAATTTACGATGAAGGGTTATTGCTGTGAATAAAGATTTAGATCTAAATCTTCTACGTATCTTGGTGTTGTTGGATAAACACCAACAACTCAAGCCAGTGGCTAAGATTCTGGGCAAGAGCGAGGCTTCTATTAGTAAGTACCTTGCTCGCTTAAGAGAGCAGCTTGGTGACGAGTTGTTTATTCGACATGCACATCATTTTGAAAGTACGGATTTTCTGAAGAAACAGCTTCCCGTTATTCAGGCCGGATTAGACAGTCTTGAATCTTGTATGGGGACGAGTACTTTTGATCCGCTAACTTATGACAAACCTATCACTATCTCGATGCCCCAAGTTGCACAGTATTTTTTGGGTGAACTGATACTGAATGACCTGTTTGAACTGTTTCCCAACGCGCCCATTAGTATCGTGAGCCCGAGTGATCGCCCAATCGAAAGCATCTTAGATGGCAATGTCGATGTGTACATGCACAATTTTAATGAAGAGTGCCCTAAGAGTATCTATCAACTGCCTGTTGGTTCATTGCCAGTCGGAATAGTACTTCCCGATGATATGGAAGCAGACTCGTTAGAAACGGCATTGTCATTGCCCTTTATTTTCTTGGAGCTAAAAGGCTGGAAAGGCTCCAAGCAAGTGGTGCGAATGATTTTGGAGAAGAAAGGATTTGAAATTGAATCTAAGGTCACCGTTGGGGATGTTGGTCTATTACTCGGACTACTAAAGCGTCGAAGGTGTGCCACCATCATGATGAATTTTGGTCGTTCGATTGAAGGCTTTAAATCGATTGAAATACCGGAGTCTTACTATGCGACAGGTCGCCCCAAGATTGCAGCTTATATCAAGCAAACCCACCGCAACAATGCGCTACATCGATTACTTATTGATGTGATGGAGAAGTACTTAAACTAGGCTCACCGACTAGCTAGTTAAGTAATTAAAGTGCATCGTTCAGTTGAACTAGCTCGACGATTGAATTGGCTCTGTACTTGCTTAGGATACGTGTTTTATAGGTGCTGATAGTCTTGGCACTTAAAGACAGTTTTTCTGAAATAAGCTTGTTTGAGTGCCCTTGAATCAGATACTGATACACGATCGCTTCTTTATTAGAGAGCTTTGTGTTCTTGCCATTGTTCTTTTGGTCTGATTTGAACAACGAATAACCCTTCATAATGCTGGATAGGGCGAAGCGAATGGATTCATGGCTTTCGCTTTTACTCAGGAACCCGTTGGCACCTAATGACTGAGCCGCTTCTGACAAGCTTGAGCTATCTGACGAAGAAACAAACAGTAACTTTCCTTCATAACCGTGCGCTTTGATTATTTTAGCGAGGTTCATACCATCGTTGTTTGCCAAGGTCACATCAAGAACAATCAAGTCAATGCTCTGGCTTTTCACTAGCTTTAGAACTCTATCGGTATCTGTGGTTTTATGCAGATCGTCAACCTCTAAAGAGTCCATCACCAACTCAGCAAGGGCTTCTCGATAAAGCGGCTGTTCATCTATGATTAGAACGTTCTGATTTTTCATAAGTCACCTAAAATATTGCTGTGTGACATCCTGTCTCTTTGAGTTCTAAGATTGTGATAAGCAATAATTCTATGTAAAAACAAAGTAGTTAGGGTGAAAATGACATTTTAATATTTTGAAAATCAGGTGGTTTAAGAGAGTTCTAGCTTATTGCTCTCCCAAAACTAGCGTCACTAATAGGTGGCTCTACCACGGGCTTTATACAAGATTTGATTGTAATTGATGCTGTTTAGCTCTTCTTTTGTATGTAAGTTAACCAATACGTCATTGCACTTGTTTATTTTGATACGAATATCGTGCTTGCCTTCATAGGGCGTGCTGAGCAGCGCTGAAAGCTTGATTATTGCTAAACAGGTCTTTTTGGAGTGTGGCAAAAGGTCGTGAATGTCTAAATAATAATCAAGGTGCTTGTCTTTCGTTAAACGATCTGACGATTTCATTAACACCATCTCTTTGCGGATATTACTCAAGTGCTGCTGTGAGGTCTGTAGACGTTCCTTAAAACCATTAAGCATATGAATTTGGCTACGAATAATACTTGGGTGTTGGTCTTGATTAATGCTGTCTTCCAACCTTTTCACGAACGTCGGCGTTTCGCTCAAGAAAGAGCACTGTTCCAATAAGAAGCACAGGTGGTAGAAGTCATAAAAATGAAAATCGGAAGTATAATTCAACGCTTGTTTTATACTGAGTGTTGCCGTCTTTAGGTCGCCTTTGATCAATGCAATGTGGGCAGAAATCAGTTTGTCCTGAAGAATAAGCTCTGGCGTTTTGCTGATATCGTTAAGAATTGAGTTGTACGAAGCAAGCTGCCTTTCAAAGAGGTTTATTGAACCACCAAGCGATTGCTTATAAAGAAACGTACGCATGTAGTTAATCTTGGTATAAAACCCGCCACGAAAGGTATTAATGTTCTTTTCGTAATACCTTTTCATATAGGTAAAAGCGTCTTGATACGCTTCTGCAGCGATAGATAAATTCGCGATCACCAATTCACGGTGCGCCCCCGCATCGAGTAACATCGCTGACTGTTTCAAGTGGTCGATCGCGTTGGGTAGGTCGTCTTCAATCGAATAGATGTTCGACATTTCGTCGTGAAAGTAGGGGTTGTTTTTCTTTGATTTAACTAGGCTGAGTATCTCTTTTGCTTCATCCACTTGGTCTGTTTCAATCAGTGTGCTTGCAAGGCCTGTTTTGATCCAATCTAAGTCATCTTCTTCGAGAAGGCTCTCATACTCTTCTTGAGCTTTATTAAATTGCTTACTTTTCAATAAGGCAGAGGCTTTGTATTTTCGGATAAGCTTTGAGTATTCAGGGTGAAACGGTTGAAGCTCATCGCACTCGCGTACAACGCCAGAAAAATCGAATTCAGTTAACTTTTCAAAGATTGGAGCAAGGATCAATTTTCGATTGAGGGCTGAAAATATCCGTTTGATAAAGAATTGCTTATTAAACGGTTTAAGTAGGTAATCGTCAGGGTCAGAGTCCACGATTGAGCGCACGACGTTGTAATCATTTTCGCCTGTGAGGAACATAAAAACCGTGGTCGACTTTAAGATTCGAGCGTGCTTGAGCTCTTCCAAAAGCTGATAGCCAGTCAATTGGGTTTGGAAATTATAGTCACAGATAATAATATCAAACGCGTTCTGACGGCATTGATGAATCACGTCGAAAGGTTTGTATGCATAAGATATGGACTCAAAGCCGATTTGGCGCAAGATTGTGGTTACACTGCTTGTAACCAGACGAGAGTCGTCTGCAACCAATACCGTATATTTTTTAATATCTTTATTCATTATTTTAACTGTTGACCAAATTTAGCTAATTGTAACAAAACGGAAATAGCTAAAATCGATACTGAGTTAAAATAAGAAAAGTCCTACATCGATTCGATTAATTTCCTACGTCATTAATCTCTAGCCATTCTTCAACTAAATTAATGCTATGTGAAATTAATTTAATAGTGTTGAGGTTGGTTTCTTCAACACTATTATTTCCTAATTTCAATGCTGTCTCTTCCGCTTTAATTTGTCGCTCTAGAGAAAAGTGTCCGATTGATGAAAGGCCACCTTTCATACGGTGTATGACTTGCAAGGTGATGGTGCGCTCAGGCCTTGCGCTCATGAGTTGTTCTAGGTCTTCGTTCATTACGCTGATGTAAACTTCCGCAAGGTAAGATCTTTGATCGTCAGGGTAGTTACTTAGCCAGTTAACCTCATGACCGATGTTAAGTTTGTTTTCCATGAAAAGGGTTGTTGGTGGGTGATTTATTCATAGTAACGACAGGGTGGTATGAATAAAAATATCACTCACCTATTGGAGTTGGTTAATTCATATACCTAGCAAACGTAGAGAGCTAATTAATTAACATAAAGATGATGAGTTTTATTTATTCGCTCTCGGTATGGAATAGTTCGCTATTTCGACAATGAGGCGTAATAGGCCGCAATATCTTTTGTATCTTGTTCAGACAGTCGGCTTAATTGAGCTTTCATCATGTCAGCGTAGGCACCTTCACGTTGGTCGTTCTTATACATTTTCATAGCATTGAACAAATAGAGCGGATCTTGCCCTTTAAGATCTGGGTAGTTTTGATTCGTGTTGTCGCCAGTGACTGAATGGCAAAAAACGCAGCTCGGGGATTTCAGTTTACCAAGTTCTGGGTCACCAAAGTCATCTGCGTGAAGTGTGAAAGAGAGAGTAGCAATGAGAAAAGCTAGGGACTTGTTGTACACGTATATACTCCTGTGAAAACAAAAGTATAAAGCTTCCCCTTAGGGGAAGCTCAAGTATTAATAGCGATAGATGAGAATTTTGTTGAGAGTTACAGCGCTTTTTCCAATTCCGTTAGGAATCGAGAAATGTCTTCAGAACTAATGTCACGGTGAGTAACAAAGCGCACAGGGTTGCCTGGCGACATAGTAATACCTTTTTCACCTAACTCTCGTGCGATGCGGTTGATATCAACAGACTCGTCTAACTTAGCGAACACGATGTTCGTTTGAATGAAATCAGGGTTAACCGAGAAGCCCTCTAGCTTGCTTAGGCCAATCGCTAGGTTTTTCGCGTTTTCGTGGTCAGTTTTAAGTTGAGTAACGTTCTCAGTTAGTGCCATTTTACCTGCAGCAGCAAGGATGCCTGCTTGACGCATACCGCCACCGACCATTTTGCGTAGTCGACGTGCTTTAGCGATGTACTCTTTACTACCAAGTAGCAGAGAGCCAATCGGAGCACCCAAACCTTTCGATAAACAAATCGTCATCGAATCGAAGTATTGTGCGATCTCTTTAATGTGAACGTCTAACGCAACTGCTGCATTGTATACGCGTGCGCCGTCTAAGTGCATTTGCAAACCGTGTTGGTTTACGAACTCACGAGCTTCCGCTAGGTAAGACATTGGCAGTACTTTGCCGTTAATCGTGTTTTCTAGGCTTAAAAGCTTAGTGCGGGCGAAGTGGCTGTCGTCTGGCTTAATTGCAGCGGCAAGCTTTTTGAAATCAAGAGTACCGTCTGGGTTGTTCTCGATTGGTTGAGGTTGAATCGAACCCAGTACCGCAGCGCCGCCAGCTTCGTATTTGTAGTTGTGCGCTTGTTGGCCGCAAAGGTATTCGTCTCCACGCTCACAATGCGCCATTAAGCCGAGAAGGTTGGCTTGCGTGCCTGAAGAGGTGAACATAGCGGCTTCAAAGCCCGTTTCGTTGGCTGCCCACTGTTCAAGTTCGTTTACTGTTGGGTCGTCACCATATACATCATCACCGACTTCTGCGTTTGCCATTACGTCGCGCATAGCTTGTGAGGGTTTAGTTACGGTATCAGAACGAAAGTCCATGTTTCTCTCCTAGAGTATTATAGGTAGCCACAGAGTTGGGCTTTACTTAAACAAGCGATAGTTTTTGTATCGGTGATTTGATCGTGTCGTATTTTGTCGTGCAGTTCTTCTAAGCTCAGTTCGATCACTTCTATGACTTCATCTTCGTCACATTCAAAGCGGGTAGTGAGGCTGAGGTCTTTTGCAACGAATAGATGCTGTATCTCATCGCAGAAGCCAGCTAAAGGCGTAACTTGCCCTAAGCTTTGAAAAGAAGTTGCACTGTAACCTGTTTCTTCTTCCAGTTCGCGCTGTGCGCATTCAAGAGGTGTCTCATCAATTTCCATCGTGCCCGCAGGTAACTCTAGAAGCCACTTTTTGAGAGAAGGGCGAAATTGGTTAATGAGGATAATCTTTCCAGACGAAGTGATAGGAAGAATAACGGCCGCGCCAGGGTGGTTGATTGTTGTATGTTTTACCACGACGTTCGTAGGGAGCGTCACGTTCTCTTCTATAAGAGAAATACTTTTCCATTGATGGATAACTTTACTCATGCAGTCTGGCCACATTCCTTGCCAATTTGTCGATAACTGAAGACGTGCACCACCATAACGTCTATGGTGTCGAAAATAAAAGAAAAATTGGGTTTAGTTATCGATTTCGTTTCACGCCGTTCGTGATGATACTCTCATATTTGGAATCTATGATTACATGAAAATTACGACCCTAACCATCTGATATAAATGCAACTCAATAATAAAATACACTTGTAACAAAGTGCTAACAAATGTATAAAAACATATCTACACTCTCAACAGTTAAAAGATTTCCGGAGTAACGCATGAACCCTTCTATTTCCTCACATGCTGACAAAGCGCTACTCTCTGAAAGAATCAATAAATTAGCGCATGCTCTATCCGATGGTGTCTATGAAAGAGAAGACACGATTAAGCTTTGTCTACTGGCGGCTCTCGCCGGCGAAAGTGTATTCCTATTAGGCCCTCCGGGCATAGCAAAAAGTCTTATCGCTAAGCGCCTAATCCAAGCTTTTGACAACAGCAGCTATTTCGAATATCTGATGACACGTTTCTCTACGCCAGAGGAAGTGTTCGGCCCGCTAAGTATCCAAGAATTAAAAGACAACGGTCGTTATGTAAGGCTGACCGAAGGCTACCTACCAACAGCACAAGTTGTGTTCCTTGATGAGATCTGGAAAGCAGGCCCTGCAATCCTAAACACGCTGCTTACTGTAGTGAACGAAAAAACATTCAAGAACGGTAGCGATATCGAACGTGTACCAATGCGTTTGTTGGTATCTGCATCTAATGAACTTCCAGACGAAGACAGCGGCTTAGAAGCCCTTTATGACCGTATGTTGGTTCGCGTGTTTGTAAACCGTATTCAAAACAAACAAAACTTCAAATCGATGCTGACGACGGGTACTTCTCAAGAGGCAGTGATTCCTAAAGGTTTGGCAATTACGGACATTGAATATCACCAATGGCAGAAAGAGCTCGACAAGCTAGAACTGACCGATAACTCGTTTAACAAGTTGTATGAACTGAAAACCATGCTTGAGGAAACAGTTAAGAAGCAAGGTTCAGCATCGGAGTCTGATTTGTACGTATCAGATAGACGTTGGAAGAAAGCCGTTAAGCTATTAAAGGCGAGTGCTTTCTTTAGTGGTCGAGACAGCGTGAACCCGCTAGATATCATGCTTCTGCAAGATTGTTTATGGCACAGTCCAGAATCACGTGATGTGGTTCGTAGCGTGGTTAAAGACTTTGCATTGAACCGTGCGTTCGATCAGCAAGAGTCAAAAGCGCAAATCGAAATGTCTCGTGAAGAGCTTGAAGAAATTCAGGACGACGTTGAATCGACGCTGTCTGTGTCTTTGTCAATGGAGTCTACCAGTGGCTTGCTACGTAAAGACGTTTACCAGAACGATATCAAAAACGCGAAGATGTACAGCGTGGGTAGCGCGTACAATTTAGTGAAACTGGTTCTTCTGCAAAGCAACATGTCAGTGTCTGAATCTGAGAAAGGCGATAGTCGCTGGGTGTACGTAGCCAAAGACGATTTTGACCGTGTGCTTAAAGAAGGCCATGGCGACATTTACGGTTACGTTAACGAAAACAAAAACCTCTGTCGCTTAAAGCTGGATCTTGATGCTTCGAACCAGTTGGTTATCAAAGATATCGCAAATCGCTCGGTATTAGTCAGTGTCGTGACAACCGACGGTTTGGATCAAGAGCTTTACAACAAGTGGCTAACTGGCGCAGAGAGAGCGTTAGAGCAACTCACAGAGGCCGAGTTCAAGTTGAAACGAGTTCGTACTGAATTCCATGATGCGTTGCCACATAACTACATTGACCCAGAGCTCCCTAAAGCGATGGAATCAAGCTTACAAGCAGTTACACAAGACTTGGAAACCACAAAGGTGAAGAGCAGCAAGATCGCACAACGCATTAAGTTTATGAGTCAGTACTTCGAGTAAGGGGAGACAAGTATGTTAGGAGCAGACGGCTTAAACCTTGCTTTAATGGTTGCTGACTCAGGCATTATAGATACAGCGATGAATGATCTCATCGCTCGTTCTCAGGTCATGATGGCGGCTGAGAACAAGGGCGTGAAAACGTCAGTAAAAAACCACTTGGTTAAATGGCGCGGTAAAGTGAAAAAGCGCGTCACCAAGGTGTGTGAGACCGATCGATTCCAAGAAGAGATCGCACTTTACCAAGAAGTCATTCATTGGGATGAACCCCAGTTTTTTGATGAGATTGACAGTGTCATCAAAAAATTGGAGTGGCACTCAGCGTTTTACCTTCAAGCCAGACGCCTGATGGAACACAACAAGGGCGTTTACAATGCGATGTTCCCGCACTATTTCTGCGACCAGTGGTATCAATCACTGTCTGACGCGATCAAGCAAGCGCAAGTTACCGAACTTGAAACCAGTAAAGAAAAAGTCTTAGCCGATCTATACCAGCGCATGGAAACCATGAAAAACATGGATAAAGTGACCGAATCTGGTGATGAAGGTAGCGTAGGGCGCTTGTGGGATATGGCATCGGCTAAGTTAAGTAAAACTGACTTAACCGTAATGAAACGCCATGCTGAATTCTTAAATAAGCATAAAGGCCTACAAGAGATCGCCGAAAAACTTGGCCGTATGGCTGGTGAGGAAGATGATCCTTCGCTACATAAAGCCCCTGTAGAAGAACTGCAGATGGTGGAAGAGAAAAGCGATGAAGCCGTTGATGACATCGTCGGGATTCACGAGAGTGATGACCTCAATAAGATGCTTCCAAACGAAACCATGTTCCTAGCTTATCCAGAACTTGAGGTTATCTTCTATAAGCATTTGGCCGACAAGCGCTTGCTCAGCTACCGTTCGCAAGGTAAATCTCGTATGTTACGCAAAGTGAAGGCGCAAAAGCCGGATAGCAAGAACGTTGATATCGAAAAAGGCCCGTTCATCGTTTGTGTGGACGCTTCTGGCTCGATGAGCGGGTTCCCAGAGCAATCTGCCAAAGCAATGGCTTATGCTTTGATGCAAATCGCTCTCGCGGAAGAACGAGACTGCTACGTGATTCTTTTTTCTTCTGAGCAGATCACCTATGAGCTAACACGACAAGATGGCCTGCGTGAGGCGAGTGATTTCTTAAGTTACTCATTCCACGGCGGTACGGATCTAGAACCTGTGCTGATGAAGTCGATTGATTTGATGACAGGTGATAAGTACAAAAATGCAGATTTGATTGTGCTTTCTGATTTTATTGCGCCTAAGCAGTCAGACGAGATGATCGCTCAAGTCGAAAAGCTGAAAGAACACAAAAACCGTTTCCATGCGGTGAGCTTATCTAAGTACGGTAACCCTCAACTCATGACCATGTTTGACCATTGTTGGGCATATCACCCAAGCTTGGTTGGTCGTTTTATGAAAAAGTGGTAACGTCCAAAACCTAAATTGAATTCATTTTGCTGTGTGTTTTTTGATAGAAGAGATCGAACATGCAGCAATTTGATTTAAATGTCAGCAAACGGAATTTAAATTCACTTTTTTGTTTGACTATCTCCTCTCAATCCGTAAAGTAGGCACCCGAACACAGCGGAGCGGCTTACTTAAGTCCCTAAAGTGTTGAATTAAAAAGGCGCCTTGGCAGAGTGGCTATGCAGCGGATTGCAAATCCGTGGACCTCGGTTCGACTCCGGGAGGCGCCTCCATTCTCTCTTTCATTTTAGAAAGAATATGAATGAAAATGCGATACTAGCTCAGTTGGTAGAGCGCAACCTTGCCAAGGTTGAGGTCATCGGTTCGAACCCGATGTATCGCTCCAAATTTTGTAATGTTGATTCATTTCGACATTAAGATGGTGTTTTACTTTTCAGTAATCGGCATCGCAATAAAGAATTGCGTGCCCTGGTGGTGGAATTGGTAGACACAAGGGATTTAAAATCCCTCGACGTTCGCGTTGTGCCGGTTCAAGTCCGGCCCGGGGCACCATCTATTTGATTGTTACCTTTTGTTGGTGATTTTCAAAAGAGTTGTTCTCTTAAAACACTATTGAAGGCGCCTTGGCAGAGTGGCTATGCAGCGGATTGCAAATCCGTGGACCTCGGTTCGACTCCGGGAGGCGCCTCCATCATTCAGAAAAACCAGTCCTAGTGGCTGGTTTTTTCGTTTCTGGCTTCCCTGTCTTTGAGTCACTCTTTCTTTTTTAAACAACTTGCTTCACCACTTCATTATCTTTTCTATCCTGAGTTATCTTCGCTTAAACCTACAATTCATGTGTCGTTGATAAACCCGTAAATAAATAGAAGTCACAATTAAACATAATGCTCAATTTGTTTCATTGTTTTTTGGGATAACCCTAATTAAAACATGACTATGAGTGATAGTGTGCCTCTTTAGATTTCCTTAATTGTTCTATAAGAGGTTCTTAATATGCAATTTAGTCTAAAGAGAAAGATGGTTTTCTCTGTAGTTTTGGCGATTGCAGTGACATCTGCCATTCTTCTTTTCATGGGTTATAAAACCTTTCAAAACAACAGCTGGCAAGCAATAGAAAGTGAGAGTCGTAACACACTGCATGCACACGCGAAAGGGATCAGTGATTGGTTTCACGATAAGAAACAAGCCGTGCATGGCTTACAGCAACAGGTGCAGCTAAACCCTTCCTTAGATATCGTACCTCATTTGCGTCAAACTCTTGTATCTGGTGGCTTTGGGTTAAGTTATTACGGTAATAAAGAGGGGGAGATGTTCCGTCATGACCCTTCGCTTAATAAAGCGGGCTATGATCCAAGAGTCCGAGGTTGGTACAAAGAGACTTTAGCTCAGAATAAAGCCGTCACTACAAAGCCGTATGTTAGCGTCACAATGCAAGCGTTAGTGGTAACACTTACTGATCCTGTCACGGAGAATGGCTCGATCATCGGTGTTGTTGCGTCTAATTTAGCGTTGGATAAACTGATCGAAGACGTATTGGCGATTCAGGTTCCGGGTAATGGACGCGCGATTCTAATTGATAGAGAAGGCACGGTCGTTGCGCACCAAAATAAAGAGTTCATTCTCAAACAAGTGACTGAGATTGCCCCTGAACTCAGTGTTTCTGGTTTGAACAGTGCCGCACAAAATCTAACGACGATCTTTACTCAAGTTGATGGTAGTGAACGAGTGCTAATGGCCGAACCTATTAAAGGCACGGACTGGCTACTTGTGATTGAAATGGACAAAGAGGTTTTAGAACAGCCGTTGTTCGACATGTTGATCAGCCAAATTACTACTGGTTTGATTGTCTTGATCGTGATGGCAGCTGCAACGTCTTGGTTTGTTGCTCGACAGCTGGTGGAGTTAGGACGAGTGAGCGAAGCGCTGGCGGATATTGCTGAAGGCGAAGGTGATTTAACGCAGCGCCTTCAAGTCTCAAGCAAAGACGAAGTTGGGCAACTCGCTGATAAGTTTAATGTGTTCGTAGATCGACTTCATGGAATGATGACGAACGTGACACAAGTTTCAACTGCAATGAACAATGGTGCAGAGCACGCTAATAGCAGCGCGTTGAAGCGAAGTGATAGCGTTAGCAGGCAGCAAGACGAAATAACCATGGTAGCAACCGCTGTGACAGAAATGGCGACAGCGACCTCTGAAATTGCCGCTAACGCTGATAACACAGCCAAAAGCGCGACTCACTCGGTTGAATTGAGCGAGCAAGGCTTCCAGCAGATGGCAAAAAGCCAATCATCAATTAATGAACTAGCAACCGAGCTTACAAGTGCTGTGTCTATCATTAGTGAGTTGGAAGAACACGGTCAGCAAATTGCCTCTATCTTAGCGACAATACGTGAAATAGCTGAGCAAACTAACTTGTTAGCGCTTAATGCAGCGATCGAAGCCGCTAGGGCTGGCGAACAAGGTCGTGGCTTTGCTGTAGTCGCTGATGAGGTTCGAGTGCTGTCTCAACGAACTCATGCTTCAACAGAAGAGATCGAAGACAAAATCAAGCGATTGCAACAAGCGACCAATGGTGCGGTGAAAGTAATGACACAAAGCCATGATATGGCGAAGACAAGCGTGCACGATGTGGACATGGCGGGAGAGAGCTTGGCGCAAATCCGTGAAGCGATTCAGATGATCAGCGACATGGCGACTCAGATCGCTTCTGCTGCTGAAGAGCAATCACTGGTTACTGCGGAAATTAATGCTAATACTGAGTCTGTACGTGAAGTGAGTGATGTTATGGCACTCGACGCAACAGACGCTGTTTCACAAGCGGATCAGCTCAGTCACTTAGCCAGCGATTTGAAGCAAGAGTTGTCACGATTCAAGCTTTAATAGATAAACAGACACCAACATAAGTTAGAGACTAAAAAGAGCACAGGCCGTAATAAGTCTGTGCTCTTTCTTTATTAAATTATACGTTCAATGTTTATCAAAGAAATCCTTATTGCGGATATATTTGCTCATCAAGTGATAAGAGAAAGGTCGTATCAACCAACTAAAAATAGAACGTCCAAGGCGGATGAACGTTGGGGTGTTCTCATAGATTCTGCCGTTGTAGAGCCAAAGTACCTTTCCTACATGCCAATACAGTAAAGGTACGGGCGGCATGAAGGTCACGATGTCGATATCACAGCAGATTCGGTAGGTCTTCTTACTCAAGCGATAGTGCTTTCGAAAACTCCAATCTCCAATCGCAGGTTGCCCAAAGGTCACGATTCGCTTAATGCAGCTTGGATACTTTTGATCAAAGTAGTCAGCAAACACACAACCAATAGCACCACCGGATGAGTGACCAGTAATAGAGATTCTTTTTCCTTGTTCTAAAAGCGGGATGAGCGTCGCTTCCAACCGTTCAATTACCGTTAAGCCAAGCTTATCTTCATTCCTGCTTGGCTGGCTTTCCTGAAACATCAGATGATAGAAGCCAGCATGCACTCGGTAATTAAGTCCAATCCTCTTACAGCTTCTTGTCCATAGGGCAAAGTTAAGCAGCCAGTCTGATACGCTGTGTGACCCTTTAATAACGACAACCACTTCGTCTTTGTCGCTGCTCCACAACACGCGAATCATGGTTTTACCAAACTGGTTCTTTATGGTGCGTTGTCCATTAGGGTCGAAACCATAGCGAGTTTGTTTGAAAACTCTAGGGTAGGCGAGGTTACAGAGAACAGCGTAGCGTTCATATTGGTATCGTTTTAATGGCTTCACGGGTACCCATCGTTTTGACAGTATTTGAAGTACTATAGTCTTGGATTGTGAAACAGAGATGAAGGGTGGAATAAACGATGGAATGACATTCAGTTTGTATTAAAAACGTTCTAAATAAACTATATAATATTAACTTGTAATATTGGTTAATATATTTTAATAACAAGGTGAGTGTTGTCTAATAAGTAAGATTTTTATACAATACAGTTTGTAACTAAGATGAATACAATGTCTTACTTAACCTTACATTATTAAAAAATTAATATGATAGCATCTTTGAAATTTCGAAGTTATAAAGATAATGTAAAAGGCTCTATTCATGCTATCAAAAAGTCAATCGTATAAGTTAACGTTTTACTGGGTACTAAAAAGCTTATTTAGATTACTTCCTATACTACCTTCAAAAATCAAGATGTCTAAAAACCTTAGGCTTGCTGAGCTATATGTACAAAAAAAGACTATAAAAAGCAACTAGTCTTATAGAAGAGTTAGTCTACAAATTCAAAAAACATGAATTTTGTTTCATGTTATTGAATTTATATTTAATGAATGGTGACTCAGAGAAATCAAAAGAGCTTGAAGTTTCATTAGATTCCACGAGTGAAAGAACTAATCTTGTAAAAAGTTTGGATATCCTAAATTCAAGTGTGAACGACTCTGATAAAGTGGCCTTTATCAAATCGTACATTGCGACCAAAGGAGCATCTTCAGTTCTAATCGATGTTAAAAGTGGAGGAGAACATTTAACTAAGTTGTCTAAAGAGGAAGGGGACCTTATTAACAACACAAAGCTCTATCTAAAGCAGCGAAGAGATTGGAGTCGCAGGAATAGTCCACCGACTTACATCAAATCACTCTATAGCAAAAATGAGCAGAACAAAATTGATGAGTTGTTTAGTGATGTGCTGCCTATTGTAAGAGCGACCAAAGTATCTTTATCTGATCATGACAGCTCAGTTATATCAGTAAAAAATGGGTTTAGAGCAACCACAGGTCAACCAGAAACATCAGATCGCCGAGTGCTTTTTTTCGGAGCATCAACAACTTTTTCGTATGGTATGAGCGACAAAAATACGATTGTCAGTCAGGTTCAGAAAAACATTAATAAAGTAACCGATAATGTTAGAGTTGAAAATCATGGTGTACTAGGGATGAATTTGCTTCTAGCAATGAATAATTTGGTACAAACTGAGATCAAGCAGGGTGATATAATTGTTTTTTTCAACTTTGATGAATTCAAAAATGTTGAAGACCCGGATGTATTTTCGATTGATCTTAATGATGTTGACCGAGGTGGCGATTTTTTCATTGATCTAAATGCGCGTCATTGTCATTACTCTCCTAAGGGAAATAAGGCAATGGGAGAGATCATAACAAATAAGTTAATACCTGTTTTGAAAAGTAAAAGTGAGCCTGTACTGCCTCAATTCGACTTAGATAATAGAATGTTGTGTGTCCTAGAAAAGTTCAAGTACTTTTTATTTAGGCATACTGCACAGGCGCTTGAATCTTGTGAAATGCAGTCCTACTTAGAATTATTAGATCAACATGCTATAGATAATGAAGGTGCAATCGGCAGTGTAGCTGTCAACTGTAACCCAATCACTAAAGGTCATTTGCACTTAATTGAGCATGCTGCAAGAAGTGTCGATAAGTTGTTCATTTTTGTTATTGAAGAAGACAAATCGTTCTTTAAGTTCGAAGACCGCCTCCACTTAGTCGCAGAGAGTACTAAGCATTTAGATAATGTCATTGTGCTTAGAGGAGGTAAATTTATCTGTACTGAGTTAACTTACCCAGATTACTTCGATAAAGACACCACAGAAGCCAAAGCAGACGCTTCAATGGAAGCATGGTTCTTCTGTGAGTACATAGCCAAAACGCTTAACATTACTAAGATTTTCTTGGGTGATGAGCCTAAGTGTATGATCACCAAACAGTACAATGAAAAAATGCAAGAGTTACTTCCTGAGTACGGTATTGAGGTTGATATTATTGACCGAATTGCAATGAATGGTGATGTGATTAGTGCATCTAAAGTAAGGGAGTTTTTAGCTAGTAGAGATTTCAGCAGTATAGAAGCAATTGTTCCCAAGCCTACATACCAATTCTTGAAAGAAAATTATTAAGTTTGGATTAGCTTTCAAACTATTTTTCTGACTAAAGCCAGTCTGTTGACTGGCTTTAGTATTCGAATTCGCTAGCCATAGTTAAGTCCAATAGATAATCCGAGGTCGAATTAGGTAGTGTATATAGGGTCTTGTGTGTGCAGTTTGTGCGATCTGTAGTAATTTCAATCGTTAAAGTTCGATAATTAATCACTTGAATTAAAAGATAAAATTTATTGTTGACGAATTTTTTCCTTCCGTTAAAGTACACCTCGTTCTCACGGCTTAGGTCGCTGAGAGATGGTGTTTTTATTTTTCAGTAATCAGCATCGCAAGATTGCGTTGCCCTGGTGGTGGAATTGGTAGACACAAGGGATTTAAAATCCCTCGGCGTTCGCGCTGTGCCGGTTCAAGTCCGGCCCGGGGCACCATCTATCTAGCTTCTACTTTTTAAGTAGAGTGATGAACAAAGAGTTGTTCTCTTAAATCACTATTAAAGGCGCCTTGGCAGAGTGGCTATGCAGCGGATTGCAAATCCGTGGACCTCGGTTCGACTCCGGGAGGCGCCTCCATTCTCTCTTTCATTTTAGAAAGCTGATGAATGAAAATGCGATACTAGCTCAGTTGGTAGAGCGCAACCTTGCCAAGGTTGAGGTCATCGGTTCGAACCCGATGTATCGCTCCAAATTTTGTAATGTTGATTAATTTCGACATTAAGATGGTGTTTTACTTTTCAGTAATCGGCATCGCAATAAAGAATTGCGTGCCCTGGTGGTGGAATTGGTAGACACAAGGGATTTAAAATCCCTCGACGTTCGCGTTGTGCCGGTTCAAGTCCGGCCCGGGGCACCATCTATTTGATTGTTATCTTGTTTGGTAATGTTCAAAAGAGTTGTTCTCTTAAAACACTATGAAGGCGCCTTGGCAGAGTGGCTATGCAGCGGATTGCAAATCCGTGGACCTCGGTTCGACTCCGGGAGGCGCCTCCACTATTCAAAGTTGAAAGGCCAGCAGAAATGCTGGCCTTTTTGCTATCTGAAATGCCATTTCTTCCCGCTTCCTAATTTCTAACGCCGTCCATTCGTTGAATCCCACTTCTGGCTAGATGACTCAATCTGATTGCTCTGCTTCACGGAGTTCTACGTTATTAAGGCGCTTTATTGCACAGGTTGTATAAGTTACACCAAACGTATTTCTGAGAAAGTTGTTTGAAGAAAACTGCTAGTAGCTCAGCAAGAGAACCCAAGTTAATCGAGTGTGCGATTTATAAATGGAATCGATGGGTAGGGGAGCGGGACGACTGTGTTTTTGGTTATCCAGTTCTTCACATTTCTACACAGTTGCTCATGAACCTGTAACGCTTTCATGAGTTATTACACTTCTTATGACTACAAATGAAAATGATTGTCATTTACTTGCGTTGTTGCTAGTCTATTGTGAAATATTACAACAAGCATACTTGTGTGTGAAATTGCCTATAAAACGCCTCTAAACTTTATCAAACCTATGGTTATTCGTTTGCTATGGCGTAAAATTAGCCACTTCTACCTCTTTTGTTCTACCCCTTTTGGGTAGTTCGATTTCGTAATTGATTTACATCATATTTTCATTTTCTTTCATAATTCATTATTCGCTCAGTTAAGAAATATATAACCTTCAGGAATTCTTATGAGCAAGATGAAGCTAGTCGTAATCGGTAACGGGATGGTCGGTCATCGCTATATCGAAGATTTAGTCGAGAAGACAGATGTTGCTAACATGGACATCACGGTGTTCTGTGAAGAGCCTCGCGTAGCCTATGATCGTGTACACCTTTCTTCTTATTTTTCACACCATACTGCGGACGAACTTTCTTTAGTTAAAGAAGGCTTCTACGAGAAACACGGCATCAACATGCTGATCGGCGAACGTGCTATTAACGTTAACCGTGAAAAGAAAACAGTTTACTCAAGCACTGGTCGTGAAATTCAATACGACAAACTCATCCTTGCTACAGGTTCATTCCCATTCGTTCCGCCAATCAAAGGCAACGAAGGTAAAGACTGTTTTGTTTACCGCACAATTGAAGATCTAAAAGCTATCGAAGCGACGGCTAAGAACTCTAAGTCTGGTGTTGTTGTTGGTGGTGGCCTACTTGGCCTTGAAGCGGCAGGCGCACTTAAAGCACTTGGCGTAACCACACACGTTGTTGAGTTTGCTCCTAAGTTAATGGCTGAGCAGCTTGACCAAGCGGGTGGTAACCAACTTCGTCAAAAAATCGAACGTATGGGCGTTAACGTACATACAAGCAAGAACACGCTTGAGATTGCTCCTGAAGGCACTGAAGCTCGTAACGTAATGCGCTTTGCAGACGGTACAGAGCTAGAAACTGATTTCATCGTATTCTCTGCTGGTATTCGCCCTCAAGACAAACTTGCTCGTCAAATGGGTCTAGGTATTGCGCCTCGTGGCGGTATCGAGATTAACGATCACTGTCAAACGACAGACAAAGATATCTACGCAATCGGTGAGTGTGCGTCTTGGAACCAAACGTTCTACGGCCTAGTGGCTCCTGGTTACAAAATGGCGACGGTAGCGGTTGACCACGTTGTTGGCAACGAAAGCACATTTGAAGGTGCTGACATGTCTGCGAAGCTTAAGCTTCTAGGCGTGAAAGTAGGCTCTATCGGTGATGCGAACGGTCGTACTCCTGGCTGTAAGAGCTACGTTTACCAAAACGAAGAGCAAGAAGTTTACAAGCGCCTAATCGTTTCTGAAGACAACAAGAAGCTTCTTGGTGCGGTAATGGTTGGTGATACTTCTGACTACGGCGATCTTCTACAGCTTATGCTGAACGAAATCGACTTACCAGAACATCCAGATGCTCTAATTCTTCCTGCTCATGCGGGTGCTGAAAAGCCAACACTTGGCGCAGACTCGCTTCCTGAATCTGCAGTTATCTGTTCTTGTTTCGATGTGACTAAAGGCAAGATCGCTCAAGCGGTTGCTGAAGGTCATCACACAATCGGTGATATCAAAGCAGTAACAGGTGCAGGCACTGGTTGTGGTGGTTGTATTCCACTAGTGACTTCAGTACTAAACGCTGAACTTGCTAAAGCTGGTGTTGAAGTGAAGAACGACGTATGTGAGCACTTTGCTTACTCTCGCCAAGAGCTTTTCCACCTAATTCGCATCGAAGAAATCAAAACGTTCGACGAGCTATTAGAGAAATACGGTAAAGGTTACGGCTGTGAAGTATGTAAGCCTCTAGCGGGTTCTATCCTTGCTTCTTGCTGGGGTGAGCACATCCTTAAGCCTGAACTAGTGAAACTGCACGATACCAACGATAACTTCCTAGGTAACATGCAAAAAGACGGTACTTACTCTGTTATCCCTCGTATGGCGGGTGGTGAAGTAACACCTCAAGCACTAAGCGTTCTTGCTGATGTTGCTGCAGAATACAACCTGTACACCAAAATCACGGGTGCACAACGTATCGGTCTATTCGGCGCTCAGAAAGATGACTTACCAGCTATCTGGAAGAAGTTAATCGCTGCAGGTTACGAAACAGGTCAAGCTTACGCAAAAGCACTTCGCATGGCGAAGACATGTGTTGGTTCTACTTGGTGTCGTTACGGCGTTCAAGATTCAGTTGGCCTAGGCGTGATGATCGAGAACCGTTACAAAGGCATCCGTACTCCTCATAAGATGAAGTTTGGTGTGTCTGGTTGTACTCGTGAGTGTGCTGAAGCTCAAGGTAAAGACTTAGGTATCATCGCAACTGACGCGGGTTGGAACATGTATGTGTGTGGTAACGGTGGTATGAAACCTCGTCACGCAGACTTACTGGCAAGCGACCTAGACCAAGAAACGCTGATCAAATACATCGACCGTTTCATGATGTTCTACATCCGCACTGCTGCTCCACTGCAACGTACTTCGGTATGGATGGATAACCTAGAAGGTGGTGTTGATTACCTACGTGAAGTGATTGTAGACAACAAGCTTGGTATCAATGACCAACTTGAAACTGACATTGCTGGCCTAGTAGATAACTTTGCTTGTGAATGGACAGATACAATCAACGATGAAGCTCAACTTAAGCGCTTTGCACACTTCATCAATGCTGATGACCGTGATGAGAACGTTGTGTTTGTTGATGATGGCCGTGAACAACACCGTCCAGCGACATTCACTGAGAAACACCCTGAAGCGAAGGGCGATATCCTTCACGTTGAACTGGTTTAATTGGGAGACGACATCATGGCATTTACCAAAGTTTGTAAGATCGAAGACATTATCCCAGGTACAGGTGTTTGTGCATTGGTTGGTGGTGAGCAAGTAGCAGTCTTCCGCCCAACTAAGGCTGAAGAAGTATTCGCGATTAGCAACACAGACCCTTACTTCCAGTCTAACGTGTTATCACGTGGTCTGATTGTAGAGCACAAAGAAGAGCTTTGGGTGGCAAGCCCACTTAAGAAGCAACGCTTTAACCTCACAACAGGTGCGTGCATGGAAGACGAGAACTTCAACGTGAAAGCGTACAAAGCTCGTGTTACCAAAGGTGCTGTAGAAATCTCTGCTTAATCTTTGGATGAGTAAGATTTGATAGTTCAAGGGTTCTAGTTCTCGATATTGCCTTAACTCGGCAACTAGAGCCTTTTCCTATCCAATTTTAACTTTTAATTTTACTTTTTTAAGGACAACATTATGTCTCCTGATTACAAACCAGCTGAATTCGTTCAAACGATGATCGATGTGGGTGAAGCGAAAACTAAAACAAGTACTCGCGATCTTCTGATTCGAAGCACAATGGCTGGTATCATCCTTTCTCTAGCGGTTGTTGTTGCTATTACAGCAATGGTACAAACAGGCATTGGCCTTGTTGGCGCACTAGTGTTCCCAGTTGGTTTCGTTATTCTAAGTGTTATGGGTTACGACCTAGTAACTGGCGTTTTCGGCCTTGCTCCTTTAGCTAAATTCGACAACCGCCCAGGCATCACTTGGGGCCGTATCCTACGTTGTTGGGGTATTGTTGGTCTTGGTAACCTTATCGGTTCTTTGATTGTTGCTTTCCTAGTTGCCGTGTCATTAACAGGTAACTTCTCTCTAGAGCCAAACGCTGTTGCTCAAAAATTCATTGCTGTTTCTACAGGCCGTAGCTTAGGTTTTGAAAACATGGGTATGGACGGATGGATTACGTGTTTCGTGCGCGGTATCTTCTGTAACCTAATGGTATGTCTAGGTGTGATTGGTAACATGACAGCGCGTACTGTGTCTGGCCGTGTAGCAATGATGTGGTTCCCAATCTTCATCTTCTTCGCACTAGTATTTGAGCACACAGTAGTAAACATGTTCCTATTCCCACTGGGTATGATTCTTGGCGCTGACTTCGGTATCGCGACATGGCTGAACTTCAACCTTATCCCAACAATCCTAGGTAACATCGTTGGTGGTCTACTAATGACATGTGTTCCTCTATACCTAACTCACGCTAAAACAGCTCCTTCTCTAGGCGCTAAGTAATTCTGAATACGGTCAAACGTAATTTAGTATGAGATTGAAAGCCCCAACGAAATGTTTGGGGCTTTTTTAGTTCAAATGCCTTAAGCATCATCAAGGTGTTGATTGGTATTGAGTAAAATACCTGCAATAGATCGTTTTGTTATAATTACTTCTATCTTCGTTAGTATTTAAACTGAATATTTATATCAACACCTGATAGTCTAAGGGTTAAGGATTTGGATAAGTCATCATGAATACAGTGACTTAGCACATAGATTGAAGCTTGAGATAAAACAAGCAAACCTTCGGAGCACAGCATGTCAGAAGTATCGTCATCGAATGTTAAAGAAGTAAACAAAGGATTTGTTTCATTGGTAGGTGCAGGTCCGGGCGACCCAGACTTACTAACGCTAAAAGCAGCACGAGTGATTCAACAAGCAGACGTGTTGGTTTATGATCGCTTGGTATCAAAAAATATCTTAGCGATGGCTAACCCAGAAGCAGAAATGCTGTATGTGGGCAAAAAGCTTGATCTTCACTGCGTACCGCAAGATCGAATCAACCAGTTATTGGTCACTAAAGCACAAGAAAATAAACATGTCGTACGTCTGAAAGGTGGAGACTCGTTTATCTTCGGCCGTGGTGGGGAAGAGTGTGAAACTCTGGCTGAGAATGACGTGAGATTTGAAGTCATTCCTGGTATCACTGCAGCCGCTGGTGCTACGGCTTACGCGGGTATTCCGTTGACTCACCGTGACCACGCGCAAAGCGTCCAGTTTATTACCGGTCACTTAAAGAAAGATGGCGAAGATATCGATTGGCAATCTCTTGCTCAGCACAATCACACGATCGTGTTCTACATGGGTTTAAAAGAGAGCCCGAATATTCAAAAGAATTTGCTTGATAACGGTATGCGAGCAGATATGCCTGTAGCAATAATTGAAAACGGAACTCGCCAAGAGCAAAAGGTTTACCGCGGTGGGCTGAGTGATTTAGCTAACCTTGCAAGCGTCGCTAAAAGCCCGGCTTTGATCGTTGTTGGCAGCGTGGCTCAGCTTCATGAAAAACTCGATTGGTTTAACAAGTAACCAAGTCACGTTTAATCGATTTGTATAAAGTTAAATGCTGCAGCGGCTACTTTGTCGCTGCATTTCTTGTTGGCGCATGGGCATTTCGTCGATGATATTGGTGATTTTCTGCCAGTCTGTCTTACCATTCCATCTGTGCTTCTCTTTTCCGTCTTTACCAATCAATACCGCAGTGTGTGACCCTTTAGGGATCTCATAAACGCTGGTTACTGCCTCTAAATTAAACTCTTCTTCTAACCAAGTGGGTACGGTGTAACCACTCTCTGCAATCACCATGATAACCACATCACGTTCGTCCAATTGACAGTTGTTGATCAACACTTCGTTTAGAAACTCTTTGACCACTGAGTCCTCTTTTGGCGCGAAATAGATGACGCTTCGGTGTGGGAGTGGACTGGAATGAGAATAAGCTGGGTAGGCAAGCACTGAGTTGATGGTTAAGCTCATGATTAACACCGTACTGATAGTTAGAACCTTTAAAATATTAGACCAAACGTTCGAACGATTGACTGCTTGTGCCGCTTTGATTACATCCATGCTTACGCACGATTTGTGTGTTTGTCGGTGTAGCATAGCCAACCTCCTTTTAATACGCTAGGCCTGAGTACGATTCAGTTGAGACCGTGAATGAAGCCAATGAAACAAGGCGCCATCTAGCATCAGAACAAATCGACTTACTTTAAGCATAGTTAGGTTTACGCCAAAGGTGCTTAGGTCACCACTAAATATAATCAGATTTACGTTAACGATAGCCGACAGGTTCATTTTTATTGAGTAAAGCGACTCGCATTTTACAATTGAATAGAATAGGGTATACGGAAAATCTAAAGGTATGAAATTATGGAAAACATAGCAATTTTGGTCGACGTTCAGAACGTTTACTACACGACACGCGATAAATACCGTTCTAACTTCGACTATAACCAGTTTTGGTATGTTGCCACGGAAGGGCGTAACGTGGTTGCCGCAAATGCTTACGCAATCTCTAGCCAAGATCCTAAACAACGTCAATTTCACCATATCCTTCGCGGTGTGGGCTTTAACGTAAAACTGAAACCATTTATCCAACGCCGAGACGGCAGTGCAAAAGGTGATTGGGATGTGGGCATCGCTTTAGATGCTATAGAACTTGCGGAAACGGTTGATACGATCGTTCTGGTGTCTGGAGACGGTGATTTTGAAATCCTCGTAGAACGAATTAAGGAACGTTTTGGTAAGCCTGTCGAGGTGTACGGTGTTCCTGGATTAACTGCTCAAAATCTTATCGATTCTGCCTCAAAATTTGTACCGATTGAAAAAGATTTCCTTCTTTAGGGTTAATCTCTCATTTTATAATTGAAATCAATAATAACGATAATTAAAATGCAAACTATTATTATTTATCGGTTTGTATGATGTCGCGCGTTTTAGTTGTTGATGATGATATTCAGTTGTGTGAATTATTGGGTGAAGTGTTAGAAAATGAGGGGTATCACGTTGATACTGTTCATTGCGGTGAGTCCGCACTTGAGTTTATTCAATCGAACCCTGTCGATTTGGTTTTACTCGATGTAATGCTTCCAAACCTAAGCGGTATTCAAGTGGCAAGACGCATTTGTCAGCGTTTTGCTACTCCCATTCTTATGTTGACCGCGCTTAATGATGACGCTTCAATGCTCGATGGCTACCAAGCGGGCGCCGACCAGTACATCGCCAAACCTTTCAATGTTCCTGAGCTCCTGACTCGTATTAAGGTGATATTACGCCGAGTGGGCTTTGAGCGTCAGAGACAATCTTTAGCATCTTCCAATCACGGATTGTGCGAACAGCTTTCTCGTTTACCTCTTACGGGTACTGAAAAAGATCTGCTTGATTATCTAATCAAAAATGACGGTATTGTTGTATCCAAGTCAGATCTACAAATACATGTTTTGAAGAAAGAGCTTTGCCCCTTCGACCGTAATTTAGACATGCACATTAGTAATATCCGTCGAAAATTAGTGCAAGCCGGCTTGTCCAAACAACACATCAAAACCGTTCGTGGCAAAGGTTACAGCTACCTAGAGTCTGTCGGCGCATGAGTGCCAAGCTGATACGCTGCCCGGATTTTATCGCTAAGCGAAAAGATGGTTTAACCTTTCAACTGTTTAGTTATCTGACAGTGATTCTAGTGAGCATTTTGATACTGCAAGGTGTGGCGGAAAGAGCCTTGATGAAGGCCTTATTGAAAGTGCCTGAATCCGTCAAAGCTGAAATGCTCGATCTTGCTTATCAAGCTAACGTGCTGATCGAAGAAGGGGATATGGATGAGCTTGCCGATTGGGGTAATGCTCAACGCTATTATCTTTTTGTTATTGATAAAGATAACCGCCCAATCACGCATCGACACATGCATCCGCACTTCGAATTTAAACTCAAGTACCTGCGTACCTTAGATCATCAACTCAGTGACCGAGTGAGTAAGCCTATTTTTGGTTTGCCACTGGATAACGGTAAAACACTGGTGATTCAACTACCTCATCAATTTCACCCAGCTAAATCCTTTGCGCCGTATTCCTACATGTTGAAAGCCGTGATTGCTCTGATCGTCCTGTCATTGTTCTCAATTATTATGGCGAAAAGCTTACAACAACCACTCGACCGTCTAAGAGAAGCCAGTCGAAGGCTCGCACAAGGGGACTTTTCGGTGAGTGTGGTATCTGAACTCGATTCAACCACGCGAGAATTTAATGAACTCGCTCATGACTTTGACCATATGACGTTTGAAATCAAATCATTGGCCGAAAAGCAGCGTCGTTTGATTCGTGATGTCTCTCATGAGCTCAGAACTCCCTTAGCAAGACAAAACCTCGCTTTACACTTATTGCGCAGTAAGGTCGATGATAAGAGTATTGGGTTGCTTGAACGGATGGAAAGTGAAACAGAAGAGATGAATAAGCTGGTGGGGGAGATCCTCGAATTCAGCCGACTAGAAACGTCTCGTTATGATTCCAAATTAACTTTAATGCACCTTGAGCACTATTGTTCGATGCTGATTGCTCAGATGCAAAACGATTTAAAGCCTAACCAAACCCTAGTCGGTGATTTACTAACGCCAACATCGATGGTGAATGTTGACGAGAGGCTACTTCTAAGAGTGATTGGTAATCTGGTCGGTAACGCCATTAAATACGCAGGTGAACATGCTCATGTTGTCGTTACTACGTATGAACAAACGACGGACAAACGTTACAGTGTCATATCTGTAGAAGATGACGGTGACGGCATTCCTGATAACAAGATTGCAGGTATATTCGACCCGTTTACACGCATTGAGTCAGCTCGAGACAAACAGTCTGGTGGTTACGGCCTAGGACTTGCGATTGTTAAAGAAGCGATGGGTGTGATGAATGGGCACGTTACTGCTGAGAATAGAGAAGGTGGGGGACTCAGGGTTAATCTTATGTTCCCAATCGACGAGTAACTTAAAGTACTTATTCTAGAGATAGTTAATACCGAATACGAATTCAAAAAACGATACTCAATAAAAAACGCCACTGCATCTGCTGTGGCGTTTCTGTTTATACGCTTTTTTGTGAGTTAAGGTGTAGCCATTAATTACACCTTAGCTCGAAGGCAAGAGCGTCAGAGAAACTAGATTATGCCTTTTGGCGTGCTAGCTTAACTTCTTCTTCTTTCTCGCCAGCAGCTGGGTCGTTGAAGCGAGACTCATCAAGAGCACCTTCAGACTTCGCCACGATGATAGATACGGCACTATCACCTGTGATGTTTACAGCGGTACGAATCATATCAAGAAGGCGGTCAACACCCATGATTAGAGCGATACCTTCAAGCGGTAGACCAACTTGGTTCAATACCATCGCTAGCATAACAAGACCAACACCAGGAACACCTGCGGTACCTACAGACGCCAGTGTCGCCGTTAGGATAACCATTAGGTAATCACCCATTGAAAGGTCGATGTTGTATGCTTGTGCGATAAACGCCGTCGCAACACCTTGCATGATAGCAGTACCGTCCATGTTCACAGTCGCACCTAGTGGTACTGTGAAAGACGCTACTTTGTTGTCTACGCCCATACGGTTCTTAGCCGTTTCCATGGTTACTGGAATCGTTGCGTTTGAAGATGCTGTTGAGAATGCAAACATGATCGCATCTTCCATCTTACGTAGGAACGTAATCGGGCTAAGGCCTGTGAATCCTTTAAGCATTGCGCTGTAAGTAACCAGACCGTGTAACAGTAGGGTACCTGCAAGTACTAAGAAGTATTCTGCTAGGTTCCAAATCGCACCCAAGCCAAGGCCAGAGAACAGCTTCGCCATTAAGAAGAATACGCCGTAAGGAGCAAGGTTCATTAGTAGCGCAACTAGCTTCATGATCACTTCGTTTAGATCAGAGAAAACAGCAGCGATACGTTCACCGGGTTTGCCCGCTGCACTGATTGCGATACCAAACAACACTGCAAATACGATAACTTGTAACGTTTTGCCCTCAGCCATCGCCTGAATAGGGTTGGTCGGGAACATGTCGATGATTACTTGGCCCAGAGAAGGGGCATCAGCTGATTTGAAAGAGCTCGCAGCAGTAAGATCCGCACCAGCTCCAGGTTGGAACAGGTTACCGATAGTAAGTGCTAGAGTGATAGCAACGGCTGTAGTACCGATATAAAGTGCAAGCGTTTTGCCACCCATACGGCCAAGAGTTGATAAGTCTTTAAGAGAACTTGTACCACACACTAGTGAAACGAAAACTAGTGGGACAACAAGCATTTTTAAACTGGCGACAAAAATTTGTCCGCCTACTTCAAAGAGTCCGTTAACGATGTAGTTGTTAACAAATCCACTTTCTGCAAAAAGGGATTGAATGGCAAATCCCGTGAATATACCTACGACCATACCGAGGATTACTCGACCAGTCAGAGACATAGGTTTCTTGGTATTCATTTAGAACACTCCTTATTATTTATAACTTTGATACCTTTTCAAAGTGAGCAGGAGATTAGCAGTCGGATAATCAATTCGAAAAACAAAAAATGAGTTTGGAATTATAGATGTGATCAAAATCACTGATAATTGTGTAAATTAAACAAATAAAAACAAAATAATTCACCATTAATTTACATCTATCGAGGGTTTTATACATAAATTTGTCGTTTCAAAGGTAGTAAATAAGAAGAGATGATTTTCTTATCAATCTTCACGTCTTCAATTGACTGAACAAATACCGTTGTTTCAAAAACTTCGGTGAAGATAACCACTCGATTTACGTCCATGAGCCTTAACTATTTGTATTGAATTGGTTTTGTTGAACTCCTCAAATATGGCTCGCCGATAGGCCTTTACAAAACTTTACAAAACTTTACGAATGCAAAGAATGTAAATTTAATGCAAATGGTAATAGTTATCACTTATATTCACTTCCGAAATGATTCAGTGGTACCGGAAACGGTTCAGCGAACACATCGAATAAATAACAAAGTGTTCGTCTAAAAGAATAAAAGCGGAGTAAAGGACATGTTTTCAAAGAGCCCATTGGCTTTAGTGATCGGCGCAGTATTAGCTTCACCAGCAGTATTGGCAGAAACAGTAAAAACAGACGAGCACATGGTTGTTGAAGGTCGTGACTATGGTTACAAAGCCGACACGAACACAACAGCAATGCGCATGGAGGCGACTCAATTAGAGACTCCGGGACAAGTTTCAGTAATTGATGAACAAATCATCGATGAACAGCGTGCTAGCACACTAGGTGAAGTTCTTAAGAACGACGCTTCTGTAGGTGCGGGTTCAAAATCAACGAACCGTGAGCGTTTCACTCTTCGTGGTTTTGATTTAGACAGTAGCTCTGGTTACTTACGTGACGGTGTTCAACATTGGTCTCATTACCGTCAACCAGTAGAGCTATTAGAGCGTGTTGAGGTACTTAAAGGCCCAGCAGGTCTACTTTACGGTAAATCAGCACCAGGTGGCCTTGTTAACATGGTTTCTAAGAAGCCTACATACGAGACTCAAGTAAACGTAAGCCAAGATATCGGTTCTGATAGCTACACGCGTACTACCGCTGATGTAAGTGGTTCACTAAACGATGACCAAACTTTACGTGCTCGTCTTATTGTTTCACAAGAAAACCAAGACTCTTACCGCACACGTTTTGATGGCACAGATGTAGAAACCGACCGTTTTGTTGGTGGTCTATTTGTTGATTACGATATTAACGAAGACATCATGTTGTCAGTTCATTACGACCGCACAATCGAAGAGGGCGATTTAGACAATGGTTCTAAAATCGACACTTCTACAGGCAAGGCTATCGACCCTAACACGGTTAATGATCAACGTTTCGCTCAAACAGATAACGACGTTGCTAACTACGGCGCTTCGGTAACTGCTAACTTAAACGAAACTTGGTCTGTTAAAACAGGTATTAGCCGTCAGTTCTACGAGCGTCAGCGTACTGAATCGAACAATACTGTATACAGCGATAAAAACGGCGGTTACGGTTACAAAGTATCAGATCGTCACGACGAGTGGACGTTTGACACGGCTTACGTAGATTTTACTGGTGATTTCGATGCACTAGGTGTAAACCACCGCCTACTTGTTGGTGTTAATGGCCTTCATTACGACTACGAGCGTTTATACGACTCTGGTTACACTTGTGTTAATGCAACTGAAGCAGAAGCAGAAGCTGCATGTGGTAATGGTTTTGATATGCCTTCTAACGTTAGCTACAAGAACGACAATGAAGTGTCTCACTCTGAAAGCCAACACTACGGTCTATATGTTCAAGACTTAGTAACACTTAACGACCAGTGGCAAGTTCTTGGTGGCGTTCGTTTCGCATACGACAAAACGACGAGCAGTTCTAATCAAGAAGAGAGTTACAACAACATTCTTCCAAAGTTTGGTGTAATTTACTCGCCGGCTTCAAATGGTTCAATTTACGCAGTTTACTCTGAAAGTTTCGAACCTGTTGGTGAAATCACAGATCAAGATGACGTGAACTTTGGTCAGTCTCAAGATGCTAAGAAAGGTACACTTTACGAGCTAGGTTCTAAGTGGGAACTGTTTGATGAGCGTTTGTTTGTATCAGGAGCATTGTTCCAGATCACTCAATCGAACATGCAAGTGACTGAAGACCTAGACCCAGCAAGTAATAACGGCAAAGAAACACGTACAACTCAAGTTGGTGAACAAGTTCACACTGGTGTTGAATTGGCTGCAACTGGTTACGTGACGGAAGCATTCTCTGTAAGTGCATCTACAATGTTCCTAGATGCTGAGTACCAGAATGACCCAGCTCTTGAAGGCAAAACACCTGCTGATGTACCAGAGTTTACTGCGAGCATTTGGTCTACTTACTCGTTCAATAACGGTACTGACGTAAACCTAGGTGTTTACCACGTAGGTGAGCGTTACACTGAAGATTCAAACACCTTCAAAAAAGACGCATACACTCGTGTAGATATGGGTATCGCACACACAATGAAGTATGACGAGAACCTAGATTTCGTTGCACGCTTCAATGTAGAGAACCTGTTTGATACTGACTACCTTGAAGGTGGCAGCACGAGTAACGTTGTTGTTGGCGAAGGCCGCAACTACATGGCGACTTTACAGGTAAAATACTAATTTGTTAGTAGGGTACGATTGGTAGCCTAAATGCTAAGGGGAAAGTTTCGACTTTCCCCTTTCGTGATTCTGCTATTCAGTAAAAATATCCCTAGTAATGTGAGTGACTTTTAATGATAATGAGAGTGCTTATCAATAAAATTCATTTGACCTTCTTCTTATAGTAAATGACTACAATTATGAATCTTTTAAAATCTAGCCTAGCGCTTGCCATCAGTTTGGTTGCAACGTCTTCTATGGCAAACAGCTTGGATCAAGCTCAATCAATTCAAAACAAGACCAATAACGCGTCGGCTTCGAGCCAAAAGGTTATTGATAAAAGCTCACAAGCGACTTTAATGCTGCAAGCTGAGATTGAGCGTCTGCAAGAAGAAGTTAAAAACCTAGAAATCTATCACGATCACCTTGCTGCATTAGTTGAGAGCCAAAACCAAGAAGCTCAAAGCATTGAAGAGCAGATCGAAGAAATCAAATACACACGTCAAGGTGTTGTTCCTTTGATGTATCAAATGATCGATGGTCTTCAACAGTTGGTAGAGAAAGACGTGCCGATTAAGAAAGAACAGCGTCTAGAAAGAGTAGAAAAGCTACAAGCAATGATGACTCGTGCTGACGTAAGTGATGCTGAGAAATACCGCCGAATCCTAGAGGCATACCAAATCGAGATGGACTACGGCATTAAACTGGGTGTTTACCAAGGTCGTGTCGCATTGGCGAGTGATAAAACGATCGAGGCAGATGTTCTGCACTTAGGTCGTATCTCTTTGGTTGCTCGTAACCTAAATGGCAGCCAATACTGGGCTTGGAATCAAACAGAAGCTCAATGGCAAGAACTTGATTCTTCTATGAAGTCAGAGCTAGATAAAGCGTACGATATTGCTGGCCAACAAGCTGCTCCAAGCTTGATTACTTTACCTGTTTCTTTAACTGTTGCGGAGGTTAAGTAATGAACTTAAAACCATTAGCAGCATTGCTTTGCATTACATCACTTTCATTTTCTGCTTTCTCAGCTTCAGACTCAACGGCTCAGCTCGTTAACAAAGCAAAATCAGAAAACCGTACTCAAGCTTCTCACAACGTAGTTCGTGAAGCTGACTTTAAAAAGACTGAACAAGAGCTTAAAGCGATCAAAGCGGAGCTTGAAGCAAAACGTACATCGGTCCAAAACGCGACAGATGTTCTTACCCAAACCTTCAGCGACAACGAAAACAAGCTTGCTCGTTTAGAAGAAAAACTGCGTTTAGAAACGGGTAGCCTTGGTGAGCTATTCGGTGTCGTTCGTCAAAACGCGAAAGAACTAGGCGCAGAGCTTAGTTCAACAGTAAACAGCGTTGATCGCGCTGAGTACACAGCGACCGTTGACCAAATTATCGATGCTAAATCGCTGCCATCAATGCCACAGCTGTCTGGTTTGTGGATGAGCATGGTTGAGCAGATTCAAGCGAGTTCTGAGCTTAGTAAATCTCAAATTGCGTTCATTAATGGTGAAGGCAATACAAACAAGGTTGACGCTTACCGCCTAGGTTCGATTGGTCTTGTGACAGAGCAAGGCTATGTTAGCTGGAACACTCAGCGTGAAGATGCGATCGCTTATCTTAAACAACCACAAAATGCTCCAACATTAACGTCACTTTCTTCGTTAGCGAATGGTGAAGTATCTAATGTAGTTGTCGATCCTTCTCGCGGATTCATGCTAGAGCAATTAGCACTAACGCCAAGTTTAACTGACCGTCTACAAGCGGGTGGTGTGGTTGGTAAAGTGATTCTTGGCCTACTGGCGATTGGTCTAATTATCGCATTAGTTCGTGGTGTTTCACTAGCTATCGCACGCCAGAAAATCCGTGCGCAACTTAAGAACCCTGAGCAAGCGGGTGATAACCCACTAGGCCGCGTTCTTGCGGTGTACAACAAAGAACAAAACCAAACGGTTGAAGCATTAGAGCTGCGACTTTTAGAAGCGGTAGTTGATGAGCAGACTCACCTAGAGAAAGGTTTATCGATGCTTAAGCTATTGGCGGCACTAGCACCAATGTTGGGTCTTTTAGGTACAGTAACTGGCATGATCGAAACATTCCAAGTCATTACACAGTTTGGTAATGGCGACCCTAAAGTCATGGCGGGTGGTATTTCGATGGCACTTGTAACTACGGTACTTGGTTTGGTTGCGGCAATGCCTCTTCTACTGGCACACAACATTCTTAGCACTCAAGCAGAAAACATTCGCAATATTCTTGAGAAGCAAGGTATTGGTCTTGTAGCTGAGCAGGCTGAAAAGACCGTTGAGTCAAACGCTGTTGTTTCACCAGTTGGGACTGCTGCGTAATGGATATTTTGTCGGGTTCTCTATTACCAGCGAGTTGGTTAACGAGTGACTGGCTGCTGTCTTTATCAAGCTTTATGGAGCAGGGCGGATTCGTCCTGTGGTGGCTAGCGGCTGTCGTCCTAGTGTATTGGGTGCTTGTGGTAGAACGTGTGCTTTATCTTGCGTTCTACTTTCCTAAGCAACGCCAAGCTTGGATAGCGAAATGGCATGAAAGAGAAGATCACTCTTCTTGGCATGCTAAAGCCATACGTGAAGGTTGGTTAGGGCAAGCGAGTATCTTGCTTAACCAAAACTTGAATTTTATTAAGCTGTTAGTCGCTATTTGTCCGATGTTGGGCTTGTTAGGTACCGTAACCGGTATGATCTCTGTTTTTGATGTCATGGCGACACAAGGTAGCAGTGACCCTAAATTGATGGCTTCAGGTATCTCGTTAGCAACACTGCCTACCATGGCAGGCATGGTTGCAGCGTTAGCGGGCATGTTCGTTCACGCTCGCTTAGCGAAAGTATGTAACCGCTTAGAATTGAAATTAGAAAAATCTTTAAGGAGTCAACGATGAGACTCGGTCGACGTCATTCTAAAAACGAAGAGGCTCAAATAGACCTTACTTCGATGCTTGATATTGTCTTTATTATGCTTATTTTCTTTATTGTGACCAGTTCATTTGTTCGTGAATCAGGGGTGGAAGTCAATCGCCCACAAGCTTCTAACGTAGTAAGCCAAAAGGATGCAGGCATCTTTGTTGCGATTACTTCTGCAAACGACATTTTCATCGACAAACGTGTCGTAGATGTTGAACGTGTCCAAGCAACGTTAGAGCACTTGTTGCTAGAACAACCTGATGCTTCTTTGGTTATTCAAGCGGATGAACACGCTTACAACGGTACTGTTGTTAAAGTGATGGATGCCGCGAAAGGTGCAGGTGTTAAAAACATTGCGCTTGCTGCTGATAAGCGATGATCTTGGAGGATCTTCATAAATGATTCGCCTATTTCTTGCTTTACCGCTAGCGGGTGCATTGGGCTTAGCGCTGTTTTCTTTCATGGCTTGGATGGTCGATAATGGCCACCAACGTTCACCAGACGATAGCGAGACGTTAAGTTTCAACATGGTAATGGTGGAACAAGAACAAGAAGTTCAAAGAAGACAACGTGCAGTCCCTGAAAAACCAGAAATGCCAGAGCCGCCACCGGAGGCGCAAACGTCTCAGTCACAAGCTGAGGTTACGCCTTTGAATTCGATGTCTTCTTTGCCTTCATTGGATTTGAATACATCCATTGATGGTCTTGCGATTAACGCACCGACATTCTCTGATTTTGGGTCAAACCAACAGGCAATGCCTTTGTATCGAGTAGAGCCTCGTTACCCAGCGAAAGCACTTAAGCGTGGAGCTGAAGGCCATGTGATTATGTCTTTTACTATCGATGAAACGGGACGCCCAATTGACATTCAAGTCACTGACGCAAACCCACGTCGTATGTTTGAACGTGAAGCGATGAGAGCACTTAAAAAATGGAAATATCAACCGAAAGTCGTCGATGGAAAAGCGATAGCTCAGGTTGGTCAAACCGTGAAACTAGAGTTTAAGTTGGCAAAATGATGAAACAGATATGGATATTAGTGGGCTTGTTGTTAATGCCCCTTACAACACAGGCACAAGAGCTAACCCAATATACTGCTATTCGTGTTCAAAAGGCGCATAAGCTTGCACAAGATGAACAGGTTAAACAGGCCATTGACGTACTTGCAGGTTTAGAGCTTTCTAAGGGCTACGACAAAGCGTACGTAGCTCGTATGCTGGGTGTGTTTTACTGGCAAGATGGCAAAACCGATAAGGCGATTAAGCAGCTTACATACGCCGTTGATACCAATTTGTTGGTGGATGAACAAGCTTGGATAACGAAGCGTATGCTTGCTGATCTGTTATTAAATGATCAGCAGTTCAAAAACGCGCTTCCACATTACTATGAGCTAGTAAAAACAGCACCAGAGGCAGAAAAGAAAGACGTGCTTTGGATGCGAATTGCACAAGCGGAATACCAAATCGAAAACTGGTCAAAAGTACTGATTGCTATTGGTAATCGCGACAAGTTCAATGCGAAATCAGAACTGTCGCCTCTTTCGCTAAAACTGGGTGCGCAACTACAGTTAAAGCAATGGAAGCAATCTATTCCAACACTGGAAAGCCTGATTGAACTTCAGCCAGAAAAAGACAACTGGTGGCGTCAACTTGTGGGCATTCAGTTAAGACTAGAGCGCAACCGCGATGCATTGAACACACTAGCGCTGGCTGATCTTCAAGGCGTAGAGCTGAAAAACTCAGACCGCCGACTACTGGCTCAGCTATATGCTAAACGTGGTATTCCAGAGCGTGCAGCACAAGAGATCGCAAAGTTAGATGACGCGAACAGCGATGTTCAACTTCTGGCTGAGCAAGCAACCTACTGGCAGTTAGCGAAAGAGTGGGACAGTGCCATTGAAGTGTGGACGTTAGCGTCTAAAAAAGATACGCAATATCATTGGAATGTGGCTCAGTTACTGGTTCAGCAAGGTTACTACGATCGTGCTCTGGTTGTTTTGGATAAAGTGAAAGATAAGAACAAGCAAGCCGATGTTGCTTTAGCGAAAGTACGTTCATGGTACAAGCTAAAGAATCTTGATAATGCTCTTGCTCAAGCGAAACGTGCGAACAACATTGAGCCTTCTTCTGAAGCAAAAGGTTGGATTAAATATCTGACTCAGCTAAGAACGGTTAGTGATAACGGCAACGTCTAACAGCTGTTAACACAAAAGAAGACAAGAGAAAGTAGTCAATAGAAAAGGGTGTCATTTGATGGTTCAAATGACACCCTTTTTAATTTTTGGCGGTTAAGGCTCGCACATCGTACCGCGGGACGTCGCACTTTGAATCACGCCGCTGGTATCAGCAACCCAATTAATAGTGCAGTCACGATAAGGGTTTTTGAATGCGTGTACTGTATAACCATTGTCTAACGGCCTCTTGGTTTCAATCCAAGCATAGTTTCGAGACGCCCAAAAACTGATAGGGCGTGATCGTTCGGTGAGATAACGTTCTTGTACATCGGTTATGTCTGAACCGATGTATTGTTGAATATGTTCTTCCGTGCTGATTATTTGGCTGGTACACGCAGTCGCTAGCACAGCAAAAACCAAAACAAAAATACGCATTTCAAATCCTTTTAAGCTTCATTAGCTATCATCAAACCAGTGGTCAAATAGTCCTAACTTTCTATCCTTAAAGCCACAACTGTTACCTTAAACCCATCTCAATCAAGCGTGTTGAGATTGAGTTTTTTTGAGCTTTGACCCTGTTATCGATAACCTCTAATAGAACGAATCAAATCCCTTTAGTACACGTTAGCAAGAATATGCATACAGTTCGATTACTTCCCATGTAATGTTATGTAAATTTCCTTACGCCACTCGGCAAACGTAAACAATGTAAATTGAATGCCAATACGAATGATTATCAACTAAATTGTCGCCATAAAATTTATAGGTATTGGTTTGTATGTCGTTAAAAAGTAGGGCGGTTCAGTCATGGGCTCGTCGACTTCATGTTTATATTTCTATGGCACTTCTGTTTGTGGTTCTTTTTTTCTCAATGACAGGTATCACCCTGAACCGACCTGAGTTATTTGAATCAAGCCAACCCAATATCCAACGCTCTACGCTAACGCTTCCTACGAGTTTATTTACGGTTCAAGACGGACGTTTAAAAGCTGACGAGACAGCCTTTGAAACGTTTCTGTTTGAAGAAGCCAATCTGTCTGGTGTTCCTTCAGGTTTGGACATCTACGCAGAGATTGAAGACGGTGAGTTGCTCATCGGTGAGGTATCCATGGACTTCAAGGGACCAGGCTACAACGCTTCCGTGTTTGTTGACGTTACGTCTGAATTTGTAGAAGTCGAAACCACGAATTACGGCGTTATCGCATTGTTGAACGATCTACATAAAGGTCGTAACAGCGGTGAAGTATGGAAATGGTTTATCGATATCACTGCGCTATTGATGATCTTCTTTGTGCTTACTGGCGTGTGCTTACTGTTACCTAAGAAAAAGACGCTTAATACCTCCATCAAATGGACGGTGTTTGGGTCTGCAATCTCACTTGTTATCTATTTTGTCGCCGTGCCTTAACGCTTGATTCGATTGATGAATCGGATTGAAGAGCGAACTCAAGGTTAAACGGATTTAAAAGGTTGTTAAACATGAAAAAAATGAACTGGAGCAAGGCGCTTCTTGCTTTATCCCTTTTGCCAAGCCTAGGTATGGCACAAGCGATTCCTGATACGGCAAAACTTGATGTCAGCTTCGAGCTTCCAAAGATTGATACCTCTATGTATGCACGTCCTTATGTGGCGGTGTGGGTAGAGAATAGCGAACGAAAGTCAGTGAAAACCATCGAGCTTTGGGTCGGTAAAGACGAATGGCTTAAGGATCTGCGTAGCTGGTGGAGAAAGGTTGGCCGTTACGATCGTGAACTGGTTGATGCTGTAACGTCTGCGACACGTCCTGCTGGTCAGTACCGTTTCGTTTGGGATGGCAAGAGCGACAGCGGTGAAACGTTAGAACAAGGCGAGTACACGGTTCATATCGAAGTGGTTCGTGAACACGGTGGCCGTAACTACCTTCGCCAAAAAGTATCACTCACAGATTCAAACACATCTTACGAATTAAAAGCGACGGAAGAGACGGGTGAAATCACCCTGAACTACATCGCTAAGTAGTAAGTGCGAACAGTAACTAGTAAGTACGAACTAAAACCAAGCTGAACAGAATAGACAGTGGTCATCGTAGGCTCAGATAGAGCGACACGGCTAACAATTATAAATAATGGAATTGAACATGATGAAACAGACAAAAATCAAAGCACTTGCTCTAGCGGGTGTGATGGCATTCGGCCTAGCAGCAACGACAACGGCACAAGCTCACCCACGTTGGATTTTGCCTTCTCACTTTACAGTATCTAAAGAAGGTGGTGATTGGCTAACGTTCGATGTTACTGCGTCTCACGGCACGTTTGTTTTTGATAAGCCTGCTGGCAGCGAAAATGCGCATGTCATCATGCCTGATGGCCGCAGCGAGCGTCCTAACTTTGTTATTCGTGGCAAGCGTCGTTCAATCTTCGACTTCTATTTTGAAGAAGAAGGTACACACAAAGTGGCGATCAACAACCAGCCGTCTTACTACACGCAATACAAGGCCGGTCGCCGTGACACTGTTAAATGGATTAAAGCAAATAAAGCAGAGCGTGACTCTGTTCTTCCTGAAAAATCACGTGACGTGGTAACACAAATCAGCTTCACTCGTGCAGAAAGCTACATCACGGTAGGTAAGCCAACGGATTCAGTGTTCAAAATTGAAGGCAAGCTTCTTGAAATGAAGCCAGTGACACACCCTTCAGATATCGTTGAAGGCGAACCTGTGACATTCCAGTTCTTCTACAACGGTGAAATCCAGAAAGACGTGAAAGCGGAGATTACTCGTGAAGGTACGCTTTACCGCAACCACCAAGAGCAGATTGATGTGGTGAGTGATGAGAACGGTGAAATTACGTTTACTCCAGATGTAGCAGGTCGTTACGTAATGAAAGCGAACTACAAAGGTGAGTTGATTGACAACCCACTGGCAGACAAAGCAAGCGCGAACGTTCACCTAACGTTCGAAGCACTGCTTCAATAGTCTGTGATATCGGGGCTAGATCCCTGATTAAGAACCAAAAAAATTAAGGGCTCATTTGAGCCCTTTATCGCTCAGTTTACTTCTGAGAATTTGCACTGTGGCTAGGGTACGAACCATGACAATAAAAACAAAACTTAACGCTTTAATGACTCCTTGCTTAGCACTGGGACTTGGTTTCGCTGCATTACCTGTGCAAGCACACTTTCCACTGATGAGCTGTTGGTTTGAAGGTAAGACTGTTGCTTGTGAAGCGGGTTATTCGGATGGCAGTAAAGCGATTGATTACGCGGTTGAGATGTACGATTACGAAGACAACTTGATTGCAAAAGAGATGACAGATAAACGTTCTATCGTTGAATTCCCACATCCTGACACTGAGTTCTACCTTGTGTTCGATTCAGGCCATGAATTTCCCGTTGAAGTTGATGTTGTTGAGATCAGCGAAAAATGATGATTCAAAGCGTACGTGCTGACACGGGCGGCAGAGAGGGCAAATGGGTAGGACTGATCATTGTATTCATCCTTTGCTTTGCAACCGTCGCGATCCCATTTCATCAGGCAGAATCACACGTTAAAGCAGTGCTTGATCATCAAATTCTTGTGACTGATGTTGAACAAGAAAACTTGGCGATGCTATCAGAGCTGCGTTTGGCTCATGAAGAAATTCGTGACCTGCGCATGGACTCCGATGGTGAATGGCCGAGTGTTGCATCACTTAAAGATGAATGGGTTGCCCCGTTTGTAGAAGATCAGAGTTGGAAGCGCAAAGGTTCTCATGCTTGGGTGCTAGACGAACGTGGTTATTACTTTTCTACTCCAAGTGAATATTCGACACCAAGTGAAGAAGCTATGCAACCCGACCATGGTTCTGCGGATTCTTTTATTTTGAACGCGAACAGCGTTTCACCTGAAATCTGGATCTTCTTGGGTGGTGTAGCGAAACAGCCAGCTACTTTTGAGCAACACACGCTTGAGTCTACGGGTTGGAAAATGGTTGTGAACGAATCAGAAATTGAACAGCATCATGAAAGCGATGCTCACTAATAATAAGAGAATTACTATGCAAATTATGACTCTGTTCATGTCGTTATTAGCGGTGTTCATAGCACCTAATGCATTGGCAAAAGAATATGAGATCGATAGCGACAAGCTGACGATTGGTATCACGCTTCAGCCTTACTACAGCTACGTGAAAGCCGTAGTAGGAGACAAAGTGAACATTCTTCCTTTGGTTGACGCTGGTTTCAATCCACATAACTACTTACCACAACCCAATGATTTAAAGCGATTGAGCCAGATGGATGCAATCGTAGTAAACGGTATTGGTCACGATGACTTCGCGCTTAAAGTGATTTCAGCAGCGCAACGTGACGACTTAGTCGTGATCGAAGCAAACAAAGAAGTGCCTCTACTTCCTGCTCTTGGTCAGTCTGTTGGTCAAGGCGCTGTCAACCCACATACATTTGTTGGGCTTTCGACAACCATTCAAAAGGTTTACACCATCGCCAGTGAGGTTTCTAAACTCGACCCAGATAACGCTGCGTTTTATCGTAAGAACGCACGTAAGTACGCTAAGCAATTTCGTTTTATGAAGCGTGATGCGATGTTGTCATTAGGTGAGTTAGATACATCAGGCATGAAGGTTGCGACTACACACAACGCTTATGGTTACATTCTTCAAGAGTTTGGTGTTGATGTCGCGGCGGTAATCGAGCCTGCACACGGTGTTGAGCCAAGTGCTAGCCAGCTGCAAGAGACGATCGAGAAGATCCGCGCATCAGGCATTGATGTTCTGTTCTACGAGCTAAACATGCCAAACCGTTTTGTTGACACGATTGAAGCGGAAACAGGCGTTCAGCTTTACCGTTTTTCTCACATGACGCACGGCGAATATGAAGATGATAAAGTAGAAGTTGAGATGAAGAAGAACCTAGAGACGTTAATCGAAGCCATGAAATTTGCGGCGGCGAACCAAGCTAAAAGCGGGAACGCATAATGTTAGGTCCATCAATTTCAATTAATAAACTCGGTCTGCAATACGATAACAACGTAATTCTTGATGATATCTCGCTCGAACTTAAAGCGGGCGAATGTCACGTGATCATGGGGCCAAACGGTGGCGGTAAAACTTCTTTGCTGCGCTCTGTACTTGGTCTTACGCCTTTCTCTGGTCAAATCAATATTCAGTGGCCAGAAAAGCCAAGTATTGGTTACGTTCCTCAAAAAGCGACCTTTGAATCGAGCTTACCTTTGACGGTCATGGATTTCGTATTGCTTAACCAAACTCGAATTCCGCTATTTTGGCGTCGTAAGTCTAAGCAATTGGATCTAGCACTCGCACAGTTAGATCGCGTTGGTATGGCGACTCGTAGCGACCGCCGCATGGGGCAGTTATCAGGTGGTGAGCAGCAACGTGTGTTGTTTGCCCAAGCATTGCTGGATAACCCAAGCCTACTCGTTTTAGATGAACCTACGACCGGTATGGACGAGCAGGGCGTTCGTTATCTTGAATCGTTGATTCGTGAATGTGTCAGTGAAGGTCGTACGATTCTTGCGGTACACCACGATGTCACGGCAGTACGTCGACTTGAAGCGAACGTACATGTTGTGAATCGATTCTTGGTGGATAGTGGCCCACACGAAGAAGTCTTACATCCAAGTAAAATCGAGAGCCTATTCCAACACTACAGCAGTGGTTCTGCCATGACTAAATCTCAGGAGGTTGCGTAATGGATTGGTTACGACAACTTGCCATTAGTGGTGTGGAAGCGGGCTGGTTATCAGACAGCTTCATGTATGCCTTTATGGTGAATGCTTTGGTTGCAGCGTTACTACTTGGCCCTCTGTTAGGTGGTCTTGGTACTTTGGTGATTGCCAAGCGTCTGGCTTTCTTCTCAGAAGCCGTCGGTCACGCAGCATTAACCGGTATTGCTATTGGTGTTTTGCTTGGTGAGCCACCAGAAAACCCAATCATTGGTCTATTTAGCTTTTGTATGATCTTCGCGCTGCTTCTTCACTTTGTAAGAAATAGAACTAACGTACCCTACGATACCTTAGTAGGTGTGTTTCTAGCATTAGCTCTAGCTGTAGGCGCGGCATTGCTGATGTACGTTGCTCGTAAGATCAATATCCACATGCTTGAAAACGTACTGTTTGGCTCGATTCTTACCGTAACAGACCAAGACTTAGCGATTCTCGCAGGTAGCTGCGCGATCATCATCTTGCTATTGATACCGACGTTCAACCGCATTCTCCTGACTTGTATCAGCCCTGATATTGCGAAGGTACGTGGTTACAACACCAGCTTTTACGATTACTTGTTTGTCATGATGATCACCTTAGTGACCATTGCAGCCGTAAAGATCGTGGGCGCGGTTTTAGTCGGTGCATTATTGCTGATTCCAGGTGCGACAGCTCGATTGCTGACTAAACGTATGGGAAGCTTTGTACTGCTGTCGGCATTACTCGCAACCATCGCATGTTTGGTTGGAACAGTGTTGCCTATGGAGTTAAAACTGCCAGTGCCATCGGGCGCGTCAATCATCATCGTTTCTGCGACGTTTTTCCTAGCAGCAACGCTATACCGAATTGTAAGAAAGGCGTAATCATGACTTGTTTAATGAATCGTATCGCTAGCTCAGTAAAAGCAGCGGCTCAAGTGAGTGTGCTGGGTAGTGTGTTAATGGCTGGTTCAGTGCTGTCACTGAACGTGCATGCAGAAGACATCCTAACCAGTACACCTGTGACTTATGCATTGGCGACAGAGCTAACCAAAGGCACGGACATTACGACTGAATACCTGCCACCGAAGCGCTACGGTATTGATCGTCTGCCGAATTGGTTTGGTACCAAGGGTGCGAGTAAAGTGCTTCAATCGGGTGAAAAGGCGACCGTTGCGGTAACACTGTCATCGATCTGGCAAGCCGACCCTACCTTTGTCTACGCAAGACAAGGCAATATTCGCTTAGTTGAGGTTGATGCCGCTCAAGCGATTACACCTCGTGCACAAGGCGTTGCGGCGCTTACATTGTCGAATGGTGATGTGTCTAAATACGCGTGGTTAAACCCGACCAACTTAACGCGTATGGCGGCGATTGTGGCTGACGACTTTAAGTTGCTGTGGCCTGCGCAAGCTGAAACGATTGATAGCAACTTACAACGTGTGATGTTGGATGTTCGTGAACTGATCAACAAGCAGCAAGCGGTATTGCTCGACAATGACGTAGATTCAGTATTGCTGCTGTCAGAAAGCTTGGAAGATTTCGCCTCTGGCAGCCAATTGTTTGTTGAAGAGCGTATGTTCAAAGCCGAGCTTGAGTGGACAGACGAAGACAAAGCCAAGCTTAAAGAGATGTTCTCAGAAGACGATGCTCTATGGTTAGCCACAGCGAAAAAGCCAAGTAACTTGATTAAATCATTGGTACCGAACGAGCGTATCTTAGTGGTGGATTCTGTTGATCGTTGGGGTAGAGCTGGGATTAATGGAAAAGCGCCGTTTGCCCGTTGGGAAGTGCAGCCATTCAAAGGTTAATCAGCGCGATTACAAATGGTAGGATCAAAAAAGCAGCCCAAATAAAGGCTGCTTTTTTTGTTCTTGCCGGTTGGCTCTGAAAAGAGTGTTAGACAAGAGGACTGCGAGTTTAAACTTACTCTGCAGCTTTTGTCTCTTCAGCTTCAACAGTCGCTTCTACGGCACCTTCAGCTTGCTCTTGAGCTGCTTTCGCTTGTTCTTCAGCTTCCATTTTTGCACGGTCAGCTTTAGAAATGTAGCGAGGCTTGTTGCTACTATGCAGTTTAGAATTCGCCTGTTTCTGCTTCTTTTTTAGAATTTGATTGATTTTTTTCTTACGGTTCATTGCTGCATAGCCTTGTATTTAGTTTAGGCGGTGGAGGATAATCATTTTAGCTCTAGAACTCAATATTTACATGGTATTCAGCAAGGAAAATATCACTATGCAGGCAGTCGAGACCGAACGTTTAAGATTAAGAATGATCACACCTCAAGATGCGGCGTTTATTCAACGATTATACAGCTCAAAAGATTTCCTGCGTTACATTGGTGATAAGGAAATCAGCGACACTGAAAAGGCTATCGAGTACATCGAAAACAACATTCTTAAGATGCACGAAGAGAAGGGTGTCTGCTTGTTGATGGTTGAAATCAAGGATTCTTCAACACCAATTGGTATCTGCGGACTAATAAAAAGAGACACATTAGAGTCGCATGATATTGGCTATGGGTTTGTTCCTGAGTTTTACGGTCAAGGCTTTGCCCAAGAAGCAGCGGAGGCGATAATTGAACAAGCTAAGCAGAATGCTGATATCGATCATTTAGTTGCCATCACAACCTCTGATAACATTCGAAGTATCGTACTACTGACTAAGTTAGGCTTTGTGTTCGAGCGAGTTGAAGATGTGATAAGCGAAAGCGTTAATCTCAACTTGTACGGTTTCTCATTAGGTAATTAAAACATGTTCCAACATAACAATATTCTACAAGGCGAGCTGGCAACGGAGTACAAAACCGTTATTGCGATGGTGCACATCTATTGCAAAGATCACCACGGTGAAGTTCGTCAGAACAACGCGTTATGTGAGGAGTGTGAGCAACTGTTGCGTTATGCCGAAACACGATTGGATAGATGTCCTTATGGCGAAGCAAAACCGACCTGTAACAAGTGTCCAATTCATTGCTATAAACCGGATCCGAAAGAGCAAATGCGATTGGTGATGCGCTATGCCGGGCCAAGAATGCTACTTAAGCATCCGATATTAGCGATCAGGCATCTGATTCATGAAAAACGAAAAGTGCCTGCAAAGCCATTGCCGAATGTGTCGAACCGCCATATTCGAATGAACAAGAAGTAACTGGCGCTTTAAAGTAATTTCTAAAGCAACGAAAAAGGTCTGATTTCTCAGACCTTTTTTTGATGTAGATACGTTTTTTAACCTTAGCTTGAATGTAGCCAGTTAACTCTAACTTACGCCGCTTGTGGTTCTTCGTAGGTCACGGTTAAGTTGTTGATCCAGCGTCGGCTCAAGTAACGGTGTGAACAGATAGCCAGTTTCACCACTTCTTCTACTAACATCAGACCATAGATGTATTTGAAGTCCCATCCAGCAACAAATGCGCCGTAAACACATACTGGAATGCCTACCATCCACATTGCGATGAAATCCATGCGAAGGCAGAACGCATTATCACCACCAGCACGAATAATACCGTTAATGATCACCATGTTGAGCATACGAATCACAACCGCAAAGCACATGATCATCATTGCTGGTGAAGCAAGCGGGTATAAAGCGTCTGTGGTCAGGTTTAGCCATGATAGAACATGCTCTTTACCCATAAACAGTAGCAAGCCAACAACCGCACCAAAACCAACCACGGCTTTGATGAAGGTCAGACCCATACTCATAGCGTCATCAAACTCATCACGACCGAGTGAGTGACCAAGCAACACCGAACACGCTACAGAAATACCAAAGAATATCGAGTAACACAGCGACTCAAAAGGCGCGAGCATTGAGAATACTGCGAGCTCCGTTGTGCCCATGTGACCAAAGATCATTTGGTAAGCCATGGTACCCATTGCCCATAACACCGCATTCATGGTCAGTGGCAGCGCAATACGACGGTAAGACAACCAAAGCGACGGACGATGCGGTGAACTCGGTGTGGTTAATAGCCAGTGGTTACGCATACGCATGTAGCCATACATCAAGCCCACTTGAATCAAGCGCGCTAAAGTTGTCGCCAATGCAGCACCTGCAACGCCCATCGCTGGAATACCGAAGGCACCTTTGATGAGTACGAAGTTAAGTGCGATGTTGAGGGCAATCGTCACCGCACCAAGTAATAGTGGTGTTACGGTGTCACCTGATGAGCGCATACTTGCTTCTACCACGACCACAATGTGAGTCAGCAGAAGAACAGGGAATCCATACCAAAGGTAAGTCGCGCCAAGTTCAATCACGATTTGATCGCTGGTTTGCAACATCATCAAAAACTGAGAACCAAGAGTGATGATTGCAGTCACAGGCAGCAGAACTTTTAAGCCAAATACCATCGCGATAGACGATACTGTGCGCGCGCTTTTGCGGTCGTTCTTTCCCCAATATTGAGCGACTAATGTTCCGTTTGCTGAGGCCAACCCTGCCATAATCATAATAGCAACGAAGTGCCATTTTGATGCAATTCCCACAGCGGCAGCTGCTTCCATGCCAAAGTCACTGACCATTAAAACGTCAGCAAGGGCAAGAATAGCAACCAGCGCGCTTTGCAAAGCAACAGGCAAACCAAGTTTAACGATACGAGGTAAGATGCTCTCTGGCTTGTTATTCATAGATGAGTTAGGGTTGATGTTAGTTGTCATAAGCTCTCCGATTTATGGCAGAACTATAGTGATTTGAGCGAAGTAACAACATGTTTAAAAAACAACAAAACCTGTGCGAATCCGTCATTGATACCATGAAGCCTAAATCAACGTGGCAAGATGATGTTTTTCTCGCGGAACAATGTAAAGAACGTTTTTTGACCGTTGAAGATATCCCAGAGATGAAAAGTTGTGGTGTCTACATGGGTGGTATGGCAAAGCTGCATGATGCGTACTGGGTTGAACGTGAATCTGTGAATGTTCATACGTTAATTTTTACACAAGAAGGGGGCGGAATCCTAACCACCGCAACTTCGGTTCAAGCGATTACGCCATATACGCTTGTCGTTCTTCCTGCTGGAACCCCATTTCGCTTTGAACTTGATCCTCAATACAACTATTGGAAAATGGCGTGGATGCTGACGCCCGATACGCCACAGTGGCAACATATTGCGAGCTTGGGCCAGAGTATTGTGCCTTTCGGCGAGTGCGAACAAATCTGGTCGCTGATGAACTTGGTTCACTTTGAAATTGGTGGCAGGGCCAGTTACAGAAAACTACTGATGAGTGAAATCATCCGCACGTTAACTGGGTTTGAACCTAAATCGACCAGCACCACGGCACGTGTTCAGGCGTTATACAACGAAATCGAAAGCAGTCTGCATTTAGCGTGGACAGTAGCAGGCATGGCTGAGCGTGTGTTTATCAGTGAAGAGCAGTTGAATCGAGTCACTAAGTCGCTGTTCAATGTTTCTCCGCGCAGCAAATTGATTCAGCTGAGAATGGATAAAGCGACAAGTTTGTTGAAGCAGCAAGATTGGTCGGTGTCGATGATAGCCAATCGTCTGGGTTATAAAGACCCATATAATTTCTCACACCGGTTTAAGAAGCATTTTGGTTTATCTCCGAGCCAATATCGTAAAAGCCACCGCTTGACACGCTAACTTATTGATCTGAAAATCAAAGTAAAAGGTCGGTAGAAATGTGTCTGATATTCGGGCGAAATTTAACTGAAAATCTAATATAAAACAGTGTTCATTTACGATGTCTGATAACTGAAGAATGCAGTAGATTTACTGTATTGTTAACGATCGGGGTTATGTACTTTTCTCTTACTTTTATGGTCATGCCTATGCAAATCGGTATGGCTGATTCACAAAATAAGAGGTAAGTGATGCCACAAGACATAACGGACATGCCGGACTTTAGTTCTGAACGGGTAATCGTTCTTAACAGGCGAGAAGTGAATACTAAAACGAAATTGGTCCGAAAGGAAGAGAACGGGTCAATCGTCGGGACATTATCTGAACCCCACCGTAAGGTACTTTTCTATCTTTACCAGAACAAAGGCGTGGTCATCAGCAAGAATATTCTCAAGCGCGTAGGGTGGCCTGGTAAGTCTGTGACATCCGCTTCAGTGCTGGTTGCGATCTATGAAATTCGCAGAATGATAGACTGTAAATGCATCTATACTATACCGAATGAAGGCTATTTATTAGAGCCCAGACCCTGCTGTTGATATTCTGTTCATATTCTTATAATAAAAATTTAATCTCTTTACCGTATACGCTGCTTTCATTATCTTCGATTTTAAGCGTCCATTTATAAGTGACGTTATTAAACACATCTCTTAATAAAGTTGTGTCGTTGGTTGCTCTATTAGGGAATATTATATGAATACGGACTCTTCCCCTGTAATTGAAGGTAAACGTGTAGAACAAAACGAGGTATTGGAGGTAAACGGAAAGGTTATTGAGCTGAACACAAAGCTCATACGCAATCTAGAAAATGGTTATATCGTTGGAACGATGCCATTAGCTTACAGAAAAATGATTCTCTCTATGAATCGTCATCGTGGACAACTATTCAGTGTCCGCCAGCTAAAAAACATCGGTTGGGAAGGTGAGAAGGTCACCAACTCTTCGGTGATTGTCGCTATTTCAGAGATACGCTCAATTCTTGGTGATGGATTGATCTTAACGATCACTGGCGAAGGCTATGTGTTTCAACCATAGTGTGAACCAATAAGTATCGCGTATAAAAAAGGGCGCTTCCTTCAGACTTATCGTCTTTGGTGAAGAGCCCCTCAGTGTATCGTTCAATCTTACGTGATTAGAACTGATTACTCGCCAGCGATTTGTAGTGGAGAGCGTTTTAGGCTTGCGATCAGCATGTAGATCGTTGTCGCTAGCAGAGACGCGAACAGGTAAGTGAATAACCCTGCTTGTGAATCCATGAAGCTGTCTGCCACAATTGGACCCGCAACTGAACCGATGCTGTAGCAAAGCAGCATGATTTGAGTCACTGATACCAAGTAGCTTGGATCTAAGTTACGGCAGCCCAAGTTAATTGCAATTGGGTAAAGTGCGAACGTCGCCATGCCTAGCACGAACAGGCTCATGCCTAGTACGTAGAAGTCATGATTGATTGTTAGTACGCCAATGCTTGCAACACCTAGTAGGCAGAACAAAGCCATTAACAACACTTGACCTACATGGTGAGATAACCAAGTCACCATCGGCTGTACAGCCATACCCCCTATGATCACTAAAGCCATCAAACCACCAATGTCTTCATGAGCAATATTACGTTGAGCAAGCTCTACTGGCATTAAACCGTAAATCGCACCCAGTGTAAGCCCAGACACGATGCAGCCAATTAAAGCGCTGTGGCTCAATTTGCTGACCTGTTTTAGAGACAAAGACTGAGCGTCGTGAATCTGTGGTGGGGTCGCTTGTCCGTACATCAGCACAATGATCGCACCAAATAGCAGAGTGAACATCGCGATAAAAGGTACGCCGCCAGTGATACCTAGATAACCAATACCTAGTTGACCAACCGCAGAACCGCCGTACAGAGAACACATGTAAATCGCTAGGCGTTTTGCACGTTGTGATTCGTCACCGCTCATTAGCCATGATTCAACAATTACGAAGATACCTGCTACCGCAACACCAGCAACAAAACGAGCCAATAGCCATACCGCTTGATGCGGGATCAATGGTAATACAAGGATCGTTGCAATGAACACGCTCAGTGCCACTACGAATGCGTCTTTATGACCAATACGAGCAATGGCGCGCTCAATCAATAACGTACCCGCTAGAAGACCTGCGTAAAAGGCACTCGCCAACCAACTCGATAGATTACTGTCTAGGCCATATTCAGACAGCATTAATGGCAAAGAGCTCATTAAGTAGCCTGAAGCGATCGCGTAGAAAGACAGTGCAATAACTGGAACGGTTATGCGAGTTGTTGGTTGGATGTTGTCCAATGCAGGAGCCTCCGATAGTGAAAGAAACGATGAATTTTCCGCGACTATGGGGGAGAAACTGAATTGGGTAAAACGAATAAAAATGGTCGTTAAGATAAAAGAAATTTATCGACTAACGAAACTAAAATACCGTTGCGATATTTGGTTAATGGACGAGATTTTATGTGGTCAAAAAGCCGCTAAACCTTTGTTCATCGGTTATTTAATAGAGAAGGCGATAGCAATTTAATTACGATAACTAGAATTTAATTAAATGCGTGATTTTCTATTAGACCGCTTCTTTACGGTATTGGCGTGGCGAGCTTCCACTCCACTTACGAAAGGCATGACGAAAGTTCGCGCTATCAGAAAAACCCACACGCTCAGAGATTTCCTCAATGCTCATTTTGGTCGAAGACAGGTAGTGTCGAGACAGATGAAAGCGGACATGGTCGAGTATCTTCTGATAGCTGGTATCGGCAGCTTTAAGGTGTCTACGCAGTGTGCGAGAAGACATCCCCAGTTCTGACGAGATCGACTCTATTGATGGGTAACTTCCTGGCCTCTCAAGCAGCATTTGCGAGACCTTTTCTTTAAGGCTGGTGGACGCACTGACTTTTGCCAACATGTCATCACATGATTTAAGACACATCTGTAACGTGATGGTATTGGCCGTAGGAAGAGGCGAGTACAAGCTAGTTGCATCAAACTGCCATTCAAGGCGGTCACTATTAAATTCAACAGGACAACGGAAAATCTCGGTATAGAGGTCACCGTATTCTGGCTTCGGATAAGGGAAGCGGATCACTTGTGATGGAAAGGGCTGTTGTAGGACTTCTTCGCAAAGGCTTTGAATCGCCGCGAACCAATACTCACAACAAAATGGAAGCACAGAGTCTAAGTCGATTAGCTGTTCTGCTCTAAAGTATCCAACGTTGCCTTCTACCGACATAGTTTTTCTCAGCACCGGGCCGGCAAGTTGGAGATATTTAAATCCAATTAGCAAAGCATCTAACAGCGTTTCGCTACTGAACACCGCATAACCCAAGACACCAAAGTCGCTAAACCGAGCTTGTTGGCCAACTCTTAACCCTAAACCGTCTTCATCAGTATTCGCCAGTGCATTGCTAAACACCGCCAACTTTTGTGCCAAGGTAATGTGCGTGTCTGGCGTGTTGAGCTGGCGATCATCAATGTTACTGCCTTCCAACAACGCTTCGATATTAAGCGCGGGTGACATATAGCGATGCAGTAGTTGAAGATCAAGAATGCCGAATGCTTGCATATCGGGTTCGTAAACTGCGGTGTATTCCATAGGATGCCTCTTGTTGAATATCGTCATCTTAACCGAACTTTTAACATTTACGCCTGTTGCTTGTTCTCACTTTCCTAAGCTTGTTCAAACTTTTGCTTTATGTGTGCAAGGTTTTACAAGGTCTGATTGAGCTGTGTCCGAATATCACCGGTTTTTGTCTTTTTGAAACCTGTTCGAAATGTTATCAGGATGTTGTAATTTGATGGGTTGCACATCGGTTAGTCTCGAACACTTTGCTTATTCAACACTCTCATCGACAGACACACCAGTGTGCAGGCTCTAATAGCAACAGACACAACACTTATTACAACGATTAAAACGTCTAAGGCGAATGTGACCGCTAGGTCTAGCCAAATAAGGAGATCATGGATGCACAATCTTGCTGTTAACTTGGAACGTAGCGCTTCGCTGTTTCCAACTAAAGCCGCTCTGCGTATGGGCACGGATGAAGTCAGCTTCGCTCAGCTAGAACAACTTGCTGGGAAGGTAGCTGCCAATTTAGAACGACTTGGGTTAAAGAAGGGCGATAAGGTCGCGCTGTCGTGTCCCAATGTGACTTATTTCCCCATCGCTTATTACGGTATTCTAAAAGCGGGCTGTGTGGTTGTGCCTTTAAACGTATTGTTCAAGGCCAGAGAGATCGCTTATCACCTGAATGACTCTGACGCGAAAGCTTATTTATGCTTTGAGGGCAGTGAAGAGTTACCTATTGGGCGCTATGGATTACAAGGTTTTGCGCAGGCCGATAACTGCGAACATTTCGTGTCTATGCCAATACCAAACGGCGCAACATCCACGCTCTCAGAAAACCACGAGCAGCAAGAAACGATTGCAGATTGGCTAGCACAACCTTTGGATGCGTATGAGTCTGTAGCGTGTCATGGCGATGATACCGCGGTAATTCTTTATACGTCAGGTACCACAGGCCAGCCGAAGGGCGCTGAGCTTTCCCACACCAATATGCAAACCAATGCGATGTCGTCACAGTATCTAATGAGATTGGAATACAGCGACACGACTATGGCTACGCTTCCTCTGTTCCATAGCTTTGGCCAAACCGTAATGATGAACGCGAGCGTGTTGACGGGATCAACCATGGTCTTGATTCCACGCTTTGAGCCGTCACTGGTGATCGATCAGATCATTAACCATAAAGTGAGTGTCTTTGCTGGCGTTCCCACTATGTATATCGCGTTGCTAAAGGCAGGAGAAGAGTCTCCTGACACTTCAGAAAAAACAAATAAACGGTCTGAACAGGTTAAACATAGCTTGAGGCTTGGCGTGTCTGGTGGTGCTTCCATGCCACTTGAGGTTATTCGTCAGTTTGAATCGCGCTTTGAATTACCAGTATTGGAAGGATACGGGCTATCTGAAACGGCGCCAGTCGCGACTTTCAATCACATTGATGGTGATCGTCTCTCGGGCAGTGTTGGTCAGCCGTTGTGTGGTCACCTTATCAAGATTACTGATGTACAAGGCAACTCGGTGGCAATGGGAGAATTGGGCGAAGTGTGTATTAAGAGCCCAAGTGTTATGAAAGGCTACTATCAACGACCGGAAGCGACGGCAGAAGCGATCCGAGATGGTTGGTTTTTAACGGGTGATATCGGGCGCGTTGATGAGCACGGTAACTTGTTCATTGTTGATCGTGTGAAAGACATGATCATCCGAGGCGGTTACAACGTTTATCCGAGAGAAATCGAAGAAGTATTGATGTGTCACCCTGATGTGGAAATGGTAGCGGTGGTCGGTGAGCACCATGATCAGCTAGGTGAAGAGATTCATGCCCATGTGGTGCTGCACGAGCATACACAATGTGATAGCAAAGCCTTGATGGCTTGGTGTCGTGAGCAACTAGCCGATTACAAATACCCTCGTAAAGTATTCATTCGTAGTGCATTACCCATGACGGCAACAGGTAAAATATTGAAGCGAGAGTTGCACCCTCTAGAAGTCGCGGAGGCAATCAATGGATAACTATGACTTTATTATCGTGGGCGGTGGCTCCGCTGGTTGTGTGATGGCTTCTCGGCTGTCTGAAGATCCAAACACGACCGTTTGTTTATTGGAGGCTGGTGGCAAAGACACGAGCCCATTTATCCATACTCCAGTTGGTGTGGTGGCGATGATGCCAACCAAGCTCAACAACTGGGCTTTCGAGACCGTTGAACAGCCGGGTTTAAATGGTCGTAAAGGCTACCAACCGAGAGGTAAGACACTCGGTGGCTCTAGCTCTATCAATGCCATGATGTACGCCCGTGGGCATCGCTATGACTACGACACTTGGGAAAGCTTAGGTAATGTTGGCTGGAACTATGAATCGTGTCTGCCTTACTTTAAGAAAGCAGAGAATAATGAAGTCCACCAAGATGAGTATCATGGTCAAGGTGGTCCATTGAATGTGGCGAACCTTAGGTCGCCAAGCCCAATGTTGGAACGTTATTTAACCGCGTGTGAGTCGATAGGTGTGCCTCGCAATGACGATATCAACGGTGCCGCTCAGTTAGGCGCCATGCCAACGCAGGTGACTCAGCTGAATGGTGAACGATGCAGTGCTGCCAAGGCGTATTTAACACCAAATCTATCGCGTCCCAACCTTACTGTGGTGACCAAAGCAACGACATATAAGGTTTTGTTTGAAGGGAAGAAAGCGGTAGGTGTTGAATACGGCTCGAATGGCAAACGTTATCAGATCCGATGCAGCAAGGAAGTCATTTTGTCTGCAGGTGCTTTTGGGTCGCCCCAGTTGCTGTTGCTATCGGGCGTTGGCGCTAAAGATGAGTTGGCGGTTCATGGCGTCGAGCAAGTTCATGAGTTACCGGGAGTGGGTAAGAATCTGCAAGATCATATCGACTTGGTTCACTCATATAAGTGCAGCGAAAAGCGCGAAACGTTCGGTATTTCATTGAAAATGGCATCTGAAATGACCAAAGCTTTACCGCTATGGCACAAAGAACGCCGTGGCAAGATGAGCAGTAATTTTGCCGAAGGAATCGGCTTTCTTTGCTCCGATGATCATATTGCCGTGCCGGATTTAGAGTTTGTATTTGTGGTCGCTGTAGTCGATGACCATGCGAGAAAAATTCATACCAGTCATGGCTTTACCTCACATGTCACCTTACTTAGACCTAAGAGCCATGGCACCGTAACACTGAATAGCGCCGATCCATACGATCCACCTAAGATCGATCCTGCGTTTTTTAGTCACCCTGAAGATATGGAGATCATGATTAAAGGATGGAAGAAGCAGTATCAAATGCTAGAGAGTGAAGCGTTCGATGATATCCGTGGTAATGCTTTTTATCCTGTCGATGCTAGTGATGACAAGGCTATCGAACAAGACATCCGTAACCGCGCTGATACCCAATATCACCCTGTTGGAACCTGTAAAATGGGACCTAGTGGTGATTCATTAGCCGTGGTGGACAAAGATTTGAAAGTTTATGGATTGGATAATTTAAGAGTCATTGATGCGTCGGTTATGCCGACATTAGTCGGGGCCAATACTAATGCGCCAACCATAATGATTGCTGAGAAAGTCGCTGAGCAGATTAAAGAGCAATATAGCTTGGATAAGAAAGGCACTGTAAACGAGCAAGGCGCGAATGAGAGCGCAGAACATGAAATGACGGGTTAGAAGCACAGATTAGAAATAACAGGTGGATTTACAATAGGTTAAGGAGCCTTATCCATTAAGGTTCCTCAACCTATTTTGTTTGTTGATTGCTGAAAGAATCGAAACAAACTTACTTAGTTAAAGCTTGATTAAGCCATTGATCAAATTGACCTTTTGGTAACGCACCGTTGATCGTGTCGACACGTTTACCGTCCTTAAATACCATCACAGTAGGAATACTTCTGATTTGGTACATTGCCGCAAGCTGCTGCTGATCTTCCGTATCAACCTTAACGAATCGAACATCTCCAGAGCGCTCTTTTGCGACGTCGCTGAACACAGGCGCAAAGCCCACACATGGGTTACACCATGTTGCCCAGAAATCGACAACCACAGGCTGTGAGCTGTTCAAAATAGATTGGAAATTCAATGACGTGCCTTCGATTGGCGCACCGTCTAGCAATGCGTTTTTGCATTTACCACATGTTGGGCTTTCTGAAATTCGTTCTGAAGGAACTCGGTTTACGCCACCGCAAGAAGGGCAACGTGTGTTGAATGTAGACATAACTTTCTCTTTTTATTGCAACTCCGTGTCTAACGCGATTTACGAATCACGCACGGAACGCTTATACTGTTTAAAACAAGAATACGATACTTAAATAAAAACAAACAATAAACAGGTAAATGATGACAAAATTTTACGCCGAGATTACTGGCTGGGGAAAGTGTCTGCCACCAGCCGTGCTGTCCAATGATGATTTAAGCACTTTCATTGATACGTCTGACGAGTGGATTCGTACTCGAACTGGTATCGAAAACCGTCGTATCAGTCATGTAAATACCTCTGAGCTAGCGACTGTTGCTGCTCAACACGCAATGGCGTGTGCTGGCCTTACTGCCGAAGATATCGACCTCGTGATCATCGCAACGTGCAGCCCTGACTCTCTTATTCCAAATACTGCGTCTAAAGTTCAACAGAACCTAGGCATCAAGAGCGCAGCGGCTTTTGACCTTAATGCAGCATGTACTGGCTTCATTTACGGTGTTGAAACCGCGACTCGATTGATTCAAGCGGGCAACTACCGCAATGCGATCGTTGTGGGCGCAGAACGTCTTTCATTCTTCATCGACTGGACCAAGCGTGATACTGCGGTTTTATTTGGTGATGGAGCAGGCGCAGTGGTTCTATCTCGCACTGAAGAGCAAGTTGGCCTGCAAGAAGCTCAAATCGGTTGTGACGCCGAAGGCCGCGATATTTTAGCAGTACCAAAGTTCGGTACTTCTATGGATCGCTTTGCTGCTGACAACGGTTACTGGGACTTTGATTTCGTAGGTAAAGAGATCTTCAAACGTGCAGTTAAAGGCATGGGTGCAGCAGCACACACTGTATTGAGCCGTACAGGTATCTCAACAGACAACATCGATGTTGTGATTCCTCACCAAGCAAATATCCGAATCATTCAAACTCTGTGCGATATGGCGGGCATTGAACGTGAGAAAGCGTTTGTGAACATTCAACACTACGGCAACACGTCGGCTGCGACTGTGCCAATTGCTTTATGTGAATCGTTAGAGCAAGGCTTTGTTAAACCTAACTCAAACATCCTTGTAGCGGCATTCGGTGCCGGTTTAACTTGGGGTGCTGGTCATATTAAATGGGGTAGCCGTGTTGAACCACTAGGTCAATCGGATGCTAAGCTACCAGAAGCGGATAAGTCGGCTTTAGAGCTTTTAGAAAGAGCCATTTTACACTGTAAAACGCGTCCTAATTCTGAGAACGAGTAGCAGCATGGTGCAAGTTCGTTTTATGACAGAAGCCGACCTTGATGGGGCGGCTTTAGTTCACCAAGCTACTTTTGTTCGACAGCAAAACTCAAAAGGTTGGTTACAATGTAACTTAAATGCTGCGCCACGCTTTCTTAACTTCGTTGCCGAGAACGAAGGCGAGATTGTCGGCTACATTATTTGGGTGCAAAAGAGTGGGTTTAGACCTGAAGCTGTTTTGGAACTAGAGCAACTTGCTGTGTTACCGAGCGCGCAGGGGCAAGGATTAGGCAAAAAGCTGATTCTAGACTCTTTGCCGCAAGTGAAGCAGAAGCTAGCAGAGCAAGGCTCGACGCTAAAACATGTATTGGTGACCACGAGAGCAGACAACTTTGCACAAAAGCTTTATCAATCGACGTTGGGCGCAGAGGTCGAAACCACGATTTCAAACCTGTACTCTGCGGATGAAGTGCTTATGATAGCTCGCAATGTCGGTGAACGAATCTGATCGCTGAGTTCTTAGAACCAATTATAATCAGCGATCTAAATTGATTTACGTTTAATTAGGGACTTCTACAGTCCCTTTTGTTATTTCTTAGGAAGTGTTTTGAAGAAAGTTTTAGCAATTGGCTACGTATGGCCAGAACCGAATTCATCGGCGGCTGGCAGCCATATGATGTCTCTATTACGTCTGTTTAAGAGACAAGGTTGGTCCGTTGAGTTCGCAACGCCAGCTCAAGAAACCGAGCACATGATTGATCTCTCTGAAGAGGGCATCACAAGCCAATCTATTCAGCTAAATTGCGATAGCTTTGACCAGTACATCGAAGAGCTGCAACCTGATGTTGTAATGTTTGACCGCTTTATGATGGAAGAGCAATTCGGCTGGCGTGTTGAGAAGGTATGTCCGAATGCCTTTAAGTTATTGGATACTGAAGATTTACAGTTCCTACGTAATGCTCGACATGAAGCTGTTAAGAAAGAAACAGAGTTAACGAAAGAACACCTGTACAGTGATTTAGCGAAACGTGAAATTGCTGCGATTCTGCGCTGTGATCTTTCGTTGATCATCTCAAGCTACGAGATGGAATTGCTGCAATCTGAGTTCAATATCGGTCCAAAGTTACTACATCATCTCCCGTTCATGGTTGACCTCAATACGCTGCCTAAAAGTACGAAAAGCTTTGAAGAGCGTAAGCATTTCATGACTATAGGTAACTTTAGACATGCGCCTAACTGGGATGCTGTACTCCAATTACAGAAGATTTGGCCAAAGATCCGTAAGCAGTTACCTGACACTGAACTTCATATTTACGGATCTTATCCGCCGCCGAAAGCAACGGCTTTGCACAATCCAAAAACCGGTTTCCACATCAAAGGTTGGGCGAAAGACGCTCAAGAAGTGATGGAACAGGCGCGTGTTTGTGTTGCTCCATTACGTTTTGGTGCTGGCATTAAAGGCAAGCTGCTAGATGCGATGAAGCTGCAAACTCCGAATGTAACTAGCGAGATCGGCAGTGAAGGCATGCTACCGCAAGGCGAACTGCAATGGCCGGGTGCAGTGGCAGATGATATCGACGAGTTTGTTGAACAAGCTGTAGCTCTCTATAAAGATGAAGAGAGGTGGCTTAAGGCTCAAAGCCAATGTCACTCGATTCTTGAAGCACACTACGAACAGAATCAACTGGGCGACCAATTAATCGAGCGATTGATTGCGTTAGAATCTGAACTTGAATCTCATCGACTGGATAATTTCTTTGGTTCGATGCTAAAGCACCACAGCATGGCGAGCACCAAGTACATGTCCCAGTGGATAGCTGAAAAGAACAAGACTAAGTAACTGTTATACAGCTCAAATGAAATCATAAGCCCTTAGGTTTACGCCTAAGGGCTTTTTTATGGCTTTGTGTAGGCTGAGTAACAGATCAAATACGCGTAAGGACAAGTAAGGTGATCTATATTAGCATTGACTAATTTATATTTATTAGTAAACTCTAATTTAAAGGTTATTATGAGTTTATGATGTTTGTTGATTGGAGAGGTCTGTGCTTAGTTTGATTCCTTGGGATGCTTTTTTCGGTGGCATGTTGTTAGGTGTGTCGGCCATTGTATTAATGTTGGGCATTGGTCGAGTTGCAGGTATTAGTGGCATTGTTAGCCGTTTATTACCAGTTGGCACCAGCAACAAAGAAAGCGAAGGCGTGGATATAGATAAAACTGACAAGCATTGGCGTATCGCATTTGTTGTTGGAATGATCGTAAGTGGTTGGTTGTTAATTCCTACCGGTTACCAACTCCCTCAATTGGAAGAGATGAACCTCTTGGTAGTCGTTATCGCTGGCCTGTTAGTGGGTTTCGGCACTAAAACGGCGAATGGATGCACTAGTGGTCATGGCATTGTGGGAATGGCGCGTTTGTCTAAACGCTCGATTATCGCAACGTGTGTATTCATGGGTGTGGCAATAGCAACCGTGCTTATCAAGAACCTGATGGGATTGGGGGCGTAATGAAAAACTCTTCATTTACTATCATTGTTGGTTTATTGTCTGGAATCTTGTTTGGCTCTGGTATGATCATCTCAGGTATGGTTGATCCAAATAAAGTACTTGGCTTCTTAGATGTGACTGGCGATTGGGACATCAGTTTGGCATTCGTCATGGGCGGTGCGCTACTGGTATTCGCTCCGTTTTATCACCTAGTCATTAAAAAGCGCGCTAAAGCGATTAATGGCGAGCCGTTAGATAGCCGCAACAACCCTCGAATCGACAGAAAACTGATTCTAGGTTCAACAGCGTTTGGACTCGGTTGGGGGCTGGCAGGCTTTTGTCCAGGGCCTGCGGTGACGAGTCTCAGTGGCGGTAACCCAACCGTGTGGGTGTTTATGATAAGCATGCTGGCGGGAATGTGGTTGGCAGGTCGAATGAATAAAGCTTGCTAACGTTAAACCTACCGCCTATCGAGTAGGTTTGATATGAGCATTTGAGAGGCTGACGCGCTTTAGTTACAAAGCTAGTCAGCCTCTTTTTACATCTCTATCTACTATTTGATGGTCGTTGATACTGGGCAGTGGTCGCTGAGTTTGTAATCCAGCACATCTTGCGTTTCAAATACCTTCTGTTTCGCAGGTGACGCACTCAATGAGTCGCTAACCACAATGTGATCAATCACAGAGCGGAATTGGTGTGTGCGGTGGTTATTACGATTTGAGCGAACCTTACAATCCGCACGGGTCTTTCTTGTCGCCAAACGAGCATCCGTGTTTTCAGTTAAATCCTTCCACATCCAATCTCTTGAGTAGGATAGGTTATGGTTGAAGTCGCCAAGAATGGCGTAGTCTTCGTTATTGCGCTCTCTTTGCTTTATCCACTTGTTCAGTTGCTGAGCTTGGTCTTTTAGGCGTGAGCAATCGCGGTTAGACTTATACGCGCCGCTGCAGCCTGCCTTTAAATGTACAGACAACATGTGAATTGGTTTTGAGTCTGTTTCAACGACGACATAGCTGGCAAACCTAAGCTTGCTGTTAGAACTCGATTCCAGAGGAAAGTCAGCGTAGTCGGTGAGTGTGATTCCTTTACGAACTGCGAAACCTGTGTATTGGTTCACTTCTTTGAACTGGCGGTTACTGTTTTCTGGTAATGCTCGGTCAGACATCAATATCTTGTATTGATCACCAGCCACACGCTGAATGGCATTTATGTCATCGACTTCTTGAAAGGCGACCACATCTGCGTCTAAAGATTGGAAGTACTGTTTGAGTTTATCGAAATCAGCTTGATCACGTTGGGAGGAAAACTTATTCACAGCCTCGTTGGTTGATAACCATTCGATATTCCAACTGGATATGGTCAAAGGTTCAGCAAATGCGTGGCTACTGAGTAAGCAACCCAACATTATCCAGTTTCGAAGTCGTTTCATGCCAAATATCCCTAATTTTGTCTTCCAATATTGATGAGCCGTTATCCTACAACACTTACCAAAAATTCAACTCTTTTTAGCAGTTTTTTTATTGTTACATTGTTTCTTTTCGACTTGAGAACTAGCGTAATAATATTGAATTGATCTTAGTCAGCGTTCTCTTTTTATTGATCCAAATCAATACTCAAAGTTGGTGGTTCTCGTTAAATACGCCACAATATCTAGTGTTAGTTAAACGATAAATCGCTCTATATAGTGTGTTTGTGGATAAGTCTGTGAATACCTCATGAGTAAGGAGAAGTGGTGAAATCAATCGTAATCAAGCGTGATGGCTCAAGGGCTCCATTCAGTAGAGATCGCATCCAAGCTGCAGTGGAAGCAGCATCAGACAAAGCCGATAAGGAAATTGCTATTTATGCACTGAATGTGGCATTAGCAGTTGAGTTGAAGCTCGAAGACTACGATGAAGTTCATATCTCTGAAATTCAAACTATGGTCGAGAACGAGCTAATGCAGGGACCTTATAAGTCTCTGGCTCGTGCCTACATTGAATATCGTCATGACCGTGACATCGCACGTGAAAAGCAAAGCGCTTTAACTCGTGAGATCGAAGGTTTGATCGAAGAAAGCAATGTTGATCTGATCAATGAGAATGCCAACAAAGACGGCAAAGTTATCCCAACTCAGCGTGACCTGCTAGCGGGTATCGTGGCTAAACACTATGCGAAAACTCACATTTTGCCGCGTGACATCGTACAAGCTCATGAGTGTGGTGACATTCATTACCACGATCTAGACTACGCACCGTTCTTCCCAATGTTTAACTGTATGCTTATCGATCTGAAAGGCATGTTAACGCATGGCTTCAAGATGGGTAACGCTGAAATCGACACTCCTAAGTCTATTTCTACGGCGACTGCGGTAACAGCACAGATCATCGCACAAGTAGCGAGCCACATTTACGGCGGTACTACGATTAACCGTATCGATGAGGTTCTAGAACCTTACGTAATGACGAGCTACGAGAAGCATTTATCGTTAGCGAAAGAGTGGGACATTCATAGCCCAGAAGCTTTTGCTATCTCTCGTACAGAGAAAGAGTGTTACGACGCGTTCCAATCTCTGGAGTACGAGGTAAACACGTTGCACACAGCTAACGGTCAAACACCATTCGTAACGTTTGGTTTTGGTCTAGGCGAAAGCTGGGGTTCAAAACTTATCCAGCAATCTATCTTGAAAAACCGCATTGCAGGTTTGGGTAAGAACCGTAAAACAGCGGTATTCCCTAAACTGGTTTTTGCAATCAAAGATGGTTTGAACCACCAGAAGCAAGATCCGAACTACGACATCAAGCAACTAGCGCTTGAGTGTGCGTCTAAGCGTATGTACCCAGACATTCTTAACTACGACAAGGTAGTAGAAGTAACAGGGTCATTCAAAACGCCTATGGGCTGCCGTAGTTTCTTGAATACATACGAAGAAAATGGTGAGTTGATTCATGAAGGCCGTAACAACTTAGGTGTTGTTAGCCTGAACTTGCCACGTATCGCGATTAACGCGAAGCAAGATATGGCTAAGTTCTACGAACTGCTTGATGAAAAACTCAAGCTTGCTCGTCGTGCATTAGAAACCCGTATTTCTCGTCTAGAAAACGTGAAAGCACGTGTTGCTCCAATCCTATACATGGAAGGTGCATGTGGCGTTCGTTTGAAAGCAGACGATTCAATTGCTGATATCTTCAAGAACGGCCGTGCTTCTGTTTCTCTTGGTTACATCGGTATCCACGAAGCGATGACAGCTCTTTACGGTACCGACGTTCACTTGTACGACGATGGCGAAATGCGTGCTAAAGCGCTTGAGCTGGTGGAGTACATGAAGCGTGAAGTGGAATCTTGGACCAAAGAGACTGGTTACGCGTTCAGCCTGTACGGCACACCAAGTGAAAACCTATGTAGCCGTTTCTGCAGCATCGATACCAAAGAGTTTGGTGTGATTGATGGCGTAACAGACCGTGGCTACTACACCAACAGCTTCCACTTAGACGTGCAGAAGAAAGTGAACCCATACGACAAGATCGATTTCGAGATGCCTTATCCTGAAATCTCTAGCGGCGGTTTTATCTGTTACGGTGAGTTCCCGAACATGCAGAAGAACATCGAAGCACTAGAAAACGTATGGGATTACAGCTACACGCGTGTTCCTTACTACGGTACGAATACACCGATTGATGAGTGCTACGAGTGTGGTTACAACGGTGAATTTGATTGTACAAGCAAGGGCTTTACGTGTCCTAAGTGTGGCAACCATGACTCAACCAAAGTATCGGTAACACGTCGTGTTTGTGGTTACCTTGGCAGCCCAGATGCGCGACCATTTAACTTCGGTAAGCAAGAAGAAGTTAAACGCCGCGTGAAGCATCTTTAGTAAGCTCTAAGATCATTAGCTAGCTTACTTAGAAGAGCTACGTTTAAAGAAATAAGATTGGTATCGGCGCTATGTCGATACCAATTCCTCGCTTAAGCTGTGACAGCATTTCACTTCAAACTATTAAGCCATAAAGAGTTTTCAATACTGCCTTATGAATTATCATCAATACCATCCAATCGACGTTGTAAATGGCCCAGGAACACGCTGCACCTTGTTTGTGTCAGGTTGTGTACACCAGTGCCGTGGGTGTTATAACCAATCGACGCAAAGGCTGGATTCTGGGCATTTGTTCACTCAAGAACTTCAAGATCACATTATTGCTGATCTGAATGATCCGCGAATTAAGCGTCGTGGTTTATCGCTTTCAGGTGGTGATCCTCTTCATCCTGCGAATGTGTCTGAAGTGCTTAAGCTAGTTCAGCGTGTAAAAGCGGAATGTGAAGGCAAAGATATCTGGATGTGGACGGGTTATGAACTCGATGAGTTAGACGAAAAGCAGAAGCAAGTACTGGAATACGTCGATACTTTGATTGACGGTCGCTTTGAGCAAGACAAAGCGGACCCGATGTTGGATTGGCGTGGCAGTTCAAATCAAATCATCCATCGATTTACTGACATATAACAGTTGTCGTGACTTCGCACACTCGTAAAACGAAAAAGGGCGTCATGGTTAGCGCAATGCAACCAATCGGCCCTTGGGTGTGAGTTCTTTTCGTTTATTCGCTCAAACTGCCATTCAAGCAGCGACCTGATCCGGCTCTTCTATTAGGTTGTTGATCCATTTCTTAGAGTGAATTCGCTGGCTAGTTAAAGCTATCTTCGCTAACTCCTCCAGTAACACAATCATCAACACCCATTCTAAAGACCAGCCAAGCACTAAAGCGGTGAAATAGGCGAGGGGAATGCCAATTGCCCACTGGCCGAATATGTCGATGAAGATACTGTAGTTGATGTCTCCACCACTTTTTAATACACCTCCGATGCCAACCATGTTGAATACTCTCAATATCATCCCAGCAGCCATCACCAAGGCGACGTTGACCGCTGTATCTTTGAGCTCCAAGTGCGTTAAATCGATTAATTGAACAATGGCTGGCTTGGCGATAAAGCACAGCACTGCAACCAAAGTTGCAAGCGCACAACTCACAAGTACATAGCCCCAAGCTGTGTTTTCAACACGTTGATAATTCTTCGCACCAATCTCATTGCCTAGAATGATTGAAGCGGCAACGGCAAAGCCTAAGAAGGCTGAAATTAAGATGCTTTCCACTGGCGATAACAGTGAGATGATCGCAAGTTCACCAACCCCAATCTGCCCAACAATAACGTTGTAAATCAGTATTCCACCAGCCCATGCCGTATCGTGAACTAACATAGGAATAGCAATCTTAAAGTACTTCTTCCTGTGCTTAGGTAAGATCGCATCACGCCAACTGCTGATTGTAGGGAACAAATGTGCATAGTATTTTCTCGCTATAACAAGTAATGCAATCGTCTGAAAGAATCGAGATACTGTGGTGCCAATCGCTGCGCCAACCACGCCGAGTTCTGGGAAACCGAGCAGTCCAAAGATCAGCAGGGCATTGAGAATCGCATTAACGATGATTGCCCAAATACTTATCTTGGTGGGCAATTTAGCTTCACCGACCGATCGCAATGCGCTTTCTAGCGGAACTACGATCGCGGTACCAATAAGGCTGGCTCCTGTTATCCAAAGGTAATCCGTTGCCAAGCGGACGTAATCAGGGTCTGAGGCCACCATAGACACGACTGATTCAGGAACCAATGTGTAAATCAAAACAAAAGGGATGATGGCAAAGATAGACAAAGCCCAAGATTGCGACAAGACACGTCGAATGCCATTGAAATCGCCTGCACCAAAATATTGCGAAGCTAGCACACTGACTGCGCCGCTAATTCCAGACACCATGATTAAGTTAAAGAAGAAGATACGGTTGCCAACACCAACTGCTGCGGTTGCCGCATCACCAAGCTGATTGACCATGAAAATATCGACCACGCCGAGCAATGAAAACAACATGGTTTGCAGTGATACAGGTAAACCGATGTGTAATAGCTTTTGCCAAAATTCTTTGTCTAAATGACGATATGTCGAGAGCATCGCATTTCCCCTCTAGTGAATATGCGAGAAGTTTATCGGCATTTGTTTTAGCTGTATTGTTCAGGTTCATCACAAACTTTTGTCAAACTATCCACTTTGGTGGTTTGGCAACATGAACGAGCTAGCGACGGTATGAGCGAGAAACAAGAACGGTACGAGATCTCTGAAAAGACGCATCAAGAGTTTGTCGATCAAAGCCATGTATTGGCATTCGAAGAGCTCGGTATCGTTCAATGTGGGACAGCATCGTGCCGTGATTTCTTTTCTGTCTATCGAAAGAACCAACAAAAACATATGCTGCTGTACACCGTGAGAGGCAAAGGGTGGCTCGAAAGCGAAGGATGTCGATACATTCTAGAGCCGGGGTCGTGCATTACTGTGCCTGCAGGCGTTGAGAACGGTTTTGGTATTGAAGAAGAAACATGGCAGATAGCGTGGATCTTTCTCTCGCCTGATAAGCAATGGGAGAATGTCGTCAGTGACGAGGTGAGTTATACGCTGTCTCCGGCAGCAGAAGTCGTCTCGTCGTGCATTCATACTCTATTGAGAAGCATTGCCTTGCCCATCGATCTCGGTGGAGCGATTGCCATACATAGCGTAGCCCAAATAGAATTCATGATTAATGCGCCGGTTCCGCAACAACAATCACGAAATTTAATTCGCTTAAGACGCGTGTTCGACAGCGTGCAGAAACAGCTTCATAAAGAGTGGAATGTACATGAGCTAGCAAACCTATTCCCGTGTTCAGAGCCGCACTTCCATCGCTTGTGCCAACGTTATTATTCTCATAGCCCGATGACGCATATTATGCGTATGAGAATGGAATACGCTGCAAGACTGCTTAGGTCGAGTGATTGGTCGATTCAACACATTGGCGAGATAGTTGGATATCCCAATGCCGCTAACTTTAGCACTCGGTTTAAGGCGTGGTCAGGAATGACACCAAGACAATTCAAACAGAGTGCTCAATAACAATCTTAATTGGGCACATGGCAACAAAAGATATATAGAAATATAAGACACATAGAAATAAAGCACTTTGAATTGTGCAATGGGTTATTAGGTGTTTGAAATTTGCACTATTTATCCGTCTGAAACGACCTATCTCTGATTACTTATGGTAACTAAGCGCTTCTATTAAAAAATGTTTCTGATTTTAGTACGAAAATGTTAACGTGAAATCCATTACTTGAATTTCAAAGGGTTGTGACTTTCATGTTTTCACATCTACCAAAACCAACTTTAGATCCAATTCTATCTCTTTCTGTTGCTTACCGCGGCGATACTCGTACTGATAAAGTCGATTTAGGCATTGGCGTTTATAAAAACGACCAAGGCGAAACTCCGATCATGAAAGCCGTGTCTAAGGCTCAAGATATCGTTGTTGATACTCAGAAAACCAAAGCTTACGTTGGCCTAGCAGGCTGTGAAGAGTTTAACCAGAGCATGGTTGATCTGCTGCTTAAAGGGACTTCTGCAATGGATCGCGTAGCTGCGATTCAAACTCCGGGTGCAAGTGGTGCGCTTCGTATGTTGGGTGACTTAATGAAAGTTTCTCAGCCAGACACCACAGTTTGGATTTCAAACCCGAGCTACGTTAACCACAAACCGGTGATGGAAGCGGCAGGCTTAAAAGTTCGCTACTACAATTACTTCAGTCCTGAAACGAAGCAAGTTGATACTGCAAAAATGTTGGATGACCTTTCAAAAGCGGGTCCATCAGACGTGGTACTACTGCACGGTTGCTGTCATAACCCAACGGGTGCTGATATCGACTTTGAAGCATGGCAGGAAATCACTAAGTTATCGCAAAAGAATGGTTTCTTACCGTTCGTTGATATTGCTTACCAAGGCTTTGGTGATGGCCTAGAAGAAGACGCGAAAGGTCTTCAACATATGGCGAACAACGTGGAAGAGATGTTAATTACTACCTCTTGCTCAAAGAACTTCGGTTTGTACCGTGAAAGAACGGGCGCTGCGATTGTGATTGGCAAAAACAGCGAACACGTTGGCAACGCAAAAGGTAAGCTACTGACGCTTGCGCGTTCAACTTACACTATGCCACCAGATCACGGTGCGGCTTTGGTCAAAACAATTCTTCAGAATCAAGAGTTAACAACGATTTGGAAGCAAGAATTGAGTGAAATGCAGCAACGTCTGTTAAATCTGCGCCAAAGTTTATGTGATGAATTGCGAAATACTTATAACACGTCACAATTTGATTTCATTGAAAGCCATAAAGGTATGTTTACTGTACTAGGCTTTAAAGAAACTCAAATGAATCAATTACGTGAAGAATATGGCATCTACGGTGTTGGTGATGGACGCATCAATATTGCAGGTCTTTCTGAATCCCATATTCCTTATGTAGCAAAAGCGATAGCCAACGTATCAAAATAGAAGGTGACTGAATGTATAATTGGAAAGCGATTATTACCCTAATGTTAAGTGGCGGCTTGTTTGCTTGTTCGACGACGACTCAAGTTCCTGTCGAGCCAGAGCAAAAGCCTCAAATCGAACAACCTGTTGTAGATGACTCTTCAAAAACTGACGCAACAGAAGGCGAGAAAGTAACGGAACCTACTGAGAAGCCTGAAGAAGTAAAACCAACTGAGCCAGAAGTGAAACCTGCACCTGTTGAAAAACCAGTAGAGAAGGTTAGAAAAACAAGTGACGGCAAACTGATTCTTGGTGAAGAAGAGTGGGTGTTTGTTCCTGGTTTAAAAGAAGCGTTTAAAGCACGTGTCGATACAGGCGCAACAACCTCTTCAATCAGTGCAGTTGATATTGTTGATTTTGAACGTGACGGCAAAGACTGGGTTAAGTTCAAGATTGAACACGACGGCATTACAACTGAAGAGATCAGCTTACCAGTAGAACGCTGGGTTAAGATCAAGCAATCAAGTGCAGAAGGTACACAACGACGCGCTGTGGTTGTGGCTTCAATTCAAATTGGCGATCTAAAAGACAAAACTGAATTTACGCTGGCCGACCGAACGCATCTTTCTTTCCCACTTCTGTTGGGTAGAAGCTTCTTTAGAGATGTTGCGGTTGTCGACGTGAGCAAAAAATACGTTCAGAAGAAAATCACTAAATAGATTTAAGTCTATGAGTTATGACTCAATCTGACGTTTCTGTTTTGATAAATTGAATCCCTGCTAATGGAATTAGCGGGGATTTTTTCTATTTATGGCGTAATAACCGACGAAATGCATTTAATTGTGCATTGTTCGCTATCCGTTCACTGTTTAACCTCGACAATGTGATCCTGATCTCTATATAATCCGCGCTTCGTTTTATGTTTAATCCATACTTTCGTACTTCTTATTTAGGCACGTCTTTCTGCCTAATAATTATCTGTCAGTACACGCTTAGGAATTAGTTCTTTGATATCTACCGCGAACATCACAATGCAATTTGGCGCAGAGCCGCTGTTTGAAAACATCTCTGCTAAATTTGGTAACGGCAACCGCTATGGTTTGATCGGCGCTAATGGTTGCGGCAAATCAACGTTCATGAAAATCCTAAGTGGCGCACTAACGCCAAGTTCGGGCAACGTGTCTATCACTCCAGGAGAAAAGCTGGGTGTTTTGAGCCAAGATCAGTTCGCATTCGAGCAGTACAGCGTTATCGACGTTGTAATCATGGGCGACAGAAAGCTGTGGGAAGTAAAACAAGAACGTGACCGTATTTACTCTTTGCCTGAAATGAGCGAAGACGATGGTATGAAAGTCGCTGAGCTTGAAAGTGAATTCGCAGAAATGGACGGCTACACAGCAGAAAGCCGTGCGGGTGACATCCTGATTCAAGCGGGTATCGAGGAAGAGTTCCACTTCGGTCTGATGCAGCAAGTTGCTCCGGGTTGGAAACTGCGTGTGCTATTGGCACAAGCGCTGTTTGCAAACCCAGATATCTTGCTACTTGATGAACCAACCAACAACTTGGACATTCACACGATCAACTGGCTGGCTGAAGAGCTAAACCAACGTAAATGTACAATGATCATCATCTCGCATGATAGACACTTCCTGAACTCTGTATGTACGCACATGGCGGACATCGACTACGGTGAACTGCGTATTTACCCTGGTAACTACGAGTACTTCCTAGAAGCATCTGGTTTGATTCGTGAACAACTTCTAGCAAGCAATGCTAAGAAAGCGGCTGAAATCAGCGAGCTTCAAGACTTCGTAAACCGTTTTGGTGCTAACGCATCTAAAGCGAAGCAAGCAAGTTCACGTGCTAAGAAAATGGACAAAATCACACTTGATGAAGTGAAATCATCGAGCCGTATGAGCCCATCAATTGATTTTGGTGAAGGCAAGAAACTGCACCGTCAAGCGCTTGAACTTCAAGAACTTGGTCATGGCTTCGATGGCGAAACACTGTTTGCTGGTGGTAATTTACTGCTTGAAGCGGGTACTCGCCTTGCTGTTATCGGTGAGAACGGTGTGGGTAAAACCACGCTGCTACGTTGTCTAGTTCAAGAGCTAGAACAGAACGAAGGTATCGTTAAATGGTCTGAAAATGCTTCTGTAGGTTACTGCCCACAAGACAGCACTAAGGATTTTGATAACGACCTGAGCATCTTCGATTGGATCTCACAATGGCGTACAGCGAAGCACGATGACCTGATGGTACGTGGTATTCTTGGTCGTCTACTGTTTACGGCTGACGATGCGAACAAGAAAGCTCGTAACTGTTCTGGTGGTGAGAAGAACCGTCTGTTATTCGGCAAGCTAATGATGCAAGACATCAACGTACTTGTGATGGACGAGCCAACCAACCACATGGACATGGAAGCAATCCAAGCCCTAAACGATGCACTTAAGGTTTACACTGGCACGCTTATCTTCGTGAGCCATGACCGTGAGTTTGTCTCTTCATTGGCAACGCACATCATTGATGTGAAAGACCAACAGTTAGTGAGCTTCCAAGGTACTTACGAAGAGTACCTAGATCACCAGAAAAAGATGTTGATGGTTAACCTATAATAGTTAACGCTTCATCGACATGAGAAGATAAAAAGCCCCCGAGCACATAAGTGGTCGGGGGCTTTTGTTTCGGTTATATCTAAATACCTAACTAGTATTTGAACAACTGTACTTGGGTATTCAACTGTTGGGCGATGCCGCGTAGCTCTTCAGAAAGCTGACGAGAGTTATCTGTCTCAGTCGACATGTTGTCTGACACGTCATTAACTAACTGAATATTCTTGCTCACTTCGCCAGTTACGGTTCTTTGTTCAGACGCCGCGTTTGAAATGTGTGAAGCCATATCCGAGATCTGTTGGATCGACGTCGCGATCTCTTCAAGCGCTGTGGTGGCATTGTTCGCATCATCGACACTGGATTGTGCCAAGTCTTGGCTGCGCTGCATTGACTCCACGGCACTCACGCTGTTCTTCTGCAGAGTCTCAATCATTTCACGAATCTCGTCAGTTGAACTGTGAGTACGCTGAGAAAGAACACGAACTTCGTCTGCTACTACCGCAAAGCCACGACCTTGTTCACCGGCACGTGCCGCTTCAATAGCTGCATTCAAAGCGAGTAGGTTGGTTTGCTCTGCAATGTCTGAAATCGTTGCCAATATCGCATTGATATCCAGTGCATTTTTCTCAACTTCTTGAATGATCCCTGATGCATTTTCTACTTGTTGGGCGAGGTTGGTGATCGAATCTTGGTTACGAATGATCACTTGCTTGCCTTGTTCGCAGTTTTCCGTAGAACCGATCGCGGAATCTGCCGTCATTTGAGCGTTGTTTGCCACTTCTTCTGCCGTTGCCGACATCTCATGTACCGCTGTGGCAATTTGTGAAATCTCATGAAGTTGTACTGACAAGCCTTCACTGGTTTGGCGCGCAACATTGGTACTGACTTCAGATTGCTGGTTAAGCTGATGAGAGGAATCTGCAATATCACGCACGATCTCTTGAAGCTTAGCGATGAAGGCGTTGACGTGATGCGCTAACGTGCCGATTTCGTCTTTGCTGTTTACCGTAATACGCTGTGTTAAGTCACCATCACCTTTAGACAGTGCTTCCATTGCCGAGCTTAGCGTCGTTAATGGCGCAAGAGCTTTCTTGATGATAAACATTGCCACAAATGCGATAACGGCAAGTTGTATAAGGCCAAAGATCGCCGATTGACGAAGTAATGAACGGTAAGAGGCAAAAGATTTGGTTTTATCGATAACAACCGTGAAATACCAATCGGTGTGTGGGACTTTCTTTGCCGAGAGTAGAGATTCAGCGCCATCGATTGTCAGTTCTACAAATTCTGGGTCGCGAGCGAGTGATTGAATCTTTTGAGACGATAGGTTGCTTGAAATGTTTGAAACCGATTTAAGCGTTAGATTGCGATCCCTATGGGCAACGATATTACCTTCGCCATCGACAAGAAACGCGTAAACACCAGGCTGCTCGATGCTTACTACATCTTTGATCAAAGTGTTGAGATTAAGGTCTGCGCCAATAACGCCGGAGTAACCGTTAGTGTTAAATGGGCTAGCGATGGTTACCACAAGGTCATTGGTTGCCACATCAATGTAGGGTTCGGTGACTACGGTTTGCCCCGTTGCCATTGGTTTTTTGTACCAATCACGGGTACGAGGGTCATAACCTTGAGGAACCGGCAGGTCTACACCTTGTAGAAAGCGACCATCAGAAAGGCCAGCATAAGCGATTTGGAATTGACCTGCGTTGGTGCTCTGCGTGAAGTAACTGGTTGGGTCATCGGTGTATTTGAACGCATCTTTGGCTGCGTTAACCACGTTGATGCGTCCTGCAACCCATTTTTCGATACCCGATACATTGGCATTGGTTAGGGTTGTCGAATACTGCTGAATAGAGCGGTAGGTTTCGTTAAGAAGTTGCTTCCCTGTTATATACGTCTGAATCATTGTCATCGCGAAAATAACGATGACAAACATCAATGTTAATTTGTTCTTGATTGAAATGTTGCTAAAACCCATTTACAGTACTTCACTCTGTTTGAATTTCGGAAGAGAGTATCAGTACGTCGTACTACCGTAAAGTGGTTTTATCAATTACCTTTTATTAATAAATTTGTTATACAAAAATAACTTTAAAACAAAGATTTAGTGCGGAGAAGGATCGAAAGGATTTTAGGTTTTTGCACCAAAAAGATCGAAACAAAGCAGGAGATAATAAGAGGGTAATTAAGGCTAATCAGTATGAAAATCGATTAGCCTTGAAGCTTGGCACAGTAATTTAATCTTAACAAAATTAGTTACTTACCATGTTTGAGCTGTGTATTGGTTCTAGAAACCGAATCGAGCTGACATTAGGATTTGGTGACCGTAAGTACCATTGTTTCGCATATCTAGGCCAACAGAAAGTTGATCAGTAGAGTGGAAACGCGCACCAACACCAACAATTGAACGCGTATCGTCGTTGTCGATCAGCTGACCTAGACGTGCGTTAACTTCTACGTTCGCCATTAACCAAGCTCTTAAACCGATGTTGATTTCAGTTTTAATGTGGTTGTCGTCATTACGCTCAATGTTGTGTAACAGCATTTGGCCTGTAACGTCAGCAAATTGACTAATTGGACCGTTAAATCCCATACCGACAGCCGCATCCCAATCGCTCTCAAACTCAGAATCGATACGTGCAACGAAGTGAGAGTTCTGGGTGAACATTGTCGTCACTTCACCACCGAAAGTACTCGGGCTTGTACCCATGCGTAGCTCGAATGTGTTGTAGTTAAAGTTGTTTGCAGACGCAGAGAATGAACACAGTGCAGCTAACCCCAGAAGGACAGTCTTGTTTGTGCGACCTAGCATGGTGACTCCATATAAATTGTATTTTCGGCAGTATATACAAAAAAGCCTGCAATATGCAGGCCAATTTATTGGAGCTCGTTATTTAAAGCGAGATCTTTGAGTTTTGAAGCTTACAACACTTGAATGTGGTCAACTTCGATCTCTGGTGTTTTACCACCTTCGTACTCACCGAAGATACGAACTTTAGTATCTGCCGTTAGCGGTTGTGCTAAGTGGATATCGTCATCCAGCTCAATTTGAATTTCGCTCTGGCCGTCAGAGAAGATAAACGTGTCATTCTTAAGCTGACGAACGATTTTGCCGTCTACAATCGCGTCCTGCTCTGAGAACATGCTTGTGTCTGCAAGCAGTGTTGCAACAGATACGGTTTCAATTGGTCCTGTGTAAGCAATAGGGCTCTCGTGTTTGTTGCTGTTACTGTTTGTGTTGTTATGGTGGTCACCAGCCATTGCGAAAGTAGGAGCAAGAATAATAGTGGTTGCGATAGCTAATACAGTTTTTTTCATGACGAATCCCTTAATGTTGTTTTTGTTAGAAATGTTGTTCTGAATTTGAAACATTTCTTTTCGTTAGTAAGTTTTTTGTTGATGCGCTTATTTTCGTTTGTAAGCTGCGTTTCGATGGAGCTATTAAACAACACTAGGGTTGAATCCAGAGTGAGTAAGGTATTCATTTTCCATTCATTTTATTGAGCATCTACTCGGCAATGGCGTTAAGATGGTGGAAGTGAAAGATTGCCTATCGCTATAAATTGAATAAAACATTAAGGATTGAAGTACGAATGCGAGCACCATTAAGCGCCCTTATGGTTCAAGGGACAACGTCAGATGCCGGAAAAAGTGTTTTGGTGGCAGGTTTATGCCGTGTATTGGCCAGAAAAGGCATTAAAGTGGCACCGTTTAAGCCACAAAACATGGCTCTAAACAGTGCAGTGACAAAAGATGGTGGTGAAATTGGTCGCGCGCAAGCGGTTCAGGCGCAAGCTTGTAATATCGAACCGTCGGTTCACATGAACCCTGTATTGCTCAAACCAAATTCAGACACGGGTGCACAAGTGATCCTGCAAGGCCGTGCGCTGAGTAATATGGAAGCTACGGGTTATCACGATTACAAGAAAGTCGCGATGAATACGGTGATCGATTCATTCGACCGACTTTCTGCTGAATACGAAAGCGTGATGATTGAAGGCGCGGGCAGCCCCGCTGAAATCAATCTACGTGAAAATGATATTGCCAACATGGGTTTTGCTGAGAAGGCGGATATCCCAGTCATCATCGTGGCTGATATTGACCGTGGCGGCGTGTTCGCGCATCTCTACGGCACATTAGCTTTGTTATCTGAATCTGAACAAGCTCGCGTTAAAGGCTTTGTCATAAATCGTTTTAGAGGCGATATCGCGTTGCTTCAATCAGGTCTAGATTGGTTAGAAGAGAAAACTGGCAAACCTGTGATTGGTGTATTGCCGTACCTACACGGTTTTAACTTAGAAGCGGAAGATGCCATTACGTCTGCTCAAGAGTCTGACGGAGAAGCTAAGCTTAAGGTCGTGGTTCCGGTGTTAACCAGAATCAGCAATCACACGGACTTTGATGCGCTAAGGCTCAATCCTTCAATTGATTTACGTTACGTGGGCAAAGGCGAGCGTGTTAACAACGCGGATTTGATCATCTTACCGGGTACAAAGTCAGTAAGAGCCGATTTGGATTACCTAAAAGAGCAAGGCTGGGATAAAGACATTCAACGTCACTTACGCTTAGGTGGCAAAGTGATGGGCATTTGTGGTGGTTACCAAATGCTAGGAAACATCATCCACGATCCCGATGGTGTCGAGGGCGAACCTGGCAGCAGTGAAGGGTTAGGGTATCTTGATACTGAAACGACCTTAACACAACAGAAAACCTTAACTAACGTGCGCGGTACCATGACGCTAGATGGAAGAACAGCGCAAGTAAAAGGTTACGAAATTCACGTAGGTAGGACTGATGTCAATGAAACGGCTTTACCGGTTCAGTTAGAATCAGGCAGCCTTGATGGCGCGGTAAATCAAGACAACTCGATTTTTGGTACTTACCTGCATGGCGTATTTGATAACAGTGATGCGTTATCTTTGATCTGCGAATGGGCAGGAGCCAGTGATGTAACCGCGATTGACCATGAACAACTTAAAGAGTTGGGTATTAATCGAATCGCTGATGCTATCGAAGAGCACTTAAATCTTGATTTGCTTTGGCCTGAGCTTAAAGCCTAGGTTTGAACTGGAAATATCGGTTAAGAAATCAAACGAACAATAGATAAGTGAGAACAATGAAAAAGCTAGTCACCCTTGTCACCTTAGCATTAACGACTTCGTTGAGTTCGACTCATCTTCTAGCGGCAGAAAAGCTACGAGTTTACGCTGCATCGTCTATGACCAACGCGGTTAACCTATTGGTTGAAGAGTTTGAAAAGAACCATACGGCTGATGTTATTCCTGTGTATGCCAGCACATCATCTTTGGTGAGACAGATTGAAAGAGGGGCACCAGCAGATATTTTTATCTCAGCCAATGAAAAATGGATGACGCATTTAGTCGATCGAAAATACGTTTCTAGTGACAATGTCACTAATTTGTGTGAGAACGAACTTGTGCTGATTGCCCCTAAAGATTCTTCGGTATCGTTGGATCTCTCACAGGGTGACCAATGGATTAAACTACTGACGAATGAAAGACTTGCAGTAGGCAACACAATGTCGGTTCCTGCGGGTATCTATGCGAAAGAAGCATTAGAAACGTTAGGTGTATGGGACGAGGTGAGCACTCGATTGGCACCAAGTAACAATGTTCGTATGGCATTGGCTTTAGTCGAACGCAGTGAAGCCAAACTCGGTATTGTCTACAAAACCGACGCGCTGCTCTCTAAAGAAGTGAATTTAGTAGAGACGTTCCCGTCTGATTTGCATACCCCAATACGTTACCCTGTAGCGAAAATGAGCGACAAAGTGATTGCAGAAGAGTTCTATACTTTCCTAGAAACAGAAAAAGCGAAGGACATCTTGAACAGTTTTGGATTTGAAGTGCGTTAAATGAGTTACTTATCGGAATACGAATACCAAGCCTTAATGCTGAGCTTGAAAGTCGCTGGTTTTGCCATCTTATGGTTGATTCCTATCGGCATTGGCTTAGCGTGGCTGCTTGCTAAGAAACAATTTGTTGGCAAAAGCATTGTAGAGAGCATCGTGCATCTGCCTTTGGTTCTCCCTCCAGTGGTCATTGGCTATTTGCTGCTGGTGATGATGGGGAGACAAGGCATCATTGGTTCTTGGCTTAATGAGATGTTTGGTATTGTATTCAGCTTCAGTTGGAAGGGAGCGGCATTGGCGTGTGTTGTTGTCGCGTTGCCATTAATGGTTCGCTCTATTCGACTTAGCTTAGAAACAGTCGACAGCAAACTGGAAGAAGCGGCAGCAACATTGGGCGCGTCACCTATTCGCGTATTCTTCACCATTACATTGCCTCTTATGATCCCCGGGATCATTACTGGCACCATGCTTTCTTTCGCAAGAAGCTTAGGTGAGTTTGGCGCGACAATCAGTTTCGTTTCAAATATCCCCGGTGAAACTCAAACCATTCCTTTGGCTATGTACACCTTTATTGAAACTCCTGGTGCAGAGATGGAAGCAGCACGTTTGTGTGTGATTTCTATTGTGATAGCGCTGGGTTCATTGATGCTTTCTGAATGGCTCAATAAGAAGTCGGCACAACGACTAGGAGGTAATGCATGAGTGCTTTGATCCTCCAATACCAACAACAGCTTGGCGAAACTTTCTTCGATATTGACTTAGAACTACCAAGTAGTGGCATCACGGCTATTTTTGGTCGTTCTGGTGCGGGTAAAACATCACTTATTAATGCGATTAGTGGCCTTAAACAACCAGATAAGGGACTGATCAGCGTGTCGGGGAAAACCTTATTTAATAGTGACAAGGGCATTAACTTGCCGACTTATAAACGCAACGTGGGTTATGTGTTCCAAGAGTCGCGATTGTTTCCACACATGAAGGTGTCAGCGAACCTCAAATACGGAATCAAAGGCGTTGATAAGGCGCACTTTGAGCAAATCGTGTCATTGTTATCTTTGGGCTCATTACTTGATCGTTATCCGGCTCGTTTGTCGGGTGGAGAGAAGCAACGTGTGGCGATTGGCCGTGCTTTGTTGTCTAAGCCGAGTATTCTGTTGATGGATGAGCCTTTAGCCTCTCTCGACTTGCCTCGTAAGCGTGAAGTGATGCCGTTTTTGGAGAACTTATCCGAAACGGTGCAAATCCCAATTATCTATGTCACACACAGTCTCAACGAGATCTTACGTTTGGCGAATCACTTGGTCATTATCGATCAAGGCAAAGTGATTTCTTCGGGTGTCACGGAAGAAGTATGGGCATCAAGAGCCATGCAGCCTTGGCAATCCTTCTCTGAACAAAGCTCGTTGTTTGAAGCGACTCTCGCAGACCACAATGATGATTATGCGCTGTCTCGATTAACGCTTGGAAAATTGACGTCATTATGGGTTCAGAAGGTATCGAGTGAAATAGGTGCGACAGTTAGGCTGCAGGTTAGGGCAAATGATGTCTCCATCGCGCTAGAACAGTCGCAAGGCACATCTATACGTAACATCCTTCCTGTGACCATTAAAAGCGTAGAGACGCATCAGCAAGGCACAAACAAGCAGAGTGTGGCGGTTGAGTTAGAGTTGGAGCCTGGATGCTACTTATGGGCAACCATCACCTTGTGGGCATTAGATGAACTTAATCTAGAAATTGGCCAACGCGTTTATGCGCAGATCAAAGGTGTGAGTGTTGCTCAACGAGATATCGCGGTGACACATTAAATCTGACTAGCTCAGCTTTTCCATATTGTCGTGATGTTTCCGGCTCTAGGCTCTGAAAATACGATCTTGATTCCATGAATGGAGACATGCGTCATTTTTATACGGTATAACTGCCAGTTTTGAGCCACACTGTATGAGTGCAAAGTCATATTATTTGTGTAATGACTAACGAGATGACACATCGACGAGAAAACAGATAAGTGACAAGAACAGAGAAAGCAATAGGTACAAAAAAGCCGCTTGTTGAAGCAACATGCGGCTTAGTCATCAGTATTACTGTTGGCGCTAGCCTAAAGTTAGGTGCTTGGCGGCTTACTTAGTAAAAACTTCTTTAAAATCACGCTTCAAGATAGCATCACGACGAGCTTTCTTGATTTGCTTAGCCATGTCTTTTACACAGTTATGTAAAATTTGGTCTAGCAGTTGAGCTCGGTACTCTTCTTTTTCTTCGTCAGTCATGCCTTCTGGAAGTTTAAGAGTAGGGAACTCTTCCATCATGTTTACGCCAGCAAAAGCTTGGCTAACAGAGATTAGAGCGTGGAATTGCTCGAAGTTGTCCAAAACATTTTGTGCGCTTGCTGGAAGGCTGCTCCAAGTTTCACGCACTGCTTCTTCAGACACCTCATGAATTGAAGTAACCATGTTGTGCATCTCTTTAGGCACTTCATCAAATTCGATAACTTGGCGAAGCTCTGGCGAGATAGTGGTTAAATCGATTTCTTGTACTTCGTTGTTTGTAGCGTCTGACATAGTATTTCTCTTTAAAAAGAAACAATGCTAAAAAGATCTGTAAAAAAGTCAATATAATATAGAGATTAGGGCATGATTTAAGCCCAAATTTGAGCTACTTTGAATATTCAACACTAGATAAAGGTGATGTGATGATAGAAAAGGGATCTTCGATGCGCATATTGCTGGTTGATGATGTTCAACTAGACAGGATGCAACTTGCTATTCGACTCAAGCAACTGGGTCATATTGTGGAAGCTGTCGGTAGCGGAAAAGAAGCCCTAAACGTCTATTCTGATTTTGATCCTGAACTTGTTTTGCTGGATATTAGCATGCCAGACATGGACGGTTTTGAGGTCGCTAACGAGGTTCGACGACAGTTCCCAGAGTGGGTGCCTATCATCTTCTTGAGTGGTCATGAAGAGCCAGAAATGATCGCCAAAGCGATTGATGCTGGTGGTGATGATTACCTTATCAAGCCGGTAAACAAAGTGGTTCTCAATTCTAAATTGATTGCGATGCAACGTATCGCGCACATGAGGCGAGAGTTAAAACAAAGTACCGCGAAACTCGAAGAACTCAATATCCTCCTGCAACAACAAGCCAACGAGGACGGCTTAACCAAATTATACAACCGTCGATATATGGATACTAAGCTTGAAGAGAGCATTGCGTGGCACGGAAGACGTAATATATCTATGACTGTCATACTTCTAGATGTAGACTTCTTTAAACCCTACAACGATAATTACGGCCACATTCAAGGGGATAAGTGCTTACAAGGGCTTGCCAATACCTTGAAACAACTGTTCGTTCGTGCGGGAGAGTTTGTTGGACGCTACGGTGGTGAAGAATTTGTTTTGATCTTAAGCGACACGGACAGCGAAGCCGCTAAATTACACGCGACTCGAGTAAAAGAAGCGTTGCATGAAATGAACTATGCTCATGATCACTCAACCGTATCAGATAGAGTGACAGCGTCACAAGGTGTACTCTCATTTGTGCCGGAAGGTGATGAGTCCATTGCTTCTATATATGAAAAGGTCGACCAAGCGCTTTACCAAGCAAAGCAAAGTGGCAGAAACACCTTCATACAACGCAACATTTTGGAGCTTGCTCGTTAGTTAGCGAGCTCTTTTAGAAATTTGAATTTATACTTCTATTAGCGTTTGAGCTAGGAAGTACTTTAGTGATAAGAGAAATGCCACATTCAAAGCCATTTTCTTTGGCTCATTCATGTTGGACACTGGTTGTCCCTGTAATCTATTTATCTGTCCCCAGTATTGCTTCTGCAAATGAGATATCTGATCTCATTCGCAAGGAGATTGAGCGAAATTTTGCAACCAGCGTGCTTCTTAACGACACCGATGTATTTACCTTTGGTATCAATAACTTTGACCCAAACGAAGTATTTCGCTTAGACAATGAGGACATTGGTTCGAGTGATTCGGTAAGCAGAAGACAAAATATGGCCTCTCTCAGCCTACCTTATACTTTCAAATTCCCCGCCACTATTGAAGATAACCACCAAGAGGTGACGCTGCGTTTGTCTGCATTGCGCACAGAGAATGAAGTCAATTATTCATCAGCGTCCGTGTCTGATTTCCAAAAAGAGACCGTCATTTCGGGGTATGTTGAGTTTTCGAATGTCGCCCAATTAGACGAATACTGGAGCTTTCATTCTGGTATTGGCAATCACATCTCATATTATCGCAATGAATACGATTATCGCGGTAATGTACCCCAGCCTTTGGTTGATGCGATTGATGGGGTTTATCTTAATACTGACGCTTGGGCTTACATCGTAGAGCCTAAGATTAAATTGATCTATGAAGACAAGAATAACTGGGGCAAATATAAACTCAGTACGAGTTGGCATTATTTCAACGGTGTCGGTTGGGGAGACGCTAATAACGGTAATGTCGGCCACCCAGAAGGTTGGTACATCGCCAATGAAGCGAAGATCTTTTATGACTTAGTTCGTTGGGATAAGAACATTACGTCCATGTATTCGAGCATCAAGAGAATTGATATAGGTGGTGATACCGTCGTGCCTATGGGTACAACGTCGTATTACGAGGGCAGTGTAGGCTGGCTGCTTAACCCAAACCTATTTAACGAATGGGTCGATAATGTGGGCATTGGCTTCACGATCAATTACGGAAGCAGTTTGAAAGGCGGGAGCTTGGTGATCTTCTTTAACCAAGATTAAACACTGACCAAGTGCCACCAACTTCCACCAAGCGTAAGCTGCCTTACAATGAAAAGTTTGGCGTTATAGTGACTCGATCGTTTAGGTGTAACGTTAACTATTAACGCACAGTTTGTTTCGGCCAGTTTCTTTCGCTTTGTAGAGCGCGTTGTCGGCTAGTTTTAACACTTCTTCAGGATGTCTGGTGGTTGTACTATCAGACAGGCCAATACTGACAGTCACATTCACCACTTCATTTGGCTTGCCATTCTTGCCACGTTTTTTCATTCCTACTTCATGGTCATCAGGGCGGTCGTTTGTATTACGAATTATCATGTCGTAATTCTGAATCTCAGAAATCAAAACTTGCAGATGCTCTTTTACTTGATCGGTGTGCTTACCCTTGAAAATGATCGTGAACTCTTCACCACCATAGCGATAAGCTTTTGCACCGCCAGTTGTTTCTCTCAATATGCGAGCGACTAGCTTCAATACATCGTCGCCAATGTCGTGTCCGTAGGTATCGTTAAATTTCTTGAAGTGATCGATATCGACCATCGCCATTGAGTACTTACGCCCTAAGTGCTTCATGTCCACTTCTAGAGCATGACGGCCAGGGATGTTAGTCAGTTGGTCATTAAAGGCCATGTCGTGGCTTGCAGACATCACGTAGATGATAATCAAGGTTCCTGACAGAGAAAACATAGTGCTTGAGATGTACTGCACGTCAAAAAAGATGAATGTACATGACGCGAGTAAAATAGCGCTGTAGACCACCACATCGATCGCTCGGTTGTACACCAGAACCAAAATCGAAGTTAAACCGAGCAAGCATAGGCTATAGAGAACCAATACAAAGGGCAGTTTTGAGAAATCCCTAACAATGAACAGAATCCCTTCGCTCCATGATTCAAAACCTCCGGCATGGAAGTGAGACACTATCAGTTGCGCCCAAACCATAAATAGAACAAGAACCAAGGCATATAGAAACATCGACTTTGAGTTAACGCCGTTATCAGGGAAGGCGTAGACCAGTAAACAAGTGACAGGTACTAGAGCTGCAAGCAAGGAGAGCTCTAATAGTGTTGTGCCAGTATTGAGAGGCGTTTGTAAGCGAACTTGGATGATCAGGTAAGCGAGAAGCATGGTGACAGACACCATAGCCATTCGACCTTGTTTAAATGTGTGGCACAGTAAAACTGCAACGCTCAATAAAATATATGGGAGGTTGCTAGCAAACCCTAAGTTTGAATCCGTCACGAGAATGACGTTGTTCATACCTGCAAGTAAAATTGCTAGAAGGAGTAAAGGGAAGCAAAATCGAAACATGCTCGACGTTACAAAAGATGATGCCATTTATGTGGTGAGCCTAACTATAATGATGATCTTATTAATTAATACTATACGTAGGATACGGTTAAACAAGCGATTGCCAAGCATTTTGCTTAAATGAGAGTAAAAACATAGCCATAGGTCGCTATTGGTGCAACCATTTTTATATGTACTTGAGTTGCTATTAACCATAGAACGAGCTACACAGTATATATGAGAAATTAATTAGTCGTTATAGATACTTAACAAAACCTAGGTGGTTTGTACTTAATGGTTACATGATGAGCAACAAGCAAGAAATGTAAACCTGTAATGAAGTTCGAGTAAGGTTTATAACGAAGTTACAGTGAGTTTTGCGATTAGGTTGTTCATTGTTCAGTACTAGGTCATAAACAACCGCTACAAATGGAGGTGTAGTATGCAAATAAGTGTGGATGTACACAATTATATGGAAACTCTGGTGGGCCACGTGTTGGCTACCGAGGAATATGTGTCTAGTTATACCAACGAACAGTTGGCTGATCTTGCGTGTCTGGCTTTAGGTCAGCTTAAACCGATCTACATTCGTTTCGATATCGATTTTCTTTCAGCGTTGCCGGAAGACAAATTGGTGCTCTACAAACGTAATAGTGAGATCGCGGTCAAAAATGCAGAAAGTATGATAATTGACGATCGAAGACGCGAACGTAACGACAATGTGCCCGTTATATTTAGTCAACACAATTTTGATGATGACGTAGAATTGCAATGGTATGAAAAGCCATTGTTGAACCGTAAACAGTCATGATAGTTTAGTGTCAGTACGGTCATTTAAGGAGTAAAAAACGTGGGATTCTTTTCTAGATTATTTGGTGGCAAAGAAAAAACCGAACAAAAAGTAGAGATTGAGCCGGTCGAATATAAAGGCTTCAATATCTATCAAGATGCCATTGCTGAATCTGGTCAATACCGTGTTGCCGGGCGAATCGAGAAAGAAGTTGACGGTGAAATTAAAACTCATCGTTTTATTCGTTCAGATGTTGTTTCAAACAAAGAAGACGCCAACGAACTGATGCTCAAGAAATCGCAGATGTTCATTGACCAAATGGGCGACAACATATTTAGCTAACCAATTAGGGTTAGAATTGATGTTGGTCATAATTTACAGAGCTTTCAGTGTATATGCTGAAAGCTCTTTTTAGTTTTAGGGATAAAGAACAGCTAGTCGGTTGTTATTAAAAGGATTATTGGCAAGTGGTTTGACCTCTTTATTCGAGAGAGCCTTCATTTATCGAAATTAAGCGCTCAAATTCTATCCAAATCGTTATAAGTAATAACTTTTTCTGTTCTTTGAACAAAACGCTTGAAGTATTAGTTGTCGTTAGATACAAACGAATAAGTCATTGTGCCAATAGTTGAAGTGTCGCTATGCAAATTGGTGTAGCCAAGTGCGCTTACGACCTCTTTAATTTGTCTTTGGTAAGAATAATAATCACAAATTGATACACAAGGAGTCTAATTTGTTGATAGGTGTACCAAGAGAAACGCTCGCTGGTGAAACGCGAGTCGCTGCATCGCCGAAATCGGTCGAACAGCTTCTAAAGTTAGGATTTGAAGTTTGTGTTGAATCACAAGCAGGTGCGCTAGCAAGTTTTGAAGATTCAGCTTATGAACAAGCTGGTGCAAAAGTTGTAAGCGCAGATGAAGCTTGGAAATCCGATATTATCTTTAAAGTTAACGCCCCGATCGTTGACGAATCTAAAAATGAAATCGATCTTCTTAAAGATGGCGCAACATTGGTCAGCTTTATTTGGCCTGCTCAAAACCCAGAATTAATGGAACAATTGTCCAGTCGTAACATCAACGTGATGGCGATGGATTCTGTGCCTCGTATTTCAAGAGCTCAAGCACTCGATGCGCTAAGTTCTATGGCAAACATCGCGGGTTATCGTGCGGTTGTTGAAGCGGCACATGAATTTGGCCGATTCTTCACCGGTCAAATTACAGCGGCAGGTAAAGTTCCACCAGCGAAAGTACTGGTTGCAGGTGCGGGTGTTGCTGGCCTAGCGGCAATTGGTGCAGCAGGTAGCTTAGGTGCGATTGTTCGTTCATTCGATGTTCGTCCTGAAGTAAAAGAGCAAGTAGAGTCGATGGGCGCTGAATTCTTGGAAGTTGACTTCCAAGAAGACACTGGCGCTGGTGATGGTTATGCGAAAGAGATGTCTGAAGCATTCAACAAGAAAGCGGAAGAACTCTATGCGGCTCAAGCAAAAGACGTTGATATCATCATTACAACAGCACTGATTCCAGGTCGTCCTGCACCTAAGCTGATTACCAAAGAGATGGTAGATAGCATGAGTGCGGGTAGTGTGATTGTGGATCTGGCGGCTGCGAATGGCGGTAACTGTGAATACACGGTTGCGGATCAAGTCATCACTACTGCGAATGGCGTAAAAGTTGTTGGCTACACTGATATGGTTGGTCGTTTGCCGACTCAATCTTCTCAGCTGTACGCGACTAACCTTGTTAACTTACTGAAACTGCTTTGCAAAGAGAAAGACGGCAATATCAATATCGACTTTGAAGATGTTGTGCTGCGCGGTGTTACAGTGGTTAAAGAGGGCGAAGTCACTTGGCCAGCGCCACCAATTCAAGTTTCTGCTCAACCTCAGCAACAAGCGAAACCAAAAGCAGCGAAACCCGAGCCTAAAGTTGAAGAACCTGTTTCTCCAATTAAGAAAGCGGCGGGCATGGCGGTTGCTGTTGGTGCATTCGCTTGGATAGCGTCGGTTGCTCCTGCTGCGTTCTTGTCTCACTTTACCGTTTTTGTTCTCGCTTGTGTGGTGGGTTATTACGTAGTTTGGAATGTTAGCCATTCTCTTCATACGCCTTTGATGTCTGTAACGAATGCGATTTCAGGGATCATTGTGGTAGGTGCGCTATTACAGATTGGACAAGGAAGCGGCGTCGTGACTTTCCTATCTTTCATTGCCGTTTTAATTGCAAGTATCAATATCTTTGGTGGCTTTACTGTGACCAAACGTATGCTTGAAATGTTCCGTAAAGACTAAGGAGTAACAGATGTCTGAAGGATTAGTACAAGCAGCTTATATTGTTGCTGCTGTATTCTTTATTATGAGCTTGGCTGGATTATCGAAACAGGAATCTGCACGTGCAGGTAACTATTACGGTATCACGGGTATGGCAATCGCGTTGATCGCGACGATCTTTGGCCCTCACTCAGCGGGTATTGTGTGGATCATCATTGCAATGGTGATCGGTGGTGGTATTGGTATCCACTACGCAAGAAAAGTAGAAATGACTGAAATGCCTGAGCTGGTGGCAATTCTGCACAGCTTCGTAGGTATGGCAGCGGTACTTGTGGGTTACAACAGCTACATCGATCCACCGGCGGCAGTGTCACTTAACCCTGCTGATATTCATGCAGAGCACGTGATCCACCTAGTGGAAGTGTTCCTTGGCGTGTTTATCGGTGCTGTGACGTTCACAGGTTCGATTGTTGCGTTTGGTAAGCTTCGCGGCGTTATCTCTTCATCTGCACTGAACATTCCTCACAAGCACAAATGGAACCTAGCGGCTATCGTTGTTTCTACACTGCTTATGATCATGTTCGTGAAAGCAGACGGCAGCATGTTCGCGCTGATAGTGATGACACTTATCGCGTTCGCATTCGGTTACCATCTAGTGGCATCGATTGGTGGCGCAGATATGCCAGTGGTTGTTTCTATGCTGAACTCGTACTCAGGTTGGGCAGCAGCGGCAGCAGGTTTCATGCTTGCAAACGACCTGCTTATCGTAACCGGTGCACTCGTTGGTTCGTCAGGTGCAATTCTGTCGTACATTATGTGTAAGGCGATGAACCGCTCGTTCATTAGTGTTATTGCTGGTGGCTTTGGTCAAGAAGTCACAGTATCTGATGGCGATGAAGAGCAAGGTGAACACCGTGAAACTTCAGCTGAAGATGTGGCTGACATGCTTAAGAACTCTAAGTCAGTCATCATCACACCGGGATACGGCATGGCAGTAGCTCAAGCTCAGTACCCAGTGCACGAAATCACTGAGAAGCTAAGAGCTCAGGGCGTAAATGTTCGATTTGGCATCCACCCAGTTGCGGGTAGGTTACCGGGTCACATGAACGTACTGCTTGCTGAAGCAAAAGTACCTTACGATATCGTTCTTGAAATGGACGAAATCAACGATGACTTCGATGAGACAGATACTGTATTGGTTATTGGTGCGAACGACACCGTGAACCCTGCAGCACTGGAAGATCCAAACAGCCCAATTGCTGGCATGCCAGTTCTGGAAGTGTGGAACGCTCAAAATGTTATCGTGTTCAAACGTTCTATGAACACAGGTTACGCCGGTGTCCAAAACCCACTGTTCTTTAAAGAGAACACACAAATGCTATTTGGCGATGCGAAACAGAGTTGTCTAGGTATTTTAGAGCACCTATAAGGCTTGTTCTAAAAACACTTGTAAACGAAGGAGCTCATTTGAGCTCCTTTTTTTGAACAGCGGAAAGTCATTCTTTGATAATCATTCACATATAATCGCAAAGATATCATCAAGAAACATCCGCCCTTGGATTGACGTGTTATTAAGTCAACGAACTAGTACGCATGCACAGCACTGCCGCATTATCATGGAATTAACCGCTGATAGTCGTCATTCTCACTGTTTTTCATGCGGTTAAAAATTTATCTTTGATAGCGAATGGTATATATTTGATTGATCTATATGAATTTGCGCTGGTTTGTGATCATCAAAAGAAAATTTACGCTTCTTATCGCTACATTGTCAGTGTCAGTAAATGTGTTTGCTGACTCTTTGCCTGAGCGTATCGATAACTTCACCAAACTCTTTGATCATGAAACGGCAGTTGAATCTTATGATATTCGATTGCTTCAAGCTGATTATCCAACTCGCTTGATCATGCCGTCTTCAATGCTGCCACAAACGGCAGAGTATCCGTTAAAAGACATCCAACGCTTATACCAGTTATCAAAAACGTGTAGCGGAAAGTTACCGTTAAGCCCTTTGATCACGGAGCCTTTGGTCTTTACTCGTGCTATGTGTAAAGGCACCAAGCTTTCAGACCGTTGGTTTAGTCGTAGTGGTTTGATTCACCCTGGTGGTGGCTCTTACGCTGCTCGTTACGTTGAGAAATACCCAGAAAAGTTCGATTCTTTGAAGCGTTATATGCACATTCAAGAGCGACCAAACGCTGAACATGACGAATTGTTATCACGTTTGCAGCAGATGGATAACGAAGCTATTACTGCACTGTTAGCTGGCGCGAGCATGTTTGTTGAATTGGACGAAATGTGGGTAAAACGCGGCGACAGATATTACCTGTATAAAGAATCAGTCTGGAACGAAAACGCAACGCTCGCGGGGTTGTCGTTCAGTTTGTCTTCAGAAGGCAATAGCTGTTTTGTCCAACGCGGTAACGTCTGTTGGGAAATAGAAGATCATTCTGAGCTGCTGCAAGTTGCCATGTTTATCTTGGTGATCGCCAATATCATGCTAGTGCTTGGTTGGGCCGTTTATCGTTGGAACAGTAAGAAACAAGAGATGAAGAGCCGTATGCTGGTTCTTCAAATTCTAACGCACGAACTAAGAACGCCTATTGCGAGCTTGTCATTGACGGTTGAAGGGTTCAGACGCGAGTTCGAACACTTACCAGAATCGGTATATGATGAGTTCCGTAGATTGTGTGAAGATACTCGTCGTTTAAGACAGTTAGCTGAGGCAAGTAAAGACTATTTGCAGTCAGACAATCAGCCACTCGCGACAGAGTGGGTGCCGAGTGTCGAAGAGTGGCTTCAGTACAAAGTTGAAGAAGATTTCGCGCCGGGAATTGAACTGCGCGTTAACAAAGATATTGCTGCAAAAGTAAACGTATATTGGTTAGGGACGTGTATCGATAACCTGATCAGAAACGCTGTTAAATACGGTGTCGCACCAGTGATACTAGAACTGAATACTTCTGACAAGAAGCTGACATTCAAAGTTATAGATAATGGAGACTTGTCCCGCAAAGATTGGGGGCAACTAAGAAAGCCATTCGTTAGTAAGAGTGGACTCGGTTTAGGTCTGACGATAGTGGAATCTATGGTCGGAAAAATGGGCGGTCACATGACGCTTATCGGCCCCCCAACAACATTTATTTTGGAGATACCTTGTGAAACAGACATTGCTTCTCGTTGAAGATGATAAAAATTTAGCTGACGGTTTATTAGTTAGCCTTGAGCAAGCTGGATATGAATGTTTGCATGCTGAGCTGATCTCTGAAGTTGAAGGCTATTGGGAACAAGCGGATCTGGTTATCCTAGACCGTCAACTTCCTGATGGTGACTCAGTAGATTCACTTCCTGGTTGGAAGAAAAAGAAAGATATCCCTGTAATTTTGCTAACAGCATTAGTTACAGTAAAAGACAAAGTAGCGGGCCTAGATTCAGGTGCAAATGACTACCTAACTAAGCCATTTGCAGAAGCAGAGCTGTTTGCTCGTATTCGTGCTCAACTTCGCTTACCAGATGCTGAAGAACAAGATGCATCAAAAGTCATCGCTCAAAATCTTGTTATCGATAAAGCAACTCGTGAAGTGTTTTTCAACGAACAAGAAGTAACGCTAACACGCACAGAGTTTGACTTACTATTGTTCTTGGCAAGCAACCTTGGTCGCGTTTTCACTCGTGACGAGCTGCTTGATCACGTATGGGGTTACAACCACTTCCCAACAACACGTACAGTAGACACACATGTTCTGCAACTTAGACAGAAATTGCCGGGTCTAGAAATCGAAACGCTACGTGGCGTTGGCTACAAGATGAAAGCGTAATGAAGAAAGCCTTACTTCCACTATTATTGCTGTCTGGCGCGTTCAATACCGCGCACGCAGCTGATTGGTTTAAGAACAGCGATGCTCTAACCCAAGTGCACAAACATCTACTGGATAATGACTTGTCCCAGATGTTTGATTCATTAGTGGAAGTTTGGCAGATCAATGCTTCTCAGTCTCGAGAAGATCACCTCAATGAACTGTTTGACCAAGCGTTGAATAAAGATTGTGGTAAAACCCTCACCAAAAAGACATTACCGGATTGGGTCAGTTCGGTGGTCGTGAAAAGACACGTCATTCAAAGCCCGGGGCGAGATACATTCCGTGTTGCGATTGAGGTTGAATCTGATAACAATATTCAAGATATCACCTTCGAAAAATGGGTCGATAAAGTTGTCTCGTCTGATAGCGAATTCACCAAAGAGAACGAAGTCGTCAACAACGCCTCAGTCAACTTGTATCGCAAGCGCTATAACTTAGCATCTCAGCTTGACTCAGGTCTGTATCGTTTAAACGTGAAAGGCGATGGCGGTAACTCTTGGAGCACTTGGGTTATTCTTGGTGAAGTTGCCATGCGTCAGCAAGTTCGCTGGGCATCTAAAGACACGTGGCGTATCGATAAGAAAGAACTGCTTAACCCTTATTGTCCACTTCCTAAACTTGAAGTTGGTTTGTACGATTATGTCGACGAACACTATGAAGAGGTCTGGGGAAAGAGTTATGAATCTGATTACCCGATGAATCTTACGGGTGAAGATCTGCCCAATGATCGCTACGTACTTGCCGTTTCAATGGTGCATTCGCGTTGGCAAGGCGACATAGCGATAGAACAAGCACAAACTATCAGTAAAACTTATGATATTTCTAGCGAAGAAGAGTTAAAGTAATTTAAAATTGTGCCGTTAACTATGTAAGGGATCTAACAAAGATAAACGGCATGAAAAAAACTACTAAACTACTCGCAGCGTCAATTGCATTCGCCAGTCTTCCTCTTTCAGCAGCAAACTACGCCATTGAAGCGCGTGGTGATGCGATGGGTGGTGTTGGTGTTGTTTCTGCAAACTTCCTAACTGCTCCATTCTATAACCCAGCATTGGTTGCAATCTACCGTCGTAACGATGACATGGGCATGATTACGCCAAGTTTTGGTGGTAGCTATAATGACCCCGATGACATGAAGTCGAACATCGATAGTGTTGTTGATGCTTCAAACACTGCAGACTTAGACGCCGCACTGAATAAACTAGATGGCAACCAAGCTAACGTTGAACTCGGTGGTGTTGTTGCATTCGCACTTCCTAACCAGTTTGTTGCTGCAAACCTTTTCGCGAAAGCCTACACAGAATCATTTGCGACACCAAATGTTTACACAGCAGGTTCAGATGAAGACAAAGTGGAACTGTCTACTGTTGAAGCTGTTTCTATCGGTGTAGCAGAAGTCGGTCTTTCTTTAGCAAAATACCAAACTTTTATGGGCCAACACATCTCATTTGGTATCACACCTAAAATCCAACGTATCTACACATATAACTATGTCGCTTCAGTTAATGATTACGATTTATCTGATGTTAGAGAAAACAGTGATGGTGAAACAGCCTTCAACATGGACGCTGGTGCACTTTGGTTCTTCGGCCCATTCCGAGTCGGTGTTGCGGCAACCAACTTAATCTCTCGAGATATCGAAACCAAAGATACGACGAGAACGCTGAACAGCAGCACAAGTACTGCGACACACCAAGTTGGCGGTAAATACACTTACCAACTTGAGCCGGTTTACACAGTTGGTGCAGGTATCGTGTCTGACTACTTTACGTTAAGTGTCGATTACGATTTGAATGAGACAGAAAAGTTCACGTCCTTTGATGATAACGAGCAGATGATTCGTGTGGGTACTGAAGTCGACCTGCTACGTCAGCTTAAGCTAAGGGGAGGGTATTACAAGAACCTGGCTTATTCAGATTCGGAAGGAACAGTCACAGCCGGTATTGGTATCTCGCCACTCAACTTGTTCCAGTTAGATCTAAGTGCTAATTACACGAATGAAAATGCGATGGGTGCTTCAATCAATTTCCTTGCTAGTTACTAACAGTCCTTATATAGTTCTGGTCCTAAACAAAGGAGCAGAGCATGCTAAACGACTTACCAACCCTTTCTCACGAAGAACAACAGAAAGCTGTTGAACGAATTCAAGAAATGATGACTCAGGGCATCAGTACAGCACAAGCTATCAAAATCGTTGCTGAGCAAATTCGTGAAGAAATGAGTAATAAAGAAGAGTAGGGCATCAGCCCTTCTTTTTTACCCACCTAAAGCACTATAACTAAATATATTACCCTCTGGTATATTATCTCGTTCATACCAATACTTTATCCATCCTAAGTCCCGACCTATCCAAACACTTAAATTGAGCTTATTCAGTTAGTTACGTCAGAGTAATCCACTTTGTTGGTTTTTCTTGCTTACTATTTGTAATTTAATTACAAATAAATCTGAAAGTAAAACAACTATCATTTTAGGTGTCAGTATTTATGTCACCATGTCTAAGTGGTTAAAAATATGGCGTTTTATCAGTCTGGTGACGCTGTGACTTCTATTTTGAAAGCATATGATCAGGAGAATGTACGTAAATAAATGATTGGGCATTTGAACTAAGAACAGATCTGAATAAGTAGTAACCGAACTGCTCAATACCGATAGTGGGATCGATTAAACTCGGCTTAATCCAATCTTAGTTGGTCAAATATGCGAATTTCAGAATCGATATTTAGGAACATAGAGACGTAAAGAAGCTCTTTATAGGGCTATTATTTGGGAGGATACAATCACCCTGAGAGTCCTACTGCCGCGTTATTCCGGGTAAGAAGAGGGAGCTTAAAGGTGTGAGTCGATTGGAGTAGCTATGTCGAGTCAGCAAAGCTTATTTATGACTTAGTTTAATCAGCTGTTGAGAATCTATTGGCTACTATACGATACAGATAGCGACAGAGCGTTAATTGAGTGTTGTATAGCTTTAGCTGTAGTCTCATGAACCTTAATAAGACGTAACGACTTGGTTTCGTCCGTTGTCCTTGGCTTGATAGAGCGCCTGATCTGCGCGTTTAATGGCAGAACGAATTGATTCATTCTGTGTCAGTTGTGTAAATCCAGCAGATACAGTGATCGCAAGTTTAAATGGCCAATCGGTTTGCTCAAGAGCATCATAGAGACTAGTGATACTTTCGTAACACTGTAGCGTACTTTGATCGATGCAGACTAGTAAAAACTCCTCACCACCCCAACGATACAATAAGTAGTGCTCTCCGAGGCTATCGGTTGCTGTAGACACAAACTGAATCAGAACCTGATCACCCACTTCATGGCCGTATTGGTCGTTTACTTGCTTGAAATGGTCTAGGTCGAATAGAGCGATATGAATCGACTTACCTTGTTGCGCAAGACGTTCAAAATCATAGAAGGTATCCAACGCTTCTGTTCTGTTTCTGCAGCCAGTTAAAGGGTCGGTTGTTGCCTTTACCTTTAACTCTTCGATCTCTTGGGTTAACAAATGCCTTTGTTCTGCCGCAACGTTTTTCGCTCGCTTGGCGATGTATAAAGCACAAGATATGTAGTAGAGCGCGTACATCACCCATAATCCAATCAACATCTTTCCTAGCACAACACGGTCCATCGTCTTGCCATGGAATACAATACTTTTCACCGTGAGTTTATGGTGGCCGTCAAGCGTGCTAGCGCCAAGTCCAAGCTCAACAGAAACGGCATTGGTAATATCCACCGCGCTATTCGTAATAGGGTGGTTGTAATAGTCAATCCACCAAAGCGGAACATTGAAGTAATCTAAGTCGATGTTGCCTATATCGGGTAACGAGAAATCTAAGCGATTGAACTTGTTAGACATTGCGTCGCCTTGAACGCTGTAGTTCTCATCGTAGTTACGAATGTAGAAGCGAAATCTTGGGTTCTCTTGGCCTTGGTAATCCATGTTGATAGTGACTGAATCATAGGTAGAGAGATCGAGCCCTTTGCCTTCTGTCGATATTACGAATTCAATCTCACAGAATGGAGCGCTATATGTTCGCTTAAAGTCACACTGTAACTCAATTCCATCTTTTGAGTTGTGTAGTAAACCTATCGTGCCGCCATCATGGTCTCTGTCAGTGTTAACGAGGGTCGGGTATCTGCCTGGTGTGATGATGTAGTTCTTATCCATGATCGTACGAAAAGAGATCAACGACAATAGGGTTACTGCCAGGCAAAAAATAGAAAGGAATATGTTGAGTTGTCTGAAAGCTTTATCGCTCATAATATTAATCCGTACGCATGACCATTTGATTATGAGCGATGCCTTACTCTGGCGCAACTAAAGATTAGTTTTGAATAGCAGAGTGGTGGAATCGTAGCATCCAAAAACGAACAAACAGCCGACTCTTATACAGGAAACAGACTTCTTAAACTCATAATGAGATCAAACTGCCCTCGTATTTTGTTATTTTTTTTTAAAATTCAAACAATAAGTGCGGTTTTTACGGGGAGAATAATTTAACTGTATAAATATACAGTTAAATTAAAAGGGCATTTTTTGTTGCAGTGTCACTTTGATATAGTTGTGACTAGTAGTTGAAGTCTAGAAGAACTTAAATTGTTACAGGTACTGACTTAACCCATTGTTATAAATAGCTAATTGTTGTTAACTGTACTCAAGTTGACGTTGTAGAAACCTTTATCAAGGCTTTGGGAGCCAATTTATGAATAAAGATCTTTGGGAAGGAAGATCATTGCATGGAATAGAGCATGTAACTGAATTATTCGAGAATTCCGTATTGGGGGCGTTTATGTCAGGACATCTGGTACTTGAATCAATTCTTGTCCAGATGCTTGAATCTAATTCTACAGACGCTGATAACGGAAGGTATTTTGAATGGAGTTTTCGTCGGAAGGTTGATGCCTCAGAAAACAGAGGAATCATCAACCAGAACACCGCAGAATTTCTACGCGGTGTGAATTACATTAGAAATCGATTGTCGCATAAGCTTGGCACTCGAATAACTTTTGATGAGGCATTTAACTTGGCAGGATTAGCCGCTGCTGGAGGTGTCGATTTTTCTGATAGCACAATTTATTTGGATAAATCGAGGTCTTTTTATGAATATGGTATTGAAGGTGTAATCCAAGAAGTTTTCCAAAATGCAGCTCAAGATTTATTGTACTTGCTGGATGATGAGAGTTTTCTCGAGAACTTTGTAAGCGCACGAAATTCTTAACGAGTCTGAATTGGCAGATAATTCAAATAGAATTCAGCGTGTGGAGTTGATTAAAAACACGCTCGTGTGTGTGAAATCTGAAGCGAAACGAACAGCGATACACACAGGATTGACACACAGTACCGTGAATAATTGGTGTAAGCATAAGTCGTGATAAGTTGGATTAGGCAGAACAAAAGTTCTCGTTATTAAAGTTGTTGTTTAGAACGATGCAGACGTTGGTCACGTCAACGCGTTTAAATCGACAAACAAAACTCATAAAATCCACAACATGAAGGACTTAATCCGGCGTTGTGTGCAAAATCCGCAAGGACTAAGGTGCTGAAACCGCTCAGATTTTAATGTCCGTCACTGCGCATTATGTACGTTATGTTAAATTGATTTTGGTGTTTATAAGGCAGGTATCTTTGTGTGATGCCCTGCCTTTATTTGTTGTCGATATTCTCTGATTTATACTGTGTATTTAACCATAATGGTTATTTACCATAAAATACCTAATATCCAGTGATAATAATCTTCGATTTTAACCCTGGTATTAGTTAGAGATTAACCGCCAGCAAATTTAACTTTGTAGCCTTTCTTTTCAAGATGCGCTTTGATCTTGTCGCGCGCGTCGCCTTGAATTTCGATGTTGCCATCTTTTACTGAGCCGCCACAACCACAAACTTTCTTAAGTTCTGCTGCCATGAGTTTTAATGGTGCGTCATCTAAGTCTAAGCCAGTTACGACAGAAACGCCTTTGCCTTTGCGGCCTTTGGTTTCTTTTTGGATTCGAACAATCCCATCGCCTTTAGGACGTTGGACTTTCTCTTCTTCAGGTTTAATACGACCTGTTTCTGTTGAATATACTAGGCTCATAATTTACTTCTTTTGTTGCTCTGCTTTTTGTTTTGCGAGTAAGTAAGCTTCTATATGACGTTGGATAGCAATCTTGCCGCCTTTAATTAGGCGACCGTTAAACATGCAATACCACGCATTAGGCTCACCGGTGTCATTCTTGATTTGGTAGCCGTTGAAGTTTTCTGTCGAACCACCAGTTCCTCTCGACTTATTTAACGCAGTGAATTCTTTTGGATCAATAATAGATGCGGTTTCAATCCACCAATCAATACTCTTCTTAACGGCAGCTAGGTTGCCTTGAATAACATTATTTTTTAACTTCGCACGCCAAACCGTGTTAGTTGCATCCGTCGATTGAAGATGGATGCTTCGGTAAATTGAATTAGCCATATCTATTGATCATCTTTTTGTTTTCGCTGCATTAATCATAAGTATACTTTTAATGATATCAAGCATAATATGGCAAAAACACCTGCTAAGGTACGGTAATTTGAGAAAAAAAGTCCCTATTTTATCTGACTCTGTGATAATTAATTCATTTGTTGAAAAATTGAACAGCACTGCGTCAATTGAAATTATAGATGAGTTAACAGGATACCAGTATTCTCGCAACTCACTGTTAGGCATCTACAGTGATTGGAATCGCTACCACGCGTTCTGTAATAAAAACCGTATCAATACACTCCCTGCATCTGTGACCGCTATTCGTCGTTTCCTTGAGACTGAGTCTAACGACAGAAAATATGCATCATTAAAACGTTACACTGCAACGCTTAGTTTGTTGCACACTGTGCTTGGCTTCGCTAACCCTATCAAACATCGACAAGTTCGCTTTACCTTGCTCCATTTGCAAGCTCGAATGGCGGGCGATTCAAAGCAAACTAACGCTATGACATCTTCACATCTCACTGAGTTGAACACATTGCTCTCGCATGACAAGGCCAACTTAAAAGAGATTCGTGACATCGCTATTTATAATGTGATGTTCGAGTGCGCTTTGAAGCGTTCAGAGCTTAAGTTGTTATCGACGAATGACATCGAGAGTACCGATAGCGATTATCAAATCACGATTAAGGACTCTAAGTACCAGCTTTCACAAGTCGCGAGTTTCGCTCTAGGTCGTTGGCTTTCGTATATTGGAACGCAAGAGGGTTTGCCCGTGTTCCGTGCAATAGATAAGCATGAAAACATCGGGATTCAACCTTTGGATGATTCGTCTATCTATCGAATTTTACGCAGAGCGAGTGATTTACTTCAGCTCGCAGAAAACCACCACTTTTCAGGTAACTCGATTCGTGTTGGTGCTGCACAAGAGCTCTCGAAACAAGGTCTTAAGGTAAAAGAAATTCAGGATTTTGGTCGTTGGCTCAGCCCTGCTATGCCAGCGCAATATGTGGGTTATTCTGGGACTGCTGAGAATGAGAAAATGAAATTCAAAGCGCTAATACCTTGGCAATAAGCTTTGGTCGTCAGGTCACTAAACTCCTCTAGGGAATTACGAACAGCATCATCGCCGTTAAAAAATTGGCCTCTTAAAACTAATAATGCCTTGGCGGAAAGCTCAAGGCATTATGTTGTTGGGTTCAGGTAAGCGAAGATTCGTTAGATGAACTAAGCAATGCTCGTTCTAACGCAGTTCTCTAGGAACTGACTGAATTTGTGACCATCATGTTCCACCATTTTAGGGAACATTGAAATTGGCGTCATACCTGGGAAGGTGTTTACTTCGTTTAGGTAGATCTCGTTGTCTTGTGTTAAGAAGAAATCGATGCGAGACAAGTGGCGAAGCTTCATCTGTGTAAACACTTTACGCGCGCTGTCTGCGATCAAATCACGCTGTTCGTCAGTCAGGTTACTTGCTTCAACTTCAGTGATTGAGTGGCTGTCTGCACTGTACTTCTCTTCATAAGAGTAAAACGCGCCATTCGGTGCAATCACCTCGCCCGGCTTACTAATGTGTAGCTCGCCATCGATTTCATATGCTGCAACTTCTAGCTCTCTTGGTACCACTGATTTCTCAACAAGTACTTGATCTGAGAAGGTGAATGCTTTGTTGATCGCTTCGCTTAAATCTTCGATTTTGTTGACTTGGTAACAACCAACCGAAGAGCCTTGACGTGCAGCCTTCACGAACACTTTGCCCCAAGTTTCAAAGGCTTGAGTTGCTTGTGAGTGAGCTTGTTCGGTGTTGTCTGATAGGAACAGGTATGGTGTATTTGGAATACCCAGTGCGTCATACCATAGCTTTGATGTAATTTTATTGAAGCTGTTGTTACTCGCTTCAGAACCACAGCCTAGGTATGGAATTTTAGCCATTTCGAACAGTGATTGGATATCACCCGTTTCACCTGGGAAACCGTGAATACAAGGTACGATGAAATCGACTTTCGATTCTAGATTGTCGCCACGTAGGGTCTGATCGTTAATATCAAGGTAAACCAATTCACCCGAATCAAGACACCAGCCTTCGTTCTTTATCTCAACTCTTACAACGTTGAAATCGGCAACGCTATTGAGTTGTTCAAAAAGGTAATTGGCTGAAACTAAAGACACTTCATGCTCTGAAGATCCACCGCCGCAAAGTAGAAGAATGTTTGTGGTGTTCATGGGTAAAATCGGTCCTTGAAACTAGGAATACTGACTTCAATGATAAACAAAAGTCGAGATAGGTACAGTGTTTTGATTGTCAAAATTGCGTTCGAAAGATTGAGCGATTAACTATTAAACAAAACAACGAGTCTTAAAACAAAAGAAGGAGCATTTGCTCCCTCTTTTATGAATCAAAACTTAGTTTAACTTGTTAAGCGTTGGGTATTCAGAGTTCTTGATGTCATCAATACTCTTAACGAACGGCTTCAAGTTTTGGAAAGTGGTTGGCAGTGTTGAAATCGCCTTTTTCGCTTCTAAGCGTGTTGCGTAGTCACCGTAAAGTACTGTGAACCACTTCGTGCCGTTTACCATTTTGTAGTTTTCCCAAACTGGTTGAGAAGTTGTTGGTAGCATTTTCACGAAAGAGTCGACTTTACTTTGGCTGCCAACAGCAACAACTTGAACCGTGTAACCAAAGCGCTGGTTCATGTCCTGCTGTTTCTTAGTCGGGCCTGTCACGGTTGCAACTGGTTTAGCCCTAGTTGTTTGAGTGACTTTCTGTTCAACAGGTTCAGTTTTGATCACGTTAACGACGTTCTCTTCAACAACGCCTGTTTGCTCAGATTGAGATACAACTGGAGCTTCAACTTTGGCAGTTTTGTACTCTTCTTGATAACTGTCTGAAGTCACATCCGTGATGTAGTTTTCAGATACACATGCAGCCAAGAGCAGAGGCAAAGTCGCAATTGCAATTTTTTTCATGGAAAGCTCTATGTCCTTAATAATAATTACTATAAATCATGCCGATACGTCGGTTTAGAATCAAGTTAACTTTGAGATTATACACCATTAGTGGGTGACCTATTTCACAAACTTTATGCAGTGTTTGCTTATTCATCTTAATTCGGTGAATTTGCCATCAACCTGTCATCGAAAAGTAAGTTACGATGAACTTACGTGCATTGCTAGGATATGTCTATGAATCATCTTGATCCCCTACTCAAACCCCGCTCTATCGCTGTTGTTGGCGCTTCGCAACGAGAAACGCGCGCGGGTTATATCGTTATGAATAATTTGTTGCACGGGGATTTTAAAGGTGCGGTGATGCCGGTTACACCGAAATACGATTCTGTGGCGGGTGTACTCTCTTATAAGAACATCTTGTCACTGCCTATCGTTCCCGATCTTGCCATCTTATGTACTAACGCGACACGTAATGTTGCCATTTTTGAAGAGCTAGCCGAGAAAGGCATTGCGTCTGTTATTGTCCTTTCTTCGGACATGCAACAGCTCAGCGATAATGGTGAGACGTTTGATGAAAGGTGCCTAGCGATCGCCAAAAAACACAATATTCGCGTGCTGGGTTCAAATAGCTTAGGGGTTATTGTCCCTTGGCTAAACCTAAATGCCTCTTTCTCTCCTGTTACAGCACTTCCCGGAAAAATTGCGTTTGTTTCTCAGTCAGCAGCAGTTTGCACAACCATACTCGATTGGGCCAATGACAAAGAAATTGGCTTCTCTGCGTTTATATCAATCGGTAATGGCAGTGACATCGAATTTTCGGAATTGTTGGATTACTTGAGTACCGACTCTCACACCGAAGCAATCTTGCTCTATGTCGATAGTATTACTGATGCGAGGCGTTTTATCTCTGCAGCTCGAGCAGCATCACGTAACCGACGAATCCTCGTATTAAAAGGCGGCCGCACGGCGAAAGGACGAGCTGCTGCTATGGCGCACACTGGCGGCGCTGACACTTTAGATATTATCTATGACTCCGCAATCCGACGCAGTGGCATGTTGCGAGTTAAGAATTTACATGAGCTGTTTGCTGCGGTAGAAACCCTAACTCATTCTGTACCACTGCGTGGTGAACGTCTTGCCATTGTCACTAATGGCGGTGGCCCTGCAATTATGGCGGTGGACACACTGTTTGATCGTGGTGGTAAATTAGCAGAACTCTCAGATCAGACACTTGATAAGCTCAGCAGGGTCTTGCCATCCAGCTGGTCTCACAGCAACCCTATCGACATTGTTGGTGATGCTGGCGATCAGCGTTACATCGATACCATTAATACTCTGCTTGATGGTGATGAAGCCGATGCCATTCTTATCATGCATAGCCCTTCGGCTGTCGCGCATTCAGCTCAAACCGCTGAACGAATCATCGAAGCGATTAAGAAACACCCTCGCCATAAACGATTCAATATCTTAACCAATTGGTCTGGTGAGCTCACCGCAAGGCCTGCGAGAAAGCTATTTACTGAAGTGGGAATTCCAACCTATCGAACACCTGAAAGTTCGGTGGTTGCTTTCATGCACTTGGTCGAATACCGACGTAACCAACGCCAGTTAATGGAAACGCCAACCACGGCTGAGAAAGTACACATTGAAGACTTGGCGGATGCGAAAAGTTGGATTGAACGCCAACTACTGGATAAAGAGACAGTGAGTCTTGATACCCACCAAAACAGCCAGTTTTTCAAACACTTCAACTTGGATGTTCTACCGACTTGGATCGCTTCTGACCCAAGCGAGGCGGTACATATTGCTGAAACGATTGGTTATCCCGTTGCGGTAAAACTCCGTTCTCCAGACATCGCGCATAAGTCAGATGTACAAGGTGTGATGCTTAATTTAAGAAATAGCAGCGAGGTTGCTAACGCTGCTCAAGCGATTCTAGACCGATCGCAATTGTCATTCCCTACCGCTCATATTCATGGTTTGTTGATACAAGGCATGGCTAAGCTTGCAGGCGGCCAAGAACTTAGAGTTAAAGTAACAACCGATGAAACCTTCGGGCCGATCATCCTACTCGGCCAAGGAGGCTCTGAATGGGACGAATCGATCGACGCGGCAGCCGCATTTCCACCGCTCAACATGACACTAGCTCGTTACTTGATTATTAGAGCGATAAAGAGTGGCAAGATCCGTTTGCAGAAATTACCTAACCCGATCGATATCGAGGGGCTTTCTGAATTGTTGGTTCGTATATCTCAAATGGTGGTTGATTGCCCTGAGATACACGATTTGGATATCCATCCAGTACTTGCCAATGGAGACAAATTCACGATATTGGATGCCGATATCATCTTGAAAGCGTATGAAGGCGATCCCCAGGAGCGACTCGCAATTCGCCCGTATCCAGTCGAACTTGAAGAAACGATACAGTTGAAAGACGGTACTGAGGTTCTGCTACGTCCTATTCTTCCTGAAGACGAACCGCTTCATGCTGACTTTATTAACCGTGTATCAAAAGAGGATCTCTATAAACGCTTCTTTAGTGATGTTGGTGAGTTCAATCACGAAGCATTAGCCAACTTTACTCAAATCGATTTTGATAGAGAGATCGCTTTTGTTGTGGTGCGCAAGGAACAAGGCGTTCCGGCGATCATTGGCGTGTCCCGAGCGCTGATTAACCCAGAGAACACTGACGCTGAATTTGCGATACTGATTCGTTCAGATCTGAAAGGTGTTGGTTTAGGTCGAATCCTGATGACTAAGGTTATTGATTACTGCCGTGCGAAACAGACCAAGCAGATGTCTGGAATGACGATGCCAACTAATAGAGGAATGCTGACACTAGCTCAAAAACTCGGTTTTAAGCTAGATATCAGTTTTGAAGATGGTACGGCAGATATGGTGTTACCGTTACTTGAGTGACCACGTCTTTTTGAGGTGTTGAATACACCAAGACTTGGCGTCGCCCATTTTGTTGCGTCGCCAAGCCATCACTATGTCGATCGGCTGCGGCTCGGTACCGGCAATCTGTGTTAAAACACCAGATTCGATCAAAGGCTTAGCAACACTACAAGGCAAGGTTCCTATACCTAGTCCAGTCGTTAACGCTTCTACTTTTGCGGAGAAGCTTGTTACTGTTAACCGCGGCTGCTTCTCTAGAATATTACGACTTAAAGCAGGTTGATCGCGGGCTGTATCCGCAATGGCTATTACCCTGTAACTTTCCCTTGCTGCTTGGTCAAACTCGCCAGAACGTTTGTGTACATAGTGGCTTGATGCCGCAACCCAAACCATTTCCATTTTACCAATTACGTCACTTTTCATATCGTTTGGAATCGTTTCGACCTTCGGGCACACCAGTAAATCTGCGCGGCCATCGGTCAGTGACTCCCAACAACCTGCTAGGATCTCTTCTTGCAATCGAACACGTGTCTTACTGATTTTTCCTAGTTCATCGACAAGTGGAAAGAAGTTGGCAATTGGGATGATGCCATCAAAGGCGATGGTCAAATCCAGCTCCCAACCATTGGCTAGAATGCTCGCTTCGTTTACCAATCTCTCTGTCGCACCAAGAATTACTCTGCCTTGCTCAAGTATCAATTGCCCTGCTTCCGTAAAGTTTGCACGGTGGCCTGAACGGTCAAAAATCATGATATCTAGGTCTTGCTCGAGCTTTTGAATTTGATAGCTAAGTGATGAGGGTGCTCTATCCATTTCATTGGCCGCAGCGGCGAAACTTCCACGTCGATCAATGGCATCTAGGATGTGTAACGCTTCAAGTGTTATTGGGCTATGCATCAGTTTCCTACTTTATAAATGAGAGGTTAATCACAAAAATGGAAGCATTCACCAGATAAATGGAACCATTAAAGGTCTTTTAATACAATGAGTTATACGGTTTAAGCATGCTTTTAATGATAAAAGTACAAATAAATTGAAATGCAAATAATAGTAATTATCATTTAGATCCAATATTATCTTTCGCGAAATCAAGATAATACTATGGAATTAAGGTAACTATCAGATGTATAAGCAATCCCTACTCTCTGCTTCAATCGTTTTAGCGCTTTCATCAACATCAGCCTTTGCTGAAGATTATGCCCTATTTGACGAGGTTGTTGTATCTTCAACTCGTACGAATCAAACACTTATCAACACAGCGGCTTCTGTCACAGTCATCTCTGATAAGGAAATTGAAGAGAACATGGCAAAAGACGTAAATGAGATCTTTGAATACACGCCAGGTGTAACGATGAACTCGAGTTCACGCCAAGGTGCACAAACTATCAATATTCGCGGTATGGAAGGCAAACGCGTCAAGATTCTAGTTGATGGTTCATCGCAACCTGGTTCATTTGATGGTGGTCCTTACGCATTTATCAACTCTAGCGGTATTTCAATCGATCCAGATATGCTAAAAAGCGTTGAAATTATCAAGGGAGCAGCTTCAAGTTTGCACGGTAGTGATGCTATTGGTGGCGTAGTTGCCTTTGAAACTAAAGATCCTTCTGACTTCTTGAAAGATGGTAAAGACTTCGGCGGTCAGGCTAAGCTGTCTTACTCTTCTGAAGACAACTCGTTTAGTGAGCATGTTGCATTAGCTAATCGATTTGGCGATTTAGAAACATTGGTTGCTTATACTCGTCGTGATGGTGAAGAACTTCAAAACTTCCGTAATTCCAGTGATCTAGAGAACTACGCGGTAGAAAATCAAGATACATCATCAGATAACCTATTGGTAAAACTGCAATACCAATTGAATGAAAGCCACCGTATTGAATTTCTAGCGGAGCTAATTAAAGACACTTCAGACTCTGACATTTACCATTCAAGCTATGATAGCTACACTGGTGAAGATGACACTAAACAAAACCGATTCGCAATTAAGCATATTTGGTTTGCTGATGGCTCGATCGCTGACACTGTAACGAGCAAAGTATCGTACATTTCTAAAGAAGAAAATGGTGTAACGAAGCGCTTTAAACCAGCAGGCCCAGGGTTCCCTCCTTACGTACCTGCTAATAACGACAATCTTCAAACCAAAGATTACGATTACACCGAAGATAAAGTTGAAATCGAGACGCAGTTAGACAAACAGATTAACAATCATTACTTAGTTTATGGTGCGACGTATACGCATAGCGATATTAGTAACACCAATATGGAGTATAACTCTGATCCAGATACAGATGACCAACTGTATGTTTATACCCCAGATGCTAAAGAGCAAAAGTTTGGTCTGTTTATTCAGGATGAGATTAGCCTAGTCAACGACAAGCTTATCGTCACTCCTGGTGTTCGTTTTGATTATTTCTCTACAGATCCTGGTAAAAATACTGGCGAATCTTTAACGGATTTCTCAGATTCTGCAGTTACAGGTCGTTTAGGTACAACATATAAACTAACTGATACAGGCACTGTGTTTGGCCAAATCAGTCAAGGTTTTAGAGCCCCCTCGTTTGATGAACTGTATTACACATATGACAACCCAGGTCATGGTTACGTAAATGATCCAAACCCAGACCTAAAATCAGAAACAAGTATCTCTTACGAGCTAGGGTACCGTCATAATACTCAAGCTTCTTCGTCTGAGATTGCAGCGTACTACAGTGATTACGATGATTTCATCGAAACTGTAATCACGAAGAAAGAAAACGGTATGACACACTACTCTAACGTTAACTTAGATTCAGCGACGATTAAGGGTGTGGAGTTCTCAAATACACTATTGTGGGATGTGTTAGTTGGTGCGCCTGAAGGTATTTCAACACACTTTGTTGCTTCGTACACTGAAGGTGAAGACGGCAACGGCAACGCATTGAACAGCGTGAACCCTTGGAATGCTGTTTTAGGTCTAAACTATGATGCTCCAAGCCAAAACTGGGGTACTAGCCTTAAGCTGAACTATACGGCTAGCAAATCTGGTTCAGACATTAACTTCGATGATGAAAATGGCGGTAATGCTGGTCAAGCAGAGCTACCAAGTGCAACTGTTGTTGACTTAACAGCATACTACAAACCGATGAAAGATCTGACTATTCGTGGTGGTGTTTTCAACTTAACTAACGAAGAGTACTACCGTTGGAATGACGTTCGCGGCGACGACGAACTGTACAAAGAGAACACTCAAGCAGAAAGAAACTACGGTATTTCAGCTAAGTACGAATTCTAATTCGTTACAAACCTGAATTACAGATACTAAAAAGCCAGCTATAAGCTGGCTTTTTTCTATTTCACTAAAAATTGTATAAAAAAGGTATAAAGTGAAATTACTTCTCTGCCATTTCTTTCTTAACCATTACTGCAGCAGCAACGATGAAAGTGATGATTAGGCCTAGTTCCATGATTAACTCCAAAGAAAATTAACATTAAACATATAATTCGCGTGCATAGTAACACAACGAATACAGAATGATACTTTTTAACCTCTAATTTACTTTTTATTCGATTTAGATCAAAAAAGATGCCCTAAAGCATCTTTTTATAAGTTAATCATTCATGAAACAACTAGATTAACTAGGGAAACCATCAGGGTTAGTTGACTGCCAGCGCCATGTATCTTCGGTCATTTCTGTCAGTGTACGTGTCGCGTTCCACCCAAGCTCCTTCTGAGCTTTAGCCGGATCTGCCCAGCATTCTGCGATGTCACCAGCGCGTCGCTCAACAAGTTTATAAGGGATTTCCTTACCACTTGCTTGTTCAAACGCCTTAACCATGTCTAAAACACTTGAACCATTGCCTGTACCAAGGTTATAGATATGAAGACCATCTTTGCGCCCTACTTTCTCAAGTGCCGCGATGTGGCCGTCAGACAGATCCATAACGTGGATGTAATCACGAACACCGGTCCCATCTTTAGTAGGATAATCGCTACCAAATACCGATAAGAATTCACGGCGGCCTACGGCTACTTGAGAAACAAACGGCATTAGGTTGTTTGGGATGCCTTGTGGATCTTCACCTAGCTCACCACTTGGATGTGAACCAACAGGGTTAAAGTAGCGAAGTAGCGTGATGCTCCAGTCTGGATTCGCTTTTTGGAAGTCAGTAAGACACTCTTCAACCATTAACTTACTGCGCCCGTATGGGTTAGTCGCGCTTGTTGGGAAGTCTTCTGTAATAGGAACACTAGCAGGATCGCCATATACTGTTGCTGATGAGCTGAATACCAGTGTTTTTACACCAGTTTCGCGCATCGCATCAACCAGGACCAAAGTGCCGTTCACATTGTTGTCGTAGTATTCAAGAGGCTTCTCAACGGACTCTCCTACAGCCTTTAGTCCTGCAAAGTGGATAACCGCTTCGATATTATGTTGCTTCATTGTTTCAGCTAAGAGTGCCTTATCGCGAATATCGCCTTCAATGAAAATAGGGCGAACACCAGACACCTTCTCGATACGATCAAGAACGCTTGGCTTACTGTTGTACAAGTTATCGAAAAGAACAGGTGTCATGCCTGCGTGAATCATCTGGATACTTGTATGGCTGCCAATGTAACCCATGCCACCTGTAACTAACACATTCATGTTTAGTAGACCTTAAATTTAAAATACTCAACCTATCACTTATGATACAACAACTTAGGTGCTGGTCACAAACCTATGGAGTTATTCGCTCTCATCAGAGAACACAAACTGACCTTTTCCTTTATGTTTCGCTTGATACATCGCCTCATCGGCAAGTTTCAATATCCCATCAAGGTCTCGTTCTACCCCGTCAACCAAATGGATGCCTAGGCTTGCTCCAACATGCAGTGAGCGCTGCTTATAACTCACTTCTTGCTCGATAAGCCCCAACAAACGTTCAGCTAACCGAGCTAACAAGGTCTTGTTTGTCTGTTTAATAATAAGAACAAATTCGTCGCCCGACAAACGAGCCACTAAATCACCGGCTCGCACCTGGGATAAGAGGCGACTAGAGACTTCTTTGAGTATTTCATCGCCTGCATCATGACCATAGGTGTCATTGACGTGCTTGAAACCATCTAGATCTAAGTAAATCACAGCAAAGTGTTGATTTGAATAATGGCTAGACGTGACAACATCATCTAAAAACTTGTACAGTTGTGCCCTATTGGCTAAGCCCGTTAATGCGTCGTGATGGGCTAAATGTTCAAGCCTCTCCATCTCTTTGACATTAGATAAGTCAGATAAAGTCAGAACCATATCAAACTCACCTTTTTTATTGTCAGATAGAACTCGGTTCACTTTGACGAACATCGGAACCACGGTGCCGGATACATTTTTCTCCCACACCTCCCCTTGCCATTGACCATAATTTTCCAATGAGCTTCGAATTGTTGGCATTAACGATGAAAACTGCTGCCAAGAGAAGACTTCAAAAGGTGTTTTGCCCACCAGCAGATCTGCGTGATAGCCAAGTAGCTGTGTGATTGCTGGGTTAACCATGGTGATCACGTTTGACGAGTTCAGCACGATCAATCCATCTTTACTGTTCTCAAAAACACCGGCCGCAATACGTTGACGGCTCATGGCGGTTTCTATATCGGTTACGTCTTGTATAGCAAACAAAGTATTCCCGTTTTTGGATAGCGATCGGCTGCTCACCTGAAGCCACTGTTTATTTTGAAAGAGATCAGTAGCTTCGATTAACTCATCGTTTAGCTCAATATTAGAGTCGATGATTCCTTGTAAGAAGCTGGCCTGCTTAGTTTGGATTAACTCTTGAATAGTTAGGTTTTCAAGAAACGCCTCCGTGCATTTGAATATGTCACGTGTGGCCATGTTGGCATGTACAATCACGCCCTTATTATCGACAACGAGGAGTGAGTGCTGAACAGTCTCGATTACTTCATTCGCAAAAGCTTTCTCTTCTTGTAGCTTATCAAGCGTGAAATTGATTTGGCTGTCGCGATGCTTTAAACGCTCTAACATGGTGTTGAAAGCACGAACCAATTCGCCTATCTCGTCATTGTTAGACGTGATCAGTCTAGGTTGCTCAGCGCGACGTTCTACAAACGCCTGCATTGCTTCGTTAAGTTCGAACATCGGTTCAATGATAAAACGTTGAATAAGCGTGACTAACACACCTCCTAGCACGACCAAAAGCACAAGGTAGATCCCTGCGACTTTAAAGATATTGGTGAAGATCTTGGCAAAGGTTTGTTTAGAAATGGTCACACGTAGATTTGCGATGTTTTCATTATCGAGAATCACGGGTACCAACAGATAGATATAGTTCTCTGAAATCGCAAATTGTTGGGAGCCAATATCTTTGCGCTCCTCGGTAGTAGGCCTTGGAAGTTCGATATCGCTGACTTGATAGCTCGCGAATAGCTCGCCTTGCTTATCAAACAGTTTGACTCGAACAATGTCTCCATCAGCTACGAATGCCGATAGAATCTCGTTAGCTGACGTTTTATCTTCAAATAATATGGCTGCTTGCAAGTTATAAGCAACGCCCTGCGCCAAGACTTTCACTCGTTGTATTAGGTTATCTTTTTCTCGCTCAAAAGTGACAGTGTAATTTATTGATTGAATCGTAATAAACGCAACCGAGATAAACAGAATGATCGGCAGAATAAGCTTGTTCTTAATAGATATATTATTGATGAAGGCCAACATTACTTACCCTCCACAATTGAGATGCGTAAAAGGTTTGAGCCGATAATGTAGGTGCCTCTTTTAGCGTTGGTTAAGTTGATCTTAGGCTTGATTTTATTGTTGATGCGAGTGAGCTCTATGACTCCCCCTAGCTCACTAAAATTTAATGTATCGCTAATGGTAACCATATTGGGCGATACGTCATTGCTATTGAATTCAGTCTCAATCGAACCGCGTTCGACATCAGATAGATAAGTGATGTTACATTCCGGAGAAATGGTTTGTTGAACGTGAATCGGCAATGAGCGAATCGACTTACCATTCGTGATAGAAATTAAAGTATCGGCGACTTTCTGATTCCCCATCACGCAGAACTGAACAGAGTCCATCGAACTTTCATCATGCCATTGAATAAAATTGGCAATCCTAAACAGGTAAACCGCTTTAACTTCATAAGATTTAAAGCCCTCGGCGCTAACAGTCGGCGAGAACGTTATTGCAAAAATTATGCAATAAATAAGTCGGCTTACTAACCGTCTAAAACTCATGAGATACCCTTACATAGACAGACTCTTGATTGACGCTTTTATCGGAAGTCATTTCAGCCTGATAGCCATTAGCTTTACCAATGTTCTCGACGACCAATTCAATTAAAGGAGCAGCTTGTGATTTCTTCCAAGCTAATCGAGCATCAAAGGTCACCTCATGAGGGTAAGATTGCCATTCATATTGAGTTCCATCTTCAGCGACCCAGTAATCAGGGTAATTCACATTGATGTATTGTCCAATGACATCAAATTGCCAACTATCAGTAATGTTCCACATCAACTGCGCCGTCGCTAAGTGTTCATTATCGATGTCATAGTACACGCTATTCTGTGGATTTGACTTAGGGTCGTTTCCTTTGCTTTCACCCTCTAACGTCGAGTAGGCGTAACTAAAATAGCTGGTAACGTCTTTCGTCAGTTTGTAAGTCGCACCGAGTTCTAAGCCATAGGTTTGAGCTTGGTAATCATCAGACAATGCACCGACATAAACGTGGTTAGCCGGAATGTCATTAGGATCATAACTATGGAAACGAAGGTTATCGTGTTCACTTAAATAGATAGTCGCATCTAGCTCAAAATCTGAATCGTTGGTGTAGCGATAACCCACTTCAACAGTCACAACATTTTCGTTATCAAGGTTGGAATTCGATTTATAGACATCTAAGTAGCCCGCTCCAGAGTCCGGATAGTAACTATTAAAGTAATACGCTGAGTTACTATCCATATAGGAAGGTGCAACTACCGCTTTACTGACACCTGCCCAAATAGAGTGACGAAGATTGAGCTTATATAATCCGCGAATTTGAGGCGAAATCTCAGAAGAATGGTTTTGAGTGAAATGCTCTAATTTTGCGCCAATCGTGATTGACAGAGCTTCTGTCCATTGCATTTGTGATTGAACGAACGCATTGGCGATGTAATCGTTGGCCGTTTGTATGTTGTAGGCACGCCCGTAAGAGCTAGGGTTATACCAATCGACGTCACTTAACTGATTGGATGAGAAATCGAGGTGCATGTATCGCAGTCCACCGCCTAATGTTACCTGATGGCTTGGTGATAACTGATTGATCAACGTCGAGTCAAAATCAACAGTGGTATAACTTCCCGGGGCGTCGGGCGCATTGTCTTCATTGTATTCTCCCCATAACGAGTATGAGAGCGTCGAGTTGTCACTGATGTTTTGAGCGTTATTAAAATGTAGGTAAAAAGAGTGGCTTTCGTTATCAAAATCATTAGCTTGGTAATCAACGAGAGTACCAGAGGTATCGTATTGAACCGAATACAACTCAGATTCGTAAAAGCTCTTTTCTCCACCAATCCTTAAAGACCAATGCTGTTCTGCATCACTTGGCTGAAATACCATTCCAGCAGATTGTGCTTTCAACTTTTCAGATTCATTAGAGCGGTAAGAAGGTTCTTCGCGGTATTTGTAGAACGCACGCGCATTCACATCTGCATTTAAGCTTAAGCCTTGCCTGACGCTGATTTCATAGTTATCAGTATTAGACGCTAAACCTGAAATATAAGTGCCTTGAGTGTCGCTAGCGGATTTCGTGATGATGTTGACCACACCATTGACGGCGTTACCGCCCCAAATTGTGCCGCCCGGCCCTTTAAGGACTTCGATTCGTTCAATATCAGCAAGAATATAATCAACGTCGCTCCAATAAGTGCCACCATATACAGGGCTGAACAAGCTACGTCCATCCATCATGACGAGCATTCTATTGTATAAACCGTCGTGAAAACCGCGAGTAGACACAAACCATGACGTTTCGTTGAACTTGGTGACTTTTAGCCCCGGCACCAACATCAAAACTTCGGCAATGCTTTTCGCGCCGCTGCGTTGGATTCTCTCATTAGAAAGTACGTACACAGATGACGGAATATCTGTCAGTTTTTGTGTGACCTTAGATGCCGTTTCCATTTCAACATCGAGCATTGACAGCTCTTCCAGGCTCATAGACATGAGCTGATCTAAGGAGTTTTCCTGAGCCATTACACAAGCCGGTGTGGTTAATGCCAATCCTAAGCAAACTGGTCGGGAAATCATGCGCTCACCTAATCTACAGATAAATAGTATTCTTTTTTGATATGCGAACTATATATGAAATGGCGTACTAATAAATTATCAATAACAAAACTTTGAATTGGGTCACTGTTTAATTCTGTCATTTATACGAACGTCTTTAGATACCACAACGTAAAGGATTAGCACCAAGTGACAACGAAGATTTTGCTTAATTGCGACATGGGAGAAAGTTTCGGCAACTGGAAGATGGGAGATGATGAATCTGTCATGGAATGGGTCGATATGGCTAACATCGCTTGTGGTTTTCATGCGTCCGATCCTCACGTCATGTCCAAGACCATAAAGCTTGCGCAGCACTACAACACTCAAATTGGGGCTCACCCGGGTTATCAAGATCTTATTGGGTTTGGACGTCGCTCAATCCCCCACACCATGGACGAGATCAGTGAGTTAGTCTGTTATCAGATTGGTGCACTACAAGCCCTTTGTCGTTATCACCACACTACGGTTGGATATGTGAAGCCTCATGGGGCTCTTTACAACGATATGATGGCGAACACGGATGTATTTAACGCTGTTGCTCAAGCTGTAGCTGAGTTCAATATTCCGCTGATGATCCTGTCATCGTCTGACAATCAACAGTATCTGGATATTGCTGACGATCATGATTTACCGCTCTTGTTTGAAGCCTTCGCCGACAGAGCCTATTTAAACACTGGTCATCTAGCACCACGTACACAAAAAGGCTCGGTGTACGTCAATCAAGACGATATCTACAACCAAGTCATGCAAATCATTAACTATGGCTCTGTCACAACCATTGAGGGCGAACGGCTACCTATTGAAGCTGACACTATTTGTGTTCACGGAGACAACCCTCAATCCATCGCATTAATTAGAAAAATCCGACAAGACCTTAACGCTTTTAATTGATATCAATGCTTTTAATTAATATCAATGCTTTCAATTTATACAAGTGCGACTCTGCTCGTTGGCTAAGAACACTTTGCAAGCTGATACTGCGCTCAACATGGAAGTTGAAATAAATGTATGGAAAGGAAATGACCAAAAATCAGGTTGAATTCAATATAGAACCGGTCGCTGAATGCAGCGTTCTGGTTACGCTAATGCCTTCAAAGCTTCACTCTAGTGCTATCGATGCGCAGTATATGGCGCATTTTTCAAACGCTATTCGCCAAGACCTAGCGTCAGTCTTAATGAATGTGACACCAGCCTACCACACCATATTGGTTGACTACCTACCTTATAGAATTTCAGAACAGCAGTTTATTACACAGCTAAACTCGCTGTTAACTCAGGCTCTGTCTTCATTTTCAAATACCACCGATAAGGCGAACATTATTGAACTTCCCGCCTATTATTCACCTGAAACAGCGCTCGATTTAGATAGATATCAAGAGAAAGGTTTATCGCTGGACGATATCATCCAACATCACACCTCAGAGACATACAGTGTCAGCGCGATAGGGTTCATTCCCGGTTTTGCTTTTATGTCGGATGTCGTCAGTGAACTAGCTTTACCTCGTCATTCAACGCCACGTTTAAGTGTTCCAAAAGGTAGCATCGCGATTGCCGACTCGAAAACTGCGGTTTACCCATCTGATTCACCCGGTGGTTGGAACATTATTGGTAGCTGCCCTTTATCGCTGTTTGACCATAGCCAATTGAGTAAAGCAGATATCACACAAGGTCCATTATCGCTGCTTAATGTCGGCGACAGTGTGCGTTTCAGATCGATATCAAAACACGAGTTTATGGAGCTTAGGTCTGTGGAGATTAGTGGAGGTGACAATCATGGTTAAGTTAAAGGCTCATCCGACCCTCACCGTCATCAAACCCGGACCATTGAGTTTGATTCAAGACTTTGGCCGTTTTGGCGTTGCTCACCTCGGGCTTACACAAGGTGGCCCTGTTGATGACTATTCTTATAGTTGGGCGAACCATTTACTTGGAAACCCAGTCAATCAAGCAGCATTAGAGATCACTCTTGGACAATGTGCTCTAAAGGTCGACTCAGATTGCGAGATGGCTTTGTGTGGCGGTGATCTTCAAGCCTCGTTAGATGGAAAGCTATTAGATAATTGGAGTACCTTCCAAGCTTTTAAAGGACAAGTTCTTTCATTTGGATTGCCTAAGAATGGGTTGCGAGCGTATCTGGCGATTAAAGGGGGCTTCAACGTTGCCAATACTCTCAATAGCAGCTCGACTGTGACGCGAGAAAAAATTGGAGGCCTCACGCAAGACGGGCAACCTTGTCAAAAAGGCCAAAAGATAAGTTTTACTCAACATGGCCTATCTAAACCTTTTAAGGCTCTGAGTGTCACTTTCCGATACAAACCCGATTACAACCTACCAGTTAACTTACGCGTGATCGAAGGCTATCAGAGCGAGCTATTCTCTGAGTCAGCAAAAAAGACCTTCTACAACTCTCAATACACCGTTGACCAAAACTCGAATCGAATGGGCTACCGACTCAACGGCGATGTGGTTGAGTCTCCAAATATTTCGTTACTATCGGAAGGCATTGCGCTTGGGGCGATTCAAATCCCACAAGATGGGCAGCCTATTGTGTTACTCAACGACCGACAAACCATTGGTGGTTATCCAAAGATTGGCTGTGTTGCGAGAATCGACTTACCGCGCTTAGCACAAGCTAAACCTGGTCACGAAATATCGTTTAGTAAAGGCGACCGATTGGGCTTACAAGATGTGTGGTGTCAGTGGGCACAATTTTTCGGTTATTGATGTGGCCCTGTAGATAAATATCAGTCAGTTAAAATCACAAGCCAAGACGTATAAACTAAAAATCCAGCTTACTATTTCAGCAAGCTGGATTTTGTTTTTGGTGAGCCAATCATTATTTAAACGCTAAACGTATAAGCGTAGTTTTAACCGTGTTCTTGGCCTGATACCTTAGCAAGCGCATCTGGGTAGCCGCGCTCCTGAGTTAAACCTATCGCTCTGTTTTCAATATCATTCAAATTAAGTGACATTGTCACTGAGTGAGTATCTTCAATAGAAACCGCTTCAGCAATATCAAACCATTGTTCAGCCACTTTTTGTGCTGCTTCTAGCGTTGAAGACGCTTTAACTACTTCAAGTCGAGCATAACGCTCACCACAGAAAGACACGTCAGAAGCCCTTAAACTAGGGTCGGTTCCTGGGATTTGTTGCGCACCGAATAGAGGTTTGCCACCAACCTGTGCAGAACGAAAACTTGGAATGAACTGAGACATGTGCGTAATGGCGGCGCGAGTTCTTAGCTCAAGTTGCTCTTCGCTCCAACCTGATACGATCTTCTTAAGAAGTTTGGATGGCAGCTGAGGTTGTGATGAATCCGTTGACGATGAAACAAGACCGCCTTCAAAGAGAGTTATCCCTTCTGTCATGCCATGAAGCTGGAATACACCATCAGCGTATGGCGTTAATTGAGCCATGCCTTGTGGTGTGCCTCTAGGACCATGAAAGATAACCTCTGGCCACTCTTCCTTACAATCTTGCGAGAATGGCCACTCTGTCACATACGCGGCTTTAAATTCGACTAGTCGTTGCTGCTTTGAACCTACAAAGTCATCAACAATGCCCGTTTCGAAGCCACTGGCATTGATTAGGTAATCAGTTGTTAGATTGCAGCTTTGGTTTTCACTATCGGTGTAAGTCAAAGACCAGCCTTCGCCTGTCGATTCAACAGACTGTAAACGGCTGTTGGTTAGCACGGTGCAATTCGATTGCTGACCCAGAGACAGTTGTGCCGTAGCAGAGAGTCGGAACACACTCCAACCATACTCTTGAACCATCGCAACAGGATATTTAAGCGTGTCTAAATCTGTGTGCTTAGCAAAAGGAATACACCAATCATCGAGTGACATGGGTTTTAGGGGCTGAGCTCGTTCTGCTATCTCTAATAAGTCTTCTTTGCTGTAGAGCTTGTAATACTCTTCAGGGTCACCAAGCACTTGGTTGCTTTTATCTTGTTTAACAAGCTCAGCGTAAGCGCTTTTGATTATCTTGAGACGAGGAAGCAGATCCATAGGTTCACCTCCATCACTGTGCGGCACAGCGATGATTGTCGGGCGAATGTTGATGGTATGAGGGAACAAGCGGACGGTATCAATTGACTGTGTGAGCAACTGAAGACACTGCTCTACAGAAATATCTCGATACAAATTGCCGCCAGCGTGCAGGTGGCAAATTGGTGGACCATTAACCAAACTCGGCCCTTTTTCCAAGATAGTGACCTTAAAACCCAACTCACTAAAGTGAATCGCGCTTGTGGTTCCGGCAATACCACCACCAACAATGGCAATAGAAGGTTGATTTGTATCCGTTTTGTTGTGGTTCATCGTGTTCTGTAGAATAAGATTAACTAACGCTATTCTACTTTTGTTCGGCGACGAATTAAAACACATTTTTATCAAGGTCTTAGCTTGGTGCTAATTAATATCTATGTAAAAAACATAAATAATCTCTTGACTCAATAACTCGATATGAAGTTTTAAAGGTTATTCTAACAGTCAAATTTGTCCTAAGTGACGCCACATAAAGGCTGTCTCAATACTCTTAAAACACAGATGTTAACTTATCCCTAAAGTTATCCACCGTTTTTGTGGATAACTGTTGATAACGTTCTTGCTAAGTTGCGCAAACCCTTTGTTTACAGGGACTAACCGCTGTTCATTAAATCGGCATTATTGAACAATGAGTTTTAAATTATGCTGAAAACAGATGAAATTAAGGTGTGATATCTCTTACTTATGCTACCAGTTGGTCAAATAAAAAACGGCCTATCGGTTGGTTTTATAAATAGCTTGCTACTACCCATAAAATATTCGCGATTAGGCCGTTTTACTCAGTGAATTGACGTTCTAGTGGTTAGTTAACCGAAATCCTTGTTTACTGGCGCCAATAAGCGTTTGATCAAGCTGTTTACGACGGCAGCTAAAGTCATAAACGTCAGCACTGGTAATGTTATCCAAAGCACCGGGTGAAGTGATGGTTCTAGCTCAAAACCAAAGTTCATTACTCCTGCAACACTGAGCTCAGAACCCAGCGCCGCAATCGAACCTGCCACAAGCGCCATCAACCCATATTCACACCAAATGGTATTGAGGATGCGCTTCTTACTCGCTCCTAGCGTGCGATACAAGCGAATCTCTTGTTGCCTTTGAGACAAGCTAAGACGTAGCAGCGTGAAGATAAGCAACAGTCCAGCAACAACACCAAGCGCAGCGAGCACTGTTATTGACCAAACAATCTGCTTAAGCAGTTCTTGGATCTTGCTGCCCATCACGCGGATATCCATCAAACTCACGGTTGGGTGATTTCGAGAGAGCTCATTGAGCATTTGATCGTGTTTGTCTTCGAGTCTGAAACTCACCAACCAAGTTGATGGAATCGAACTCAATACATCTGGAGTAAAGATGAAGTAGAAGTTTGGCTTCATCTCACGCCACTCTACTTTTCGGATGCTATTAACTTTAGCTGCAACATTTTGGCTGTTAATAGTGAATGAAAGCTCATCACCAATTTTCAAACCAAGTTGTTCAGCGACTTCCGATTCAACAGACACGCCCTGCTCTTGCGTCCAACTGCCTTCAAGCACTTCATTGTACTCAGGTAACTGATCACCCCATGTGAAGTTGATTTCACGGCTCAATGCGTCATTTTGTTCAGATGTGTCACTGTATTCAGCCGCTTCTACGCCGTTAATGGTCGTCAGTCTTCCTCGGATGATTGGGAATGCTTGAGTGCGCTCCACTTCGTTAGAGTCGATGGTTGCTAAGTAACTGTCTTTCTCGTAACTCGCAATGTTTAGCGCAAACGCATTCGGTGCGTTCTCTGGCAAGGTTTGCTGCCAATCGGATAGCAGATCACTTCTCACCAACCAGATAATCGACAACAACATCAACGAAAGAGCTAAAGAACCAAACTGAATACCTGTTGCTAGTGGAGTACGATTGATTCGGCTTAGCGCCAAGCGCATTGATGTCGACGTCGGTAACTTACCGAACAAGCGCAGAACAATCGTGCTCACAGCAGCTAACACCAAGAACAGACATGCAATACCGGCTAGAACAATCCATACCAATAGGTTATCACCGTACATCAGCATCATCGGGATAATAGGTACTAGTAACAACGCGAACTTTTTATAGCTGTCGTGTGATTTATGACTTGATTGAATCACGCTGATGGCCGATGTATTAACTAAGCCGATCAATGGAATCCCTAAGGCAGGTACACCAATCAGAATGCTCGATAAAATCGCCAAAATAGCGGGCTCAATGCCATAGCTTGGAAGTGGCGAAGGCAACAAGTCACCCAGTGGGATTCGAAGCAAAAATTCTAAGCCAATACCAATCGCGATACCTAGCACAGCACCAATAACGACTAATAGAGATACCTGAACAGACAGCCACTTAATGATCCACTGTTTGCTTGCGCCCAAACTTTTCAGCATGGCGATGGTTTTACGACGGCTTGCCACATAGTGTTGGCACGTGAGTACAAGGGTCGTCGCCGCCATTATCACAACGATAGCAACAGTTAACGATAAGTATTGAGTCGTGCTTTCGAACATATCATTAGTACGACTTGCTGAATCTTGTGTACGCCAGCGATCACTTGGTGTTAGCTCGATACTGTCTTGTGCCGCTTTGAGCTTTGCATCATCACCGTTCAAGAACAGCCTGAAGCTCACACGGCTTCCCGGCTGAATAGCACCCGTCGCGTCAATATCACTTTTGTGTATTAATACAGCAGGCATTTGCTGGAACGGATTAAAGCTCAACCCCGGCTCTTGCGTGATGCGCCCTGTTATTGTTAAATCGGCATCACCAATAGTGACATTGTCACCGGTTTTAACTTCAAGTTGCGCAAAAATACGTTCATCAAGCCAAAGCTCGCCCGGTTCAACATGATTACTCGACGCATTGTTAGCGCCTTCTAGTATCATTTCACCGCGCAGTGGATAATTACTTTCGACCGCTTTCACCGTCACCAACTGCATGGAGTTATCACTGAATGCCATGGTGGAGAAACGAGTCAACTCGGAACTTTCTAACTGCTCAACTTGAGTCAGGTCGAGCAAAGGTTGTGGAATTGGGTTTGCAGAGATAAACACACTATCCGCTGTCAGTGCGTCTTTGCCCTGCTTAACAATCACCTGCTCCATACGCTCGGCCAGTGCCGACAATGCGAAAACACAAGCGATGATCAAGGTTAACGCAATGGATACAGGCCAAAGCTGACCATGTCGAATTTCTTCGATGCTCCACGAAAACAGGCGTTTGTTCAGTCCGTTTGATGAATTCAATTTAGACTTCCTCTATTTGACCGACATGCATCTTAAGCGTTCGTTGGCAGCGTTGTGCAAGCTTAGGGTCGTGTGTCACCAATACTAGAGTTGTGCCGTGCGAAGAGTTCAATTCAAACAACAGCTCCACAATTTTGGCCGCCGTTTGTTGGTCTAGGTTGCCTGTAGGTTCGTCAGCAAATAGGATTTTTGGCTTGATCATAAAGGCACGTGCTAGAGCGACCCTTTGTTGTTCGCCACCTGAAAGCTGAGACGGCAAGTGATCAAGTCTGTCTTTTAAACCAACCGATTCAAGCAGAGCGGTCGCTCGTTCAATGTCTTCGTCTTCACCCTTCAATAGACAAGGAAGCGTGACATTTTGTAGTGCAGACAGGCTTGGGATTAACAAGAAGCTTTGAAATACGAACCCAACGGATTCGCTGCGAATTTTAGCTCTTGCTTCATCATCAAGTTGCGAAAGTGGTTGCCCTAAGAGGTTAATTTCACCTTTGGTTGGTACGTCAAGTCCAGCTAACAGCGTCATTAGGGTCGATTTACCTGCACCAGACGTGCCTACGATCGCGACCGTTTCGCCCTCACGAATATCGATATCAACGTGCTCTAGGATTGTTAAATGTTCTTGATTAGTAGACACTGTCTTGGAAACAGCTTCTGCTTTAATGATGGATGTATGCATGACTCGACTAATTTCCTTTTTATTCTTTATTTTATTTTCAACCGCTTCTTTAGCTCAAGGCTCTGCGTCAGCTCAAGATTCAAAGTTATTGGTACTTGGCGATAGTTTGAGTGCTGGTTACAACATGGATATCAAACAGAGTTGGCCAAGTTTGTTGCCAGACGCGCTAGCAAAACATGATAAAGCGGTTACCGTGGTTAACGGGAGTATCTCTGGTGACACAACGGGCAACGGTTTAGCTCGTTTGCCTCAACTACTTGAAGAACATGCTCCAGACACCGTTCTTATCGAACTAGGAGCGAATGATGGCCTTCGTGGTTTTCCACCTAAGCTGATGTCTGCGAACCTTGATCAAATCATTGAGCAGATAAAAGCCGCAGGCGCAAAACCGATTATGATGCAGATTAAAATTCCACCAAATTACGGTAAGCGTTATAACCAACAATTTGAGTACGTTTTTGCGGCTTTAGCTGATCAACAAAATGTTCCGCTTTTGCCGTTCTTTCTGGAACATATCATCCTTAAACCTGAGTGGATGATGAACGATGGCTTGCATCCTAAACCAGAAGCTCAACCTTGGATCGCTGAATTTGTCGCCGAAGAATTATATCAGTATCTTTAGGTTTTAATGGTCTAGCTCAATAAATTTTACACAGCTTTACGTTAGCCTGAGTGCATATCACCGTGAACTGTAAGGTTATTTATGCTGATCGAACCTGTTATCAAGGGTGTGGTAGCTAAAAGCGCTCACCCTATTGGCTGTCAAGAAGCCGTAAAGCAACAAATCAAGTTTGTTAAGAGTGCGCCGCAAATCAAAGATGGCCCTAAACGAGTACTGATCATCGGCGCTTCCTCTGGCTTCGGCCTTGCCGCTCGTATCGCCCTTACCTTTGGCGGTGCAAACGCTGACACTATCGGCGTCTCATTCGAACGCGGTCCTAACGAAAAATCCCTCGGTAGTGCTGGTTGGTACAACAACATCTACTTCAAGAAAGAAGCCGAACGAGAGCAGCGCACTGCTATCAACATCGTTGGCGATGCATTTTCTAAAGAAACACGCTCCCAAGTTGTCGAAGCCATCGAAACCTACTTCGAAGGTGAAGTCGATCTGATCATCTACAGCTTAGCCGCAGGTGTGAGACCAAAACCAGACTCCGATGAATTTTGGCGCTCAGCTATTAAGCCGATTGGCGAAAGCGTTACTGGTGCGACGATTTCTCTTGAGCACGACAACTGGGTGACCAACACGCTCGACGCTGCAACAGAAGAAGAAGCCGAAAGCACACTCAAAGTAATGGGTGGTGAAGATTGGGAAAACTGGATAGATGAACTGATCAACGCGGAGTCGATTGCTCCGGGTTGTAAGACGATCGCGTTCTCGTATGTTGGCCCTGAAGTGACGCACCCTATCTACCTAGACGGTACTTTAGGTCGCGCTAAGATCGACCTTCATCAAACCAGTCATGCATTAAACCTTGAGCTAGCTAACTTCGACGGCAATGCTTACGCGACCGTGTGTAAGGCCTTGGTAACCAAAGCAAGTGTGTTCATCCCAGGGTTAAGCCCTTACTTGCTTGCTTTGTACAAAGTGATGAAAGAGAAAGAGACACACGAAGGTTGTATCGAGCAGATGCAGCGTTTGTTTAGCAGCAAACTGTATGGGCAGACCAAAGTTCCGCTTGATGGTGAACGTCTGATTCGTATGGACGATTGGGAGTTAGATCCTGAAACCCAAGCACATGTGACCGAATTGCTGGATAAAATGGACGAAAGCAATTTCCAAACTTTGGGTGATTACCAAGGGTTCAAAGATGAGTTCTTACAGCTGAACGGGTTCGCGCAACCATCAGTAGATTACAGTAAGAAACTGAATAGTGAAGACTTTATAAAATTAAAGTCCTAATCGAAATTTATCTCATTACTGAGACCCGTATTCACATTTGAAAACCTCTGCAAAATTGCCGAGGTTTTTTTGTGCAACATTTCTTATACTTACTTAACGTAAGATTCACAGTTTTCTTTGGTTCATCATAATTAACACAGGATGTGTTGATGCATTTAGCATAATTGACTCGGAGTCATATGAAGAAAATAAAAACTCTCGATTTAGATATCCCAGACGATATGGAGCACGGTTGGCAGAATATTGTTGACCTCTTAGCTCAAATTACTCAAGTGCCCGCAGCACTGATCATGCGTGTTCACGCCAATTACATTGAAGTTTTCTCAACCAGCCGTAGCGACAACAACCCATACAACAAAGGTGATTCTGAAACACTGGGGAATGGGCTGTACTGCGAAACAGTGATGGAAACTCAACGAGAGCTTCTTGTTCCTAACGCGCTTGCCGATCCTAAATGGGAAAACAACCCAGACATCAAACTCGGCTTAGTCTCCTATTGTGGTATTCCATTACTTTGGCCTAACGGTGAACTGTTTGGCACCATTTGTATCTTGGACTCGAAAGAGAACCACTACACTTCTACTTATATCAAACTGTTAGAGAGCTTTCGGACTTCTATTGAATCTCAGCTTAAAACCCTGTTCCAACACGCCAAGCTTACCCAAATGAATCGCGACCTAAAAAACCGCGTTTACAATCGCACTAAAGATCTTGCGAGCCTTAATTACTCGTTGAATCAAGAAATTGATAAGCGAAAAGCGGCTGAACAGAAGATTAACTTCCAAAAGAATCATGACCTCGGTACGGGTTTTTTAAACCGAAGTGCCTTTGAATCTCGCTTAAATCACAAGCTAATCGCACAACGAAGGCTGACTGAAGGTTCGTTCGCCGTTATTCATATTGGATTTACCAATGGCAGGAGAATTCAAGCACGTTACGGTTACAGCGCGCTAGACCAAGTGCTTGTGGAATATCGACAACGTATCGACAGCATTACTGACATCGAGGTATTAACGGCGCGCCCTACTTCTGTCGATCTTGTTCTGGCATTCAGCGTGAAAGATCTTCACCATCGCCTCGAAGAGCTCAGTCAAACGCTAGTGCAAGTTGGACATTCCGAGTTTGATATCGAAAGCGATAAAGTCCATTTGCATGCCTATATTGGGATTGCGATTACGGACAGTGAAGATGATGCAGAGAGCATTCTTCAAAAATCATCAGAAGCGATGCTTGCCTGTAAAGATTCTGGTCAAAAATACGCTTACTACTCTCAATCTCATACAGAAGAACAAAGCCACATCAACAAGATTGAAGGCTATTTGCTACAAGCTGTTCGTAATGATGACTTGATGCTCTACTTCCAGCCTAAAGTAAGCCCAGTGACTCATCGTTGGGTTGGCGCAGAAGCGCTTCTCCGCTGGCGACATCCCGTTTTAGGCGATATCTCCAACGAAACCCTGATACATATGGCTGAACAAAACGGCTTGATTTTCGAAGTGGGCAGCTTTGTTCTACGCAATGCGATTGAAAAAGCCAAAGAGTGGTCTGAATACGTTGAAGACTTCAAAATGGCGGTTAATGTTTCTGCTGTACAACTCAAAAACGCGCATTTTGCAGAACAAGTGATTCACCTATTGGAAACCTATCACCTCGAGCCCCGCTTCTTAGAGCTTGAAGTCACCGAGAGCGGCTTAATCGCCGATGAAGTTGTCGCCAAGAACACGTTGGAATCTTTGCACGATATAGGCGTTACATTGTCACTCGATGACTTCGGTACAGGCTATGCCTCTTTCAGTTACCTGAAGAAATTCCCATTCGACACGATTAAGATTGATAAGAGCTTTATTGATCAAATGCTCAACTCCGACGGAGACTCGGAAATTGTTCGTTCAATTGTCCAAATCGCGAAAAAACTCGACCTCAATGTCACGATTGAAGGCATAGAATCAGAAGCTCAGGAGAAGTTTATTATCGATGAAGGCTGCGATGTTGGCCAAGGTTACCTCTATGGCAGACCAATGCCGAGCCAAGAATTCGAACACAGCTTAATCAATCAAAACTATTTGGGGACAACTCGTTACGCTTAAAGCGAAAAAGAGCAGTTAGTTTTGGATTTAGGCCTACTTTCCCTTTACTCTAAAGGTGGTGATTTTTATAATCGCCGCCTTTCTGTTTTTATCTTTCCCCTTATATAGGCATTCCTCGTTATGGATCAGTTGACTGCAAAGCTTAAAAAGCTCGAAAAACAAAACTACCGTGCATATCAACAAATTAAAGGTCAATACGACTTTGCTGATTTTGAATTACACATCGACCACATTCAAGGTGACCCGTACGCGTCAGCTTCTCGTTTTCGCGCAACACGCGCGTGGTCGTTAACTGGGTTAGATTGGCTGAAAGAAAAGTCTTACGAATACCAAGTTGCCGCACGTGACTTTATTGCGCGTAGCTTTTCTGAATTCGCTAAGCAAGAATCGACGGTTTCAATCGCTCTCACTGGTCAAACAGTTTTAGACAGCACATCGGTTGTGTTCACTGAGCACGGTATCGAACTTCGCTTCCGTATCAATCTGCCTGCCGATGGCCGTAGCATTCTTGCTAAGAAAGCAATCAACATCATCACTTTCTACTTACCGAAGTTTATTCGTCGCGCAACGCTTGAACGTGAACTGAACATCGATGCGATGATTAAACATTGTGAAACGATTGAAGACCAAGAAGCGCTTCGTGCTCAATTAGACGAGCACAACCTAGCTTCATTCGTTGCGAACGGTAGTGTGCTACCACGTATCGCGGGTAACTGTGACCTTCCAATGAAAGATGCCGTTCCTTTTTCAGCGCCAGAATCATTGAGCGTAACATTAAACACGCCAAACCAAGGTGATGTGACTGGCCTAGGCATTCCTAAAGGCATCACATTGATCGTTGGTGGTGGTTTCCATGGTAAATCGACATTATTGAATGCTGTTGAACGCTCTATCTACAACCATATCCCTGGTGATGGTCGTGAAGGTATTGTGACTGCGATTGATACAATGAAGATTCGCGCGGAAGATGGCCGATGTGTGCACAGCTTGAACCTGTCGAACTACATCAACCATTTACCAATGAAGAAAGACACGTCTGATTTCAGCACTCAAGATGCTTCGGGTTCAACCTCGCAAGCGGCTTGGTTACAAGAATCGATCGAAGCCGGTGTGCAAACGCTACTTATCGATGAAGATACGTCAGCTACTAACTTCATGATTCGTGATGAGCGTATGCAGGCGCTTGTGTCTAAAGGCGACGAGCCAATCACACCGCTTGTTGACCGTATCGGCCAGCTACGTGAAGAGATGGACATCTCAACCATCGTGGTTATGGGCGGTTCTGGTGATTACCTAGACGTAGCAAACACTGTAATTCAAATGCACGACTACCAAGCGGTAGACGTAACTGAAAAAGCAAAAGAAGTGATTGCTCAACACCCTACTCAACGTACGAACGAATGTGAAACGGCATTAGAGATGTTTGTGCCACGTTCATTGAACCGCGCTTCACTGATGAACATTCTTATGGATGGCAAGTTCCGCGTTAGTGCGAAAGGCAAAGAATCACTGCGCTTTGGTAAAGAGTTTGCTGATCTTTCTGCACTAGAGCAACTTGAGTCAACATCAGAGGTCAATGCGATCGGTTGGGCTTGGTTCCAGTTTGCACAAACTCCAGGCTGGTCAAACAACCCAGCGAAAGAGTTCAACACTATTTTAGAAAAAGAATGGCACGCTAACATGCCGAAATATGGTGACCTAGCGAAACCAAGAACGTTGGATATCATGGCTGCGTTGAACCGTATGCGTAAATCTCAGTTCAAACCTTCGAACTAAGATTTAACTGAACATCAGTAACTCCTATCAACGGCTCTCATTTATGAGGGCCGTTTTTTACTTCGTTTACCTAGCAGCCCCATTTACCCAGTATCCCACATTTACCTTCTATCCTTTCTGAAGTGCCTATCTCATAAACCAATTCACAACTTGTTGTTCAGCTCCGTGCAGTAGGCACGTGATTAATTGTCACTCCTAGGCTAGCTACAACGCTACTTATCTTGGAAATACCAAGAATCATGACACAGCTTTTACAAAGCCATGGTGATATTCGGATAAAGTCCCGACTCTACAAATGTAACTAAATGTAAAAGCCTGAGGTTTTGATGAACCACCAACGCGTCAAAATGCGTGATCATAAAAGCGAAGTAAACCTGTTTCGAAACCGAGTAATAGTCGCGTTTGCAGGGATTTTAGTCTTCACCCTCGTTCTGATTGGAAACCTCTACAGGCTCCAAGTACAAGATTTCAAAAGTTACCAAACACGAGCTGACGGAAACCGAATTAAGGTGCTTCCCATCGCCCCTACGCGTGGTTTGATCTACGATCGCAATGGTGTGTTATTGGCCGAGAACCAACTCGTGTTCGATTTAACCATGATCCCCGAAAAGACGGATGATGTTGATGTCATGCTGAGCAAGCTCAACAAATTCATCCCTCTCAATGATGAACAAATCGAGCGATTCAAACAGCGTTATCACAACACCCGTCGCTTCAAACCCGTGACGATATTAGAAGGTCTTAATGAAGAAGAGATCGCTAAGTTCTCTGTTCAACAATATCAATTCCCCGGCTTATCGATCGATACCAGCCTTAAACGCTTCTATCCGAACGGTGAAATACTCACCCATGTTTTGGGGTATGTGGCACATATCAACGACAGCGATTTAAGAAAGCTTGATGAACAAGGTAAAGAATCCAATTACCAAGCGACAACTGTGATCGGTAAGCTAGGTGTAGAGCGATACTATGAAGACCTCCTTCATGGCACCAAGGGATATCAAGAAGTCGAAGTGAACAGCCGAGGACGCATTGTTAGAACGATTCAATATGTGCCTCCAGTCGCAGGCAAAGACATTGTCCTTAACATCGACATCGAGCTACAAAAATACGTCTTCGACCAACTTGATAACCGAACAGGCAGTGCTGTGATCCTGGATCCTAAAGACAACAGCGTATTGGCAATGGCGTCGAGCCCAAGCTATGACCCAAACTTGTTCGTGGACGGCATTTCGAGCAAAAACTACCGAATATTGCTTAACGATCCTGCACACCCATTGGTGAATCGCACAACATTGGGTGTTTACCCACCCGCTTCGACCGTGAAACCTTTTATGGCCGTTGCTGGTTTGCAAGAGCATGTTATCTCTGAACACACCATTCGTGATGACCACGGTTCATGGCGTATCCCCGGTTCTAAACCTAACTCAAAAGCGTGGCGAGATTGGAAACGTTGGGGGCATGGCCCGGTTGATGTGACACAAGCGATTGAGGAGTCAGTGGATTCATTCTTCTACCAAACGGCCTTTGATTTGGGCATCGATCGTATTTCAACGTGGATGAACCGCTTCGGATTTGGTAAACCGACAGGTATCGATATCTACGAAGAAAGTACCGCAAACATGCCGACTCGTGATTGGAAGATGATGCGCTATCGTACGCCTTGGTATCAAGGTGATACCGTGCCGATTGGTATCGGACAAGGTTATTGGACTTCTACTCCACTGCAATTAGCCAAAGCCACTTCTGTGCTAGTGAATCACGGTAAGGTAATGCCTCCGCACATTCTAAGAGCAACACTAGATCATGGTGAAGACTTTGATATGCAAATGCCTGTCGTACCAAAACAGATGGCATCAATTGACGAAGTTCCCGACGAAATTTGGGATGTACCAATTAATGCAATGAGGCTGGTAAACAACGGCAGCCGAGGCAGCGGTCGAAGAGCCTTCAAGGGCGCTGAATACGTAAGTGGTGGTAAATCGGGTACGGCACAAGTATTCGACTTGGCAAAGGATCAGGTTTATAACTCGAAGAAGTTAGCACGTCACCTACTCGACCACGCGCTTTATACCGCGTTTGCACCTTATGATAATCCTGAATACGTCGCGACAGTGGTTATCGAGCATGGTAACGGTGGTTCAAAAGTTGGTGCGCCTTACATTCGTAAGGTACTCGACTACGCATTTGAGCATAAGAGCGGAGTGAGTAAAGACAACTCATAGCTCATTACTTATGACTTATTAGTTGTTAGTAGCAATAAACACAAAGCCCCACTAATCGCATGTGGGGCTTTTTCTATCTTCTATCTTTCTTCTTGGAGCTTAGTTAATCAGCTGGCCAAGCGGAACTTTTTAGTCACGCAATACATTCCACGCTTCGCATAGCGTTTGAAACTTAGCAGTGTTGCCTTCATCTCTATCGGGATGCCAACGCAGCGCAAGGCGTCTCCATCGCTTCCGAATATCGTGTTGAGTCGCGTCCACCGGTAACTCGAATAAATTGAGTGCATGGGTTCGGTCCATATCCGTTTCACTGCCGCCGACAAACTTCTTATAGCGCGTCCAAAACTCATTCAACAGCCGCTTTACTTCACCTTCATCAGCTTCATAGTTGAGCCAATTGATATAGTAATCACGCAGTGGGTCTTCAAGATCGATTGTATGGGTGCTGCCATGATAACGCCCGTTCATCAATTCAATGTCCATGGCTTGGACCTGAAGCCAGCTGTCTGGATACAAGGTTTCTTGTAGTTGATAGAGCGCATTCATGATCAAGAAGTTTTTCTTAAACAGTTCTTTTTCAGGCACGGTATCTAATACAGGAACTAAACCAAGTTCGTTGAGGTGCGCAGCCAAAGTATGCACTTTCCATCCACTCGGCTGTTGTTTGAGCACTTCCATGATCGGCCAAAGCAACGGATTTTCCATATGAGCCTGAAACTGAGGACTAATATCTTGGTGACTCGATGATTCGGTGTTGTCTAACATGATTAACTGAGTCCATTGGCATATGCATTTGTGTATCTTATTAATTGAAAGCGATCTGGTGCTGTTTGTCGAGTTTCAAACTAAATAAATTTCAATCAGTTATGCTCTTATCAAACAAAAAGGCCAGCATAATGCTGGCCTTTAGAGTATGAAATCTGACTAATTAGATAACGCCAAGTTCTCTTAGACGTTCCATTAGGTATTCATTTGCTGTGTACTTCTCAGACAGAACCACTTCTGGTTTCGGGTGCAAGAACAGAGGTAAAGAAATACGAGATTTCTCTTGGCGAGCACCTGATGGATTGATTACACGGTGAGTCGTTGATGGGAAGTAACCACCAGACGCTTCTTGTAGCATGTCACCAATGTTGATGATCATGTTACCGAAATCACACGGTACATCTAACCACTCATCATTCTGAGCTTTTACCTGAAGACCTGGTTCGTTTGCAGCAGGAAGAACCGTTAAAAGGTTGATGTCTTCGTGTGCAGCAGCACGGATTGCGCCCGGCTCTTCATCACCCTGCATTGGTGGGTAGTGAAGTACGCGAAGCAGAGTTTGCTCGCTGCCATTAATCATTTCAGAAAGTGCAATTGAGAACTTCTCTTGTACTTCTTGAGGCGCGTGCGCTTCAACCCAACCTAATAGTTCTTGAGCAAAAGCATTAGCGCGTTGGTAGTAATCTAGAATCTGTTCTTTCAGCTGTTCAGGAATCTGACCCCAAGGGTATACGTGAAAGTACTCTTTAATATCTTTTACAGTGTGGCCCTTTGCAACTTCCGACACTGAAGGTGGAAAATATCCATCTTGTGTTTCAACATTAAAGTGGAAGTTCTCTTTCTCTTCAGAAATGAAGAATTGGTACCAGTTTTCGTAAATTGACTCAACAAGCTCTTTCGGGATTGGGTGGTTTTTTAGTACGCCAAATCCAGTTTCACGTAGAGAGCGAACAAATTGTTCTGCTGCGTCGTCAGCAAGATAATCGACAGTTTCCAGTTTCATGACTTTCTTTCTTGTTATGTAGTGATAGAGGGATTTTATGGTTCGCTTTGTTGTAAATCAAACTTTTGTGAAACTCTCGCAACCGTTTGTCTAGATACTGGGCGATAACGCTACTTTTCAACAAATTTGGTGATAAAACTACAATTGAACAGTGTTCATTATTGTGTAACTATGGATGAAACTTATATAGGATCTGATGATGACAATTACGCCACTTGCTCAAAATAGACCTCTACTCTCATTAACTACTGTCTATCTTGTTATCTTTCTTTTTTCAGCGTTTGCACCCTCTTCACGCGCAGTTTGGATTGCTGAGATCATTCCTGCGCTCGGTATTCTTGTCGGGATATGGTGGCTCTCTACCAAGCTTACCTTTTCAAAGACGGCTTACGTATTGATGTTCATCTGGTTAGTTCTGCATACGATTGGCGCTAAGTACACCTTCGCTGAAGTGCCCTTTGATTGGTTTAATAACCTGATTGGGTCTGAACGCAATAACTTTGACCGCGTGGCGCACTTTTCTATTGGTCTTTATGCTTACCCGCTCGCTGAATATTTGATTCGTAAGAAATTGGCTCAACCGGTGTTGGCGTGTTTCTTTGCTCTGTTTACCATCATGAGTGTTGCTGCAGGTTATGAGATTATTGAGTGGTGGTATGCGGAGATTGCAGGTGGTGATGAAGGTATCGCGTTCTTGGGCTCACAAGGTGATATTTGGGATGCACAGAAAGACATGCTTTGCGATACAACAGGAGCGATAGTCTCGTTGTTACTTCTCAAGCTTCAAGGGCGAGTTAAAGTTCATTGATACTCGCTTCTGATTCTTAACATCAAGCTCAGTTCTTAACTTCAATAACAGCTCTGAAATGCCACACACAACTTGTGCTGTGGCATTTTCATTTCATCGTTACTTTACCGCCAACAAACTTGTAGGCTGGCGTGCCTCGAACTAAGGTATCACGTGCGAACTCTATACCGCATTCAGGGCAAATGCAGGGCTCTGTCGTGAAATCTTCAACAATACGTTCTTTAAAACACTTTACGAGAGCACCCTTACCACCTTTCCGATACTTGAAAAGTTGTGTCTTGCATTTCGCACAGAAAATTTGAACCGTCTTGGTCGGTTGTTTCTTGTTTGGTTTAGCCATAAAAGTTAATGATTGAACTCTTTATTTCTTAAGTTTAGGGGCGACAAGAACCAAGCTTATCCCCAGTAAAATGACAGTCGAAGAGATAACAAATTGCATGGTGACAGGCTCGGATAACAACAACACACCACCAAGTGTCGCGATAACTGGAACAGAGAGTTGCGCGATAGATGCCACCACGGTATTGAGTTTCTTCACAACGTAATACCACAAGCTATAACCCACACCAGAGGCCACGGCTCCCGATAATACTGCGTAGATCAAACCTTGTTCGGTTATGGATATTTGTTCCGTGACGCTCGGAATGAAGGCTAGAAGACTCAACAATACAAGAATGAATAACGAACCAAAACCAAAATTGGCTGTGGTCGATTGAAGTGCGTTTGTCGATTTCTTGCCTGCCAGCGTGTAAACGCCCCACCCAACTCCAGCCAATGCCATTAATATGATGGAGATTAGATTTGGTGAGCTTGTTGCGCCCGTCGGCATGAGCAAATAAACAAGCCCTGCAACAGACAATAAACAGCCACCCCATTCAATCGACGACATTCTGTTGCCAGCGAATAGGTGTGCAGCAATCATTGTGAATTGAACAGCGACAAACAGTACCAGAGCCCCAAGCCCTGCACCTAATGTTAGGTAAGCAAACGAGAAGCCGAACATGTAAACCAGTAGAGCTAATATCGCGGTTAAATCGAGCTCAGAGCGAATCTTGGTATACATAGAAGCGTTACCTTCCACTTTGTCTTGTTTACGTTTAGCGTTTGAAGATAAGGTCAATAAAATCAAAAGTGTGAGTGCACCCGATAAGATGCGCACGACCGAAAAGCTCAAAGGATCAATCGTTTGATCCATTAAAGCCCAACGACACAATACTGAATTGGCAGCAAATGCCACCAGCGTAATGAATGTGATAATCACGGTTTGCATTGTGTTGTCCTAATCGAGTTACCTTTGGTTTCAATCAACTTCTGGTTTTACCCAAACTTGACTAAAGTCGAACCATCCGAGTGCATTACATTTAGCGTTTTGCAACGTACCGCATTGGTCTTTGTTTACGCCTAGCCAGCAGTGGAACATTGGAATCAATTGGTTGCTTTGTACCAATTGCTTGCCAAGCTGCCTTGCTGGGAATTGCTCGAACTCACCCGAGCGCCAACGATCAATCATGTGACACCATTGATCGAAGTCCTCTGCCGGGCTCGATTCATCCAAAAAGCTGTAATCCATCAACCATCCGGCCAGTGCATCGTCTCTATTGTTGGCAATCCCCATTGGGTTAATCCAAATATCGACATCATCAGCGTGTGGTGGATCGGTTTCGTAACCGAATAGCTCAACATCGACATTGTACTGCTTCAACACAGTGACGATCGCTTTTGCAAGGGTTGGGAACATCGGATGTTGGCATTGATACGCCAATTTGATACTTGGTTTAACACTTGCTGGTGGACAAACTGGCACCTTTAACTTGATGTCATACCAACCGGGTTTGATTCCGTAAGCATGCAGTACACCCAAGTCGATAACGGTCTCTTTAGGGATATGTACAAACAAATCAGACGCATTTAACGCATTCGATAGAAACTCAGCCCAATCTGGATCTTGTGCGATGCCCTTTTTTCTATTCAATAGTAAATATGTACAGCCCGGATCAAGTTCGACCTCATCATCACTATCTCCACGGTCTGCCATTATTGGCTTAGAAAGGCTTGGGTAAACCATCGACGAATAGGCTTCATCAACCACCCAAACTTCAACACGATCGATCAACGGTCTAAAACCAAAGTATCCATTGAAAGCGGTTAACACGAGTTGCTTTTCGTCATTTTTTTCAATGCGATAAGGGCCTGTACCAATTGGGCGAATATCGTAATCTTCACCACGTAAAATCATCGGCAGAGTCACTTTTGCGACGGATTCAGTTAACGCGAGTGGGAAGTATTTATCTGGACGCGTTAAAAAGACATCGACCACACAATTTGCCGGTGAAGATACGTCTTTAATATGCGAGAACATGTTAAGCGGTTCGAGTAAAAGCAGCGTATCCACAACGTGGCTCGTTAACAACGGTTCACCATTATGGAAACGGACACCCGGCCTTAAGAAAAATCGCCATTGGTGATCGTTTATCTTTTGCCATGAATGCGCGAGATCAGGCTGCAGCTGATCGTTCTCATCTAAGCGAGTTAACCCACTGAATACCTGACAAGCGATGTGTTGCTCAGAACGTCGCATCGATTTGGTTGGATTAAGCATGGAGAGCGGACGGTAGTAAGGTAAACGAATAACCTGTTCACCCTCTTGATACTGCACGCCCAAGTAGTTTTGAATAACTTGAGTAAGTTTGGCGGCATTTTGGTCAAGTACTGACAGGGCTTGACCAATTTTACCTTCTTCTAAGTAGCGGCGTGCTAGGTTTTCACTAACATCGCAACGATTCTGCTTAAAGATAAGTTGAGATAACTTACCGCGTCCCGCTGCAGGTAACCACTCTACCCAGCCTTCTTCTTCGAGCTTATTCAGTACCATTCTGGCATTACGACGTGTACAACAGAGCACATCTGTTATGTCATCAAGCTGAACATCAGAATCTTTGCCATCGAAGTATTCAAACAGGGTTTCAAATTGAACGCGAAGTCTTGGGCTACTCATAAAGAGGAAAACTTATTCAAAGGATATTGAATTTAGTTTCCCTATTTTATGAGTCAAAATCAATCGAACTTAATACTATTTTACGAAGGGATTACGAATGCGGGGCGATTTAATACCTCTAACCGAGAGTTTAAAGCTTAAATAAACGCTGTGATAACCGCCAATTACATCACATCGCAGCCGATTTCATTAGCGATGTCACGAAGCTGTTGTTCGTTGTCTAATTTAATCGACCATTTGCACTCGGAGCCATTTGCAGAAATGACGTTTGCCCCTTTTCCGATCAGCTGAATTGCATCTACTTGAGCTTGTAATGTGACTCTATGTTCACCTTCCAAACGAACAACCAACTCATGAGGGGTTGCGATGACTTTTCCACTTTTAAACGTTATGACCATGGATTTCTCTAACTAAAATAAACAGTGTGTAAATGAGGTTTAAGCAGGTTTGGCTAGGATGAATACTGCGCCCCACCTTAATTACTGAACTAACGTTTGTGCTTCTTCACTGCAATGGTCAAACGGCTTGTACAAACCAAGCGTTGACGCTCATCAGTGATGTTTATCTGCCATACTTGAGTAGATACGCCAAGATGAATAGGCTCAGCGGTGCCAATAACGTGCCCTTCACGCATAGAACGAACGTGATTAGCGTTAATGTCTAGCCCTACGCAATAGTAACCATCGGGTACGCAGAAGTTTGCAGCGAGTGAGCCAAGTGTTTCTGCTAAAACCACGGATGCACCGCCGTGAAGCATGCCCAGTGGTTGGTGCGTGAAATGACAAACTGGCATGGTTGCCACCAAGGAATTATCGTTAACCTCGGTGTAAACAATGTTGAGGTGCTCAATTAAGGTATTTTTTGAGGTCGCGTTGAAGGTGTCTAGGTCAACGGGCTTTTTCCAAATACTCATGTGGGGTCCTTAATTATTGATCTTGTTATCGCGTGCATAGCTTTTTCTATATTACTGGCTGTTAGTTATCTTACAGCCCTTAGTTATTACGCAAGTTGATGTTAACATGCATAAAAACCGAATACACAGAGGATATTGTATGACGTCATGGACGAAGTTTGCCTCGCTTCTCACTCTTGCAGGCCTAACCGCGTGTAGCGCTTCTCCGACAGGAAGAAACCAACTGCTGTTGTTTTCTGATCAAGATATGTCTCAGCTTGGGGCACAGTCTTTCGAACAAATGAAGAAAGAGCAACCCATCAGTAAAGATGCAAAAACCAACGCTTATGTTCAGTGCGTAGCGAACAGTATTACTCAACACATTCCTAAGCAAGGCTTTAGTGAATGGGAAGTGGTGGTTTTTGATAGCGACCAAGTGAACGCGTTCGCTCTGCCAGGCGGAAAAATTGGCGTCTACACAGGTTTACTCAATGTCGCGGTAAACCAAGACCAACTGGCAACGGTTATCGGACATGAAGTAGCGCACGTTCTTGCTGACCACAGTAACGAACGCCTATCACAATCACAACTCGCCAATACAGGTTTATCGATCACCAGTGTCGCTCTAGGTTCATCAGAATACAAACAGTATCAAGGCATGACTATGGCTGCATTAGGCTTGGGTGTTCAATATGGAGTCATTCTGCCTTATGGTCGAACTCAAGAATCTGAAGCTGATATTGTAGGCCTAGAGTACATGGCGAAAGCTGGGTTCGATCCAAACCAGAGTGTTGACTTATGGAAGAACATGGCAAAAGCATCAGGCGGCAGTCAACCACCAGAATTGCTTTCGACGCACCCTTCCCACAGTACCCGAATTAAAGATCTACAAACTAAGATCTCGACACTGCCTCAATCGAACGTTACTAAACCAAATTGCAAAGTTTGATTTGACGAACGTACAAGTTAGAACCGCAGATATTAAAACGCCCTATCCAAATGGTTAGGGCGTTTTTCGTTTTGTTTGTATTGGGTGACCCTGCGCTTTATGAACCAGTCACTCAGTTATAGATATGCGTTAAGTGCCTAGAATCTGTAACGGTAGGCTCAGTAATTGGTCGCCAGTTGAAGCGAAGTACCATATAACACCAATCAATCCTGTTACTAAGCCAACATACCAAAGGAACGATACGATTTGGCCGTATCTGTCTAATGGCAACAAATGGCTATAGTGACGGCCTCTCCATTCGAACAGAATCTCGACACTACCCATGATTAATAAGAAACCAAACAGGGTTAAGTTCAATTGGTAACTCAACACGACACCTGAAACGGCTGCTGCGACACACAGTACAATGCCTAACACGCTGTTCATCGAAAAGCTGATACTTTTCAACACGTGGCCACCATCGAGTGGCAAAATCGGAAGCAAATTGAATAGATTTAACAAGGCGTTAAACACGGCCAGACCAGCGAAGAACATCTCGCCAGTTGCCCAGTACAAAACCGTAAATATCAACGACAATATCAAGCCAAACAGTGGTCCCATGATCGAGATAACCACATCTTGCCATCGAGTATTAATCTTTTCGTCTGAAAGCGCTAATCCGCCAAGGAACGGGATTAAGTAGATCCCTTTTGTCTTCATCCCAAAGTACTTCATTGCTCTGATATGACCGTACTCATGGAACATAAGGCAAGCGATCAATGCCAGTGCGAACTGAATAGAAAACAGCCATGAATATGCCGCTAAACTGGCAGAAGCAAGCACAACTTTAATCAACTTAGCACTCTTCAGCGCTTTCATTCCGAGTGACACCAAACCAATCAAACTAAAACGTTTTTCAGGCTTAGGTGCCACAACCGGTGTTTGCTGTTCGATATCTTTGGTGCTGCGATTTCCTTCGGTAATGGTTTGCCCATTAACCGACGCTTTATAGGTCATCTCAAAGGGTTGCCATTGAACTGAAGATTCAACGTGACACTGCAACGTTTCTTCACCAGAACGAAGCGTAAATGTGTGTGTTCTCACATCGTCGCCTTCTGAAGTCGCATCCAGCTGAGACACTAACGTGTTGTCCCAAAACAGCTGCTGCCACCCTGCCATTGATCCTTCTAAACGAAGCGGTTTACCAAGAAACTCTATCGCGAGTAATTCCAAACTAAAAATTCCAATTTAATGACTATCAAAATGAGTCGATATTATGCCGATTTAGCGAATGGCGGTAAACAGAAACAAAGTTGTTACATATTGAGCTATTGAACACTATTTATACCGCAACGATGCATAAACAATCTGGTCACACCTCCAACCACGAATAAATCATTGATTATATTTATATTATTGATGTTAAAGTGCCGCCCCTTTAAAACATAACCTCACAAAATAACAACTCTTTCTTTGACTTTATATAAAACATGAATTTAACATGCCATTTACATTAGAGCTTCAACACCAAAAATGCTCAGTGTGTTTTCAAACCATAATAACGAAATTCGATGCCCTAGGAGGGTCAAGGATGAAAACAATACAACGCTCTCTCGTTTCACTTTCAGTACTATTTGCATGTAACTCACTTGCGGCTGGTTTCCAAGTTGCTGAGCATTCTGCCTCAGGTCTTGGTCGTGCCTTTTCAGGTGAAGGTGCAGTAGCTGATAACGCGAGTGTACTAGCGAGAAACCCCGCCGCAATGACCCTATTTGATACAGCACAGTTTTCAGGCGCGGTTTCTATCGTTGATCCCGAAGTTAACGTTTACGACGTTGATGCTAACGAGCATTCTAAAGATGTTGCTCCATTGCAAGTAGTGCCAGCCGCATATTACATCAGCCCAATTAACGAAAAATGGGCTTGGGGTATCGGTATGTTCACCAATTATGGTGTTGCTACGGATTACCCTGATGACATCTCGGCTGGTGATATGGCTGGTGATACGTCGCTCTTGTCTGTCAATCTCAATCCAAATATTGCATATCGCGTGAATGAATCATTTAGTGTTGGTGCAGGTTTAAACCTTGTGTATGCGGAAGCTGAACTTACTCGCCACAAAGGTGAGCTCGCAGGTTTGGTTGGTGGGAATCCGTCTGACAAACTTATCGGTATGACTGGCGAGACATTTGCGTATGGTTGGAACGTTGGGGCGATGTATGAGCTGAACGAAAATAACCGCTTTAGTATCGGTTATCGCTCTTCTGTTGATCTTGATTTCGATGACGGAGAATTTACCAGCTACGACTCAGGTAGAGCAACATCTCCCAAGGTTGATGGTCGTCTTCAAATCGAGCTTCCTTCTATTCTAGAGCTTTCAGCCTTTCACCAACTTAACGAACAATGGGCAATTCACTACGGTTGGCAACAAACCGATTGGAGCACTTTCAAAGAATTAAAAGCAACAAGTCCAGATTGTACTGACAACGGTGTAGCTGGCCAGTGCTTCTACAAACCGGAAAAATATGAAGACAACAATCGATATTCACTGGGTGCAACGTACCAACTAAACAGTAAGTGGACATTAAGAGCGGGTTACGCTTATGACGAACAAGCTGGTGAAGCAACTTTGAGTATTCCTGATAGTGATCGCATGTGGTACAGCGCAGGTTTCACTTATGTTTGGAGCGAAAATATGACTGTTGATGCCGGATTTGCACTTGTAGTAAGTGATGACGGTGAGTTCACTGAGACAAATGGCGCCCAGCAAGAGAGGACTTTCGAAGCAGAAGGCACCGCTTATCTTTCTTCACTTCAGCTTAACTACACCTTTAACTAAATCAGGATCGTATCATGAAACGTAACTTTAAGATCTCTCTACTATGTTCAGCGATCCTACTAGCAGGTTGTGGTGACAACACTGAAAGTTCGGGTACAAGTAACCAACAACTTGAAGCTTATCTAGAAACGTCTCTGGCAAGAGCGACAACTCAAAAAATGCTCTTGCAAGGCAGTAATGCATCAGTTCCTTTAAGCAATAACCTATTATTTGACTCTACAGATGGCACGCTAGCGATCCCAACAGGTGGAGACGATAGCATTTCTAACCCAAAAGCAGCACTCAACTATGCCGATGGCTTTTCGACCAGCATGCCCATTTACATCGAGTTTGAAGGCGATGGTTTTGGCGACACCCCTTCAGTTATTACTTCTGGAGTGACATTGTTGAAGCTTTCTAAAAAGTTAACAGACACATCCACAGCTGCGCAAGTACCAACACCTGTTGCTAGCTCTGAATACAGAGTTATCAAAGTTGGCTCAAACCTAGCAATAACACCTAATACTCCCTTTGATGAGAAGTCTGAATATTTGCTTGTAATTACTGACGACGTTACTGATGTAAATGGTAACCCAGTAGGTACATCGCAAAGCTATGCGGCTCTCAAAACAGGCACTAAGACTTATTCAACAGGTGACTTAGCCAGTGCGCAAACTTTAATTAAAGGTCAAGAAGCTATAGCTGCGGCTGTTGGCGTCGATGCGGAAAAGATTGTGTATTCAGCTTGGTTTACTACAACTTCCGTGGGTGATGTTCTTGCCTCTACAGCAACGTTGATTGGCGGAATGATAGATGCTGGAGCACCACTTGCGACCTACTGGAATGGTAGCGCAAACCCAAATAATGTTGATTTAACTAATGCTTATGATCTTAACCTAGATACGTCATCAACAGCACTATTTGACGCTGCAATCGCTGGTGATGCCAACTTCAAAAAATATCTCGGAAATGATGATGCTACAGAAACCGCGACCTTAATTGGTGGAATAAAACTCCTCTACACTAACGGCGGAATTAGCACAACAACTGTAAATGTAACTAAAGGCACCATTCAGCTTCCATACTTCTTAGAAACTGATCCAACTAAGTTTTCAGTGACGCCATTCGTATCAGCATTGGACAGTCTAGCGGTTATCAAAAGCGCATTAACTGACAGTTCTACAAGTTCTCACGTTGGTGCTGAACTAGTAGCATTAGGCTTAGATCCAGCAAACCTGAGCGCAACTGATGTCACGACTCTAATGGGGAAAACACTCACAAAAGATTCTAGTGGGACAGCCCTAGATAGTGAACGCATTGTCACTCAGTATTCGCCAATACCACAAGTTAAATCACTCGAGGCTGTTGATGTACTTTTATTCACACCAACAACAGGGACTCCTTCAGGTGTAGTTATTTATCAGCACGGTATAACCACTGTAAAAGAGAATGCGTATGCGTTTGCTGCTAATTTAACAGCCGAGGGTCTTGCAGTAATAGCAATTGATCACCCTATTCATGGCTCTCGATCACTTGCTGGCGGTGCTATATCAACTAACGATAATGCTCTGTACTACTTGAATCTAAGTGCTTTGCCTGTTGCCCGTGACAATATCCGTCAAAGTGCGCTTGATGTAATAGGTCTTCGTATGGCTCTTGAAAAAGTGGGGAATGATTTTTCCGGCACACCATTGGCAGGAGTTGATGTAAAAGACACAACCGTGAAGTTTATGGGCCACTCACTGGGCGGTATTACTGGATTTACTTCAGTAGCTACATCAGAAATTGCTGGCACACATAAATTTAGCTCGGCGGTATATGCTAATTCAGGTGGTCACATAGCTGAATTATTGTTTGCTTCTGAAACGTTTGGTCCTGAAATTAAACATAATTTAGCTAAGCAGCTGAATACGGCTTACAAGGATTCAGTCGCTACAGCTTGTGCGACCAACAACATTGAAGATGGTGACTGTTACACCGCTTTTGCTACTGGAAGTCCAACTAGCGCTGCAGCAATTGAAACTGAACTAGTTGCATTTAAAGTCGCCGCTCAAACCCTTATTGACACGGTCGATCCACATTCACTGTCCAATACTGAAGATTTGTCATCATTTAGCTCAAGCTATCCAACGTTGTTGATCCAGTCACAAAATGATGAAACTGTACCAAACAATGGTAATGATGATGACGATAATCCATTATCTTACACGGCTTCATTTGTTGGTTCAGAAGGATTAGATGCAACTTTAGCGTTGGATGACTCTACAAAAGCTAGCCCTTCAACTGGAAACCGCGTGTTTGTTCAGTATAACGAAACGGCTAAGCACTCTACGATTATTGGGCCAAAAGCAGACCTTTCTGATGCCTCTCATACTCTATCAATGAGAGCCCAAGTAACCGATTTCTTAAAGTCGGATAGCCTTGGTGCAGCAGCGCCGAGTGCACTATTAGAGTAACTAAAGCTTAAGTAGCTTCCAATTAAACCAAATGCCAGCCTAACCGCTGGCATTTTTATTTCTATGACTGCCCAACCTTCCCTAGTTAACCGTTTGCATAAAACTTTAAAACACAAATGGTTGATCTCAGCTAAAATTAATCAAGACAGAATACCGTACGACCTCTTTCTTTATTGTAAATAAAGTGGATAATAGCCCCGTAAATTTAATACCTAATAAATGTGAGTCCATTATGTCTTCTGAAGCTACTATGCTAGAACGCTGCCAATCTAAATGTGAACTATGTGGTTCTGATTCTTCTCTTACTGCATACGCAGTGCCGCCACACAGCCACGTAACAGTGGATCACGGCATCATGGTATGTGACAAATGTCTTGGTGAGATTGACGATCCTAAAGATATCAACCACTGGCGTTGTCTAACTGACAGCATGTGGAGTCAAGAAGCGCCAGTTCAAGTAACTGCATGGCGTCAACTTACTCGTCTGAACACTGAAAGCTGGGCTCAAGACGCGCTAGACATGATGTACCTTGAAGAAGAAACGTCAGTTTGGGCACAAATCGGTATGTCTGCTGATGACAAACCTCTTGACGTGAACGGCGTTGAACTTAAGAAAGGTGACGACGTAACAGTAATCAAAGACCTGCCAATCAAAGGTACTAACCAAGTGATTAAGCAAGGTACTGTTATCCGTGGTATCAGCGTTGGTGACGATCCTAAGCTTGTTTCTGGTAAAACAAACGGCGGTCAATCAATGTACGTAATCGCTGAGTTCTGCCGTAAGAAGTAATCTTACTGTAGCAAGTGATAAGAAATTAAAAAGGCGCTGACTAGCGCCTTTTTCTTGGGAAAAATTCAAGTTTTGGGTTGTTCTAAAAGCCACTACCGATATTAAAGTAGATAGCGCGTTCTTCATGGCTTTGCGCGTAGTCCATTCCAAGGTGTAAACCGTAACGTCTTGCGATTTGGTATCGGAAACCGACACCTCCTGCATTCACGGTATTATCGTGACTTATGCTGCTATCTTGTTTTGCAGTTCCTGAACCGTAGAATCCTGAAACCTTCCAACGATGGTTGATGCTATACGTCAATTGACCTTGGATTGTTTCAATCTCATCACCTTGATAACGGTAAGAAGACACACCGCGCAAAGACACATACGGTTTTGCTGTGGGCGATACAAACAGATCTTGCTGTTCGAAATTTTGATAGTTTGCGGCCAAGCCTAATGTCCATTTATTGGTAATTGGGATATAGGCTTCCCCATCAATATTCAAATTACGGTAATTGTAGTCACTACCAATCGCATCGTCGAAAATCATGTAATCCGCGGACAACTTATAGCCCTTCGTTGGATAAAATAAGTTATCTCGCGTGTCATATTCGGCTTCTAGTCCTAAGCCTGATGTGACCGATTCATTGCCTAAGAGTTTATCTAAAAGTGTATTCTCAAATTCAATCTCAGACTTTGCTAGTAATTGTTTAATACCTAACATCCAAGGCGTATTGCCGATTCTAAACTGTACCTTTTGAGACAGTACCGCAACGGAAGTCGATGTACCTATTCTAATGTCATGGTCAATCGGCGCCCAATTGATGGATGTATACAAATCCAAGTTCGCAACACCAAAGCCACCACCACCTGTATAACGGATAGAGTCATTCATCCATGAACGTCTGTGACCACCAAAAACAAACCAAGTCTCGTTTTCTGTACCAACTGCGCCAACCACTGACATGGCAGAAGGAACAAGCTGCGCACCACCATCAATAGCAGATAGCGCTGCCTGCTTTCGTTGTCGCTTCTCTTCATCTGTCTCGTGCAAGAACAGGCCAGCTACCCCGCCACCGTAACCTACCGCTGGTTCGGTAATCAAAATCGGAATAGGCAAAAAACCATGGGCATTTTCTGCTAGGTGATGCCCCATATCAAATTGACCATCAACAGGATCATAAAACGATGCTAAAGAAGGTGTTGTTAAAAGAGAGCAAGAAAGAAGAACAAAGCCGCCGCAGCGAGTCATAAGATTGGCCTCATAAAAAAGGCCGGGTAATGAAACCCGGCCGAAAGTCTGCGTCCTTGCAGTAAACATAGAAATTAAACACTTATTGCCAATAAAGGGGGTCCTTAATCGACAGGACTAGAATAGGCCAAACGGTGGTATTGCCCTACTCTCATATAGAGGGTCAAACCCATCAAAACATGACCTTTCCTAACGAGATGAAGCTCAGAATGCGGATACAAAAAAAGGCTCTAAGTGAGCCTTTTGGGGAAACAACTGTATAAGTAACGGTTAAGAATTACTACATATTAACCATTGAAATAAACCATTCAAATAAACATAAGTTATGGTCGGTAGTTACTGATTAATCGCTCTCGGTATTCTGAAATCACTGAAGTCAAAGAGCCCTTGATATCACTGACCTGTTTCGAATGAGGACACCACAGTGCAAAACCAAATTTGAACCCTTCAAATAACTCTGCTGTTTGAATAGGTTCAATTTCGTGTTGAGAAAACTCTGGGTCAGAGAAAAATGATTTAGGTAAAAGTGCCCAACCCAAGCCTTCTTCCACCATTTTGATCACCAACGCAAGTTGATCGATCTCTTCGTGGTCTGAACTTACAACGATTTTTTCCGACATCCCTTCTTCAATCAGAGATCTCAGTACAAACTGTTTCGAGTTTCTTAAAGCAACCAGTACGTCTTCTTTGTCTAAATTGGTAAATTCACCGCCCTTTTGTACGAACGGATAGAATTCAATATGACCTAAAAAAGTGGCGTCTAAACTGTGCATCGCACGGCTATCGTGAACATTCACCAAACCAAAGTGATACTCACCGTCCTGTATTCCTTGCTTGATCGCTTTCTTATTACGAACCAGAAAGTTAACTCGCATCATTGGGAAATCACGTTTGAGCTGCTTTCGAATATCAACCAAAACACGCTGAGGAATCACGCTCGAATAAGCGATTGTGATGTTTTCTAATCCCCCATAAGAGAGGCTCAACGCAACTTTGTCAAATGTACGTGCTTGCTCAATGGTTTGCTTGGCATAGTGATAAAGAAGATGCCCGTCTTCTGTGGGTTCTACCGAGCGACCGACTCTTTCAAAAAGGTTTACCGCGAGCTGGTCTTCGAGGTTTGTAATTACCTGCCCGATTGTCGTTCTGTGCTTGTTGAGCTTAACAGCAGCTTTACTGAAAGAGAGCTGGTCATAAACGGTAACGAACGCGAGAAGTTGTTCAATGCTGAAATTCATTTTGTTGTGCTTACTTTTAGTCGTTATGTATTTAAATTATCACAGGTTGACGAAATATCTACTTTGTTAGAATAATAATAGTGAAATGAATTCGTCTTTTTGAAACAAAAAAACCTACTTAAGTCAGTAGGTTCTATCATTAATGCGTAACGAATAACTTAAATGTATTCGATAACACGAGCTAGGTAATTGAAATCGCCTGAGTCACCGTGGTAATTACGGTAAACATCGACACTGAAGTATCTAGGCTGATCCGCTTGAATGTGTTCAGCAATACGTTGCTCAATCGACTCTAGAGTTTCACCCGTTTGCGAGTAAATGTATTTCTTGGTGCTCTTTTGAAGTTGACGTTGCTTGGCTTCGTTATGTGTGACGTAATTGTTCACCTCAACCCACTTTCCAATATAATCAATCGCCACGTAGTCTGAATTCTCTTCGACCATGATCAACGCCGCTTCTTGCTGAACGTCGGCCAGTTGTAGCATGTCGTTATCGACTTTTTGCTGGTCCATTGAGGTTGCGTTTTGTGCCATTGCAGCGCTAGACGTTGCTAAGATAAGTAGCGTTAATGCTGTTCTTTTCATTTTTTAATATCCCTAATCAAGGTAATTCGGTTACCCAAGGTTTCCCCTGAGTTGCTTTGTGATAACCATATTCATATATGGTTAATAAGTAATGTTCATCAAACATGTCTTTGGTTCGTTTGGCGTAACCAAAGTCGTACTCGATGTAAGTAAATTGCATATCAATGTGGTTGATTTCACTGATGTATTTCATTCGATATAAGTCACCACGCGTTTGTGCAAGCGTCAGGCTTGAGACGCTCTTTGCTACCAAATCGAGTCCCTTATCTCTCAACGAGTGATACGGGGCTTTCAGCGCCCCATTTCGAATAACATCGAGCTGTGGTGATGTATCTAACCCAAGTGCATCTGAGATCTGTTGATAGTCGAAGTTAGAGGGATTGAAGAACACTTGAGTCGCTAAACCGCCATCGACGTGCAGTTCTTCAAAGATTTCACCTTCATGCTCTACATCGATGAACTGCGGTGGGAACACACCAGGAATAGACGCACTTGCGGCCAACACCTTATATATGAGTTCAGACTTATCTGGCATGTCGCTATTTGCAATTGCACCTACATTCCAAATGACAAGTTCACCAGAATCAAAATGAGTGCTACCTATAAACAGACGCTTACCGCGACGATGTTGTGCTGCGATTTGCTCGATCATCGGTTCTGGGAAAGCTTCAGCAATAAACTGATACAAGTTTTCGCCATCGGTAAACGCGTCTTTAAAGACGGTGTTCAAAAAATTCTTTTTACCGAGTACGGATTTATCGTTTATGTTCAACATCACGTCCTTCATCTTAGAAAACGCATCTCCTCCGATGAACACAAACGGTGCCATTAAAGCGCCCGCGCTGATACCAGTGATTATCGAGTAATCTTTCAGCTGGCCTGATTCTTCGAGGCCTATCAAGATACCGGCACCAAAGGCTCCGTTGGCGCCACCTCCCGACAAGGCCAAGATATTCAATTGGTCGCCTGACACGGTAATCGGCGTGGTTTGATCGGCTGGTAAGTATAAGAAGTCTGGCGACTCACTAGCCCAAATACGCAATGGCTCAGCGACTGATGATGCATCTTCTACAGTGACTTCTTTGTAATTGTCTTTGTTTACGCGTACGTCTAGCGTGTGAGGTGAACTACAAGCTACTACCAAGAATGACAAAGCAACGGTAAGACCCGAAGAGATTAGACGGTTCATATTTAGGCTCATTTAGTGCTCTCTAAAGTGATTCAGAGACTCTGTTTATAAATAAGAAAACTAAAAACAGAGAGGTTAATAAATAGGGATAAAGTGAAGTCCATCTCTTTGTGATCGTAATATAGCTAGTATCCAGCTTAACTCGTAATCTCGTTTGTAGGACGCTATCCATCGAATAGTCGCTCATCCTTAGATGACCTTAACCACTGTTGGAGTTAATCGCTCTAGCCTATTTTGACCACGTTGAAATCGTGGGTAGGTTCTACAAATTCATACTGAGCATTGATTGTTTGTAGTTCCCAAGTGCCATAGCGCTTAGTCAGCTCCAACACACCATAAACCGCGTTGTTTGCATGACGGAATGCAGCCACCGGTGACATTCTCTTCATTAACCCCCCTGCGAATAGACCGGAGATAAGGTCGCCAACACCAACTGGCTGTTTATCAAATTCGATATTCGGGCGCTGGGCTAAATAGCATGCTTTTTTCGTTGCGAGGATCATGCTGAACGCATCATCGGGTAATGAGTGCAGATGTTTCACGAGCACCATCTTTGGCCCAAGTTCCAGTGCTTTCTTACAGGCTGTAACCGCATCGTAAAGCGAGTGGATTTTGGTACCGGTCAATTCGCTCAACTCAAATTGGTTAGGCACGATGACATCAGCTATAGGCAGCAAATGTTGGGCAATAGCCGCTTTCACGCCATCATCGACAATACAACCTTTATCTGGGTCACCCAGTACAGGGTCACAAATGTAGAGTGCATAGTGGTTCTTTTCTTTGATGAGATGAACCGCTTCGGCAACCGCTTTGCATTGGTCTGCACTCCCTTGGTAACCCGAAAGGATCGCGCCACAGTCTTTCAATGCACAGATGTTGTCTAAGCCTCGAATTAAGCTTCGAATGTCATCTGAACTAAATGTTTGGCCTGTCCAACCTTGCTCATATTGCGTGTGATTCGAGAACTGAACAGTATGGATTGGCCACACATCGAGTCCCATTCTTTGGAGTGGAAAAACCACAGAGCTGTTGCCTGCGTGCCCATAAACCACGTGAGATTGAATAGAAATAATACTTTTCATACGCCGCTCTTCTGATTTTGTCTGAATGAATTTCGCTTGGAATTGGCGACTAAATAAACACAACGATTGCATCCAATAGATAGCTACTTGAACACTGTGCTTATTTGGTCGGAATAGCCTCGACATCGCCGAGGCTTATTCTTAGTGATTTGAACATCGTGAGCTTAAAATCATGAATTCGATTCTAAGCCTGACTAGAACTTATGCGCCTTGGAACTCAGCGAAGTGCTCGTCCAACACCTTGCGAGTTGCGCGGCCAATCAGTTCGTACTCATGGTGAGTCAGGTTAGCTAGCGATACACGTACAGAAGCGTGCACTACATCGAAGCCTTTGCCTGGAAGCAAGATAACGCCAGTTTCGTGTGCAAGTCGGAACAAAAAGTCTTTGCCCTTCTCGTTCGTTTTGAACCATTCAACGAAAGCTGGTCCGTACAATTTGCCGCCCAAAGTGTCGAGCTCAAGCAATGTGTAGTAGTCCACACGATCTTTGTTTTCTTCAATTTCGACACCCATGTTTTTGTACAACGTTTTGTAACGTTCGCGAATAATGCGTTTGCACGCTTCTTTGTAGTTTTGCTCTGAATCCATTAGGCAGTTCAATGAGAACAGTGCCATCTGAACTTGTTGTGGTAGTGAAAGACCTGCCGTGTGGTTTAGTGCAACACTGCGGCTGTCTGCAACAATACGGTCGATGAATTTAATACCGCGTGGTTCTGGGTCTAGCGTTTTGTATCGGTCATCCAGTTCCAGTTGACGAGATTCTGGTAGGCTGCGCATTGCATCATCGAACACGTTGTTGTGCTGAATCGCAATTGAGCCAAGGCGCCAGCCTGTCGCACCGAAGTACTTAGAGAATGAGTAAACACAAAGCGTGTTGTATGGAAGTTTGGCAAACAGAGAAACGAAATCGTCTGCGAATGTGCCGTATACATCATCTGTGATAATGAACAGATCATTACGCTGTGTGTTGACGAAATCTGATAGGTTATTCAGAGTCTCATCAGAGAACTTCACTGATGCTGGGTTTGCTGGGTTTACCACACACAGCAGTTTAATGTCTTTGTCTTCAAGTTTTTCGATTTCAGACATAGGTAACTGCCATGTTGTCTCATCCAAACGAAGTTCTACAATCTCAAGTTCGTATTCTGAAAGCTCAGGGATTTCTAAGTAAGGTGTGAAGATTGGTGTGATTAGCGCAACCTTATCGCCTTTCTTTAGTAGACCGTTGTGAAACATGGTTTGGAACGTGTACGTCATTGATGCCGTACCACCTTCCGTTGCAAACAGATCGAAATCTGTCGTCATTGGCATTGGGCCGTACATCTCTTCTGCAATGTATTGTTTTACAACGCTTTCGATATTCGTCAGCATACGTGGTGGTACTGGGTAGTTACATGCTAAGTACGCATTCACAAGCTCATTTAAGAACACTTGCTTCTCGATACCTAAGCGGTCTTTTGCGTAGCTCAGAGCTTTTTCAATGAACTGAACGCCTAGGTTCTGTTGATTGCTGTTTGCGTAAGAATCAAAACGCTCAACAATACCCACACCATCTGGAATACCACCAAAGCTACCGTCTAGATATGAGTATGTACGCTCCGCTTCCATTACTGCGAATTCACCTAAACGAATAAATGCTTTACGTGGTAGTGTTGCTAGGAAGTTTGGGTTACCACGTCCTGCGTCTAATAAAGCACGGTCTGGTACTGTTTGTGCTACTTCAATTAATTTATCTTTTAATTCAAACGGGCTTAAATCAGCGAATTTTGAAAAATCGATCGTAGTATTTTGTGTAGTCATAATATTTACCTGATAATTTAATCTTAAACACTTGCAATTCAATAAAGTGTTTTACTTAAGTGTGATTATTCAGGCCCACTCTTTTTTATTGGGTAGGTCTGTTAATAAGTTGATGATTGTTTTAAATCTATAATGAGTTTGCGGTTTTAATTACATACCCGCATTAACGGTAATAATCCCGACGATAATTGGTCCCCATAGCGTCAGTAATACGTTGGCTACTGCGTAAGTCACAGTGAAAGAGAATACTGGCGTTGCATTGCCTGTTTTTTCCATCAATGCTGCGAATGCTGGGTTTGCACTTCGACCACCAGTCACACAACCTAACGCTTCTACTGGGTTCTTGATCTTCAATACAAAGTACGAGAAAAAGAATGAAATAATCTGTGGGATGATGGTAACCGCCATACCCAAGAACAGAAGCGACATACCATGTTCTTTTATGGTATCAACTGCTTGAGGGCCAGCTTCTAGGCCAACGATGCCAACAAACGCTGCTAAACCAAAGTCACGAATGAAGTTTGCTGCACCCGCTGGGAATTGAGCCACATGTGGGTTTCGGCTACGTAACCAGCCAACAAGCAAGCCAGAGATCAAACAACCTGCACCAGATCCAATCGTTACTGGAATACCTGCAATCTTGAAGCTGATTAGGCCAATAAGAAGACCCAATACCATACCGAAACCCAGTACGATGAAATCAGTCATAGTCGCAGAACCCATACGCTTACCGATGTGTTTTTCAACTCGGTTGATGTCTTGTGCGGTACCCGTTAATTGAATAACGTCGTTTTTCTCAACAATTAGGTCATCAGTAATAGCGACTGAAGCACCTTCTCGGATGTAATCTGTCACATACACGCCGCGGAATGAGCGTTCGTTTGAGCTGTCTTTGATTTCTCTTAGCGAACGACCAATTAGCTTGCGGTTATCAGCGATAAGTTGACGATTTTCTTCAATAACTTCATAGCTTTCCGGTAATGCGACTTCATTGCTTTGTGCCTTGCTCTGAAGCTCATGAACCGCGTTTCTACGGCCAGTAACCACAACAAGGTCGCCCACTTTAAGCGCTGTGAACTTGTCTGCACTCAGCTCTTTTCCATCGCGTTCAATAAGTTCAATACACGCAGCTAGTGATGATTGGTTCAATTGCGCTAATGTTTTACCAACAAGTTGGTCGTCGTTAGTCACTTTGAAAGCACGCGTAACTAAAGCCGTGACCGCGTTAAATTCGCCGTCTGCTAAATCACGTTTACCGTTAGAGTTTTTCTCTTCTAACGCAATTGCTTCTGAGCGAATGTCCCACTTCATCAACGTTGGGAATACCCAAGTCACCATCAAGATTGGACCTAATGAACCAAAGATGTATGTTACCGCGTAACCAACCGCTACGTTTGTTTGCATCAGGTGTTTGGCTTCTTCAGATACGCCGCCTAAACGTGCAATCGCATCACCTGCAGTACCAATAATCGCAGATTGAGTTAAGCCACCAGCCGCTAGACCTGCAGCTGTACCTCTATCTAGGTCAAATAACCACGCAGCGGCAAGTACACACAATAAGCCTGAAACCGTCATCACAACCGCGGAGAGCAGAATGTTAATGGTTCTGAAGTTAAGTGCTTTAAAGAATTGTGCACCGCCTTGATAACCCACAGCATAAATAAAGAGCGCAAAGAAAATACTTTTTACGCCGGGATCAATCTGAACACCAAATTGCCCAATAATTACGCCCATTAATAATGTTCCGGCTACTCCGCCTAAAACAAATCGGCCGATAGTAATTTTACCAACCATATAACCCAATGAGAGTGTAATAAATAGTGCGACAAATGGTGCCATGTCAAACAGATTAGAAATAATGTCCATGACAAATTTACTCTTGTTACTAAATATAAGGAGTAAATAATCTAACGAATAACTTAATAATGATATTTGTTGGATTATTCAAAATAAATAAAGCATCTCGTTGCTTCGAACCGAATATTAAGAACAAAAGGTTTTAATATGTAATCCCATTTGATGGATCAAATCATCACTTTAACTGTTTGGAGAGTGTTTGAAGTGTAATTTATATCTTAAATCACTGTTTTAAATAGATTTATCCTAAACCAGCAAAAGTAGATAATTTTCGAAATCAATTTCAATTAAGTGTTTTCACATCCAGAACGGCAACCTACCTACCCTTGTTTTACTGACTTACGGCACTAAACAAAGATGCAGTAGGCATAACCTCCGAATAAAGTTGGATTTTGATGGATCCAACCCTCTATAAGCGATTATCACAATAAATCGAACTCCGTTATCGTTGCATTCATCAAACAAATAGAGAACAGAACCATGAACACAATGCCACATGAGCTTGTGTGGGGTGAAGTCTACTTCCCACCGCTGTTATTGGTTATCGCACTGGCTTACATACTGACAATGCTAACAGGGTCAATCGCGACAAGGTTTGGCCTTCATAAGTACGTCGCATTTCCTGCAATAGCAGAACTGAGCTTGATCGTGATTTTTACTGGCGCTATCGGCCATTTCATTACCATTTTTTGAGGCACTTACTGTGATCAAACGTTATCTCATCACACTTTTATTATTGGCTGCTGCGGGAACTGTGGTTTATAGCTATTACCAGTCGTACTCAAGTAACCCATGGACCAGAGACGGACAAGTCAGCGCTTATATTGTCTCGATTACACCTCGAGTCACGGGTCAAGTCATTGAAGTGCATGTCGAAGACAATTCGAAGGTAAAAAAGGGCGATCTTCTTTTTGAAATCGATCCGAGTATTTACAAGGCGACCTACAGAAAAGCACTTGCGACTCAAAAACAAGCGTTTGCCCTACTCGCCAAAGCCAAAAACGAAGAGCAACGCGCGTTGAATTTAGAGAAAAGAACGCCCGGTGCCGTGCCCGTGCTTACTCTAAACAACTTGAACAACGCAGTAGAAACCAGTACCGCGAATGTCGAACTGGCAAAAGCGAACGTAGAAGAAGCACATCTCAACCTTGAGTACACCAAGGTATATGCGCCTACTAACGGCTATATCACCAATCTGAACCTACGTGTGGGCTCTCAAGTTGTCGCGAATTCACCTGTGGTTGCGCTAATTGATGAAGATAGCTTCTGGATTGAAGGCTATTTCAAAGAGACTGATTTAGTCGGTGTTGATGCTCAGGACACTGCTTATGTGACCTTAATGATGCACAACAATGTTCCGCTAGAAGGCCATATCAAAAGTATTGGTTTTGGTATCGCGAAGCAAGACGGCAGCACAGGTAATGATTTATTGCCAAACGTGAATCCAAACTTCCAATGGATACGTCTCGCTCAACGCATCCCTATCAAAGTGAAGTTAGACAAAATACCTGAAGACGTACAACTGCGTGTTGGCATGACTGCCTCGATTAAAATAATCAAAAATAGCTAGGTGATTCTTATGTTCACTGCATCGACTAAAGAAGCGATTAAAGCCGCACTCTCTATCGTTATCGCAATCTGCCTAGCGTTGTGGTTTGGCTGGGAAAAACCGTATTGGGCGGCGATAGCCGTTGCAGTGATGGCATTGAACGAGAGTTTCGCCCATTCAATAAATAAAGGCCATAACCGGTTAATGGGAACCTTGTTAGGGACCGGTTATGCCTTTTTCCTTATCGCCATGTTTTCTCAAGATCGCTTCTTGTTTCTAACATTTTTCACCCTGTTCCTTGGGGTATGTATCTTCATGTCGAGCGACGAGAAATACGGCTATATCTTTTCAATAGGATTTGCCGTGTGTTCGATTGTTGCTTGCATGGGCGGGTTTGATAGCCAAACCACCTTTCACTTTGCTGTACTTAGACTTCAAGAAACACTATTAGGTGTTGTTGTGTTCTCTATTGTGTATCGCATCGTGTGGCCTGTGAATACTGAACTCAACTTTGTACAACGTTTCGAAACCAGTAAACAAACGTTGTTAGATGCGATGGAAAAAACAGACAACATCGACATTGCCGCACTTGAAAGCAACACCGCGAATATTGATAAGCTGTATCAACTTTTAGATCTGCCACTGACCGGAAGTTACCACCTTAAAGAGAACATCCAAACATGGCGCTTGCGTATCGATGAAATGGCACATATCCAAGATACATTACTCAAACAAATTAACAGCGAATCAGACTTAGATATCCAGTGGGCAGTTCTTACTCACAACTTGAAGACGTTCGATGTATTAACACCAGATCAATCTCTTGTTGAGGGTGAACTCAATGTCATGGGCGCTCATAAAGACGTGTCTTGGCATCATGCTCATCGGACGTTTGTTGAACATTTGAATGAAGATGGGCGAAAAGTGCTGCAAGGCGTGTCGATGTTTATCACATCGCTGTTCATTTGGATTTATCTTCCAGTTCCAGGTGGTTTCATATTTCCTATGTTAGCCGGTGTATTCTCTTCTATGGTGCCGACCATGCCACCAAGCGTTATTAAGGATGCTTTTTATGGTGTGTTGGGTACAGGGTCGGTGATTCTGTTGCAATACATCTTTGTGATGCCATTAATGACAGAACTATGGGAGCTGGGGCTGTTCTACTTCCTTAACATTATGGTGATATGGAAAGTGTTCGCGACACCTAAGCTCATGGTACATCGAATTTTGGGTATCAATTTGTTGGTTGTTCTTACATCTGGTGCGCTTAACCTCACTCCTGTTTATAGAATAGAAACGCCACTGTTGATGTTGGTGAATATTTTGATCATTTTAATGATCGCGAAGCTGTTTACTGATCTATTCAGAGTAAAAGTAACCGCTTAGAACTGGATACACTAAATCCCCTCATAACAAAACGGCCTGCCAAGTATTTTTACTTCGCAGGCCGTTTTTGTATCTATTGAAAATCAATATAAATCAGTTGATTAACGCTAATTATTGCTAAGTGAGGATAGCGTCCATCAAACGCGATTAACGCGATCTGCCACCTCCTCTTAAAATCCTCTCATTGATTGACGCAATGCATTTTTAGTCGCGACATTCACACTAGCAATCCTAACGGATAAATACATAACAACTGAACACGACGTTCAGTATTACATCGACTGTTTGAGTCTCGAAGGTTTGAGGCCACTCAGCGTGGAAACCGTCATGAGTTTTTTTGAAATACGCACCAGCGCCTGTAAGACCCATACTCTTTCTGTGTTAGCGAGCGCCCTATTACTTACCACCCCCACCTTTGCGTCTGCAGCAGAAACCAAGACTTACAACGAAGTCATGGAAAAAGGTCGAGCACTGTTTGACAAATATGGCATCAGTCATGATTTACCAAAGCTAGCAATCAGTTCACTCGTACAGGGCGAACACCTAGTTGAACACGCACACCGTACTCTGCAAATTGGTGATGAAGTCCGTGACTCAAGCGTCTATCTCGTTAAGAACACCGACACTAAAGGTAACATCGATCTTCGTATCAAATATAACCCAGAAGAACTGGACGATAACGAAAACCTACTCGATGAAATCGAAGCTTTCACGCGTACAGAATATCGCTTACGTGACTATGCAGAAAGCTTTGATTCATCTTCGGTTCGCGTAAAAGAAATCGACGATAACAAAGTGATCATCAGCTTCGATTATTCAAAATATGGTCTCCCTCAAGACATCGCATATTTCCGTTTTTTGAATGTCGACATTGAGTTAATCGACGGTGAACCAAAACGAATGCTTATCAGCAATGAAAAGCCATTCAAGCACCATACCTACAAGGTAGAAAGCTATCAGCAAGAGATTGAGTTTCACTCTTTACCGACGGACAAGTTAGTCATCGCGAGAAAAACAACTGAAGTGGTTGGTACAACCAAGAACAAGCCAATGAAGATGACAAGCATCGTCGAGCCAGTCGCGTTTTATGAAGAGGATAACGGCGTACAAGTGGTCAACGAAGCGAGACTTCAAGAAGTATCAGACCCAAGAATGCTAGAAGCGAGCGTGAAGCTAGACCGTATCTTCCCGTTAATGGGCGATATGGTACGACGCCAAGGTATCGATTTACCCCTTCCATTTGGCGTATCAGTGGCTTATCGAAATCAAGACATGGATATTCCGATGACAGATTACGTGATTGGTGGTGTGCGCTTGAATGATTTATTTGACCCGGAAGATAGTGTTGCGACGGTCAAAGCGGAAAGTGTTTCGATACGCGGTGACGTAAATATCCTGCCATTCTGGAATGTATTCGGATACGTAGGAAAGGTAAACGTTGATGCGAACGTGGACGCCTCTTATACCGGCGCAGCAGGTGAATACTTAAAAGACAAGCTCAATGATCAATTTGATGGCGCAGGTGATCTGCTTTGTAGAGAAGTTTCGGCTCTGTGTAACCGTGGACGCTTAAATGTTCCGTTACATCTCGAATATGACTTACGTGGAGTAGGTACAACATTGTCTGTTGGTTACAAAGAGTTCTTTGCTTCTGTTACTGGCACTTACTCACAAACTCGCCTTAAAGGGCTAGACGATTGGGGCGATGGCATTGTCACGGTTCAACCCATGTTGGGTTACCAATTAGTCGATTATCGAGCTCAGTTTTTCGTTGGCGCTGAATACCAAGGTTTAAATTCACGTATGCAAGGAACGGTAAAAACCGATGACATCGAATTTGATTATGACGTTGGTGTCGACATCGATCAGTGGGCATTCCTAACAGGGGTTAACAAGCAAATCGGCAAAAACTACAACATGACCATGTTGTACAACAAAGGCGAAACTCGTTCGGCTGTAACGCTGAATCTGGGTTACCGATTCTAGTCACCGAACTTTGATTACCAGCCTAGCCCTTAAACCAGGTTGTTCTTAATAAGAAATTTTGTGGTTCTGTTATCTACGCAGATGGCGGTGAAACAGACTACGCCGAATACTATTGTGGAAACTCTTTTTATGACTATTGCATACCGTTCAATGATCGCTCTTACTATTACTGCTGCCTTAGCAGGTTGCGATACTGATACTGCCCCTACTGTTCCATTACCAAACGAGCCAGAACCGTTAATCCCGGCACCTGCTAAACCGTTTGATGCTCAAATCGGTGACGTAACGATTAAAGCAACCAAAGAAGAATTGGTGGTTACTTCGAATACCGAAGACGACAAACTGGCTTCTATTGAGTCTTTCAAAGGAATTCAATATGCCGAGGCTCAGCGCTTTGAGCACAGCAATATGCTGCCTTTATCAGATAATACAGATGAGTTTAAAGTTATTGACGCAACTCAATTTGGGTATGCATGTCCGCAAAATAAATCGACAAACTTTGGTTCAGGGCTTGAATTAGAACAAAGTGAAGATTGCTTGAACCTGAATATCTGGCGACCTGAAGGGACCACAGAGCAAGACGAGTGGCCGGTTTATGTATTCATTCACGGCGGCGACTTCGAATACGGTTCTGGTGCAGATCCGCTCATTCACGGTGATACAGTCGTAGCTCAAGGTGCAGACGAAGGTAACCCGTTTATTTACGTGACATTTAACTATCGTTTAGGCTTATTAGGCAAACAATGGGTTGACGGTGGAGACTCAAAAGAAGGCGGTAACTTTGGTATTGGTGACCAAAAGCGTGCGATGCAGTGGGTTAACGAGAATATCGCTAAGTTTGGTGGTAATGCCGGAAACGTCACTTTGATGGGCCAAGGTTCAGGTGCGATGTCGGTTGGCATACTTCAACAAACCTCTAGTAAGGAGCCAATAGCCGGTGAAAATGGTTATTTCAATCGCTCAATCATGCAAAGCAATACCTATGGGTTTGAATACCAAAGCTATGATTCAGCAGAAGCAAATAGCAGTTCTATTTGTGAAGCGACAGGAGTCTCTCAAATTGAGACCGGTGATAATACAATAAAATCAGCCTTAAATATATTGATGCTAATCCTTCCTGATGACATCAACGATATATTAGCGCCTATTGTCGATGAGATGCCTGATCAGGTGGAAACTACCGTTTGTGCAGACAACTATATAGAACAACAAAAGAAACTTCCTCTCAAGTTAATTTTAGAAGCTCAAGATAAAGTATTACTCGATCCGATCAACAAGACATTAGATTGGGTTATCGAAAGTGTATTGACGTTACAAAACGACATTCCACTACTAAGCCATGACAATAATACGCCAATGACAAAGTTGTTACCATTTGCACCCTATGTTGAGTATAAATCAAAACTTATTGGCGAGGTTCCTGGCTACCATCTGATCTCACAACCTGCATTAGATAACTTTTCAGTACCAACTGTCATTGGTAACAATGAAAAAGAATCGAACACCATGAGTATGTTACCAACCCTCACGTTCTTGATTCCAACGATTTTGGAGTTAGTACAAGGGGACATCGACAACGGTACTTTTGAATCATTTAGCGAAGGCAATAAAGATTTAGAATTAGCGGTATGGCTTCAAGTTGATGACAACCAGCAACGAGTAATCGATGTAGTTTCAACGCTTTCGTTAGATGAAGTTCAAACTCAAATTGAACTGGGCGACCTACTCGACTTGTTGCCATCAACGGCGTACGAAGCGGTAACTAAGTTGTTTTTCGGTCTAGGCAATGCAGACTTCAACAATGGTGTATTAGGTTTATCCGATTACGCGCCATGGTCTGAAAATGAACTTGGTGGTGCAATGAAGAACATGTCCCAATTTAAGACATTAATGAATGACATTCTGTACCAAGCCCCTGCACGAAACCAAGCGATTCTTTCTTCTGAAGATATGAACGCCCCAGTGTCTATGTACCACTTTGCGTATAAGCCTAGCTTTAACGTTTGGACATACAACACTAGTGGTGAGAATGGTGACCTAGATATTGGCGATGCTTTAAAAACTATCGCATGTATCTCAGCTGCTTGTAATGCATCGGAACTGCCGTTTGTTTTTAACAAACCATTAAAGTTAGACGGCACATCAGTTCGCCCAACATCGAAAGATCGCGCACTTATGAATGACATGTCGCGTTTATGGTTCAGTACCCGTCTATTTAGCGACTATACGTACAGCACACAATTGGACAACGTACTTTCTATTAAAAGTGATGGTTCGCTACGCCAAGAGGTCGACTGGGATTCAGTTAAAAATGCTGGTGAAGACACCGATATGCGTAATGGCAGACTTCAAGGCTTGAATGATTTGGGTCTTACATTGAAGTACATGCCCGATTACTCGATTCCTGAAAAACAGTAGCGCCCCCCTCAACAGTGGCCAATTAATGGCCACTGTCATTTCTATACTCCACGCGGAACCCCATTATGAACTTCACACGTATTAATGCGTTGATGGTGTTGCTTTTGTCGATCTTGATAACTGGCTGCGCCCAACCATACCCCGATGTTGAACCTGACTTTGAAGCAAACTGGCAAAGTACCGAACACCAAGCTGAGGTGTACCTGATTCCTTCTGCACCAGAGGCCTTCGCTCGTCGTGTCGACCTCGTTCGCCAAGCACAACACTCAATTGATATGACCTACTTCTCTTGGGAGCGAGACACGCTTGGGTTAATGCTTCTAAACGAGCTAAAGCAAGCGGCGGATCGTGAGGTTCACGTACGACTGACATTAGATGACCTACTGGTTTTTAATGATAAATGGTTAGCGGAATTGGACTCACACCCCAATATTGAGATTCGACTGTTCAACCCTTTTGAGTCGCGTAAAGCTGGCTGGATTGGTCGCGCGTTAAACTTCTCAACTCATCAAAAACAACTGGATAATCGACTTCACGAGAAGTACTTCAATGTTGATCATCACTCGATGATTTTAGGTGGAAGAAACATTGGCAATGATTACTTTGGCTATAGCGAGAATGCCAATTTCTTTGATATGGACGTTTTGTTTCGAGGTGATGTAATCGCGTCTTTCGACAAGAATTACCAAGCGCTTTGGGACAGCGAATATGTCGTACCAATTCGAGAGCGAATCAAAGTCAAAGAACAAGGCCAATACAAAGCGTTTACCAAGGCAATAAATAAAGGTGAGAAGAATAAAAAACCGATTACTTTCGATGTTGAGCAACAGATAAACCGCCTGAGCGAACCAAGATTTATTAAAGCATCGGTAACGCCTTTATTTGATTCATTAGAGAAGCTCAATGACAACAAGCCCTACTTTCGTCAACGTACAGAGCACTTAATGAAGCAAAAAGTGCCGACACCTTCTAAGGCTATGATTTCTACGCCTTATATGGTGCCAAGCGATAACCAGTTTGTCTTTATAGATGCGCTTACAGATAATCAAGCCGAAGTCACCTTACTGACGAATTCATCGGCTTCTAATGATTCGGGCTTTGTTCCTGCGTATTACGAAAAACACCGTGAGAATTTACTCGACAAAGGCATAAGTATCTACGAGTACAAAAGCCAAGCGATCAATGATGACCACTACTTTCATGTTGATACCTACTACCACAACAAGACAGTAATTTTAGACGACCGTGTCACCTATATTGGCTCTTCTAACTTCGACCCAAGATCAGACTTTCTCAACGTTGAGTTTGGTGTGTTGATTGAGAGTGAAGAGTTTGCGAAGCAAGTGACACACTACTTAACACGTCAGAAAGAGGATTTGTTCTGGGCTGTATCGCGAGAACAATCAGGTGAGACGAGTTGGGCTTCAGGAGACCAAACCTATACTAAGAACCCGAACTACAGTTCATGGAACAAGGTACCAGATTGGTTATTTCGAAAAATGAATGGCGAGTTCGAGCTTTAAGTGTTCAGCTTCGAATCTTAATTTTTAATTTTCTCCAGTCCAAATGTAAAAAAGCCGCGTAATTCGCGGCTTTCTCATGTTTCAAATACACGTATCTGAGCTTATAGACGGTAGGTCATCGCTCTTTGGGCTACGTAGTTCACCATATCAAGCGTTGTGAAGATCGAATTAACATCATTAATGTTGTAATCCACATGTCCACGCTCCACATATTGCTCAGCGAGACGGTAAATATCAACGACACGCTCAGCTACCGCTTCCATAGGATCAATAAAAGTGACTGTTGGAAATGCCGTTTCAAGTTGCTTTCTAACCAAAGGAAGTTCCGTGCATCCCAATATAACCGTATCAACGCCCTTCTCTACGATGCTTTGAACCGCAACAGCTAAAAGTGCCGCATTACGCTCAAACTCGCCCGCTTTAATGCCGTTGGTTTCTCGGATTGCTTGTCCGCATGCGGTCATCTCGCCCGTCACTTCGCCATAGATAGCGCTATGAACGTTATGTTCTTGCTCAAAAGCGTCTGGCTTAACGAATACGAGATTGGCGTCAGTTAGATAACGATCATAGATTCCCGAGTTGTATGTACCGTTGGTACACAAAATACCGACAATGGATTCAGGGTTCTGCTCTTTGATTTGATCAACCGTAGTTTGAAGCATATCGACGATATAAACATTGGTATGTTTTTGAACTTCAGGTCTGAAATAATGAGCGGTGTTGCAGGTCATTACACCAAATTGAACATTGGCGTGTTCTAAAATGCACGCTGATTCAATCAGCTCAGGGACAGGGTCGATACCACCTTCGTTAATGGCTTCAGAGCGGTCTGGGATATCTGAATTTTTAACCACAATCATGGCCATGTGGTCTTGGTCTTTAAGCGCGCCGTGTTCAATCTCTTTCTTAGCGACGATATCTTGGAACAGAGCATCCGCTTCAGGGCCCATGTTACCAAATACACCAAATCGTACCTTTTTCATTGTGTTTACCTTTGTGTTTGTTAGAGCACAAAGGTTATTACGCTCTGTCGATTTGCTTAAATCCCATTGGATGGATCATATCCTCGCGAGAGCTTAAACAACGCACAAATATTAGAATTGAGTCCCCAAAGAAAAGTGAATACGAAATTCATCACCTTGAGGCGCATCTAACCCGTAAGCAAAATCGAGTTTTACAGGCACCAATTGTGAGTTCCAAATCAGGCTAAGGCCTGTGCCGCGCTTCCAATCCGCTTCATCATCAAACGCATCACCAACATCGAGAAACGCACCCATCCAAATTGAGCGGTAAACCTGATGCTGGTACTCAAGTCCTGCCGTTAGCATGTAGCGTGCACCTGTTAATTCACCGTTTTCATCTTTTGGAGAAATCGATTCATAACCATAGCCTCGTAAGTTCCCATCGCCACCAGCAAAATAACGCAGTGACGATGGCACATCCGTTAACGATTTAGCTATGTTAATGCCAACGTTTGAACGGAAATGGAGCTTCTGACTTTCGCTAATATCCCACGAAAGCACGCTGTTTCCTTCCAACCGCAACAGTCTTGAATCAGAGAACAGACTAGGGTCAGAATACTCAACAGAATAGATGTGTCGGTGATTGAGCTCCAATTGATCATTCTTACGATCAACCTGCGAAAAACTGATGCCAGGTAACAGTAATTGCGATTGGTCTTCCTCAGAGGCCTGACGGTACTGTTCATGCAAGTATTTGACATAGATGGTGCTTTGCCAATCGCTGTCTAATTGCCAATAACGTTCAAACTTAAGATCGTTTGAAAAGCTATTGGTGTCTCGATGATCAATTCGTTTCGATTCAAACTGAATACCAAAATAATCGGTCGTCACTTTCTCCGTGGGGATTTTATACCCTAGCTGCAGTGATTGCTCTTGTTCAGACAGATACGTCTGTGTTTCAAAGCTGTGTCCTCTTCGGTTATACCAAGGCTTTGACCAGTTCAAAGACGCTCTTAAACCGAGATCGGTAGAATAACCGCCACCCACCTGCACAATGTTACGAGAGCTTGGTTCAGCAATAATCTCAATTGGCACTTCTAGATTGTCATCAAGATGATTAAAGTCACCATGTACCACGACACTGCGAAACCACTGAGTTTCAAACAAGTCAGACTGCAGCTCGCCCAACTTTATCGTGTCAAAATCGTCCCCTTGTTTGAATGTAGGAATTTTCTCTATACGCGCAGGTTCAACACCATCATCAGGAATGCTGATAGCGCCAAACTTGTAGCGTGGGCCACTTGAAAAATGCAGGTGAATATCGGCGATGTTTTCGCTAGGAATCACTTCAATCTTAGACTCGACAAACCTTCCGTCGAAATAGCCTTTACGCTTTGCCAAAGAGAAAATCGCCCGTTTAGTTTGGTCGTATTCTTGATGGGATAATGGTGAGCCTGAATCTAACTGACTTTCCGTTAGTATTTTACTGAACTCTTCATCTTCAGTCGCTTCACCTGTGACTTTTACGATCGATTCTGCAATGTACATGACAGGGCCAGAATCGACGTTCAAGGTGAGGTTATCACTGTCATCAAGTTCAATATCTATCTGAGGATGATAGTAGCCATAAGGGTTGAGCGCGTCTTGAACTCGTTTCAATAGCTTAGTATGCGATAACTGTGAAGCTGGGACATCAACCAAAGGTTCTAAGTATAACTCTACATTTTCAGTGAGAGTTTTGTTCAGCCCTTTAACTTTGAAGTCTGCGCCTATCGCTGCGGGGTGAGTAACCATGAAGAGTGAAGCAGCCAATATTACTTGTTTAATCGAGGTCTTCACGCTATTACCCAGTTGCTTAGAACCCGAATAGGTTATGAGCAAAGCGTGAAATCACGGAATCTCTTATGAAGGACGCAACCCTACGAACAAGCTTGGCCGATTTTGAATACCAGCACAACTTTACTCTAGCTACTTACAGTCTTCGTATTGCAGATACAAAAAAGGCGCAATTAAGCGCCTTAAAAATATCGATGGTTTACTGAATCACTATCAGTTGTTTTTCAGCCAAACATCTTGGTTTTGTGCTGCTTTCTTCTTCTTTTTCTTCTTACCGGTGCCAGCAGGTGGCGCAACAGGTTTAAGCGCTGCAATCAGTTCAGCAACCGCTTCTGCATCCACTTCAAAGCCTTCGATTTGCTCACGCTCAAGACGAATCTTGTTCTTCTTCTCGATGATTTTGAAGTGATGGTAATCTTCGTGATCGATTAACGATAACGCTAGGCCAACCTCACCTGCACGACCACTTCGGCCAATACGGTGCATGTAGTCTGATGGGCTACGCGGTAAGTCAAAGTTGATAACAACTGGAAGCTTTTCGATATCCAGACCACGAGCAGCGATGTCTGTCGCGATCAGAACATCGATCTCGCCAGATTTGAAATCTTCAAGGATACGAGTACGCGAGCCCTGACCTTTATCGCCGTGAAATACTTCTGCAATGATGCCGCGTTTGTATAGCTTGTCTGCTAGGTGTTCACAGCTGTTCTTTGCATTCACGAAGATCAGAGCTTGGCGCCATTCGTGTTGCTGAATTAGGTGCGCTAGCAATGCTGTCTTACGGCCTTTTTCGACTTCGAATACACGCTGAACCAGTGTGCTCGCATTTGCACTTTGAAGTTGAACTTCAATTGGGTCAGTCAGTAGCTCATGAGTAAGCGTTTGAACTTGCTCTGGGAACGTTGCAGAGAACAACAGAGTTTGCTTCTTGCTTGGCAGCAGCTTCAAGATAGCGTCTAGTTCTTCTGTAAAGCCAAGGCTCAACATGCGGTCAGCTTCATCAAGCACGAGCGTTTTTACTTTATCAAGCTTGATAGCGTTGCTTGAAATAAGGTCAAGTAAACGACCCGGTGTCGCCACCAAGATATCTGTGCCGCCACGTAATGCTTGCATCTGGGTGTTCACAGACACACCACCAAATACGCAAACAGTCTTAATCGCACCGTTAAAATGCACTGCGTAAGATTTAACGCTGTCAGCAACTTGCTTAGCCAGTTCACGAGTAGGCACTAAGATAAGGCCAGAAACGAAGTTACCTTTACCCGAACGACGGTCTAAAGGTGCATCTTCATGGATCTGTTGTAACAGAGGAAGTGCAAATGCAGCGGTTTTACCTGAACCCGTATTTGCGCCTGCAATTAGATCGCGTCCTGCTAACACACTTGGAATAACTTGCGCTTGGATAGGCGTTGGCTGTTGGTATTCAAGCTCGGTAAGACGAGCCATCAAAGGAGAAATTAAGCCAAGATCAGAGAAGTTGGTTGGTGTCGTGGTGTTAGTCATTAATTGCAGGAACTCAAAGCTAAAATAATAGCGCGCTATATTAACGTATTTCAGCTGTATTACGTAACTAAATCGCCCATTTCAAGCCTCTAACAGCAATTTAGACCAAGCAGAACGGGACAAAGACGACACAGTAGCTGTTTAGTGTCGCCCAACCTGCTTTGCTTCATAAATATAGGACTGTTGAAATTGAGTTCCCTGAGTTTAATTCAACCACCCTGCTACCGTCTGTTCAGGTGCATACGAATTAGGTGCGGTTAACCATACAGCTACGGCATCGGGCGAAGCCACTAGCGGATCAAAGTCCACATTGAATTGCCAATCGGATTCGCCACGTTGGTAACCGTCGTACACCACCACAAAATCGTGTTCGAGTTTCTTACCTCTGTTTTCGCCTGCTTTTACGCTGGTAACTTCGTTCATCGCTAACAAGGCAATATGAGCCACATAATCACCTTTGCCTTCGTAGCTCACGCTGAACGTATCGCCTTTATGATTGACCGTAAGCTTGGGGTTATTTTGTTGTGGGAGCGAAGGTAACGTTCTATCGAGCCAATTGAAATAACCGCGCCACTCTTTTCCATCAACAACAAAACCTGGAGTATAGACCCCGCTCGTTACCCCATATGCTTTATACAAACGTTGCTTCTGACTGAAGGCTTTGCTCGCGAACTTATCCCCCCAACCGAGGTAATCCCAGTAATCGACGTGATAAGCGAGCGGGATGACTTGTGTCCAGAGTGCTGGGTCATCTTCAAAAGTACTGAGGTAGGCATCAGCAGGTGGACAACTCGAACAACCTTCAGAGGTGAACAGTTCGATAACCTGAGCAGGTTGCCCTTCGTTACTCCAGGTTTGTGCATTCGACACTGAAGAATAGAAGCCGATCGGTAAGGCAAATAAGCAGAGTTTGATCAATGATGTGTTGTGTTTGGCGTGTGACATACCGTGATCCTCATAGAAGCTACTTATCTAAAGACCGCGATACTTAACGTTTTCTTTCAAATACAAATTGTTTCAGATACAAAAACGCCAGCTAAGAAGCTGGCGTTTTTTTAATTCTGTCTTTCTTTTATTCTATGCGTTTACGCTTAGATTAACGGTTAATACCGATATCGCGTTGCATGTGACCAGATAGGTCGCTTGCGTAGTAACTACGTGGAGAGTTGTCTACGAAAAGAATATCGAAAATGTGTGCAATCAATCCTTTGAAGTTAACCGAGTAGGTCTTCTTATCCATAGAGTTAGGAACAGCGATAGTATTCATTTGTACTGCTTGAGCCATGATTGCCTCTCTATAAATTTGTTTGTGTGTTTCGTTCTGATGACAAGAATAATAGGTGATCTTTTGCAGGTTAAAAAATGACTAAAATTGGATGTTCAGATTAGTTTTTCTAATAAAACAAACCATTAACAACACGTCGAAATACATATGCATTAGTAGTGATTTAAAATTCAATATGATGCTTAAATCATGCATTTAGTACAAATACCCCTCAAACAAAAGTGGCCGATGTCACAGAAATTTTACATGAATAAATTTCCTGCTTCATCGAGCACCTATCTCTTATCGAGTTTTCGATAAGTTATATTTGTTTTAATTTACTTGTTCAATGTCTGGCTTCTTTGCATAAATCGACGCTATAACCGCAATCGTCATCGTTGAAATCAGAACCGCTAAAGACCAGTAAGTTGGGATAGCCCATTCACTGTCGACCAGTAGCATTTTCACACCAATGAAGACCATGATGAATGCCAGTGCCGGCTTCAAGTAGATGAACTTATCCATCATACCTTGAAGTACAAAGTACAACGAACGCAGGCCAAGTAACGCAAACACGTTAGCAGCAAGTACCAAGAACGGTTCTTGTGTTACCGCGAAGATTGCAGGGATAGAGTCCAGTGCAAACATCACGTCCATGACTGCGATAGCACCAATCACCAACATCATTGGTGTTAGTACCCATTTGGTACCCTGTTTAATCATGAGTGCTGGGCCATGGAAGTCTTCCGTTACCGGCATGATTTTACGAAGTAGCTTTTCAGGTAGTGTATTCACACTCTCTTCTTCGCCTTTATCTAACGCCAGTTTAATACCAGTACCAATCAAGAACGCAGCAAACACGTAAAGTACCCAGTGGTATTCAGCCAATAGTTGCGCGCCTAGTGCGATCATAATTGCACGAAGCACCAATGCGCCAATTACGCCCCAAAGAAGCGCACGAGGTCGTAGATGCTCAGGAACTTGGTATTGAGCGAAGATCATCGCGAATACAAACAGGTTGTCTACGCTCAGTGATTTCTCTAGTAAGTAACCGGTGATGAATGACACTGTTGCTTTTTGCGCTGTGTAGTCGCTATTAGGCGCGTAAATGTCCCAAAATAGGTAGATAGAACCTGCAAACAAAAACGCAAGTACAAACCAGAAAACACTCCAGATTGCCGCTTTCTTGATAGTGACGTTGCCACCACGAGTCTGATAGATATCAATAGAGACAAGAATCACCGTCAGCAGGAAAAAGCCCGCATAAGTCGTCATGATCGGCGATGAAAAAAAGGATTCACTATTTGTAGATAATAGAGATTGAGTTGAGTTCATTATTCCTCCGGGCGGAAGAACTGTACAAAGACCTTCCGCAAACAAAGCATATCAAGTTCCATTACGGATCTTGACTGTGATTGCGTTGGTCTCGTTGAAGTGAAATATGGGATTTCACCTTTACATACCGGATAGACACTTGGCCTAACGAGATGACGATATGTAAACTTGCGCTAACTACTCCCCAAACGCGTGGATAATATTCCCCTAACTTTGTTTCGTCTAGATAAATTTGCAGAAATAAATAAAAAAGGAGCAAAAAGCTCCTTATTTATTTCTACCGGCTTGTCAAAACGACACTCGTATTGATTCCAAGAATACGATGAACAGGTTTTGCCCTATTCCCGTTATTCAATCAAACTGCTCACGAGTACCTTTTGTGTGCAGCTTGTCAGAAAGTGCATCTCAAACCGCATGTCTTATAAACCTACAGTTATAAACCTGCTGTTGGTACTAAGTACACTAACGCAGACCAAACAGACACCCAACCAACAACGGCAGCCGCGTCTAACCAATCTTTCCTATCCATGCTTTGCCTCCACAGGAAGTTACCCCGGAAATAAAGCATAAACAGTGCCAATTTTATAAATCACTCAAAGTAATGATACTAAGCGAAAATATTAGATGCGATTACCTAAAACACTCCATGCAATTCAACGGTTCGTTGTGTTGAAGTGATTCAGGGTGCTCTTGTAAAAACGCAATGAAACAGTCTGCCATTGAGTCGGTTGTGACGATGCCATCTCCGATCATATCCAAGACTGCGTTATAACCTTCTTTCCCTTTCATTGTATAGGCCGACGATGCGCCGCGATAAATACGTTCGCGCGAAACTGCCTGCCAACCACCCTCTTCAGAGTGGATTTCAAGGTGATGAATTCTGTGCCCTAGAGGTGCTTCTTTGTGGTAACAGAACCTTAGGTTGTGTGTGTAAGGGAAGCTGCCCGACCCTGTACCAACCACACCATTATCCAATGCGTTATTGATAGCACCTTCCAACATGCCTGCGATCGTTTCACCTCTGACTTCATACACACCAATAGGTACGGCAAACGGTAGTAGTTTTCCGGCAATATCGGCAACCGAAACATCACCGCTATTCAGTGAATTTCTTACACCGCCAGAATTGTGGATAGCAAAATCTACCTGATGACCTTTCTTGTTCATCAAGTAATGGAATGACTGAGCCACCAATGGCGCAAGTTGACTTGGCCCTTGTTCATCAGGGATACGTACATGGCGAAGTTTACTATCAGCATGAGCAATGACTTGCTGCTGAAGCTTGCGAACTCTAGGCTGATACTTGTCCGTCAGAATACTCTGTAATTCAGGATCTTTCTTACACACTGCGATGTTCTGGTGATTGTTCAAAAACTCACACGCCATATCATGCGCATCGTCTTGCCCTACTTCACTCAGTTTGGCGTCTATAAAGAGTCGGCGACCTAATAACAGTTCGTTCTTGCCATTAAAGTGCGTCACTGGACCTTGAGCATCGAACTCGATTTCACAGTGGCCTAGGCTCATTGCGTGGAAACCGGCTTGCACAACATAGGTGTCGCCAATTTTTACTCCGTAGTCATCGTCTTTCACTAAGCCGATATCCGAGAAATCACCTTGCAAGCGGTGACTATGGCCACCAACAATCACACCGATGCCTTGCACATTCGCCGCTAGCTCTAAATCAGCTTCATAACCAAGGTGACTAAGCAGTACTATCTTGTTAATGCCAGCCTGGTGAATTTGTTCTATGGTTGCTTTTGCCGTTTCTAATGCATTTTCAAACGGTGTATCAATATCTGGGTTAGCGATACCCGACATCTTGTCGATGCTTAAGCCGAAAATGGCAACTTTCTCGCCATCAAACTCTTTCGTTATATAAGAAGCACTTCGTGTTTCCGTCAGGTAAGGCTTAACAATGTCGTTGTCCGCTAAGGTATGAGTTTTATTGATATCCTCATTCGATAGATTCCAGTTACCGGCCAACAGTGGGAATTTGATTCTTTTCGCGAAAATCGCCACGGGCTCATTACCCATGTCTAGCTCATGATTACCAAGCGTCATGGCATCAATATTAAGTGCATTCAACAGATCAGCGTTAGCTTTCCCCTTGAACAGAGAAAAATACAAGGTGCCTTGAAAGCAGTCCCCAGCATGCAGGAACAAGGTTCCAACCTTTTGTCGCTGGGCATCTTGTTCTATTTGTTTAAAGCGCGTTGAAATTCGAGCAAAGCCACCAGCACTGACATAAGGTTCAATGATGTGGTTGTTCATTTTAAGTGATAGCTGTAATGAGGTTGGTTCGAAGTATGAGTGGGTGTCGTTTATGTGTGCCAACACTATTTTTGTCGGCTTATTCTTTTTAGTCATATTTTCTTCTCTCTTTGTCCCTTCATACTAGGTCGAGAATCATGACAGAATCGTGAATTTTATGAAACTGCACTGCAAAAAAATACTCGAGATAGATCAAAAATCTCATTTTGCGCCGTATAAATAATCAATGGGTTTTGTGACCAAAGAGCATACCGAATTGCTAATTTTCGATTATGATTAAAGATATCTGTTAGCTTTCAAACAATTAGCAGAGCCTTCCGTTAGGAGTAAGCCTATGCAACTAGAAAGAATCGAGATTTCTGGCTTCCGAGGTATCAAGCGCATGTCACTCGCGTTTGACGAGCTAACCACGCTTATTGGTGAAAATACTTGGGGTAAGTCTTCATTATTAGATGCCCTTTCCGTCGTTCTTCCTTCAGACGGTGTGCCATATCACTTTGAAATGACCGATTTTCATGTCGATTACTCAGTTTCACACCCACAGTCTCAACATCTTCAAATTGTTCTCGCATTAAAGGCTAACGACAAGAGCGAACTCAACGCTGGTCGTTATCGTAAACTCAAACCGATTTGGGTTCAGGATGAGTTCGGTGTCTATCGTATCTATTACCGAATCAGTGCCACATTAGAACAGTACGAAACCACCACACACTACGCATTCTTAGGTTTGGACGGCAATCCGCTCAAGCTTCACCATTCTGAAAAGCTCGCTCAAGAATTAATGACCTTGCACCCCGTGATTCGCTTACGAGATGCAAGACACTTCGATCGTCCATTCAATGGCAAGTCACTTAACCATAATGGCCACATCCATGGCAATGCGAACGGCAATGGAACAAATGGTAACGGTGGGAATGGCGCTAATAATAACAATAGCAATAACAGCAACAGCAACAGCAACAGCAACGGTAATGGACACGCTTCTAATGGAAATGGGAATGGAAACGCTCGTCAAGCTCGAATAGAGAAACGCATTGATAACACCTGTCGTCGTTTAATGGCGATTCCTGGCCACGTAAACAAAGGCGAGATGCGCAGCAGTTTAGAATCAATGCAAAGCCTGATTGAACACTACTTTTCTTTCAAGAGTAATTCTCGTCGTAATCCTAGAAAGCAGCGCGATGGCTTACTCTATTCTGCAGGTGCTAATGATCAGAGCATTCATCAGCTTGTCGAAGAAACGAAGAACAAACAAACTCGTTTATTATTCATGGGGTTACTGAACGCTTATCTACAGGCTAAAGGGCCAAATGACTTAAGACGATGTGCGCGCCCTCTTTTGATCCTTGAAGATCCCGAAGGTCGATTGCATCCAACCCACTTGGCAAGGGCTTGGAGTTTGATGCAAAAACTGCCAATGCAGAAAATCCTCACCACCAACAGTGGCGATCTACTCGCAGCTGTGCCTCTTCAATCGATTCGCCGATTGGTACGTCAGTCCGACAAAACCATCGCTAATCAACTCAACATGAACCACTTCAGTAAAGATGAGCTAAGACGAATTGGTTTTCATATTCGCTTCCACCGTTCAGGTGCACTGTTTGCACGTTGCTGGCTATTAGTAGAGGGCGAAACAGAAGTATGGTTGTTTAATGAGTTAGCCAACCAATGTGGCTACAACCTTGCGGCGGAAGGTGTGCAAATTATAGAGTTTGCTCAATCAGGCCTCAAAGCACTGATTAAGGTCGCGCAAGAGTTTGGCATCGACTGGCATGTCGTTACAGATGGCGACGCGGCAGGTAAAAAATACGCCGCAACGGTACTCTCAAAACTTGGTAACGACCAAGAACGTCATCGCTTAACTGAGTTACCGGACAAAGACATCGAACATTACTTATACATGAATGGATTCGAGAACTTTTTCAGGGACATGGTTAAGATCCCGTACGACCACCCTATCCCTCCTAAGAAAGTCGTCGCTAAGGTATTGAAGAAACACGCTAAGCCTGACCTTGCACTGGCTATCGTCTCGCACTGTGAAAACCAAGGACAAGAATGCATTCCATTGCTACTAAGATGGACGCTAAAACGTGTTATCACCATGGCAAACGGGAATACCTAAGCCTTTAGCTTTTCTGATAGACGCTATAGGTTCTTCTGCAATTAAGATCATCGTACTTTTAGAGTAACCAAAACCAAAAAAGGCACACCAAGTGGTGTGCCTGTATAAATCGATATACAAATTAATTGGGGGTTATCTTGCAAGAGTTCACAGTGACTAAACTATCGTTTGCTTAATGTATACATCAAGCCTTTGCTTGTTTAGCGTGTTGTTCAACAACTTCCGAAGATTGGGTCGATTTCTCGTGAAGCCATAGCCCAGTTGCTTTCATTAAGTATCCAAATACACCACCAAGCAGTAAAGATGGTACTACAAGTTGCCAATCGCCACCTGCGGCAAACGTTGCACAGCAACCAATGAAGGTGCCTGGGATATAACCTAGCCACGCTTGTTTTGCTTGGATACACATAAAGAAAGCGACAATAGCAGTAATCACATAGCCTAAAATCTCTAACCCTGCGAAGGTTGAGCTTTCGATAATCACCATTGCCCAGAATACGCCTGTCATGTTGGTTAGTAAGCTACCTGCCAATCCTTTTACGCCGCCTGTTGGCGAAGCAAAGTAACTGGTGCAACCTAAGAAACCTGCCCATGACAATAAGCCGAAAGAGATAGCTATCCATCCCCAAAGACCTGACAAAATACCTGTTGTTAATGAAATCGCGACTAATGTACTCATACTATTTCTAAAGCCTAATTACGTAATTGAACGCAACCGGATTTAGCCTCACTTAAAATCAAGTAAGCATACTATGGTAAGAACGCCTTCTTTTAGCCGATCGTGATCACATTAATAATGTACACGAATGTGCATTTATCACTAGATAGAGACCGACATCGCTTATTCAACATATTTAGTTATTAGTATTTTATCAAATTACCGTTATAGAACTGACGGTTTGCCTTTCATCATACGCTTGCCTTCACGCTTAATGCATTCAGCAAGTGGGTTTTCTGCCATGTCGGCACGCCAAATGAATGAAAGCGTACGTTCCATCTCAAGCTCTGGAACATTCAAGGTAACGAGTTGACCTGATTCAACAAACTGCTCGACGTCTAGATAAGGTAAACACGTTAAATATGGGCCGTTTGCTACCAAACTTCTTAAAACAGGAACGTGTTCATACTCTCGCCAAACATCAAGATCACCAATTAAATGATGAATAGAGCTATCAAAAACTTTGCGAGTACCCGAACCGTGTTCGCGTAATACCCACTTCGCTTGCTCTAGTTGCGCCAAACTCACTCTTTCACGCTTCGCAAACGGGTGATGAGCGGATGCAACTACCGTTAAATGGTCCGTACACCACACTTCTTGGTGAACTCGGCTGTCGTCACAACGGCCTTCGATAACACCCAAGTCATATTTGTAATCTAATACGCCATCGATAACGGCGTCGGTACTTTGTACACCGAGCGAGATTCTCATCTCTGGAAAGTCGTTATCAATAATACTGATGAGGTCTGGAACCAAGTGTTCTGCGGGTGTTTGGCTCGCACCTAATTTGAGCTCTCCGCTCAATAAATGCTGCTCATAGAAGCCCATTTCTATTTGCTGTGCGTCTTGCAGTAAACGCTTCGCTTTTGGCCTTAGCCACATGCCCCAATGAGTAAGGGCCATTTGCTTGCCCTGCCTTTCAAACAAAGGCCTGCCGAGCATTTTTTCCAACTGTGCAAGAGACATACTTGTCGCTGATTGAGTCAACGCCAACTTGTCTGCGGCAATACTAACACTCCCGGAATCTGCCACTGCATCAAATACCGCGAGTTGCTTTAATGAATAACGCAAAATTCATCCTTAATGCTTTTAATTATTTGTGTCCTGATGCTCGTTTTTTATCAAGCCGATGAGCAATCGATTTCATTCTACTCGTAACCCAAGCTATATCAATAAATTTGATGTGGTTTTTAAAAATTATCAATTTTACCTCTACCTCGCTACCCCCTAATCTGGAATGGCAGGACACAACGAGCCCTGCAAAACATTACTGATTAACCATTACGGATTAACCAAGTCATTAACACTAGGAATTACACATGACGGATTGTTCAAGGGGGGGATATGGCAACCAGCACTTCTGAAAATCATCAACTGTTCTCACCAACAGAAATGATGGCGGAAGCAGAGAAGTTTGCATTAAGCAAAGCAAATAAAACCAGCAGCATGACATTGAGTTTGGCAATCATGGCTGGCGCATTCATCGGGCTTGCTTTTTTATTCTACATCACGGTAACCACGGGCAGCGCTGATGCTGGATGGGGATTGAGTCGCTTAGCCGGCGGTCTTGCATTCAGTATGGGTTTAATCCTGATTGTGATTTGCGGTGGCGAGCTGTTTACCAGCTCAGTGTTATCAAGCATCTCATGGGCTAACAAGCAGATTACCTTCACTAAGATGCTGTCTATTTGGGGCAAAGTCTATGTCGGTAACTTTATCGGTGCCATGTTCCTTTTGGCTCTAGTAAGCGCAGCTGGCTTGTATCAATTGGATGGTGGGCAATGGGGCTTAAATGCTCTGAATATTGCTCAACACAAGCTACACCACAGCCCTGTTCAAGCTTTTGCTTTGGGTGTGCTTTGTAACTTATTAGTGTGTTTAGCCATTTGGTTAACGTTCAGCTCTGCTAATGCGATGACCAAAGCCATGATGACTGTATTACCCGTGGCAATGTTCGTTAGCTCAGGCTTTGAACACTGTGTGGCGAATATGTTCATGGTTCCACTAGGCATCACGATTCAAGCATTCGCACCAGAAAGTTTTTGGATGCAAATTGGCGCAACACCAGCCCAGTACGCAGACCTAAACATCATGAAATTTGTCACCGCAAACTTGGTGCCAGTAACAATCGGCAACATTGTAGGTGGTTCGGTATTGGTCGGCTTAGCCAATTGGAGCATCTACCGCCGCCCACAACTTAAAGCAGCAAAAATTACTGCAATTACACAAACAACAGAAATTACGTCAGTTAAGGAAATCACTATGAACACAGCAACGACTATCAAGCAAATCATGAACACTCAACCAATTACACTAAGCGTAGAAATGCCTACATCAGTGGCAATTGATTCACTTTTAGACGCTCAACTTGTTAGCGCTCCTGTTTGCGATGTTGAAGGTCGTCTGGTTGGTATCTTCTCTGTTCACGACGTAATGGTTGACCTTTGGTGCCAAGATTACATCCCAACTAAAGGCCAAAAAGTTGTAGACCTAATGAGCCGTGACGTTGTGGCAATCGATGCAAACGACAAGCTGGTTGATGTAGCTGAGTTCCTATGTATCGATAAAGAGCAACTGTACCCTACTACGAGCATGGGCTTCGCAACTCGCCTGACTTCTCTTTCTCTAGAAGAGCGTGCAAAAGCGATGAAAGTGAGCCAGCCACATATGCTTCCAGTATTGGAAAACGGTGTGATGGTGGGTGTTCTTACTCGTACTGAGGTGATGCAAGCACTTCGCCCTATCTACGGTGACCGCCTAAACGTAGTACCAAAAGCGGAACTAGAAACGGCTTAACTGGTTAACGGTTTAACTTGCAATGGTTTAACTAGGAAGCGTGTAGCTAACGACTGTTTTACTAGGAAGTGGTTAGCTAACTAGGACAAGGTTAAACAATTAGGGATTAGTTGTTCACCTCGAAAATCAGTCATGGCAACGTTGACTGGCTAAAAGTAAATGGTGGCTTAAAGCGCAACTAAAGGTTTGACACAAAACAGATCTAAACGCGTTACCATTTACCATAATAAAAAGGCGCAAAGTGAATACTTTGCGCCTTTCTCTTTTTCTAACGGTTGCTTTGCTTTCTAGGTATCTATTCAACTTTTGGGGTTACATAAAAGATTGATACCAGCCAGCAATCATCAATGGCTAGATTACTTCTTTACACCTTCAACGTGTAGATCCATATCTACGTAGCTTGAAGCGCCCATTACTGGAATGTTGAAGTCAGCAAGTTCTAGACGAGTTGTACCAACGAAACCAGCACGCTCACCGCCCCATGGGTCTTGACCAGCGCCGATGAATTCAGCTTCGATAACGATAGGCTTAGTTACGCCGTGAAGTTTAAGGTCACCCATTACTTCAAGTTTGCCGTCGCCTTTATCAACCACTTTTGTGCTGTTGAAAGTAGCGTCAGAGAATTTACCTGCATCAATGAAGTCAGAGCTACGGATGTGCTTGTCACGTTCTGCGTGGTTTGAATCAAGACTTGTTGTATCAATAGTTACGTTTACTTTTGATGCTTCAACGTTGCTTTCATCAAATGAGAAATCACCTGAGAATGTGTTAAAACGGCCTTGGATAAAGCTGTAACCTAGGTGGCTAACTTTAAAGTTAACTGAAGCATGCGCACCTTTTGTATCAATCACGTAATCAGCGGCGTTCGCAGCGAAAGGCATTGCCATAGCAAATGCTAATCCTGTAGCGATAATTGACTTTTTCATTTTGAAGCTCCTATCATTTTTCGTAGCGTATCGTCTTTGTCGATAACGTGGTGTTTTATCGCCGCTAAGGCGTGCACTGATGCCATAATGATCAGTACCCATGCAGCATAGTAGTGAACCGTACCTGCGAGATCAGATTGATTTGCAAACAGTTCACCCATACTTGGTACAGTGAACCAATTGAATACCTCGATCCCGCGGCCATCTGATGTCGAAATCAAATAACCTGAAATAAATAAAACCGCTAAGTTGATGTACATGAAGCCGTGAGCGATCTTCGCTGCTGCCACTTCATAGCTTTTACCTTCTACTTTAGGTGACGCGGTAACTAGCTTCCAAACCAAGCGGATAACGGTAACAGCAGCCAAAAGAATGCCTACCGAACGATGATAGTCTGGCGCTGTTTTGTACCACTCGCTGTAGTATGAAAGATCAACCATCCAAAGGCCTACACCAAATAAGCCAAATACTGCGAGAGCTGAAATCCAATGCATCGCTCTTGCTAAAGGGTTGTAATTTCTAACGTTGTTGTCCATGCATCTCTTCCGAATGTTAACGAGTAGTGTAGTTTCGAAAAGCGTACCCTACACCAAGTTTGTGTAACATATTATTTACCAAGCTTTACATTGGTAACATCATTTCAAATTAAACGAGTTATTCAAATTATTTGAACAAGTTTGGGCTAAACGTTAGATTTCAACGATTTGTTCAATCTCGTAAAGCTCATCTGAGATATCTAACATTTTACGCTCCATCACTTTTTGGGCGTCTTCTATCCCTTTGTTGTAGTAAACCGCACCAAACTTTTTACTTATGAAGTCGACCAAGAATTCCGTGTCGAACTGGCCAAGCTCCACATCGAGTTCATCTTGCAGGTATTTTTGAAGAGTATGAGTGAGCTCAGACTTTTGCTTCGAATCTAGTTGAATGATCATGAATGTTTCCAAGTAAAGAGTAAATAAATCCATCGTGAACAGCTGACTAAACTATAATCTAGCTAACTCACTGGTAACTTTGCTGCTAAAGATAGTCTTTCTAACTGATTAGAATTCCTCATAATTTAGAATTATGACCAGCGAAGTGCCAGTGCTATCCATAAAATCGCTCCGTAATCGCTAATTTTGATAGAGGGATCAAGAACTCGCACTTTGGCGATAGGTAATGACACATTAATTACCGTACTATTGCCCATCAATAAGATAGTAACTGTGTATAAGGGACTTCATTGTTATTAGATCTCGTGATTAAAAGCGTCAATCAGTTTCAAGACGATTGTCTAAAACTCTGTGAGCGTCATTACCCTACGGTGCATAACCAAGGGATCAGTGAGCATCACATCGGTAAAGCCTTTGCCCGACGAATGGAACACACCTTCGTAAGCTTTAATCATGCGAGTAACATTAGCCCACTTGAAATGCTCTCCTCTCGAGAAACGCCCCGCCACTTCCGAATCTCTTCTGAAATCGGCACAGTTTGGATGATTAGCCACCATATGGTGAGCGCGGGAAAAACGTGTCGTAAAAAGTTGATGTTGGACATTCATAACTGGCAGCAAGAGTACGGATTCGCGATTCAACCCAATGACGTTTTGATCATTGTTTCTGACCATTGGATAAGCCGAAGTAAGAACAGTGGTGAGTTGTTGCACTGGTGGATGGGAGAACTCCCAGACGAGATAACCGAATACAGCCAACAAGGCATCACGTTAAGAGAGAGTGATTCTCAATTCGCTGCTGATTTAAATAATAACTTTAGAATCAGTCCGTGCTTTATTAAATTTGGCCACCCACTAAAACGGTCAGGGAATCAACAATTGGTTCGTAAATACCTGCAACTTTATGCCGTACTTCAATGGTAGGGATAATACGGGTCAACTTTTTAATTCAGTATTGAAAGTAAATTGTTAGACCTTCATCCCAATATTTTATAAAAGACACTCAATTATTGCTCATTAATTATTCGAACGTTCTAATCGAATTATTAATAACTGTTCTTCCGATGCTATCGATTTTGAGAGATAGATATCACTTCTATGTAACCAGTTAAGTATCTTTATTTTCTAACTTTGACATTCACCCATAATCTAAGCCTTTAACCCTACTTTTGGCTGGTGTATCGCTGCTCTAGCTTTATATTGGTTGGGATTGATATGTAAGGCGTTACTCAGCCATTAAATTCACAGCAACTATCAAACCCAGTGAATGATAAGTTAAATTAATGGTTAATATCATTTATCATGCTGATTTTTCGTTAATTATATTTATTTAAATATTGACCCTGCAAATGAGTTTTTATTAATTGACAATTTACTAACACCTGTCAATATTGTGACAGCCATGACGTATATTTTCGTCATTGAATAAACACCTTTATTAGCGACTATGATTTTATCAGACAGAAGTGAATTTATTAGCTGTATATCTGTGGATGCCGATATGCAGTTTATTGCGAAATATCAAGACCTAACACTGCGAAGTGTCTATCAACCTATATTTGACGACTCAATGACTCAGATAGGCGTAGAGGCTTTGGTGCGTATTTCGAATAGCAAAGGGGATATTGTTCGTCCTGATCACTTCTTCCATTCCGATAACACCTCATGCACAGATAAGATCAATGTAGAGAGACTCAGTCGCGCTATTCACATTCGTAACTTCGCACAGTCAACTATCCGTCATTTGCACCTATTCTTGAACGTTCTTCCAAACGTTGGTGAGTTATTTGCTGCAGAAAAAGTCAGTGACAGCCTTCTGGCAAAACGTCTTCATGAGTTGAACCTTTCATGTGAGCAGATTGTGATGGAGTTAGTAGAGCTGAATGCAGAAAGTGAAGAGCGCTTGAAAGATGCAGCCCTCTCTCTTGCGGAGAATGGTTTTCAAATCGCGGTCGACGATTTCGGAACGCAAGCATCAACAGAACAACGCGTTCGCCACATTAATCCTCATATCATTAAGATCGATCGCTCAGTGATGTTAAATTTTGAGCAAGGTGACACACGAGAAATGGAATTAGTTCTCGATCTAGCGAAGCAAATCGGCGCTAAGACTGTCATCGAAGGCATTGAAACAGAGCATCAACTCGCGGCAATGCAAAGCTTGGGTTTCGACATGTACCAAGGCTATCACCTTGCCATGCCTAAGCCAATTGAGTTGGATATCCGTTTAGCAATCTAAAACCGCCCCTACTCTTCCTAAAGCCGCTGACCACACTGGTTAGCGGATTTTTTGACACCTGTCATTTAAGACATTGATCTGTTAACGAATTTCTTTGGTCGTCTAACGGTCTTCATATCGCTTTATGCGAACGGATGTTTTCTTAAACCAACGCAGTGCCAAATCCCAAGCATAAAAAAGCCCAGTCGAAAGTGACTGGGCTGGCTTAAAAGAATCTGTTTTATATCAATCCCTAATAACCCGCAGTGGACGGTTTGATTCTATATAGAATAGCGAACATCACTGGTACTACTATTAGCGTTAGTACTGTAGCAAAGCCTAAGCCTGCCATGATGGTAATCGCCATCGAGCCGAAAAATGCATCGAATACCAAAGGAATCATACCCAAGATAGTCGTCAGTGCTGCCATAGATACCGGTCGTACACGACTAATCGCACTGTCGACAACCGCCAAATATGGGTCTTTACCCGTTGATAGTTCACTGTTGATCTGGTCAAGCAATACAATACCGTTCTTCAAAATCATGCCGCTTAGACTCAACAAGCCTAGGAACGCCGTGAAGCTGAATGGCATATTGGTACCTAACAGACCAATTGAAACACCAATGATAGAGAGTGGAACCGTAAACCAAATCACAAGCGGCTTACGAACCGAGTTAAACAGAAGCATCGTGATGATAAACATCAGCAAGTAACCCATTGGCAGTGAACCAAACAAAGATTCTTGCGCATCTTTAGAGCTTTCGTACTCACCGCCCCAGCTAATGCTGTAACCTTCTGGTAAATCTAATGCTTCTACCTTTGGTTTCACACGAGCAAACAGACTCGCTGGTGTTTCATCACCAAGTACATCGTGGTCAGCCAATACCGTTAGCGTACGTTTTCTGTCGCGACGCTGAATCAGTGGCTCAGACCATTGAAGCTCTACGCCATCGATCACTTGCTCAACTGGGATGTAAGTTTGTAGCGATGGGCTCCAAATCTTCACATTGTTTAGCGATTCGAAATCAAAACGCTCTTCTTCCGGTAAACGCGCTACGATAGGTAACATATGAGTACCATCACGCAGTAGGCCGATGTTGTAACCACCAAACGCCATCTGTAACGTCTCAGACAGATCAGTTTTTGAAATGCCTAAACGACGAGCCTTAGATTCGTTGAACAGCGGCACAAGTTCTTTTGTGCGTTCACGCCAGTCGTGACGAACATTTCGAGAGCCTGGATCAGCAAGCAAGATGTCTTCGACTTCAACCGCAATGTTACGCAGTACTTGTGGATCGGCACCGATGATACGCGCTTCAATTTTTGAAGCCGGTGATGGGCCAAACTCAATCAACTTGAACTGGAACGTCGGTTGTTCAAATTCGTTCGCTAAGTCTTTGTCTAACGCCGCTAGAGCCTTAAACATAGTGTCGCGGTCAGTCGTTCTTACTTGTAACTGGGCGTACGCTTCGTAGCTTTTCTCTGGTTGGTATGTAAGAGCGAAACGCTGCATACCCTGCCCAACCGTTGTCGTAACAAACTCCACATCGTCTTGTTGACGAATGTAGCTTTCAACTTTTTCAGTCTGCTTGATGGTTTCACGAACATCGGTACCTTCTGGCATCCACATGTCGACGTAGAACATTGGCGTGTTTGATGGCGGGAAGAACTGCTGCTTCACCATACCAAAGCCAACAATTGATGCCGCTAGCAAAGCAATCATGCTCACTACCGTTAACCATCTGAAGCGCAATGCGAATTTCAGAGACGCGCCGAATACAACAAACAGAATACCTTTGTATGGGTCTTCATTCGCATCAACCTTGTCTTCTTCTTTCAGCATCATTTCTGCAAGGAACGGCGTCAGTGTTAATGCCGTAACCCAGCTTAAGAACAATGAGAAACACAATACCCAGAACAGTGAACCCATGAACTCGCCTGTTGCGTCTTTCGACAAACCGATCGGCGCAAAGGCTGTGATAGCGATAATGGTCGCACCCAATAGTGGCCATTGTGTTTGTGTCACTATGTCTTTTGCTGCTTGAAGTTTGGTCTTACCTTTCTTCAAGCCAACCAGAATACCTTCAACGACAACAATCGCATTATCCACCAGCATACCCAGCGCGATAATCAGTGCACCCAATGAGATACGGTGCAATTCGACATCGTTGTAGTCCATCAGGATGAAGGTACCGAATACCGTCAGTAGAAGAACCAAGCCGATTATCAAACCACTGCGTAAACCCATAGCGAACAACAACACAATGATAACGATCGCTACCGCTTCAACGAGGCTGATTAAAAAGTCAGCCACTGATTTGTCTACTTCTTGCGCTTGGTTGTAGAAGTAGTTCAGCTCTACACCTGCTGGTTTAATACTTTCTAGGCGATCCAGCTCCGCATCCAGTGCTTTACCAATCTCAACCACGTTTACGCCTGAAGAGAACGCAATACCTAAGTTGATTGCTGGTTTACCGTTGTACGTTAATACATTGCCCGGCTTTTCTTGAATACCGCGAGTCACTTCAGCGACGTCTTTCAAGCGAATGAGGTTACCTGTATCGCGACCATGAATGATCAGGTTTTCTAGCTCTTCAACCGTACTTAATGTGCCGTTTGGCTTGATCGTTAGGCTTTGACCATTCAGCATCACCTCGCCTGCCGATACCACACTGTTTTGTTGTGCTAACAGTGACGTAACCGTCGACATATCTAGGTTCAATGCGGCTAAGCGTTCCAATGACATCTCAACAAACAGTTGTTCTTGTTGGTCACCAGCAATGCTTACTTTACCGACACCGTCGACCAGTTCGATTTCACGCGTTAGGTAATCTGCGTACTGTTTTAGCTCAACGTAGTCGTAGCCATCACCGGTCAACATGATCATCACACCGAATACGTCACCAAAGTCATCAATGATCTGAACAGAATTCACACCACTTGGCAGTGTTGGCTGTAGATCGTTGATCTTACGGCGCATTTCATCCCAGATTTGTGGCAGCTCGTCGGGACCGTAGTCCATCTTCATGCTGACCATAATTTGAGACATACCATTCGATGAGGTCGATGTGATCTTATCGATGTAAGGGAGCTGTCTTATCTCTTTTTCAAGCGGGTAAGTCAGTTCTTCTTCAACTTCCATAGATGTAGCGCCAGGGTAAGTTGAAATAATCATTGCATCTTTAATGGTAAAAGCTGGGTCTTCTAAACGGGATAGATTACCAAAAGACGTCACACCGCCAATGGCCAAAATGACTAGAAACAGCCAGCTGATTACTTTGTTCTTTATTGAATATTCTGCGATGTTCATTCTGCTTTTCCTGACAATTGGATTCCGTCACGGAGTTTTCTTAGATTCGAATTTACGAGTAGTTCACCTTGCTCAACACCATGAGCGATAAGTGCGCCTTGGCCGCTGATCTTGTCGACTTCCACTTCGCTTTTGAATGCTTGGCCGTCTTCCATTTTCCACACATAAAATTGGTTCGCTTCAGCGCCTGCTTGCAGCGTCGTCATCGGTAACTGGTAGCCTTGAACATCACTCAGGCCCGCTTTCGCCATGTCGACATTTACTGTCACGCTCGTACCCGGCAGAATTTCACTTTCAGGTTGTTGCATCTGCATCCAAAACTCGTATGTACGTGATTGTGGATGCAATTCACTGGTGTGCTCTAGATACGTCAGAGGATATTCTCCAGAGTGACCACCAAAGGTCGCTTCAGGACGGTAGCTACTTGAGCGCATATCAGGGCTGATCGACGCTAAGATCGAATCGGATACTTGGATTCGTACGTAAACTTTATCGTTCTGATACAAACTAAGAAGCGTTTCACCCGGTGTCGTGTTTTCAAAACGCTGCTTATCAACGGTAGAAACCGTGCCTGAAAATGGTGCTAGCAACTCTGTGTAGCTCAGTTTGCGTTGTGCCGCAGCCAAATTAGCCGATGCCAGTTTGTAGTTAGCGGTTAGTTGGTCGTGTTCCGATTGCGACAACATCTTGCTACCAAACATCTCAGTACCGCGAGACAATTGCTTGCTCGCCAGTTCAAACTGAGATTGAGCATCCGTTAAGTCTTGTTTGTATGTCGCGTTGTCTAGGGTCGCCAGTAGCTGACCTTTTTCAACTTTGTCACCCGCTTCAACCAATACTTGTTGAATCTCACCAGCAAGCTTGAATGCCAACGGTGTCAGTTCTGCAGGCATCACCTGACCGTTAAAACTTCTGAATTGATCAGTAAGTGGTGCCCCAACTTCAAAGGTCGATACCAAAAGTGAAGGTTGTTCACGGTGGTCTGTTTCGTTATTACAAGCTTGAAGTAATAACGCAGATGCAACCACAACTGATAATTTGGAAAGGTTCATTAAATACCGCCCTCACGTAACCAAGCTTTTACTTGCTGTCCATCTGATAACACATCCACACCTGCTTCTACGATTAGGTCGCCAGAAGAAAGGCCATCAATCACCTTGCCCTGTTCATCAAGGGTAACTTGTACTTTAGAAATCAATTGCGATTTTGGGTTGTAGCGCCACAGTTCACCGTGGTCTGCGTCTTTGCTTAACCAAGCAGAATCAACAATACCAATGCCGTAATCCGATCTATTTTTCTGAACTTCCACTTGCGCTGTCATGCCAGAAAGCAGATTGATGTCTTCAGGCTTTTCGATAGACACAACCGCTTGATAGCTGTTGGTGTCTTCGTCTGGTTGCGTTGAGATCTCTTTGAAACGCGTTGGAATACGAATGCCGCGGTGGCTATCCATCACAACCCACATGTTTGAGCTTGTTAGATCTTGAATTGAACGGTCTTCAAGCTTTGATACCGGAATAGAGAAAGTCACATCCATTTCACTGTGATTCAAAATGTTAAGTACCGGCTGCTTTTCTGCGATTAATTGGTATTGCTTACCGAACACCATCGATACCACGCCATCGAATGGAGCAACTAATGTGGTGTAACCAAGGTTTGTTTTTGCTTGGTCCAACTCAACTTCAGCGGCAGTAAAGGTGTTTACGGCTTGGTCGTAGTAATCCGTGCTCACAAGCTTCTTCGAGTACAACTCAGACGCTTGCTTGTATTGGCTGTTCGCCAAATCAAATTTTGCTTGTGCTGCATCAACGGCAATACGGTAATCCGTCGCATCTAACACGGCGAGTACCTGTCCTTTCTTCACTTCTTGTCCCATGCGAACAGAGAAAGTTTCAATATCTCCACCCACATTAAAAGAAAGCGCAGCACGGTCGGTCGCATCCACTTTTGCGATAAAACTATCAAGCTCAATATCTGTCTGTTGAGGGATCTCAAACAGCTTTACTGGCTTAACAACTTGAACGGTTTCTTCTGACTGAACCTTATTACATCCGGTCAAAGAGCCTGCGAGTAATAGTGCGGCAAACGCCACGCCTATCTGCTTACTCGGCTTGGCTTGAATAGACAACTTGGATTGCATGATGCTTCTCCATTTAATTATTATGATTTATTACACAGGTGGGCAGTATATTGAAAATTTTAGATTCCACAAGCTTTACTTTCCACCTGTGCAGTATTTTTTATTTCAGTAAAAACAGTGTAGAATGTGGTAATCAGGTAAATGTGTGAAATGAAGATGACTGAAAAGAAACAAGGTAGAAGAAGCGCGAAAGACGCTGAAGAAACTCGATTTCAAATTATGGCGGTTGCAGCGGATATGTTTTGTGACTGTGGCTATGACCGTGTATCACTGCGAAACATCAGTGAAAAAGCTGGGGTATCCCATAGCCTAATCCGCCACCACTTTGGTAGTAAAGAAAAGATATGGCATGCAATAAGTGATTGTTTACATGACTATTTTCAGTCTTACATCGGTAAGATTGTTGAAGAGTTGCCAAAAGGTATTGCACCGAACATCTCTATCTATTTATTTAGTATGCGTCTTTTCACCAACATGATTCATTCACGCAGACCAATGCAGCTAATTTCAGATTCTGTTCGACAAGAAGACAACTTGGTTGATTATTTTATCGACAACGTTGGTGATGTTGAGAAAGAAATTAATGAACTAGCAAAACAATATAACGACGTTAATCCAGACAATCTGATCAATATTTACGAAGTTAAATGGCAAATGATCATTTACGCTAACGCTGCGGTCTGTTTAACCCCGTTCATGGAAAGCACATGGAACGAAGGTGACATGAAAACTTCACCTGAAGAATCCCTACTCAAGCATTGGCAACTCTTCAACTCACAAATGGTTAGTAAGTTTCGAATCGAGGATGAGTGGGTACTTAATCCAACTGCACTAGAAGAGCTGATTTACGAAGTACCTTGTGTGTGGAAGTGCAATCAAGAACATCATTAATCCGATGCTTTTGTTTGCTCTGCCCGTAAATTAATTTACTTGATATAAAAAAGCGCCGTTACAGAATCAACTGTAACGGCGCTTTTTAGTATCTTATATATTGTAGATCTTTAATCTGGCTGATTAACGACGTGCTTTGCCACGGTTTTGGTGGATCTTAAGCTTCGCTTTCATCTTACGTTTTTCTGACGAGCGACTCTTGCTACGACCACTGCGATCAGGTGCAAGATCTTTTTCAAGGCTTGGTTCAAAGCCATCTAACCACTCTTGAGGCAGGCGCGTATCCAGTAGTCGCTCAATGTCACCCAATAGGTAAGCTTCGTCTTGGCTCATCAATGAAATTGCCAAACCGCTGTTACCGGCACGACCTGTACGACCAATACGGTGAACGTAGTCTTCCGCTTTAAATGGCATATCGTAGTTCACAACTTGTTCCAACTGCTGAATATCGATACCACGCGCTGCTACATCAGTTGCGATCAACGCTCGTACCTTGCCTGACTTGAAATCATCCAGTGCTTTTTGGCGCGCACCTTGGCTCTTATCGCCATTGATTGATGCCGCTTTAATGCCATCTAGTTTAAGCTCTTTTACTAGCGCATCGGTACCCTGCTTAGTTTTAGTGAATACCAGCACTTGTTGCCAGTTCTTTGAACCGATCAAGTAAGCCAGAAGTTCACTCTTACGCGATTTATCAACCGGATAAACCATCTGAGTCACAGTGTCTGCTGTGCTGTTTTTCGGCGTCACTTGAATTTCACTTGGCGACTTCATCATGCGGTACGCAATCGCTTTGATTTTGGTATCGAACGTTGCCGAGAAGAACAAGGTTTGGCGAACTTCATTCATACGCGAAAGAATGCGTTTGATGTCTGGCATGAACCCCATGTCCAGCATGCGGTCAGCTTCGTCCAATACCAACACTTCTGTTTGGCTTAACATGATGTTCTTAGTGAACATGTGGTCAATCAAGCGGCCAGGTGTCGCGACTAAGATATCTGCGCCACCACGTAATTTGTCGGTTTGAACCTTCATGCTTACGCCGCCGTACGCTACAACCACTTTAATGTCAGTGCCCTTCGCGTAGCTAGTGAGGTTGTCAAACACCTGCTGTGCCAGTTCACGTGTTGGTACTAATACCAATGCACGAACTAACTTAGGGTTTGGAATCACGTTGTCTTTCGTTTCGATTAATCTTTGGATAATCGGTAAACCAAACGCAGCCGTTTTACCCGTACCTGTTTGAGCACCAGCTAGTACGTCTTTGCCTTCTAATACCAATGGAATCGCTTGTTCTTGAACACTGGTTGGAGCCGTAAAGTTAAGCTCTGATAGCGTAGCAAGAAGGTGCTCAGACAATCCTAGTTGGTTAAAAGATTTAGTAGATTCAGACATAGTATGATGCTCAAAGATTAAATAGGCGCGGATTGTAGCAAACCTGCATTACGCTGTTTACCTTTCCTTTTGATTTTTCTTCAATTGAAGTGCATTAAATTGGTTTGCTTCTTCTAAAACACTCGGATACAGCTCATTAAAGTGACACTGCAACGTATCATAGTGACGTTCGAGGTCGTTATAACAAGATTTAAGCATCCCTAGCTTTGGCCGTCTCAAAGCCATTCGTTGCAATACCATTTCTATGGATGACATCTCTTGATAGCTCTCTAACCACCTCTGCTCAGCCATTTTCTGGTGAACAGTAATGAAGTGCTCAGGCCAATGTGGCTCTTGGTGCTCAAAGATCTGCTGATGGCTGTCACAGCAAAAATGCTCAAGTGATTGTGTCGAGAACTGAGCCCAATGATTAGCCAAGCAATGATCCCAAAATACATCGAGTGCAATAGGCGCAAAGCGTTTTGTTTGGTCTGAAAAGAGAGATTTTGCAGAACGAGACACATCATGTCGGTCAGTATAGCTATCGACAAATCGATGAAGTCTAATGCCATCAGAAAGTGAGTCTGAATAGAATTTATTTGGGTCGCCTTTAACGAAGTCACCTAACAGGTTACCTGCTAAGTTGCTGTTACAGTGCTGAGCGATGTGAAGGTGTGCGAGAAAGTTCATTGAACCTCATTAAAGTATCGAGAACTAAGTAACATGGTAAACGTACTCGTTTATCTTCGCGAACTTTAATGAGGATAGTTTTGGTATGACGTGTGAGCGAATGAGATTTGCTCAGTCTAAGAATTGTCTAATTTGAGAACATTGAACTCTAAAATCTTAACTACGGAAAACCTAGTTAGAAGATTTGAACAGTTCTTCTGCTAATTGTTTAACTGTCTGCTCATAGTCAGACAAATCAATGCCAATTTCCATAGCATCTAACAACTCAAGACTTTCGTCATTATAAGATTGGTCACTCATTGTGCCCCCTCTATTCCTTGGTGTGGACATGATGTCCTGTTAACTAGTGCACCATCTTGGACTTATATTATGTCACTTTGATGAACGCACTCTACTCTACCCATTCCATATTTATAGCTTGAAGCTACTCGCGATCATTAACGCTTGTTTACGTTAAAGGGGTATACGCGAACGACATATGTACTGCCACCTTACACCAAGTACAACAAATTACTCTACAAATTTTGAAGCAGATCATGGTCAAACGTTTGCTTCGACCTTTCAAACACCTAACACACAAATAACTGTAAATATTAATTTACAGTGGATATTTTTAATTACAACAGGCATTGCATTTGAAATTAAACTCAATCAGAATACTCCATAATCGAGATATTCTTTGGGTTTATGCGCTTAAGCTAGAAGAATTACAATGAAAACACACCCTAACGTAAAGAATTATATACAATGAATAAATCAAAGGTTTTTGGTAGTACTTTGATCATTGCAGGCACAACGATTGGTGCTGGCATGCTCGCTCTTCCACTTGCTTCTGCAGGTATTGGCTTTTCAACTTCACTTTTCTTAATGCTTGGTTTGTGGGCTTTAATGGCGTTCACTGCTCTGTTAATGGTAGAGCTTCACCAATTCGCAGAATCTGATGCCACCCTACACACTTTAGCTCACACAATTTTAGGGACGAAAGGAAAATGGATTGCGAGCTTCGCAGTGATGTTTCTATTTTACGCTTTATGTGCTGCATACATCGCGGGCGGTGGCGCTCAGTTTAACCAACGTATTTCGGATATCGCGGGCATTGAACTCAATGGCCAAGTCACGACTCTTCTGTTTACCTTGTTGGTTGCAGGCGTTGTGACGATTGGTACACACAGTGTCGATAAAGTTAACCGCGTTTTATTTGGCTTAAAGTTGGTTGCAATGGTTATGGTGCTGAGCTTCCTAGCGCCTAACATCACTTCTCAGTACTTGCTGAGCATGCCTTTACAACAAGGTCTGATTGTTGCGGCTATCCCGGTTGTGTTCACTTCTTTCGGTTTCCACGGCAGCATCCCATCGATCGTTCGATACCTAGATGGCGACGTTCGCTCTCTACGCAAAGTAATGATTGTTGGTTCTGCGCTACCTCTGGTTATCTACGTATTCTGGCAGAGCGTTACTTTGGGCGTAGTAAGCCAAGAACAACTGTTGTCAGACACAAGCTTGGGCGCGCTTTTAGTTTCGCTTTCGCAAACCGTTCATCAATCAAATCTAAGCGTGATTGTTGGTGTGTTCGCTGACCTTGCACTTCTTACCTCATTTATTGGCGTGAGCTTAGGTCTATTCGAATTTATGGGTGACTCGCTCAGCAAAAAACTAGGCAGTGCAAAGCGCGTTAAAACCGCTGTTATCACCTTCTTACCGCCATTGGGCTTCGCCCTGTTTTACCCACAAGGTTTCATCATGGCGCTGGGCTATGCTGCGATTGCACTTTCAGTTCTAGCGATTCTTCTACCTACCGTAATGGTTTACAAAGTTCGCTACACAGATTTCTCAGTAAAATCTCACGGTACAGAAGCGACTTACCAAGTCTTGGGTGGGAGCAAAGCGCTATTTTTAGCGGGTAGTGTTGGCGTATTTATCATTGCGATTCAAATCCTTATTTCAGTAGGGTTACTGCCTTCTTTAGGCTAATAAACCTATACAGAACTAATTTACTTGATATAGATCTCATAATTGATATGTCACTATCATTAATTTTCACAATTAGTCGATTGAAGTCACATTTTTATTGAGGTCGGTTATTTAGAGTCCACGGTAAAGGATTTACCGTGGAGTTTTTATGAAAGAAGTACAATTTCGAACGATAGACAAACTGTTTATTAAAATGTCTATCAACGATAAGTTTTGGGTCATTTTCTTGATCTTTTTCGCCGCTGTGGCGAGCCTAGCTGGACTTAACTACGTCAACAAAATGGAACAAATTGACGCAAGTGCAAAACAGCAAGTTGAGTATCAACTCAAAGGCATTTTATCAGCGTCAGATTCCCCTGCCTCTGTTCGTTCTGTTAGCCAACAAACTCGTCCTCAAGAGACCATCATTTCGAACAATGGCGCGGTTACCGCAACGGCTATTGCACAAGATGGTAATTACTACTCTCTTACCGTCTCAAACAACGATACACAAAACCAAAAGCAGCAAGCACTGTACACTTTGTTACTCAGTCTTTTATGGTGTGTGCCTTTTAGTCTTTTCTGTTACTGGGTAGCGACCTTTCTAGGTGGCGCTCTTTGGGTACTTTACTCAACGACTCAAAAGATTGGTGATGGTGACTTAACTTCACGCCTTGGTTTCCACCCTGGCCGTGATGAATTTGGTACGATTGGTTGTGCACTTGACCGTTCGATGGACACGCTGAGTGAATTAGTAAACAACGTAAACCACAATGCCACGACGCTAAGTGAAACGTCGGCCTCTTTCGAAACAGAGATGAAGCGAAGCGAAACACAAATCATAAGCCAGAACGCTTCTTTAGACTCTGTTGCCACTGCTATGGACCAGATGACGGCATCTGCCAATGAAGTGTCTAACATCTCTGCACGTTCAACTGAGCAAACAGAGCAAGACGCACAGCAGATCAACGACAGCCACGCGAAGGTTCAGCAAGCCATTTCAGAGATCACTACCTTGTCTTCTTTGATTGAGCAAACTTCCTCTTCAGTGACTAGCTTGAATGTGAACACTAGCCAGATTAACGAAGTGATCACCACAATCAACGCTATCTCAGAGCAAACCAACCTACTTGCACTGAACGCAGCCATTGAAGCGGCTCGTGCAGGTGAGCAAGGTCGTGGTTTCGCAGTCGTTGCTGATGAAGTTCGAACGCTTGCGAGCCGAACTCAATCCGCGACGGTAGAAATCCAAGCAATGATTGAACGCTTACAACAAGAGAGCCAAAACATTGCGAAGATCACCGAGCAAACGGTCGATCAAGCACAAACCAGTAGCCAGTTGATTTCAAATATCGGTGACGACGTAAACTCTATTGCTGATTCAGCTCAAGCGCTAATGGATATGAGTATTCAAATTGCCACATCGGCCGATGAGCAAAGTAACGTAGCAAACACTATTGCAGCAGAGCTGAACGATATTCGTAGTCAATCTGATGTGATTAAAGAAGTCGCTCAAAACTCGTCAAATGGCGTATCTAAGCTAACAGAAGCGTCAGTGTCGCTATCACAAACTTTGTCTAGATACCGAACTTAAGCTCAAGTGATGCCGTTCAAAGCCAAGGTTGAAGTGGCTTACAGTTAACGTGAATAGAAACCAAACTAATAAGGACTCGCATGAGTCCTTTTTTTATTGGGCTGTGTTGATAACCTTACACAAATCATGGTCACTAACGATGAGATTATCATTACCATGAAGCAAGTCGCAAAGGAGAGATTAAGAAGTGTCAAAACTGTCTAATAATCGAGCTTAGGAGTAATCTACTTAAACGGGTCTTATTTTCGCTTACCCTCTTGCTGCAGGTGGACACATAATGAATAAAACAAAAGCACCAAACACCGACGACATCACATGCCCTTTATGCCAACACGACGAATATCTGCTTTCAGAAAGTGGAGAGAAGTTTACTTGCGCATCATGCGGTTTCCACACCAAACAATTTAGTAAAGTAGTCAGCCTTCAATTAGGCACTAACCCACCAAAGCTGCAGAGTTCGGTATACCACCACTTGAGCAGTGCTTGCCATTAATCCAAACAGAAATTTCTTCCAAACTGTAGATATCCTGAGCCGCTAGCTCTGCTGAGTCGGCTTCTGGATCTACAAGTGATTCATCAATGCTTGGGCGCAATCTGAACGATTGTATGCCAGCTCGAACGCCCGCCTCTATCCCCTTCAAAGTATCATCAACATAGATGCACTCATTGGGTAAAAAGCCCATGTTCATTGCTGTGTACATAATTAGGTCTGGCTCTGGCTTCCAGCTGTTTGCATCAAACGCCGAAAACACTTTTCCTTTAAAATCGTCGAGCATGCCAGTCATTGCTAATGAGGATTCAACTCGAGATTTAGGCGCATTAGAAGCAATACAAAACTCGATGTCTTCACCCTTGAGGAACTCAATCAGCTCTATCGCACCATCCATCGGTTTCAGGTGGCGTTGGAACAAGGCTTCGAGTTCAGTTCGATATAGTGGCTCAAGTGTATCAATCGAAATAGAGAGGCCTAAACGCTCTTGAGTATCCATTAAGATGTCAGCCAACTTACCGCCTTGAAAATGTGCATAGCAGTCGTTCACGTTTAACTCAGCCCCAAAGCCAGCAAATACATTCACCAAGGCTTGGCAACACAGCTTCTCGCTATCGATAAGTGTCCCGTCACAATCGAAAATTACACATTTAGTCTGTTCTAACCGCATAGCTCTCTCACTCCCATTGAATCCAAGCTTTATCCTATAGGGTTATGAAAGTAGTCGGGATGATTAAGGTAACACTTTACCGAGACTTGCTTATTTCTCTTCGCGAAATATGCAGTAGATCACCTTATGGTTCAAGATAAGCAACAGTTTTCACCGAATTGGTGATGAATGAGCAGCACCAAACACTGCTTGGTTTACAAAAACCGCGAACGAACAGTTAAAAATATAAATTTACGCGGGCTAATTTCTACAAGGCTGAGAGAAACCATGCGTTAAGTAGCTTCAACATCTAATTAACAGCCAACTCTTCAATGGCTTTAGGTTCGCTCTTTTTAGTCGTGAGGTTCTCTAAGCTTGAAGCCTCAAATGTACCACTGTCAGGGTAAGTATCGCGGATCGCGACGAATTCTGGTAAGTGTTTTAACAGCAGCTTAGTCACCTGAGGATCAAATTGATAACCGCACTCTCGCTCAAACAAATCGACAACCATCTCTAATGACCATGGCTCTTTGTAGCAACGTGCACTCAGTAACGCATCAAACACATCCGCGACCGCAGTAATACGCGCAAACAGGTGAATCTCCTCACCTACTTTGCCATTCGGATAACCAGCGCCATCCCAACGTTCATGGTGTTCATTAGCGATGATTGCAGCAAGGTTAGTAATGTCGCCAGCGCCACTTTTCAATAAGTTGTAACCTGCGGTGGTGTGAAGTTTCATCACCTCCCACTCTTGTTCAGTTAACTTACCTGGCTTATCGAGAATAGATTCCGGCACCGAGATCTTACCCACATCGTGCATTGGGCTGATGATCTCTATCATCTCGACTTCTCTGTGGCTCAAACCACTATGCTTCGCCAACAGTGCTGACAGCTTTGCAACGCGCTTAACATGGTTCCCTGTCTCTCCAGAGCGTGTTTCAATGGCTTCACCCAGTACATGAATCATGTCTTTCTGAACGTTCAGTGTTTGCTTCTGCAAAGCGAGGATTCGTTTGTTTTTCTTCGCCAACTCTTTCTTCTGGCGCAAGGTAACAAACTGCATCAGGATAATTAGGCTTAATCCGGCAATGACCATGGTCAAACCCATTAACAGTTGAAAGTTCTTGCGGATAAAAGAAGACGGCTCATTAACGACAACCGACTCTTCAGGAAGAGCGCTCTCACTGATGCCAAACTTTTCCAAAGCTGCGTAGTTGAAGACAAAGCGAATATTGTCACCCGGGACAAGCGGAGTATCGAAGTTCAGTGGTATGTACTTATCTAACGCATCAACCGCCTCTTCCCCCATACTCTGTGAATGATTAACATAACCGCCAAGCACATCGCCTAGGATATTAAACTGCCAAAGCGCAAACACAGGTGCTGCACTTGATGCTGATAAAGTTTCGGCGACTTCTTTATAAGAATGATAAACACCTTGAGTCAGCTCAGTGTTGTAGTGACTGAGTAACACGGCATCATCAGCTGAGATGTTTTGTAAAAAGTGACTCGCTTGCTCAAGCGTTTGATTACTGACTTCGACCAGATTGATCTCTGGAAAGTCTGCCATCACTTTATAGACTTCTTTTCGAATCAACCGAGACGTGACACTGTAATCATTTACAAAGTACAAGTTCTTAATGTTTGGTCTTAGCTGAGAAATCAGTTCAATATTAATATCGATGTGGTCATTCTCGTAAAGCACGGTTGCTCTATCGGTCACTGCATACATGTCAGTGCTAATGTCGTTGATACCCGCCGCAACAACAGGTGTAGAACGATCAATCAATGTGCTCAGTGATTCTAGGAAATTGGCGGCGTTATCATCAGTCGCAATTACACCATCAAATTCATAACCAGCGTATTTTGCTTGTAAGTAGTTAGCGAGAGACTCGTAGTATTCAGGACTATGGATACGCTTGGTATCTAAATACTCGATTGAAAGCTTTACTTCAGATTGAGAGTGTTCGAACGCGCTGTCGATGCCCTTTTGGAAATCCGCGGTCCATTGATAGGAAGGTTCGTAGGAGTGTAAAACTAGGATTTGCTTGATATCCCAGTCGTTAGCATAAATCGCAGGAGAAAAAGCGCTAACACACAATACAGCGATTGAGATCAATAGCTTGTACATACCGAACCCTTTTTAAAAGACGGTGTATTGTACTCAGATTAACGCTTTCTCAAAGAATCTTTAGTTCTCGAACCATACTTTATGGGTGGAAACTTGATCTTGTGCCCAAAAATCATGTAACTGTTTAGCAAAGCCGACAATGTTTTGATCGTCTTGGTTAACAACATCCGATATCAATAGCTCTTCATCCGTTGCTGTCACTACCGCGCTTGCGACAACATCGCCGTTTTTTGTACCGACATAAAGCTCATGGTCATCCGATAACATAATCTGGCTTAAGAACTCCAAGATATTCGCCCTTTCAGCTTCATCTTGATAAGCACTTGCTTGGTTCAATGAGAAAAGTACGGTCAGCTTATGGAAATCAACTTTATGCAGTTCGTCAATTTGAGTGGGAGTTTGGTCTTGCGGAAGAAGTTGGTAAGTCTTTTGGGAGAGTTGTTTTTTATAGATATCCAAACCGAGAAGGCTCTCTTTTGCGGGGTAAGCAATATCGAGCTGGCTAAATAGCCATTGGTTTTTATTATGTGCAATTTCAGGTATTTCGTTATTCATTCTTTTAGTACCTACAGTTAGTATCCCCAAATATCACAGTTATTTGGAAGACATATGGTCGGCTGAGGTGCCGAGCTACAAGCAGAGAGCATACAGAGCATGACCAAGGCCAACAAGTACTTTAAATGCTTCATATTTTTCATTATCCAACAACATCCTTTAAGAACTTAACGAAAAGCTCTACACTCGTATTCATGCTTTCAATATCCTTATAGTAAACAGAACTATATAAATAAAAAGGACTTCTTATGAAAAAAGCCTTAATAGCAGCAGGTATCATCACAATGTTAGCTGGCTGTTCGGACAACGAGGTTGGCGACGTCTCACTGGGTTTCTTCACAATGAAGGACATCAAAATGTCTTCTCTTGATGACGATAAGATTGCAGGTGTGACTTGTCATATCGCATCCATCGAAGCGAACCTTAGCCTTTCTGATCCAAGCGATAGCTCTATCTCTTGTCGTCAAACTGGCGAAATCACGCCAGAAATGATTGCTACGATCGATAAGAGCAAGTCAGGTGAAGTGGTATTCAAGAAATCGAAAAGTATCTTCTTCAAGACAATGAAGGTTCGCCGTATCTACGATGCAGAGAATCAATCACTGCTTTATTTGTCTTACACTACCAAAGAAACAGAAGGCAGCTTCAAACACAGCCTTTCAACTGTTCCACTATGGGGTACAGAGGCTTACGTTGATCCAGCGACGTTAGTCCAGCCAACCGAGTAGTCTCAGCGAGCAACAAGACGAATCACCTGTACAGACATTGTGCAGGTGATTCAAAATGTAATAAAAATGAAAGAAACAGAAACAAAATGTGATATCATGCGGCAAAATTTTTTCACTGTATTTTTCATATGAAGTTTCCTGGACAGCGTAAATCTAAGCACTACTTTCCAACTCACGCACGTGATCCGTTGGTCAACCAAATTCAACAAACACCTAAGCTTCACCGCGCAACTATTGTTGGTGTGGGTCAAACTATTGTTGATATCGAAGCCCGTGTTGACAGCGCGTTCCTAGAAAAATACGAGCTAAGTAAAGGTCACTCGCTTGTATTGGAAGAAAGTAAAGCAGATGCGTTGTATGAAGAGCTAGTTGAGCGCGGTTTGATCACGCATCAATACCCTGGCGACACTATCGGTAACACCCTGCACAACTATTCCGTACTTGCAGACAGCAAATCTGTACTGCTTGGCGTTATGTCTAAGAAAATTGAAGTGGGCTCGTTCGGTTACCGTTACCTTTGCCGCACTTCTTCTCGTATGAACTTAAACCACCTACAAACTGTTGATGGTCCAATTGGTCGTTGTTACACGCTGATTACCGAAGATGGCGAGCGTACGTTTGCGATCAACGAAGGACACATGAACCAACTACTTCCTGAAAGCATTCCTGAAAAGATTTTCGAGAAAGCATCTGCGCTAGTTGTGTCTTCATACCTAATGCGTGGCAAGACTGAAGATCCAATGCCAAAAGCAGTACAAAAAGCGATTGAATACGCGAAAGCGCACAATGTGCCTGTTGTACTGACGCTTGGTACTAAGTATGTGATCGAAGGTAACGCTGAATGGTGGCAAGAATACCTGAAAGAAAACGTAACCATCGTTGCGATGAACGAAGACGAAGGTGAAGCGTTAACAGGCGAGAAAGATCCATTACTAGCAGCGAACAAAGCGCTTGAGTGGGTTGACCTAGTACTATGTACTGCAGGTCCAATTGGCCTTTACATGGCAGGTTACACAGACGAGCTAGCGAAGCGTGAAACAACGCTGCCACTATTGCCGGGTAACATCCCAGAATTCAACAAGTATGAGTTCAGCCGTGCAATGCGCAAACAAGACTGCCAAAACCCAGTGAAAGTGTACTCTCACATTGGCCCTTACCTAGGTGGTCCACTTGAGATTAAGAACACCAACGGTGCTGGCGATGGCGCGCTATCTGCTTTACTGCACGACATGGCAGCGAACAGCTACCACCACGTGAACGTACCAAACTCTGAGAAGCACGAACACGCTTGTCTAACGTACTCGTCACTGTCTCAAATTTGTAAATACGCAAACCGAGTAAGCTACGAAGTACTGACTCAGCACTCTCCTCGCCTTTCTCGTGCATTGCCAGAACGCGAAGATAGCTTAGAAGAAACATACTGGGACCGTTAATCTTTTAGACGACGTCTAAGTTTAATTACGAATCCTTTAAGGGCTGCTATATGCAGCCCTTTTTGTATCAACCACCAATGCAATCACAATCGAAGGTAATCGAATCAAATATTTTGCCCGTTTAAGATTTGATCTCGCGCAATGACTCTTTAGATCTGTTATCTTCCAGCACATAATTCGTGTGGTTTGCCTTTACTTGGCAAATTTATGCAGTAGTATCGCCACGCAAACGTTTACGTACCACCTTTCGGTTCTGATATAAGGATCAAATATGCTGTCTGATATTGATATTTGTCGCTCTACTCCCCTTAAAAACATCAGTGAGGTTGCCAAACAAGCTGGCCTGCAACACGACGAACACCAGCCATTAGGCGAATTCAAATCTAAAGTGTCTCTAACGGCACTAGAACGCCTCGCTAACCAACAAGATGGTAAATTGGTCGTAGTAACGGCAATTACACCCACACCACTTGGTGAAGGTAAAACAGTGACCACCATTGGGCTCGCTCAAGGTCTTGCCAAAATTAACCAATCAGCGATGGCGTGTATTCGTCAGCCTTCAATGGGCCCTGTATTTGGCGTTAAAGGTGGCGCAGCTGGTGGTGGCTATTCTCAAGTTGCTCCTATGGATCAATTGAACCTTCACCTGACTGGTGATATTCATGCCGTAACAGCCGCTCATAACCTGGCGTCTGCAGCAATTGATGCACGTTTGTATCATGAACAGCGGGAAGGCTTAGAGGCGTTTGAAGCGCGTTCTGGCTTAAAAGCCTTGGATATTGACCCAAGCAGAATCGTGTGGCGACGTGTACTCGACCACAATGACCGCGCACTGCGCATGATCACTGTAGGCAAGAATGAAGCGAACAAAACAATTAATGGCTTTGAACGCGAAGACGGATTTGATATCTCAGCCGCCTCAGAGCTGATGGCAATTCTTGCACTGGCTGACGACTTACAAGACTTACGTAAACGCATTGGACGTGTCGTGCTCGCCTATAACCATAAAGGTTTGCCATTAACCGCAGCTGACTTCAACGTTGCTGGCGCTATGACTGTAACATTGAAGGACTCTATTGAGCCAACGTTAATGCAAACCCTTGAGGGTGTTCCGACACTTATTCACGCAGGGCCATTTGCGAACATTGCACACGGCAACTCTTCAATCATTGCCGACAAGATTGCCTTAAAACTGAGTGATTTTGTGGTAACCGAAGGTGGTTTCGGCTCAGACATGGGTTTTGAGAAAGCGTGTAACATCAAGGTTAAGGCATCCAACAAAAAGCCTGACTGTGCCGTTGTTGTTGCGACGCTACGCGGATTAAAAGCCAACTCAGGTTTATACGATTTAAGACCGGGCACCCCACTACCAGACTCTATCTTTAGTGATGACCAAGATGCACTCGTTGCCGGTTTTGAAAACCTCAAATGGCACATCAATAACGTTAAGCAATACCAAGTGCCAACCGTCGTTGCTATCAACCGATTCCCACAAGATTCTGACCAAGAACTCGAAGCATTAAAGCAGATGATCACCGATTTCGATTCAAGCGTGAGTGTTGAAGTCAGTGAAGCGTTTGGTCAAGGTGGCGAAGGCGCGATTAACTTAGCAAATGCAGTAGTCAAGGCTTGCCAAGTTGAGAGTGAATTTAAGCCGTTGTATCAATCAGAGCAAAGCTTAGAAGAGAAGCTGATGACGGTCGCTGAAGTTGGTTATGGCGCAGCGAGCATCTCACTGTCACCTGTAGCAAAAGAACAACTCGCTGAGTTCAAACGACATGGTTACTCAAACCTATCGGTGTGTTTAGCAAAAACGCCGTTATCTATCTCAACTGAAGCACATGTAAAAGGTGCTCCAACACAGTTTGACGTTCCGGTTAGAGAGCTAAAACTGTGTGCAGGTGCAGGTTTTATTTACGCTTTATGCGGCAATGTCATGACCATGCCAGGCTTACCTGATAAACCTGCGTTTATGTCACTAGACATCGATGACAAAGGGAATATCATCGGGTTAAGTTAATGATTACAAGCCTTTAAACATAATTCACCACTCGCCTACTTATGACATAACGAAAAATACTGGCATGAGTAGGCATTATTTGGGTGATGATTCTTAGTTATACAGATGCTCAATAAGCAAGCTTAATTGCAAAAAGTTGCAGTAAAACCTTAATAATATGCAAATCTTGTTTTAAGTTCTGGGTGAAGATCACATTAAAAACCCTATAAAATATATAGTATTGCGCTGATTCTTTGAGGACAGTGATGAATACGAGTATAAAGAAACTAGTCAGCCAATTTCTGTGCACCATATTTGCCCTAGGATTAGTCCCTGCCCTCTATATCAACTCTGAATTCGACAGAGTTGAAGCTCAGCACACGCTGAATATCAAACAGTCTAGTCAAAACCAAATCGAATACAGCTTTCACGAGCTCGCTGTGATTGTTGAGCAAATCTCAAACTCGGTTCCCTCTATTGCAGATTCGCAAACCCTCCTCCGCGCAATCAACGAACCGTCAACTATCCATAAAGAAACACTGCAAGATCTCTGGGTGATGCTTGCTCGAGGCCAAAAGTACTATTCTCAGTTACGCTACCTCGATATAAAGGGCAACGAAGTATTCCGTGTTAACTACAAAGACGGAAAAGCAATCGTAGTCCCAGATAACGAACTGCAGAACAAATCTTCTCGTGATTATTACAGGGCGCTACAAGAACTAAAGATTGGTGAGGTGAGCTCTCGCGGCATTGACCTAGAAGTTGAAAATGGAGAAATCGTTCGCCCTTTGATTCCAGCGCTTCGAATTATGACGCCTGTCGCTGAAAACAACCGCATCATTGGTTACTTCATCGCAAACCTGAATATGCTTGAGATCTACAAGCGCCTTCACTACCAAATTGGCGCATCGTCTGCTGTTCCGATTATTCTCAACAAAACCGGACACATCATTATGGGGCCGGATCCTGCGGAATCTTTCGGACATGTAATTGAGTCACGTTCAGAACAGACTTACGCAAAGTTATACCCAGAGCTTTGGACAGCGATTCAAGACAAGACATCTTCGAGCTATTTTGATGGCAAGAACTGGTATTTCCACTCTGATATCAGCCCGAAGATAAAACAGTTCGAAGGCCCAATCTACATGGTTCTTCATATTGAAAATCAACAGTTCAATAGCCAATACCAGCGTGAAAACCACGCGATCTTTGTCCAGATAGTGACCCTAACGATTTTAATCTCGATGATTTCGGCAGGCTTTGTGCTTTGGAATCAAAACCACAAGAAAAACAGTATTGAAAGCCAGTTAGCCAAAGCGGCAATGAACGGCATGTCTGCCCTTGTTATCACTGACAGAAACAACCGCATCATCAAAGTAAATCAAGAATTTACCCGAGTCAGTGGCTACGACCTAGAAGACGTTAAAGGCCGCCAGCCATCGATGTTTGCATCTGGCCGCTACAATCAAGAGTTCTACATTAAGATGTGGAGCATCATCAAGAAACAAGGCATGTGGGAAGGCGAAGTCGTTAACCGACGTAAAGACGGGTCATTGATCACGGAGATACTCCGAATCCAAACCATCAAAGACTCAAAAGACGTGATTCAATTTTATGTCGCATCATTTGTCGATATCAGTAAGCATAAGGAACTCGAAAACAAGCTAAGAAACCTCAGTGAAAAAGACGCGTTAGCCGGTTGTTGGAACCGACGTAAGTTCGATCTTGAACTTCGCGACGAATGTTCTCGTGTAAACCGTTACCCTACCCGTGAACAATCTTGTTTGGCTATCTTAGATATCGACCACTTCAAACGCATTAACGACAGGTTCGGTCACGACTATGGTGATCGCGTGATTCAAACCGTCGCTCAGGTATTGCAACGTGAATGCCGAGAAACCGATTTTGTGGCTCGTATTGGTGGTGAAGAGTTTGGTGTCGTTCTGCCACACACAACAACAGAAGAAGCCGAATACGTGCTTAATAGACTTCGAATTGCCGTTAGCCTTGAGTTAGACAACATCGTTACCGTCAGTGCTGGTATTACTAACCTGACGAGCGATCCTGCCCTTAACTACAAATGTGCCGATCTAGCGCTATACGAAGCGAAAGCCGCAGGCCGTGACAGCGTGTGCCTGTTCCTAGACAGTGAGATGAGCGAAATCGCCTAGCTCGAATGTGAAAACTAGGCGAATGTGACTACTAGGCGAGTCTAATCAGTAGGCGAACGTTCCATCGATATCCAATCAGTTAGGCGTTGGGTGGAACTCTAACTTGTTCCCTTCAACCACTAGAATACAGTCCATATTTGCCGCATGAGCAGCCTGCTTACCTAAGTTTGTATCTTCGAACACTACACACTGTTTAGGTTGCAATCCCATACCGAAACACGCATCTAAGAAAGTATCAGGGTTTGGCTTGTGATTCTTCACATCGGTCGCTGTCACTAAGATATCAAGCTTGTTTAGAATGTCCGTTTTATCTAATAATTGCTCTGCGCTTTTACGTTGACTGCCTGTCCCTACAGCGATCTTCTTATTTCCGAGATGTTCTAACAACAGAGAATGCGTACAAGGGATAACGTCACCTTTGTCTTCAATGGCAGCGAATGACGCCATCTTGAACGTGGAAACCGCTTGTGGGTCGAGCGACAAGCCGTACTTGCTGTTCACTTCGCCCGCTATCTTATAACTCGGCATTCCACCTAAACTGTGTAACCAAGACGCTTCAAAATGAAAACCAAACTCTTCTGCTGTTTGCTGCCATGCTTTCACATGAGCAGGCATTGTATCGATCAACGTACCGTCCATATCAAAGATTAATCCTTCATACGCCGTTAAATCTATTTTCATCACTACTACCACTCTTTAAGAAAGTTACTGATACCATAACCAATATTCAGTATCATGACCCCATATTACCGTTCAAAATGGATGTTTATGTTACAAATATCTAACTCTGTTTCGATTCAGGACTGGGAACTTCAGTTAACTGCGATCAGAGCACAGGGAGCAGGCGGTCAAAACGTCAATAAAGTATCAAGCGCGATACATTTACGTTTTGATATCAAGCACTCTACCCTACCTGATTTCTATAAAGAAAAGCTCCTCGCACACAAAGATAGCCGCATCACCAAAGACGGTGTGATTATCATTAAGGCGCAACAGTATAGAACTCAGGAACAAAACCGAGATGACGCTTTAGTGCGCTTGAAAGAATTGATCTTGGAAGCGACAAAGGTTCAAAAAGTAAGAAGAGCTACAAAGCCAACGCGTGGCTCTCAGAAAAGACGTTTAGAAAGTAAGAAACAAAGAAGTACCACCAAACAGCTACGTGGAAGAGTGAACTGATTGTTTCATGTCCCCCCATTGAGCGTATCACCCATGAAACAACCGTTCTAACTCTGTTATTAGAAACAGACTACTTCTGTTTTTTGACCGATAAAATCAGTTTAATCAACAACATTCTCTCTTCGCTGGTCAGTAAGCGACTGACCGCTGCTACATCTTCTGCAGTCGCTTGCGATGCACCCACAATATCAAGCACGACATCCAAATCAGTCACTTTCAGAGTTCTTGTGATCGAACGGTACTGAGACATTTTGATGTCCGCTTCTCCGCGTTCAATACGTTGGTAAGTCTTTAAGCTCATTCCTGCACTTGAGGCTAGTTTTTCTTGCGACAAATTAGCTTGCTTTCTGCGCTCAATCAGCGCCATGACTATGGGCTCTTGTGACATTAGCTTTTCCTCATTAGACAGTTATGACCTAAATTCAGCAAGAAGCAGACCATATTGACTCGCAACGGTTTACATACGCCATCAAAGGCATATTATCCAATTATTAAAAAACGTTACGTATCATAAACTTTCACGCTTTGTTCGGTCGTGAGCGTAAAGGCTAGAAAACTTGAAGACTCAAGTGTTGGGAAATAATAAAAATTGCATATTGCGAATAAGAAAGACGTCAAATTGGAAATTGCGAATCGCTATACATTGGCATTTCCTTGCATTAGTCACGCATTAGAATCAGACAATCCCCGCCCAGAAATTATTGCAATACAACATAAGCTACTCACGTACAAAGAGGTGTTGCTGCACGGGAACATGTTGGAAGGTAAGGAATTAAAGCAGGCTTTTTCTGCATTGAACGAAAATGAAAAAGGTGTAGCGCAAGGTGGGATTAAAAGCATCAATGCTGCGATAAAAGAGATGGATGAGATTCTAGAAAGATACAGCCGTAAAGCGGTTATCGAGCTGAGTAACTAGTTCGACAAGCAACTAAACAACTGTAAATCTACAAACCTGCAAAAGCAAAAAGTCGACGCTATCGTTAGATAAAGCGTCGACTTGTTCAAAATATTGAAAGCTCTAACGTTTAACTGCTTTTCTAACGCCAGCAATCAACATCAGCATACCTAACAAACCAAATGAAACACTACCACCACTGCTACCTGAGCCAGTTGATGTACGGGAATTTACATAAGCCGTTCTCTTGGCATCAGTTGAAACAAACTTGGCAGTTTCAGTACCAGCTATAACGCTATCGATCCAAGCTTCATAGTCGACGATCTCAGTGAATACAGATGTCACTTTCACGCCCGAAGTTATGCTACCGCCACCACAAGTTTCAGGGCCAAAACTGGTAATACCAACCTGTCTGTAGTCAGCCCCATCCTTCCAATACACTGGGCCTCCGGAGTCACCCTGGCATGTACCACCATATAGCCTAGTGAACACACTATAATCACCAATAAAACAGATTTGATTTTCAGTTAACGCAGAACCATCTGTAAAGGCTGAAGCACAAGTGCTGTTATCCACGTAGTTAAGTGGCGCTTTCTGTAATATCGTTGTGGCATCAAAGTCAGATTCCGTATCACCATGACCAACAGCAATAAATTCATTTACACCAATTCGATAGTTAGCGTTTGACGGTCGCTTAACAACATCATTAACTGAATCAATATTTAGTGCACTTTCTAGCTTAAGAATGGCAACGTCATTACGTAACAAATCATTCAAACTGTTGGAATAATCATCGGGATAAAACACCTCAGACACACGAGATTTCTGGATGTTACCGTTAGGGAACTGAGAGGTATCTTGTAGCTGAGGGACAACAGAAGTAAACAACTGCCCTTCTTCATTACCGTAAATACAGTGTGCTGCTGTTAAGATGTGCGTTGGATCTAAAATTGTTGCACCACAATAAGCCCCCGTTGAATAGACGCCATCATAGTCAATTCGATCGATGAACAGACTCGCCATCGAAGGAAACTCAGCGACTGTCGCATCGCTACCATTCACAATATAAGGTGTTACACCCACGTCAGGAGTACTTTCGACCGTGTTTTCCATCGCCATAACACTTGATGTATAAATCAATGGCGCTAAAAGCCCTAAAACGGCTTTACGAACTGGACTCATTGTATGATTCACATTCATAGATAACTCCTTGTAACCCCTACTACTTATTTACAATATTGATGAATAGCCACCATAACACGTCCCAACCTTCAGTATAGTAAGTATTTGTAACGATATTGCCACATCTCTCATTTTATAAACCAATTTCAAAGTAACAGTTCTTGATGGTCACTTATCAAATCAATACGCGGCAATAAACAAAAAAGCCTACTGTTGATCCCCTCGATATAGAGAGGCCAACAATAGGCTTTCGTTATACTTGGTGCTTTCTCTTAAAGGAGATTAGCCACGGTAGTAACGTTGAGGTACGAATGGCATTTTTTCTACTGTCATTGGTAGCTTCTTACCACGAACTTCAGCGAATACTTCGGTGCCGATAGTCGCAAGATCAGTACGAACGTAAGCCATTGATACTGGCTTACCAGCGTTAGGACCAGCCGTGCCGCTTGTTACTACGCCAATCTTGTTGTCTTCAGCATCGAACAATTCAGCGCCTTCACGTACTGGAGCTTTAGTTTGGCCCACTAGACCAACACGCTTGCGTTGAACGTCTTTCGTTGCGATTTGCTCAAGGATGATATCTGCACCAGGGAAACCACCTGCACGTTCACCGTCAGTACGACGCACTTTTTGAATGCCCCATAGAAGGCTAGCTTCTACTGGAGTCGTTGTTGTATCTAGGTCGTGACCGTATAGACATAGACCACACTCAAGACGAAGTGAATCACGTGCGCCAAGACCAATCCACTCAACTTCAGCTTCTGCAGTTAGCTTACGCGCTAGTGCTTCAGCGTGATCGTTCGGTACAGAAATCTCGTAGCCATCTTCACCCGTGTAACCGCTGCGGCTCACGATGCATTCAACGCCATCGATATCCACTTTTTGAACGTCCATGAACAGCATGTCTGCAACGCTTGGTTGGAAACGAGCTAGAACTTCCGATGCTTTAGGGCCTTGAAGTGCTAATAGAGCGCGGTCATCAATCACTTCCATTTCTACGTCTGCAGGAAGATGTGCCGTTAGGTGATCGATATCTTGTGTCTTACAAGCTGCATTCACAACAACAAACAGGTGATCACCTAGGTTAGCAACCATCAGGTCATCCATAATGCCGCCCTGCTCGTTAGTAAAGAACGCGTAGCGCTGCTTACCAGAAGGAAGATCGATAATATCTACAGGAACCAAAGATTCTAGGACAGCAGCTGCATTTGCACCATGTAGACGAAGTTGCCCCATGTGAGAAACATCAAAAAGACCGGCAGCATCACGAGTGTGTAAGTGCTCTTTCTTTACACCTAGTGGGTACTGAACTGGCATGTCGTAGCCAGCGAAAGGAACCATCTTTGCGCCTTCTTCAACGTGAAGTGCGTGCAGTGGTGTTTTTAGTAGGTCTTGATTAGCGTGTTCTTGAGTCATTTTATTCTCCATGAAGCGTTGCAGGCTTTCCAAATCGAATCTGCCGCTTATATCTCTATTTAGAGTCGCTTCTAACGCTAGGTCTCAGCATTAGAAACAGTAGATAGTAAAAAGTGATGTCTTTTATATAGGCTTATATAGTTAGCGTTATAAAAATAGATAGCTGTACAAAAGCTCTACAACTCACTTTTTAAGAATTCACTTCAGTAAACTTCAATCAACATGAGTAAACCGTGTTCACTATAGTAAACAAGCCTGAGTCAGTTTTACACCCTTAACAAGATTAAAACAGCTCAAAATGTGACATTTAACAATTTAAAAACAATTATTCGATACATACAAAAACGCGATATTGATGATTTTCACATCAATATCGCGTCATTTGGCAAACGTTAGAAACAAAAGCAAACGTTTGCATCCACTATAAGAAATTCTAATTTTGTTAACTTATTTTGCAGTGACCCACAAAATCAGCGCATCTTCTGTACTAGTAGAAATCAACATGTGGCCCATATTGGCGTCGTAATACATGCTGTCGCCTTCACTCATTGGCACAGGTTCGTAGAATTCTGAGTAGAACATCACATCACCGGAGATAATCATTAAGAACTCTTCACCATCGTGACGAACCCAATCATTATATTCTTCAAAAGTACGCGCTCTTACGCGGCTTTTGAATGGCATCATCTTCTTGTTAGAAAGCTCAGTCGCAAGCAGTTCATGCTCATAAGTCGGTGTCGGGTGAGGTTTTCCCTGGCCTGCCTTAGTTAAGTCACGACGTCCTGTCGCGACTTTTTTCCTTGGTGGCTCAAAGAGTTGCGGCATATCAATTTGCAAACCCATCGCTAATTTTTGCATAGCCTGAAAGGTTGGCGAGATTTGTTCATTCTCGATTTTGCTGAGCGTAGAACGCGCCAAGCCCGTTCTTTGACTTGCTTCTTCTAGCGTGATCCCAAGCTTGCCGCGGATATCTTTAATACGCTGGCCAAGCCTAAGCGGTTCTATGTTCTGGTCTAACGTTTCTTTCGCCAACGTTAAAGATGGGTACTCATCATAAATGTCTTCTGACATAGGTCCCTCATTATGTCCTTACTTCCTGTCTATTCATGTCATTGTTGCATGAAGCGCTTTGTTGATTAAAGAGCACACACCGAAATAAAGCGTGCTCCCTGTAGCAAAACAAGAAAAGTTGTTTCCTATTGGAAATTTATGTTGAAAATTGATTTTATCGGAGCTATGTTATCGACTTGTTAGATGAAGAGATGCTACTTCAGCTTGTCGCAAATGATAGTTTTAACATTTGTAAGAGCTGTTTTTTACCCGAACTTTTGGGAACAAATTCGTGCTGCATTGACCCTACAACGATCGCTTAGACGCTGTAAGAGTATATTTAAAACGCAATTAACGTTTATCTGTACCTATATAGCGCAAACGATACCGATGCAGAAATCAACGTAAGACCTAATGGACTATAAAAACAATCACCATTAGCTTAATGAAAGGTCTCGACAATGAACGCTTACCAAAACCATAGCTTAGACAGTTTTTTCTCTACGAACCTATCTGCGACTGACGACGCAGTATTTGCTGGAATCCAAGCAGAGAACACTCGTCAAAACGAACAAATCGAACTTATTGCTTCTGAGAACATCGTATCTAAAGCAGTAATGCAAGCTCAAGGCACCTGCCTAACCAACAAATACGCTGAAGGCTACCCAGGCCGTCGTTACTACGGTGGTTGTGAGCACGTAGATACAGTAGAAGCTATCGCAATCGAACGCGCTAAGCAGCTGTTCAAATGTGAATACGTAAACGTACAGCCTCACTCTGGCGCTCAAGCAAACGGCGCAGTTAAACTTGCCCTACTTCAACCTGGCGACACGATCCTAGGTATGTCTCTTGACGCTGGTGGTCACCTTACACACGGTGCACGTCCTGCAATGTCTGGTAAATGGTTCAACGCAGTTCAATACGGCGTAGACCGCGACACTCTTGAAATCGATTACGAAGCAGTTCGCGCTTTAGCTATCGAAAGCCAACCTAAAATGATTATTGCTGGTGGTAGTGCTATCCCACGCGTTATTGATTTCGCTAAGTTCCGTGAAATCGCTGACGAAGTTGGCGCTATTCTAATGGTTGATATGGCACACATCGCAGGTCTTATCGCGACAGGTGCTCACCCTAGCCCACTACCACACGCACACGTTGTTACCACAACAACGCACAAAACACTTCGTGGCCCACGCGGCGGTATGATCCTGACTAACCACGAAGACATCAACAAAAAAATCAACTCTGCAGTGTTCCCTGGCCTACAAGGCGGCCCACTAATGCACGTTATCGCAGCTAAAGCAGTGGCGTTTGGCGAAGCACTTGGCCCAGAATTTAATACTTATATTGATTCAGTGATCGACAACGCAAAAGTTCTTGCTGAAGTGTTGCAAACTCGCGGTTGTGACATTGTGACTGGCGGAACAGACACGCACCTAATGCTGGTTGACCTTCGTCCTAAGGGCTTGAAAGGTAACGTAACTGAAGAAGCATTAGAGCGTGCAGGGATCACATGTAACAAAAATGGTATACCATTCGATTCAGAGAAGCCTATGATTACTTCTGGCATTCGTTTAGGTACGCCAGCTGGAACCAGTCGTGGTTTTGGCACTGAAGAATTCAAACTTATCGGTGAATGGATCGGCGATGTACTTGATGGCTTAGTTGAAAGCCCTGAAGGCAACGCTGAAGTTGAGCAACGTGTTCGCAAGCAAGTTAAAGAGCTTTGCAAGCGCTTCCCTCTTTACCGTTAGACCGTTTTTAAGATTTAAATTAAAACCTCATAAATTTTTGGAGAATAAGCAATGGACAATACACTAAAGTTTGCAGACAGCCACGAGTGGGTAAAAGACAACGGTGACGGTACTGTAACTATCGGTATTTCTGAGCACGCTCAAGAGATGCTAGGTGACGTTGTGTTTGTTGACCTGCCTGACACTGACGACGAAATCGAAGCTGGCGAAAGCTTCTCTCTAGTTGAGTCAGTGAAAGCTGCTTCTGATATCTACGCACCAATCTCTGGCGAAATCGTAGAAATCAACGAAGAATTAGAAGATAGCCCAGAGCTAATCAACGAAGAACCTTATGAAGGTGGCTGGATTGTTAAAGTGAAGATGTCTGATGCGTCTGAACTAGACAACCTTAAAGATGCGGAAGAATACCTAAGCTCTATCGAAGAAGACTAATAGGTAACCTCATTACGATAAAGCTGCTCTTTTGAGCAGCTTAATTTTAGGGGCTAGCTCACGGCTCCAGAGAGAAAGTAGAACATATCATGACTGAATTACTTCAAAGCCAATTACTGAAAGACCTGGGTACTCAAAACGAGTTTGTTGCTCGTCATAACGGCCCAAATAAAGCAGACCAGCAAAAAATGCTTGAAGCGATCAACGCGACTAGCCTAGACGCACTGATCGACGAAACGGTTCCTGCACAAATCCGTCTTGAAAAACCAATGACACTTGCTGCTCCACTGAGCGAAATGGACATGCTGACCTCTCTTAAAGAGATCGCTAACCTAAACCAAGTGAAACGTACTTTCATTGGCCAAGGCTACTACAACACATTCACTCCAAACGTTATTCTACGTAACGTTTTAGAGAACCCAGGCTGGTACACAGCTTACACACCATACCAACCAGAGATTTCTCAAGGTCGTCTTGAAGCTCTACTAAATTACCAACAAATGGTAATGGACCTAACAGGTATGGAAATCGCAAACGCATCACTTCTTGATGAAGCGACAGCGGCTGGCGAAGCTATGACACTGTGTAAGCGTGCTGGCAAAAGCAAGAGCAAAGTATTCTTCGTTGCTGACGATGTTCACCCTCAAACACTAGAAGTTGTTAAAACTCGTGCTGAGTACATCGGTTTTGAAGTAATGGTTGGCGCTCTTGAAACACTTCCAGAGCAAGACGTATTTGGTGCATTAGTTCAATACCCTGGTACAACAGGCGAAGTTCGTGACCTAACAGACATCATTGCAAAAGCTCAAGCAAACAAAACGCTTGTAACCGTTGCAACTGACCTACTCGCTTCTGCTCTACTTAAGCCTGCGGGCGAAATGGGCGCAGACGTAGTTATCGGTTCAGCACAACGTTTCGGTGTTCCTATGGGTTACGGCGGTCCACACGCTGCATTCATGGGTACTCGTGAAAAGCATAAGCGTACAATGCCAGGTCGTGTAATCGGTGTATCTATCGATACTCACGGTAACCAAGCGCTACGTATGGCAATGCAAACTCGTGAGCAACACATCCGCCGCGAGAAAGCGACATCGAACATCTGTACAGCTCAAGCACTTCTAGCAAACATGGCGTCTTTCTACGCGGTTTACCACGGTGCAGAAGGCCTACGTACTATTGCTCGTCGTACACACCATATGACAGCTATCCTAGCAGCTGGCCTGACTAAAGCGGGTTACGAGCTAACAAACAACAGCTTCTTCGATACCATCACAATCAACTCTGAAGAGAAGACAGATGCACTGTACGCGAAAGCGCAAGCAGCAGACATCAACCTTCGCCTTCTTAAAGGTAAGATCGGTATCAGCTTAGATGAAACTACAACGATCGACGACGTGAACGCACTGTTCGCTATCTTCGACGTGAAAGAAGACGTTCAAGCACTATCTTCTGACATTGCATCAAACGAATTTGCAGCAATTCCAGAAAACTGCCGTCGTGAATCAGAGTTCCTAACTCACCCAGTATTCAACACGCACCACAGCGAAACGCAAATGATGCGTTACCTAAAACAGCTTGAGAACAAAGACTTCTCACTAACGCACGGCATGATCCCACTGGGCAGCTGTACAATGAAGCTGAATGCTGCTGCTGAGATGATTCCAGTAACATGGCCTGAGTTTGGTTCAATTCACCCATTCGCACCTCTTGATCAAGCTGCGGGTTACACTGCACTAGCGAAAGATCTTAAAGAGAAGCTATGTGAAATCACTGGTTACGACGATTTCTCACTACAGCCTAACTCTGGTGCATCTGGCGAATACGCGGGTCTAATCGCGATTCAACGTTACCACGCAAGCCGCGGTGAAGGTCACCGTAACGTTTGTCTGATTCCAAGCTCTGCGCACGGTACTAACCCTGCAACAGCATCAATGGTTTCTATGAAGGTAGTGGTTGTTAAGTGTGATGAAGATGGCAACATCGACATGACAGATCTAGCAGCGAAAATCGAGAAGCACAAAGAAAACCTATCAAGCATCATGATCACTTACCCTTCTACGCACGGCGTATACGAAGAGCAAGTGAAAGAAGTGTGTGAACAAGTACACGCAGCGGGCGGACAGGTTTACCTAGACGGCGCAAACATGAACGCTCAAGTAGGCCTAACTTCACCTGGCTTCATAGGTTCAGACGTATCTCACTTGAACCTACACAAAACATTCTGTATCCCACACGGTGGTGGCGGTCCGGGTATGGGTCCTATCGGTGTTAAATCGCACCTAGCACCTTTCCTACCAGGTCACATCGAAAACGGTGTACAAGGTTCTGACTACGCGGTATCAGCGGCAGATTTAGGTAGTGCTTCAATCCTACCTATCTCTTGGGCTTACATCGCAATGATGGGCGAACCTGGCCTAACAGACGCAACGAAAGTAGCGATTCTGAACGCGAACTACGTGATGGAAAAACTACGTCCTCACTACCCTGTTCTTTACCGTGGCACTAACGGCCGCGTAGCGCACGAATGTATTATCGATATTCGCCCGCTTAAAGAAGACACAGGCATCAGCGAAGAAGATATTGCTAAGCGTCTAATGGACTTCGGTTTCCACGCACCAACTATGTCTTTCCCAGTAGCTGGCACACTAATGGTAGAGCCAACTGAATCAGAAGATTTAGAAGAGCTAGACCGTTTCTGTGAAGCGATGATCGCAATCCGTCACGAAATGGCAGCAGTGAAAGCGGGTGAATGGCCACTAGACAACAACCCTCTAGTGAACGCACCGCACACACAAGTTGACCTTTCAGGCGCAGAATGGGATCGCCCTTACTCTCGCGAACTGGCTTGCTTCCCATCGAAAGCAACGAAGAACTCGAAGTACTGGCCTACTGTTAACCGTGTAGACAACGTATACGGCGACCGTAACCTAATCTGTTCTTGCCCAAGCATCGATAACTACGAAGACTAATTCGTAGCGGCGCTAAGCAGCAAAACATAACAAAAGGCGAACCAAATGGTTCGCCTTTTTGTTGCCTGAAATCCAAGGTTCATAAAAGCATTGACCTTACCGTAAGGGAAAGGTTTAAGGTGATATGACATTCACGACAAACTAGGAATTAATTATGGGATGTTGTAACAAAGCGCCAAAAGGTGGTGCACCTCTTGGCTTACTTCTAAAAGTCACGCTTGGGATTGGGCTATTTGTGTTTCTGCTGGCGTTGTGGCAGTGAGAGGCTTATATGGCGCTAGATTTGCAGTTAAGAAGTGATGGTATGGACACAATAGATAGCGCCAAGTTGATATTGGCGCCATAGTTGTCTGGTAGATGTTTACCCTATTGGCTTACATGTGCCTAAAAACGTACTTTGATACTTATAGGATTCAATTATACCTTGCTTATCCGTGATAAAGGTATATGTACAACTGTCGTTGAAAGTCCTATATTCCGCCTCAGTCACCCCATCGTCTTTAAACTTCATTTAGTAGGGTTCCCCTCACTGTTGTACAAGCTTATTTATATGATGCCGGTTCAACTTTCACCAAAGTAACTTTCACCCACGAATAACGAACAGCCACTTAGGACAAGCGCAAAAACTAAACTCAGCAGCCTTAATCTCATAATTGTTAATACGGACACGAAGATAACAATTTAAAGATAAAGCGCAACTGTAGGCAAGACAAATGACACTAGGCCTCAGTGTAAGCAACGCTGCAACTTCGCTTAATTTTGGCGCCGTAAACACTTAGCTAAACCCAAACTGAAAATACCAAGCATGATGAGTCAGTTTTAAACGCTTTTCATAATCCGATCCGCCCTCGTTGCTTAACAAGCTCTTTTGCATGTCCATCAGCTCGAAGCCACGCAAATTCAAAACAGTAAATAGGGGTTGCTAAGAACATCCCAAGCCAAAAGTTACTTTCTAATAACTTGGCGTAATCTGTTTGAATTAATAAGTGAACGTAAAAGAAGATTACGCCCCAGAACAACAGAAAGTAGATATGAGCAGTAACAATTTTAAATGTTACCGCAGAACTATTTTTCCTTGTAACACGTAGGTGCCTTAACTTTTTAAGACGTCTCTTCCTGAAGAAACCTTTAATTGGAGCAAAGCACTTGCCTCTAACAACACCACCAAGTTTCTCTAGCTTCAAATCGATATACGGCGATATTTTGGGAATTAGATATGAAATAATCGCACCGATAACTAACCCAATAAAAGTATTACTATCCAACCTTATACTCCATTGTAAAATCTTGGCTTATAAAACCGCGTTAAGCGGATTAAATTGTTGCTTAAAATGTGTAACGAAGCGAAACTTAACCAAAGGTTTTAGTCCCGTTTAAATGCCTTGTTATGCGTTTTTCTCGTGATTTCACATACCCCCAAATTAGTGAGTCTAGGATTTTCTGATCAGAAAAATCACTTGGGGAAAACTTCTTTCTGAAGTAACAGATGGACTCACTTATTTCGTTTGAGAGATTCGCTTCTTTCTGCTCATAACGTAGATAATCTACTAAGGCTATTGAAGCCTTTTTTTTCTCATCATAAGCTGCGCTATTTTCAGGAATAAAGTAGAAATCACGAACTTTAGAGTCATATATTGGAAAAATACCATCAATCATATGCATAAGTTTCGTTATAAATGAGAATTGAAAAGAAGACTTCTCACCGGCTTTGTCAGTGGTTACACCATCAAAATGATCACAAGCTTCAGCAAAGGATAACGCGCTATTATTTTTATTCTTCTCTAAATATTCAAAGTATTTTTTATTGAACTCAGACTCTGGAGAAATGTATCTCATAACCCAAAAATTACGGTACTTTTTTTGATATTCAATATCTTCAGCAACATTTATAAAGTTCAAGCTAGTCATTAGATAATCATAATCATTGACATGATCTTGCCCAATTTCTTGTAGAACACTTTCGATTTCATTTCGGATAGGACGATACATTAAATAAACCTTTTGCGAATAACAGCTATTAGACCTAAAAATGCTGCATTTGACAGAATCTTTCTATCTAGTTCCTTATGCCACCAATTGTACTAGCCTTTGTCTTCCCATAACAATAATCTATACCTAAGCCTTAGTGATTAGCGTAGCAAATGTTAAATTTAACTGACTCGCATGATTCCCAAAAAATCATTAACTTACGCGCGCTAACCCTGTGTTTTAACCATCAGAACCTGTGACTATCTCAAAGCGAGTTGAACTCTATAAGTCCAAACCTTGACCCTATACGGTAAGGTGTTTATATTGTCGCCCGCCCAACGGGGCACATCCTAAAATGCACACCGGCCATCCTGCCATCACTGGTGCATTTATATTGGTGTTGTGAACTTCCATGCTAACGAAATTTCGTCCTTTTACTCGTGAATCGGGTGCGCTTATGCATCTTTCGGTTCCAATCATTTTGACTCAAATAGCTACCCAAGCGATGGGATTTGTCGATACGACAATGGCTGGCCAAGTAAGCCCTGCCGACCTCGCCGCTATTGCACTCGGCACAAGCCTTTGGATTCCTGTGTTGCTGTTACTGCGTGGCGTGATTATGGCGTTAACGCCTGTTGTCGCTTACCACCGCGGCGCACGCGACTTTCAAAGTATCTCTGTTGAATTCTTCCAGATGGTTTGGTTGGCATTAATTGCTAGCGTACTGCTTATCGCTTATTTGGTGAGTGCGAAACCGATCTTAGAATGGATTGGCGTAGCCGCTGAGATCATTCCAATTGGCAGTGACTATGCGTTTGCCCTAGCCTTTGGTGTACCGGGTATTGCCCTGTTCTACACCTTGAACGGCTTCTGTGAAGGTATGAACAACACCAAAGTGCCGATGATCATTTCGGTAATTGGTTTGCTGATTAATATTCCAGTCAACTACGTCCTTATTTACGGTAAGTTTGGCTTCCCTGAAATGGGCGCTGTGGGTTGTGGCTGGGCGACAAGCTTAGTGTATTGGCTAATGTCGGGAATGCTCTACTCCTACATTAAAGGTCATCACCACTACAAAACCATCATCAGCTTTGCTGACGCAAAACCAAAAGCAAAAGAGATGCTTCACCTTCTAAGGTTAGGTTTACCTATTGGTATGAACATCGCGGTATGTGGCAGCATCTTTGCGGTAATCGCATTGATGATTGGCCGTATTGGTGCAGAGAACGTGGCAGCCGCACAAATTGCTCTCAATATATCGAGCCTAACTTACGTGATTCCGATGAGTATCTCTTTTGGTATTACGATTCGTGTTGGGCACGCTTTGGGTGAAAAAGATGAACTTGGCGCGATTGAGCGCAGTAAAGTCGGTATCTTGGTTGCGGCGTTGATTTCATTGCTTTCAGTAGCGATGTTCCTGCTGTTCCCTGAGTGGATCATTAGGCTTTACACAACCGACCCTACAATAAGCGCAACAGCAGCAGTATTGTTGACCTTTACGGCGATGTACCAATTCAGCGATGCATTGCAAACGTCTGCTAACGGTGCACTGCGTGGCTATAAAGACACTAAAATCCCGATGATCTTAGCTATCGCTTCATACTGGGGCTTGGCACTACCACTAGGCATGGTATTGGGCTTAACAGACCACATTGTTCCTGCAATGGGTGAAGAAGGCTTCTGGATTGGTATTCTGACGGGCTTGAGTGTGTCAGCGGCTCTTATGCTACTTCGCTTACGTTACGTGATTAAGAAGCGTGACTTGCCGCCAGCAGATGCAGCAATAGCAAATTAAGAAAAATCATCAAGCTAATACAAAAAAGCGCGTTATTGCTGCTCGGCAATAACGCGCTTTTTTATTGAATTTCTACAAGTCAGTTAATGTGTTTGGGTTAACATTCGTCGTTCACTACACGAACGGTACATTCACAACCACCGACTGGACACTTGCTTGTGTCCTCACGGCCAAAAGAGTCATAAAGAACATAACAACCAGAAGGTAATGAATCGTCGGCTATGTGGTTTCTATCGAGGTCTGCTTGACTAAAGGGCTGAGTAAATCCCACTACCGTGTGTCTGTTGCCTAATTCAGAGATTATACTGTCATCGTCTGACAAGGTCAGGAAGTGGAGCATATTCAATTTATCACCAGACTCCCCCTCACTTTCAGGACATAGCGTTCCCCAGTCGACCTCAACTCGGCCGATACCGAAATCGATCACATAGTTACTTTGGTCATCTGGGTTTTCTGCACTAGGGTTAAGCCCAGCAATAATGGCCTTAGAGGTTACTTGTGTGATCACCCCTTCCATTGCACCTGCGACACCTTCAAGTACTGCTTCTCTCGCTGACTCTTGGATATTAAGAAACCTCGGAGCTGCTGTCACAGCTAAAACACCGAGTATCACGATAACAATGATTAATTCCATTAACGTAAAGCCGTTTTTCTTCATAACACCCACATCAGCTGATAACTAAAAGATTCAATAACTCAATGAATTACCACTAACTATACATCTTGAATAGCACACTTAAAACTCAACTTAATTTTCTATAAGCCATCTAGATTTAGTCAATTTTATAACTTTAAATCTCTCATACTTACTGGAAGTATTGTCACATAAGGCGTGAATGGGTTTTCTATCAGTAATATTGTAGGAAGAACTTGAGTTAGACACTGATTAAGTTTGATCCATTTCTTTGAGCCCACGCATGATTCAATGATCGACTGAAACGACTTCTTGTTCCTGACTATTCAACTTCTAACAACGATGTGACCCATTTTTGTAACGGATCATCGTTGTATCTTGGGTGCCACGCCGCTATCACATCGAAACTCTCTGGTGATTGCTCCATTGGAAGTGTGACTAGATTCAGCCCTTCTATCGCTCTGGATGGTAAGAACGCAATCGAGTCAGTGGTGTTTAAATACATGGGCACGATGGAGAAACACGGAGCGGAAACCACGACATTGCGCTTTAAGCCAAACTTGCCAAACCATTCGTCAATCGACCCTTTAAAGTTTGGGCGAGATGGTGAAGCGATGATCGTCGGATAACTCGCGACCTCTTCCAATGAAGGATTTGTGTGTGCGATAGATGAATGCGGCGAGGTGACGCAAACATGGTGCTCTTCAAACAACTTAATGACCTTATAGCTATCTGGAATGTAATCAGGGAATGCGATAGCTAAATTGACCTTACCGCTTTCCATTAACTCGTGCAGGTTATCGATTTCGAAATCACGCACAATCAGCTTTAATTCCGGCGCTCGCTCCCTTAGCTTTGCTATCAAGCTCGGTAAAATAATCTGCTGGGCATAATCTGTCGCCGCAATCACAAACGTCCCTTTTGCTTTCTCTGGCACAAAGTTAGTCTTTGATAACAGTAAGTTGAAATCGATAAGCAGACGATCTACACCAACAGAAAGTTCTTGAGCAAATGTCGTTGGAACAAAGCCATTAGTCTTCCTCACAAACAACCTATCGTCGAACACTTCACGCAGTTTCTTTAGATGCTCACTAACGGCTTGTTGAGTCATCCCTAATTGGTTGGCAGCTTTAGACGCGTTCTCTTCACGTATTAGCGCTTGGAAAACCCTCAGTTGTTTGATGTCTAATCGATCTAATTTGCTCACACTTACCTACTTCCGTGAAATTGCATTCTGTATGAGTGTAACACTGCACAAGAAAAACCAGTAACACTCACAATTAAGCTTTGTTTCTACTTGTTTAGCCATTTAGTTAAAGTTCTTCCATCGAAACGAAACGCATACAGATCGGAGAACAACATGAAAACAATCATTCTAATTGGCGCACGTGGCAAGATGGGTCAAGCAGCACTAATGGGCTTAGGCAATCATAAGGTAATCACAGCGGGTCGCTCTGGCGATGTCGACCATATTGTTGATATCACTGACCCCCAGTCGATTGAAGCACTTTACAAGAACGTGGGACACTTTGATGCGGGTTTGTGAATACCGTCGGCCTTTGCGAATACAACACCTTTGCAGATATGACAGAAGAACAGTGGATGACCACGGTAATGAGCAAAATGATGGGACAGATTAATCTTGTTCGTATCGGCCAAAAGTACATTGCTGATGGTGGTTCAATTACACTGATTAGCGGCATTTTGAATGTGAAGCCAATACCTTTCGCTATTGCAGACGCAACCACCAGCGGTGCGATTGATACCTTCGTAAAATGTGTCGCTTATGAGATGCCAAGAAACACCCGCATCAATGTCATCAACCCTACCGTTCTTACTGAAGCATGGGATGTTTACGGTGAAATGATGCCAGGTTTTGAGCCCGTACCAAGCAAGTTAGTCGGCAAAGCATTCGAGCGCTCGGTCGATGGCTTCCTTACTGGTGAAGTGATTTTTGTAGATGCTTAACTTTACTAACAAAGCGTAAATCTATACGAGAAAGGCGAACCCATCGGTTCGCCTTTTTGTTTAATGAGTCGTGCTTAAAGAATCGAGCTTAACAAGCCATATCTATCGATTGATCGCCAAATATGATCCAGCCGCAATCATTATTCCACCAGCACTTTGGTTTAATCTTTTATGAGCTCGTGGCGTTTTAAGCAAACTTGCCATTCTGCCCGCGCCCATTGCAATGATCATTAAACCGGACATCAAAGCAACCGCGGCTAACACAGAAACCAAGACAATATCTTGTGAACGCAAAACCGTCAGATCAATAAAAGTCGGTAAGAATGAAATATAGAACAGAATCACTTTCGGGTTTGATGCTGAAATCAAAAAGCCTTGCGCGAAGCTGGTGAGTTCTGATTTCTGACTTTGCTTGGCTGCGAGCTCCGCTGAACCTTGTACTTCAGGTAAGCTCTTAAGCATCTTGTAGCCCAAGTAAATCAGATAAGCAGCACCAACGTAGCGAATCACCTCAAAGGCCAATGACCAGTTCTCAGCAATCGTCGCTAAACCAAAACAGGCAAGCGCCAGATAAATCAGATCACTGCAGATCATTCCTACAGAAAGAGAGATGCACTTTCGCCATCCATCAACCATACCACGAGCCAAAATCGCAAAGACACCTGGCCCCGGAGTAATACCAAATATAAACATGGCAATAAAGAATGTAACTGCGCCTTCTAATGACATTGGCTTGTCCTTACTTATAACCCAACATGATTGGTCACGAACGTATCATGGAGTTTCGATTCAGGTAAAGAGTGTTTTGACCCACGACGATTCAAACCGCTCATGTTTGAATAACTGTCACACGTAATTTCCCCACCAAGCACCCAGTGTTTATCTAAGGTAACAAAAAGGCGAACCTAGTGGCTCGCCTCTGCAAAATATTGAGTACAAATCAAGGTAACAAGATTAGTTCGCCATTGGTGACAACAACGCAGGGTTAACCACCAAGTTTCTCACACCGTGAGCGTGGTCTTCATTAAAGTCATTGCCTTCACACCAGTTCCCCACTGTCGCGATGTTTACTTTCGCTACTTGTGGACGAACGCTCCATGTTACTTGGAAAGGTGAACCTTGCTCGTTATAACCTGGACCCGTTGTTGAACCCGCGTATTGAATCGCTGAGCCAGTATCTTGTGGAATGTTGGTTGCTTGGTGCAAACCATTCACTTTTGAGTGCTTAGCCAATGCTTCGAAGTCGAGTGCTTTGTCGTCATTCACTAATACGTAAACTTGAGTCTCAACACGCAGTTGCGGATTGGTAATCGCATCGTTGAAACAAGCACCAAGCGTTTCACCCGGTTCTACTTGTGCCGTTGAGTACACGTAATGCACTTCTATGGTGTCGCCCGAATACAAAGAGCCATGATCGCTTGGACAAACCTCACCCTCAAATGGTTTAAGCTCTGCATCACTCAACTTACCTGTGTATTTAAAACCACTCTGGAAGCCCTTACCATCGCCGTTGCCAGCGTATTGGGTAAACTCGCCACCTTTGTGTTCTGCGTTCTTATGGAAGTGGATATTACATAGGTTCATGGCTGTTGAATCTGGCGCATCCGAAAACAATCGAGCGTTTGTTCCTTCGGCTGAACCTAAATCGCGTGGCGCTTGTGGGCCAAAACCTTTTCCTTGCGTGTTTTCAGACAGGTTCGCTCTTTGTTCGGTGATGACACTGTCTGCTACCGACTCATGGCTCACGTCAGAAGCGTTTGCGTGAGCCGCTAACATAACCATCGCGACGCTTAAAAATGCACTCTTATTCTTCATATCTCTTCCCTAGAATATTGATAACTAAACCTAAATAACGGATTTCACTCGAGAACATACTACTATGCTCTCGAGTGAATATCAGACACTGTCTTTGTAAGATTAGATTTCGTTGCTTACTTTGGGAGGAGTATTAAAACACTCGATGCATATAACAAGTCGAACAGCGTAAATACGGCGTGCCCATTCCAGAACAAACAAATACCTGCTTTATTGACTGTCTCTTGACGCAAACCAACGAGCTGGTTGGATATGAATTAAAATATATCGATGGATAAGCATCTGAAATAAAAAGGCGAACCATATGGTTCGCCTTCTCGATGATTTGATGTACTCAGTAATAGCTATTCGATTAACCGTGGCCTGTGGCAAATATTCCAAAAGTCAGAACGTTCAAGGTGTCTGTGACTCCCTCGAGTGATTTTATGACTTTCTTAGTCGGCTCGTTGTTGAGCAATAGGTAACTTCCCAGCCCTTTTTCATTGTCGGTCTCGACTTCATCTTGTTTCGCTGCTACTTGAGATGAGTGTACTTCAGGTTCTTCAACCGCTTCTGAAACATTTTCTGCTTCTGCTTTAACGTTGGCACTAGTATCTTGAACTAAGGCCTCATTGGTCTCATTGGTCTCATCAATAGAGTCCGAAACACCATTTAGATTCGTATCCTTCTCGACACTGTTCGACAGAGCGTGTTCGTTGCTCAACGTCTTCTCATCGATCTGCTCATTACTCGTTGTAGAGCAAGCCGTTAAGAAAAACAGACTTACGATGAATGTGATTAGGTTTCGCACCATGACGATAAGGCTCGAATTAATAAAACATTGTTCGATTGTAATTTATTTATCTCTCTACATCCAGTATCAAGTGAGTTAAGAGCGCAGTTTATTGTTCCGAAAGATAAAGCAGAAGTGCAGGTTGAAGCTAGAACCTAATAGTTAGAAACCTCAATCAGATTACCATCAGGATCTCGAACATAAACAGAGACAATTTTACCCGTCGCCCCGGTTCGCGGCACAGGCCCCTCTTCTATCTCTATTTCGTTCGCTTTGATATGTTCGATTACCTCAATCATTGGTGTATTGGTAATAAAACAAAGGTCAGCACTTCCCGCTTGCACGTGCTTTGCTTTTGGTTCGAACTCATTACCTAACTGATGAAGGTTTATCTTGTGATTACCAAATGACAACGCCACGCGACCTTCACCGAATTGGATAGGCTTCATACCTAATACGCGCTGATAGAAATCTACCGTTATCTCTATATCTTTAACGGTTAGTACCAAGTGATCTAAATGACTGATTTCCAATTTAATCATCCTTGTGTCGTCGTTACTGAATATTGCGTGCTGAATGCCGAATAAGCCTTAGCCTTAGCCTTAGCCTTAGCCTTAGCCACAAACTCTAATGTCCAACGTGCTAACACAAGATCAGCATACATCTTCACCTCTCACTTTGAACGAATAAAGGGAGCACAGACTGCGCTCCCTTCTCATCAGTTTTAGCTAACTTAAATCACTTTAAGTCGTTTTAGCTAGTAACAAGCACCTTCAAATACCCAGTACCAATAATTGTTGAATGGGTCAGCTCCCCAGTTATCCGCAGACGCTGTGAATCTGTTGCCATAATATTGAATGGCTGTACCTGCTGGATAATAGTAATTTGGATTCCACTCTTGAAGGTTATCGCACAAGCCTTGTGGTTCAGGTTCTGGTTGAGGCTCTGGCTGAGGTAATTCAAACTCTGCGCTAACGGCCACGTAAGCATCCATTGAGCTTTGAGCGCCGTCCACCAACACGTAGATATCTTCACTTTGCACACCACCAAAACCACAATATTCATTGTTATCTGAGTTGGTAGAAGAGCAATCGTAGTCGCTTAGTGATGCAGGTCGGGCGATTGCGACATACAAGTCAACGTTACCGTAACCATGATAAGTCTGAATCCAGGCATCACTTCCAGGTACATTCTTTAAAACGAACTGTTGCTGGTCGTCACCACCACTTACAATTAGTGTTGGTACGTTTATCTCTAGCTCCACGACGCCGGGTGTTGGTGTTGGTGTTGGTGTTGGTGTTGGTGTTGGTGGATTAGGGTTCGGATTTGGCTGACCAGAGCCACAGTTTTGTACATCAATACCCACTTCTCTAAACGCAGATTTCACTGCAGAGGTCTCACAACCTAGCTTTTCAGCGGCTTTGCAAACCCCGTTGGCACCTTCCAAAATTATCCAAAAATTTTATGCTTCAAATCGTTACGGGATTAAGATTCGATATGGATTTTCAAATAACAGCGCCAACTCACCATCATAAAATTAAACTCCCGCATTCACCAAACAAGGTAACGAGCAAAACAATGATGAAAGTGTGTTGGCGGTGTGTATTGGTTAAGGTGTAGGTTGAGACTTAGTCTTTAGCTTTATTGAGTGTGTAAGTGATGATGCTATCGCCCTCTACCTTAAACGCCCAAGTTTTGTCGTCTTCGGTAAAATGATATTCACCCTCGGACGAAGTTGGCGTCAGATTAGCGATGAACTCAGATAGCTGAGGCTCGTTGATCACAAAACTCCCCTCAGAGGTATTGATGTCTAAATCGTTATTGACTTCAATCTGCGACGTTGAGCTAGGCAAGATGTCGGGTAACCAGCCTCTATCAAACAAATGATCCTGTTGAGCCAGTTCGTAAGTTGCGTACTCATCACTGACAACGTCAGAACAGCCCGAGAGTAAAAGTAAAATTGGGAGTAATAGTTTCGTTTTCATTTATTTCCATCATTTGAAGGCAAGGTCTTGTCCACTCTCTCAGTTGTATTCGAGTGAAAAACAACAAGCAAGGGACAAGTACAATCACAAAAACGACTTTATAAATTAATTATTATTCCCATTCAATTTAATTGACTTTATTTACATATAGTCCACATAAAAATCATTGATAATCATAGCTTTAAATGCAGAATCGACCTATAAATCATCTTATAAATTAGAGTATATTCAGACCAAACACGCCCTTTACATCAAACAACACGGTTTCGGTTCTTTCTCTCGAGACTTGTGTGCCTTGGCGTAAGATATCGATGAGTTGCGCTTTGTCGTCTAACAATTCGGCTCTGCGCGCTCTTATCGGGCGGATCATCTCTTGTAGACACTCTTCCAATACCTTCTTAGTTTGGCCATCCCCTAACCCACCTCTGCGATAGTGATCTTTTAGTTCATTGACGTAGTGAGTATCAGTATGGAAAGCATCAAGATAGGTAAATACGATGTTCCCTTCTACTTGGCCAGGATCTTCGATTCGTAGATGATTTGGGTCGGTATACATGGATTTGACTGCGGCACGAATCTCTTTCTCGGTCGCGCCAAGGTTAATCGCATTTCCCATCGATTTGGACATCTTGCTTTTACCGCCGGTGCTCGGAAGACGAGAGGCATTGCTCAGCAAGGGTTTACACTCATTTAAGATTGGCTTGCCCGCGAGTGAGTTAACCTTTCTCACTATCTCGTTAGTCTGTTCAAGCATTGGCAATTGGTCGTCACCCACAGGAATCAAGGTCGCGTTGAACCCCGTGATATCAGCCGCCTGTGAAATCGGATAAGTCAGAAAACCAGCTGGAATTGAGCGACCAAACTCCTTGTTTTGAATCTCACTTTTAACGGTTGGATTACGCTCCAAACGAGCAATAGACACAAGGTTGCTGTAGAACATGGTGAGTTCTGCCAGTGCTGGCAATTGTGATTGGAGGCAGATCGTGGTTTTTGTTGGGTCGATACCGACCGCTAGATAATCAGCCACCACATTAAGAATGTTAGACGAAACCTTGGCGGGATTATGAGCGTTGTCAGTAAGCCCTTGCATGTCCGCAACCAATATCGTTTGGTCGTGAATATGCTGTAACGAAGTACGCTGCTGAAGTGAACCAACATAGTGACCCAGATGCAAAGGACCGGTAGCTCGGTCGCCAGTCAGAATGATTTCCGGTTTGTTCGTGTTTTGAGGTGTTTTCATGGGGTATCTCCAAGTAATAAAAGCTACTGGAGATAAAAAGAGACAACATTCTTGGTGACATTCTTAACTACCTTCCAGCAGCTAAAGAATGTGAGTATTCCGTGCTGCTCTAGATAGAGCACCACCAGAAGAAAAATGACGTTGAAGCAGAAGTAAATTTCATTATTAAAACCTACCAATAATAAGGGTTAGCGACAACCCTTTTATTGGTACGTAATAAAACTAACGTACCGAAACCAGTTTTCGATGCGTTTTAAAACAGAAACCATTGAAGGTGCATATCGTAAGTAAAAGTATTAATTACATAAATCAATAATTCTAGAGCGCATAGCTTGGTTGACGTTAAAGTGAGCATTCAAAAATTCAAGCTGTGCCAAAGCCGATTCCGCCGTGCGTTCGTAGCCTTGAGTAAAGGCTGGCAGTAGCTGAGCAAACTTAGGGAAGCGCGCTTCTAACCTTCTATCAGACATAAACTCATCGACAAATTCAGGTTGTGAGCTTTCTGTTTGATCCACAAGATCGATCAAACGATCAAGCGCGTAAGATTGAACAAACCGGCTCCCAGAAAGCTTTTCACCTCGGTTATAGCGAGACATACCTACGTAAAGGTTGGTGAGTGCCTCTCCTATAATCCATTCTTGAGAATTGGGTTGTGCAGCAGCTTTTGTTGGAGGCACACAACACTGAGTATCAAAGTCGGCTTCCTGCCAAACGATTCTCCCCTCAGCAAACGGAATATGCGCTAATTCATGTGGTTCGAATACTGCAAACTCACAGAATATCCCATCGGCATAAAGTACTTTATAACCATCGACCGTATTCCTTACCGCGTAGGCGATTGGGTTGATATCAGATAACCAATGCAAACTGTCTAAGAAATACTGCTTGTGTCCAGTCTGCACTATCGCGAAGAAATCGACGTCTGAATATTGATCCAGTCGCTCTGTTTCAATGCCAACTGAGCCAAGCCCCAACAAAGCATGCGCCTTACCAGAAGATCTTAAAGATTCCCCAATGGCATCTAAACGTTGTAAGAGTTTTTCTGGTGTATTTAGTTGTTGTGCTCGCATTGATCTATCCCTATCAAGTTGAATGCCACTCAACCTAACTGATAATTAGAACACCTATGAAGCCTTATTTATAAAATATGTGTTTGGGATAACGATCTGCGCAACTTATTGCTTCGTTTAAACTCACAAATCTTCCACCAGCGTCCGATTCTCTATCCGATTTACACCGAAGACTTAGCTAAATACGCTGCCATTTCTTGCTCTGGAACCATACCGCCACCAGTCGCCCAAACAAGATGCGTTGCATTGGTTAGCTTAGAATCATCGATGCCTAACCTTTCCAGATATTCTCGGTTGTGTTCGACATGCACTGCGCCCGGCATACCAGCCAATGCAGAAGGCTCTAATTGAATGCCTTCAGATTGATTCAATTCACTCAACAGTTGATACATACGTTCATCGGTTATTGTGTAGTAACCATCTAATAAACGTTCCATTGCTCGGCCGACAAAACCAGACGCACGGCCTACTGCGAGTCCGTCTGCTGCAGTTAGGTTATCGATACCCAGATCTTGCACTGCGATTTCGTCATGCAAACCAGTATGAACGCCCAATAACATACAAGGCGAATGAGTTGGTTCAGCAAAGATGCAGTGAACGTTATCGCCAAAAGCCATCTTTAAGCCAAATGCCACGCCACCGGGGCCACCACCAACACCACATGGCAAGTAAACGAACAACGGGTGCTCTTTGTCGACGACGATCTGTTGTTGTTCGAATTGTTGTTTGAGTCTCTCTCCTGCCACCGAATAACCGAGGAACAAGGTTTGAGAGTTTTCATCATCAATGAAGAAACAACGGGGATCTTGCTCTGCTTCTTTACGACCTTGCTCAACTGCAACACCGTAGTCTTGTTCGTACTCAACGACATTGACGCCATGCTCACGCAGTTTGTTCTTCTTCCACGCTCTCGCATCAGAAGACATGTGAACCGATACCGTAAAGCCAAGCTTGGCACTCATAATGCCTATGGACATGCCAAGGTTGCCTGTCGACCCTACAGCAATACTGTATTGTTGGAAGAAGTCACGAAACTCAGGCTCTAGCAGTTTGCTGTAATCATCGCTCTCACTCAGTAATCCGGCTTCAAACGCTAACTTCTCGGCGTGGGTTAACACTTCATAAATACCACCACGGGCTTTAATTGATCCTGAAATCGGCAAGTGACTGTCTTTTTTCATCATCAAGCGCCCTTTGATAGACTGCTGATAATGCGCTTCCAATACTGATTTCATCGCTGGGATATCAACAAGCTCAGACTCAATAATGCCATTGGTGACTTGGGTTTCAGGGAAAACCTGAGCCAGATAAGGAACGAACCGTTGTAACCGCAGACTCGCATCGTGAATGTCATTCTCACCCAAGCCCACATAAGGTAAACCCTGCTCTAGCGTTGTGATGTTTGGGTTAAACCAAGTCACTTCGTCGAGTGCCATTAATCGTTGAAGCAATGGGAAGTCTGAGATGAGTTTGTCGACATTCAATACAGTCATGGGTAACCTTCTCTGGTAGAGCGCGTACTGCGCAGGTTCAATCATTAGTAGCCCTATTTAAACGGTATTTGTGTAATCATTCAATGATCTGTAGGCTAGCCTGTCTTCTCATAAGCAAACAGTAGAACAACCTATGAGCGCCTCACTTCGTAACAGCATTTTCGTCATGTTAGGGATTTTATTCCTATCACTTAACCTTCGTGGGCCGTTTACGAGCTTGGCTCCGGTGCTTTCTCAGGTTATGGAAGGGCTCAGCCTTAATTCTTCTGCTGCTGGATTCTTAACTGCTTTACCACTGTTAACCTTCGCCCTGTTCTCACCGCTAGTGACCAAAATATCTCAGCGAATTGGGCTTGAACCTAGCTTGCTGTTGGCTTTGGTCTTAATTACCACTGGTATCACGCTGCGGTCTTTTGGCGCGATCCCGACTTTATACATCGGCACCGTGATGATCGGGCTTGGTATCGCGATTGGTAACGTGTTGTTGCCGGTTGTGGTTAAAATCAGCTTCCCGACACGCATCGCGACAGTGACCTCTTTGTATATCTTTACGATGGGGATTGGTTCGACGTTAGGCTCTAGTTTGATGGTGCCATTTTCAGAACTGATCTTGTTCACGTTGACGGGTTGGCAGTTAGCGCTATTAATGAACCTCGTATTTCCACTATTGGCCTTGATAATTTGGCTTCCCAAAATCACCAAGCGTTCTTCTTCTAAAAGCACTAAGCAGAACGAAGAAAATCCAGTACCGATGAAAAAGATGATCAAGAGTGGTGTTGCTTGGCAAGTGACACTCGCACTTGGACTTAACTCATTTACCTTCTACTCTTTGGCGGGTTGGTTGCCACAAATCTTGAACGATCTTGGCTACAGCGAGATTGATGCGGGTTACATTTACGGGTTCCTACAGTTTTCTACCATGGTTCCAGGGCTACTGTTACTGCCGTTCTTAGGCAAGAGCAATAATCAACGATGGTTGATTACCATTTGTACTTCGAGTGTGTTTATTGGATTGATTGGCCTGTTGTACTTGCCTGATTTTGCAATATTTTGGGTAGGACTCTTTGGGTTAGCCAACTGTTCTACGTTTATTATCGCGCTCTCTTTTGTTGGCTTACGTACATCAAACAGCAGCCAAGCGGCTTCGTTGTCTGGTATGGCTCAAGGCATTGGTTATGCCCTAGCGGCGACTGGCCCGACTTTGGTGGGTAAACTCCATTCACAAACGGGCTCTTGGAGCGTTCCGATTCTATTAATTGCTGGCGTTGCCTTCGCATGTACGATTTTTGCCGCACTCGCAGCAAGAGATACCAAGGTCAGCGTTTAATCAGTAGAAGAATGATTAAGGCGTTGCGACTCTATCACTCGCAACTGTCTTAATGTATTCACTCGGCGATAAACCAAACTTGCCTTTAAAACGTTGACTAAAACGCCCTTCAGATTGGTAACCACACGACTGAGCCAGCATCGCTACATTCTGTTGGCCATTCTGCATCAGATACAGTGCGCGACTTAAGCGCACTTCCGCTAGCACCTCACGATATTGCATGCCTTCAAGCTTGAGCTTGCGAATCAGCGTGGTACGACTCATCGCAAAGCGTTCTGCTACCGACTCTAACGGGTGTTTCTCATCTGGAGAATACGAAAGATAGTGGCTGAGCTTTTGGCTAAACGATACGTTTGAGCTAACAAACAGCCTATGTAATACGCCCTTCTCTGCCAATTGCTGATACAAACCTTGCAGCCAAAACTGCTGGGTTGCTGCACTCATGCTTTGACGGTCAAACGTAAACAACGCGTTCAACGAATCTTGCAAACTCCGGTCAGCTTCTATGGTCGGCAATTTCAACTCACCTGATCGCTGTTCACTTAAATCGAGCATCGCTTGAGTTGGCTGAAATTGAAAACTGAACACACGCGAAAGGAAACGTCCTTTGTGAGGCATGTTCTCAAAACTCAATGATGCCGAGGCTTCACATAACAACAGCTCTGAATGTGTGAGTTCGGCTGCCGACTCTTTCCAAAACAGGCGCTTACTGCCTGTGATTATCTGAATGATACTAGGGGATAGAATCCTCACATTACGCAGCTTCTGTAATTGCTCGGCACGAAAGACTGTCACTTGATATTGATGATTCATCTCATCCCCTTGTTTGGTTGTACTTCTTGTGGTGATAAACGCTTATTGCTTGATTAACCAACTAACGAGTATAAGTCGCTGTTAGTCTCGCTTTGTCTAACGCCATGCTGTTCAGCGTAAAACCGACCACAGCAGATGGTGTGTTTTCGTCTAGGTTAAGTTTGTCCGTTGGTAATGCCCAAACGGTAAATTGGTAACGGTGCATGCCATCTTTTTCTGGAGGACAAGCGCCACCAAAACCAACTGTTCCGTAATCGATGCGACCTTCTTTACCGCCTAGCTTTGTAATATCAACGGCACGAGGAAGTTCATTTACTGTCGCAGGTATATCAAACGCCACCCAGTGCCAGAAACCGCTTTCGGTTGGTGCGTCCGGGTCGTAGGCTGTAATCGCAAAGCTTTTAGTGCCTGCTGGCGCATCTTTCCACATCAACTGAGGTGATAAGTTATCGCCATCACAGCCCCAGCTAGAGTATTCAAATGTCTTCGCCATAGGGTGACCTTCTTGAATATCATTGCTCGTGAGTTCAAATGCCTGAGCTGAACCTGCAGCCAAGATGCTTATTGCCAATACTGATTTGATGATTGTTTTCATGGTGGTTCCTTTTATTAGGTTTGAACCCAGTATATTCGGTTCCACCTTCCCAAAAATAACAGTAAGTACACAATAATCAAATCTAAACCAAATAAATGATACTTTCTGTATTTTAGGCTTGTTCTCTGAAAGCATGTTCAATTCAGGCTTATGATTTATTTCATGACTCAGCTTCACAATTTGATATTGAAAGGACACTTGTTGACATTCAGGTTACAAATCTCAGCCAAAACTCTTTAGACTCGCCTAATGACTTTTAACGAGAATGACTGGATGCGCAGGCTGACATTAGCCCTTTGTTTGACCCTTTGGCTCCCAACGCTAGCCAATGCCCAAAGTTTGCAAGACAAGTGGCAAACCCTGTATCAACTCAGTTGGCAGTCGTCTCCTATCTCTGTCTCTCAACAAGAATTAGCTCAGTATCCAAAAGTTCTTCTTAAGGAAAGCACCCGCTACCCGGATTTCAAAAAATTCAGTTGGGAAGAGATCGCTGCGCTAGCCACAATTCAAGATAGCTGCCGAGCGATTGAAAACACCAACCCTTCTTTGAACGATGCCATCGAATTCGAACTGGCTTTGTGTCAGCAACAAGCATTAGATTCAATCTGGTTTGCAGCACACTCAAAACGACACCCTGCTGGTGGCAGCTTTGCTGATCGTTATGTAGCGCATTACCCAGAGAACAGTGAACAAATTCATCCATTTTTGAGTATCAGCAATCCTCTGCATCCTTTGTTTAGCAAGCTGGAAACTTTAACGACAGAAGGAAAAGAGGCACTACTTAATGGATACCGCGCTTGGCAACAAGGTGATGTGCTTTGGTTAAGTGGCGAACAGGGCTGGAAAGCGATTCCCTCTGAAGTTTGGCAGCCTATCGCCGAGCAGCAAGAAGTGACCTTGTCGGGTGAAAGTTGTTCTTTTCGTTACAGTAACTTGTGTCTAAGCGAGTCGAGCAACGACAGGCTTGTCATGAAGCTTGTGACTCTCGCACTACTCTTCACGCTACTTTGCGTATTAACTCGTGCCATATATCTACGTAGGAAAGAGCGCAAAGAGAAACAGTTCGTTTTGCAACTTCTCACGCATGAACTTCGCACGCCAATCACTAGCCTTGGCTTAACCGTCGAAATGTTCAGAAACCGCTACGACGATTTCCCCGATGATACCCAAGGGGCAGTTTGGCGTTTAATATCTGACTATCAAAGGCTTTCTCAACTCACTCAGAACAGTAAAGTTTACCTAAGTTCCGATCAGTCAGAGCCCCTGCTGAAGCAAAACGCATCATTGGAAGAATGGCTCGACCATGTCTGTGAAAAGCACAATATTGAGTATCAATGTGAAGAAAGCGAAGTCGAACTTAATCTACCGTATTACTGGCTAACTATTTGCCTCGATAATTTGATCAAGAATGCTAAGCAACATGGTAAAGGCAAGGTTTTAGTTAAGGTCACCCTTGCCGATAAGCTAACGATAGAAGTTCAAGATGAAGGTCAGTTCCCGTCTTGGATTCAACGACTGATGTCTCGAGTAACACCAAGTACTGTACACAAACAAGATAACATGGGCATTGGCCTAACGATTGTCGAACACTTGATGAAACAAGCGAATGGCCGTCTCATTATTCTCCGTAACCCTACCCGATGTATTTTGGAAATCGCTTATGAACACCCTATTGCTGATTGAAGACGACCAACTGCTTGGGCAAGGCCTCGTCAGCTTCTTTGAGTCCAATGGTTACCACTGCCTTTGGGTACAAGATGCAAAGAGTGCCAGTAAGCAGTGGTTGCGTGCTGACCTTGTGGTGCTTGATCGACAACTCGAAGACGGCGACAGCTTACAGCACCTTCCAAATTGGCTACTGCTCAAAGCTCTGCCTGTGATTGTGTTAACCGCGAAAGTAGAAGTTCAACAACGTGTTGAAGGCTTGATGGCTGGCGCTAAGGATTACGTGACTAAACCATTTTCAAATGAAGAGTTGCTTGCTCGGGTGATCACTCAGCTACGCCCATTAGGTGTTAGCCACTTGAACTACGCTAATATCCAAATCAACTTGTCGGAACGAATCGCTTATCTAGATGACAGCCCTGTCACACTCAAACCGAAAGAGTTTCAGTTATTGGTTTTGTTTGTTCAGAACCAAGGGCGTGTATTTCACCGAGATGAATTACTCAACAAGATTTGGGGTTACCAAGCCTTTCCAAGTACCAGAACCGTGGACAATCACATACTGCGCTTGCGTCAGAAACTGCCGACACTTCACCTAGAAACACACCGAGGCGTTGGTTATCGTTTGGCAGGAGAATCCCGATGAAACTAAGCTCGCTAATAGCACTATTTTGCACTGCGCCCTTTGCGTGTCATGCAGCTTGGTTTGCTGATACGCCACTGCAACACACCTATCAATCGCTGCTTGATGACCAACCACAAGTTGCTTGGCAGGAGCTACAAATCGCGCTGAATCAGGAGACACTTGATAGCCAACTTTGGTTGCCCGTTAAACAAGAAATACTAAGTCGAACTCAATGTGGAACCACTCTTGAACAAAGCTCTGCACCCAACAATCACATCCAAGTCAGCTTTATCAAACGCCACGGTCTTTCGTCACAAGGCTATCAGATTAAAGTGTCTGCGGAGCAGTTGAACGAAGCAGTAGAAGATCAAACACAGCGTATCTCTTTGGTTTCACCTCAGGGGAAAGTGGTTATCGACGGGCAACTCAATTCTGATGTCGAATATCAAGAGATTGAAACCAGTGAAATGTTTATCAAGCCGGAGTCTGGTGTTTATCAGTTAACCATAGGATCGAACAACTACCCTATTATTGTTGCGCTAGATGACAGTAAGCGATGGCTAACACTCGAGAGTAAACTCAACGACCCTCACATCGTGGTAACGCCACCCAATGTGATCGACAACTGCCCTAACACCAATGTGAGTTGGCAATGGTTTGATGAAAACTACGACATGTTGGGTTTCAAAGTGCCAATCAAGTCACTTGAAGCAACTGTTCCGACAGAAAGCCCTTCGGGCGCTGAAGCAAAACATTTAAGCGCTTCGGTGGAAATGTTTGAATACCAAGGCGTGATTGAAGTCCAGTATGTACAGCGTGTCTCGGTGCCCTTCTAAAGTTATGCTCGCTATTACTATTCCCCGCTAAGGGAATGAATAGAGACATATAGGTGACAAAACACCAACGCGACTTAGGTGTAATAACCGTACTTACTCTTTACGGAACCTAGATATGTTCAATATACGTCACCACCTTAATTTTACGTCTTTCGCCATCGCGGCTCTCTTCAGCACTTGTGCGTTCTCAACAAACGCACAAAGCAATCACATAACGCTAACGAATACCAACAACAGCGACACAGTATCGATTTCAACAAAAACACTAGCCATAGATTGGAATGGCTTAAGTGTGAATAGCACAGCGCTAACTGTTGATCGTCAACCTCAGCAAGTCACTAAACTTGTCGCTCACTCACAAACCAAAGCTTCTTGGACGCTGATACCGAGCGGAATCCATGTTGAAGCGGAGTTGAAAGAAGATGATCTCCTTGTCCAATTCACCTTACCTGTAAACACACAAGTCAAACGAAACCACCCCATGGAACTCGCTTGGTTTGACCTTGCTGAACAACAAACTCAAACTCTATTCCTGCCCTTTAGCGAAGGTCTGCGCGTGCCCACCGACAATAAGCAGTGGGCAAACTACCTAATCGACAATCATTCTGGTAGTAACACAACTCAAGACTTAAAGATGCCGTTTTGGACCGTGCAACAGAAGGATCAATTCATCAGTTACCAGTTGATCAACCCAACCAACAATCAGCTGTTTTTTTCTAACTCGTCCGCTAATACAAACACCAACATTGATATGAACGCATCACATCAATTTACCATGTTGAACAAGTCTCAGCCTTTTACTGTTCGTATAACTCTTGGAGACTCTTGGTTGGATGGCGCCAAACAATACCGACATTGGCGTATTAATAACGGCCTATCTGAATCGCTTATCGAAAAGCAGAAGCGTAGTCCTGATGTGAGCAAGCTAATTGGCGCGAGCCACGTTTATCTGTTTGGTAAAGATCCGTTAAGTATCCAAGATGTGAGCGACTGGTGGGGATTAAAAGCCTGGTACTTCAAGGCCTCTCAACTAAACATTTCAAGTGAAGCGAAGCGAGAGTTATCAACTCTATCCAAAGGCAAAGATTGGTTCAGTCAATATCACAAGCAGCTGTTGTTGGACTCTATCAGCCAATCACTGCAAGGCTTATATCCTGTTGCCACTCCAACACTCACTGACAACGCTATTCGAGCTCAATATACCGCTGCACAAGACAAGAAAAGCTGGTTGATTAAGAACGCGTCTTCTTATCTCAATACACCTGAAACTTGGGGACAAGCCCTGTCCTCGGACATGGTGAGCAACCTAAATAAAGCAGGCCTGAATAAGCTTTGGCTGGGCTTTGATAATTGGATGCCAGCTTTCTATCAACCAAACGCGGTGGAACTGGCTAAACAGTCTGGTTATTTAGTTGGAACCTATGACTCTTACAACACTGCCATACCCGCCAAGTTAAACGACAACTGGTTAACGGCTCAATTACCAGAGCCGATGCGTAATAGTTGCGCGATTGAACTAGCGGATGGCAGCTTGAAAAAAGGATTTCGAGGTAACGGTTATTATCTAAATCCCAATTGCCATTTAGATTACGTAAAACAGCGCGCTCAAGACATCATGAGCTTTGGTCACTTCAATAGTTTGTTCTTAGATGTTGATGCGACAGCGATGGCGCGTGAGGACTATCGAGACAATTCCAATGAGTCGGATATGCTTTCTGCCTTCAATAACCGAATGCAGTGGTTAAGCGAGCAACCAAATTTGGTGTTGGGTTCTGAAGATGGCAATAGCCTGACAACCAAAGGTATCGCGTTTACACACGGCTTAGAAACGGTCGGCTTTGGTTGGACAGACAAAGACATGAAAGAAAACCGCAATTCGCCTTATTACTTGGGTCGCTGGTATCCTGATCATAAACCTGACTTTTTCTTCAAATCTGCAAAAGTGAAAGAACCCTATAAGTCTCTGCTGTTTTCTCTTCAATACCGAATTCCGCTATACCAAGCCGTATTCCACGATGAAGTGATTAACACGCACCACTGGCATTCAGACAGTCTCAAGTTCACTAACGTACAAGCAGATCGTGACTTAACCGCCATGCTGTACAACACACCTGCGATGGTTCACTTAACAAGAGATGAAGCTTTATCGAGCTCAAGCCCAAGGCTAAAGGCATTGAAGCACTACCAAGACGGCTTTGAACCAATACACCAGCAGCTATGGGATAAGGCGCTCGTAGATTTCCACTGGCTAGACAAAAACGGGGATGTTCAACAAACCGAGTTCAGTGACGGAACCAAGATCATCGCGAATTTCTCTGACCAAGCGTTTAGCCAAAACGGCGTCACAATAGCAGCGACTTCGATCAAAGCTATGTTGAGCAATGGACAAGCCGTTGAATGGAAACCAACGCTGAACTAGTTTGATCGTGCCGCTAACTGCCAACTTTATTCACGTTCACAGGTTGGCAGTTAGCGCTGTGAACGAACTTGGTATTTCCAAGGTTAGCTTTGATGACTTGGTTACACAAAATCAGAAAGCACCACCCTTGTGCTTGTAATAACAAGAAAAAACCGCCTTTTAACATTCCAGAACCAATCCAAATCAAAGCCTAATTCTCTCTATTTTTATACCAGAAAATTGGGTGCCGACCACAATTTCAAACACTGGCGTTTTCACATAAACCTCAAAAGTGATATCTATATTTTTATTGACCGATAATAATACAAAAGAGATATTTTGATGAATAAAACCCTACTCGCTAGCTGTGCCCTTCTTGCCTTTTCTTCTTCGGCAATCGCTAATGTTGAGTTTTCGAATCCAGAAGGCGCTTTAGGCGAACCTTCTAATTACTCTCAATACCAAAATGTTTTGTCAGTGTCTGAACTTCAAATTTCAGATCCAAACGGCAAGAAAGGCAACAAAGACTATTTTGCGCTCGATAATAACTACGACGGCATTGTGAACAATAACTTCTATGTCGACAAAGAAAGTGAAGCGCTAGTCTTTACCATGAAGAATGACCACCTGCGTAACGAGTTACGCATTCAGGAAAACTTCCGCACAGACTTAGCGAATGAAACATACACATTAAGTTCGGAAGTGGAGATCATAAACCCTGAAGAGTCGATGAAGAACTCAGACTCTAAGCAAGACGAGATTACTTTTCTACAAGTACACAACAAAGGCTTAGATGATCTTGGTACTCACAATGTCCCTCACCCTTTGCTGCGTGTTGTATGGAAACGTGACAATAATGGTGTTGAAGGGCATTTCTGGGCAATCATTAAGAACAACGCTGTAATTTGTAAAGGATCGTTCGGTAAGAAGAACCAAGACAAGGAAATGTGCAAATCAGACGTAGCATATTCTCAATACGACTTAGGCAAAGCACCAGAAGGCAAACCAACAGCATTTGACCTAATCGTTGGTGATAAGAAACTCATAGTTGACGTAGACGGTGAGCGTAAAGTTGAGCAGGATATTGATTACTGGCGTCACCTATTAAGCTACTTCAAAGCTGGCGTATATAACCAATTTACGAATGGACAAAGTGAAGCGCACTTCTACAAGCTAGAGTACACAGAGAAAAAGAGCTAGTTCGGTACTGAACCTACAGCCACATTGAGCAATCAAAGAGAGAAAAACGGACTTGCGAGAAGGTTCGTTTTTCTTATCAATACTATTGGTCATTGTCGATGATTTATAACTAAACAGCGGTTAATCGTTCAATCACTTCTGTTGCTTCCAATGCAATATGCCTCTATTCAGTGTTTTCGTTAGCTCTATTTTGAAAAGCTGTCAGTAGATAGTCGATAAACACGTTTTTTCGTTTGGGCATGAGTTGTCTATCGGCGTACACCAAGCTTACCGAGACTTGTGGCATGTCGTATTCTGGCAGCAAATGTACCAACCGACCTGATTTAAAATGCTCTCGACAGATGAATTCAGGGAGCACTGCAAGGCCTAACCCATCGACACATGCCGTCAGACACGCGGTAATGGTATTCACCTTCAGTTGGCTTGGCAGCTCAATATACTCAGACTCTCCATCATCAAGCTGTAACTTCCATTTCGGCAAACGTGCTGCTTTATTCGAGACCTCAATCATACGAAATGGTGACTTGAGATCCTTAGGCGTTTTAATTTCACCAAATTGCTCTAAATATTTAGGGCTCGCGACCAACACACGCCCTGAAGTCGTCAAAAACCGAGAAACCAAACTGGAATCTGCCAGCTCACCGATTTGCGCGTAAAGATCGATGCCTTCACCAATAATATCGACTTCTCGATTAGTCAGTTCCAAGTTCATCGTCACATTCGGGTATTCAAGTAAAAAGCTATGGATGTATTTGGCGAGAACTTGATGACCCAGCTCGACAGGCAACACCACATTTAAAGGGCCTCGAATCAAGTCTTGATTGGCAGAAACCTCTAGCTCAGCTTGGTTCATGATCTCGTGCATTTGCATGCTCGACTGATAGAAGCGCTCACCTTCCGGTGTTAATACCAAACTTCGTGTCGAACGAGTGATCAATCTCACACCTAGGTGCTGTTCTAGCTCAGCCAGTTTTCGACTGACGGTCGACTTCGTCATGTTCAACGCTTCAGCTGCGTGTGTAAAACTCCCACAATCAACCACTTGTGTAAAAACAGTGACCGCATTTAAGTCCATCTGACCTCCCCAAACTCGCTATTAGTAAGATTTTTGCAACAGTGTTTCCCTTTTTTCCTATCTTATCAATCAATGACTTTCATTTACAATTCGTTACATCTAAATAAAAGCAAAATGAGAAAATAGAAATGACAGAGAACAACAACGCTTCGCAATCAGTAAGCACAAAAAAACGTAAAAAAGCACCGCTTATTGCTACTGCGATCATGCTGTCATTGGGTTTAGCTGGCGCTGGATATTGGTATGGCTACGGTCAGTATTTTGAATCGACCGATAACGCCTACCTACAAGGCGACATCACCAATATTAGCCCTAAAGTGTCTGGCTATATTGTTAAGTCTTACGTGAGTGATAACCAATCGGTGAAAGAAGGTGACCTATTGGTTCAAATTGATGACCGTGATTACCAAGCGGCCCTTGCTCAAGCTAATGCCCATTTATCCGTCGTACAATCCGACGTAAAGAACTTAATCGCTCAACAAACGTTACAACGTAGCAAAATCAACCAAGCAGAAAGTGGCGTCGACTCTGCCGAAGCAGAATATGAACGTGCGATCCAACAAGTGCAGCGCTCTCGCAGCTTATTAAAACGCAATTACGCTTCTCAAGATGAAGTCGATAGCATGGTCGCTCAACAAAAAGTGACCCTTGCTGACTTAGAAGAAGCGAAAGCCAACCTTGTCGCTACCAATGACCAACTCATCGTTATTGCGAGCGAAATTGAGCAAGCCAAAGCCTCAGTAACAGAAGCGCAAGCACAACAAGATCAAGCACAACTCAACCTTGATTACACCAAAGTCTACGCACCTACTGATGGCATCATTGGTAAGCGCAGTGTGCGTGAAGGTTTATTGATTCAAGCCGGTGCTCCGCTTATGAGTCTAGTGCCTAACAACCAAGTGTGGATTGAAGCAAACTTCAAAGAGACACAGCTAAGTGGCATTCACAAAGGTCAAACGGTTGAAGTCGAGTTAGACGCTTTCCCAGGCCAACCACTTGAAGGCGTGGTAGACAGTTTCTCCCCTGCTACTGGCGCTAAGTTCGCGCTGCTGCCACCTGAAAACGCAACTGGTAACTTCACCAAAATCGTTCAACGTGTCCCTGTGAAAATTACCATTCCAGATCAGCAAGAGTTGAAAGGTCGATTGCTTCCTGGTTTGTCTGTGGTTGCGACTATCGATAAACGAGGCTAGACCATGAGCAGCGCTGGTGTTATCACCTCAACTCGTGATGAGGACAAAGTATCAACTCGCCATTGGATCGCCCTATTCGGCGGCTTGATTGGTGCGTTTATGGCGATCTTGGACATCCAGATCACCAACTCCTCTCTTAAAGATATTCAAGGTGCCCTGTCTGCAACCTTGGATGAAAGTTCGTGGATCTCGACGTCATACCTAGTTGCGGAGATGATTGCTATTCCGCTCAGTGGTTGGCTTTCAAAAGCGCTCGGTAAGCGTCGTTATCTCACGTGGACTACGGCAATCTTTACCATTTCATCTTTACTGTGTTCTTTCTCGTGGAACATGACGTCGATGATCGTGTTCCGTGCAATGCAAGGTTTTAGTGGTGGTGCTTTAATCCCACTCGCGTTCTCCTTGGTTATTCAACTATTGCCTATCAACAAACGTGCAGTCGGCATGGCACTGTTTGGTGTTACCGCGACCTTTGCTCCATCTATTGGCCCAACGTTTGGTGGTTGGCTGACCGAGAACTTCTCGTGGCACTATATTTTTTACATCAATATTCCGCCCGCTCTGCTCGTGATCACCATGATCCGCTATGGCTTGGACGATGAAAAACTCGACCTTGGCACGTTGAAAAAAGCCGACTGGTTCGGCATCGCAACCATGGCGCTAGGTTTAGGTTGCTTGGAAGTCGTGTTAGAAGAAGGCAACCGTGAAGAATGGTTTAGCTCAAGCTTTATCGTTGGCTTGAGTATTGTGTCTGCGGTCAGTTTGGTTTACTTCGTGATAAACGAGTTGCAACACAAGAAGCCACTGGTGAACTTGCGGCTATTGCGGGATGCGCAGTTTGCGATGTCTTGTATCGCCTATCTGATTTTAGGTATGGCGTTGCTCGGATCTATCTATGTATTACCGCTTTATTTAACGCAAATCCAGCAATACAACGCGATGGAAATCGGCGAAGTTCTGATGTGGATGGGTTTCCCACAACTTCTGATATTCCCAATCGTGCCCAAACTGACTCAAATCATTAAGCCTAAATACTTGGTGACCTTTGGCTTCGCGATGTTCGGTTTCAGTTGTTACGTGAACACCCACATGACGATCGATTTTGGTGGTCAGCAGTTGATTTTGTCTATGATTCTGCGCGCTATTGGCAGCCCGTTTATTATGGTTCCGCTGTCTTTGGTGGCCATGAAGAACATCAGCAAAATCGACACACCGGATGCTTCGACTTTAACCAACGTAATGCGCAACCTAGGTGGTGCTTTCAGCATAGCGATTATCGCTACGCTACTGGATAACAAAACTCGCGAGCATCTTGCACATATCAAAGAGTCGCTGCCTTCAGTGAGTCAACTTGGTTGGCAAACACTCAAAGATCAGCAAGCGTTCTTTATCCAATCAGGCAGTGATGCCGCGACAGCAATGCAACAAGCACAGGCAAGCTTACTTGGAACCATGCAACGTGACGCCGCTATCATGGCCTATAACGATGTGTTCTTAATGATGACGGCATTCTTAGCGTTAGCCGCTGTATTGATTCTGAATATGCGTGATTAGAGCTAAATTGATTCATCATTCAACTCAGCGAAAGTAAAAACACGAAAGCCCGATAACAACTTAGTTATCGGGCTTTATATATCTACGTTATAGAATCAGATACTAGTACTTAAGCAATACTTTCACTTCGCTGGTAAGCGCAGCTTCATCAACATAACCAATCGCGTTCGCGTTTGAAGCGACTTGATTGATCACAGCACTGTAGTCAGCGACTTGGATTGGCGCTTCTGCTTTGCCAGTGAACACCAGTCGAGCCCAACCCGATTGCAGCTGAGACTCAGAACGACCCGTTGCTACTTCATGGAAAGCAATTCGACCTGCAGCGCCATCAACAAGCTCTACAATTTGTGCTCTACTGCCATTACCCAATTGGTTTGAATTTCCCATGAATAATCTTTTCACATCAGCACTGGTTAACGCATCTACACCTGCGTTATTACCGATAACAACCATACCCGCAGCGGCATTAAATGAAATGAATGTTGCTGCTATAAACGTTACTAACTTTTTCATACTGATACCTTAGAATACGAAATCTAACTTAGCTGAATACAAGATTGAGTCATCTTCAAAGAAATTACCCGTTGCGATAAATGGGTTACTAGTTGTTTCGATATTCTCTTGGAAACCGCCGCTGGTACCTTTGTAGTCAACATAAGTTACATCGACTTTAAGTGACATATTCTTAGCAAAATCCCAACGAGAGCCGACCGCATAAGATAAACGCTCGTAGTTCATAGCTTCTCTAAGTGACGAAGATGGTAGGTTTACACGCTCTTCGTTATCAGTAGTTTCAACCCAGTTGATAGTGATATAAGGGGTAAACTCATTCACTCTGTAACCAACTAATGTTGAAATAGATTGGTAATCATAGAACTCACCATCTAACTGTACATCTGCGCCTTCGATGTTTGCGATTAGATCACCGTTGTCGTATTGCGCGCCAAGCGAAATAAACTGGCCATCTTTGCTGTCTAACATCTGAGCCATCTGGCAGTAAGGATCAAGCGAGCTATTAAAATCACAAGATGGGTTCGATTCAGCAACAAAGTAAGAACCACGGAACGTCATATCCCCTACGTTCCAGTTCGCACTTACACCCATCAGCTTATCAAGTTTAACTTCGCCAACAATCGAGTCATCTTCGTCAATAGTGCCAATACCAACAACAGGTTGAATCAATAGGCTTGAGTTTTCAAACTCTACAGGAATCAACAGATCAGCACCGGTATAGCTTTTTAAAACAATATTTTCGTACAGCTCTTGCGAAGGGCGAATCATAGGGTATGCGTAACCAAGATCCGTGTAATCTGAGTAGAAAAACAGAGGCAGACGTAGCTTACCGGCACGAGCTGTAAAACTGTCAAAGTCGTATGATGCATACGCCATCTCGATCTTCGGTTCATAATCATAGCGGCTGTTCGCAACGATCTGGGTAACGAACTTCGCTCTCTCATTCACTTTAAAATCAAACTGAAGCCCAGCAAGTGTCTCTTGTTCCCATTCAAGATTCTCACTGGTGTATCCTGCATAATTAACATCATTGTTCGCTTTCCCAATACCTACGGAGCCAAAACCACTGATACTAATATCTTCCATACTTGCAGCATTAACACCACAAGCAACACTTACTAAAGCAGCAATTACTGTCTTTTTCATAACGAACTCCACAGTTATGTTTTCATTTTTATAATTAGTAGCCCCAAATTCGAGGCAAACTCCCGCTGTTTTTCTTGGTTGTAATCAAGAAAAACAACATTTAGAAAAACAGCAGGAAGAATTGAGGGAGATTAACGAATCTTAAAATGACCCGTTAATTCAGATAAATTTCGTGTGATTTTTTGAATATCTTGCGCGACTGAATCAACTTGTTGAACACTGTCAGTAGTACCTTCAGCCATATCACGAATATCAGTTACAAACGTTTCAATATGAGACGAGGTTTGCTCTTGCTCTTCAGTTGCCGATGCAATGCTGTCGTTACGTTGACTAATATCCAAAACATCTTTGGTGATCTGAATAAGAGACTTCTCCGCGACTAATGACTGTTCAACACAATTCTCAGCTTTGATTGCACTTTCAGAGATAATTTTTGACGCCATTTTTGCTTGCTCTTGCAATCGAGAAAGCACGGACTGAATCTCTTGTGTAGAGCTTTGCGTTCTTGATGCTAATGTACGAACTTCATCAGCTACAACAGCGAAGCCTCTTCCCTGCTCACCCGCTCTTGCAGCTTCAATAGCTGCATTTAATGCAAGTAAATTGGTTTGCTCAGCAATTGCGCTGATTGAATCGAGTATCGATCCTGCGCTTTGAGTGTTGGTATCCAATTGCCCAACCACTTTAGAAGCTTGACGCACATCGGTAGTCAGTTCTTGTACCGCTAGAATGGTACTTTTCACCTGTACTTCGCCCATAGACGCTTGTTCGCTTGCACTTGTAGCAGACAGCGATGCATCACTTGCATTGTTTGCAATATCTTTAGCCGCGCTAAATAGTTGCAGCAAAGATTGGGATACCTCCTCAATAGCCACATGTTGGTTCTTAGATAAAGTACGTGTATTTTGGCTTGAACTCACTAAAGAACGCGAAATAGAATCTAACTCCACTACGTTTTCAATGGTCTCTGTAACATTACGTTGCAGATGAGAAACGAACGCATTAAACGAGTCAACTAATGGTTTAAGTTCATCGTTTTTCTCATGTTTAAGCCGAATAGTTAAGTCACCTTCGCCTTCCGCTATATCTCTCATTTTATCGCTTATATTGGCTAAGTCTTTACGTATGGCATAGACAACAAACCAACCAAAGATACACAATGAAATCAACGCTAAAATGCCAAGCACTCTCATAATCTGGTTTGAACGAAGATTGTTTTCTTCAAGAGAAGTTACTGAGCTTTCGAAATCAGAAATTCGAGCGGCGGAAAAGTCGTTAATACCTTTGGTCAACACTTCCAGTATTTCACTGCTCTGTTTAGCCAGTTGCCCTGCTTCACTCAGTGAAATATCCGCTTCGATCATCCCTTCAGCTATTCGGTACGCAGAATCAAAATAAGCTTTCGTATTTTCTTGAAGTTCAGAAATTGAATGCTCTATAGATGGGTCTAACTCAGCCTGTAATTCGAAGTTAGCAAGAATCGCTTTATATGTTGTAACGTTCATTGCTAGCAGTTCTTCATCACCTAGCGTAACAGCTAGATTGAATCGCTCTGCAAGTTGATCGATTAAAACTTTATTCATTGATGAAGAGTCCATGATTGGATAAATAACTTCATCTATTCGATTCACTTGTTCATTGTTATTACTTAAGGCCCCCTCACCCACAAATAAAATACTACTGAAGCCAGAAAACGAAAAAAGGCACAAAGCCAAAACTTTATTTTTTATGGAAAGCGAAAACATCAAATATCCTTATAAACGGAATAATACACCGTGTTTTATTTCTAAGAATACTTGTAGGGATACACGTCAACAATTCACATAAAAGATGATCACCACAAATAATTTCGATTAAATACATAAGTACGGTAAATAATATGCATCAGGTAAAATAATTATCATTATGATTAGGTACCGATACATAAAGTAAAACAACGATAAAACAGAGGGCTATACGCGCTAAAAACTCAATCCAATTAAACTTTTATCCTGTAAATAATCGATATAACAACAAGGACTTAAAGTGATCTCATTAAAGAAGATGCCGTCTTGACAATGTGCAACCTGACACCTAAATTAAAAATAACATTTGGTATTGAGGAAAATGGATTTGACCTTACCACCAGACCTACGGGTTTTGATTGTCGACGACTCTAAAAGTGCAACGATACTTATCAAGCAACAATTGGCGAGCCTTGGCATTTCGCGCGACTGCATCTTCATTGCAACCGATTATCGACAAGCCATAAAAGCGGTCGAGACGCACTCTTTTCACGTTCTCCTCATTGATTACCACTTAGAGCAATCATTCACAGGGTTTGAATTGTTGGGCATTCTTTACCGAAATCGACTTATTGATCATACGGTTGCGACGATTCTACTTTCCGGTGATATGCGCCAAGAAACAGTTCTAACCGCCCTATCCGGCGAAGCGCATCATTTCATTTCTAAACCGATCCACACTCAGTCGTTGGGTAAGAAAATCCAAAATGCTGTGTTCGAATCTCAACAAATTGATCAGCTAAACCGCCTCTACCCGATTAACACTCCTGAAGTGCTGAAACAGGCGCTAGCGATTCCTAATAACCAAGTGAACGTACAATTCGAAGCGACACTGATCGAGCACTTGATTGCGGATAAAAAATGGGACTTGCTGTCAAACGTTCTCACGACTTCGAAAACAAAAATGCACCCGACCAAGTTGGTTGCAGAGGCATTAATTTTAGACAGCTTAGGTAAACCGAACCTAGCGATAGAGAAACTGCACAATTATTTGATTGTGCAGCCGCTGTCACTAAACGTGATTGATTGCTTAAGCTGTATCTATGAAAAACATAAGATGTTGCTGCCTGCGCTTAAGCTAGCGATACGAGCATTTGAAATGACGCCGAGCATCAGCCATCGCGCAATCAGAGCGATCGATTTGGCCGAGAACGTCGACAATACGCACATGTTGATTAAGCTTGGGGAAATGTATGCAACCCACATTTCGTCTGCCGATATTGATGTGATTAATTCGATTGGCACGCACTACGACTCTTTAAAAGCAACCTACCAACGAGAAACTCAGACAAGTAACAAACGTATGTTGCTTGAGCACGCCAACCAATTCACTGAGTTGGTGAATTTAAAGCTCCCAGCAAAGCTACAACAACAAGTTTTAGCCAGCCTTGCCCTGTTCCAGAGCAGTATATTGCTGATAGAAAACAGTCCTTTGGTTGCCCATAAGAAAGTGATACGAGCAACCAAACTGTTATCGAATCATTTTTTCAACCAACCGACTTCGCTGCTAGCTCAATTGTTGCCTTTGCTTAGCCACTTTGGCGAATATTCGTTGTACCACCTTGTAGCGGAATGCCTCAAATCTCGTGGGGAGCCAGTACAAGAACAACTGGCGTCAAACACAGCCGACCCGTCCACATGCATCAATATCGGAAATTCGGGGTCGATCCAAGAATTAAAAGATTACATTCACAATTACCCTTATTCAGTCGCCGCTAAACTTGACTATCTATATGCCGTCAATAACGCTCACATAGAGGTAAACCTTAGTGACGAATACGTAGAAGAACTGACACAGCTAGAACTTCCACCAAGATGGAACCAATGGATCAGTGATTCATCAAGGTATGGTTTTTCCACTAAGCCACCTAGCCCATTCTCAACAAGCAGCCGACAGGAGTCTATATGCTAGATTTTGATGCTTTAAATGCCTACTTAGATAATGACAGAGAAGTGATTTACGCTGTGCTGTCGACTTACCAAGAAGACCATGGCAATTCACTCGAAGAGATAGAAGAATTAGTACAACAACAAGATTGGGGCAAGCTTCATTTCACTGTGCATACCTTGAAAGGCATCTTAGCCAGCTTTGGCGAAGAAACTGCTACTGTGGCCTTAGAAAGAGTTGAACAAAACACACTTAATAAGCTAGCGCCACAAGACGACGATCTTTCCGTTATCTACAGCGAAATGAAGATCATCAACCAGCAAATAGACGAAGTACTTGCCACTTACTAGTCTATGCATTGAGCTTTCAAGCATCACTTTTTAAGCTTTGTGTAGCGGTCAATATCCACAGAATAGGTCTGAGAGCTGAGGGACTTTGAAAACATGGAACCTCGACTCTTGCCACTTTCGTCTCATTTCTCCTATCAATTATATAGCCACCCAACACCTATAGATTCACTCAATTCATCTACATAGAGCAATGTATAACGCATGCTTTATAAACCATGCATCTTCATGTTTTAGTTGAAATAACGCCTCTCTCAATAAGATGCAACTTAGTTAAATGTTTGTAGATATTTTTGTGACAAAAACATATGAAATTGCATTTTATTTATTGGTAAAGAAGAAAGTGTTATCTACACTCTAATGAAACCAAGCGTTAATCACTTGGTGGCATAATAATAAAATAAAACGTTCAGTCGGCTAGATAAGGACAAGGAAATGAACAATGACAGTTTTGCTGCGTTTCAGGGGCTCACGGATGACACACCCATTAAAGAACCATTTTCTGCCAACGCAGAACCTTATGCTCACTATCTAAAGGATATTGTGGGCATTGATCTATTGTCGCGTGAAGATGAACTTTATTACGCGAAATTGAATCGTGCGGGAGATAAACAAGCGCGCGACGTAATGATCGAATCGAACCTGCGACTTGTTGTAAAAATTGCGAAAAGTTACCTAAAGCGTAAAGGCAACAACTTCACCCTACTAGACCTTATCGAGGAAGGTAATATCGGTCTCATTAAGGCTATTGATAAATACGATCCAGAACCTGGCTATCGCTTTTCGACCTATGCAGTATGGTGGATTCGCGAAAACATTGAAGCCGCTTTAATGAACAAAGGACGTACTGTCCGATTACCTGCTCATGTCTGTAAAGAGATTAATAGCCTTGCCTCAAAAAAGCTCGATGTCGGCAAAAAGATGAGCAAAGAGATCTCAATCTCAGAACTATCGAACAGCTCTGGCGTAAAAGCTGAACGTGTCGATCAACTGGTCGCGTTAAGCGGTTTTATTGACGTAACAACAACCGTAGGCATCAGCCATGCTCCACTCGTGCTGGAACAATGCGAAAGCGAATACATCCCCGACCCTCAACAAGACTGTGAAGATAAATCATTCACACACGCGCTTGAAGAGATCATCAACACATTGCCACCAAAATTACAGAAGGTGCTTATTCACCGTTTCGGCTTCTTCGATAACAAAGTAAAAACGTTATCTGAGATTGGACAAATGTTGGATGTGAATGTGTCTAATGAGCGTGTCAGACAGATGCAGAAAGAAGCAGTTGAGAGAATTCAAAAGCGACTTAAATTCGATGGTTGGGTCTAAGTAATTTAGCCACTGGCAAGATCAGCAATCAAGCAAACAAAACTGATCGGCTAGAACGCTGAATAGCTGATTAGACATTTAAGGAACAATCATAAGGGTGAGCTTTCAAGCTTGCCCTTTTTGTTAGCTCTATTGAAAAGCTAGAACGGGAAGAAATATTCACACTAGAGTCTATTTTACTGGCTAAACAGACTTTAAGAACCACACAGACGTGTTCACTGTCTCAACGAAGTAATACGTTCGCTGCGTAGAATGAGGTAATTGACATAGGTCGTTTCAAGACAATCTTTTTCCCACACAGACAAAATGCGCTTGGCTGCGAAGTAATAATCTTTGTTCCTCAACAACATTCCAACCGTGCGGCTGAGTTTCTCAAATCGAACTTGTTCGCTGGCAGAAATATAATCATCTTCACTTTGAATAATCGGTGCTAAACCATCGGCAAACCAATTGTTTAGAATTTCTCGCATCTCCAATTCAGATTCAGGTACATCAACGCTAGACAACTCTCGGTGTTGAGGTGGTGGCACGATGTATTTAGATGCTTGTGGTGAACTGACATATCGATACATGTCGTCCCTCCTTTTAACTGACTCTTCTAATAATTAAGGACATTTTTATTGGTTCACAAGTTTTAATGTCCAGTTTTTAACAGCAATTTGTCATAGCAAGTAACGAGTAAGACCGCACAAATAAAAAAGCCATGCAAGGCTCGCTCTGCATGGCTTTGATGAGGGCAACATTACGCTGCCCTATCTGTGTGTGGGCTCAAACGAACCCAACCTTTCTGGTTAGATCGAGCTTTGATCGAAGTCGTTGCCTTGATCGGTTCCAGTTTGAGAGTCTGAATCGAAGCTTCCAGAGTCGTCCGTGAAGTCAACACCTTGGTCTTGACCACCCGCACTTGTCCAATCGCTGCCACCAGATTCCATACCGGCCATGTCTGGTTGCTGCTCTTGAGTAGAACCTTGCATGGTGTATTGATCATCAACCTCAACTTCAACAGAGCCACTTGCACCGTCTATTGAGCTACCCAATTCGTCGTAACCTTGGAATTGGATCTCGCTAGTACCTTCGTAACCCTCAGGAAGTTCAACCGATACCGACTGCTCTAAGTTGCCGCTGATTGTGAAGCTACCATCACCATTGTCCAGTGCGTTACTCACTGTAGAGCCTTCAGGTAAGCCAGACATTTCAGCGTAATCAACCGACTCGTTACCACTCACCTCATCTGGAATCGAGATAGAGATGGTATCGCCCGCAGCCGCTGTCACGTCAGCAACGCTGTCTTCGGCTTCTGTTTCACTGTCTTGAGCTTGGTCATCAGCTTGTTGTGCGACTTCCACTTGCTGCTCTTCAGTAGCTTGAGCGGCTTGCACTTGTGGTTCATCACTCTGTGCTGAGTCATCGGCTACTTGGATGCTTAAGCTATGGCTTGATACTTCACCACCATCGTTAACGTCGACATTCATCGCTAAGTTGCCGTCGAAGTCTTCGTTTGGCCAGTATGTCCATTCGCCTTCACCAGATTCAGCGAAGAAGCCTGCATCGTTCGCGTCTGCAACATCAACAACTTGTGCTGTATCGCTAACGCCCAACTCATCCACCAGTTGAGACTCTGTGATAGTTAGTGAACCATCATCCGCTAAGGCATAGCCTTCACTCGCTGCTGCTTCATCGCTACCTTGGATATCCACGTTAAAGAAGCTTTCGATGCGGTTTTCGCCATCAGTTGCTATAAACCCAACTTGAACATCGCCGGTGTAATCTTCAGCAGGTGTGAATTGATAGTTACCCTGGTTATCGCTCTCGATCACACCCTGACCTTCCATCAAGCTGACTGACTCAATGCTCATGCTATCGCCTTCTGCATCGCTCAGGTTCGCTAACATGTCTTGATCAGTGAACGATAAGGTTGCTTCCGCTGCGATTTCGGTCGTTGTGATGCTGTTAACTTCAGGCGCTGCATTCTCTTGTGAATCGCCCTCTTTCACAACCACGCCAGTTTGCTCATCATGAAGCACGCCATCTTTATCGACCACGTAAGCAATGTCTGCTTCGCCAGTAAAGCCAGGTGCTGGTGTGAACGTCCAAGTGCCATCGCCATTATCGGCAATCTCACCTTGGCTGCGGTCTGCTAGATGAACTAACTTCACTTCATCGTCGCTGTCTGCATCCACATTCTCAGCCAATCCAATTAGGTCATCCGCGGTTAGGATGATGGAATCACCCGCCACCGTTTCGAAATCACCAGTATCGATGCCATCATCAAACGCTTCTGGTTCATCTCCGTAATCAACGGTTGTTGCACTTACGGTGACGAAGAACTCACCATGGAAATCTTCAGGAGGCGTCATTTGAATGTTCGAGATATCCCAGTCGAACAGGTCGATGTATTGACCCGGCTCAGTGATCATCACAGTGTTCACGCCATCGGTGACCTCGAACCCAACAGGGAAACCTGTCATCACTAAGTTACTTAGCGTTTCTGAATCATCGACTAGGCCAACATTCAGTCCTAAGTGACCGGTTTCATCTTCACCGAAGACTAATGGACCGTCATGGTCAGTTGAGATAACCGCGCCATCTGCAACAGGACGTACGTACACAGGAACATCGAGAACCGTTTCAAACTCACCGTCACTCACGACAACTTGTAGGTCTGATACGCCTGCAAAGTCACCCGTTGGTGTAAATGTCCAAGTACCATCGCCGTTGTCTGTTACTTCTCCGCCATCTTCACCGTCTGCAGTGATGATGCGCGAAACCACAAGGTCAGCCGTATCAATATCACCGAACAAGTTCATCAAGTCGCCCGCATCGAAGGTGAACGCGCCATCTTCGTCTGTGGTCATCATCGCGTTACCGACATTGAATGGAGCGTCGTTAACGGGAATGACATCCACATTCAGCGAACCATCAACCACTTCTTCTCCATCGGTTGCTTGATAACCCAGTTCTACCAAGCCATTGAAGTCCTGAGTAGTTACTAAGTGATACATGCCATCTGGCTGCTGAGTTAAGGTCGCATTAGCTGGAGCACGAACCGTAATGCTTTCGATGCTGATCTCGTCACCATCGAGGTCTGTGACTTGATCCGCGATGTAAGCCGGGTCAATCACCATGACCACATCTTCTTCGCCTTGCATCTCAATGGTTGGCGCTTCAGGCGCATCGTTCACTGGCGTGACATCGATGTTGCCGTCGACTGAGATTGTCTCTTGGCCATCGCTAACGTTAAACGTCATTGGCACATCGCCATTGAAGTTCTCGTTTGGTGTGAATGACCAAGTACCATCTTCGTTGTCTAGCAACTCACCCAAGCTTGGGTCGATTTGTAGGCCAGATGCTGACAGCTCATCTGTGGTGTTATCGATGTCGGTAGCTTGAGCCAATAGCATGTCTTGTGTGATAAGAATGGTGCTGTCTTCGGCTGTGGTGAGTTTCACATCCTCAGATTCAGGACCATCGTTCACGGCTAGAACTTCAATACCCGCCGTTGTTGTGGCTGTTGCACCGTCATCGTCGGTTACAACCACATCTAGGCTGATATCACCGTTAAAGTTCTCACTCGGCGTGAAGGTCACAGAACCATCATCGTTTTGAACCAATTCGCCGTCAGAGCCAGTGTAAATCACGCTTTCAAGCGACACTTCACCATCAACGTCTGAACTGTTCGCAATCAACTGCTCAGAGCTAATGGTAATCGTGCCATCTTCGTTCATTTGGTAAGACGTTGAACCCGCCACTGGTGCATCGTTTACATCCGTTACCGTCACATCAATATTGGCATCGACTGTCTCAGTGCCGTCAGACACTGTGAAGCCAAGATTTACATCGCCATTGAAGTTTTCGTTCGGAGCAAAGCTGTAAGTGCCATCACCGTTATCAGTGAACACACCTTCTGCGCCCGTGTAAGACACATCCGTGATAGACAAGTCATCGCCGTCAATGTCTGCAGCGCCTGCTAGTAGGTCTGCATCCGTGAAGATTAGCGTTCCATCTTCCTCGACGGTGAAGCTTTGATTTTCTGCTGTTGGCAGGTCATTGACTGGGTTAACCGTTAGGTCGACGCCAGCTTGAACCGTTTCAAGGCCATCGGACACATCGAAGCTTAGGTCAATGTCACCGTTGAAATCAGCATCCGGCATGATAGTAAATGAACCATCTTCGTTTGCTGTTACGGTTGCATTGTCACCAGCAGATAAGTTACTTGCGGTCAGTACATCGCCATCAACATCGGAAGCGTTCGCCAACAACTGTTCTTGAGATAGCGTAATTGAACCATCTTCATCAACCGAGTAAGCCACGTTTCCGGCTACTGGAGCGTCGTTGACAGCAATTACTTCAATACCAGCCGTTGTTTCAGCCGTTGCGCCATCGTCATCAATAACCGTCACATCAAGACTGATGTCGCCGTTAAAGTTTTCATTTGGAGCGAAGGTAACTGAACCATCTTCATTTTGAACCAAGATACCGTCTGCACCTGAATAGCTAACACTATCAAGCGATACTTCACCATCTACATCTGAGCTATTCGCAATCAACTGCTCAGGGCTCAGTGTGATGGTGCCATCTTCGTTCATTTGGTAAGACGTTGTGCCCGCCACTGGTGCGTCGTTAACCTCTGTTACCGTTACGTCGATGTTTGCATCAACCGTCTCTGTACCGTCAGATACTGAGAAGTCCAGGCTTACTTCGCCATTGAAGTTTTCATTTGGAGCGAAGGTGTAAGTACCATCACCATTGTCGGTGAACACACCCTCTGCGCCTGTGTAATACACATCAGCAACTGAAAGCTCATCACCATCTATATCAGAAGCGCCCGCTAGCAGCTGCTCATCCGTAAAGGTTAATGAACCGTCTTCTTCAATGGTGTAAGCCACATCTTCAACAACCGCGACATCATTCACTGGATTAACAGTAAGATCTGCCGTTGCGACAACCGTTTCAGTGCCGTCAGACAAGTCGAAGCTTAGGTCAATGTCGCCATTGAAGTCAGCATCTGGTGTGATGGTAAATGAACCATCATCATTTGCCGTTACTGTTGCGTTGTCACCTGCCGTTAGGTTTGCAGCGGTAAGGTCATCGCCATCCACATCAGAAGCTTGAGCTAGCAATTGCTCTTGGCTTAGAGTGATGGAACCATCTTCGTCCACGGAGTAAGCCAAATCGCCCGAGACTGGAGCGTCGTTGACTGCGATAACGTCAATACCCGCAGTGGTTTGCGCGGTTGCACCGTCTTCATCGGCAACAGTCACATCTAGGCTGACATTTCCGTTGAAGTTTTCATTTGGTGCGAAGCTGTAAGTACCATCTCCATTATCAGTAAAGATACCGTCTGCACCCGAGTAAGAAACATCACTAACGGATACATCACCTTCAATGTCCGAGCTGTTCGCAAGCAGCTGAGCATCAGAGATAATAATCACATTATCTTCATCAACGCTGTAAGTCGTTGAGCCTGCAACCGGTAGGTCATTGACAGCAATAACATCGATGCCTGCCGTTGTTTCAGCCGTTGCGCCATCCTCATCCATAACAGACACATCAAGACTGATGTCGCCGTTAAAGTTTTCGTTCGGCGAGAAGGTGTAAGTGCCATCACCATTATCCGTGAACACACCATCTGTGCCGCTGTAGCTAACATCGCTAACAAAGACATCCCCTTCAACGTCTGAGCTGTTCGCCAGAAGTTGTGCATCGCTTAGGGTGATACTGCCATCTTCTTCAACGCTGTAAGAGGTTGAGCCTGCTACAGGTACGTCATTGATTGGAACAACTTGAACATCAATGTTTGCCGATACCACATCGGTGCCATCGCTGACATCGTAAGTAAGGTCGACGCTGCCATTGAAGTTCTCGTTTGGAGCGAAGGTATAACTGCCATCGCCATTATCCGTGAACACACCATCGGTGCCTTCGTAGTTAACCGATTCAACAGAAAGGTCGTCGCCATCGATATCCGTTGCACCAGCCAGTAACTGCTCATCAGTGAAGGTCAACGAGCCATCTTCATTAATGGTGTAATCGTGATCGTAAATAACAGAAAGGTCGTTGACTGCCGTTACGGTCACATCAAGCTCAGCTGGAGTCACCCCACCGTTACCATCATCCACGTTGTAGCTAATGGAGAATTCACCGTTGAAGTTCTCTTCCGGCGTAATGGTGTAAGTGCCATCACCGTTATCAGTGATTAGCGCGTTGTCGATGGAAATGTCACCTATACTTGGTTCGTTACCATCCGTATCACCCGAGTCGCCATCTTCGTCGCCACTTAGCAATTCAGAGATATCAATACCGTTTTCATTCGCCAGGGCTTCTTCTGCGGTTGGCAAATCAAACGCGTTTTGTGTACCGACATCTTGGCTTGGAACAATCACACCGTTCACGATATCGAATACATGCCAGTGATCACCCGATGGGTTATCCGCTAAATCTGGGCTGAAGGTTTCTACTAGCGTATCGCCAACGAACACCTGAACTTGCACATCTTCAACACCATCCACATCCCAACTTCTGTTGGTGTAGTTGTGTACTGAATAGTGCATATCTGCATCTTGGTAGTTCGGAATGGTGATAGTTTCAGGGCCATGGCCATTTACATCATCCACATCTTGCTGAACTACGTTACCTTCACCAAGATCATGGCTCATGTCTCGGTAGTAAATATGGTCTAGCTCGTTACCATTCTCGGTATCGTAGAGCCATAGGTGGTTATCCATATCACGTGGGCTTTCACCCCAGGTCACCACGATACGCATATCTGTTTCTTCAAGCACTTCAGATATTGCGGTCACGCCACCATTTACATCCTCGCCCGCTGGGACAATGAAGCTGCTGGTGATAGAGCCTTCTTGCTCAATGGTTACGGTACCTTGGTCGACGACTGCGCCAGTCACCGAGTAGTTTCCTAAATCATCAGTAACTGTGGTGTAGCTGTGCCCTGCACTGTCGGTTAACGTCACTTCAGCGCCAGAGACTGGGTTACTGGTTTCAGCGTCTAACACTGTACCCGTGACCGTTGTTTCATCACCTGCAGCACCAATAATCGCGGTCATGTCATCGTCTTCGATGTCAGTCGCGAATTGCAGCAACTCTTCTTGAGTGATGGTGTACGAACCGTCTTCTTCGATGGTTATCGCCACATCAGCAGAGACAATTGGAGCATCGTTAACTGGGTCAACCGTTAGGCCTAAGTTAGCGGCGATCGGCGTGTCACCATCGCTAATGCTGTACGCGACATCAATGTAACCATTGAAGTTTTCGCTTGGAGTGATAGAGAATGTGCCATCGCCATTATCAACAATGGTTGCATCGTCTCCCACCAAGGTTAGGTTAGAAGCCACAAGCTCATCACCTTCAATATCCGCGGCATTCGCAAGTAACTGCTCCTGCGTGATAGTGATGGTGTTGTCTTCGTCTACGTTGGCATAAACATCATCGCTGGTTGGTAGGTCATTGATTGGGTTAACGGTTAGGTCAGCGTTCGCCACAATCGATTCTGTACCATCAGAGATGTCGAAGCTTAGGTCGATGTTACCGTTGAAGTCAGCATCTGGTGTCACCGTAAAGGTACCATCGCCATTATCAACAACAGTCGCGTTATCACCCGCACTTAGGTTGCTTGCCGTTAGGTCATCGCCGTCAACATCCGATGCTTGAGATAACAATTGCTCTTGAGTCAGAGTAATCGAACCATCTTCATCAATGCTGTACGCCAAGTCGCCCGATACTGGTGGATCATTAATTGGCAGAACATCAATGCTTGCCGTTGTGGCTGTCGTTGCACCGTCCTCATCGGTAACTACTACATCAAGGCTAACATCGCCATCGAAGTTTGCGTTTGGCGCGAAGCTGAATGTTCCATCGCCATTATCAGTAAAGATACCGTCAGCGCCTGTGTAGTTCACGCTATCAATCGCCACTTCACCTTCAACGTCTGAAGAGTTCGCCAACAGTTGCTCTGAACTGATGGTGATAACTTCGTCTTCATTCACTGAATAGCTCGTAGAGCCAGCGATTGGTGGATCGTTAACCTCAAGAACGGTAATTCCAGCTGTAGTCGCTTCAGTTGCACCGTCTTCATCAGTGACAACAACGGCCAAGCTCACTTCGCCATTGAAGTTCTCGTTTGGTGAGAAGGTGTACGTGCCATCACCGTTGTCTTCGAACACACCATCACTGCCAGTGTAAGACACGCTATCAATCGCTACTTCACCTTCAACATCAGAAGAGTTAGCCAATAGCTGCTCGTTACTGATGGTGATTGAGTTGTCTTCGTGAACCGTGTAAGACGTGCTGCCTGCCACCGGTGGATCGTTCTCTGGTGTGACACTCACATCAATGTTGGCTTGGACCGTATCGGTGCCATCTGACACGTCAAAGCTAAAGTTCACATCACCATTGAAGTTCTCGTTAGGTGCGAAGCTGTAACTGCCATCACCATTATCAGTAAGTACACCGTCAGCGCCCGTATAGGTCACGCTTTCAACCGTTAGTGTGTCACCCTCAACATCCGTAGCACCCGTTAGTAGGTCTTCGTCTGTGAAGTTAAGAACACCATCCTCACCAATGGTGAATGCTTGATCTTGTGGCTCTGGCGCGTCATTGACTGGTGTTACCGTCAAGTCTAGGCCTGCTGCCACCATGTCTTCTCCATCAGTGACATCGTAACTAAATTCGATATTACCGTTGAAGTTTTCACTTGGTGTAATGGTGAAACTGCCATCGTCGTTCATTTCAACGGTCGCATTTTCATCATTGGTGGTTAGGTTGATTGCGGATAGATCATCACCATCAATATCGACAGCGTGCTCTAGCAACTGCTCTTGAGTTAGCGTAATGCTGTTGTCTTCGGCAGTAACCGCGCTGATATCACCTTCTACCTCTGGCGCATCGTTCGCAGGCGAGATATGAATCGTCACATCTTGCGTAGCTGTTGCGGTTGTACCGGTATCAACATCCGTTGATGTCGCATTAACCGTTAGCACCACATCGCCATTGAAATCCCCTGAAGGAATAAACTCTAACCCTGCAAGTTCTTCTGGCTGTAGAGACCATGTGCCATCGCCGTTGTCTGTACCTGCAGAAAGCGAACTTCCCTCTGGTACATCTTCAATCAAGATAGCGAGGTTTTCTGAACCATCGGTATCCGTTAGTGCAGCATCAATATCCAGTGGAACTGGTGTGTCTTCAGTACCAATGATTTGGTAATCCGCCTCTGACACTGAGATTTCGATGTTGTCGATACCAAACGACTCGTCATTGACGCTTTGATTCAACGTTGAACCGAAGCCGAGTTCAAGTTGGCCGTCTTCAACGGGTACCGTTAGGTTGATTTGGTGTGCTTGGTCATTCCAACCACTGAAGCCCTCACCTTGCGATACGCCGTGAACCACTTCGCCGACTTCATTTCCTTCTGAATCGTAAAGCGTTGTCGTGCCATCTTGAGTACGGAACGCAGAGTTATCTAGCGTAGTTAGCTCTTCGCCACCAACAAAGATTTGGAAGGACTCACCATCCCAAGAGTCGATTTCGTAGAAGCTGAACGAGATATTAACCTCACTCACATCACTTGGAATGTCGTAGGTTTTGCTGACTGTTTCATCGCCGCCTGTGCCACCGATACGACCCAACATGTCGCCCGACTCGAAGCCTTGTGAGCTTTCTGTGCCTGTGTTCCAACCATTCGAGCCAGACTCGAAGTTATCGGAAGCAATCACCAAGTCAGACGCAATCGACAGCTCTGGCATATCAACCACAGATTGAACGTCAATCGTCGCTTCTGCAGGTACTGTTGCCGTGCCATCATTCACATCGAACGTCACATTAACATTGCCATCGAAGTTTTCATTCGGCGCAAATGTGTAAGTACCATCACCGTTGTCCACCAATGAACCGCTATCAGAGGCGACATTTTCGACCGACAAGTTGTCGCCATCAATATCGCCTGCATTTTGCAGTAGCTGCTCTTCAGTGAAGGTGAAGCTGGTGTCCTCTTGAGTCACAAATTGTGGCTCGCCGACGGTTGGTAGGTCGTTGACTGGGTTAACCGTTAGGTCAGCCGTTGCTTGAATCGTCGCATCACCATCGGTAATGTCGAAGTTCAAATCAATGTCGCCATTGAAGTCAGCATCTGGCGTTATAGTGAAGCTACCGTCGTCGTTTGCTGTTACTGTCGCATTGCCGTCAACGGTTAGGTTAGATGCCGATAGGTCGTCACCATCAACGTCACCCGCTTGAGCAAGTAACTGCTCTTGGCTTAGGTTAATCGAACCATCTTCATCAACACTGTACGCCAACTCACCTGATACCGGAGCATCGTTCACAGGCAGAACATCAATGTTTGCTGTGGTGGTTGCGGTTGCGCCATCTTCATCGGTCACGACCACATCAAGGCTGACATCACCGTCGAAGTTTGCGTTCGGTGCGAAGCTGAACGTACCATCACCGTTGTCAGTAAAGATACCATCTGAACCGGTGTAGTTAACGCTATCAATCGCCACTTCACCTTCGATATCTGAAGCATTCGCCAACAGCTGTTCAGAACTGATGGTAATCACTTCATCTTCATTCACAGAGTAAGTTGTTACACCTGCGATTGGCGGATCGTTCACCTCAAGAACTGTAATGCCTGCGGTTGTCGCTTCGGTCGCGCCATCTTCATCCGCTACGACAACATCTAGGCTCACTTCACCGTTGAAGTTTTCGTTTGGTAAGAAGGTGTAAGTACCATCGCCGTTGTCTTCAAAGACACCGTCTGTGCCAGAGTAAGTCACGCTATCGACGGCAACATCACCTTCGATATCCGAAGAGTTCGCTAGAAGCTGCTCATCACTGATGGTAATTGAGTTGTCTTCATGGACGGTATAAGACGTGCTACCAGCAACAGGTGGATCATTCTCTGGTGTCACACTCACATCGATATTGGCTTGAACCGTGTCCGTACCATCTGACACATCAAAGCTGAAGTTCACGTCACCATTGAAGTTCTCATTTGGTGCGAAGCTATAACTGCCATCACCGTTATCGGTAAGAACACCATCGGCACCTGTGTAAGTCACACCTTCAACCGACAAGTCATCCCCATCGATATCAGTAGCGCCCGTTAACAGGTCTTCATCTGTGAAGTTCAAGACGCCGTCTTCGCCAATGCTGAACGTTTGGTCTTGCGGTTGTGGTAAATCGTTAACTGGATTCACCGTTAGGTCAGCGGTAGCAACAAGAGTCTCTGCCCCGTCATTGATGTCGAACGTTAGGTCAATATCACCGTTGAAGTTCGCATCTGGTGTGATGGTAAAGCTACCGTCATCATTAGCGGTAACCGTCGCATCGCCATCAACCATTAAGTTGGAAGCGGTTAAGTCATCACCGTCTACATCATTCGCTTGAGAAAGAAGTTGCTCTTGGCTCAAGGTAATTGAACCGTCTTCCTCAACGCTGTATGCCAAATCTCCCGATACTGGAACATCATTGATTGGCAACACATCTACCGTAATGTAGGTATCTACTTGAGCACCGTCTTCATCTTGAATGGTCACATCCAATTGCACTTGGCCGTTGAAGTTTTCATTCGGTGCAAAGCTACATGTGCCATCACCATTGATAGAGAAGATGCCGTCAGGACCATCGTAGTTGATCTCAACAAGCTCAACATCGCCTTCAATATCTGAAGCATTGAGTAGAACTTGAGACTCGCTGAATGTCAGAACTGAATCTTCGTCGATTGTGTACGATGTTGGACCTGCAACCGGCGGATCATTCACCTCAAGAACAGTAATGCCTGCGGTGGTGGCTTCAGTCGCTCCATCTTCATCCGTCACAACAACATCTAGGCTAACTTCACCATTAAAGTTCTCGTTTGGAGAAAAGGTGTAAGTGCCGTTACCGTTGATTTCAAGCACACCATCGCTACCACTGTAAGTCACGCTATCAATCGCCACTTCACCTTCGATATCCGAAGAGTTCGCAAGCAATTGTTCGTTACTGATGGTGATGGAGTTATCTTCATGAACAGTGTAAGACGTGCTGCCAGCCACAGGAGGATCGTTCTCTGGCGTCACGCTCACATCAACATTCGCAGTGACGGTATCTGTACCATCTGACACATCAAACGAGAAGTTCACATCGCCGTTGAAGTTTTCGTTCGGCGCGAAGCTGTATGTACCGTCACCGTTATCAGTTAGGACACCATCGGCACCAGTGTAAGTGACACCGTCAACGCTTAGATCATCCCCTTCAATGTCCGTAGCACCCGTTAATAGGTCTTGGTCTGTGAAGGTTAATACACCATCTTCGTTAACTGTGAACGCTTGATCTTGTGCTTCTGGACCGTCATTCACAGGTGAAACTGTTAGCTCTAGGTTGGTAGAGACAACATCATCACCATCCGATACATCGAAGGTGAAGTTAACGTCACCGTTGAAGTCAGCGTCTGGCGTTAGTGTGTAAGTACCATCGCCGTTATCCGTGATGGTCACATTGTCATCATCAGTTGCCAAGTTAAGCGCTGTGAGTTGGTCGCCATCTAAATCGCGAGCGTTAGCCAACAAGTCTTCTTGCGTGATGATAATTGAACCATCTTCTTCCACCGTTGCTGCAACAGGGAGTGCTTCAGGTGCATGTTCAATGTGCGCGCCTGTCGCATTAATGTAGATGGTTTGAGATACCGTTTCAGAATCATCATTCGATAGCTCTGTGGCGGTTGCGGTTACATGAACTTCAAGCTGTTCATTGAAATCTTCTGGTAACTGGATTTGCAGTTCTTGTGCGATTGCCGTTGTGGGTAGCGTTACAGAACCATCTGGGCCAACAGTCACTTCACCACTATAGATTTGGCTGTTCACCTCACCCACATCAATCGTGAAGTTGAAATCGGTATAGTCAGCGTCACCGCCGCCATAAAGATCTTCAAACCCGTAAACCAGCTCACCGTCTTCATTAACCGTGGTGCGAGTATGTTCGATACCATCTTGGTTTAGTTGAGCACTTGAACCACCGTGGAAGATCGCATCGCCATTCTGGCCTTGAATCACTGTTTCAGTGCCATCGGCAGCAACAAACACAAGTTGAGGATCAACCGTGTCCATGTTTGCAGGCGAACCATCCTCAGCACGGAACTCATACTGACCGTCTTGCATTGTGTCAAAGTTGTTGTGCTGATGTCCGTTTGGAATCAAGAACAGGTTGAAGCTTTCACCTTCTGCAACTTGGAAGCTGAATTGATCTTGCCCTGGGACAAGGTCACCACCGCCGCCAACTTGCGATGCGTTCTCGTAGACAACTTCAACACCTGTGATGTTGCCGTCTTCGTCTACTTTGTAGTAACCCGCTGCGTTTTGGTAACCCGCAGTTTCGCCTTCAAACGTTACTGTGATTTCAGTATCGTTGTAACTGGTGATACCGTTCTCTTGGTCATTCAGAACGCCTTCGTTATCGTATTGGATAACCGAGCCTTCTGGCACACCATCTACCGTTACAGTGAGTGTTTCAGACAAGTCTTGGTCGACAAGTGCCGCTGCAATGTTCAGTTCAACAATGCCGCCTGGCTCAACCAAAATAGCTTGGTCATCAACGTTAACGCCATCGCCATCGGTAATCACAAGATCCGGCGCATCCGCGACCGCTTCAATGTGAACATTGAGGTCTTGCTCTACTTCAGTTGTGCCGTCGGTCACGGTAAAGCTGAACTGTAGATCACCGCTAAAGTGCTCTTCAGGAACGAAGCTGAACGTGCCGTCGCCGTTATCGGTTACTGTGCCTTCATCACCAGAGTAATTGATGCTGGTAACACTTAGGTCGTCGCCATCAATATCAATCGCACCACTCAGTAGATCTTCTTGAGTAAACAGGATGCTGCCATCCTCTTCGATGTGGTACATGCCTGGAGCAACAATTGGAATGTCATTCACCGGATTCACGGTCAATGTCATGTCATTAGAAGTACTTAGCTCACCATCGCTCACCTCATAAGTGAATGCGATATCACCGTTGAAGTTCTCCGAAGGTGTCACCGTGTAAGTGCCATCGCCATTGTCTACGATGCTCGCATTTGGATCGTTGGTTTCAAGTGCACTCGCAAACAGCTCATCGCCATCTTGGTCACTCGCATTCTCTAGCAACATCTCTTGCGTAACCAGAATTGAACCGTCTTCGTCGACATCCGCAACCATTGGCGTTGCTTCTGGTGCGTCATTGACGAATTCAACTTTCAGGTCGATGTTTGCAGCAACCACATCAATGCCGTCGCTCACATCAAACGCTAGATCAACATTGCCGAAGAAGCCCTGTTCTGGCGTTAATGTATATGTTCCATCACCGTTATCCGTGACTTCTACCGTGTCGCTTGCGCTAGTCACATTCACCACAGACAGCTCATCGCCTTCAATGTCTGTCGCTTGTGCCAGTAACTCAGCTTCGGTAATGGTAATCGCTTGACCGTCTTCCGTAGTGAAAGACATGTCCGGTACATCTGGTGCATCGTTGATAGGATTTACGGTTAGGTTAAGGTCGGCAGCGACTGTCTCAATCGCATCTGTCACATCGTAAGTAAACTCAATCTCACCAAAGAAGTCTGCGCTTGGTGTGATAGTGAAACTACCGTCTGAGTTTTCTACGATAACCGCATTTGGATCGTTGGTCGCTAAGTTAACGGCTTCAAGATTGTCACCATCGACATCCGTCGCGTTCGCTAACAAGTCCTCTTGTGTAATGGTGATTGAGCCATCTTCATCAACCGCCGCTTCAATTGGGCCGCTCACTTCAGGGCCTTCGTTGACAATCTCAACGTCAACTCTTGCCGTGCTTGGTGCGCTTGCTTGACCATCACTGATATCGAAGGTCAGGTTCACTTCACCATAAAAGTTCTCAGCAGGTTCAAAGGTAAAGGTGTTATCGCCATTGTCTGTTAGCGTACCTTGCGTTTGGTCTGCAAGTAATAGGTTTTCGACATGGAGAATGTCACCATCGACATCTGTCGCGCCAGATAGAAGATCTTTCGCTTCGATGATCATGGAGCCGTTTTCAAGCATTTGGGTGTGTAGCGGTTCACCTGGAACTGGAACATCGTTAACAGGCACAACCGTTAGGTCTAGGTGCGTTGCCACTTCATCAGTACCATCGAACACCTTGTAGTCGATGTCGATTTCACCATTGAAGTTTTCATTCGGCATAAAGGTAAATGTACCATCACCATTGTCGACTAAGTCACCGTCATCACCACCATAAGTGATGTCAGAAATAGACAGCGTATCGCCCTCTACATCTGTGGTATTCGCCAACAAATCATCAGCGCTGAACGTGATACCTTGGTCTTCATCCGTCGATAGAACAATTGGACCAGAAACGATTGGCGCATCATTCACCGACTCGAAGTTGATGTTTATTATGTTGTCGTCAGTTAACTCACCATCGCTAACTTGATACCCTAGCTCAATTTCACCATAGAAGTTTTCATCCGGTGTTACTGTCCAAGTGCCATCACCGTTATCTGTTAGTGTTGCATGTTCTGAGTTTTCGCCCACCAGCTCTAGATTTTGAATATCAAGATCATCGCCATCAATGTCTGATGCCTGAGCTAGCAGTTGTTCTTCAGTAATCACAACAGAAGCAAACTGAGCTGAGCCTTCTGTATCAATAGTGATATTCGGAAGATCAGCCGTTAGTTCGATTTCGTTGTCACCCGCATGGATGTTCAATTCAACCGTTTCAGTAATTTCAGAACCATCTACACCAATCGATGTGAACACGGCTTCATCATGACACGTTTGTGACACTGTCATGTTTTGAACAACGTAAGTACCATTACCTTGCACTGTACCCAGTTCAAAGTAAGACACTGGTTGATCAACGGTTAGCGTGTAGTCTGTCTCGAAAGTACCACGGTCTTCTTTGTGGTAAGTCATCGAGTCAATCATGTCTCCGTCTTCATTAAAGGCGCGAATTTCGACTTCAGTAAAGTGGCGAGACTCTTCCATAAACCAGCCACCCAAACCATCTAGGTGGAAGCTAATTTCATTGATGTCTTGACCTTCAACCGAGATAGTCAGTTTTTCATCACCACTCAAGCCTTGACGGTCGGTATCGCCGATACCATGACCAATGTGCGTATTACCATTCCACGCACCCAGCGGATCATCGTTACTTTGAACCGTAACCGTTAAGTCACCATCCGAGAACTCACGCGTGTATGGGTCAACTTCTATGCCCCAATCATCAACGCTCGCGTTATCATCGAAGGTACCAATTTGCGTGGTATATGTTCCCTCAGCTAAAGCGTCTTCGCTTGGTACAAAGCGCACTTCTGTGTCGGCTGGTACTTCTTGCCCAACTTCGAGTACGACCCACTCATTATCAAGATTAGCTTCGATAATGCCGTTTTCTGGCGCTTGATCCAGACGTAGTGCTGGCTCTTCACGAAGCGTCACACCAACCGTTTGGTCTTCTTGTGCTTGAATGAAGATCTCTTCGCCGGCTTCTGGCGCATCATTAACTGGATTAACGGTTAGATCGAGTGTGGTCAGAACTTCGTTGTCACCATCACTGATGCTGTATGTGAAGTCCAACTCGCCATTGAAGTTCTCTGTATGCGTGATAGTGAATGAACCATCGTCATTCGCAACAATCGTCGCGTCAGGATCATTGGTTTGAAGGTTAGACGCCGTTAACTCATCACCTTCAACGTCAGTTGCATTCGCAAGTAACTGATCTTGAGTAATAGTGATTGAATTATCTTCGTCAACTTCAGCCTGAATACCAGACGTTTCAGGGCCGTCATTCACAGCAATAACATCAATGCCTGCTGTGGTAGTCGCCGTTGCACCATCTTCGTCAACGACAACAACATCCAGTGAGATATCACCGTCGAAGTTTTCATTTGGCGTGAAGGTGTATGTGCCATTACCGTTATCAACAAACGAACCGTCGTCACCTGTGTAACTAACACTTGATAGTGAAACATCGCCTTCAACATCAGAAGAGTTCGCTAATAGCTGCTCATCACTGATAGTGATTTGGCCATCTTCTTGAACTGTGTAAGAGGTTGAGCCCGCAACAGGCGGATCATTCTCTGGCGTTACGCTAACATCGATAACGGCAGGTGTTGAACCTGTACCATCAGAAACATCGAATGAGAATTGAACATCACCATTGAAGTTTTCGTTTGGTGCAAAGCTGTAGGTGCCATCACCGTTGTCACTTAGAACACCGTCTGCACCTGTATAAAGTACATTTTCAATCGATAGCTCATCGCCATCAATATCCGATGCTCCAGCAAGTAGGTCTTCATCGGTAAACAGTAATGTGCCATCTTCTTCAATTGTGAACTGTTGATCTTGCGCTTGTGGCAAGTCATTCAGTGGATTAACTGTAATATCGAGACCAACTTGAACCTCACCACCATCGTTATCGATGATATCGAAGCTTAGGTCTAGGTCGCCGTTGTAATCAGCGTCGGGTGTTATGGTGTAGCTGCCATCCTCGTTTTGTTGAATGGTCGCATTTTCATCCGTCGATAGATTAATCGCTTCTAGATTATCGCTATCGATGTCACCCGCTCGTGCTAACAATTGATCTTGTGTCAGCGTGATTGAGCTGTCTTCGTTAATCGTGTAAGCCAGATCACCAGATACCGGTGGATCGTTAATTGGTAGTACATCAACATTGATATGCGTTTCAACCGTAGCGCCACTTTCATCTTGAATAGTTACATCAAGTTGAACCTGACCATTGAAGTTTTCATTTGGCGCGAAACTGCATGTTCCATCACCATTGACGGTAAAGATACCGTCTGACCCGTCGTAGTTGATACCGACAAGCTCAACGTCACCTTCAACGTCTGAAGCATTCACAAGAATCTGAGACTCACTGAACGTTAGAACAGAGTCTTCATCAATCGTGTAAGACGTAGGCCCTGCAACAGGCGGATCGTTTACTTCAAGAACGGTAATGCCTGCTGTGGTTTCATCAATTGCACCCTCTTCATCTGCAACAATCACATCAAGGCTGATATCACCGCTGAAGTTTTCATTAGGAAGGAAGGTGTAACTGCCGTCGCCGTTATCTTGGAACACACCATCGGTGCCGCTGTAGGTCACGCTATCAACAGACACCGCACCTTCAATATCAGAAGAGTTAGCTAATAATTGCTCATCAGAAATAGTGATCGCATTGTCTTCGTTCACCATGTACGAAGTAGAACCCGCAACTGGCGGATCATTCTCAGGCGTCACACTCACATCAATGTTTGCACTAACCGTTTCTGTGCCATCAGAGACATCGAAACTGAAGTTCACGTCACCATTGAAGTTCTCGTTTGGTGCAAAGGTATAAGTACCATCACCATGGTCTGTTAATACACCGTCACCACCGGTGTAGCTGATGCCTTCTACGGTGAGGTCATCGCCATCAATATCGGTTGCACCAGTAAGCAGGTCAGCATCGGTGAATTGCAGTGTGCCGTCTTCTTCAATGCTGAATTGTTGGTCTTGAGGAACCGGTAAATCATTAACAGGATTAACGGTTAAGTCCGCGGTGGCTTGAACCGTGTCAGTGCCATCTGTGATGTTGAATTGGATATCAACGTCACCATTAAAGTTCGCATCTGGAACAATGGTGAAGCTACCGTCATCATTAGCGGTTACTGTCGCATTGCCATCAACCGTTAGGTCGCTCGCCGTTAGGTCATCGCCCTCAACATCCGATGCTTGAGATAGTAGTTGTTCTTGGCTCAAGGTGATTGAACCGTCTTCGTTAACGTTGTAAGCCAAATCACCCGATACTGGTACATCATTTATTGGCAGAACATCGACGTTGATGACAGTATCAACTTCTGCACCATCTTCATCACGAATGGTCACATCAAGTTGAACTTGGCCATTAAAGTTCTCATTCGGTGCAAAGCTACATGTCCCATCGCCATTGACTGAGAAGATGCCATCTGGGCCGTCGTAACTAATACCAACAAGCTCAACATCACCTTCAACATCAGAAGCATTAAGTAGCACTTGTGACTCACTGAATGTAAGTATAGAGTCTTCATCAATAGTGTAAGACGTTGGGCCAGCAACGGGCGGATCGTTCACTTCAAGTACGGTGATACCCGCAGTTGTCGCATCGGTCGCACCCTCTTCATCGGCAACCACAACATCTAGGGCGATTTCGCCGTTGAAGTTCTCGTTTGGTGAGAAGGTATAAGTACCGTTACCGTTGATTTCAAGAACACCGTCACTACCTGAATAAGTCACGCTGTCTATTGATACATCCCCTTCGATATCAGAAGAGTTCGCCAATAGTTGTGCATCAGAAATGGTAATCGAATTATCTTCATTAACCGTGTAAGACGTAGAGCCTGCAACTGGCGGATCATTCTCTGGAGTTACGCTGACATCGATGTTTGCAGATACGGTATCGGTACCATCAGACACATCGAAGCTGAAGTTTACATCACCACTGAAGTTTTCATTTGGCGCGAAGCTGTATGAGCCATCACCATGATCTGTCAGTACCCCATCAGTCCCTTCATAGCTGATGCCTTCAACCGTTAAATCATCACCTTCAATATCGGTTGCACCGGTTAGCAGATCTGCATCAGTAAACTGCAGCGTGCCGTCTTCTTCGACACTGAATTGTTGATCTTGAGGAACTGGCAAGTCATTGATTGGGTTAACGGTTAAGTCCGCAGATGCTTGAACCGTATTGGTACCATCTGAGATGTCAAAGCTGATATCAATGTCACCATTGAAGTTCTCATCTGGCGTAATGGTAAAGCTACCATCTACGTTTTGAGTAACCGTTGCATCACCATCAACGGTTAGGCTACTTGCAGTTAGGTCATCGCCTTCAACATCAGATGCTTGCGATAGCAGTTGCTCTTGGCTTAAACGAATCGAACCATCTTCATCTACTGAATACGCTAGGTCACCCGACACTGGCGCATCATCAACCGCAGTTACGCTTACATCGATGTTCGCAGATACCGTATCAGTACCGTCAGACACATCGAAGTTGAAGTTCACGTCACCATTGAAGTTTTCATTTGGCGCAAAGGTGTATGTGCCATTGCCGTTATCGGTAAGGATACCGTCACCGCCATCGTAGGTAACACCTTCAACTGAAAGGTTGTCACCTTCAATGTCTGTCGCACCTGTTAGAAGGTCTGCATCGGTGAAGATGAGCGTACCGTCTTCTTCAACACTGAACTGCTGATCTTGAGGGACTGGCAAGTCATTGATTGGATTAACCGTTAAGTCAGCAGATGCTTGAACCGTATTCGTGCCGTCGGAGATATCAAAGCTGATATCGATGTCACCATTGAAGTTCTCATCTGGCGTAATAGTAAAGCTGCCATCTTCATTTTGAGAGACTGTTGCATCACCATCAACCGTTAGGCTGCTTGCTGTGAGGTCATCACCTTCAACATCGGATGCTTGCGACAGCAGCTGCTCTTGGCTTAGGCGAATCGAACCGTCTTCGTAAACTGAGTACGCTAGGTCACCCGAGACTGGTGCATCATCCACCGCGGTAACGCTTACATCGATGTTCGCAGATACCGTACCAGTACCGTCAGACACATCGAAGTTGAAGTTCACGTCACCATTGAAGTTTTCATTTGGCGCAAAGGTGTAGGTGCCATTGCCGTTATCGGTAAGAATGCCGTCACCGCCATCGTAGGTAACACCTTCAACGGAAAGGTTGTCGCCTTCAATGTCTGTCGCGCCTGTTAGAAGGTCGGCATCGGTGAAGATTAACGTTCCGTCTTCTTCAACACTGAACTGTTGATCTTGAGGTACTGGCAAGTCATTGATTGGATTGACAGTTAGATCAGCTGAGGCTTGAACCGTGTTGGTGCCGTCAGAGATATCAAAGCTGATATCAATGTCACCATTGAAGTTCTCATCTGGCGTGATCGTAAAGCTGCCATCTTCATTTTGAGTGACTGTCGCATCACCATCAACCGTTAGACTGCTTGCTGTTAGGTCATCGCCTTCAACATCAGATGCTTGAGACAACAGCTGCTCTTGGCTTAGACGGATAGAACCATCTTCATCTACTGAGTAAGCTAAGTCACCCGACACTGGCGCATCATCAACCGCAGTTACGCTTACATCGATGTTTGCAGACACCGTATCGGTGCCGTCAGACACATCGAAGCTGAAGTTTACATCGCCATTGAAGTTCTCATTTGGCGCAAAGGTATATGTGCCATTGCCGTTGTCGGTAAGAATGCCATCGCCGCCATCGTAGGTAACACCTTCAACAGAAAGGTTGTCGCCTTCAATGTCGGTCGCGCCTGTTAGAAGATCAGCATCGGTGAAAACAAGTGTGCCATCTTCTTCAATTTCATAGGTTTTATCTTCTGGTACAGGCGCGTCATTAATAGGACGAACTGTTAGATCGATGGCGCTGCTTATGGTTTCTTGGCCGTCACTGATATCGAAAGTAAGGTCAAGTTCGCCATTAAAATCAGCGGAAGGGACAACTGTGAACGTACCGTCGCCATTATCTTGAACTGTAGCGTCAGCACCAACTTGAACGTTTGAAGCAACCAGCTCATCACCATCTACATCACTTGCATATTCGAGTAATTGTTCTTGAGTGAATGTAATGGAGCCATCTTCATCCATGATATAAGCCAGATCTTGTTCCGCTTCTGGTGCATCATTTTCGCTTTCTACTTTGATTTTGAACGTTTCACTTACCGTCTCTGAATCAAAGTCATCTTCTACTTCGCTGATGGTCTCTTCGTCCGAAGCTTGAACATCAACGGCGAAAGTCTCTTCTACCGTTTGTGAATCTAAATCATCGCCTACTGGTTGTTCGTCAGAGCCAGAAGAATCCGCACTAGGTGCAGCTGACGTTCTCGCTGCTTGGCCCTGCTCTTCATTACCTTCAGCATCTGAACCACCTTCAGAAGCTGTACTCTCACCACCGCCTACAGCTTGTGCACCGGCACCTGAACCGCCGCCACTGCCTGCTGCATCACCTGAACCAGCATCCGAAGCTGCACTGTCTACAACGTTTGATTGAGCAGCATCTGAATCACCACCACCTTCTGGTGTGTCCTCTTGAACCGCACCACCTGAAGCAGCTGCTTCTTCTGAATTACCAGCGCCACTTGGGTTGTCTTCCAACGCTTGGTTAATTTCGTCTGCTGCGTCGGTGTTTTCAGCACCCGTCGCTATCGTAGACGCAATTGTATTCTGTTGGTTTTGTTGATTCTGCTGCTGGGAGGGTGTACCCGCGTCGTTCGTGTCCGTTTGTTCTACCGCGTCATTTAGATCTTCATTTTGGTTGTTTTGGTTATTTTCGCCTGCCATTACAGCCTCCGTTGCTACTAGCTAACTGATCGTATTTAGAGGCATTAAAGGACACCATTTTGGAAAACCAAGTTTTTATACAACATTTTTCATATTTTTATTTTTGTGCATAAAGAATCAAAAAAAATTTGAAAACTGTCTTTAAAGATCCTTAGTTATTGTGATTAAAGCAATTAAGGCAGTGGAATGATGATAGACATGACGAATTTGTTGCGTTCAATCGACAACAACCACAAAGGGCTGCAATTGCTATTAGGCGACTTTTATAAGGACTTTTCAGACGCAGCAATCAACATAGAGACGCTTCATAAGGGTAATCGTTTTGACGAGCTCAACAACTACTCAAAAAAACTGAAGACCATCTTAACCTTGCTGTGCGACCAAGACCTACCGCCCAAAATGGCCAAATTGGAACATTTGAGTAAACATGAGTTCCCTGCTCCGGAAGAGCTTTTAGAGGATGTAAAAACTGAACTACAAAACGTCAATCGACAAATTAATCACCTGTTGGATATTAAAGAAGTGGTTGATGATAAGTCATCGAGGTAGGTCATGAGCAATAACCAAATAGAGCATCACCTCAGAAAAGCACTCGTATCGAATAACGAGGCGTCTAAGGTCACAGCGGATGACACTATCGTACTTGCGAGTGCCATGACGAGCGTTCATAAAACCTTGCTCATCATATTTCTACTTGCTTTGGTTGCTATCGCTGTGGCATCACAAGCACGCATCGATATTGTGGTTTCTGTGCGTGGTGAATTGCTATTGGAGTCTGATGTAGAGAAAGTTCAGCACTTAGAAGGCGGGATATTAGAAGAGTTACTGGTAAGAAAAGGGGAAGTTGTATACGAAGGCCAACCTATCGCGCGAATCCGCTCACTCGACCGTAATACTCAGCTCGATACCGTGAACACGGAGATCGTTCAACTGGAACTCGACAAGATTCGTTATGAAAGTTTGCGTGACATGGTGGAACCCAATTTCGCCAACTTCATTGAACAGTATCCAGAACAAGTACAGACCAACATGAACACGTGGCGACAAGAGTTCTCTAAGAACCGCTCAAATGAGGAGCTCATCACGCACGATATTAAGCACAAGAACTCCCTCATCAGTTCTATGTTGAAACGCCGCAAGAGTTCAGAAAATCAGCTGTCCTTGATTCGTAAACAACTCAACATCAAGAACACACTCTATAAAGAAGAAATGGCCTCTTACGTCGACGTTCTCAATATGAAAGTACAAGAATCCAATATGGTTCGTGAGATTGAAAACCTTGATGAGTCAGTGATGAATGAACGTTTCCAACTCGACAAATTGGAAAAGCAACATCGAGATTTGGTTGAGAATCGTAACTCTGAATATCAAGCGCAAATCATTCAAGCGAATAAAGACCTTAAGCTAAAACGAATCCTCCAACCGCAGCATTCTGACAAGGTTGACCGCCTTATTGTCTACTCACCTGTCGATGGTGTGGTCGACAAACTGCACTTCAACTTCCGCTCTGCTGTGATACCACCTGGCGAGAGTATCGCTGATATTGCACCAATCAATAACTCCTTACACGGCGAAGCGAAGATCCCACGTAAAGACATGGGTTTTGTTGAGATTGGGCAAGCGGTGAAAGTAAAAATGGATACTTATAACTTCGCCAAATACGGATTTGTTGAGGGAACCATCGCCTCAATCAGCCGTTCATCTTATGAAGAAGAAGATGCCGAGTTCTATTTAGCAGAGATTGAAATTGACCAAAACTTTCTTGAGCGAGGAGGCACTCAATACAAGTTATCGCCGTATATGGAGTTTACTGCCGACGTGAAAACAGGCTCACGCCGTGTGATCGAATACGCAGCGAAACCGGTGGTGTCTGCCATCGAAGATGCATTCGATGAGAGGTAATCAATGAGCGGAAAACCTTCTTACAACATTTCCGTACCGGCCTTGCGACTCAGCATCTTGTTTAGCGTCGTACTGGCCGCTCTCGCTTTCTATTTATACTTTTCTTGGTCGAAAGTAGATTCTGTTGCACAAGTGCAAAGCGCCCCACTTCTCATACAAGCTCAAAAACTCAACCAAACCATAGAGCTTGATATCCAAACCTTGCAGCATTGCTTAAAGGCGAACAGCTGCAGCAGCAATGAGTTGAACGTATCTGCGCTAAAAAGTGAAATCGACGAATTTCGATCATTGGCGTCATTAAACAAAACCGAGTTCAGCTTAGTTGGCGCAACCGAATACACACAACTTGAACTCGCGATAAATCGTTTTTCTGACAGCGCAAAAACACGCAACGACGTACTCGATTTATACCTGTCACTGACGAACAACTACCTACAGATGGACGACAACTATCGCACCATGTTTAACAATCATGCCAGCGACCTGATGTCTGAGAAAAACGAGTTCTTTGTCTGGTTGTTTATGGTGGTCGTGATATTGGCTGTGATTGCGGTTCTGTCTAACTTAGTGGCCATATTGAAGCTGAAGAAATCCAGCTCTAACGAGCGAGAAATTGACTTTGAGTTTGATGCTTTGTATCAAGAGTTGAAACAGCTGGATTTACAGAGACTTGAAGAACTTCTCAATGAAGTGAGTATTAATCCTAAACAGCGCCAGATCTACTCTCACCTCAAGCTGATCTTCAGTAAATTGGAAGACCAAAAACGCAATAACGATCTCTATAAGCAGCTATACGCACTGATTGGCTATGAGATTCGCGGTATCACCAACACCATTAACGGCGGTGTTCAATATCTGGTTCAAGAAACCGATGAAAGCGGTGTGTTAATGGCGAAGGACATTACCTCTGCTTCTAATACCCTATCGGAACTTGCAGAAAACTATAACCGACTGATTTCTCAAGGAACGGAAAGCAAATCGAAAGAGTTCTCGTTGCTCAGCGTATTATCAGAATTGATGATTCACATCAGCGCCAAAGTTCAGCGAAATGAAGGCGAGCTTGACTGTTTTATCTCTGACAATCTACCCAACCGTGTTGCAGGCCAATCCACCAGCCTCTTCTGGATTCTGTTCCTTCAGCTTTCGAATGCTATTCAACTCAAGTCGAATAAGAAGCTATTTGTCACGATTGAATCGGGTGCGGCTTCAGACATGGAAAACACCCGTGTCACCATCAACCTCAACTTCTTATCAACGCTGGATGTCTCTGTTGCCAAGCTCAATAAACTTCACTGGAGCACCCACAAAGATCATACGGCTAACACCGATGACTTAGCTAAAAGCGTGTTGAAAGATTACGGCTATTACGAAAGCCATTGGTTCCAATCGGGAGCACAGGAACGTTTTCAGATTGAGCTCGACCTAAAAGCCAAGAACTTCCACACAGAGAAAACACGCTTCGACGGCAAGCGCTTACTGCTATGTGCCAATACTCAAGTTCGTATTGATGTGATGAAGAAAATGCTCAGCAATTTGGGGCTGGATATCACCGAAATTCGTACCGCTAATGAGCTGTTCTCAGCGGCGAAAACATTTGGTGAATACGATGCAATCATGCTGACCGATACCTTTGAACCCAACAAGTTGCCGTCACTCAGCAAGACGGTCAAATCCCAGCTTAAAAATCACCCTAATACCAAGCTATTGCTGTCGGTGACCAATACGCAGCAAGCGCAAGAGTGCCATAGCTTCGTAGATAAGATCATTAACTCCCCTGCGATTCCTTATGAGTTCATTCCAAACCTACTCACCATTATGGAAGCGGAAGCATCAGAAGAGCAGATGGAGAACAGCTCGTTCCTAATCGTAGAGGATGACCGAGTTCAGCAAATCCTACTCAAACGAATTTTGACCAAACAAGAGTACGAACCAGACACAGTCGGCGACGGTGCCGATGCCGTGAAGCACTTCATGAATCAACGTTCTGACATCATCTTTATGGATTGCATCATGCCGGGTATGGGTGGTATTGAGGCGACAAAACGCATTCGCCAGTTTGAACAAGAAAACGAGAAAAACCCTTGTACTATCATAGGTGCAACCGCATTGACCAGCAGTAACGAACACCAGGCTTGTATAGAAGCCGGAATGGATTACGTGATCAGCAAACCATATAAAAGCGACGAAATCATCAAGGTGATCAACAAGTATGTGGCGGTACAGAAACTTAACTAGCAGCATCATAGCTGCGCTTACATTAAGCACGACAACTTCAGCATCGGCGACTACCCTGCTTGAGGCGGTAGAGCTCGGCCTGCAAAACAGTCTTTCTCTTCGCGCGAGTGATAAAGGAGTCGAAGAGAACGAATACAATATTGGTATCAGCCGCTCTAAGTTTCTTCCTTCCCTCAATGGTGCTGCCGATACCACATGGAATGAAAATGAAACCTTGCTATCAAGTGTGCCTGATGAAACTTCAAGCTATAACTCGAATAGCTACAGCCTTTCCCTTTCTCAATCGATCTTCAATCTCGGCGATATTTTCAAATATGGGACGGCAAAGCTCGACTTCAACATTGAAGAGATTAAACACGAGAACAAAATCCAAAGCACTATTTCAGAAATCGGCTCTCAATACTTTGAGTATTTGAAAAACAACGCACAAATTAAAGCGACCAAGGTAGAGCTTAAATCGTCTGAGACGCGTGAACATCAAATGCGACGCAATGTAGAACTCGGCAATACGGCCGCCAGTGAGCTTTACGAAGTGATCGCTCAGAAAGAAGGAGTTTCGAATCGATTGAGAACCTTACAGAAAGACCGTCGTGTCATTCTCAACGGGCTATCGATTCAGATTCAATACCCTATCACTCCGTCGCAAGATATCTACGAAAGTGTGCCTCTTAAAGAGATAAACGAAACCGAACAACGCTCAATCATGGATCAAGCGTTAAAGCTCAACAACGACTTGTTAGTAGCCAAGAAAAACGTCGAGAGAAGCCGACGAAGCTTGAAAGAGAGCGGTTCGAACTTCTTACCTACCGTGTCGCTTTCAGCCAGTTATCGTCATGATGACGCCAATAACTTCGACAAGACCGACATCACAGCGACAGGTGAAAGTAACTCAACCAGCGTTGGCTTAAATCTAGCCGTGCCTATCTTGTCTGGTGGCTCTGATTACTACGGTTATCAAAAATCATCGACCGCTATCGAGCGTACCGAGCTGCTTTACCAAGACTCCCTTTATACAACACGTAACAGTGTGAATACCGCAGTGCTCAACATCAATGATTTCTCGCAATCTATCAGCAGTTACGAAAATATCATTCGCGCCAACTATGCGTCTTACAAAGGGATCCAAAGGGCTTACCAGTTAGGAACTCGTACCATCACCGATCTGCTTGCTGCGGAAAGTAAACTGTTTAGCGCCTTAAGAGACTACGAAAGCGCACGATACGACTACATCATAGAGACCATTAAGCTCGAACAAACGAAAGGCGTACTCTCGATTCAATCTATCGAAAGCATCATGCAATTAATGAGTGATATCGAAGGTCGCAATAATCAAGAACTCGTGCCTAAACATCTTCTTTCAACGGATTCATTGAAGAAAGGAGGCCGTAATGCAAACTGAGCAGTTTTCTCAAAAGATCAATATGGCAGATAAGTGTTATCTGACTTTCTCTACGATAATTTCCACCCTGTTTGGCTTGGTGCTGCCCTTCTCTATTCTGATCATTTTTGACCGAGTATTACCCAACCAAGCACAAGACACCTTGTTCTTATTGTTCGCGATTATCTTGATTTCTATCCTCCTAGACTACCATCTGAAAAGTCAGGAAGAGAAGATATCGTCAGTCATCATGAGGCAGTTTGAGACCAACTTAACCAACAAGGTATTCCAATCGATTTGTTTAGCGGAAATCTCTAAATTCCGTCGTTTAGAACCGGGCGAATACCTTGAGCGAATCTCAACCATTCCAGAGCTGAAAACCTTCTTTGGTGGAGAATCGGTTCGAGCGCTGATCAACCTAGCCGTCAGCGTGATTACCATCCTCATTATTGGCCTAATTAACATTTGGGCTGGCGTGACACTTCTGATTGCCTCGCTGATCTTAGCTATTTTCGCGTGGAGCCTTTCTAAACAAAAGATTGGCAGCTTACAGAATAAGTCTGATATCGAAGGCTTAACCGCATCCAAAATCATTGAGATCATCTCTAGCCCGCTGGATATCAAAGCTCGAAACATGGAATACCGCGTTGAAAGCTTAATGACTCAAATGGTTGAAGAACGTGAAGTAGAGAACATCAAATATGAGCAGATTGAATCGAACTTCGGCCTAATATTAGCGCTGATTCAACAGCTTTCTATTGCCTGTGTGGTTGTCGTATTGGCAACAGCGGTAATCAATATGGAATCTAGCCAAGGCATCATGGCTGCGATCATCATGCTGACCAACCGTTACTTCGCGCCCTACCAACAAGTGATGCGTACCGCGAGCCGATGGGAATTGAACAAGCTCCACATACAACGTATCGCCGAACTTCTTGAACTCGCAGCCTTTGTTGAACACCAACACGAGACAACAGAAGTAGAACGTATTTCTGTTAAGTATTCGGAAAAACAGCGCATCGAGTTCGAACTCGGCCAAGCCTATTTGCTGACAGGGAAAAGTGGCTCAGGCAAGACTCACCTTGCCAACTGCATTACAAGGCAGAACAGTGATAGCAAGTTGGAGATCATGATTAACGAGACACCTCTTGATGACGTTAACTATAACGTTTGGCGTAACAGTGTGCTGATGGTCGATAAAACAAGCTCGTTCGTTGAAGGAACCATTATTGATAACCTCACCTGTTTCCGCCCAAGCTTGAACAATACGGCTTTCGCCTTGTGTGAAACCATGAACATCAAGGCTCAAATCGATGGGTTGCCTGCAGGTTTCTATACCGAGCTCAAAGGTCACATGCGTAACCCGTTCTCACGCCAAGTTGGCTACGCGCTGTTACTCGTACGTGCTTTGCTCGCAAGCAAACGTGTATTGATATTCGATGACATTGATTGTGTCTTTGATGAAGAGTTTGCACGTGTTGTTCTCACCAGTACCGCCTATCGTGCCAACGATAAGATCTTAATTATCGCCAGTAACAAGATGGATAAACTTAACCACCGCCTCAAACGTGTCAAACTTACGGGAGGTGACCAATGAGTATCCTAGTTGACTTCAACAACGTGCCACAGCGTGTCTTAGATTTCGAAGCGAGCGGATATGATGAACGCTACAGTCAATCGCCTCTAATCCGCGGTTTGGCTTACACCTTAATAGCGCTCGAATGGGAAGGCACGCCCGGTATACTCAGTGACGCTTTCATTCCGAAACCAAAAGATGGTGACAGTTTTACAGCAACCATCGAGCGCCTTGGATACCGTTGCGATGTAACCAAGTTAAAAACACTCGAAAATATCGATAAGCACCCTCACCCATGCTTTATCGAGATAGAAAACCTTAGTGCTATCTTCTTGGGTACCAAGGACGGAAAGCTGCTTCTGTTTGATTACACAAACAACAACACCATTGAATACCCAATGTGTAAGAAGCCGTGCTTGTTGATTGCGATCAGCGAATATTCTCGTTTATTCCGCGAACCACCACCGGAATCGCAAGACCGCAGTAATTGGATTAAATACGCTTTTTACCGTTACAACAATGAACTTAAGAGTCTGATTATTCTCAGCTTCGTGATCAGTATCTTAGGTGCATTACAGCCATTCTTCATTATGAGTGTCTATAACTTCGCACTGACTTCGAGCTCTCAAGCCACACTCTATTGGCTGACCCTATTTGCCGTGATTGTCGGCTTCTCGGAATACTTCTTCAAAAAGATGCGAGTCAACATCATAGCCACTTCGGGTAAAGATCTCGCGGTGCACATATCTCAAGCCGTAATATCGAAACTGCTTTGGCTGCCCTACGCAATGACCTCAACCGCAGGAGTCTCGTCTCAGTTGGCTCGTTTGAAAGATATCGACACCTTCCGCCGCTTGGTGACCGCAGAATCGACCCTTAGTTACTTTGATATGCCGTTTGTGATTGTATTCATCATAGCGATTGCTCTGATGTCTGGCACAGCTGCACTTGTGGTGATGGGCGGCTTGATCTTGATGTTAGTGTTCTGTATCTACTCTCGTTACATCTACTCACAAGCGACATCCAAAAGCTCGCGCGCTAACGCCATGGTCTCTTATCAATGGAATGAAATACTGCGCGGTATCAAGACCATTCAAGGCTTGCCGCTGCTACGTGTCGTTCAATCTCGATTTAGTGCATCACACTCACAAAGTACCAGTGATGCCGAGAACGTTGCCGTCACCAACAGTAAAATTCAGGCAGCGGGCGGCAGTTTGATTCAGGTAATTGGTACGGCAAGTATCGTGACTGCCGTCATTGGTGTAATGGAAGGCACCTCAGATGCGGGAGCCATGCTCGCCACCGTGATTTTGGTTTGGAAAGCATTAGGCCCAATTATGGGCATCTATAACTCAATTTCTAAGTTTCAATCCATCAAGGCTTCATCCGCACAGATAAACAACTTGATGTCGATGAACGACGATAAGCTGACCTTAGAGAAAAGCCCACCGATTCGCCTATTCCAAGGCAGCATTGTGGGAAGTGGTGTCAGCCATCGTTACACAGGCGCAGCGACCGGATTAACCAACCTCGGTTTCAAGATACCGCCAAGTGCAAAAGTCGTCATTTGTGGCCCAACTGGCTGTGGAAAAACCACACTCATATCGATCATCGCTGGTTTAGAAGACCGCTATCAAGGCGCTGTGTCTGTCGATGGCTATAACATCAAGCAGTTCAACAGTTATCGCTATCGCACATCGATTAACTACATCCCTTTTAATCTGCACATTTTTGAAGGCTCTTTGGAGACCAACTTCATTTTGCACAATGGGTTAATCCCTACCGAAAAGATGCAAGAGATGGTGAGCTTCTTCGAGTTAGATGAATGGCTACCAGAGGGCTTGGCAACTCAATTAAGTGTCGATAAATGCAAAGGCCTTCCCAATGGCATTCAGCAAAAGCTGCGTTTAGCGCTTGGCTTAGGCAACTGTGAGCAATCTCTGATAATCATTGATGAACCCTTCAACGGGGCTGAAAACGAAAACGCACAGTACTTCAACCGCTTGTTCAGCGATAAGTTGCTGAATAAAACCGTCATTTTTTCGACCAATGATCCCGGCTTGATCGCGACTTCTAACATGAGTTTGGTTCTCGAACCCGATGGGAATTTGAAATATTTTGGCTTAACAGACAAATACTTAAACAGTTTAAGTTAAACACGACCATGCTTATTCACAAATTACTCGTTAGATAAATGGATGTAATTGACAAAAACATAAGTGAGAGAGATGATTCGATCTAGAATCCCCCATAACAAGGAAGCCAATGTACACATTCGTTGCAGACAAGCTTGATGTAGCCTACTTATCCGCAATTCCTGAAAACCATCAGCTTCAGGAGTGCGATGTACCTGAAGAAGAGATTGAACTTCGAGAGATCGTTGAGGTTTGGTATGAGTGCGCGTTCCTACCCGCTTTCAATCTCCAAAAAATCGATATCGAGAACAAAGCAGAACTGACCGTTGTTCAAATGCATGTATTAAGCAATGACACAAGCACGCTCGCCTTCCTACTCAAAAATAGAGTATACCGCGCGGCATTGAACAGAATGCTCGGTGTTTGGACGTTAGAACCTTCTGCAAAAACCGTGTTAGAACAACTTCTGTTTGAATTAAGTCTCGATAAAAAACGCCCTCATTAGCTCGTCTTTTAAGTTATTCATCAATAAGCATAAAAAACAAACCGACTATCAATCGCTATAATTTGCTACTAAGAGAACCTATTTCAAAATAAGCTCTGGAATCACAAGAACTTATACCCCTCCCACACTTCCACTAAATTTACAGTTTCAAAGTTTCCATATCGGCATTTTTATTCTACTGTTTTTATATAAAAACAGTTGGATGGATCCTTATATGGCGATTACGGTCTGGAATAACCTTTCAGTCAAACATAAACTCTTTGGCTTAGTTCTACTTCCCATTTCACTACTGCTCTTCCTTGCTGGCAGACAAGCTTATATCTTAACGACCCAGTTAACCGATTTTGAACGAACCAATCAGTTATCTGTGTATCTGCAAGATATTTCGGTTTTATATCGGAGTACTCTGGCTTCTAGCCCTGAAGAGTTCGCAACGCAAAGCAGTCAGGTAAAGGCAGAGTTAAAAACACTGTCACCCATCATTTTTTTAAATGCTTCGGATGATATGAATCAATTGGTGGCAGACTTCAGTGAAGCGACTTTATCAACGATGGAAGCGACGGACACTTACGATAAGTTGGACGCTCTTGAATGGCAGAGTGATTTATACAAGCAGCTGTTGCTTGAGATAGAAAAAGTCCCATTCGAAAATACCAAGCGCGAAATTCAACAACACCTCACCGCATTACAACAACTCGAATGGTTGATGTTCTGGTCAAACGAAGAGTTCAAGCTGGGTACTTCACTGATTGAGATATTCCAAACCAGCCAAGAATACGACCCAGAACTGGCTGAACAGATCGAAACCTTGAGTGAAAGACAACAACTGTTCCTTGAACGCTTTGTCTCGTTGAATGCCAACGAACATCAAGTATCGCTGATGGTTGAGGTATTTAGAAACGATGTGTTTGCTCAGAGCCAAGAGATCAGAAACGCGCTGCTTGATCTAAACGCCATTAGCCAACTGACACCGCAAGAGGTTTCTGTTGGGTTAGAAGCAATGAGCGCTCGCCTCAGCTTGTTGCAAAGCCTCGGCAATGTTATCAAGCAAGAGTTCCAACAAGAGGTTGAGCTAGCCATCTCAGACGCACAAGTACAACGAACACTGTTTATCACCATCGTTGCCCTACTCGCAACTATTGTCATGGGGTTAACTCTAAGCTTGGCAAGACAAGTAACGAACAACCTAGGCTTGGTACTTAAGTTCCTTAAAAGTGAAAACGATGAAAAACGCCCTTCTTTAGACAAGCTGATTCAGGGTAAAGACGAACTCAGCCTATTTGCTCAACAAGTCGAACGCCTAACCATTGAAAGAGAACACGCGAAGGAAAGGCTAACGCTTGCTAAAGAAGATGCAGAGCGCGCCAAGGAAGACGCGGAAGAAGCGAAAGACCACGCGATACAAGCCAGTAAGGCCAAAAGTAGCTTCTTGGCTAATATGTCACACGAAATTCGTACCCCATTGAACGGGGTTATCGGTATTTCAGAAATCCTGTCGGACACACCGCTTACCCCAACACAACGCGATTATGTCGATACCATTGAGACCTCATCTCAACTCCTACTCAGCCTTATCAATGACATCTTGGACTTCTCTAAGATTGAATCTGGGATGTTATTGATCAGCCCGCATTCAGCGTCGATTCGAGAATCCATTTACGACATAGCGTCGATTGTTGCACCTAAAGCCAAAGAGCAAAAAATATCAGTCAACGTCGATATCAGCCCCGATACCCCTGCTCGTGTGATGATCGATGACCACCGCTTAAGACAGATCTTGATGAACTTTATGTCGAACGCTGTGAAGTTCACGGCCGAAGGTGGTGTAACACTATCAATCAAGACTCTCGAACAGTCTGACGACAATGTGATCATTCGATTTGCAGTGCGCGACACCGGTATTGGCATCGACAAACAGCAACAGAAACAGATATTCGAACCGTTCGCCCAAGAAGATGATTCAACAACCAGACAATTCGGTGGTACCGGCCTTGGTCTTGCTATCAGTACTCAGCTTGTTGAGTTAATGGGTGGCCAGATTCAACTCGATTCAGTCAAAGGTGAAGGTAGTTGCTTCTACTTCGACCTAGCACTCCCTGTTGATCTACCACTTCCAAAACCGAGCACCGCAACGGCAAACATCTACATTCTGGGTAACCAGAACATGCTTTCTGAACGTATAGAAAGCGACCTTAACTTGTATGGTTTGAAAGTCACTCAACAAACAAACAGTGCAGACTCCATCAATGATCAAATCTCAGCCAAAAAACACGACAAGCCAATCACGGTCATTTTTGCTGAAGACGATTCGTTCCAAGCGAGTGACTATTCAGACAATCTACACAAGCTCCACAAGAGCGGCGCGACGATTTGTTTAATTCGTTCATTCCTGAGTGACCCTGCCGATATTGGCAACTGCATTACAGCTCAAGTATCACAGCCCCTGCTCGGCCTGCGCTTGATTAAAGCGATTGAACTGTGTGATACACAAGGCTTAGCTGAATTGTCAGAAGCCAACCAACAAGCTACGACCATTCAACACAAAATTCTTATCGTCGAAGACAACAAGATCAACCAGAAGATTGCCGGGCTTCATGTTGGAAAAAGTGGCTTCGAATTTGAGTTTGCGAATAACGGCCAAGAAGCCGTGGACATGTTTACCGCGAACCCTCATTACGCCGCGATTCTTATGGACTGTATGATGCCTGTTATGGATGGCTTCGAAGCAACAGGTAACATTCGCCGAGTTGAAAAAGAGACCAACGCCACGCGCCGCATCCCTATCATCGCCCTCACCGCAAGTGTGATTGATGACGATATTCAAAAGTGTTTTGATGTGGGTATGGACGACTACGTGCCAAAACCATTCAAGTTCGAGATGTTGAAGGAAAAAGTGCTCGCGGCTGTAGAAGCGATGCCACTGCCAGCTGCTCATACCGCGCCAACAGCATCAACAAGTTCAACAGTTACCCCTATTCATAGCGCACAAACAGCCAAGAAAACATTACCAGAGCAAGCTGAGCCTAACGTTGTGCCAAGCAAGTCAGAGAAGATCCTTTTGGTTGAAGACAATCGCGTAAACCAGAAAGTTGCTTCAGTCATGCTCAAAAAGGCCGGCTACGCCTTTGAAATTGCAGACAACGGCCAAATCGCCGTTGATATGTATCAGAATGACAGCAGCTTCGACATTATTTTAATGGACTGCATGATGCCGGTGATGGATGGCTTCACCGCCACTAAGGAGATTCGCGAACACGAGAAAAACCTAGGCTTAAGCAAGACTCCGATTATCGCGTTAACCGCCAGTGTTATCGATGATGATATTCAAAAGTGCTTTGATTCCGGAATGGATGGGTACGTAGCGAAGCCCGTAAGAAAAGAAAAACTATTCCACCAAATAGAAAGTGCGACTTGTTAGGAGAAACCAATGGATTGGATCAAAACAATTAAAACACTCTCGAGCAGAGCGCTGTTACCAACAGCGATAGGGTTATTAGGAAGCTTGCTTCTTCTCAGCCCCGCTCATGCTGCAGAAGATTACGCCATATTCTCTTTAGACTCTGGGTTTGAAGAGATATCAATCAACAAAGCGAGAAAGCTATATCGAGGTAAAACCAAACGTCTCAACGGCAAGCGTGTAGAACTCTCTGATTGGCCTGAAAACAGCGCCGAAAGAGAGGCATTTTATCAGCTTCTACTTGGGAAGAACGCCGCTCAAATGAACGCACACTGGGCTGGCTTATCTTTTTCAGGAAAAGCTCGTTATCCAAGAGAAATCAAAACGGCATCGACAGACAGTTTGGTTGACTGGTTAGACGACAAACCAAACCGTATTGGTTACTCCCCACTCTCTTCGGTTCCTCAAAATGCCAACGTTCTCTACGTTATAAGTTCGGAGAAATAATATGAAAAAAATAATTACGTCAGTGCTATGTGCTTCGATTGCTTCTCCAGCCTTTGCCATTATTGAACTTACCGATAACCTATCCTTGAGTGGCTTTGGTTCAACATCTTGGGCAACGTCAGATAACGACAACCCTTTAATCATCAATCGCGGCTTTACCGATGAGAACTGCTACGACTGTGATACCACGTTTGGTGTTCAACTCGATTACTTCTACAACTCATTTAAAGCGTCGGTCCAAGTTGTTAAAGCACCTCAATTTGATTGGAGTGATCCACAGCTAGAATGGGCTTATCTAGGTTATGAGTTTAATGACTTTGATGTGAGTGTTGGTCGATTAAGACTTCCACTGTTTCTTGCCTCTGAATACTACTATGTCGGTCAAGCCTACATGACCGCTAGGCCGCCTACAGAAGTGTATAACGCTGTACTGGGTATTACCGCTTTCAACGGCATCAAAGTGAGTTGGACTCACGATGTAAGTGACGAAGCGACGTTATTGCTTACTCCGTTTTTCGGAATAAAAGACAACAATGAAGTCGATTTTAATTCAAGCACAGAGCTAGAGTTTGAAACCAATCGAATGTTCGGTGCCAACCTTCAGTTGAGTGGAGAAAATTATCGTTGGAACTTATCCTTCTTAGATTCAAACTTCGATCAGACGGTTAAGATTAAAAACGTTGGCTCTCTTCCAAAACAAGACAACCAACACATCCAACTTTGGTCGTTAGGTGCTGAGTACGAATTTGGTCAAGCAATACTGGCCAGTGAAGGACAAATCAGTGACTTCTCTTCTTCGATGTACGCAAGTTTGGGTTACAGACTCAATACATTCACTCCGTACGTGGTTTATGGCGCAGAATTTGACTCTAATGAGCATCTAACAGGTAATAGCTATTTGATTGGTGTTGATTACGATGTACTACCTAACGTCTCTATCAATGGTGAGGTGCAGTACTTTGAAGCTCGTAAAACAAATGGTGCCTTTGTTGAAGATTTTAACGCCCAGACAGGCTTTGATGATAAAGACGCCGTGCTCTACACCATCATGCTGAGTTTCGTTTTCTAACCTAGATTAGAATACCTTTAATAAGAACAAAGCCCAAGGTACTTACGTAACCTTGGGCTTTTTATGATAAGTAAGTAACCGCGAATCAGTACTTAAAGAGAACCTTCACATCGCCTGTCACTGACGCTTCATCAACATATCCAATAGCGTTAGTTTTAGACGCGACCGTTGTAATTGCAGCACGATAGTCAGCTACCTGAATAGGAGCCTCAGCTTTACCCGTAAAGACGAGTCGTGACCATGCTGATTGAAGCTGTGATTCACTACGCCCGGTCGCTACCTCGTGAAAGGCTAGTCGCCCTTCAGAACCATCAGTCAATTCGACGATTTGTGCTTTCGTGCCATTTGATAGCTTGCTCTTTTTACCCATAAAGAGTTTTTTAACGTCAGATTTTGATAATGAATCAACACCTGCATTGTTACCAATAACGACCATTCCTGCAGAAGCATTAAATGAAAGAACCGCTATAGTTATTGCTGTCAGTAAACTTTTCATGTTGCCTCCTTAGAATACGAAATCAAGACGTGCTGAATAAACAATAGAGCTGTCTTCAAGGTAGTTACCAGTTGCAATTCTTGGATCCGCAGTTGTCTCAACATTGCTTTGGAAGCCGCCACTTGTGTCGCGGTAATCCACATAGGTGACATCTGCTTTTAAAGACATGTTCTTAGCGAAATCCCAACGGCTACCTACAGAGTAAGAAAGACGTTCGTAATTCATTGATTCCTTCACAGCCGTGCTCATCATGTTCTCGCGCTCTTCGTTATCCGTGGTTTCAACCCAGCTTACAGAAACATAAGGCGTAAACTCATTAATACGATAACCGACTAAACCAGATACCGATTGATAATCGTAAAATTGACCTTCTAGTTGAACGTCAGCGGCTTCAACATTGACCAGCAAATCACCGTTGTCATATTGAGCGCCTAGAGAGATAAACTGACCATCTTGGCTATCTAAAATCGCACCCAACTGACAGTACGGATCCTGAGAATTTTGGAAGTCGCAAGATGGGTTAGATTCAGCAACAAAATATGAACCACGGAAGGTAAAGTCATCTAAGTTCCAGTTAGCACTGATACCGAATAATTTATCCAGTTTCACTTCACCCACAATTGAGTCATCTTCATCAATAGTGCCAATACCCACCACTGGCTGAAGAAGAATGCTTGAGTCTTCAAGCTCAATTGGAATCAATAAATCAGCACCCGTGTAGCCCTTCAAAACAATGTTCTCATACAATTCTTGAGAAGGTCTGATCATAGGGTATGCATAACCAAGATCGGTGTAGTCAGAGTAGAAAAACAAAGGTAAACGCAGCTTACCTGCACGGGCAGTAAATGAATCAAAATCATAAGAGGCGTAAGCCATTTCGATTTTTGGCTCATAGTCATAACGGCTATTTGCAACAACTTGTGTCACGAACTTCGCTCGTTCGTTAACTTGAAAATCAAACTGCAAGCCCGCTAATGTTTCTTGCTCCCAATCCAATTTTTCATCTGTATAGCCAGCATAACCGATTGCGTTATCTGACTTACCGATACCGACAGAACCAAATCCGCTAATACGAAGGTTATCCATATTTGCAGCATTTGCTCCAAACGCCATACTTACTAGGGCAGCAACCACTGTCTTCTTCATAACTAACTCCAATTTGTTATGTTGTTTCTTGTTTTTATGTAATTAACCCAACTTTTGGGCATACTCCCGCCCTCCTTGAGGCATAGCCAGAAAGAGAGAAGGAATGATTCTAGGGGGCTTTAACTCACCTTAAAATGGCCAGTTAATGTTGATATGTTACGAGTAACTTCTTGAATGTCATGGGCTACTGCGTCGACTTGTTTAACGCTGCTACTCGTCCCTTCTGCCATTTTTCTGATTTCTTCGACAAAAGTTTCTATACGAGTTGAAGTTTGTTCCTGCTCTTCAGTTGCAGCGGCAATACTTTCGTTTCGCTGACTGATTTCAATGATCTCGGAAGTGATTTTTTGTAGCGAGTTTTCAGCAACCAGTGACTTTTCAACGCAAGTTTCAGCTTTCGTCACACTATCAGAAATGATCGTAGAGGCTGTTTTAGCTTGTTCTTGTAACTGTAAAAGTACAGATTGGATTTCTTGTGTCGACGTTTGTGTTCTTGATGCTAACGTTCTAACTTCATCAGCAACAACAGCAAAGCCACGACCTTGTTCACCCGCACGCGCCGCTTCAATTGCAGCATTGAGTGCCAGTAGATTTGTTTGCTCAGCAATAGCACTTATCGCCTCTAAGATAGATCCGGCGCTTTGAGTATTGTCATTCAACTGCTTAACCACTTGTGAAGCGTTACCGACATCTTGCGTCAGTTCTTGCACGGCTAAAATAGTACTTTTAACCTGCTGTTCTCCAAGTGTCGCCTGTTCACTGGCACTCGAAGCTGAAGTCGAAGCATCATTCGCGTTGGTCGCAATCTCTCTGGCAGCAACAAACAACTGATTTAATGAGCTAGATACTTCTTCAATAGAAAGATGTTGTTTGGTCGAAAGTTCGTTCGTGACCTGACTAGAGCTCACTAAAGCGTTAGAAATAGTGTCCAATTGAGTGACGTTCTCGATTGTATGCGTCACGTTTTGTTGTAGATGAGAAACAAAACTATTGAATGATTCGACGAGTGGTTTTAGTTCGTCGTTTTTCTCATGTTGTAAGCGAACGGTTAAGTCACCATCGCCTTCCGCAATATCGCGCATCTTGTCACTGATATTGGCTAAGTCTTTGCGTATTCCTTTAACCACAAACCATCCAAAGATGCACATTGCAAGCATGGCTAATGCACCTGAAATACTCATGATTTGGTTAGCTGTTTTATTATTTGATTCTAACTCTTGCACTGCGTTCTCAAACTCTGACTGACGAGCTGACGAAAACTCACTCATCCCCGTAGTAAGCTCTTCTAAGATTGCTGTGCTTTGCTTCGCGAGACGACCTGCTTCACTAAGGCTAATTTCTTCGTCGATCATGCCTTGCGCGATGCGATAAGCCAAATCGAAGTATTGATTGGTTTGATTTTGCAGAAGTGCTGATGAACCTTGTAAAGATGGGTCCAATGAAATTTGAATATTGAAGTTACTTTGAATCGCAGCAAGAGTTTGCTTATTCATCTCCAAGATCTCTTCATCACCAAGAGTCACGGCTAAATTAAAGCGTTCTGCTAATTGAGAGATTAAAACACTATTTAGCGAAGCAGAATTCATGACAGGATAAGTCACTTGGTCAATCCTATTAACCTGCTTGGTATTGTTGGTTAAGGTATCTCCTCCAACAAATAGAATACTAATAAATCCGATTAACGAAACTAAACATAACGCTAGAATTCTATTCTTGATCGATAGTGTAAACATAAGCTTCCTTTGCTAAACAGTACGATGAACCGCACTAATTATTCGAACAATAACAGATCTGACCAGCAGATCAATCTGCCACAGCAAAAATAGTGACAAAAATGTTAATATTATTTATAAAACGTTAAGGCAGGCAAAATTGTCATATAAATCAATGCGTATAAATAACCATTTTATTAAAAGGTCTTTTATCATCAAAATAACGGCCCATTATTTAAATGGGATTCTGCATGTATCTCCTCCACTTTTTATCATTAAACAGTGGCTCTCTTTTCATTATTAAATCGATATCAATAAGCCAAATTTCTTCTTATATTCAACTGAGTAATAAATCCATATCGCAGCGTGTTCTACAATTTAATGACTATGTCAGTATTGTGTGAGAAGCCGACAAACCCGAGAACTTCACCGCCTCAATTAGGTCAATCTTAGAGCGAACAAACAGATACCTTAAACGGAGAACGCATGCGAATAGCTACTTTATCTTTAAGCTTGGTTTCAGCGGTCGGTTTCGCGGCCGAACCAAATCCTTTTCCAATTACGCCCGATGAAAGTGGCGAGAAGTTTATGGTAAGTGCGACCAACCCATACGTAAGCAGCACTGGGTATTCGATACTCAAGCAAGGTGGCAACGCCATTGATGCGATGGTTGCAATGCAAATGACCATGTCGGTTGTCGAACCAGATATGACGGGGATTGGTGGCGGCACTTTCGCGCTGTTTTATCAACAAGACAAAGACCAATTTCTCGCACTCGATGGACGCGATGAAGCGCCCTCTAGTGCGACTCCAGACATGTTTATGGAAGATGGTAAAGCGCTCAGTCGAAACGAGATTTTAGGACCACGATCTGTCGCTGTACCGGGTACACTTCGTTTGCTCTATAGCGCCCATCAAGAATATGGAAAGCTGCCTTGGTCAGAGTTAGTTCAGCCAGCAATTGAACTGGCGAGCAAAGGCTATGCGATGAACAGCTATACCTACGACATTGTGGTTCGTGAGCAAACTCGTTTGGTTGAAGACCCAGAAATCAAGGCACTCTATTGGGATAACGATGAGATCAAACCAACAGGCACTTTATTGACCAACCCAAAGCTTGCCGACACACTGAGCAACATTGCTCAACTAGGTGACAAATACCTTTATGGTGGCGAGTTTGGTAAACACATCGTTGAAACGGTCAACAGCCGTATCGATTCAGACCACGCTAAACTCTCCATTGAAGATTTTGAGCAATACCAAATGAAACAGCGTGATGTCATAGAGAGTGATTACCGCGGAAACAAGATTGTGTCTTTTGGCTACCCAGCCTCCGGTGGCGTGATGGTGGCTCAAAGCTTGGAAATGCTTGAAGCCTATGACTTGGCACACATGTCTAAAACCGATGCGGAGCCATGGCGATTAATGACGGAAGCGATGCGAATCGCAAAAGCCGATCGTATCGCTTATGCAGGCGACCCAGATTATGTTGAAGCCCCAGTGAATGCCCTACTCGACAAGTCTTACATTGATAAACGTCGTCAACTGATTCCAAAAAATGGAATTGCTCAGACTAACCCGAAGGCAGGTAAGCTTTCGGATACCGACTACGCACAATATCAAGGCTTTGAAAGTCAGGATACCGGACACATCTCCATCATCGATAAAGACGGCAATGCGATTGCGATGACTAGCACAGTCGGAACGGGTATGGGATCTGGAGTGATGGTCGATGGTGTGATTCTTAATGCTCAAATGGCAAACTTCTCAACCAACCCAACCATTAACGGCAAACCGACTCAAAACGCCATCGAAGCTGGTAAGCGCCCTCGCTCCGCCATCACACCATTAATGGTGATGGACAAAAAAAACGACCTGCGTTTAGTCGTTGGTTCACCGGGTAGCTCGCAAATCCCAGGTTACGTGTTAAAAACCGTGGTTGGCGTTCTCGATTGGGAGCTGTCTGCTCAAGAAGCGATTGACCTGCCAAACATTCAATACGGTACCAAGATAGACCGAACCAAACCTTATGATCCAACAGGACTGCTAGTCGAAAAGAAAACCTATGCGGAAATGTTGGTTCCTGAGTTCATGCAGCTTGGTTATCCAGTTCATGTCATTCCAGTGGTGAGTGGCTTGAACGCTATTGAAGTCAGAGATGGCAAGATCTACGGCGCAACAGACCGTCGTCGTGCATCCAGCTCAATGGGCGAATAATTAGTTTTATGGGTGAGTCACTAAGCTCACCCAATTTAACGCCTCTGGCTTGTGTCTTGTTCTAACGATACATTTCAGGACGGGACACTCCATGTCTCGTCCTAAAATACGTTGACAGTATTTCTACTAAGCCAACAGCCCCAGCTGTTGGCTTTTTTCATGCACCTCATTTGGAGTTTTCATCATGAGACTGAGGTGCGGCCTCATATTGTTATAGATATTGATAGACTCTTTTACTAGTCGTTTAAGCTCCTCAAGACTCTTACACCTATCAAGTAAGAACTCTTGTTTCAGGATCCCGTTTATTCTTTCTGCTAAGGCATTTTGGTAGCAATCATAACCATCTGTCATCGAAGGCATTATGCCGCTAGTTTTCAGTTTATCTTGATATACACCTGAGCAATACTGTAGACCACGATCTGAATGATGGATACAAGAATGATGATATCGACGCTCTTTGATAGCCATATCTAGCGCTTTCACGACATCCGTCGCTTTCATTTCATTACTCAGCTCATAACCCATTATTTTTCGGCTAAAAGCATCTGTAACCAATGATAGGTAGTGAACTCCTTCATCAGATTGAACATAGGTTATATCGCTCACCAACACACTCTCTGGACTACATGGCTTGTAGTCCTTTAATAAGTTCGGGTGTTTCTTCATCCAATGCCGACTATTGGTCGTTTTTGTAAAACTACGCTTAGGTCTTACCAACAATCGCTCAGCGCGTAAGTAGTTGAAAAGCGCATCTCGGCCTAACTTGATACCTTGTTCTTGTAGTCTGGGTTTTATTAAAAAATAGAGCTTCCTAGTACCAACCCGAGGCATATAGCGCCTAATATCCAACACCATTTTTTTAATCGGTTTAAGCTCTAACCGACGGTGATGAGCTCGCTTTTCTCGTTGATAAACACTCTGCCTTGTTATGCCGCAAAGCCTACATACTCGAACTAGACTTATTCCTTCTTGCTTTTGAAGGCTTCTGGCTCCTTGGCTAGATACTTTTTTCTGAGACTGGTTCCGTGCTCAGCATCAAGGATATCAACCACTCTATTTAAGAAGAGGTTCTTGATTTTTTCGTCTTCCAACTCTTTTTCAAGACGTTTTATTTTCTGTGCAGGCGATTCTTTAGGCTTAGGTGATTGGCTCATGACATTCATCCTTGGATTTTGCGCCCAATTCATCTTACCGTGCTTTCGAAGCCAGGTTAAAACGGTTGAACGGCCTTGGATACCATAAATGGTTTGGGCTTGTTTATATGTCATATCGCCTCTTTCTACAGCGGCGACGACCTGTAATTTAAAGCCTAGTGTGTAATCACGCTGAGTGCGCTTAACGTAGGTATTATTTGAAGTAGTCATAATTCGTCCTCAATGTGTAAACACATTTCAGGACGAGACACCAAATACAAAAAAGCCAGTCAAATGATTCGACTGGCTTTTCAATAACTACTTTCCGTTTATCGACTCACTCAAAATATTATGAGCTTGGCGCTACTCGCTTCTCTTTGAGCTGGTCAATCACATAGCCCGGCGCCACTTTTGAAAGCTCAACTAAGCATTCGTCAGTTTTCTCATTACCGTAGCGTACGTAAATGTCGCAGACTGCGTACAACTGCTCTGGTGAACCCGAAATCAGATACGCTTTTTCGAATGACTTGGTCGATTTATCGATGTCTAATTCTTCTTGTAATACCCCATTGAGGTACCAGTAATAGCTGTTATCTTTCGCTAACTTAGCTGCTACTTCAATTTCGTTGGCCGCTGCGCTCTTGTCTTCAAGGCGAACCAAAGTTAGAGATTTAGAGTAATGCAGAGCTGCGTTGTCTGGTACATGTTTCAAACCGCGATCCAATACATCGACCGCTTGTTGGTCTTTTTTCTGTGCTCGGAAATTATCTGCGTAGCTTAACCAAACTTGCGGCTCTTTTTGATGCGTTTTGATGAGTTCTAGATAAACCGTTTCGGCCTTATCCCACTCGTTGTGCCAGCGAAGTACATCAGCAAACAGCAATTGATACTTTTCTGATTCTTGCGTCTCTAGGAAACTGATCAGCTCTTTTACTGGTGGTTCGATTTGCGCTTTTTGTTGTTCATCTAAGGCATTAAAGTCACGAATTAGATTCGATGTTGCCGTGTGGCGAACCATGGTATCGCTGTCTTTAAGCAGCGGAGATACCAATGCCCAGCGATGTTCTAGTTGATAAGGTTCAGAGCCAATCACAGACGCTTCGCGAACTTCAGGGTCTTTATCTTTCAAGCCTCTAGCCACAGCCACCAGCGCGTTTTGGCTTGGGTAAGCTGCCAATTCTTGCAGTGCACCTGTACGGTTTTCAATAGACTGATTCTGATCTTGCGCCATGTAAGACAACTGTTGAATGCGGGTTTGAGTGTCCGTCATTTCAAGCACTTGATTGATATTTTGTGCCGGTGCATCAACGGTTTGTTGAACGCCATTAGCTGCCATCGCTGACGTTGAAATAAATAAAGCAACCGCTGTCGCTAAACTCTTCTTGATCATAGTATTACCTTAAGCTGGAGAACTTAGCCTGTCCCTAGACTCATATCTGATTAAATTTCGTTAGGATCGATAACTCTGAACCTAGAACTTGATTTAGAACTTGAGTTAAAACTTGGTCTCAAACGTCGTTTGTTTTGGCAGTTCTGCTCGACGCGCCATCATCACAGAATCACTGTACTTACCATGAGCAACAGGGTGTCTCATCGCACGCGCGATATACGCCATCGATTTATCAACATGAGAGAAGAACTTGTGCCAGCCCGCGCATAAATAGTTCAAGCCCGGCTCACCCGCACGAGTTTTGATAAAGCGATTTTTCGGACACTCGCCATGACAAGCGAACTTGTAGTCACATTGCTGACATTGGCTCGTCAGCGTACGTGATTTAGCGAAACCAAATTTCTGTTGTGGTGCACTGTATGCTAAGTCATCAAGCTTCTCGTGGTGGATGTTGCCAATTTTATATTCAGGGTAAACGTAGTGGTCACAAGAGAACACATCGCCGTTTGGCTCCATCGCTAAACCTTTACCGCAGATCTCATTCAGGGTGCAAAGTGGGTTCGGACGACCAATCCACGTTTCTAAGCTCGCTTCGAAATATTGAACAAACACTTTACCGATATCATGCTTCGCCCACTCATCAAACACAGCAATCAGGAAGTTACCCCACGCTAAGTCCGAAACACACCATGATTCCATGATCGAATCTTTGTGGCCCGGGATAAGACGCTTGTCACCTTGCTTGAGTTGCTCACTCACTTGAGACGTTTGCGGTGCAACGGTTCTAAAGGTTTTCTGTTCTACGATAGGAATAAACTGCATTTGTGGAGATTTCACCACATCACGTAGGAAACGATACACTTCGAGTGCATTTTGACTGGTCAGGTTATTCACACAGGTAAGAGTGGCGAATTTGACTTGGTGCTTGTGCAGCAGCTCAACAGCAGCCATCACTTGTTTGAATGTGCCACGACCCGCTCGGTTGGTACGGTAAGCGTTGTGCAGCATTTCAGGGCCATCAATACTTAAACCGATTAGGAAGTTGTTCTGAGCTAAGAATCGACCCCAATCGTCATTCAATAATGTGCCATTAGTTTGTAGGTCATTTGAAATTAACACACCTTCGGGCTGATACTTTTTCTGTAGCGCAACCACACGCTCAAAATAAGCCAAACCTAACATGGTCGGCTCACCGCCCTGCCATGAGAAGATGATTTCAGGCGTATTTTGACCTTCGATGTATTGTCGGATGTAAGTCTCTAGCGTCTCATCATCCATTCTAGGAGAACTGCCTTTCTTGTACTCCAACAAATCTTGCTTACTTAGGTAATAACAATATTTACAGTCAATGTTGCACGCTGCGCCAATCGGCTTAGCCATAACATGCAGGCGCTTAGACGCTTTACCGTTATATTGTGGACCTTGAGTAATGTGCATGATTTACCTACCTATCTTAGTGTCTTGTTCCCATCATAATTCCGAATTAAGTCAGTGGCATGTTATACCCTTTATAACCAATAGGAATGACCAAAAACGTTAGAATTACACCCTATTTCGAACATTTGAGGCACGTGATGAAATTTATCAATTACAAATATTTAGCAGCAGTTAGCGGCGTCACCATGACTATTTTCCTAAGCGGCTGTGCAAGCGTGCCTACACACCCTATCGCTCAAAAAATTGACCAAGAGATGGTGTTGGTTGAAGGCGGAACATTCACCATGGGTTCAAACAGTTCGGAAGCGACCAAAGCAGAACGACCAGCCCGTGATGTAACTGTAGATAGTTTCTACATCGCGAAGTTTGAGGTGACTCAAGAATTGTTTGAATCGGTGATGGGTTCATCTCTCAGTTATTTCCAAAACCCGCAAGTTCCGGTCAACAACCTAAGCTGGCAACAAGCGAACTATTTCGTTGAGCAGTTGAATGAATTAACGGGTGAAGAATACCGTTTGCCGACTGAAGCGGAATGGGAATTTGCAGCTAAGGGTGGCAACAAAAGTAAAGGCTATACTTATAGTGGTTCCAACAACTTAGATGATGTTGCGTGGTACTCAGCAAATTCGAAAAATAGCGCGCATCCTGTCGGGTTAAAAAAGCCAAATGAACTAGGCTTATATGACATGACAGGAAACGTTGGTGAGTTTGTCATTGATGCTTTCGATGACACCTTCTACAGATTCGGTCCAACAGACAACCCAAACAATGCAAAGCACAGTGACGTAGGTTTATCACATAAATCGGTGCGCGGTGGCAGCTTTGCTTATGACGAAAATGAATCTGAAAGTTACCGTCGTGATTTCGCAAGCCAATCAATCACCATGTCAGATATGGGGCTGCGCCTAGTTAAAGATGCTGATTAGTGGGAAGCGCGAGCTAGCGAACTTGCAGACTCGCACCACTAACAGGCTATCGATTGCCCATACGATAAACATGATTTGCGCTATCCAAACGTCTGAACTCTGACCAAACGTTAGCTGGCTGACCAAGCATTAGTTCACTGATCAAGTAGTAGGATCATGCGGCCACACTGAATAAGGAAACCTTATGCAATACACCAAGCTTTCAGGACTTACACTCGCGTTACTCTGTGCGCTTCCTGCATCCGCTGCAGAAAAGCCAGACCTTGTCCTTCAAATCACAGTTGATGGCCTGCGCGCAGATTTAATCGAGCGATACAAGCATAACTTCGGTGAAGGTGGCTTTCGCTACTTAATGGATGACGGTACTTATTACACCAACGCTAACTATCAACATGGCAACACAGAAACCATTGTTGGTCATGTGTCGCTTGCAACAGGCGCTCCACCGAGCGTACACGGCATGGTGGGTAACGTTTGGTATGACCGTAGCGAAGAACGTTTGGTGTATAACGTAGAAGATGGCAACTACGCCATGCTTACTTCGGGTGCGGGTGTCGACAAAGCTACCGAGATCGATCCAACACAGAAGACAGCACAAGGTGACGGTCGCTCTCCAGAGCCAATTCTCGCCACCACCTTTGGCGACGAACTGATGATTTCCAATAGCGGAAAATCAAAAGTGTTTGGTGTATCGGTAAAAGACCGTGGCGCGATTTCGCTTGCAGGGCACAGTGGCAAAGCGTTTTGGTTCTCGAAAGCGCAATCTGAGTTTGTGACCAGCAACTATTACTATGACGAATACCCAGCTTGGGTATCTCGTTGGAATGAAAAAGCCATTGCCGCTCAATACTCTAAGCAAAAGTGGGAGTTATCATTACCACGTGAAAACTACACCCTGCAAGAACACAACATGGACCACAAGGTTAAGTTAGGCGATTTCCAACGCACCTTCCCTCACCCTTACGGCCCTGCGAGCTACAAATACTACAGCACAACATTAACCGTAAGCCCGGCTGGTGATGAGATCACAGAGAACTTTGCAAGCACACTCTTGATGCAAGAGAAGCTTGGGCAAGGTGATGCGACGGATTACCTATCGGTTAGCTTCTCTTCGAATGACTACGTGATTCACCTGTACGGCCCTGAAAGCTTAGAGACTGAAGACAACTTAATCCGCTTGGATAAGACACTCGCGAAGCTTTTTAAAACCGTAGATAACCAAGTTGGGCTAGAGAACACGTTAATCGTCTTGTCTGCCGATCACGGTGTTCCTGAATCTTCACCTGCGGCAAATGCGCTAGGTTTCAGTCAGGCTCAGTACTTCGACAAAGACGCCCTACTATCGAGTGGTGTAGAGAAACGATTGAAAGATGATTTTGGTTTAACTAAAGACGCAATTCGTTTGTACGCTCAACCTTATATCTATCTGAATCATGACTTCATCGCCGAGAAGAAGTTAGATCTGGCTAAGGTACAAGAAGCCATTGCCGATGAGATCGCGAAAGTGAAAGGCGTTGCGTTTGCGGTATCGAGCAGTGATATTGCGGCAAACCGAGTCCCTGATACTCATGTAATGCAGCTCATCAAGAACAACTATCATCCTGCTCGTTCAGGCGATGTGTATGTGGTCTTTGATCCGCGTAGCTACATTAACGATATGGAAGGCCTGCAAATTGCCTCGACTCATGGTTCCCCTTGGAAATACGATACGCACGTGCCAGTGATTTTTGCAGGATACGATGTGAATGCTAAGAAGGTTTCACGTCCAATCACACCATACGATATTGCACCGACGCTTTCGAACAAACTGGGCATCACTCAACCAAGCGGTTCGATTGGGCAAGTACTGGAAGAAATTACTGACTAATCACAATTATTAGGTTTGTGAGCCAAACATGCTCGCAGAATCTCTAATATAAAAGAGTCGCTTATTCCGTTCCATACGAATAAGCGGCTCTTTTCATCATGCAGGATAGATTGAGTCGTGCTTAATTCTTACCTGAGTAACGAAACGCTTCTCTGGTGAGTTGATTCAACTGGTCGTCATTCATCTTATTGTGCACCACGGTGATACGACCTAAATAAACCAGCGGAACTTCGGCTTCTCTCTCTTCTAAATGAAACTTAATCGCTTCAGCAGTTGCTACGCCAAGGTCGTCACTCATGCGCATTGGTGTTGCATCTAACTCGTCAGAGCGAATCTTCTCGATCTCTATCGCTGTGCCGCCCCAACCCGTGACATAGATTTCAGACAACATGTCGGCTTGGTTCAACGCATCGACCGCCCCCATGGTCATTGCGGTATTAGCATTGTGAACCATGGTCACCTCAGGGAAATTACCCAGCACTAAGCGAATCCCATCAGCACCGCCGATTTTTTGATACTGTCCAAAGTGCTCATACACCGTTAACCAATCACCTTTCTCTTCCACGCAATCAATGAAGCCTTGTGAACGTTGAGTGTCCGTAATTCCTGGGATCCCGCGATTGGCAGAAAACTCGACTTCACTCCCTAACTCTTGCACCACATGGTCACACAACACCTCCGCGCCCATCGCGCTTGAGAAGTCAAACCAACTGTCTGGTTGATGTGACCATTGTTCATTGGGTGTATGGAATGCCCAAATAAAGGTTTTGAATTCTGTCGAAGCCGATAGCTTTTGAATGTTCTCTGCTTGTATTCCCAGTTCAGAAGGACCAAAAATTACGAAGTCATAAGGTGTGTCTGCATTCAACACTTGATCCGTGTATTGAGTCTGCAAAGAGTGCTCAATTTGTCTTGATGTAAACTCGCTAATCTCGAATGGCAACTCTAACGCGATCAACCTTTCCTTCAATGCGGTGTAATTTCTTGTCCAAAAGTCAGAAATATCTGCACTTGGGTAAATTAGGGCAATTCTGACCGGTTTCTCTACCGACATTGGCGCTAACGAAATCGGCTCGCCACTCACAGTCTCTTGAAATTTTTCGAGTTTCTTTACATCTGCGTCCGACCTTACCCCATCAGCGATTACGTCAAAAGGAAGGATAAAACAAGCTGTCAGTAGGGCTGGCAATACGTTTTTATAAATTTGACCCGGCATAACTGTTACCAAATGTTTGAATGTTTATTAACAATATTATAAATATAGAGAGATAATAATTTAAAGCGTTTTATAAGCCTTATGAATAAGACAGTGCATTTTGCGAGTTTGTTGCTCGCTACTACTTGCAACTCACCGAGTTTTGCGGGTAATCCTGAGAACAATTTCTTCCATTACGCTGAAGAAAAAGTGATGCGTGCGGTTTCTAACCAACGAACATGGGATGGTCCAACACAAGGTCCAGCCGTGCGTCATGAAAAGAACGTTATTTTCGTCGCGTCTGATTTACGTAATGGTGGCGTCTATGGCGTTGGCAAAGGCATATCTGAAGCGATTTCTAACATTAATTGGCACCTTAGATTCATCGATGGCTTGGGTTCTGAAGTGCGCCAAGGTGCCGCGATCCGAAAAGCGATTGGCTTTGAACCCGATGCCATTGTTTTGGGTGGCATTGATGCGGTGCGTCATAAGACCATTTTGAAACAAGCGGAAGATCTCGGGATTGTTGTCATCGGGTGGCACGCGACGGAGCTTGTTGGCGGGAACCCAGAGATTGGCTTATACACCAACATCACCACCGACCCGCTTGATGTAGCGGAAGTCGCTGCCCTACTCGCCATCGTCAACTCAAAGGGTCAAGCCAAAACCGTGGTATTTACCGACCCTAATTATGAAATCGCGATGATCAAAGCCAACGCTATGGTTAACACCATCAAGCGTTGCAGCAGTTGTGATGTCCTTGAACTCAACTACCTGCCTTTAGACAAAATTGCTGAACAAATGCCCGCGACATTGAAAGACCTTGATAACAAGTACGACGATAAAATCACTCACATATTGGCCATCAACGACTTGTACATCGACTATGCGATCCCGTCTTTGGAGTCGAGTCTTGAAGAGCTAAAAATGATCCCGCAGAACATCTCTGCAGGTGATGGCAGTAAAGCGGCCTACAAAAGAATCTATAGCGGACAATTCCAACTGGCAACCGTTCCTGAACCCTTATATCTACAAGGCTGGCAGATTGTCGACGAGCTTAACCGAGCCTTCAATCAGATGCCTCCCAGCGGCTACTCTGCCCCTGTACATCTCGTCACACCGGGTAATGTTGAAGAACTTATCAGCCAGTCAGACAAAGGGATTTACGATCCTAAAAATGGCTACCGTGAAGCGTATCTGAGAATTTGGAAGCCGCAATGAAATTACGTCAGATAAACATCACTCAGCGACTCATCATGTCAAACCTGCTCTCACTATTGATTGTGAGCCTAGCGGTGATTATGGTGATTCGGTCTTTGTATTATGTTGAGTCGACACTCAAAACTGAAACCTCAACGCACGTGTCTGATTTGATTATCAACTCTGAAATCAGCCGTCGCGTATTTACATTAACCTCTCGGGTAAAGTTACTTGAGCAAACCTTTCTGTTCAGTGAAACCACCTTGTCTGAAGAAGCATTCAACGTTGATTTTCAACTCCAACGCTTGAGAGACTTATCGACCAATGAAGGTTTCTCGCAAAAGATCGACGCCTTTATCGATAACTTCCACCGCTTCTTAGGCAGTTCGCTGGCACTGAACCGAATCTTAAAGCAGACCAACCAAATCGACGCGGCACTAGCCGAGCAACTGGATCAGCTCGAGTTTGCGATTGCCGACAGTAAGCTTAGGCACTTAGATCAGCCTAACTTCATCCGTTATAACAATGAATTAGATCTCATCAACATGTTGCGAGAGTCGTTTCTCACCTCTGGAAAAATGGTCGGTGACATACATAGCCGAATCACACCAGAAACAGAAAAAGTGTTACTGATAGAGGTAGAAAAAGAGCTCGATATCTTCTTACTTCACCTAGAAAACGTTGATATTGGAACAGCTGCGGTTATCGCAGAGAAGAAACGTATCCACCGCACCGTGAAACGATACAACGCCGCTTTAAAACGGATTCGCGCTAATCTGGAACAACGTTGGTTGGTAATGGCTTCACTGTTAGAAGCACAAAGCGATTTGTTGGAGATGGTGGAGAACACCGAATCACGCGTACAGAACCAAGCTTTAGAGCTAACTGACCAACTTGAACAAGAGATCGGTTTATCTCGATTGAACGCCATCATCATGAGCTTTTCGGCTTTTGTGTTATCGATGCTGCTCGTTAACCACGTGGTGAGACACCATATTCGACAACCACTCAATGCACTGCGACATGGTTTCGACCGTTTAGAATCCGGTAGCCTCAAAAACCCAATCAACTTGGGCCGAAGTGACGAGTGGTCTCACTTAGAGAAAGCCTATAACAACATGGCTTCAAGGCTGTCTGAGGCCTACCTCGACCTCACAGAGGAGAAGAAGAACTTCGACTTTCTTGCTCACCACGATCCGTTGACCAATTTGGCGAATAGATTGTTAGCGACTAAGCAGTTAGATAAAGAAATTAAGCTTTCGAGCAAGAACAATGCGCCCTTTTTACTGTTTTACCTCGATATTGATGAGTTCAAAACAATCAATGATTCGTTAGGTCACGCACCTGGAGACAACTTGCTGGTTAACGTGTCTGACATCCTTAGCAATCTCGTCGGAGATAAGGGCTTTGTCGCTAGAATGGGCGGCGACGAGTTCTTGGTTGTGTATTCGAACGTTGGTTTAGAAGAAGGTGAACCCATCGCTGATCGCTTAAACCAAGCATTAAGAAAGCCTTACTATATTGACGATAACTCTATCTTCGTTTCAGCCAGTATTGGGGTATGTGAATACCCTACTCACGGTTTAGATCGTGAAACCTTAATCCGAAACGCAGACACCGCTATGTATCACGCAAAACGTAATGGTAGAGATCAATACAGAGTCTACGCTGATGAAATGACCCATGAAGTCAATGACTTAATCGAAACCAACATGGGGCTTCATCAAGCCATTGCAAATGACGAACTGGAAGTATTCTTCCAACCAAAAGTCGACTTAGATTCTCAAGACATCATCGGAGCCGAGGCTCTTATTCGTTGGCGTCACCCAAAACTCGGATTGCTTCCACCTATCGATTTTCTTGAAGTTGCAGAGAAAAGCGATCTTATTATCGACATCGATAAATGGGTATTTAAGAAAGTAGCGAACTTGATCACCGAATGGCAACGCTCAGGTATCGACTTACAAGGTGTGATTTTCTCTATCAACTTCTCAGCAAGAATGTTCTATATGACTGACCTCGCAGAGCAGTTGCAAGTGATACTGGATGAGACGGATTGCCAGCCACATCAGCTGCTTCTCGAAATCACAGAAAGAGACATGATGCGAGATTTCGAAACCTGCTCAAGAACCATAGAGGTACTTCACTCGAAGGGTTATAAGATTGCGATTGATGACTTTGGTACGGGTTACTCTTCGCTGTCGGTATTGAAGAATCTGTCTGCAGATTGCGTCAAACTCGACCGAAGCTTTATTGAAGACATTAACTCATCCAAAGTCGATTACGAGATCACATGTGCTGTATTGAAGTTAGCACAAATACTGAATTTCTCGGTGATTGCCGAAGGGCTTGAAACGCAGAACCACGTAAAGACTCTACGCCAAATAGGCTGTAAATACGCGCAAGGCTACTTCTTCGCAAGGCCGTTGCCGACTGATGATTGGGTGTCGTACTTCTTGCTTAACTCAGAACAAACACAAAAAGAAGCATAACGAATCTTAGCGGAGTGAATGACCCAATCGTTCAATCACTCCGTGTACTCAATAGAAGTTGTTTACTGATTTTTCACCAGACAAGGGCTGTCGTCAGGCAACACCAAACTGATGCTCGAAGGCATAACCTCAAAGCGAATCTGGTTTGAACGATAAGGTTCGCCGTCTAAATTAATCGGCAATGATTGCGGAAAATCTATCTCCAACCAACGCGCTTGAGTGTGAACAATGTATTTGCCGTCGTCAGCTGGGTGTTTAAGCTCTTCGATGACTTTTGGTAAATCAGACGCTACAAAGGCTTTGACCAAAGTAAGATCCATCAAACCATCATCAATAAGTGCATTGGGCGCAAGCTCTTGACCACCTCCCGCGAGGCGGCCATTACAAAACGCCCCAACCAAAATTTCGCCAGTAAAGGTACCTTTGTCTATGGTCAAGGTGCCGCTGTAAGGTTTAAAACCTAGCGCTTTGACCACACCTGTTAGCGTGTATGCGCCGCCACCAAGAAAGTCTTTAAGTTCAACAGGCGTTTCGGCCGTTACTTCGGCGCCAAAGCCTGCTGCAGCAACGTTCATGAAATAACGATCATTGGCACGAACACTGTCGACCGCGAACGCCTTCCCTTCTAAAGCAAGCGTAAACGCCTGAGCAATATCGCTAGGGATTCCAGTCGCGGTAGCAAAGTCATTCGCTGTTCCCATTGGAATAATCGCAAGCTGCGGCCTCTCGCTCGCACGGAACTGGTTAAGCGCATTCACGGCTTCATTTACTGTTCCATCGCCACCAGCAACAATCAGTCGCTTCACACCATCGCATATCGCCTCACTGACTAAACGAAACATATCCGACGATTCCCAAGTGACTCTCACTTGTAGATCTATATCCCTATCCCTTGCCGCAAAGACTGCTTGTCTTAACTCGGGGATATTGGCTTTCTTTCCATTTAAAATCGCGCGAATACTGTCCATTTTGGTGTCCTTTTGGGGCTAACTTGATGTGTCCTTGGCTGCCGCTTTGATTTTAGCGCGCAACCACTTGTGGCTCGGTTCGTTAGTACGACTTGGGTGCCAGATCATACACATATCGAGGTCTTCTAACTCGAAAGGCAGAGGCAGAGTTCTGACATTGTACTTTTCAGAGAAACAACGCACCGATGAAATAGGTAACACGCCGATGTAATCAGAACCTTCAATTACAGGTAGCATCTCAACTACCCCAGCTGCACGATAGACTATTCTTCGTTTCTCTAGGTCACTGTAGTGTTCAGAGCTCAATAAGCTTTTACGTGCATGCCAACGAGAAACAACCACATGTTCAAGTGACAAGAACTGTTCCATGTCGATAGTATCGCCAACGATAGGATGGTCTTTGCGACACACCACCACCAACTCCTCTGTAGAAATCACCTCATGCTTAAGCATGGTTCTTCCTTTTGGCGTCATATCGACAATCACATCATGTCTTTGAAGCCTTAAATCAGACTCATAATCTTCCGTAAAAAGAGGGTGAACTTCGAGTGCGATACCGGGGGCAACCTGACTGATTAGTTGCATCACTCTTGGCATCATTTCATAGCTCGCCGCCGACACGCAGGCGATTGAAAACACGCGGCCTGAAGTTTTAGGATCGAAGTCTCTTGATGCGGACAAGGTAGACGTAAAGTTTTTAAGTGCAGCGGCCATTGCAGGATAGATATCAATAGCGAATGTGGTTGGCTCTACGCCTGAAGTGGTTCGGTGAAACAGTGGCTCGTCATAGATATCTCTCAACCTTGCAAGCGCTTTGCTCACAGCCGGTTGGCTTATATCCATGCGATTAGCAGCTCTAGACAAGTTCTGCTCTTCATAGATAGCAACAAATATAGGAATTAAATTGAGTTCGGTACTTTTCATACAGTTCCATATTAAAGAAGCAGGTTCCCTATAGTAGAGAACCTGCCGATGATGTTCGATGCGAATAACTAAAGTTTGCTACTTAGTTCTATCTTTTAAGTCTGGCAAGGCTTTAGGGATTTTCAAGCGGGCGAAAATCGAACGAGAATGGCTTGAATTTGATTGGTCACTGGGCAGGTTACGTAACCCTCTCCACAAACGAGCAAATACGTTTTTATCTTCACGCCCTTGTTGAAGTGCTTCGCTGTCTTCCACCCAACGTTTTTGTCCATTCAATTTACCCAGTTGTGCTTTACCCAGTTCTAACTGAGTCGTTTCAGTTCGTAACTCACGATAGATAAAGGTTCTCAATGCAGACCAGTTACCTTGCTTAAGCAAACGGCGGAATGCCAACCAACTCGGTGTTGGTCGGTTCTTGTAATAACGCTTCAAAGAAACAAACAACGCAACACACAACACGAATGCCAAGCCAACGCTGATAAAGACCGACATGTAAGCTTTGACGAAGGATTGGAGCGTGTGTTTGGCTTCAAACACTTCGCCTTTTATGTCCACATTTTCAAGACGTTGGTTCTTGCTGTCCCACCATTGGAATGAGAAGTCCGGTAAGGTAAATTCGCCACCTTGTTGAATCACATAAACCGTTTCTTCCAAACGGCTAGATCGGTAATCACCACGTTCTTGTGTATCGTCTAAACGATTAGGTTGTGGGTAAGCTTGATATTGCTGAGTCGATTCATTGGACAACACATCTGGCAGTAACACAGACAAGCTGTCTTTCGCTTTGATCGTCACGGTACGAGTAACCGCATCGCCAACTTTCAAGTTTTCATTCGAACGCTGCCATTGCTGTTCTACATCCACATCTGTTGCAGAAAACCAAGGTGATTCATCACTTAATAAACCTGAAGGTAATGAAGCTTCAAACTTAATAGGTTGCGTATAAAGCGTGCCACCAACGTTTGAACCATCAGGAGCTGACACTTGAATTCGAACAGGCACAGCAGGAATCACGAATTCGCCCGATGTCATCGGATAAAGCGTCACTTCCCAGCGTTGGCGTGACCATGTTGTACCACCCACTCGCTCTGTGTAGTTCGTCGCAAGTTGATTTCGCTGTTTAGCAATAACATTCGGGATTTCGATGCTGCCAATTCGAGTCCCCCCGGTTAGCCAGCGCGGTGTCGCCACCTCAATGGTCAGAATCACTTGTTCATTAACGCTGAATTTTGCAGGCGTAATCTTGTCGCCAGACTTCGGCTTTTCTCCGACCCAAGCAATCAGTTCGACATCGCCACTCCTCTGCAGGTCATAAATATCAGCCGCACAAGCAAGTGTAGAAAAAGCAGCGCTAGACAGCAGAACTAGCGACACAAGCAAGGTCTTAGTTAGCTTAAGGTACTCTGAGCGCCCTACCTTCACTTGAAGCGCTTCAAGAGCTAAATCATATCGACTCATTGTGTTTGCTCCTGTTTTGGCAGCTGTTCCTGTTTTGACGACTGCTCGATAGAAGGCGTAGGATCTCTTAACTGAATCTGAAATTTAGACTTCAAGAAGAATTTAGGATCCGCTTCGACTCGTTTTAACCACTTGTCGGCAAGCTCTTGGCTGCCCAAGATTTCATTGGCGTTAAGCGTTTCCTTGAGCATCAATTCCGCTACCGTTTCTTCTTCAGCACCATCACCCGTTCGCGGCTGATCGTCTTCGAGTTCTAAAGATTCTTCAGGGCCATCTGTGGTTCCAGATTGGCTTTCACTGGTTCGGTTAACCTCTTCGACAATCCCGCTAAGCACAGCAAGGTTATTTTCCACATCCGTTCTTAGTTCTGGTGAAAGATCCTCTTTCTCGCTTAGTGATTTTAGAAGGTCTCGCGCCGCAAGGTATTCACGCTGCCTGGCTAACGCACTCGCTGCATTGTATAAACCAAGGTCAGTTTTGGTTTGCAAGAACGCACTGTGAGCGAGCTTAAAATCACGAGCATAGTAATAAGCCGCGCCCTTTCGCATCGGGTCAGTAAAATGTTTGGCAGCTTGAAGGTACTCTTTCTGGTTCAACAAACGTTGACCTTGTTGGTCGGGCGTTAGCCATAAGTCCCACCACCATTGAGTGGTCTTATCCCAAGCTGTAAGCGACTCCACCACAACGGGTTTATCCGCGGTTAAGCTGACCGTTTTCGCCAAGGTATCCGGTGAATAGAAGGAACCCGTAATCAGCACACCAACCACACACCACTGAACCAACCACCCTTTTCTAAACCACAACAGCATGATGATCGCCATTGGAATCAGCAGACCGTATCCCATGTCTTTCCAAGGCATTGAAGACTCACCGTTAAGTTGCATGTTTCTTTCAACCGCTTTGTTGAGTTGTTGGATATCGGAATTATCAACAGTCACTTCGATCAGTCGCCCACCCGTCTTGCTCGCTAGGCTACGCAATGAATCAAGGTCGACTGGATTATCGCTCACCACATTGCTATTTCCTGCCGCCAGAATGAGCAACTGATACGGGTTGTCGTTAAAGAAGCTTTCGAACGCCCTGATGGTACTTGGGTTAACGCCATCTGATACCAACAACACTGACGAACCTAGCTCACCAGACAATTGTTGATTGATGAGTGGCAATGCCTCTTCCGCTGACTTACCGGATACGGGCATGATGTCAGGGGTGATAGCCGCCAGAAACGGTTCAAATACCTTGCTGTCTTGGGTCACTGGCATCGCGACATGCGCACTGCCTGAATACACAACCAAACCTGTGTTGCCGCCCTTGCGCGCTGCGAGTAAGTCTCTAATTTTCTGTTTAGAGCGTTCCAAGCGACTTGGTGGTAAGTCTTTAGCCAACATAGAATCACTGTTATCAAGCACCACTAACATTGAGGCTTTGTCTTCACCAAAAGGCGAAGCTTCACGCTGCCATGTTGGGCCTGAACAGATAATAATGGCGATGGTCACAATCACCATTAATAGCTTTAGTGGTAACTGTTTGCGCCAGCCGGTTTCACCGATGGTCAATGCATCTCGTAAATGTGCAGGAAGAATGTCTTTCCATGTTGGCTTAGTCTCTTCTCTCCAACGAACCCATAACAGGAAGAACATTGGAATAAAGGCCAACAACCACAAAGGTCGGATAAAGTGAAACTGAGTAAAAAACTGTTGCAACATGAGAGAATCAGGCATTGTTCTCTCCTTTCAAATTTTTCATTGAAGAAGCCAAAAGCGAGCGTCGGCGGATTGTTGCTAAACTAAACGCAGTCAAATACATCACAACAACAATGGCCATCAGGTAATGGTGTAATCCCTGTTTAGGACGATAAGTCGTACTCTCATACAACTGGGGCTCTAGCTCACCAATTTGAGCATAAGCTTTAGTCAGTTCATCTCGGTTAAGTGCTTCAAAGGATTCACCACCAGACTCTTGAGCCACACGATTGATGGTTTCCATATCCAAAGCCACTTCGCCTACTGTTTGCGGGTCACCCATGGCGATAACGTGTATGCGAACACCTTTCGCTTTAGCCACTTTGGCCGCATCGATAGGTTCAACAAAGCTGCCAGTGTCATTACCATCAGTCAGCACAATCACTACTTTCTCTTTTGCGTTGGCATCAATGCTTGAATCTTGAACCGCAGCACTTTGCTTTTCGCTTTGTTCAAACACCTTAATCGCTAAGCCAATGGCATCACCTAAATGTGTGCTTTGCCCTGCCATTGCCACGTCGGTTTGATTGAGTAGTTCAAGCCACACATCTTGGTCAGCAGTGAATGGCGTTTGTACAAATGCTGCGTCACCAAACAGAATCAAACCAAGTCGGTCACCCTTTCGAGTTTTAGCAAAGTCAGCTAACACCTCTTTAGTCGCATCTAAACGCGAGATTTTATCCCCTTGTTTAGAGGTAAAATCTTGTTCAGCCATTGAGCCCGATAAATCGACAACCACCATGACATCACGGCCTAGTTGTTCGCGAACTTGTGGCTCACCTAAGATGGTTGGTTTAGCTAACGCGCAAACCACTAATACCCAAGTAATAATCAACGTAGTGCGCTGCCACCAGCTTGGTGTTAACTGACTTGCCCCTTCAGATGGCGCCTCGCCAATCGCTTCCACCAACTCACTGAAAAACGGCACCTTAATGGCCATTTGTTTAGTGCGATAAGCAGGCACGGCCAAATAGACCAACAGAGGCAATGGTAACGCGATAAACCACAATGGATGTGCGAACTCAAAGCTGGCAGATAAACTATCAAACATTATCTTGCCCCTCTGTTGTCGCTTGTACATTCGGTTTTGTTTGTACATCGGGTTTATGAAGCTTTAGCCACATCATGGCGGTTTGAATTACCTCTAAACGCTGTTCAAAGGTCAAACGTACCTTTGGATCAATTAAGCTTTGCATCCACAGCCCCGACACTTCATCGGTAAAGAAAGCATTACTCTTTGTACTCGTGCCAGCGCTAACAGGAAGATAAGCGTTCAAGCGGTTTACATAGGCTTGACCAAACAACTTGGCATTACCGCTGTCTAGATAACGAAGCACCACTTTGAGCACCTTGAAGGTTCGCTCGGTTGAGTTTTTGTCTCGAGCATCCAATACCATGAGCTCTTTAAGTGCTTCTTTACGATAACGATTATTCCACCACCTTAACGCCAAGCGATAAGCCAGATAGAACGCAGCCAATAACAAGGCAACGCCGAGGATCTTCCAACCTATCGTTTGGGGAAACCAACTCACGCTGTCTGGAATCGTTACATCGCGCAGTTCGCGAAGGATATAAGTACTAGGAGGCGTATGTTCAACGGCCATTTAGCGCCCTCCCACTAACTTTTGAAGCTGTGAAATATGAGCACCAGACGTATCTAATTCGATATAAGGAAGATTTTTCATCGCCATTAATTTAGCAAGGGATTGTTTTTGAAGTGCCGCTTTTTGAGCAAGGCTCTCGCTCGCAAGGTTAACCTTAGATTGGCTATCGAGATTGAGCTGAAAACGACCATCACCCACCACCCAATTCGCACTAGCGAGATCATGAGGCAGTGATTGTTCTAAGGGGTCGGTCACCATAATGGCCAGGATGTCATTGTGTTGCTGTAGTTGCTTGAGTCGATCAAGGTGTTGTTCTTGGCAGTCACGCCAATCGCTAATAAAGATTAAGGTCGACTGTTTTAGCCTCATTCGCTTGATCAGTTCAATCCATTGACTGAACCCGACACCCTCGCTGTCACTCACGCTCACACCTAAGCTTTGATTGGCTTTAGTAAGGTGCTTAAGTTGAGCGAGTAAATCAGACTGAGAGCGCTGTGCTTTGGTATGGAACAGCTTTTGATGTGAGGCTAAAACGAAGCCAACACGGTCGCCATCCTTCAGCACTCTCCATCCACACAATGCCGCCACTTCGGCAGCCACAACGGATTTCATGGTGTTTTGAGATGCAAAAAACATCGAGCTGCGCTGATCGACGCAGATCATTACATTTCGGTCTTTCTCTTCGGTATAACTGCGAACATGAGGCTTACCCGTACGCATGGTGACTTTCCAATCGAGATTGCGAATATCATCACCCAGTTGGTAATGACGCAATTCCTCGAAGTTCAACCCACGACCACGAAATAGAGAATTATGTCGACCCGACAATACACTGCCCGCCTTTAGATGAGGCAACAGAGAAAATGACTCAGCTTGGGCCTGTATTCGCACTAACCTTGAATAATCGCAGTATAAGCGAGGATCAAGGCCTTGCGATTTGGGAGCTTGTGTTGGCTTCGCCATGACGCCCCCTAGTTATCCGATCTCAACATTATCAAGCAGTTCTTCAACCACTCTTTGATGGTCAACACCATCGGCCAATGCGTCGTAAGAGAGTGAGAATCTATGACCTAATACGGTAGGTAGCATCGCTCGCACATCGTCTAACGTGACATGGTCACGCCCTTGCAGCCACGCATAAGCCCGTGCACATTTGTCTAATGCGATTGAAGCACGAGGGCTTGAGCCAATTTCAATCCACTTTGATAGATTTGATTCTGGGTAACGCTCTGGCTTACGTGTCGCCATCACCAAGGCAACAATGTAATTTTCAACTAAATCAGAAACCGCTATTTCAGGCAGTTGGCGACGCGCTTCAAGCACCAATTCAGGTTCGATGTGTTGCGGTGTGACTAGCTCTGAGCTTGTTTCGCTGCCTAACTCTTCGCTTCGCACCAATCGAATTATGTCGCGTTCCGCTTCGTCTTCTGGGTAATCGACAGTCACTTTCATGATGAAACGGTCCATCTGCGCTTCAGGTAGCGGATACGTACCTTCTTGTTCAACTGGGTTTTGAGTCGCCAACACCATGAACAAGTCAGGAAGGATGTGAGTTTGGCCGCCCACGGTTATCGTGCCCTCTGCCATCGCTTCAAGCAGTGCCGCTTGTACCTTTGCCGGCGCACGGTTCACTTCATCGGCTAGCACAATGCTATTGAAAATAGGCCCCGGTTGAAAATGCAGTTGCGGCTTGCCATCCAGTTCTTGATACACCTCGGTACCCGTCACATCTGATGGCAATAAGTCAGGCGTAAACTGAATTCGACCAAAGCTTGTGTTCAATAAATTCGCTAGCGACTTGACCGAGCGTGTTTTCGCTGTGCCGGGAAGCCCTTCTAGAAGCACATGGCCATTGGTCAATAATCCGATTACCAGAGCCCGAACGACGTGACTCTGACCGATAACACTTTTCTCTGTCTGTTCAATCAGTTGGTTTATTGCTTGTTGCGCATGGTTCATAGGTCTTCCCTTAATTCAATCTGGCTGCGTACATCCTACTCACAAGCCCCATAACTAATAGTTATAAACGTGATAATTAGTTATATACACCATAAATTATAAGCGCATAGCCACGTCAATTCTGGTGCTTTATTTCAGCCCAGCTTTCTACTGACTAATTGCTTTCAATTGGTTAATCGCCTCCGGCGGCGCTACCTTACTCAATGATGAAACACAGTGTTCGAACGCTTTCGGTACACCGGGTTGTTGGTAATTTCGCGCTAATATTTCACACTGTGCATACAGGTGTTGTGGATTGCGGCTGAATTGGTAAGCCTTGTTCAATGACTTACTCGCGGCAAGAACATCAGACTTCTCTAAAGCCAAGCCGTACACATACCAATATTGTGGGTCAGTTTGCGCCGTTTCAGCGGCTTGTTTCAGGTAGTCGGTTGCTTGCTTGTAATCTTTCGCTCGCAGCATGGATAACCCTGCGCTGTATGGCAATACACTCGATTTCGGCTGAGCTTGAATGCCTTGCTTCAATGTCGCTAATGCTTTTGGCTCGTCGCCAAGTGCGCGATACAAGTCAGCCAAGTTGGCATAACTGTTCTCGAAATAAGGTTCTATCTCGATAGCACCTTGGTAAAACTCAATCGCTTTTTGGTGCTGACCTAAATCTCGGTATACGTTACCTAAGTTAGTACGACCAAACCCTCTGTCAGCATTAAATTGTTGTATCTCTATGTACTCTTCCAATACAGGCTTGATTTGATCTTTCTGCAGCGGATTCATCTCCCCCCAATAACGCACAAGCACGCCTGCGGTTTCTGAACGAATTGACAATACAGGGTCTTTCAATAGTGGCTCTAGAATCTGCCAACGATCAGTAAACGGAAAGCCGGACGAGCCCTGCACGACACCCAACCGAATCATCTCATCTTCGTGTTTCACAGCTCTCGCCAATGAGATAAGTGTGTTCTTACCCGTATTACCACCCAAACGTTCTAAGCTTGATGCTCGGATTATATTGCTTAAGCTTGAATCCTGAGCAGAATACGCCAACGCATCCTCTGCACCTCTGTGCCCTATTGAATCAGCATAAAAGGCGACAGCAAAGTGTTGTTGGTTACGATACTTAGAATCTGGGAACCATTGACCGATTTGCTGATCGGCCCACTGATCGGTTTGGTCTTCATGACAGCTGGTACAGACGTTCGGTGTTTTAATGTGTTGGCTGATATCCGGACGTGGAATGTGCCAACTGTGGTCACGCCTTGGATCGACTTCCATGTACGTCGTTTCTGGCATGTGGCAGGTGGTACATTGTGAAGCTTCAGTATTGGCTTCATGGAATGTGTGCTTTTCAGGTGTGTATTCAGAAGCAATGTGACACTGGCTACACACGGCTTCTTCGGCAATTTTCAGTTCTGCAGTATGGGGATCGTGACAGTTAGTACAAGTGACGCCTTTCTCTGCCATCACAGATTGCAAAAAAGAGCCGTAAACGTAATCTTCATCGTAGATTTGACCATCATTATGGTAAAGCTCAGGGGTAATCAGGCTCAGACGATACTTATCAAAGAATGACCCATTAACGTGGTCGCCTGTTTCATTTAACTGAGTACGTCGACTGTGGCACTGAGCACAGGTTTGAACTTGGTTGGTATGAATGATGTCTTTGGGTTGAAGAGTTGAGTTGCCCTCTTGATAGATCCACTCTTTCACTGACTTCGACAAATCACGGTCAAAGCCATAATGCGCCGAGACATGGGCATCTTTTCCACCGTTGGCTGCAGCTTGCTTGTTATTTGCTAGCTTGGCCTGCTCAACGTGCTCGCTTGCAGGCCCATGACAGGCTTCACAGCCAACATTAATCTCAGACCAAGTGGTGTTATAAGTATTGTTTGCGCTGTCGTAGTTCTTTTCTAGGTTCGTTGAGTGGCAGTCTGCACACATGAAGTTCCAGTTCTGGCCACTGTTAGTCCAGTAGAACTCATCGGTGTTGGTGGTATCTGGATAGAGGTGAAACCAGCGTTGTCCGCCTTCATCCTCAGTGCGAGAATCCCAAGCGAAAGGAATCAACTGTACGCGCCCGTCTTCAAACTCAACCATGTATTGTTGAAGAGGTTCAAAGGCAAAGGTATAGCTGATTTTATAATCTTTGAATTGGCCGTCTGGCCCTTCGATGTTGACCCAGAACTCATCACCCTTACGAAAAAAACGGTTGGGCTTTCCTTTATGAGTCACAGTTTGATCGTCGAAGTCGCCCAACACAGATTCATCGTCGGCGTGCTTCATCGCCATATCATGATGAGAACCTTGCCACGCTTCCACTTCTGCGCTGTGACAGTCGATACAAGCTTCAGATCCGACATACGTCGCTTGAGAGTTGGCATGCGAAGCTTCCGATCCAACGGATAAAGCCTGTTCATTGGCATGCGCATTGAAAGCGAGCAGCGACAACATAGGTAAAGACAACATTGCGGATAATACTGCAACTCGCTGGTGTTTCAATCCGTTCACTAGCAAGCACAACCATGCAGACATAACATTCCTTGTTTTTATACATCCTTATGCTTAATAAGGTAGACGTAAAAACAATGAATTTACAATTATTTAGTGGCAGTGAGCTTGATAGTTGTGACTCATATTCACGACTGGTATTTACTCATCGATATGCGCATAAAAAAAGAGCTCCTGAGAGCTCTTTCATGTTAGCAGTTTCATAAAACTGTCAGTTTCAATAAACCAAGTCTTACTTGTTATGGTTCTCTTGAAGTTTTTCCATAACCTGATCCAAGCTAAAGCTTGCTGCTTTTTGGCGTGGTGGGTATTCAGCAAATGTTTCTAGGAATTTGCCAACATACGCTTGAGCAGGAACAAACATATAAGCATGGTCTAGCAACCAGTCGTAGTATGTGTTCGATGTGATATCTGCATTTTCGTATGGGTCCATACGTAGGTTAAACAGCTTAGGAAGACGTAACGTCACGAACGGTTCTGACCAAATCTGCATGGTACCCGTTGCACGCTGTTCCATGAACACCGCTTTCCATTGGTTGTAACGAAGCGCCGCTAAATCACCATCATCGGTAAAGTAGAAGACCTCATGACGACGACCTTTCTCTTCTTCGCCGGTTAGGTAAGGAAGGAAGTTATAACCATCTAGGTGAACCTTAAACGTTTTATCACCCGCAGTATGACCTTTCAGCAGTTTCTCTTTGATCTGATCATCACCAGCGGCTGCAACGAAGGTTGGCATCCAGTCCATGTGGTGCATAATTTCGTTAGAAACGCTGCCCGGTTCAATCTTACCTGGCCAACGAACCATTGCTGGTACACGGTATGCGCCTTCCCAGTTGGTGTTTTTCTCACCACGGAACGGTGTTGTACCCGCATCAGGCCAAGAGTTCATGTGTGGACCATTATCCGTTGAGTAGAAAACAATCGTGTTGTCTTTAATACCCAACTCGTCGACTTGTTTCAGTAACTGTCCAACGTGGCGATCGTGCTCCACCATACCATCAGCGTAGTTACCAACGCCTGTCACACCCTTACTGTCCGCTTTAACGTGCGTTCTGAAGTGCATACGTGTTGCGTTCCACCAAACGAAGAATGGCTTGTCGGCTTTCACTGCGCGATCCATGAAATCAAGTGCGGCATCGAGCGTTTCTTCATCGACCGTTTCCATACGCTTACGTGTTAATGGGCCCGTATCTTCAATCTTGCCGTCAGCAAATGATTTGATAACACCACGCGGGCCAAACTTCTTACGAAACTCTGGGTCGGTTGGGTAATCTTCATTTTCTGGTTCTTCTTCAGCATTTAGGTGATAAAGGTTGCCAAAAAATTCGTCAAACCCGTGCGCTGTTGGAAGGAATTCATCTTTATCGCCAAGGTGGTTTTTACCAAATTGACCTGTCATGTAACCCATAGGTTTAAGCAGTTCAGCAATGGTAGCATCTTCTGCTTGAAGGCCAATATCTGCACCCGGCAAGCCTACTTTACTTAAGCCTGTTCTCAGTACACTTTGACCTGTAATGAACGTAGAGCGACCTGCGGTACAAGATTGCTCTGCGTAGTAATCGGTAAACATCATGCCTTCTTTGGCGATGCTATCAATGTTCGGAGTTTGATACCCCATTAAACCAAAGGTGTACGCACTGACATTAGATTGACCAATGTCGTCACCCCAAATGACGAGAATATTCGGTTTTTCTGCCGCGAATGTGGTGGTTGAAGCCGCCATCATCGCAGTACCCAAAATCGCTAATCGACGTTTGACGCCATATTTCGCTGTCATAGAAACCTCTTCGTTAGTTATTTGCATCCTGCCCTACAACGTATAGTCCATTTTTTGAACGATCGCGAGATTCGCTAAACTATTAATCTATTTGTCATTTTTCTGAACGGCGACACGCACAACTGCACGATAGAAATTACGTATATAAACATGATAAGGATCACACATGACGTTAGAGGGTAAATCGAACAAAACAGACCAAAACCCTAAAAATCAAAAGGTTATGATAACCCCATAACAATTAGTTATAACCACTATAAAAAGACACGACCGATTTTAGAGATTAATGTTTGCCCAACGATGTGTTGCTCTAACGCATTAATCTTTAAAGTGAATCGGAGTCCTTATGGGTACTAAAATTAATAAACTAGCATTAGGTGTTGGCTTATTAGCAGCTTCTTCAGCGGCAACAGCAGCAGAAAAACCAAACATTCTTGCTATCTGGGGTGATGACATTGGTGTATTCAACATCAGTGCATACAACAACGGTATGATGGGTTATGAAACACCTAACATCGACCGTATTGCTAACGAAGGCGCACTATTTACTGACCACTACGGTCAGCAATCGTGTACTGCTGGTCGTGCTGCATTCCTTACGGGTCAAGAACCTTTCCGTACAGGTCTATTAACTATCGGTATGCCAGGCTCTGATCACGGTATCCCAGATTGGGCTCCAACTATCGCTGACCTTCTTAAAGAACAGGGCTACATGACTGCTCAGTTCGGTAAGAACCACATGGGTGACCAAGATAAACACCTTCCAACGAACCACGGTTTTGACCAGTTCTTCGGTAACCTATACCACCTGAATGCAGAAGAAGAGCCAGAGACATACTACTACCCTAAAGACCCTGAGTTCCGTAAGAACTTCGGCCCTCGCGGTGTAATCAAGTCAACGGCTGACGGTAAGATTGAAGATACAGGCCCTATGACGCGTAAGCGTATGGAGCACGCGGATGAAGAGTTCCTAGAAGAATCTCTAGCCTTCATGGAAAAAGCAGTGAAAGCTGACAAACCATTCTTCATCTGGCACAACACAACACGTATGCACGTGTGGACTCGTCTACAAGAGAAATACCAAGGCGCATCAGGTATCAGCATCTACGCTGACGGTATGTTAGAGCACGATGACCAAGTAGGTATCCTTCTAGACAAACTTGATGAGCTTAAAATCGCAGACAATACGATCGTAATCTACTCTACCGATAACGGTGCAGAGACAGTATCTTGGCCTGATGGTGGCGCAACTTACTTCCACGGTGAGAAAGGTACAACTTACGAAGGTGGTATGCGTGTTCCTCAGCTAGTTCGCTGGCCTGGTACAATCAAGCCGGGAACTAAGATCAACGACATCATGAGTCACCAAGACTGGATTCCGACTCTACTAGCAGCAGCTGGTGATGATAAAGTGGTTGAGAAGCTTGCTTCTGATAAAGGTGCGACTTACAACGGTAAAAACTGGCGTGTACACCTAGATGGTTACAACTTCCTACCTTTCTTCGAAGGTAAAGAAGAGAAAGGCCCTCGTGACAGCATGCTTTACTTCTCTGCTAACGCTGAGCTAAACGCAGTACGTTGGAACGACTTCAAGATTTCATTCGCTGTAATGGACGGTAACATCGTTGATGCGGTTCGTTTCCAACCAAACTGGCCTCAAGTCGTTCACCTACGTGCTGACCCATTCGAAAAAGCACCACACGAATCTGGCATGTACCTACGTTGGATGGCAGACAACATGTGGCTATTCGTACCGGTAGGCGGCAAAGTACAAGAGTTCATGAACACGTTACCTGACTACCCTATGCAACAAAGCCAAGTGTTGAACCCTGGTAACTTCAACCAGAATGCTTACATGCTTCAAGGTAAACTTAAGCAACTAGAAGCGGCAGCAGCGCAAGCTAAATAAGCCACTCTAGACTAAACATGTAATACCGAAGCCGTGGTGACTGAATGCAGTGACCGCGGCTTTTCTGTATCTGATAGCTGTCTATTTCACTTACACTCTTCAATATCTAGCCTACTCTATCAAACCCAAGCGTCTATCTATTCATCCAAAACTCTTAAACGCAAAGGCCACCAGCTTCCGGCTATGCCGACACCAACCTGCGGGTATGCCGACACCTCATCTTGCAACATCGAACTTATGAAACTAGATTTATAGTGATACACCTATCATTCTCAAGGCAAATGAGGGTGATTTCAGACGGATTCTGAGTTGCCATTATTATCAAATTTAGATGGAACTAACGCTATGAAAACTTCTCATTTGGCTGGAATAAGCATAACTGTCATTTGCGTTTCAATCGCCATACTGGTTTATGAAGCATCCTCGTCAAACATGCACACTTCATTCGAGCACAAAGAAAGTCACTCTCATCAAAGCGATCACGACGACTCTCACGCTTCAGCGGACACTTCACATTCTGGTACACAAGACCCTAAACAGGCGGCATTTTCAGACCAACAAATTTTCCCCATTCCGAATTCAACCGATATCGACAATGAACTTGCCAAAATAGGCTGGGCGTTATTTAAAGACCCTAATTTATCATCCAATCGAAGTGTCAGCTGCGAGAGTTGCCACAGCTTGCAAACCAACGGCGCAGAAGTGATTCCGGTATCGATTGGGGTAAATGGAGCGGGAATGCGTAATTCGCTCACCGTATTTAACGCTGTGTTTAACTATCGATTTTTTTGGGATGGCCGAGTAAATAACCTTTCAGATCAAATCGATGGCCCAGTGCACAACGTCGACGAGATGGATTCTAACTGGCAACACATTACTGACTATGTCTCGCGTTCAGAGGCTTATATCAACATGTTTGAAGACCAAGCAACGCCCATTAACACAGCCACGATCAAGGCAGCACTCATCGAATTCATGCGCGGTTTAACAACGCCTCATTCCCTTTTTGACCAATATTTACGAGGCGACCATTCAGCGCTTTCAGATGCAGCAAAACGAGGTTGGGAAACGTTCCAAGAAGAAGGCTGTATTCGTTGTCACCAAGGCACCAATATTGGGGGCGGCATGGTCATGCGATTTGGTTATTTTGGATTATCGAAAACAGGTTCAGAACGAAGTGAAGACCAAGGACGCTTCATGTTTACTGCTCAGCCTCAAGACAAGCATCTATTTCGTGTGGCGAGCTTAAGAAACGTCGCGATAACAGCTCCCTATTTCCACGATGGTCAAACCGCCACGCTAGAAGAAGCGATTAAGATAATGGGAGAAAGCCAACTTGGAAAAACCTTTGAAGAACAGACCATCAGCGACATTAAAGTCTTCCTAGAAACCCTCACCGGTAACCGCCCTCAAATGTTAGTGGAGTTTGAAAATGAATAAAGTCAGGCTCATCTTTCTACTGTTTATCTCGCTGTTTATCGGCTTGATCAGTTTCATTATGTTGACCTACTCAGAGCATGAGAAGGTCACAGAATATGGGGAATCGGTTCGGGAGCTTGGGCATGAAGTGCTAGAAATGCGCGACCAAATAACCAATGCGGCTCTCGCAGGCATTTCTAACCCGTATAAGATGTCGGCAAACTTGGTCACGCTTGAAAAAGAACTACAGGAACTCAGAAATAGCTATCAAGGGAAAAACATTCACTCTGCTTTCTTTCAGGACTTACAAACAACGCAATTACTTGAACGTTTCCACAGTGCTTCAATGTCGAATGTTGATACATTAGACAACCTTGTTGGGCTAAGTGTTGCTCGTCAGTTCATTCTGCAATCCCTCACTCTACAGCTGACAGATTCAACAAATAGCCCAGAGAATACTGAAGCTAACTCCGCTTCAAACATCAACATTCAAAGTGAGCTTCTTGCCATTGTACTGTTTTCTGGTACCCAGATTCAGTATCAAGACACCAATTCAGATTTAGTGAACTTGTCTCAAACGTTTACCGAACTGAATCAACAACAAAGCCAACTGTTGTCACAGATCCTTTCCGTGCATAGCATGGAGTACCTCGAACAGATCGAACATCAATTTACCGATGTTCAAGACCTGTTAAAGGGCATCATAGTTAAACTTATCATCACGTTAGCGCTCCTAACCGTTGCCTTTTCATTCGCCCCCTTTATCCTGCGTGTGTTTGAACTAAAACGAAACAACCTCTCCTATCAAGAGGCGGCAGACAAAGCAGAAAAAGCGAGTGAAGCTAAGTCTCTATTCCTCGCGACCATGAGCCACGAATTACGAACCCCGATGAATGGCGTGTTAGGTATCGCACAAATCATTAAGGAAGATTCTCAAAGCGCCGATACTCGTAAACAAGCACAGATCATCATCGACTCAGGGCAACACCTCGTCACCATATTGAATGACATTCTCGACTTCTCTAAGGTTGAACAAGGGAAAATGGAACTCGAATACAGCCCGTTCTCGGTAACAGACGTAGTTACACACCTCGACAAAACCTTAACGCCACTCGCGACTGATAAAGGCCTCACCTTTACTATAAAAGACAATATCCCAACCAATATTCAGTTGATTGGCGATCCTGCACGTACACGCCAAATTCTATTTAACTTGGCAGGTAACGCGGTCAAATTTACAGAATCAGGCAAGGTAGAAGTTGAATTCTTGATAGCGCCAACCACTCCACCAAGTGTGAACATTTTGGTCACGGATACTGGTATCGGCATCGCTGAAGACAAGGTCGACCATATATTTACGGCCTTTGAGCAAGCCGAACTTTCCACAACACGTAAGTTTGGTGGTACTGGACTGGGATTATCGATTGTGAAGCAGTTAGTTGAGCTGATGGGCGGCACCATTTCAGTGTTCAGCCAACTGAATGTAGGCACACAATTCACTATCTCCTTGCCGTTAGAAATGCACGAACTTGAAGAAAAAGTCGTCGACCAAACACCAACCAAAGTGAATGAAACGCTTGATGACTTCTCAGTGTTACTGGTGGAAGACAACAAGATAAATGCAATGGTGATTAGGAAGTTCTGTGAATCTATCAACTTGACGGTAGAGAACGCCTACGACGGTTTACAGGCCTTAGATAAACTGGCGTCAAACCAATATGATTTGATCATAATGGATAACCACATGCCTAACATGAGCGGTATTGAAGCCATTCAAAAAATCCGAAACGAACTTAAACTCACCACGGTCATTTTTGCGTGTACCGCCGATGTATTCAAAGAAGCGCACGATGAATTCATCGTCTCAGGGGCTGATTTCGTACTCACCAAGCCATTGCAGAAAAACAGCTTACAAAACGCCATCAATGAGTTTCATCATCAGTTTGAGGTTAACCGACATAGATTGGCTAACACACATGAACTCTCAGATAAGGATGACAGCAACATCACCATGTTAACGCGTCACCCTAAGGTCAAACTACCACTCACAGAAGAAGAGATTTCACGCAGTAAGTTACTCACAAACGACAAGTTAGAGATGGACGAGAAACTCGAATGCTTAACGTCACTGGTTGATGAGCTCGAAAATGAGATCGATGAGTTGATTGAACTCTTCTCTAGCGCCCGAACAGATGATCTGTGCAGAACTCTGAAAGCAGTTAGAGCAATCGCTTCAAGGTTTGAAATGACAGAAGTGCTTGAGCTTGCGACTTCAGCCGAGCAGATCACGGAACATCACGTCATGCCAGAAGCCGAATTGCTTCAACAGTTGATCAACCGATTAATGGTCAACAGCCACCAAGCAACCCGGTTAATCAATAAACTCAATCAGCAACGCAAAACCGGCTAAGTGAGGTATCGGATGAAATGGCAATGGAATTTACCCAACACTGGTCCGCATCTGTTCTTAGCCCTTGGCGCGACCATCATTTTCTCGGTCGATTATCATGTCCCGTTAGGCATTGCGATGGCCGTGCCTTACGTTACGATTGTCTTGCTTGCATCGACAACACGAGAGCCGTTTTCAGCCATTATGTGGGCGATCGTCTGCACCATACTCACCCTACTCGGCTACTACTTATCCCAAACGGGCAGCGAAACTTGGTTTGTCGTGTTGAATCGCGTCATCACCATTTACGCCATCTGGGTGTCAGCGTTCATTCCTATCTATATCAACCTACAAGCGCCCGACTCATTGGAGGACGTCGATTCAGATGGTGTCCCAAGGGAGATGTTAAGTAAGTCATTAGAGGACTCTAAAGACGCCATTATTGTCACTGATGACCAAGGACGAATTAAATGGGTCAATCCTGCTTTTACCCACAGTTCTGGATTTACTCTCGAAAATGTACTTAAAAAGAATTTGACTGAGATTCAACAAGGCAAAGCTTCCGACATCGTTAAAATCAGACAGAAGTCAGAGGCACTGAATCGACGAGATCGATTCGAATCTGAAATACTGCAATACCGTAAAGATGGCACGTCATATTGGGTCGCGGAGTCCATTTCTCCAACTTTTGAAGAGATAACCTTGGTTGGTTTTGTCTCAGTTCAGCGAAATATCAAAGGACACACAGATAAACCCGACAACACCGCTCATAGACTCACTTAAAATAAGTCGGCAAATCAAAAAACAAAGGCGTTGCCTGAAGAAAATTTGCTCTATTTCATCGAAAAAAGCACAACTTCAACGTGCAAGATTTAGCCTTACGTTAAGTTTCGGTGAATTTTGCCAAATCGAGACAAGGTAACTTGAAATACTTCGTTCTGCATGAGACTGTAAAAATATCTCACTAAAATAACTGTATGATTATGAAAACATTACAATCCATCGCGCTGCTTTCCACAATTATCGCAGCACCACACGTGTTAGCTGACGTGACAATTGAAGTTCCTTCTAGCGTAGATGTCTTAGCGGTAAATGAAGCTAAGCCAGATCTTGACGGTAGTCTTTTCTCTTCTCATAAAACGCTAACCGTTCCAGACGGTCAGAACCAGATCGTATTCCAATATCAACTGGCTTTTGACAAAGGTAACGACCGTGAATTCGTGGATAGCGACGCAATCATTGCTACTTTTAGCGCAACAGACGCCGCATTAACGTTCGATATGCCGAAATACCGCAATACCGCTGAAGCGAAGAAAGGTTTTGAGAACCTTGATTGGAAATTGGTTGATGAAGACCAAAATGCAATCAGCGTTAAACAGGACAAGCTAGTAAAAGATGGTATGCAGATTGGTCGTAAATACCCTCAAGAAGCCAAAGAGTACAACAAGAAAGGTGGCATTGCAGCTCTAGCAATGGGTACAGCAGCAGGCGCTACAGCGGCCGTTGTTCAACCAGTAACGCTACCAGCAAAAATCGACGCTAATGCATCAAACACTGCAGAAGAAATGCTTTATTTCTGGTACGAGAAAGCTGACGCTGAAACCAAGCAGAAATTCAAAGAATACGTGAACAAGTAGAGCGATTTATCGCTCGTTCAAACGAAAAAAGCTGGCCACAATGTGCCAGCTTTTTTGTATCCGTTTCAATGAATAAGTGTTCGCGCTAAACCAACTCAACGGAGAACGCTTCCCCATCAATTTTTGTTGGCCAGCCTAATAAGCCATATTCAGCAGCCAGTAAATGTGCACAACGGCTTGATACTCTGGTTTTAATCCAGTCGCCTATCCCACATACCTTGTATTCCAAAACGGCCATTTTCATAACAACTTACCCCATTTAAATCTAAATTTATAAATACAGAGTGGAAGTTATAGAGATAGTGGATTCATGTATGTTCCAAAAGGAACACAACACTGCAGTTTACCCATAAAGTTGTACATGTGTTGTTCTCAATCATCAAAGCAGGGATTACTTGAAAAATGATTGAGATAGCTGAGATGGGTTAGACGACTATGGCTTTATATCTTCGACGGGGTTTCGCATCATCAAGTTCATTGGCGAAATACGTTCATAAAGTCCTTCGATATCCGAAATGAAGACCTTGCCTCTTTGAATGGTCACCAAACCTGCTTGTTCAATACCCTTCAGTACTTCATTTAACCTCGACCTTGAGATTCCGGTAATCGTGCTCAATTGAGTCTGTGACACATTAATACTCACAGTTGCACCCGTTATGTTCGTTTGACGAGCGGCGAGCTCTAAGAGCACATAAATCGTTTTCTGTTCTTTCTCGTGAATCGATGAGAGATAAGCCTGCATCCAAATAGATTGGGCTCGGGTTCCGCAATGAAGCAGCCATTTAAAGACCATACATTGCTCCTCAGCCAGTTCTAATACCTTATCGGCTGGGAAAAGTATCATAGAGATGGGCTCAACCTCTTCTGCAACGGCAAATAGGTTGTACTCAGCGTGAATCGTTAAGGCCCCCATCCAATCGCCCTTTCCGATGACTCCACCAGAAAGGCTCTTCATGTTCTCGGTCGAAAAGCAGATGCCTGCAGAACCGCTGAGAATATAAAAAACGCCCGGCAAGTTTTGAAACTTTTGCGTGATCTCAAGGCTGTGGATACCCGTTTTGAAAACGGCAACCTCAACTAAGCTATCGATCAATTCTTGTGGCAATTCACACGGCCACTGTATTTGTTCACTGATTGTTGGTTCTAGCAACGGTTTAATCCTCCTCCGACAATCGCTGTACAAGGTTAACGTTGTATTCCCAGATCTTTAGAGATCTCCTTTAAATGTAGTTCATCCTCTCGGAGGTAAGAGGTTTTTGTTTAAATAAAATCTTATATCTTAGTAGCTTAAGTCATTTACTTAGTTTGCGAATCGTGCGCAGGCGAAACAAAAAACGACCAGCAATGGCTGGTCGTTTCTATTTTTTGTGAGGGATAGATTACAGATCACTGACTTGTTCAAGATACGCTTGAACGACATCTCGATATTGCTGCTTCAATGACTCTTCAATAAAGCTCGCTTCGATGGCATTCAAAGTAAACTGCGCCAACTCTTGCGGCGTCATCTCATGAGCTTGGCTCACTGCGTTGAAGTTATCCGACATGTAACCACCAAAGTAAGCCGGATCATCAGAGTTAATGGTCACAGCAACGCCCTTTCTCAACAGTTCGACAATGTTGTGGTCTTCCATGACATCAAACACTCGCAATTTGATGTTAGATAATGGACACACGGTCAGCGGCATTTTCGTCTCAATCAATTCGGCGATCAAGGCGTCATCAGTCATACACTGCACACCATGATCGACACGACTTACGCTGAGCATCTCAATCGCATCGACGATATTTTGAGCTGGTCCTTCTTCCCCAGCATGGGCCACAGTCAGAAAGCCCGCTTGTTTGGCTTGTTGGAATACGCGTTTAAACTTCTCTGGTGGGTGCCCTAGCTCTGAAGAATCGAGTCCAACGCCAATGATTTTATCTTGATGCTTTAACACATCGGCGAACGTTTGAATCGCGCTCTCTTCAGACAGGTGACGCAAGAAACAGGAAATAATCTGCGAGGTAATACCCAGTTCTTTTTGCCCTTGTTCAAGCGCCCGATGAATGCCGTTAATGACCGTGTCGAATGCAATACCACGATCGGTATGTGTCTGAGGATCAAAGAAGATTTCGGTGTGAATGACATTATCAGCTTTACAGCGTTCTAAGTACGCCCATGTTAGGTCATTGAAGTCTTGTTCAGTGCGCAGCGCATCAGCACCTTGATAATAAATATCGAGAAACGACTGCAAGTCATCAAATTCGTACGCGCACCTTAACTGCTCTGGGGATGAATAAGGCAGGTCAATGCCGTTGCGTTGAGCCAGTTGGAAAAGTAACTCGGGTTCAAGTGAGCCTTCAATGTGTAAATGCAGCTCTACTTTTGGAAGCCCTTGAATAAATGCGTTCATATTTCACCTACTATGGATTTTAGGTGTGCACTTACTCTGAATAATAGACAGGATGTTTTTGAACGCCATTACAAAGAGTAAGAACACAATTGTGATCTAAACCCTTCGTAATCAGCACTTTGCGGGAGCTGGTAGAGACCCCCAAACCATATCATTGGGGTTATACGAAGCAAACGGTTGCTACTATACATTGTTCAACAGAGATTTACAGGGTTCAACGGAGAATTACATAGCTCAACAGGGATTTCACTAACCAATTACTCAATAAAATTTTGAGGCTACATACCCTGTTTATTCAGAACAACATTCGACGCTTGGGTTGACAGGCTTTAGCTATTACCGCTATTTTTGTCTTAAACCCCCAATGATGGTCAATATGAAAGACAACCAATTCGATAGCTTTGAAGAGCTTCTCTCTCACCAAACCAACATTTTGACCGCTTGCCAACCCAAAGATTTCGACAGCACTTTTGCCTTGCTGGCAAGAGAAGCGCTTACCTGGTTTAAGCTCGACAGGCTCACCCTATTTCCAAACTCTATGATTCTTTTGGACACAGGTAAGAGCATTTCAGTATCTAAAACAGATACCCCACCGCTTGAAATGGAACGCTTTCTAAAAGGTAACTATCTTGATTACCTTAAGCTTTTACGTTCAAAAGAGTGTTGGCAATTGTTCCCAGAAGAGACACTTAAGAACCACAAGCTCGACCCGTTGCGTGTACTTTATGAAGAAGGTGCACATTGGCACGGCATTGTGAGCCTTTCGTTATTTGGACAACAATGGGGCGCTATCGGCTTCTCACGTTTCAACCGCTACGATACACCCATTGAAGCAGCGGATATGAAGCGCATCAAATTGCTCAGTGATATTTGGCTCTGCTTTTGGCAGCACTCTAAAATGACACGCAGTGTCACCAGCGATGAAGAAAACAACATCAATGAAAGTGAAAAGCTGCTGTTACTGACCCAAAAGCAATGTACCGTTCTGACTCAACTGGCCCAAGGTTATACGGCAAAACAATGTGCGGAGATTCTGTTTCTGAGTCCAAGAACCATTGAATCACACAAATACCGCATGTTAGATATTCTCGAACTCGATAATCACACTGAACTGATTCAATTTGCGCTACGCAATGGCTTTGGGATCGACAATAAGTAGCCCTGTCATCAAAAGTAACCCTGTCATCCAACATGCCTTCCAGAGCAATAGATGCCCCAGATAACATAAAGCCCTAAACCATGAACAGTTTAGGGCTTTGAGCTATTATTGTTGCTATTGCTATTGTGTTCGCCATTTAAAACCAGACGAATCGCCAATAATTAAAGGTAGTCAGGTCTGATTCTCGACATCAGCAACATATCAATGTATTTGCCGCCTTTAAATGTGCTCAACCTTTTGGTGCCTTCTAATTGAAAACCGACGCCTTCATATAAAGCAATCGCACCGTGATTATCGGCATGCACTTCTAATTCAAGTCGAACGAGATTAAGCCAGTTATCGGCCTGATTGATCGCTTCTTGCATTAACGCCTTACCTACCCCTTGACCATGGTTGTCTGGGTGAATCGCAATCCCGAGGCCAGCACAGTGTCTGTCTCGAACCTTGGTCGTCATAAATAAGGTAATGTGCCCAACGACTTTACCTGACACTTCAGCGACTAAAGTGAAATGGTCTGAGTGACCAAACAGTCGCTCCACTTGATCAGAGCTGAGGAAAGGCTTTTGTGAGGTGTTTTCTGATACTGATGGATGGCGATAAATATCAAAAATATCTTGGTTGTCTGTGAGTTCTAGGTGTCTAATTTGTATTTCCAAAGCGCTTCCTTACTATCTGATCTTTTTAACTGAACGACTTTCATACTACGGATAGCAACGAGCACCTACAACCTTAAAGATTATAAGTGCTCGAAATAATTAAACAGATAATAAACTCAACGAAATCTTAGTGTTATACAAGGCCTGGGAATAGCTAACCCTTAGAACTTATAGTCGACACCGACGCTCGCGAGTACCTGTTCAGAGTTATAGAAGTCGATATTGGAATCAATCGTTCTTAGACCCAGTAAGGTGATAAACGACCAATCTTCATAACCCATCAATCCGCCAAATTCATACGCTAAGAAGGCGCCGTATTCGTTCTCTTCACGCGTTTTTCCATAAATAGGATTTGCTTCATCATACTGACGATCACTGGCGTCCAATGTGACAACAAAGCCATGACGGCCAATTCTCTTCGCATAATTCAATTCGATACCGTAGCTGTCAAAGCTGAGTGCACCGCCTTCCGCATCTGAATTGAAATACACCATAGAAGGTACTAGCAAGCCGGATTGGTTTGGCAATATAAAGCGATAACCTGCTTTAGCGTACAGATAGCTTCTTTCCCTATCTAACAGCGCTGCGTCTTGTGCCGTTATGGGTTGAGTACCTAGAGTGCCCGATAATTCATCATCAACATCAGATTCACCAATCGCGAAATCCGTTTGAAAGGCCGTTCCGCCAATGTTGGTCAGTTGTAGTCGTCCGACATTACCTTTCACATCGGTTTCGTTTCGATTGACATCAACGGCGTAAGGATCTGACCAAGCCTTACCAGAAATAAGCGTCGGCAACACAGAGACATCTAAGATGGTGCCGCCAGAGAGTTGATGTCTGTAACCAATCTCAAACGCTATGGTACCGGTGGCGATATCCTCGCGGGTAGTACCGGCATAAACTTGGTGAGTTAAAGATTCACCAAAGGTGTATTGAACGGTTCCAAGAAAGCCAAGTAAGCCTTGGTTTTCACTGTCTCCTTCCATGGTATTGGTTGCTTGATTCGAGTTTTGCTCGGTACTCAGATTACTGCTGTCTGAATAGAAACCTGCCAAAACACTGAAGTTACCGCTGAAACCTTCACTTGGAGCAAGGCCACTATAAGCAGGCATTGAAGCAAATGCCGAAAACACAACTGGTAAAACAAACCTCATATTCACATCCGTTATTTGAATAATCACCCACTAACTATAAGTATCGAAATGGAATTATAACAAGTATTTAACGTGCATTTTTTATCCATCTGATGACTTTGGCTGCTGAAGTAAGTGTCACCAAGGTGCAATAAGTTGATCTATCGCTTTTAGGCTTTCGTAATACCTCTCGGAAATAACAGACAAACTCAAAGGACTACAATATGTTTAATCATTTAAGTAAGACTCTGTCAGTACTGGTTGCAACACTTCTTTTCACAGCTTTTGCGCATGCGAATCATCATGGTATGAAGAAAGACATCGTTGATGTGGCAGCAGAAAACGGCTCGTTCACCACACTCGTTGCAGCGGTAAAAGCAGCAGGCTTAGTGGATACATTGAAAGGCGACGGACCATTTACCGTATTTGCCCCAACCGATGAGGCTTTTGCAGCATTGCCAGAGGGAACGGTCGACATGTTGTTGAAACCAGAGAATAAAGACAAGTTAGTCGCAGTTCTGACTTATCATGTAGTGCCTGGGAAAATTATGGCGGCTGAAGTAATGAAACTGAACAGTGCAGTCACAGTCCAAGGTGAAGCTGTAATGGTAGGGATTGATCATGGCAGTGTGATGATCAACAAGGCCAAAGTCGTGATGCCAGACGTTGAAGCAAGTAACGGTGTCATCCACGTGATTGATGCGGTACTACTACCAAAATAACCAATGGTTAAAGTGAGTAATAAGCCTTCAAAAATTCTTTAAAGGGTGTGACTAGTTCACACCCTTTTCGTGTTTAGAGCTAACTGAGTTTCGTCATCAAAGAAGGCGAACTTTCTTTTGCGTGTGCAGCTAGACAAACAAACGTCCGAATATCAAAAAAGCCGCCATCGACACGACCTTGGTAAATACCACTACCCAAATACAGTCACCAATACTCGCGTGCGTTGCCTTCCCGAGAAGGAATACGAAAAGGATCAACCCTAAAGCCCACCCTACGGTTGGAATCAACGACACTAAAGCAACGATAACAGCGATGGTCAGAAGGGATTTAAAATCGGCAACAACAAAAGACATTTTCGAGGCAACGTACATGCAACATGCCGTGATTAAAGCGTCCATTACAAACGCCAAAGCTTCTATTCCCACTTGGATTCCTCAATTAAACTAAATCAGCCTGCATACTATATGCAACCCGGGAAAAGTTCTTAAGAACATGGTAAAAAAGCCACCCAAAAATGTCACAAATTTGAGAATCATGAGAAATAAAAACTGGTCATTGACGTCAGTTATTTCTTTGGTTTTTCAAAGCCTTTGGTTAATGCTTCAGGACGAGCTGTATTCGCTTACTGATAGGAATCGGAGACATCTTTCTCTTCTCGACTGATACACAGCAAATACAGATTGATAACGACAGAAAAGAAAGAAATAACGACGACAAAGATCGGGAATAACCCTTCAAAGCCGAACTTCAAGGCCAATACCCCTGCCGCCAATGAGAGAGAGGAAATTAAGACGAGGATCTTATTACTAAGTACAATATTCATGAGCCACACTCCATGTAGTCTTATTAGTTTAGACCAATAAAGATGCACACAACTCGAAGTCGCCGACACTATTCATGGTTAGCTCAGGCTATTGAACCACTCTCTCCATCACGTAATTCGTCAGTTTTACGCCTCGCATATCGACTTCTTGCTCGTTCACAACCTTGAAGCCAAGATGTTCATAGAAAGGTCTGGCGGTAATACTTACCTCTGAGAAGTATCGAGAAACACCACGCACTCTGCCGACTGAAAATACGTGCTCCATCAAAGCTCTTCCTACGCCTTTGCCTTGATATTCATAATGACAGAAAAAATGGTCAATCAGTCCACTCGGTTGAAGGTCAGTATACCCAACCACTCGTCCGTCTAACTCGGCCACAAAGGGCTGTATACGGCGAAGGCATTTCTCCCACAGTTCCGAATCAAAGTCACTTGGTGCCCAAGCCTCAACTTGTTCTTGAGAGTAATCGCGAACGTTAATGTTACGAACGGTATGAAAATAGATCTCCCATAGCGCTTTGCTATCACTTGGTTGGTAATTTCTGATTCTAACCACGACATACTCCTCTCATGTCTTTAGTGTTTTAAATGCATTTACCTATCAAACTAAACTGGTTATTCATAAGCGAATATCGAGGCTATACCACTCTTGTCACTGATGGATATTTTTCAGAGGCAAACTCATGGTAAATATCCGCCAAATAACGCGCGAGCTCTTCCTCAGCTAAGTCCGATGGGATCACCACATCATAAACTCGAGAGCGTATCGACGTATCTGATTCACGATAAAGTAACCACTCTTCGCCTTTCCGTTGTATCGACATACTTTGATGGAAGACCTGAAATTTTAAAAACATGCGTGTTCCTTTGCCCAAAAAGCTACATAGCTAGACAGCTAAATAGATTACTGCCTACGTTCACTAACTAACGATAAAATACAGCTAGCCAGATGGTAACGGCGTCTTTGTCGGTTCCTTGAACCTTATGCTTTTCTCTTGCAGCGATATTGATGTAATCACCTTTAGACAAGGTAACAACACGTCCATCTTCAAACTCAATCACGCCTTGCCCTTCGATCACCATCACCCACTCATGTTCATCTTGGTCATACCAACCTTCCTCTGGGGAGCTGTGTCCATGTGACAGAATGCGCTCAATTCGAACATTGTCATTACGAATGAGATCTGTGAACACCTCATTGGGTAACGATGAAGGGATATCAGCGTGGATATTGGACATCGAGCTCTCCTAATTCTTGAATCATTGTCATACGGTAGACTTTATTGCGTTACAGCAAGCTCAAGCCTTAAGCTATCGCATTCTTTTTGAAGTAAAAACGGTAATAGCCGACCAGGTTACTGCAAATAAACAGCGCTTCCATCACCACCGCCGTTGGAGAACAAACCAGATAGTTATGGATCAACCAAAAGCTGGTTCCGATGATCATTAGCTCTCTTAATCGACGGTCATCCTTATTAAACGCAGCAAAGGTTTGAAACACAGAAGCAAAGCAACTCAGTATGCTGGTCAGCCCAGAGTATGTGACTGCTGTCGCCACCACAGACATCGAACAGAACAAATACTTAAACTTGGACGAGGTAGAAAACACACTCGTCAAATAACGAATCGTGGCAATCGTCATTAAGCTTGCCGCCGTCCATTGCTCCAATAGAATAAAGTGACTTGAAATTAGCACGCCTGCAAAGAACAAACACGTGACGATTTTCTTCCTTTCTTTGAACTGGAATGACAGAAGATCGAAGCAAATCGCATTGGCGACTAAGACTTGAGATAGATAAAACGCTGACACAGTGATTCCTTCAATAATAACTTACGCCCTAGCCGTTTAATTCAATCATCAATAATCGAACGAACGCACTTGATGAGCTGAAACAGATACAGCCAATAACGCCTTAAACTTTTAACGCACCACTGATCACAGTCGTAGCAGAGCCAATTAACTTTATGCGTCCGTTATCTAATAGTTCAGTCGACATGTGGCCACCACGGCGTGATGCCTGATAGGCACTGAAACTGCGTTTGTTTAACTTCTCAGCCCAATGCTGCGTGAGTGCGCAATGCGCTGAGCCAGTAACAGGGTCCTCATTAACGCCCACCCAAGGTGCAAAGTAACGAGAAACAAAGTCGAGCTCAGGGTTCGACGACAGTGCCGTCACTACAACACCTCGCCCCTTCATACCTTTCAAAGCATCAAAGTTGGGTACAAGCGCCAACAACACGTGTTCGTCAGTCACTTCGATTAACTGCTTAGAATCAAACTCTCTAAACGAAACCACTTGATCCAGTGATAAGCCAAGATGCTCTAACAATCTGAGATTGGATTCAGAATTCGAAGATAGCTGGTTCGAAGATAGCTCGTTCGAAGATAACTGAGTGCTAGGGAAATCAAGCTCAATAGACGATTCACCAACTGTGGCAGATAACTCTCCAGACAGGGGGCTAAACGCTACACTGTCACCTGCTTTTACCAAGCCCTGCTCTTTCATTACATGGACAGTCGCTAAGGTGCCGTGCCCACACAGCTTCACTTCCACTTCAGGCGTAAACCACTTAAGTGTCATGCTGTTAAGCGCAAGAAAAGCCGTTTCTGAAACCGCCATCTCTTCTGCAATCGAAAACATTAATGACTCATCCAGTAGCTCTGGAGAAATACAAACCCCAGCGGGGTTTCCTTTGAACGCTTGAGTTGTAAATGAATCTACTTGGTATATCTCTAAATCCACAATGATTCCTTGTGCCGACATGACTTATATATTGTTCACCACAATAAGCACAAATACTCTGTGCCACAAGTCATTAGCCGTGACTTTATCGATACTTTTCAACAAAGAACAGAATACTAAACAAATAGTTATAGAACACCTTATGGTTAAAAAGAAAGACAATGAACCAGAGATAAGCTTGAGAAGCATACCAAATGACAATCGCTATCTAACTCTCTGTACTGAATGAATAAATCTTGGGTTATGCCTCTTTTATCTCTTAGTCTCAAAGATGAACACCAGTGATTCGCATGCAATGCATTAGGTTGTACTAAAATAAGAAGCGTAAATTTGAAGCATGTCGCAATTTTTGGGCTACGATTTAGTTAAGCAAGACAGGAAAGGAATCCGTCAGTGAAAGCATTTTATGTTTCAGTTCTAGCGTCATCATCCTTTTTAGCTAGCACCGCCTACAGCCAACAGAATGAAATCTATCTCTACAACTGGGATGAGTTTCTGTCTGACAGTGTGATTGAGAAACTCAACGATACCTATGGGATTTCTCTCAAGCAGCAATATTTTTCTGACGAGTCCATTCGCGATGAAGTGTTATTGAGTGAACGACGAGGTGCGTTTGAATTAGTTGTCATTGAAAGTATGAAACTGAAAGCGCTGGCTAAGCAGAACTTATTCCACAACCTGAGCGACTTACAGCAATCCCTTTCAAGCAACTTTGACTCAAGATGGGTGGACGGATGTGGCGAATATGGCATCCCCTACGCTTGGGGGACATCCGGCATCTTATACCGAAGCGGAAAAGTTGAGACGCCCAAGTCTTGGGGCGCCCTTTTAGACCCTGAAACCAAAACCAGCGGGCGAATCAGCATGTATTATGAACCCACGGATTTGGTGAGTGCTGCGCTGCTGATGAATCAATTTGAGCCATTTACCAACAACGAACAAGAACTCCGAGTCGCTTACAAAACGCTACAAGCACAGAAGCCTCACCTTGAAAGTAATGAATACGTTGTTGATTATATTCGTCACCCCGAACACTTAGCCAACATAGACCTCGCCTACGGGTACTCTGGCGACAGCTACATACTGAATGACATCGACCCTGATCCAACATGGGCTTACATCGTTCCTGAAGAAGGGACAACGTTGTGGCTAGAGTGTATTGCGGCAATCAACAACGGTGAATTATCTCAACAAGCCACCACGATTTTATCTTTCTTATCACAGCCTGAAATCGCCGCTCAAAACGCCATGGATTCTTGGTTTGCGACACCCAACTCAAAAGCAAGAGCGCTCACTTCTCAAGAATATCAAAACGATCCTGAGCTTTTTCCTAGCCAAGAGGTATTAGAACGCAGTTATCTATATCAGCCACTTGAACTCAATAGTATTCAAATTCGTAACCGTATCGTCGATAGTTTGAGATAGTCAATGCCAGTACTCAAGAAGCTCTATTTTGTACTCACTCCTACGCTATTGCTGGTATTCGCAATAGGTGGTTTGATTACCTATAATCTAGCCTCCAACCACACGAAACACATGTACTTAGATGAAGTTCAGTCCGATGTGAACACCGCTCTAGTGGCCGCTGAGTACGAACAACTTGGCCTATCTTTACTCGTAAAAGATATTGGTTCGTCACTACAGTTCTTGAGATATATTCAAAACCCTGGTGACTACACCACTCTATCTCTATTAGAGAAAAGAGTGCTTCGAGTCTTAAACCAAAGTCACGTTAATCAATTTGGTCAACGTAACATCTATGTCGTTGATCCCAAGTTCCAATTAACGCTATCTACTTTAAGAGCGGACCCTTTCGAAGGATTAAAGATTCCCGACAACATCTATGAAAAAGTTTTCGATATTTATACCTCATTAATCAATAAAAATGAGCTGTCTCATGAAGGTTTCTCTTATCTATCTGTAAGTGGTGAGCTTAGGTATGCTTACGTTACCGCCATCGACCCTTACTTAGTTCCTCAAGACAAGCGCGCAAATGACAGTTTGAATCGTTATATATTGATCGCAGACGGCCCGTTAAAACAGTTATCGACTTTACTCGCCAAATACAACGATGATGACAATATGCAGCTTCTAATTGAGCCGTCATCGAATACTGACCACATTGAAAACACACAATTCATTATTAAGTCTTTTGAGCAAGGCAAAGATAACATCGAAGTTGAGATGAACAGCCGTCACTTCCTTGCCCAGGTTAATATCCGCGAAAAAAAATTCAATCAAGAAAAAGCCCTCATCGCTCAACAAACCTTGTTTGGTTGCTTGACGACTTTGTTCATCATCATGCTCATCGTTCACATGGTCATACGCTACCAATTAGTTCGCCCACTCAAAGACTTGTTACACGAGATCTCCATTGGTGGGCTCAAACTTAGATATTTCAAACGTTCATCCGGACAAAGTGAAATTGACGGACTGAAGAACGCCTATATTGATTCATTGACGGAATTGAAATTCGAAGCCGAATTTGATCAATTAACCAAATTAGCCAATAGACGCTCGTTCATTCGACATCTTGATGTTCGTTTAAAAAGCTCTATGAGCCCACACTGCTACCTAGTCTGTTGGGATATTATCGACTTCCGTAAAATCAATGATTTATATGGCGCAAAAGTCGGTGATAACGTTTTGGTAAGTCTAGCTAGAGCATTAAGAGAAACGTTGCAAAACCAACAATCCTCTTTCGGCTTTAGTTGCAGTGACTATTCTTTAGCAAGGCTGGGAGGAAATCAGTTCATCGCCATCTTAGAAATAGGCGAGCATCAATCAATAAATGAAGAGATTGAGAACATTAACAACACCCTCACGGGGACGACTTTCCTCGATTACTATGGATTTAGGCTTTCAATAGCTACTGGCGTTCTCCCCGTAGACACCCCGAAATTTGAAGAGATATGGCACCGATGTATTGATGAGATGTTGATTAATGCTAAGGATCATAGTGACGGCGAGAGCCGAATTGTTTACGGCGAAGAGTTGCTTCACTCACTTGAAAGGCATGATGTTATCGAAAAAAGGCTATTGGAGTGCTGTGAGAGTGACAACTTTGAACTTCGTTTTATGCCCATCTTCAACGCTCAAACACTGCATATCGACGGCGCGGAGTGTCTGATTCGATGCCCTGCTCTATTTGATATCAAAGCAGGACCAGATGAGTTCATTCCAGTCGCGGAGAAGAGCAATTTAATCTCCAAACTCGACATGTGGGTCATTAGCACCGCAATCAAAAGCTATAAAGAGCTCTCAGAGATTCACAACTACAAAGGTACATTATCCATCAACATATCAGCAATGGAACTCTATAATCGCAACTTTGCTGACAATATTCGAAAAGTGATCGAGCGTTATAAAGTACCGCCTGGCAACATCATCATCGAAATTACTGAAACCAGCTATGTAAAAAGTACCAAATTGACTGTACAGACAATCGAGAGCATCAGAAGCTTAGGTTTAAAAGTTTCCCTCGACGACTTTGGTACGGGTTATACAGCATTTAACCAATTGCTTCATTACCCTGTCGACGAACTTAAAATTGATAAGAGCTTTATCGACAATATCGTCGACGATAAAGCTGACCGCAAGATGGTCGAATCCATGGTTAACTTAGGACACTCTTGTAACACCTTCGTTGTTGGGGAAGGTGTCGAAACTCTTGAACAATATCATCACCTTCGAAAGGCCAACTGCGACCTCATTCAAGGTTATTTCTTTAGCCAACCGTTAACTTACATTGAGTTTATTGAGTTTGTCCGTGACCATGATCCACAAGCTATTCTAGACCAGCAAGCGCTTTTAGAACCAAGCTCTAACGAAAGGATTGTGGCACTTAATCACAAAAAATAGTCATGTTTCGGTAAGCTCGGCGACTTAACAACCATGGTCAAATCTCTGATCCATCATCATCTGAATAAACCTCCTGCAATAAGCACAGACTCACCGAAACGCTTCAACTAACAGTAGCTACAGACAAGCCCAAACAAACAAACAAACAAATGAAGCCCCTCCTGGCTCATAAACCTACATATTAATGAAAGTAGTTAGCGAGTAAGTCAGTAAATAAGCTAATGGATCTATTGGAGCTAATAAACTTAGCTTGATCTGCTTCATTAAGGCTTTTACGTAGGAATACAGGTGCCAATAAGATGAGGTATCAGTAGGGAGGGATAAAAACGAGACTAAGCCATATAAGAAGCTTAGCCTTGCATCGAGGTCAGTAACTCCATCATATCTTTGGAGCTTATGTTTTTCTTGTGCCTTACTACAGCGTCGATCATCAATTCTAGGTTACCAGCTGAGATGTAGTCACTGAGAACATCATTAAATTTCTCCTGAATTTCATCACTGGCGTACAAATGGTCAGGAATAAAAAATAAGAACTGGCTTCCACTGCTGCGAAATGAAATCGTGCTTTCTGGTATCTTAGCGGTCAGAGACTTAGCTGCCGAACTCACGACAAGATCGCCGTATTCAAGGCCATATTTTTGATTAATTTCAGTAAGGTTTCTGATTCGGACAAAATAGAGATCAAAATTGTTGTCCTTCGGGTAGCTATTTTTCACAAATTTCATCAATGAGATTCGATTGCGAAACCCTGTAATAAAATCCGTAGTGTAGAGTTTTCTTTTAATAGAGTAATCCACATAGAAAATCCCCCCTGTCATCAGCAAGATAACAACTAGAAAAACGCTACTGATTCGGTGGACGGTAACTAGGTTATCCACCATCGAAGTGTTTTCCTCAATTACAGGGCTTTGCAACCGAAATTTATCGTTAATAAAATCTACGAGTGTGTGATAGCAAATATCGACCTTTTTCTGCAATGACGCCTGGGGTAATAATCCCTCACTGACTAATTTTATCGAGGGTTCCAAGCTCTTAAACTTATCAAACTCCGAAGTAAAATAAGGCTTAAAGTTTGCTGACTTAATGAAGTTCGAAGATTCTGTGCTGTTAATCAATATATCAAAACGGCTCCACGTAATATCGTACGCTAGCCATAACTCATCATAATCGATCGTTACAGAACGACTTACCATCAAGAAATTGGCATATTCTTTTACCAACTGGAAAACGAACCAAGTCGCTTCATTTTGTCGAGTCGAAAAGCTTTTGTTGATATCGTTAATACGTGTGACACTGTATATATTAACGGTGAGCACCACCGCAGCCACAGATAACACGACGATTTTAATGGCAGTCAGCGACAACAGCTTTTTCATGCTATGCCCCTATAAGTGAATATCGCGTATCTGCCAGATCATCTTGGCGTGGAAGTCTGTGTTATCAATGTCTGGACGAGTCGACAATGGGTAGATCAACCAATACGGTCCCTTCTCTCTCACCGACATAAACTCACCATCTTGTTTGATCGCAATGATCGGTTGGTAATCGTAAAAATCTTCTTTGGGCACAGCAATTTTATAGTCATTCAATGCGACAAAAGTTACCTGAGAGGCAATAGGTAAATCCATTGTTTCAAGCACCGTTTGCAACGTCACTCCGCTATATACGAGCTCCCCATCCACCCAAGGTAATGATGTAGTAATTTCTTTCTGAGGAAGTTGTAACAGCTGATCTCGACTTATCTGGTGCTTCTGACCTAAGTGGTCAAATACAGTGAGTTGCGATGCGGCGAAAATAGAAGATGAACACAATGAAAGTATAAATAACAGTACAGTTCTCATTTTAAACTCCGTTTTAAAAAGGCCACTAACCTGAGTCTAGTCCATATTAGCCATTTGACTTGCTTAGATATTACCTAATTTTTAAATCGTGCAACTCAATCCAGTTCAAATAACATTTCAACCTTGTAATACAGCGTGAAAACAACCTATGTTTCTTCCCAAATATTCATTGCTTAACATTTATGCCGTAGAAATCTCTGTTTTTAAACATCTTGAGTAATCCAATACAGCCACTGAATACGTAGTGACCAATAAAATTAACAATAAAAATGAGTCTGCAAGTAGCGAGAATGCCTGTCGCTGCATAACCTTTAATCGAACGTAAGCAGTTTTGAGCGCCTTCTAAACTGGTATCTATCGTTTTTAGAGTCCACTAGCTTACATACGTAGCGCTCAAAAAAAAGTTTACTCACTTCATAATCAAGGGAATCGATAATGAGTTTAAATAAGCGAAGATTTAACCCCATGACGGCACTTTCTACCTTAGTAATGACGCTGGTCATGTTTCCTGTTTCTGCTGAAGTTAACAAAGAGCAATTCGAATTGGGTAAGCAGAAAGCCAAGGTGTGTATGACTTGTCATGGCATTGATGGTATTTCAACACAAGACCCCTACCCGAACCTTCGCGGTCAAAAAGTGGGTTACCTGATCTCTTCACTGAAAGATTATCAGACACGTGAAAGAACCAGTGGCTTGGCGATTCTCATGCAGCAGCAGGCCGACACGCTTTCAGACCAAGATATCCGTGATATTTCCTATTTCTATTCAATGCTGGGCAACGACTCAAGCTCGCTCGGCGATTCAAACGAAGTCAGCGATTAAAATTAAGTCAGCGGTTCAAAACCTCTAGGCAAGGAGCCTTGTTATGGAACAAGTGACAACGCAATACAGCATTAAGGTCGTGAAGTACTTCATCGTCGCATCCTTAGTGTGGGCGATTGTAGGTATGATCATCGGCGTGATTCTCGCCGCGCAACTATATTGGCCAGTCTTAAACTTCGATTCCCAATATTTCCAATTTGGTCGACTGCGCCCGCTACATACCTCTGGTGTGATATACGGCTTCGTCGTGAATATTTTAATGGGTACTTCTTTGTACATAGCCCAGCGAACGGGCCATTGTGACCTATTCAACAAAAGCCTTTCATGGATGGTATTTTGGGGCTGGCAATTCATTCTTTTACTTGCGGTCATTTCCCTACCCGCAGGCCACACCACCTCAAAAGAGTATGCAGAGCTTGAATGGCCAATCGACTTAATGATTGTGCTGGTTTGGGTGCTTTATGCGGTGTTGTTCTTTGGCACGCTTGCCAAGCGGAAGGTCAGCCATATCTTCGTGGCAAACTGGTTCTTTGCTGCTTTCATCATCGTCGTTGCCATGATTTTCATCGTCAACAACCTTGCGATACCAGTGCTAGCGATGAAGTCCTACTCTGTATTTGCAGGCGCTCAAGATGCGATTGTTCAGTGGTGGTGGGGACACAATGCCGTCGGTTTCCTACTGACCGCGGGTATCATTGGTATGAATTACTATTTCATACCCAAAGCGGCGGATCGACCTATCTATTCGTACCGCTTGTCTGTGATCCACTTCTGGGGCTTGGTCGGCTTCTACACATGGGCCGGGACACACCATCTCGTTTACTCTTCCGTTCCCATCTGGATTCAGAACATCGGAATCGTGATGTCATTGATCCTATGGCTCCCTTCTTGGGCTGGTGCGTTCAATAGCGCAATGACCCTTCTACAAAACAAAGAAAAGCTGAAGTCTGACTACATTCTTTTATTCTTTTTCTCAGCGATTCTTTACTACTGTTTGGCGACATTCGAAGGCCCGCTGCTTGCCATTCGCTGGTTCAACATGGTGGCACACAACACCGAATGGATTATCGGTCACGTACATTCCGCAGCACTAGGATGGGTTGGGATGTCAGGGATAGCCGTCTTTTACTACTTCATTCCACGCTTATGGGGCCAAACCGATCTTTGGTCACCACGACTGATTAAGTGGCACTTCTGGCTCGCCCATGCCGGCGTCGCTCTCTATGCGATAGCACTTTGGGTCGCAGGCATCGGTGAAGGTTATATGTGGCTCGCTCAAAATGAAAACGGCGAACTGATTTACAGTTTTGTAGAGGCAATGGACTTCAAAGCACCTTGGTTGTTCTTACGATTCTTTGGTGGCGCGCTGTTCGTCCTCGGATTGTTCTTAATGGCGTTCAACTTGTACAAAACGGTTCGTATGCCCGCCGTACACGACGCTAAACACACCGTTAATGAGGGGGCTTAAATGATGAGTAAAGACTTTACACATTCAATCGTCATTTTGATTTTGACTACCGTTGTTGTCGCCTCCTTCTCTTTATTGGTTTGGGTAGTGCCAAGTATCGTCCGTGGAGATGATATAGCCGAAGGCAGCTTAGCCATGCCACTCACACCTATTGAGTTAGCAGGGCGAGATATATACATCAGCGAAGGCTGCCATGTTTGTCACACTCAAATGGTTCGTCCTCTAGAGCCAGAGGTGAAACGTAATGGCCGCCCGAATAAAGAAGCGGATGATATCTATGAGTTTCCTAACTTGTGGGGTTCAAAACGTACCGGGCCAGACTTAACAAACTTAGGTCGAAAATATTCCGACCAGTGGCATGTCATTCACCTCGTGAACCCGCGCAGAGTTGTGCCTACCTCTATCATGCCCTCTTACCCGTGGCTATTTGAGCAAACGCTTACTGGGGATGATATCAGCGCCAAAATGGAAGCCTTACGTACGTTAGGCGTGCCTTATACCGACAAAGAGATTGGCGATGCGAGATTGCAAATAAGAGGTAAAACCAAAGGTGAAGCGCTAATTCGTTACCTGCAAAGCCTTGGTAAAGATACGTCACAGGAGGTATCACAATGAGCACTTTTTGGAATTTATGGGCGGTACTATTAACCTTAATATTCTTTGTTCTGATGGTATCGGTTGTCGTTAAATACTGGCGAAGCAATCACAAGGCCGATCATGACCATACCATTGGTACCTTTGATGGCATTGAAGAGAAAGACGCACCGCCACCTAAACTGCTGTTTGTCAGTTATGCGGTCGCTTTCTTACTCTCTGCTGGCTACTTGGTGCTCTACCCTGGACTTGGTGAATGGGAAGGCTTGGTCGATTGGGAGCAGAGCGACGATAAGCTCAGTTCACCGTCCACCACTCTCAATGAGCAATTTGCACAAACCACTGAAACCACGCTAGAGGGGTTGGCTGCTATTCCTGAGATCGTTAACAGCGGTCAGATTTTGTTCCAAACGCACTGTGCAGCGTGTCACCGAGACAATGCACAAGGCCAGAAACACTTCCCTAACCTTATCGACCAAGACTGGCTATACGGCGGCAGTGATGAAGCTGTAATCCATTCCATTGCCAAAGGGCGAAATGGTGCAATGCCGGGTTGGAGCGAAATCATGCGACCTGATGAAGTGGCGAAGGTTTCCTACTATCTAGCGTCTCTTAACCAGCGTCACACCGATGTGCCAGAGGTTAAAGTCGAACTCGGTAAGACCTTATTCGTTAAATATTGTTCGTCTTGTCACGCCGATGGTACAGTCGCCAACCCTGCGATTGGGGTACCCGACCTTTCCGATGATACTTGGCTCCACGGAGGCAGTATTGAAGAGATTCAACACACCATCAATTATGGTTTGAACAATCTTATGCCCGCATTTGATAGCCAACTGACCAAAAACGAGATACTCGCACTCGGCGCCTACATTCGACATGCAGGTGAAGTTGAACAGCAAAAACTGGCCAGCCTTAAAGCAGAATCTGTTGAACGCGGAGAATACTTAGCGCATGCCGGTGACTGTGTAGCTTGTCACAGTGCGGAAGGTGGCGAACCCTTCGCTGGCGGCTTGCCGTTCGTGACCCCCTTCGGCACCGTGTATTCAACCAATATTACGCCTCACACTACCGAAGGTATCGGGACCTATGACTTTGATGATTTCAGAGCCGCGTTAGTGGAAGGTAAAGGTAAGGACGGTTACTTGTACCCTGCAATGCCCTACACCTCATACCAATACCTAACCGATCAAGACATGGTCGATTTATGGGAATATATGCAGTCGATTACCGCTGTACCTCGTCGCAATGACGACAACAGCATGATGTTCCCATCGAACATTCGTCTAGGGCTACTTGGCTGGAATATTGTGTTCATGGACACCGACCCGGTCGATTATCAAGTCCCTGAAGAACTCACAGACAAGGTCGACAACGTTGAGAAATGGCAACAAGGTAAATATTGGGTAGCGGGTCTTGGTCACTGTTCTGAGTGCCACACACCACGAAATATTGCCCAAGCTCTGATACCAGAACGTATTTTCCAAGGTAACTTGATTGATGGTTGGAATGCGCCTGATATCACAGCCAATGAGCTTTATATCGATGGTTGGGATGAAGCAACACTCACAGACTTCTTACACACAGGTCACTCAGACAAAGGCACCGCTTTTGCAGGGATGGCAGATGTAGTGAAAAACAGCCTGAGTTTGATGACTCGTGAAGATATCGAGTCGATGTCCTACTACTTGCTGAGCGGTGATATCAACAACACCATTAGCAGTGACGCCGTACCGTTGCAGCCTAAAGGGTTTGATGAAGAGTCTTACGCGGCTGAAATCTACACCACTTATCGCCAAACGTGTGGAGCATGTCATGGAGACGACGGTAAAGGACGCGACCCTATCGCCCCTACTCTGTTGAATAACGGCATCATCATGCACAGTGACCCATTCAACACCATTGCAGTAACGGTTCGCGGTCTACAACCCACCTATCTCGACAAGGATAGAAACTTCATGCCAATGGCAAGCTTTGAAGATGTTCTATCGGATCAGAGACTAGCTGAGTTGATCACCTTCGTGCGATTGCACCTTGGAGACAGGCAAGAGCCGGTAACTGCAGAGCATGTTCGTGAAGTAAGAGAGACGCTTGAAGCCGCTGGTTATGCAGGTGGCTTACACACCACACCAGATATGTATGACCGCAGAGATAACACCATCAACATCCGATAGCTTTAGCTGATAGCTGACACATCATTTAGACAGTGAATTGCAATAAACCAAAGGAGGCCAATGTGCCTCCTTTCTTTTTCGAGCGTCATTTCCACCCTTGCTCATACAACACAATTATAACTAACTGATTACACAATTAAGCAGATCTGCACATAATGCGATCAATCTCGCAGAACAAAGATGACACCAAGTGCATAATGTGCAAAATTTTTCAAAGATGTACGAAGGACAGATATGGATACAACTACACTCATCTACGATACGTTGGAAGGCCTGTCGAGCGCAAAGCCACAGCAACACGCTCAAATCCGCCAAAATCTATATAACCAATTAGATTTATCATTTGAGAAGCAGTTGGCTTTGTATTCATCCGTTCTTGGTCCAGCAAGTGCTGGTAGATTGACCGATTTGGATAGTGCAGTCATGTCTGCACGCAAGATTGTTGGTTTAGAAAACAGCTAATCTAGCTTCAACCTATCTCCATTTTAACGCTGCCATTGTGCAGCGTTTTTTTGTGCACGCTATTTACGATAAGTACGGCTATTGACGATAAATACAGCTGTTTGCGATAAGCATGACTCTTTACGATAAGTGCAAGTTACTGCAATTTTCAAGTTGCTCGCATTCTCATTTGGTTAATCTTATGTTCCATTTTTAACAGGTGTGTAACCTCAATAATGGCGCTAATGTTAGTAGCACGTTAACCACACATCGGATGGAAGAATCATGAGAGTACTTATTGAATATACACAGACAGGCAAATATCGTGACCATGCGTGGGAAGCACTAACGATTCGTTCAAAAGGCGAAATTCAAGCTGTGACTCCCTCTTATGCGGCTCAGCTTATCGAACAGAACCGCGCCAGCTTATCGACCACTGAAAATCAAGATATCGTCATCCAACCTTAATGGCTTCAAGGGCTACCCCTCCTAGTTCCTTAAATCGAATAGTTCGATGACATAAAAAAAACGCTGCACGGATGCAGCGTTTTCTTGTTTCTGGCTTACCTTATTTCTAACGTAGATAGCTTCTAACGCATCTTGTTTCTAGCGCAAAGAGTTTAATTACTTTGGCAGATTTTCCAACGCTTCAACCATCGTCATCAATTTATCGACAATTCTCTCGCCGTCTACTCGCAAGCCATTGTGTTCATATTCATTGGTGATCCACGCTTTCGAGTTAGGAATGTTCGCCAGTGTTTCACGGCTGTAATCCAACTCAACGTACATGTCATCGGCGTAAACTGCACACGCCATTGGCACTGTATTCTTGCTCAACTGCTCTGCGTTGTACAAAGTGCCCCAGTCCGATTTTTCAGCCAACATGTTCGCTGCTTCACGCAGTGGCTTCAGCGTTTCTAGTTGGTCGAACATCCATGGATAAACCATTTCACCAGTAAACCAGAACTCACTGCCCGATTGGTAGTTGAAGTGCGGGTACTGCTCACGCACTCGGTGTGCCGACCAGTTAGACGCTGTGCCTTGGCAGTAAATCGATTCATGCAGAATCGCGTAGATAGGATTCGTTAGGTAGCCCTGCTCTTGCTGCATTTGATTTAGGAAACTGTAGCTCAGCTGCTTGTTACCGTTTACTTCAACAAACGCACTTTCTAGTGTGAAGTACATAGGAAGGTTTGCTTCACCGCCGCCAAGATTAATACCAATCAATTGGAACTGTTCAACTGTAAATACTTGACCATTTGGCAGTCTCACATCGTTGTTAAGCAGGTAATCAGAGATCTCACGACACATAGCTTGCGCTTGTGGGAACTGAGCAAAGAAGGCTCTGTTTTTGTCTTCTACACGCTTATAGGTCGCACGATAAACATCGTCAGCTTCGCGCTCAATAGACGGAATACCGCCCGTGACATAACAGCGTTGTAAGCTTTGTGGGAACAGCGACAAGTAGCTCAATGTGCAGAAGCCACCAAAGCTCTGGCCAATCGTCGACCATTGCTTAACACCGAACTGCTCACGAATCGCTTCCGCGTCACGTACGATGTTGTCTGCTCTGAAATGCGTTAGATATTCAGCTTGTTGTTCAGGAGACAAATGAGCCAAGGTTTCATGGCTGATCACAGTGCTGTTGCCTGTACCACGTTGGTCAAGAAGCAGAACACGATAGTTTTGCAATGCACGCTTTAGCCAACCTGATTGACCACTCACTCGTGGCGACGGGAAGCCCGGCCCACCCTGAAAGTAGATCAACCACGGCAGTTCTTGCGCATCTTTAGCGAGATCAACCAGCTCACGTGCGAAGACTTGGATCTGTTGTCCATCTTTTGCTTGGTAATCCAGTGGCAACTCAAAAGAGTGCTGACGATACAGGGTGGTTCCATCAATAAAGTTAGCTTGCACGCTTCATTCCTTTTTTATCTGATTCTAATGTCATCGGTACGAATAAAAACGGCGCCCGTTGGCACCTTTAGCTAGCAAGATACGCATAGTGGCTTGTAAAAGAAACCGTTTGTTTAACATGAATGTGAAGGTGCTTCATCTAATTGCTTAATTTACCTTCAACGCGTAACAACTTGTGTCAAAACAGAGAGTTTAAGGTGTAACCAATTGAGAGGAAGAATAAAAGTGCGGCACAAATAAAAAGAGCTTAACGAGGTGAGGATACGTTAAGCTCTTTGGTTTTATCTATTGTAGGTGATGCTTATAGGTTCAATAAGCTCAGGTTTTATCGGCTCAGTTTCTATAAGCCAAAGATCTATAAACTAATACTCTATAAACTTAGTTTCTATAACTTATAGCTAGGAAGCTTCTAGCTCACCTGCACCTTGAATTGAACGTTGGCTGTTTTCAACAAGGATAGCCGTCGCTGTTTCTTTCAACGCGCCCCACTCTCCATCGTCAACTTCAATGCCCTCGTTCCACGCCTTCTCTTGAGTTTTAAAAAGCGCTTCCGATTCAATGTGTGTTTGGTAGCCATCTGACAAACGTTCGATATCGAAATCCTGGACGGAAAGCTCGATGGTCATATTGTGGATATGATCGTCCGATGCCAGAGGCAAATCTGATAAAAACAGTTCTGGTGCAACGCAACCACGGTTAAGCACATACAAAGTGCTCTTAGGGTTGGAGCCGTTGTCCCAACGTGCAGTACACGCGATGCCTTTCGCGGCCAGTTTCACAAGCTCGCTGTACGCTAGCCAGCGGTTATGACAGTTGTTGAGCTCAATTTTCAACGTCTTTCTGCCAACCATTTTTTCAATCGCATAATCCATCACCACTGGAAGGTGACACGCCAAACTTGCCTTATGAAGGTCAACTTCAACCGTGTTGTCACTAAGCACTTGAATGTCCACTGGGCAATCGTCTTCTAGCCCAATGAAGTTGCTCGCGTTGTTAAAATGACGAACACCATCCAACCCCACCATTTGTAAATCTGCCACCATGTTCGCTATCACATCGGCTTCACCACATGTACGACGCATACCCAGAAAGGCTTTATTGACGGCGGCTACCAGTTCATTGTGAGAAACGATCATAACGATTTACCTCCATGTTGAGCGTTGATATGTGTAGTAGCTTTTTGTGAGTCAGCGAGCTCCGCTTCACTTGGTAAGACTGGGAACACCCATTCGTCCTGATGAATTTCATCAAGCAATGGCGCACCTTGGAAAAACGTCACTCGTACCCAACGGTCTGAGCGAGGATCAAACTTAGTCGCACCAAACATCGCAAGCTTGCAACGCAGTAAGTGCATTGGTGGTGAATCTTGGTGCAGCACATTCATTTGAATGTCACCCATCGCCTTGTTACCTAGCGTCCACACACGACGAGCTATCGCACGGTGCTGTGGCTGCTTGACAAGGAACTCAGCCAATGAAAGCTCTGGCGCGAATTGCAATAAAGCATGGTATAAACGGTAAGCTTGACGGCCTATATCCAACGGCAGTTCACGTTCTTCACCTAGCTCCTCGCCTCGCACTCCGAGCCTTGGCTCTTCTTTGTCTTGAGAGCGATACCAGAACCAGTAGTTGTTCTCTGCTTTGGTAAAATCAGTCGTGATCGCCCAACGGTACTTTTCTTCTAATACAACAAGAAGGTCTTGAATCTTTTTACCACTTGGAAGCGACAGTGTTTCGCTGCAATTCATTTGCTCTTGATGGGCGTCCACTAATTCTGGGTACAATTCCATCAAGCATGAGATAAGGATTTCTTGGGCTTCCATACTCATGTGCTTAGATTGTTCAACTAACTGCGCCCATGTATCACATTGGCTGACAGACTCTTCTAGCGATTGCTCTGCGTGTTTCAACTCATCCACAGCGGCTTTGTTCAGCTCTTGCTGGTTTTCATTGATGGTAACGACTTGTTCTAAATGACAAATCGCTTTTTTAACTAATGTACGTAGGGGCTCAATCAATGCCGTATCCGTGTGATTAGCTAACACGTCAGCTAATGCATGTTCACGGGTTGTCATCCATTGATCGACAATACTTGGGTGGTTAATCAGATATGGCGCCATGCCTAAACCTGTGGCATTACCCACACCTAGGTAGCGTTGTAAGCCTCTGTGCAAGGTAATCGCTTGTTCACCGCCTTGTTGCTCCGCTAGGTAATGAACCCAATCTAGGCTGAACTCACGCAACATATAAACAGCACACATTTGAGCACTGAACGACTGATTAAAATCTGGGTTCTTTTCCAAGATTTTAAAGTCAGCAATACCAAATTTACCATTACCATAAACCGCAGTGGTTCGTAGGATGTAGCCAACTTCCGCTAGCTCTTTTGGCGTTGGTTGAACACCTTTAGCCAAGTGACTAACAATATGTTCAAACACACGTACACTTTTGTTGGCACGTGCTAAAACAAGCACATTGTTAGGGTTACGGCCTGCTTCTTGTAGCGGTACATTCGCACGAAGTCTCTCAAGTAGGGTGACATCAACATCACCAAGAACAAGAGCAAACGTTACGTCCCACTTTTCAGCAATTACACGGTCATTTCGTTCGTCGTCTGCAATCTCATCGCAGAAAACAACCAAATGATAAACATGCTCTGGCGTCTCTAGCTTATAGATAACATGACCAAAACCTTGAGCGTCTAGTTGCCACTCATGCTTAGTCACTTTCCATTGCTGTTGCGCCATTTTACGAATCAGAGTTCTTACGAAGCTGATGCGTGTTTGGTGCATAGCACCCAGTCTTTCCGGTGCCATGACGACCGTTGCGTCACGTAGTGCTGATTCAGTGTAGGTAGAACGATGTGCATCCATTTTGCTCACCACCTTTGTAGTTATAAGGGTTTTGCTAGCCATTCAGAACCGATCGTTGCCGTCATTTGAAGCATTGTTGCGACAGTATGTTGGTTAGCTTTCACGTTTGTTGAGGCAAGCGAACTCGCCCCTTATTATTTGTCCTGACTAGGTCTCTTCACCTAAATAGTTGCCGTCCGATGTATCTTCATCAGTACGGTTTTTGCTCTTCCTTTCGGAGTTTTGCGTCAGCCTTCTTACGAAGGCTGATTTGTTGCTTGTTAATATCTTTAAAGTGCTGTCTATTTATAAACCTTGGTCTTTTGCCATCTTGATTGCGATTTGAGGCGCATTCCAAAGTGATGGCAGCAAGATTAAGGACACCGGTACCGCTGTGATAACAATGAAGGATTGCAGCGCTGAAATACCGCCAGAACCTAGGGAAATCAGAATTAACGCTGTTACCCCCATCATTACACCCCAGAAGGTACGAATAATTGCATTTGGCTCTGTCTCACCACTGATCACTACACTGATGGTATAAGTCATTGAGTCACCGGTCGTTACGATGAAGATCGTGGTTAAGATCAAGAACAAGATAGATATAAGCATCGGCAACGGTAGCTGCTGCGTTACCGCCAGTAGCGCGCCAGGTAAGTTAAAGCCTTCAAACGCTTTACTTACGCTGCCTGGATCTGCGATTTCGAACGCAAGGCCAGAGCCACCAACAATCGTGAACCAGAAGCAAGTAACAAACGGTGCAATCAGGCTAATGGTTGATACCAATTGGCGAATACTACGGCCACGTGAGATACGAGCGATGAAGATTGCCATCATTGGGCCGTAACCTAGGAACCAACCCCAGAAGAATACGGTCCACCAGCTCAACCAACCTTCGTCACCACGGTAAGTCGCCATTGGGATGAAGTTATCAATCATGCTGCCTACACCTTGAATGTAGCCATTGAAGATGAAGTTTGTTGGGCCGAAGATCAGGATGTATACCATCAATGCCATTGCCAAAATTACGTTGTAACGGCTTAGCATTTGCATTCCGCGGTTAAGACCACTTAATGCCGATAATGTGTATAGAACGATAGCGAACAGGATGATGATCAGCTGCGTTGTGAATCCATCTGGAATATCAAACAGTGCGTTCAGTGCGTAGCTCACTTGCAAGCCTAAGAAGCCGATAGGACCAATGGTACCCGCCGCTACTGCGACAATACAACATGCATCAATCAGAGCGCCTGTGTGACCTTTCAGTGCTCGTTCACCTAAAACTGGGTAAAGCAGAATACGGGGTTTAAGCGGTAAGCCTTTGTCGTAGTGAAGGTGCATAACCACGATAGACGTTAAGCTGCCCACAATCGCCCATGCTAGGAAACCCCAGTGCATGAAGGATTGCGATAATGCATTCACCGCGCCTTGCTGTGCGTTTTCTTGTGCGCCGTACAATGGTGGTGGGCTAACGTAGTGAGCGATAGGCTCTGCTGCTGCCCAAAACACACCGCCACCCGCCAGTAGCGTACAGAAGATGATCGCCATCCAACGGAAGCCGTCCATTTCAGGTTTAGCGATGCCACCTAGGATAACCTTGCCTGTTCGCCCTGCCGCAAGGCCAAGACCAATAAGAAAAGTCAGAAGAAGAAGCATTTGCCAGTAAGGACCGAATACTTTTACAGACCATGCAAAGCCCGTATTTACTAGGCTTGATAACAGCTCGCCATCAAATAGAGCAAGTGCCACGAACAGAGCGATAAAACCGCCGCTGTACCACAGTGCTGGATTGGATAGTCCTAATTTGTCTGACGTAGACTCAGACTCGTTTGTGTTGCTTGCTGTGTGTGTTTGACCCGCATTTAAGCTAGAAGATTTCACGCTATTGGTTAAATCAGACATACTCTGACTCCAGAGGTTTCTTTGCAGCTGTCATTTGAATGATGACTACAAGGGTGTATTTAACACCTGCCCTATTGTTTTTGTGTTGGGCAGGCTAATCCATGTTTGGGTTACCGCGTTGCGAAATAGACCGTTGTTCCTTTTGAATAGTGAATTTGATTGAAGCAGTACTCGCTAAGTGAACGTGTTTAGAAGACTGCTCATTAGATGCTTATTAGTAAGAAGCGCAGCTTAACTTTGGCTTTGAGGCTCTAGGCCATCTTTCAAGAAGTTAAACCAGTTTTCTCCCAAGACTTGCCCAGCTTCAGACTCGCTGAAACCATGACGCATCAATCCGTTATATATGTTTTCCATACCCGCACTACCACAGAACCAAGGCAATGCATCTGGCCAACCTGAGTTGTTCGCAGAGCCTTCGCCGTAGTCCATTGCTTTAGACCAACGACCATTTCTCATCCATTCAAGAACGGCTTGAGGTTGGTTTAAGCATAGGTCACTACCAATACCGAGGTGCTCTACGCCGACCATGTCAGCCGTAGTCGCAACCATCTGGCAGAAGTCTTCCAAGGTACATTGGCTGCCGTTTGGTAAATGGAATGGGTATAAGCTGAATCCGATTAAGCCGCCGCGTGCGGTTAGGGCTTTAATCACATCGTTTGATTTGTTTCGTAGTGCATCATGAGCAAACGTTGGGTTCGCATGGCTGATACAAATAGGACGAGAAGACAAGTCGATTGCTTCAAGTGTTGAGCGCTCGGCACTGTGAGACATATCGATGATCATGCCCACTCGGTTCATCTCTTCGATGGCTTGTTTACCAAAGCGAGTAATACCTGTGTCGTTCTTCTCGTAGCAACCTGTCGCTAGTAAGCTCTGGTTGTTGTACGTCAGTTGCATGATCAAAAGACCTTGCTTACGCATCACTTCGATAAGACCAATCTCATCGTCGATTGGGGAACAATTTTGAGCACCAAGGAAAATACCGACTTTACCAGTCGCTTTTGCAGTCTCTACATCAGCCATTGAGTGAATCGGCATGATAAGGTCTGCGTTCTGCTCGAATCTTAAGTTCCACTCTGCAAAGCGAGATAAGGTTTCACGAGCTGTCTCGTGGTAAACCGCGGTAGCGTGAACTGCTGTAATGCCGCTCGCCTTTAGTGTTTGGAAATATTCTCTGTTCCAATTGCAGTATTGCAATCCATCTATAACAATCCGTTGCTGGTACATAACCACTCCTATTGAAAGCTCAGTGTTCTAGCTCGGTTTTGAAAACACGCTCAAATAACATGTTTTCAAAAATGGGTTAAATCACTTATCTAAGTTCGTTTGCTGCTTTGGTTTGAATGTTGGCCTGACTCTGTGAATCAGGCCAATTCGATAGCTGGATAGCTAGAGACTTAATTCTCCAACAATCCAATTCTTATATAAAAAGTGGATTAGTAAGGACGCTGGTAAGCCGTCTTAACCACTGTGTAGAACTCTTTCGCGTATTGACCTTGCTCACGAGGACCGAAGCTAGACTCTTTACGGCCACCAAACGGTACGTGGTAATCCGTGCCTGCTGTTGGTAGGTTGACCATCACACAACCTGTTTGCGCTTGTTGCTTGAACATCGCGCTAGTACGTAGGCTTTGGGTAATGATGCCGCCCGTTAGACCGAAGCGAGTATCGTTAGTTGTCGCAATCGCTTCTTCTAAGTCAGCGACACGAATCACGCTTGCCATTGGTGCGAACACTTCTTCTTGGTTCACTTCCCAATCGTTTTTAGTGTTCAAGAACAGCGTTGGAGACATGTAGAAACCTTCGTGCTTCATGCTCAAGCGTTCACCACCAAATGCCAGCTCACCGCCGCTTTGACGTGCTTTCTCAACCCAACCTAGGTTTGCTTCAAGTTGGTTTCCGTCCACAACAGGACCCATGAACACGCCCTCTTCCAGTGCGTGACCTACTTTCAGCTCACTCATACGCTTAATCAGTGCTTCAACGTATTGGTCGTGAATGCTATCCATAACCACAAGGCGAGAAGACGCTGTACATTTTTGACCAGCACCCGAGAACGAACCTGCAATCGTTGCATCAACCGCAGTTTGGATATCAGCATCGTCTGCGATAACAAGTGCGTTCTTACTGCCCATTTCCAGTTGGCAACGAACGAAGTTTGGTGCGGTAGCAGCAGCAACCTTACGACCCGTATCAACAGAACCGGTAAAGCTCACACCGTTCACTTCTTTAGAGTTGATCAGTGCATCACCTACCGTTGAACCGCTACCTAGTACAAGGTTAAACGTACCTGCAGGGATACCTTGACGGTGGATGATCTCAGTGAGTGCAACCGCACTTGCTGGTGTTAGGTTTGCTGGTTTCCAGATAACGCTGTTACCGAAAGCCAACGCTGGAGCAATTTTCCAAGCAGCAGTTGCTGTCGGGAAGTTCCAAGGAGAGATGATGCCGATAACGCCTACCGCTTCACGAGTCACTTCAACAGAAACGCCTGGGCGTACTGAGTCCGCGTTGTCGCCAATTTGACGAAGCACTTCAGCCGCGAAGTATTGGAAGAACTGACCAGCACGGTAAATCTCACCACGACCTTCCGCAAAAGGCTTACCTTCTTCACGAGAAAGAAGCGTGCCTAGCTCATCACAACGTGCAATCAGCTCATCACCAATCGCTTGAAGAACCGCTTGCTTGCGTTCAATTGGCGTTTTTTCCCACTCTGGTTGAGCGTGCTTCGCCGCTGAAATCGCTTGTTGAACTTGTTCCGCACTTGCTTGTGCAAAGTTACCGATGTTTTCAGAAATATCTGATGGGTTAATGTTCGCTACGGTGCTTACACCCGCTTGCCATTCGCCGCCAATGTAAAGTGCGTTTTCTGCTTGAACATTCTGTAATTGAGTCATCATTCTGTCCTTGTAACGGTTAGGTTGCGATGAGTCTGGCAACCATCTGGTTAATTAATAAACTGTTAATATTCAGGTAATTAATTGCTAAAATAAGTCGTACATTTTGTATCTAAAGTGAACCCGATCGCTTGTATCAATAAACCGCTTTAATTCAAAAGAGTTTTGATCCGCAAAGAGCCTTAGTTCACAGTCGAATTATTCAGGTTGAGACGCCGATGCATAAACCACGAACTCGACCAGCATCTCTTCTCTTGCTAACCCTGCAACGACGACCGCTGCACGGTTTGGATAAGGTGCATTGAAGTATTCTCCGTATACGCTGTTTACCGTTTTTAGGTATTCACGGTCTGTCACGTAAATCAGAACTTGCAGCACAGAATCCATCGATTCGCCTGCACACTCCAACGTATGAACAAGGTTGTTAAAAGTCTGACGCGTTTGCGCTTCGATACCGCCTTCTACTACTGCGCCCGTTTCATCAATTGGAATCTGCGCGGTGTATAGAGTGCCGTTATTTACGATTGCCCACTCTAGTGGTGCTTTTGAAGCAAAAAGAGCGGTTTTTACTGGGTGTTTTTTAGTTTGTGCGTTCACGATTCCATCCAACTTTGTAACAACTATGTTTCAAGATGGTTAAATACTGCACCTTGACGACTGATAAATCTAACGGTAAATTTTGTGCATTTGATAAATAAAATCTATCACCTTTCAAAAAGTAAGGTATAGCAAGGGCTAGAGAAGGATCAGTGCCATGAGTATTAAGCTACAACAGTTAAAACATTTTGTTTTAGTGGTCGAAGAAGGCGGATTTCGAGCAGCATCTCACCGAGCAAATCGCTCGCAAGCGGCACTTTCTACATCGATAAAAGAGCTGGAAAAAATACTCGGCCAACCACTGTTTGAAACAGGCAACAAATCCACACTGACTCCTTTCGGAGAAATATGCCTTCCAAAAATCATTCAGTTTCTGAATGTTTACAAAGCATTAGACAATGACTTACGTGCAGCCGCGGCAGGACAACAAGGAAGAGTTCGAATAGCGAGCGTGCCATCGGTAGCAGCAAAATTAATACCTAGTGTTTTAGGGGCTTTTTGTGAACAGTACCCAAATGTAGAAGTGAGTTTGATTGATGATAATGCGGCTGGTGTGGAAGCAAGATTACTCTCTGGAGAAGTGGATGTTGCCCTCGGAAATAGCTCCCATTTAGAAGAAGAGAGCATCGATTTCACGCCGTTACTCTCCGATCCTATTGGTGTGGTCTGCCTCAGAGACAACCCTATCGCCTCTCAGTTAGAGGGAATCGAATGGCAAACTTTGTTAAAACAACCCTTCATTCGCAACGGGACGTGTACCCTACTTGACCCAACACCCGCACGAATGCTTAGCGAACAAGCGCTCTATTCCGTGGAGAACATCACTTCGCTGTTTTCTGTATTAGAACTTGGGATAGGCGTAACCACTCTGCCAAAGCTGGCCTTCCCAACCAATGAGACTCGCTTAGTGTGGATTCCGTTGATTGACCCGCCGTTACAGCGTCAGATCGGTATCTTTAGATTGTCCGACCGTACAATTTCGCCACAAGCTCAAGCCTTCCACGATTTGTGTATTCAATATCTGAGCTATGAAGAAGAGTAATAGAGGGAATGTAACTGTGTTCTCTTTCTTATAAAGCCGTTGATAGAGTCGCTGACAGACCCGTTAACAGAAGAACACATCAAGAAATTCCACCTCTAATCCCAACAATTTGACCTTATATTCAGAGCTTTTTGCCCTAACCTTCAGACTTTTCCAAGCCCTTCAGCTCTTTACATCCATGTTTAGGGCTGAATTACTCCCATAATATTCATCTTAAGCGCTGATTTATTCGTTCCGTAATGCCTGAAAGACGTCAAAAATGACATCGTGACAAACTATTTTTAAAAATAATCACTTCCAGATAGAGAACGCCGTATAGATAAATCAATCAACAAACGAGTGCCTGTATCGCTGACTAAAACTGCCTTTCTCTCCTTGTCGGATGGCGTTAAACAATTAACTTAGAAATGAAGCTAAGTGTTTGAATAGTCTTAATTGATAAGATCTTAACTTGCCAAATTAACGTCTTAAATTTTTATAAAAACATCTATTTTTACTGAAAATAAAGCATCTAAAATTTTCATGAATAAAGTTATTGAATTATTACTTTCATAAATGAAAAACACATCTTTCAAAAATGGAATTATTGATGTCGATATTTGTCGTTTTGATCACATAATTTTAGGCGTAATTTATATTTTGTCGAAGCGATAGCGAATTAGTTTATGTCCGTTTAATTTCGTCAGGGAGATATAAAACCAGCAAGGGTTTTTCTTAAAAGCAAATCAAGTGTTATTAACAAGTGAAATGTAGTAACAAGTTAAATTTAAACTGTGTTTTATATTAACTTACACTGTTTAACATAAGGTTTTATTATGAGGCTTAATGGGATAAGTAGCGACATCCTTGTTGCCGCTAAAAGAGTTGTTCTCTGCCAAATAGTATTAGCCATCGGTGTAGTTTTATATGAAGTGTTTTTTGGTAATAAAGTAGATATGGAATCTTCAGCTTTGGGCATCGGAATTGCGATGTTACCTCCGCTGTTTGGGTTTATATATGCAAGCCTAAAGGTGCGTAAGAATCCTAATTATAGTTTACGTGACTTAATGCAAATGAGTCGTGTCGTGAAAATAACTTATACGTTCTTAATGTTTATATTGGCATTCCAGTTTTTCAAATTGGATAACCCAGTAATATTATACGCGTACATTTTCACAATGATTGGGTACTTCTTAACACCATTTATTACTGCCTCTAATAGATCGGAGTACGCGTAGTATGGATCAAGTAACTACCGCTCACGAATACATAGAGCATCACTTAACCTTCTTAACTACAGGTGATGGTTTCTGGGCGTTCAACATTGACTCGATGTTGGTATCTTGGATTACAGGTTTACTGTTCATTGGGGCATTTCGATATGTCGTGACCAAAGGCACCAGCGGTGTACCAGGTCGTTTTCAATGTTTTATCGAACTCATCTTTGATTTTGTTAACAACCTAGTCAAAGAGATTTTTCAAGCGGAAGATAAATTAATAGGGCCACTGGCATTAACCACTTTTGTTTGGGTGTTGTTAATGAACGCGGTTGATTTATTACCTATTGATTTAATACCAGGGTTAACTCGAGTAATCGGCCTTGAACACTTTAGAGACCTACCGACAGCGGACGTAAATATCCCAATGTCGATGGCACTCGGTGTGTTTATTTTACTGTTAACCTATACGTTAAAAAATAAAGGTTTGAAAGGCTTTATCAAAGAGCTTACTACTCAGCCATTTGATAACCCTCTTTTATATCCTGTTAACTTTGTTCTTGAATTAATTACATTAATTTCAAAACCAATATCACTAGGCTTACGATTATTCGGAAACATGTATGCAGGCGAGATGATATTCATCCTTATTGCATTAATGCCATGGTGGATGCAATGGGCACTCAGTGTTCCATGGGCTTTATTCCACATATTAATCGTATTCTTACAAGCATTTATATTTATGGTACTGACCGTTGTTTATTTAGCAATGGCAACAGAAGAACACCATTAATTAATAACTAAAAAATTAACTAACAAATTATTTATCGGAGATACAAATGGATATCGTAAGCGCAGTTTTATATGTAGCAGGTGCATTACTGATCGGTTTAGGTGCAGCGGGTGCGGCATCTGGTATTGGTAACTTAGCAGGTAAATACCTTGAAGGTGTTGCTCGTCAACCGGATCTTACTCCAATGCTTCGTACTCAATTCTTCATCATGATGGGCCTTGTGGATGCTGTACCGATGATCGGTGTTGGTATCGGTCTATACATCATCTTTGCCGTGGCTTAATAAAAAGCTTTGAAAAGATCGATTTGTAAATAATCAAGATTTAGCGAGGAAGGTATGAACTTAAATGCAAGCATGTTTGGACAAGCAATATCATTCGTGATTTTTGTTTGGCTGTGCATGAAATATGTATGGCCCCCTCTCACCGCAATGTTAGACGAGCGCCAAAAAGAAATCGCTGATGGTTTACGCCACTCAGAGAATGCTGCGAAAGAGCTAGAACTAGCGAAATCGAATGGCGCACAACTCGTCGAAGATGCAAAAAGAAACGTGACTGAACTGATTGAACAAGGCAAAAAACGCCGCAACGAAATCATCAGCTTAGCTCACGAAGAAGCCGAGCAAGAAAAGGCACGCATCTTAGAACAAGGTAGAGCTGAACTCGAAGGCGAACGTCAAAAGTTACGTCGTGAGCTTCAGGCGGACATGGCAGACGCTGTTATTCAAAGTGCACAAAAACTGATTAGCAAGAACCTAGATTCTGAAACGAACCGAGCGTTAGTTGATCAATTGATTAGCGAACTCTAAACGGAGGCAATATGTCAGATTACACCAATATTGCTCATCCCTACGCCAAGGCATCGTTCGACTTTGCTTTAGGTGAAAACAAGTTGCAAGAGTGGCACTCAATGCTGTCGATTCTTGTAACGGTAGCGGAAGAAGAAACGATCGCTAAGCAGATCTCTTCAGCAGAAGGTTCTCGCACTGACTCTGAAGAACTGGCCAATCTCTTCATTCACATTTGCCAAGGGCTCGTTGATGACCATGTCATTAATCTCGTTCGAGTCTTGGCTGAGAATGGCCGTCTTGCAGTGATAAGAGACCTGTTTAACTTGTTCAGCGACCTAAAGGACGAACATGAACGTGTAATTCCTGTCACTGTCACCAGTTCAGAATTGCTTACACAAGATCAGGTTATCTCCCTAACGGCTGCACTTGAGAAGAAATTAGAGCGTCAAGTTGAAATGGAACAGGTTATTGATGACACGCTGGTTGGCGGGATTGTTATCAAAGCGGGTGAAACCGTTATCGATGGTTCTTTAAATACATCAATTAACCGATTAGCTAATCAGCTTCACGCGAGATAGGTAACAATTATGCAATTAAATTCTAATGAAATCAGCGATCTAATCAAAAATCGCATCGCGAAATTTAATGTGAGCACCGAAGCTCGCAATGAAGGCACCATCGTTTCGGTTCGTGACGGTATCATCACCATTAATGGCCTAGCGGATGTGATGCAAGGTGAGATGATTGAGCTACCGGGTGCCAAGTATGCACTCGCACTTAACCTAGATACCCACTCAGTCGGCGCCGTTGTTATGGGCCCCTACACTGACCTATCTGAAGGTATGAAAGTAAAAGGTACGGGTCGTATCTTGGAAGTACCGGTAGGTAACGGGCTTCTTGGTCGCGTCGTGAACACACTAGGCGAACCCATCGATGGTAAAGGCCCAGTAAGCTGTGACCGTCTTGACCCAGTAGAAGTGATTGCACCGGGTGTAATCGAGCGTAAGTCAGTCGATCAACCAATTCAAACGGGCTACAAAGCGGTAGACACCATGGTACCTATCGGTCGTGGTCAACGTGAACTTATCATCGGTGACCGTCAGACAGGTAAAACAGCGCTCGCTATCGATGCCATCATCAACCAAAAAGACTCTGGCATTAAATGTGTTTACGTTGCGATTGGCCAAAAAGCGTCAACCATCGCTAACGTGGTTCGTAAACTTGAAGACCACGATGCACTTAAAAACACCATCGTTGTTGTGGCATCTGCATCAGAGTCTGCCGCACTTCAATACCTAGCCCCTTATGCGGGTTGCACCATGGGTGAATACTTCCGTGACCGCGGTGAAGACGCACTGATCATCTACGATGACCTATCAAAACAAGCCGTTGCTTACCGTCAAATTTCATTGCTATTGAAACGCCCACCAGGTCGTGAAGCCTTCCCTGGCGACGTATTTTACCTTCACTCACGCCTTCTAGAACGTGCAGCACGAGTGAATGCAGAGTATGTAGAGAAGTTCACTAACGGTGAAGTGAAAGGCCAAACAGGCTCATTAACCGCGCTGCCTATCATTGAAACTCAAGCGGGTGACGTGTCTGCGTTTGTACCAACCAACGTAATCTCAATCACTGATGGTCAGGTTTTCCTTCAAACCCAACTATTCAACTCAGGCTTACGCCCTGCTGTTGACCCAGGTATCTCGGTATCTCGCGTGGGTGGTGCAGCACAGTGCAAGATCATCAAGAAATTATCAGGTGGTATCCGTACTTCATTGGCTCAATACCGTGAGCTAGCTGCGTTCGCTCAGTTCTCTTCTGACCTAGATGAGATGACACGTAAACAGCTTGACCATGGTGAACGCGTTACCGAATTGATGAAGCAAAAGCAATACTCTCCGATGTCTGTCGCTGAGCAAGCAACGGTTATCTACGCAGCAGAAAAAGGCTATTTGGCTGACGTTGAGCTGCACAAAGTGGCGCGTTTCGAAGAAGAGTTAATTGCGTACGCACAAGCTCAGAACCCAGAGTTGTTCGACACCATCAATGCTAACGGTGACTACAACGATGAGATCGACAGCGCACTTGCAAAACTGCTTGGTGACTTTGTAGCGTTGAAAGCTTGGTAAACGCTCCGGTTTGTTGGCTGGAAATCAAAACAAATTAGGAGCAGATAATGGCAAATACTAAAGAAATTCGCACCAAGATAGGCAGTGTTAGTAACACTCAGAAAATCACCAGTGCAATGGAGATGGTTGCGGCAAGTAAGATGCGTAAGGTTCAGGACAACATGACGTTAACGCGTCCCTATGCAGAGAACATGCGCAAAGTTATCTCTCACGTCGCATCGGGGTCACTGGAATACCAACACCCCTATCTTCAACAGCGTGAACCAAAACGCGTTGCTTACATCATTATTTCGTCTGACAGAGGCTTATGTGGTGGCTTGAACTCAAACCTGTTCAAGAAAGTGTTGGAAGAGATGGAGCAATGGCAGGCCAAGGGTGTTGAGGTAGAAACCACCCTAATCGGTTCGAAAGCTATCTCGTTTTTCCAACGCAGCGGCAATGTTATCGCGCAAACGTCAGGCCTTGGTGACGCGCCTAAATTGGAAGACATCTTAGGCACAGTAAATGCGATGCTGGAGCATTACGACGAAGAAAAGATCGACAGTTTATTTCTCGTTTACAACCAGTTCGTCAACACCATGGTTCAAGCACCAACGGCTTTGCAATTGCTACCCCACCCTTCTGACACAGAGGCTGATGGTGAAGCAAGAAAAGTACGTCGTTGGGACTACATCTATGAACAAGCGCCAAGAGACATCCTCTCTGAGCTGTTACATCGATACATTGAATCGCAAGTGTACCAAGGCATCGTAGAGAGCATTGCCTGTGAGCAAGCAGCCCGAATGGTAGCCATGAAAGCGGCAACCGATAACGCAGGCCAACTGATTGATGATTTGCAGTTGGTGTACAACAAAGCGAGACAGGCTGCCATTACCCAAGAACTGAGCGAGATAGTCTCAGGCGCTCAAGCTGTCTAAGGGCAGCAAAGAGTGGGTCAGAACAGAATTTGAGGATTTAGAGATGAGTGTTGGAAAAATAGTTAAAGTAATCGGCGCGGTAGTTGACGTCGAATTCAGCGGCGGCAACAGCCCTCGCGTTTATGATGCATTGAAAGTAACCAGCGACGAAGCAAGCTCGCTAGTATTGGAAGTTCAGCAACAACTGGGCGGCAACATCGTTCGTTGTATTGCAATGGGTACGTCTGATGGCTTACGCCGCGGCTTAACCGTTGAAAATACAGGTTCTCCGATCACCGTCCCTGTGGGTGAAGAAACACTAGGCCGTATCATGAACGTGCTTGGTCAACCTATCGATGAGTGCGGTGAGATCGGCCAGAAAGAGAGCTACGAAATTCACCGTGAAGCACCCTCTTATGAAGAACAAGCCAACAGCACAGAGCTTCTAGAGACAGGTGTTAAGGTTATCGACCTTATTTGTCCGTTCGCTAAGGGTGGTAAAATCGGTCTGTTCGGTGGTGCGGGTGTAGGTAAAACCGTCAACATGATGGAGCTTATCAACAACATCGCCAAAGCTCACTCAGGTCTTTCTGTATTTACCGGTGTTGGTGAACGTACTCGTGAAGGTAACGATTTCTACTACGAGATGAAAGAAGCTGGCGTACTAGACAAGGTTGCCATGGTTTACGGTCAAATGAACGAGCCACCAGGAAACCGTCTACGTGTTGCACTGACTGGCCTTACTATGGCTGAACGCTTCCGTGATGAAGGTCGTGACGTACTCTTGTTCATTGATAACATCTATCGTTACACACTTGCGGGAACAGAGGTATCTGCACTGTTAGGTCGTATGCCGTCAGCCGTAGGTTACCAACCAACACTTGCCGAAGAGATGGGTGTTCTACAAGAACGTATCACATCAACCCGACAAGGTTCTATCACGTCTATTCAAGCGGTATACGTACCAGCGGATGACTTGACGGATCCATCGCCAGCAACAACCTTTGCTCACTTAGATGCGACCGTTGTACTGTCTCGTAACATCGCGGCTTTGGGTCTATACCCTGCGATTGACCCATTGGATTCGACCTCTCGTCAACTGGATCCTCTCGTGGTTGGTCAAGAGCACTACGACATTGCACAAACGGTTCAAACCACGCTGCAACGTTATAAAGAACTTAAAGACATCATCGCGATTCTTGGTATGGATGAGCTTTCAACGGAAGATAAACAGATCGTGTCTCGCGCTCGTAAGATTGAACGTTTCTTAACTCAGCCTTACCACGTAGCAGAAGTATTTACTGGTCAGAAAGGTGTGTTTGTACCGCTAAGCGAAACGCTACGAGGCTTTAAAGGCCTTCTAAACGGCGAATATGACGACATCCCAGAGCAAGCATTCTTGTACTGTGGCTCTATCGACGAAGTGCTTAACAAAGCGAAATCACTCTAAAAGGTAGGTGCATCATGGCTATTGGAGTTACAGACAATACATTTCAACTTAATATCGTAAGTGCGGAAGGTACACTGTTTTCAGGGCCGGCACATGCCCTAGCTATTTCTGGAGCAGACGGTGAGCTGGGGATCCGCCCCGGTCACTCCCCTCTTCTGAGCAAGATAAAGCCGGGTGTGTCTGTGTTCGTCACCGACCTAAAAGCCGAGGAGCAAGTGCTGTACATCTCTGGTGGTATGGTCGAAGTACAACCGGATGTGGTCACCGTGTTAGCCGATACGGCCTTGCATGGTAAAGACATTGACCGCGCTCGTGCAGAAGAAGCGAAATACGCTGCCCTAGAGAACATCAACAAGGGCAATGTCGACATCAACTTTGCACAAGCTCAGTTGGAACTGGCAAAAGCCGTCGCTCAGCTTCGTGCATCAGAATTAACGTCTTCTCGCACTCGTCACTGAGAATAGAGCTTAGATGCTGGTACTAGATGCTTAGTGTGTAAATAGTCTACCCACTTAAAAACCGTTTAAGTGGGTAGACTACATCAGGAACCCTTACTTCTCTTTCAACTTCCCCACCCTTTTAACCGTTCCTAATACATCCTTTTTCAGCAGCACTTACAACATTACTTCTCTGCAAAACGGGCTTGGTGCGGGTCAAGTTCATGACCTAGCGGTTGTGTTAGTGAATGATATAACTCCGGTTTACGACCACGAATCCAACGCCTTCCGGTACACATCTCTAACTCTTCGGCTTTTAGCTCTGCAATTACCATGTCGTTATCAACGCTGTCTGTCTCTGTAATAATTTCTCCATAAGGGCTTAGGATCATCGCATTGCCTGTTCTAACTTCATCCATATCCACACCAACGCCATTACTAAACACCACAAACATGCCGTTGTCGTGCGCTCTTGCCGGTAACCAACGCATTAGCCATTCACGGCCATTCTTACCCTGCATTTCAGCGCGAATCGCTTCCGGGTTTTCATCTCGGTTAAACCATAACTCCGGGTCGATTCGTTTCATGGCATTTGGGCTACGTGATTGGCAACCGCCCGTCTGATGCGGTGCAATCAGAATATCGGCGCCTTTCAACGCGGTGATTCGTACATTCTCAACCAAGTTGTTATCCCAACAAATTAAGATACCCACTTTGCAGCCATGAGGTGTATCGAACACCGTGTATTGGTCGCCGCTGCTCATATGTGGGCTAACGAAGGTGTGCAGTTTTCGGTGCTTCTGTACCTCGCCATTGGGCATGGCAAATACATAGGTGTTGTATAACTCGCCATCGATGCCCTGCTCTATCAAACCGGCACCAACGCTCATGCCAAATTGTGTTGCTAGCGAAACGAGTCTTTGAGTCGACTCGCCATTCGGTACAGGTTCCGCTAGTGCTTCGATTTCGTCTCGCGATAATTCAGACACATGCCAATATCCTGTGATGCACATCTCTGGGAAACTGATGATCTCCACACCGCTATCGGCAGCTTGTTGAACGTATTGCTCAATCACCGACAAGTTATATGTCTTATCGCCTGCATGATGGTTAAACTGAACCGACGCTACTTTGATGTCTCTTTTCATGATTCGCCCTCAAATTCCGCTTTATCTTATTTGGTATGAACTCAGTATAAAAAATCCATTCAATTCCATATAATGAAAGATATTCACACTTCAATGAGCATTTGGAATGGAATTTGATTTACTGAAGGCGTTTTGTCAGTTAGCTAAGTCGGGCAATTATCGCTTGGCATCAGAGCAGCTTTACATCACTCAATCGGCACTCACCAAAAAGATTCAACGACTTGAATCCAATATAGGAACGAGTCTGTTTTCTCGCGGCAGGAACGGCGCAGAGCTAACGCACGCAGGCAAAACCTTGCTACCTGAAGCTCAACACTTAGTTCATTCAATGCAAGCGTTTGAGCAGCTTTCAGGTTCTGTGGTGAATGGAACTCAGGGACATTTGAACATTGGTTTTGGCGTATCTACTTATCACGAAGCGCCTAAGCTGATTGCCGCTTATAAACAACAGTACCCAGACGTTCACATCACCTTGAATGACACACCCTCAAAGCAGCAAACAGACGAGCTGTTGAGCCATGATCTCGATATCAGCTTCAATCGAATACCCAGTTCGTCTAATTTAGAGAGCTTAACGCTGTTCAATGATTCGCTTGTAATAGCCATTCACAAAGATCTTCTCAAGCAAGCGGCAAATAAAGATCAAGTTATCTCTGAGTTAGCGAAGTGGCCTTATCTAAAGCTCACCCAACATCGTGGCCCTGGACTAGACAAGCAAATCCAGCAATATTGCATCGCCAATAATATCTACCTATCCAAGACACAAGAAGCCAATGACATTCTTACCCTGCTAGCATTAGTATCGGCCAATATCGGTTTCACCATTGTACCTAGCAGCGCGCAGTACATTAGCAATACCAATGTTGAGTTCATTGCGTTACAAGGTGAGCACGCCACTTGGCCTATCGGATTGATATGGAATGGAGAGAGTGAAAACCCACTCAGAGATAGGTTCGTAGAATTTGTGGCGAAACAGATAGAAAGCAGCTTATAGATTAGCAATGGCTTTTAATGCTGAAGTAAAGTGGCAAGTGCAGTACTAGTGCAGTGACAAGGGCAATATAAAGCGCACTGCACTTTATATTGCATACTCGACATGAAAAGCGACTTCGGCAGATCACTATTAAAAATTACAGCTGACTGGTCTCAAACCAATTACGAATATGCTGCGCAACAATCTTAGGCTGCTCCATTGTCGATAAATGCCCACAATCAGGAATCACGTGAAGCGATACCTGCTTGATGTGTTTTGCCATTAGCAGGTGATTGTCGATTGGACATAACAGGTCATCTTTCCCAGTAATGATTAATGTAGGAACTTGAATGTCGGCCAGCAGCGGTCTCGCGTCAGGGCGAGTCGCCAATGCTTGAGCGTGAGCCTCAAACTTTTCAACGCCGATATTGTTCGCCATTTGCGTGATTCTTTGAGTCAGCTCTTGATTCGCTAGTTGATTAGGATGAATAAGCACTGGCATCAAGATATCAGGCGTTATTGACTCAAACTCCCCTGATTTAGCTTTATCAACCAAGGCGTTTCTCTTCTCTGACACTTCTGGCTTTTCATCTGCAGAATTGGTGTCCATTAAGATCAAGCCTTTCACACGTTGTGGCGCTTGTCGAAAGACTTCAAATGCGAGAATGCCGCCCATAGATAAGCCGCCAAGCACGAAACTTTCCGGGGCGTTATCTAGCACTTTACTCGCCAAGGCTTGCATGGATGTGTCGGCTCCCAAGTCACAAGTAAAAGGAGCCACCCAATCGGGCAGCTCTTTATTGACGTCTTGAAACAACGCTTCATCACATAACAAACCAGGTAACCATAGCAGTGGTACTTCTGGTTTCATCATTAATTGTCCTGCAGTGTTTGTGGTTGGTCAGAACCCAATACCACGTAAGTGAAGCTGGTGCCTCTTAGGTTCTCAAGGCTGTACGATGCGCCTGCGGGTACACTAAATACGTCGCCAGTGGTCAGGACGACTTGCGCTTGCTCGCCGTCTTGAACGATGTTTAATAATGTATCGCCTTCGAAGTTAATCAACACCTGCTTTTCGTCACGTTGATGAACAGGGATGCTCGCACCTTCCGTTAACTCGTACGCCATGATACTCACGTCATCAACGCTTTTAACTTGGAAGTCGTAGCTCGCAGATGGGTGACCCGTTAATGCAAACTGTTTAACGCCAGGCTTGTCAAAATCACCTGAGATTTCTCGGTAATCCTTTTTCAATGCGACGAAAGGCATCATCTGCTCAGCCGTATACGTATCGAACTTGCTCAGCTCTTCTTCCGATAACAGTGGCATCAGATCAGATTGATTTGGCACTGCATCGCCGTCAATCGTATCAACCAATGTGCCGTCTGCTTTTAGGTATAAACCATAGCCTTGGCTGTCTGTAATCACGCTAGGGTGCCAAACCACGCCACCGCCAGAGTTATCACCACCTAACACGGAGTACATAAAGCCGTAATCACGCCCTACAACCTCAAAGCCACGGAATAGGTTAGTAGGAATCGAGATAACATCGCCGTGCGACAACACTGCTTCGTGTTCACCTTCGTTACCCCAATAGAATCTAAACTGACCTTTGAAGACGACGAATAGCTCAGCAGTATGGTGAGAGTGCAGAGAGTTCTTGATCCCTGGAGGCTGACCAGCTGCACCAATGTTAAAACCAGCAGTTTCACGGATATGAACATGTTGGCGGCTGCTTTCAGCGACACCAGCACCAATGATGCAGAAGTTGTCTTTTAGATCGCTTCCTGGCGTACGTGCATCAATGAAAGCACTCGTTCCGGGGATAAGCTCCATGTAACGAACGAGATTGTTATTTATTTTATTTTGTAGGGTCATTCTAAATTCCTTCTTACCTAACCTAGCGGTCTTCCACCATCGACGGCGATGGTAGTTCCGGTTGAAAATGTTAGTAGATCAGCGGCTGCATAAACGGCGTTGGCAACCTCTTCGTCACTCGCTAATCGTTTAAGCGGAGTCGACTGCTCTTGTGCGTTACGCCATTCATCATCTAACCCTTTGACAAATTCGGTATCCACTAAGCCAGGTGCTACAGCGAGCACTCGGATATCTGGAGATAAAGCACGGCCTAATGAGCGCGTCATGTTTTCAACCGCCGACTTACTCGCACAGTACGCCACGTTGCTACCCATTGCGGTTTGCGCTGCAATCGAGGTAATGTTTACGACGCAACCTTTAGCGCTACGAAGTAAAGGCTCAAACGCGCGAACCATCGCAAATGGAGCGCGAACATTGACGCGGAAGATCTTGTCTATCAGATCGTCGCTTAAGGACTCTAAATCACTGTGCGCGACAAACTTTGTCATACCAGCACAGTTGACTAGCAAGTCTACTGAATCCGACGATTCTTTAACTTGTTCAGCCAAAGCGCCAATCGCAGAGCTGTCTTCAACATTAAGTTGATACATGGCATGACCTGAACCTTGTAAGCTGTCCAAGATCTGTTGAGCTGCAACCTCATTACTGTTGTAGGTAAACACAACGCGATAGCCAGATTGCGCTAATTTGTGACATATGGCGGCACCGATGCCGCCACTGCCGCCTGTAACTAAGGCGAGTTTTGTCATGTTATGCCTCTACCGATTTTTCTTTGTAGCGACGAACACGAATGTCTGCTTGCTCTTTGTGGCCAGCGAAGCCTTCTAGTGCACATAGACGTGAACAGTACTCACCGACTTTTAGCGAAGCCGCTTCAGTTACGCGCTGGTAAGTACATGTTTTAATGAATTTACCAACCCACAGACCACCGGTGTAGCGTGCAGCTTTGTTTGTTGGAAGTGTATGGTTAGTACCGATACATTTGTCGCCGTAAGAAACATTTGTCTCACGACCTAAGAACAACGCGCCGTAGTTAGTCATGTTATCTAGGAAGTACTTAGGATCTTTTGTCATTACTTGTACGTGTTCAGACGCAATATCATCAGCTACTTCAACCATCTCTTCGTAGCTATCACATACAATAACCTGACCGTAGTTTTCCCAAGCCTTACCAGCTACTTCAGCAGTAGGAAGAATCGTTAGCTGACGTTCAATTTCTTTTACTGTCTCTTCTGCAAAAGTTTTGCTATTGGTTAGCAGTACCGCTGGAGAGTTGTAACCGTGCTCTGCTTGACCAAGTAAGTCCGCTGCGGCTAATTCAGGATCACATCCCTCTTCGTCTGCAATCACAAGCGTCTCTGTTGGGCCAGCAAACAAATCAATACCAACACGACCAAACAGCTGACGTTTTGCCTCTGCAACAAATGCGTTACCCGGGCCAACGATCATATCTACTGGAGCAATCGTTTCTGTACCAAGCGCCATCGCACCCACCGCTTGTACGCCACCAAAACAGTAAATCTCATCCGCCCCCGCCATCGCCATTGCAGCAACAATCGCCACATTTGGTTGGCCATTAAAAGGAGGAGCACAAGCAATAACACGCTTCACGCCAGCCACTTTCGCAGTAAGAACACTCATGTGCGCTGATGCAACCAATGGGTACTTACCACCTGGGATGTAACAACCAACACTGTTTACTGGCACGTTTTTGTGGCCCAGTACAACACCTGGCATGGTTTCTACTTCTACATCATGCATTGAGTCACGTTGAATCTGAGCGAAGTTGCGAACTTGCGTTTGTGCAAATTCAATGTCGTGCTTAGTAGATTCGTCCAATGCGTCCACACATGCCTGAATTTGGTCATCTGTTAAGCGAAACTGCTCCGGAGACCAGTTATCAAATTTTTCTGAAAGCTCACGTACTGCACTGTCACCTTTCTTTTCGATGTCAGAAAGAATGTTCTCAACCGTTTGACGTACTTGCGCGTTGTTTGATGCTGATGCTTCTTCAGTGATGCCGTGTTTTAGAATGCGAGCCATGCTTAATTCTCCTTGTGGCGTATGCCTAGTGTTTGCTTATGTGTAGTTTTAACAGAGTTTATTTTTTGTTTTGTATATTTTTGGATACGAATGCAAAACAAACATAAACATTTTTTTAACACTTGGCAAATTCATTTCTCGACTTAAAAAATTAAATGCAACTCATTGTTTTAAAGATAAAAATCATTTCAAGACGGTCAGATACGATACCTAATGGATTAAAATACAATCAATTTATGTTGCATTGATCACATTGTTTTTACTCTTTTTTTACAACAACACATGTTAAGTTTTGCATACCTTTGCAAAAGCGAACAAAAAAGTAATGGAGAATAGAAAGTAATGGATAACTTTAAGAACACACTAAGCAACACCGAGCTACTTGGAACTTTTGTTAAAACCCCTCACCCACACATCATTGAAGTGCTTGCGTTGGCGGAACTCCCTTTCATTGTGCTAGACGCGGAACACGCCCCTTTTGATAGATCGACACTGGATAGCTGTATTCTTGCTGCGCGCGCGAATCAACTCCCTTGCGTAGTTCGAGTTCAAGATAGCCAGCCATCGACCATTTTGAATGCGTTAGATTGCGGTGCGACAGGAATCCAGATCCCTCACGTATGCAGCGCCGAGCAAGCAGAAAAACTGGTGAAAATGTCCCATTATGGTGAAGGTGGCCGAGGCTATGCAGGCTCAAGCCGCGCAGCAAAATACGCAACCAAACCAATGGCAAGTCACTTGAAAGACAGCAAAAACGACACAGTTGTCATTGCACAAATTGAAGACCCAGAAGGTGTGGTAAATGCTGAATCAATCGCAAAAGTGGAAGGCGTTGATGCCCTGTTCATTGGGCAAGTAGATTTGGCCGTGTCTTACGGTGCTGAAAGTGTGAATGATGAATGCGTGCGAGAAGCGAGTATAAAAATAATCAAAGCAGCTCAACAGGTTAACAAGCCTGTGGGAATGTTTGTCGCGAATGCTCAAGCAGCTCGTCACTGGAAAGAGCTCGGCGTTAACTTCTTTTGCGTCGGTTCTGAACACAAAATGATCATTGATGGCTTTCGAAATGAGCAAGCCGTCATGAAATCATAAATTTTCTTTGTGATTTCAAATGTTACACGTATTGTAATTATCAAACCTTGCTCATTAGGGTCTGTTGACCTTATCAAGGTGGCGCTTGGATTTATCGCGATATAAGGAGATTCACCATAAAAGCGAAAGTTACCTCTATTGATGTTGCCAAAATGCTTGGCGTTTCTCAGTCTACTGTTTCTCGGGCATTCAGTCCGACAGCGAGCATTAGTGAGAAGAAGCGTAAAATGGTTATGGATGCCGCGACCAAGCTTGGCTACACGCCAAATGCGATCGCCCGCAGCCTTATTTCCAATCGTTCAGGGTTAGTGGCTATCGCACTTGATAGCGAATCAAACCCAATGTACGACTTGCAATCTCGTGCACTCGCGATGGAAATTCAAAAGCGCGGCGGTCAAGTTGTCCTTTGCCCTATCGACAAAGACGACTTGGATCTCGCCATTTCACGAGCAATTGAATATCAGGTTGATGGCTTGATCATCGCCACCAGCCGCCTGACCTCTCGTGCGTTTGCACAATGTGAAAAGTTTGGTGTTCACTTAAGCCTCATCAACCGATATACCGAAGGTGTCAATGCGAACAGCGCTGGCCTAGACAACCAGCAAGCTGGCACGCAAGCAGCAGATTATTTACTTGATAAAGGCTACAAACAGCTGGCTTATGTCAGTGGTGACGCGGGCTCCATGACCAGTGACAAGCGTTGGTTGGGCTTCTCTGAAACCGTAAAAACACGTGAAGCAGCTTCCCCTATCTTCATCAATGCAAAATACAGTTTTGAAGCTGGATTAGAGGCAGCAAAAGAGCTAATGGAACACACATCAAAACCTGACGCCGTGTTCTGTGCCAATGATATCCTTGCCATGGGTGTCATGGACGGCCTGCGAAAACTTGGTTGCCATATCCCGAAAGACTTTGCCGTCATGGGCGTGGATGATATCCCAATGGCCGCATGGCCGAGTTACGATCTTACGACTATTGCGCAACCAGTAGACAAGATAGTACAGAGTGCTGTGGGAGATTTGATGCAACGTATCAATGAAAATACCGATGCCAAAGGGGCTTACCTATTGGAACCCGGAATTATAGTGGAACGAGGCAGTACATCACTAAGTTCATAAAAGGTTTAGCCAACTTAGTCCCATCTCCAACTTATTAAATCCGCTGTTTTCCCATAAACAAAACGTCATTTAATTTAGAGTAGAAGCCCTAATATCATATTAGGGCTTCTTTCTGTGACCTCGCCTAAAATTTCGTCTATTCGAATTAACTTCTTTATCACTTTCATGGATTTGTTATTGACTTGTTAGTTGTGTGTTTATATTTTGGATTCGTATGCAAAATAAGGATATGAAGTGCGGAATAAAAACCCACTGACCAACATGACTCTAATGAATGCACATAAAAAGTCATGTGATGAAAAAGGAAGAACAATGAAACGCGCAATCTTTACCTCGATAACTGCCCTCGGCTTAACCCTATCTAGCATGAATACGTTTGCAAGCAATGTGATTCGTCTTGCTCACGATAGCCAAGAAACTTCACCCGTACATAAAGCGATGCTGCACTTTGAAAAAGAACTTGAAGCTCGCTCTAATGGCGAACTTGAAGTGGAGATCTACCCAGCTCGACAGCTCGGTGATGTTCGTGAAACCACAGAGCTTGTCCAGCAAGGCAACTTACAGATGACCTTTGGTGCATCGGTGTTGCTGTCACCTTACGTACCTGAGTTCAACGTACTTGATGTTTTCTACCTATTTGAAGATGAAGCACAAGCACACAAGGCATTGGACAGCGACAAGATCGGCAAACCACTTCTTACGTCAATGGAATCAAAAGGCTTCCACGGCTTAGGTTTCATGGAGGTAGGTTTCCGTAGCATCACCAACAATAAGCAACCTATCGAAAGTATTGAAGATCTTAATAGTTTAAAAATTCGTTCAGCGTCAAACCCAACACAAATCAGTGCTTGGAAATCAGTCGGCACAGCGCCTACACCACTCTCTTGGGGTGAGATCTTCACTTCACTACAGCAAGGCTTAATCAATTCACAAGAAAGTGCGGTTTACTCCATCTATGCAGAGCGTTTTTACGAAGCTCAAGAGTACCTGTCACTCACCAATCACATCTACACCAACTACGTGTTGTTCATGAATAAAGAGTTCTGGGATTCTCTACCGAGCGATCAACAAACTCTTATCAATGAAGTGAGCCAAGAAACCATCGCTGTACAGCGTGACCTCGCGGCAAAGCAGAACCAAGAAGTCATTAAAGAACTTGAAGCGAAAGGTATGACAGTGAACGTCGTACCTACCGACGTTCGTGCTCAGATGAAAGAGAAAATGAATGCAGCGGTTTACCAAGAACTGCGCAGTAAAACCGGTGAAGCGCTATTCGACAGCGTGATTACAGAGATCGAACATCTGTAGTTCGTACCTTTGTCATCTATCACCTTTTACCGACAAACCGTTTTAACGATCTAACAATCGTTACCTCAGATCTCAGGGCATTCTATAAACGGTGTTCTAGGTCTGAGCTGTCGTGTATTCATTGGCATTCAATGCCCTTTTCAACACTCTTTGGAGTTACGTATGAAATGGTTTCGCCTGTTCGACCGATACTTCGAACCAACACTGATCGTACTTTCTATCTCGCTGATGACTGCTCTACTCTGTTTACAGATAGCATTGCGTCTATTCGATGCCTCAATCGCTTGGGCTGAAGAACTCGCCCGCTACCTTTTCGTTTGGGCGATGTACTTGAGCATCAGCTATTGCATTCGCGATGACCGACATATTCGTATTCGTCTGTTCATCGACAAACTACCTGGAAATCTAACTCACTACAGTTTGATTCTCTCTGATCTTATCTACCTTGCCTTCAGCTGCACCGTAGCTTGGTTTGGCTTCAAAGTGATTGGTCGAAGCTTGAAACTGGGTCAAATCGCTCCAGCGATGGAAATCCCTATTGCTTGCTTGTATGCATCTGTTCTGGTGTGTGCGGTATTAAGTTCCATACGCTTGGTAGTCAGCATCAACAAACGTATCTCAGTCATTGCTTATTCACCAAAACCGGTTCGACTCACGCAACACCGTTACCGCCATTTGAAGGCAAAACACCGCACATCTAACCGTTTGTTGGAGCTAAGCTTATGACCTCTGCTTTGTTATTTGGTAGTTTCGGATTACTGCTTCTTATTGGCGTTCCCGTTGGTATTGCCCTAGCTGGCGCCAGCATGCTCGCTATATTGAGTTTGCCTTTTTTAAACGTTGAGTTTTTAGTACAGGGCTTGGTGACAGGCCTAGACTCTTTCCCTTTATTGGCTGTTGTACTCTTCACATTGGCCGGTAACCTAATGAGCCAAGGCGGTATATCAAAACGCCTTTTGCATGTTGCTGAAGTCTTCTTTGGACACTTCACTGGTGGCTTAGGGATTGTGGCGATCGTTGCATGTATGTTCTTTGCCTCAATCTCTGGTACTGGTTCAGCCACCGTCGCAGCGATTGGCTTAACCATGATCCCGTCTATGGTTAAAAAAGGCTACGACCGAAGCTTTGCCGGTGCACTGATCGCTTCTTCTGGCGGTATCGGGGTAATTATTCCACCGTCTGTTGTGATGATCGTGTACGCCATTACTGCCGAAGTCTCAGTAACCAAAATGTTCATGGCGGGTATCGTACCTGGACTTGTAGTTGGCTTGGTTCTTATCGGTTATTGCTTGATCGTATCTAAAATTCGCGGCTACAAAGGTAACGATAAGAAAGCAACATGGCCTGAGCGACTGGCAGCACTCAAAGAAGCAATTTGGGCAATGCTATTACCCGTAATCATTCTTGGTGGTATCTACTCTGGTATATTCACGCCAACTGAATCTGCTGCGATTGGTGTGTTATACGGCTTGTTTTTCGGCATGTTTGTCTACAAAGAACTGGATTACAAAAAGGTCGTGAAGATCATTTTAGAATCTTCGTTATTGGTAGGTGCCGTACTTGTGATTGTGGGCGCTTCGGTCACCTTTGGTCGAATCCTAACGCTTGAACGCCTGCCAACGGAGATCGCGCAGTTCATTCTCTCTATTACGGAAAACAAACTGCTCATCTTGCTATGTATCACCGCATTACTACTAATCGTCGGTACATTCATGGAGACATTAGCGGCGATTGTTATCTTGACTCCAATCCTGCTGCCTATCGTGACCGCATTAGGAATGGACCCAATTCACTTCGGAATCGTGATGATCGTGAACCTAGCCATCGGGTTTGTTACTCCCCCACTCGGCGCCAACTTATTTATGGCTAGCCAAGTGGGCAACGTGCCGATTGAATCCTTATCTCGAGAGATTCTAGGCTGGATTGGTGCCATGCTCGTCGCCTTGATGATCATTACCTTTATTCCAGCGATCTCACTGTATCTTCCAGAGTTATTGTCTTAAGCGTACCCATCAACAAAGCCACTCAATATTCATCTTTGAGTGGCTTTTTCAATCCAACCATTCCCAAATTTATCGTTGCATGCGAATCCATTCTTAATTAAACAGATACAAACAAAAAATTAACAATCTGAGTAAAACTCCATCGTATAAGAATCATTACTCTAAATCTTCTCTCGTCATGATTTCGATATAACAAATCGTCACAGAGCATTCTCTGATTTAATACCCACCTCACCAAACCCACAACAAAACCCATAAATACAACAGGTTATATGGGCGAACACTACGTTTAAACCTAATCATCTTGTTCATATACACTCGATAAATATGGAACCATCACTCAATTATCTTACTGAGAACCATATTTGGAGAGTTGTTAAAAAACAGATCAAACCCACAATAAAGAAACATATACAAAACACCTCATTGACACGTCGATAACAAAAGGCAATATTGGATACGTAACCAAAAACAATCCAACAACTAATTTTATGACGCATCAGGAGGTGATTAATGGCTATGGTTGGCTTTGATTCTAAATGGCAAGATTTTCCAGATTATATATTAGGTATCACTAAAGAAATTTGGGAAGATCGAGGTCTGAGTACCCTACATAACTATTACTCACCTGACATTATCGTCCGTACCCCACTCTCCATCACCAAGGGAAACGAGCAGGTCATCAGCGCTACCATGGGCACACTAGCCGAATTCCCGAACCGTACCTTATTGGGTGAAGACGTTATTTGGTCAGGGACTCCTGAGCAAGGCATGCTTTCATCACATCGAATCATTTCAACAGCCACTCATACGAATGACGGTGTGTTTGGTAAAGCCACGAATAAAACACTTAAGTTTCGAATTATCGCAGACTGCCATGCCATCGATAACCAAATTGATGACGAGTGGATGATCCGAGACATCGCTGCAATTGCAAACCAACTGGGTATGACGTCAGAAGAGTACGCCCATCAACAAATCGAAATGGAAGGTGGCGTTGAGCAATGCCCGTTCCCTTTCACTCCCCAAGTCGACACACAAGGCCCTTATCTTGGTGTAGGTAACGACAATGAATACGGTCAGCGCTATGAAGACATACTGCGCCGTGTAATGAGCGCTGAGTTCTCAGTAATCCCAAAAGAATATGACCGAGCTTGTATCGGTGAATACACGGGTGGTCAAACTGCACTATCTCATAACGAGATCGACCAGTTTTGGATGTCACTGCGCTCTTCATTTCCAAACGCGGAGTTCAAAATTCACCACCGTATCGGCCGTAATGACGAAATGATGTCACCACGTGCGGCTATTCGTTGGTCGCTCCAAGGTAAGCATGAAGGCTACGGCATGTTTGGAAAGCCTACAGGAAAAGACGTTTACATCATGGGAATCAGCCATGCAGAGTTTGGACCTTGGGGTCTACGCAGAGAGTTTACGCTACTTGATGAAAGTGCTGTCTGGAAACAGATTCTCATCCAAATCGGTTAACTATATAAGGAAGTATTATGTTGAACAGCTTGATAGAAAATTTCTACAGAACCTATTTTAACGCTCACTCATCCGAACGGACTCAAGTAGTTCAAGAGATGCTAAATGCTGACGTTAAATGGTGTGTCGCTCACCCGATCAACGACGTATCTGGTGTCGATGCGACTGAGCAAGCGTTTCTATTACCGCTAATAAACTCGCTACCTGATGTTGAACGACGCCCTTCAATCATTATGCAAGGTGAATACGAAGGCCGTACTTGGGTAAACTCTACCGGCTACTTTGTCGGCACATTTGCAAAACCGTTATTTGGCATCCCGGCAACAGGAAAAACACTCTACTTGCGCTACACCGAAATGGTTTGCACCCAAGATGGTCAAATTACTGAGTCCTATCTAATCCCTGATTTTATCGATGCAATGAACCAAGCTGGCGTGAATCCGTTACGCAAAAGTCTAGGCCATGCTGGATTAGTCCCTGCCCCCGCGACTCAAGACGGAATACAGACAGGCAGCATCGCAGCGGAAGAGAGTGAGAAAAGCCAAAAGCTAGTGCTAGACATGTTGGCTTGCTTGGGCCGATTTGACGGTAAGCGCCTTGATTCAATGGATCTAGAGAACTACTGGCATGATGACTTTATGTGGTACGGACCTGCTGCAATTGGTACGACACGTGGTATCCAAGGTTTCCGAGACCACCATCAAGGACCATTTGTCTTTGCCTTCCCTGATCGAAGTGTCGATATAGAGCTCAATATTTTGTCCAAAAATGACTACGTATCCACAGGTGGTTGGCCACACATGCACGGTACACATACTGGCAGCAGTGGCTGGTTAGGGTTAGCACCGACAGGCAAGCACATCGAGCTTCGCGTTATGGATATCTGGCGACGCGAAGGTGAATTACTCAAGGAGAACTGGGTCGCTATCGATATCGCACACATCTTAAAACAGCTTGGCTACGATCTGTTTGAGCAAATGGAAGAACAATTAAAAGGACGTGAGCATGTATGAGTTTGGCGCTTTAAACTGGACAATTCTTGGTACCTATATCGTCCTGACTTTAGTTATGGGTGCACTGGTTGGTAGACGTGTGACTTCCGCTAACCAATTTGCGTTAGGTGATAGAAATATTCCATGGTGGGCCATTGGTATCTCTGTTGTGTGTACCTATGTCAGTGCGATGTCTTTCTTGGGTGGGCCGGCTTGGTCTTACAAAGAAGGCTTGTCGGTGATCGCTATCCACCTAAACTACCCTTTGGTTATTTTCTTTATCGTTGCTGTGTTTATGCCGTTTTTCTATAACAACGGTCTAACCTCAATTTATGAATATCAAGAACGACGCTTTGGTAAAGCCTCGCGTATCACTCTGTCTTTGATTTTCTTGATTAAACAGGCGATAAGCTCAGCTGCAGTCTTATATGCGACCTCGTTAATCCTCGAGTTCATTACCGGTATCGACGTTACCTACTGCATCGTCATTGTCACTGTTATTGCGCTGATCTATACGGTAATGGGAGGAATTGCCGCCGTTATTTGGACAGATGTCATTCAAGCGGTCATTCTGTTTCTTGGTGCATTTATCATCATCGAAGCCGTTTGGAATGGCATGCCACAACCAATGACTGAAGTGATGCAAGATCTTAAGTCACAAGGCATGACCAATGCGTTGCAAACCAATTTAGATTTAAGCCAAGTGACCACCGTATGGGCTGGCGTTATCGCAATGACAATGTTCCACACTACGGTGTATGGCGGTAACCAAATGATGGTTCAACGCTGCATGGCGGCGAAAAGCATGGGTGATGCGAAAAAAGCGATGCTAATGATGGGTTACGTTGCTTTCTTCATCTACTTCGTATTCATTCTGTTGGGCGTGTTATTTAACGCTTACTACGATGGTAAAGAGTTTGAGAATGGCAACACCATTATCCTTCACTATGCCAGCGAATATGGTATGCCAGGGCTGATGGGAATCATCGCCGCAGCTATTCTTGCTGCAAGTATGTCGAGCCTAGACTCCGCTTTTAACTCTATGGCTACCGTCTCTGTTACTGACTTCTATAAACGCTTCTACAAGAAAAACGAGTCAGAGGAGCATTACCTCAAAGTATCGCGTTTCTTCACGGTTATGTGGGCGCTATGTATCATCATTCCTGCCTTCATGTTTGCAACCAGCACAGGCTCAGTTTTAGAAATATTGAGTAAAGCGGGTTCCTATTTTGTAGGTGCAAACTTCTGTATGTTCGTGCTTGGTTTCTACTCTAAACATATTACAGAAAAGGGACTGTTAATTGGTGTCGCAGCAAGCTTCGTTGCGATTTGGTATGTTGCGGTTGCGACTGATATTGCTTGGCCTTGGTACTGTGTCATCGGTGTTTTCGTCAATGCGATTGTCGCCTACGCTGCAAGCTTGCTGCTAACTGGCAAACAAACAGAAATGCACCTTTATACAGTCAAAGGTCAGCAAGCAGAATATGCACGCTTGAACAAACCGATCAAAGAAGATGGTTGGTATGTTGTTCCGGGTAAAGTCGATGCACCTTGTTGGGGACTACTCGTCATGTTTGTATTCTCGCTCGTTCTACTTTGGGGGATTAACGAGTTCATTGAGAACGCACCAATGTTAATTAACTTTATTCGAGTCTGCTCGGTTATTGTTGCTGCAAGTATCATTGGTTATATGATTTACTCATTCAAGCGATCTAAGACGTCAAACGAAGTAGAACAAACCAGTTAGAGTTATCCTCAAATTAAGCTAGCTACAACAAAAAAGGCTCACTATCACAGTGAGCCTTTTGGTATCTGGCAAACACAAAAAATACATGTAGCGAAGCGAAGCTATCAAAGAATCGTTTTAGAGCTGTAGTTTAGAAGAATTCGATAGAGTTACGGCCGCTTTTATCATCACGTGTTGGCTTAGGCGTATCCGCTTTCTTTTTCGGCTTGTTTTCTTTCTTCTTCTCTTTTTTCTCTTTCTTAGGTTCAGCTTTAGCGCTTAGCATATCTGCAGTGCTGCGCTGTGATTCTTTCTTGCTTGAACCCTTTTTAGATTGGCCTTTCTTCGCCTTGTTATTTTGTTTAGGCGCTTCTTTCTTTTTCGGCTTTTCTGAATCTTCTTGTACTGGCTGATCACATACCACTACATAGTATTCTTGGTTGAATTCGAAAAAATCACCATCGTACATCTTGCGGCGCTTACGCGTTTCTAGTTCACCATTTACCGCTACGTAGCCTTCTGAAATAATGTGTTTAGCTTCACCGCCACCGCTTACTAGATTAGCAATTTTAAACACTTTGTAGAGCTCAATTGGCTGAGAAGAAACATCGATACCAATGGCTTCAATTTCAATCTCTTCGCCTTCTTCACCGTGCTCATAACCTTCGTAATCAGCGTCTTCGTAATGTTCTTGGTCCATGGTGACCTCTACCTAAATATGTACTTCTGAAATATTGGGCGCAGTGTAATCGTAAAACAAGTAAATGACCATGTTGAATTATGGCTCAAGCCTAGGAAACGACAACGCAAAACACGCACCATCCAAATAGCTTTCGCCAACTGTCACATGTGCTTGGTGTCGGTCACACACTTGTTTGACGATAGCCAGCCCTAAGCCATGACCCGTTTTTCCCTTGTTCCTAGCTGCATTAGCACTGTAAAAAGGATCAAACAGATAAGGCCAATGCTCAGTTTCAACGCCTTTGCCGTCATCGTGAACTTCAATAACAAATTCATTGTCGGTATACCACAACTCAATAACGATCTTAGTATCAGCAAACTTAAAAGCATTCCTTACTATATTATCCACCGCCCGATTGAATAACTTTAGATCGACATAAAAAGAGGCTGGGACTTTTAGTGGCACCTTAATGAGATCGAGTGTTGTCTCTTTCTCCCAAATGCTAAAACGCTCGTTTAGCCATTCATTGGCATCAATAGGTTGCTTAAGCAATTCGAAGCCCCCTCTTTCCAATCGAGCGTAATACAATAGCTCATCAACCATGTCTTCCATTTCATCCGTATCAGCAAGAATACGGGCTATCGCTTTAGATTGTTGCGGAGTTGGTGCTAAATCACTCAACAACTCAGCCTGCCACTGAATTCGGAATATAGGCGTCCTTAGCTCGTGAGCAACAGCATTAGTCAAAGACTTATTACTATTGATTAAGTCTCTTATCTTGTCCGCCATAACATTAAAGCTACGGTTTAACGTACCTAATTTTATGCTATTTTTTTCGGAAGCTCTTTCTAGTAGCTCTCCATGAGAAAAAGCAACCGTCGCCATTTCAAGGTTATTTAATCGGCGCTTGATTCTCCAAACCAAAAACAAGCCGCTAAACGCAAAACCTGCTATTGCAAACACCCAAATAAGACGGTTTTCAAATTTGATTTGCTTCCTCAGATAAGAATTTTTGTTCTTAGATAACTCATATAAATCATCACTTCCAACTAACCTTAACCACAGGAAGTATTCGTCATGGTAGTAAACATTTCGGCCTTGCTGCTGAAACGCTTTTCTCACTAGCTCTGGAGCGTTATCAAAAGGTATGATTCGCAGGTTCTGCCGAGTCTTATCCGCATAACTCTTTAATAGATTCTGCGTTTCAAGCAAACCTTTTTCACGGAAAACCACATCAATTAATTCTTGATAAGCTTCTGCTTCATGGTCTCGTAATATGTATTCGTAGTCAGTGCTTAACTTGTAAACAATAAAAGCATAGGAATATATACTCACTAAGAAGATGACTGTCAGCCCCGCTAGGTATTCAAAATAGATACGTCGCATATTATTTATTCAGCTACCGTTACCAACGTTCTGGTACGAACAAGTAGCCTTTACCTCTTACAGTGATGATCTTTTTAGGTGGAACAGTTATGTCATTAAGCTTTTTACGTAAGATTACGATTTTGTTGTCGATAAAGCGGTCAATGCCATCGTAATCAATACCTCTCAACTGTTGAGTCAAAAAATTACGTGACAACACCTGTTCTGGCGAGGAAGCCAATAGCCAAAGCAGTTCAAATTCACTCTCCGCTATGGATATATCTTTTCCAATATGCGTACAGGCTTTGGTTGTGCGGTTTAAATTTAACTTACCAAAAACTAACTCATTCTTACTCACTTCAGCACTTATTGAACTGTCAGGAGTGCGACGCAAAAGCATCCTCACTCGAGCAAGTAATACTCTTTGGCGAATTGGTTTACTAATAAAGTCATCGGCGCCAGTTTCTAACGCTGCAACATGGTCAAAATCATCATCACTAGCTGTAAGAATGAGTATCTTTCCCTTAAACTGACTCCGGACTTGCCTACAGATAGTTAGCCCATCAACTTCTGGCAACATAAGATCAAGTAGAACAATGTCGGGCTGAATATTTAAGATTTGCTCACTCGCTGATGCGCCATCAGAAATAGTGATTACATCAAAAGATTGGCTTTCAAAATATTCCTGTAACATCTCTCTTAAGATGGGATCGTCTTCTACGATCACTAGTTTCGGGTTGGTCATAAATCCTTCTCACCATTCCTATTGCTACCTTGCGAACCCCCGCCTCTCTATTGCGAAATTCAGCACATTCTTTTACATAGCTTATATTTATAAAAGCAACAAAAACATCTATATAACATATAAATAAAAGGTAATGCAGCTAAAAATAGACCAAAAGCTCTTAATTTTAGACTCAAAAAAACCGGTCACCTTAGTAAGGTAACCGGTTCAATTTATGGGTTTAATTAAACATTTGTTGTCTAGTCATCATAAACAGGGAACTGTTCAAATGCGCGACGGTAATTCACGTACTCATTAGAGCTCCATAACCTCAATTCTTCTGGGTCATAGCTGTACACTTCTTTATGAGCCGCATTTGTGGAACTGGTGTTGTTATCCGCAATCTGATTACCAAAGATTTGTGCTAAATCGAATATACGTTCGTGCTCTTCATCTTCGAATTTACCAATCGAGCTATTTTGTACCGTCTGCAAACTGGATTGAGAGTTACACTTACGTTTCATGTGCTCTTCGGTCGACTCGCCATCGACTTTAAATCGTAAACACTTCTGACCATCTTCATCATATTCTTCGAACTGATTATCAAACATAAAAAAGCGTGCGAAACCAGTGGTGTCACGAAGAGCAACGAGCGCCTCTTTATCACCGACAGCGATAATACGGGCTTCGTTGCGATCTCGCGTATTCTTAAACACAGACAGCGCGTTACGGACTCGGTAAGGCAAACCGTTTAATTTTTCTACGCGAGCTTGCTGCTCTTCTGTGTATAAGGCGCGTGAAGCTAAAGCATTTGCAAGTGTGTTACGTGAACTCAACGAGTAATTTGTCCCTTTCCAAGTAAAGTTAATCCCATCTTCGTCGGCAAAACTACTATTTGCATAGTTGACATGGATAGAGTCGCTAAAACCAGATACTGAGTCACTCAAACCATATTCATTTGCACGATTATACTTGTTTAGGTTAGCCAATAAGGTTCCAAAGTACGGCACCTTCGTATCTTGGCTAGCTCCCTCAGTCCAATACACAAATGCTTCATTACCGCCCATTGAGAAATAGCGCTTCATTGGCCACAGGTATGAAGGTGTAGCCTCAATTGTTTCAGTAATGTCTTGTTTGTATTTCAGAACCGTTTCTACGTAATCCCCTTTCCCATCAACAAAGATAGCTTGGCGAGCTTCAGCTCTACCCGTTAAATCGGATAGATACGTATACAAGTGTGAAATTTTGTCTGACATATCAACCAACGCTAAGCTCGAATTCTCAGTTGATTTGAATGGTGTATCACGCCTAACTAACATCTGTGCTGCTAGTAGTTTGTCTGGCCATACGCCTAACAAATCGACAGAAGAAGACGATGTTTGATAAGGGTTGTTCGCTTTTAAACTCGCCCATACTTTTCCATCTCGAGTTTCAGAGCGAATGACGATCTCGTTAGCTTGACTTGCTAACATCTGAACTAATTCCTCATCAAAACAACTGGTTGGAACATCGCGATTTTGCGACATGCCACCTTGGTAGGTTAACCAAAGGTCAGATAACTTAGCGAAACGATAGCGGTTAGGAACTCCGACAACACCACTCAATTCTTCTAATTCACAAACTTTATCTGGTGCTGTTAGCACTTCTAAAAAGAAGTCTGCTGCCAAATTTGCTGCATTATAAGTATCACAAATTGGACGAACACCCGCAGACAAGTTCTCTAATGGAATAGCGTTACCGCGAAAATCCACACAGTTGTTTCCGGCTATTTCTTCAAAAACCTGCCCTTTGTTATTCGTCGTATTTGCACCTAAGTAACGAGCAAACATAAAGTCAATTTCACCAACATTTTCAACGATATCGCGAATTTTTTGGAACTCCCCCATTCGATATAAGAAGTAACTATATTGATGAAATTGTTCAAATCTCTCACGTCCATTTCTTTGGTTAACCGTGTCGTAGCTATCTTTGTATCGCTGAATTCTAAACTCAGTGGCTTCTTGAAGGCTTGTACCTTCATCAAAGCGGTCGCACAACAAGTTAGTGGTCGTATGTTCATCCGTACAATAGCGATAGCTCACTAACGAATCTGGAATACCATTTTGACCAGCGTTAGCTCTCAAGTGTGCAATAACACCCGTCGGATAAACCTTATAGTCATTAGATAACTGACGGTCATACTCAGCCAAAGAATAGACTTTGCGTTTTTGTGCTCCAGTGGCGTCTACTACAGCGACATCGTCTCCCTCGCTATTGGTGTTAACGATAAGTTCATTTGTTTCAACCTGACGAGCATAAGCGAAACGTAAAGCGGCCTTGTCATACTTACCGAACGTCAACAGTTCATCAAATATTGATGCACCGTAATCCATGATCGAACTGTACGCAGCTGGCTTATCAAGGTGCCCAATTTTGCTTTGTTCAAGCTCAGCCTCTGTATAAAAATGGCTTTCGTCCGTTGAACCCATAAAGTTATGACGTAAACCAAGGTTATGCCCGAGCTCATGAATCAATGTTGATTTAAACATATGCTTTGAAATCGCTTGGCTTGCTAGCTTCTGCTGATCAATCGTTAGCGCTTCCCACGTTTTCATTTTGCTTTGATCAGCATCGGCGAAGAAGCCACCTTGGATATAGTCTAAACCCTTCACTAAGCCCTTTGACTGGGTACTTAACCACATCGCATCAACGCTATATACATTCTGCTCAGAGAATCGCTTCAACATATCTTGGCGTTTATAGAATGATTGCAAAGCGAGGTCTTGGTTACTGGTATCGTATTTGAAATCCAAATCGGCTTCAGGCAGTGAATCGACTAAATTATCTTTGCCCACCAAATTAATTTCGCGTTCACTCAACGCTGGAACATTGATCGAAGGTCCTCGAGCTTCCTCGAGCATTTTATTGAACAAATCGATCTCGGTTGGCTCAGAGCTTGATTTCGAAGCGTTGCTTTTTTCCGCCACAACCACAGGTTGTACTTTTTCAATTTCTTGGCGGTTGTAACGCTTAGCGAGATCATTCCACGTATGGCGACTTGCGGAACGAATCACACCTAAATATTGGTTAACATGCGCATGAATAATTTCACCCGTTAATGGGTTAGTGGCAGATGGGCCATAGCCAAGAAGTCCGTTGTCAACTGGATCCGCGATCAGGTTGAATACGTTGTAACGTAAGTCACCCGTTTTTACACCCGCTTTCTTGTCACTATTAACAATGTTAATGCGAGGAACACCTGTGCCTTCTAATGACTGATTTACCTCTTTCATGGTATCGAGCGTAAGTTGCAGGTACGCTTCATTGCCATCATCGAAGTAGCTGTCGCTTAAGTAGTAATCGATCGACTCTAACTTGGGATTGAATCGGTTAATATAAGAAAAACGAGAACCCTGTACGTTACTCTCACCAGTGTGAGTTTTTACTTCTTTGCTATCGTTGAAGAACCCAAAGTATGCGCTGTCTTGGCCTTGGTAATAGATAGGTTCGTAATTTTCACTTGCTAACTTATCAAGCTTAACAAGAGAATAGAAAAAACGTGTTTTGAATGATAAGTCTTTAAGCTCGCCACCAAACTGGTATTGATCTTCCGCTTCTGCAGTAAAGGTTCGCTCTACTTCAACGTTAATTACCCCACCTTCAGGATCGTATTCGTATGAAATCAAACGGGGCTCTGCAGACTCCGTAACATTACTGGAGGTATACCAAGCTCTAATTGTGTCTTGAGATAGTGATTTAATCTCTTCATATTTAGGCACAAAGTGTGTGGCTTGATCCCAAGAAACGTCTTCATCTGCGTTAATTTCTTCTTTATTTGTACATTCGCCATAACCGTTCTCAGCACAGCGATACTGGCGAAATTCTCCAGGAATTTTAAGCACAGGAGCACGGTTAATTTCCGTATCCCAACGACTTTCATCTGTCGAATTCACTTTGTCGCGATCAACTTCTTCGACATAAATACCATTAGTTTCATCAAAACGAAGCGTAACTAACTTTGGATCGCCTTGGAAAAAACCACGCTGAGTCATAGCATAGCGAGGAGCTTCACCAGTTGACGGCATGTACATCCAAAGTGATTCCGTATCTAAAGATTGAACAGAAATCTCTTCGGTTGGTTTTTCATAGGTGTCATAGGCACGATCTTCGGCCCCACACCCGCTGAGGATCGTGGCAATACTTGCTGCGATAATTGCTTGTTTAAACATAATTTACCTATATTTATAATTATATTACATTTTTACTTCTAACTATTTAAATTCAATGCGAACGGAGCAATATTAGAATTGATAGTTAATCACTGCGTAATAAGTTGTTTTCTTTAAATCGACTAAATCATTAAGAGGGTTTGAGCCTCTTTCTGGATTGTAATAACTAATGCCATTAGTCAAACCAGCAGAAATAGAAATACTCTTAGTTATTTGGTAACCCACCTCTTCCCCATGTAATAAAGTTGGGTCAAACGTGCTCCCGTTATAATCCCATGACTGTCTAGGCATTACGAAAATGTTAAAATAGAAGTCTTCTGCAAAAACATAATCAAGAGAAAATTGGCTGCTCAATTGGTATTCAATAAGCTGATTACCACCAGCTGTTTTATATTCGTGAAAGTTTTTTCTAAGTAATAACGTATTACTTAATGAAAGCCCTTCAATCCAATTATCGAATGGAGCACTCCACCTGACTTTCAACCTAGTTCCTAACGTTAGATCGTTCCTCCTTGACCATTTGGACGTTGGCAATATTACTCTTACCTCACCACTCAGTGATGAACCATCAGTTGGTTTGAATAGTCCATTTCGCCCCCATGAGATGGACGTATCATTCCAGAACTGTCCCCTAGTCCCATATTCATCACCGTCGGACAAGTGGTAACCTGACGCCACAACTTGGAGTCGAGATTTGTCTGAAAACGAATATCGGACAACGCCAGTTGCAGAAGCCGAACGGTTTGCTAAAGACGCACTGTCTTCATATCCGTTTCGAGAATAGTCAGCACTAATGTATCCAGACCAAGGGTTTTCATTGTTTTTGGACTCCCACTCATCTTGCAAATTATTTGCTAGGGCGAGCGAAGGCGCCACCAGCATGAACGCTGGCAACATAAGTAGTTTATTCATATTTTCCTTCTTGTATTACACTTCCGTATTATATCTACATTTTCTTTTTCCAGTTTTAAGCCTGTTTAGCTAACCTCGTTGTTTTTATTTTATTCCTTTGAGATGGATGCGTTATTGGAATCGACGCCAATAGAGTTTTTGTATATTCTTCTTTTGGGTTTTTATAAACGTCTTCCACACTTCCAAACTCAATTATTTTACCTTTTTTCATTACGACCACATTATCTGAAATGTGCTTAACGACAGAGAGATCATGTGAAATAAAAATAATGGAAAGGTTCATCTCTTTTTGTATTTTTAGTAATAAGTTCAATATCTGTGCTTGCACAGAAACATCTAATGCCGATACTGACTCATCGCAAATCAATAACTTTGGCTTTAATGCTATTGCTCTTGCTATGCCTATACGCTGCCTTTGCCCTCCAGAAAACTCGTGCGGATAACGGGTTACGGCGGAGTGAGGTAATCCGATCTTATCGAGTAGCTCTAAAACCCATTGCTTTCGGTCTTTCTTTGAACCAATCCCATGAATAATAAAAGGTTCTTCAAGTATGCCGCCTACTGTATGCCTCTGATTCAATGATTCTAGAGGATCCTGAAATACAATCTGCATATCTCGACGAAGTGGACGCATTCTTTTTGTACTGTAATGGGTGATGTCTTCACCTTCGAAAAAGATCTTCCCAGCGGATGGCTCATACAGTTTGAGCAATGTTCTACCAAGCGTACTTTTCCCGCATCCCGACTCTCCAACCAAACCTAACGTCTCACCTTGCTTCACTGAGAATGAAACGCCGTCAACAGCCTTGATTACATAACCTTTCTTAAATAGGTTCTTACCTGATAGAAAATGCTGCTTTAGCCCTTCAATTCTAATGACTTCTGACATAATCAACTCCCCATGTATTCTGGGAATTCATTCAAATCAATTGGGTTGATTTGAATGGTTTGTTTCGGCTCGACATTGAGATCTGGAATTAAGCTCAAGAGTCTTTTTGTATACGGATGTTGTGGGTGATCGAAAAGTTCGAAAATTTCTGCATGCTCAACAATACGTCCGTCATACATCACAGCGACTTCATCGCAAATTTCCGCAACAACACCTAGATCATGAGTGATAAAGATCACTGCCATCCCGGTCTCTTCTTGAAGCTCTCTTATCAGTTCCAAAATTGATGCTTGAACCGTTACATCTAATGCAGTCGTCGGCTCATCGCATATCAAGATGTCAGGCTTACATGCAAGAGCTATCGCAATCATTACCCTTTGTCGCATACCCCCTGACAGGCTATGAGGATATTCTTTAAAACGTAGTTTCGGCATTGGAATTTCAACTTTCTCAAGCAAACCAATTGCGTACTCTATCTTTTCAGACTTAGACATCTGGCTATGGTGCAAATCCAGAACCTCGACAATCTGCTTGCCAATTGTCTGAACAGGGTTCAAGGCAGTCATAGGGTCTTGGAAAATGATTGAGATACGGTTCCCACGCATCTTATGCATCTCATGTTCAGGTACCTCTGTAAGGTCTGTATCACGATAAATTATTTTTCCAGCCGTGACCTTTCCATAAGGCTTAGGAAGTAGTCCCATAATAGACATGGAAGTTACGCTCTTCCCACTGCCCGACTCTCCAACCAAACCGAGTGTTTTGCCTGATTTCACGTCAAAGGACACACCTTTCAGTATCTTGACAATGCCCTCATCAGTATTGAACTCTGCTTCTAAGTCACGAACTTTTAATATAATATTTTGGTTCATTCCACGGTCATCCTTAGAGCTTATATCTGTCATCAATGATGGTGATGGGTGGATATGCCTTACCTTCTTTAGAAGCCAACTGAGTTTCTTCTTTTAGGTCTGTATCAACCCAGAAATTACTGGTATCTAAAATATTAAACATAGCGCCAGTCTTCTTCGTCATTGGGTTCTTTGGGAACTTAATCCAACGCCAGTAGGCATCTCGCGTATAAGGCACCATATAGCCAGGCACAATCACATACGCATCCTTTATTTTTCTTTGGATGTTCTGAGATAGCTGCTGTTTTCTTTCCATATCAAACTCAGAAATAAACGCCTCAATTTTTTGATCTAGCTCTGGTGAACTGAAATTTGTATGGTTATTAGTTTGAGGACGGTTGGCATTTGTCGAGTGAAAATACTCTTTGTAAGCTGGTATCTCCCCTCCGCCCATATTAAGAAAAGCAAGCTGGTGCTTTTTCTCGAGAATAAATTTGAATGCAGCAGAACCATCGACAAGGTTTAAGTCTAGCTCTAAACCAGCTAACTTCGCTTGCTCTTTTAGATAGGCAATTCTTGGTGTCCAAATGTTGTAGCCATACGTAATCTTGAAACTCAAACGAAGCCCATTAGCATTCATTCGGATACCATCAGAACCGATACTATCGAAGCCTGCAGATTCAAAATAACCAATCGCAAGTTCAGGCCTAAACGGTGGCGGCTCTACGCCTTCTAAATCGTATTTTCCATGCCCAAACCCCATAGCATGAGGTTTTCTAGAGTAATCGCCTCGTAACACGTTTTTGATCATGCCGTCGAAATCAGTCGCGTACGTGATGCCTTTCCGAACATTAATGTCGTTCAGCAGTGGCATGGATGTATTGATCCATAAACCGCCAGCGCCTTGTGGCCTTTGATTAAAGCCCCAGAATTTCTGTATAAAGCCATGACTAAAAGGTTCTGAGTTAGTTTTCTCATGCCACAGTTGAGGCTGTACCATTGCAAACGTGTCTAACTTTCCTTTTTCAAAATGCTTGCGTGCAATATCACTATCACGAATTACCTTGATGCGAAGTTTTTCCACGTTAAATCGGTTTTTATAATATTTATTTCCGTAACCCCACCAGCTATCACCAACATGTGAAAACGTAATGCTGCGGCCTTTATTTACTTTTGATATAAAATAAGGCGATGTTGTTGGTTCTGGCTTGAAGTTGTATTTGCGAACAAAATTATCATCCATGCCATCCTTATTCCCATCATTAATATCAACAAAATGATGCTTGGGACGAGGCTGGACTCCGTGACTCGGCATATTGATAAGAGCCATAAGTTCATCATTACTTTTAGGCTCGGCCATCGTAATACTTATCGTATAGTCATCGAATTTTTCAACGGTCGTGATGCTATTGCGGAAAAAGTCGCTATACCAAGGATCAATAATGTCTTTGGAACGGTAATACGTAAGCATAAATAGATAGTCGTCAGCCGTTACCGCTTCCCCGTCAGACCATTTCGCGTCAGGATTCAGTTTGAAATAAACCGTCTGGTGATCGTTCCCAAATGCCCATTCATTCGCCAGTTGTGGAATCCAATTGTCGGTATTTGGATGTCGTTGTGCCAATTTAGGCGTGCCATCCATTAAATAGAAACGAATACCTGAATTCGCGTCGGGGCCCACTGAACGTAATGTTTGTGGGAAACTAGGCATAAAGCTACGTAAAGTACCGCCACGCTTAGCCTCTTCAGAAGCAAAAACGGGATCATCCCAATTACTTTGCCATTCCAAGTTATTTGGTGTTTGTTGTGCTTGAGCGAAGAAACTCAACAACAAAGCGAATAGTCCGTATCTGTACATCATCACTTCCTAGTGCCTATCTATAAACTGTGTATTTTTTGGGATCAAAAGCCGTTCTTATCGCTTCACCGATGAATGTAACCATGACCAACACACCGACTATTGCCGTCACAACAGAGCCAACAATCCATGGCGAATCTAGATTCGACTTGCCTTGTTGAAGAAGCTCTCCCCAGCTTGGGGTCGGTGGAATAAGACCTAAACCTAAGTAGTCCAGTGCAGTTAATGCAGTGATATTGGCTGCAATAGTGAAAGGCGCCAGAGTGACGATCATCACCATAGTGTTGGGTAAAATATGATTGAAGAGGATTCTTGCTGTTGATGCTCCTAGCGCCTTTGCAGCTAACACATACTCTCGAGCAGATTCTCTGTAGGTCATCGTTCGCATGTACCAAGTAATGCCCATCCATCCAAAAGTCACATTGATCAATACAAACAGCATGAATGTGGGTTGTGCTATCGAGACCAAAATCATGATCACGTAGAGGAACGGCACCATTGACCAAGTCTCAATGGCTCTTTGAACAATCAGATCAAATTTGCCACCAAAGAAACCCATCGCACACCCCACCGTTACACCAATGCTGTATGCGATGACCATAGTTATCAGAGCAAACCCCATTGCTGTTCTAAACCCGTAAACCAATCGAGCTAAAATATCCCTCCCGATTACGTCAGTGCCCAAATAGTGCTTTGAGTAAGCACTTGGAGCATGTGGCGGATATTCACCCGAGAAGTCTTGTTCATACGGATTCCAAGGCACCAAAGGTAAAATCGCAAAGTCACCATTGTTTTTATCTTTAAGCGCTAATTGAAGTATTCGATAGTTTGCCTCTCCCGAAGACTCCAAACCAAATGTCTTGCCGGAGTAAACATCAGATACAATTGGAAAGTAATATTCCCCCTGATAACGCACCACTAAAGCCTTACTGTTGATCAACGCTTCAGCAAAAAGAGACAGTAATAACATTACAGATAGAATGATCAGCGACCAGTATCCACGCTTTATTTGTTTGAATCGCTTGATCTGCTTTAGCGTCAACGGATTTAATTTAATCATCATCAAGCTCCAAACTTCACTCTAGGATCGACCAATGCAACGCAGACATCAGACAAGATATTGCCAAGTAGCAATATGCAGGCGTTGATTGCGACAATACCCATAACCACTGGGTAATCTCTTTCTACAATTGATTCATAACCAAGCAGGCCTATGCCATTAATATCGAAAATGACTTCAATTAAGAAAGAGCCCGTCATGAAGAAAAGAAGAGAGTTGCCAAAGTGGCTAGCGATTGGGATTAAACTATTGCGTAGTGCGTGTTTACGAATCGCCTCTCTAAAAGGCAAACCTTTAGCGATAGCAGTGCGAATGTAATCTGACGATAAGTTTTCCATCAAATTATTCTTCATGGTCATGGTTAACGTCGCAAAGTCACCTATCAGATAACAAAGCAAAGGTAAGACCGCATGCCACAAAATATCAGTAATTTGCTCTGAGAAAGTATTGAAGTCGTCGAAGTCATCATCCACAAAGCCCCCCATTGGGAACCACTCTAGGTGATAACTGAAAAACGTAATAAGAAGCACGCCGACCACATATCCTGGTAAGGCATAGCCGACAAAAATCATGATTGATGAAACAGAATCAAAGACGCTGCCGTGCTTCATCGCCTTAAAATAACCAAGAGGAATAGAGACAAAATAACTAATGAAAAAGGTCACACCACCATACATAGCAGAGACTGGCAGGCGCTCAAAAATCATGTCACTGACCGGTTCGTAGTAGCGTGTCGACTCGCCTAGATCAAAATGAACAAGTCGAACTAGCCATTCGAGATACGCTTCCGTTACCGGCTTATCCAATCCATAAAATTTATTAAGATCGGCGAGTTGGTCTTCAGACAAAGCTGAGTTTTGGCCAACGAGACTAGACGCACCACCATCCCCTTGAGGCTGCATGTTAGCGAGCATCCTCTCGACAGGGCCACCTGGAACAAAACGCGTAATCGCGAATATCAAAATCGTAATACCAAGAAACGTAGGTACAACTAAAGCAAAACGTTTCAGTAAATATGCAATCATCCTAACTAGCCAAATTCCATTTAAAGCAATATTTCATCAATTTAATCAATAAAACAAAGTAGTCAAATGGTTACATTTACCTACATTAACTTACAATTGCATTTAGTTTGGATTAATTTACTTAATAAATTTTAATATTAATAATCAAAAGCTTAAATTGGACACCAGAAAGGAATTTTGAATTAGAAGGTGTGGGTAATCTTTGTTTGTAACTTAGAAAGTGAACTGCTTAGACAATTCAAACATGTTTGTAAGCTGCATTGATATGGTGACAAATCGAAATCAAATACAAAAAAATCGCCATTGTTAAACAGAAGCGATTTATTGGTCTAATGAAAGAGGAGTTAATCTATGAATAATGTATTTGGCTACACACCACCAACGTTCGAGAGATTCACCAACTGCTTGGTATATTCATGTTGCGGATTACCAAACAAAGTCTCAGTGTCGCCCTTCTCTATCACCTCACCCGCTTTCATCACGATGGTGTAATGACAGAGGGATTTCACGACATTCAAATCATGGCTAATAAACAAATAGGTCAGGCCATACTTTTCTTGAAGTGACTTCAGCAAATCCAACACTTGAGCTTGAACCGTTCTGTCGAGTGACGACGTCGGTTCATCTAACAAGATAAACTCTGGCTTCAGAATCAGAGCTCGCGCAATCGCGATACGCTGCCTTTGTCCACCAGAAAATTCGTTGGGGTAACGGTGGCGAGTTTCAGGGTCAAGATCGACCTCTTTCATAACGTCACAGATGCGTTGGTCTAGTTCAGTATCGTCCAATTGTTGATGCACTAACAAACCTTCACCAATCACTTGCGCGACCGACATTCTTGGGTTTAACGCAGAGAACGGGTCTTGAAAGACAACTTGCATACGGCTTCGAAACGGCAACATCTGTTGACGGTTTAAGCCTTGAAGCTGTTCGCTCGAATAAGTAATTGAACCTTCACTCTCCACAAGCTTTAAAATCGCCATACCGGTTGTTGATTTACCCGAGCCACTCTCACCGACTAAGCCGATGGAATGCCCTTTCTTCAAGGTAAACTCCATATCCGTGACGGCTTTAACATGCGAAATAGTACGCTTGAACAAACCGCCCGTAATCGGGAACCAAACACGCAGCTGGTTCACATCAAGCAGAGGTTTGCTTTCTGGTGATACGGGAACAGGCAAACCTTTTGGATCGGAATTAATGAGTTTCTGAGTGTAAGGGTGAGCAGGCGCGCTAAACAGCGTTTTGCAGTCGTTGCTTTCAACAAGACGGCCGTCTTTCATTACCGCGACTCTGTCGGCAATTTTACGAACGATACTCAAGTCATGAGTGATAAAGAGCATCGCCATACCGAGCTCTTGCTGTAGATCTTTTAACAGGTCGAGGATCTGCGCTTGTACCGACACATCTAATGCAGTTGTCGGCTCATCAGCAATAAGCAACTCTGGTTCATTAATAAGCGCCATCGCAATCATCACGCGCTGACGTTCCCCACCAGATAGCTCATGTGGGTACGCTGAAATCTTTTGCTCGGGGTATCGGATCCCAACCTTAGAAAGCCACTCTATCGCCAAGGCTTGTGCTTTGTTGGTTCGCATACCTCGGTGAATCGCGAGGGTTTCAACAAGCTGTTTGCCGATTCGATGAAGCGGATTTAGCGAAACCATAGGCTCTTGGAAGATCATACCGATACGGCCACCACGAATCCCACGCAGTTGCCTTTCAGAACAACTGAGAATATCGGTGCCAGAGAAATTGATCTTACCGTTTAAGTAATGAGACGAGCCTTTGGGTAAAAGCTTTAAAATCGAATTTGCCGTGACCGATTTACCGGAACCACTCTCACCCACTAGCGCGAGCGTTTCACCTTTGTATATCTCTAAAGAGACATCTTGTGTCACTTGTTCTATCGAGTTTTTTCGCCCGAAACCGACAGACAGTTTATCTATGGTCAAAACAGGAGAAGCAGGCGTTGTATTTGAAGTCATAACCTATCCTTACTTCTGTTGATGTGGGTCGAAGGCATCACGCACTGCTTCACCAACGAAGACAAGTAACGTAAGCATCAGTGAAAGCACGACGAAAGCAGAGATACCAAGCCAAGGTGCTTGTAAGTTCGCTTTACCTTGCGCCAAAAGCTCACCTAGCGAAGGCGAGCCCGCAGGAAGACCAAAGCCCAAGAAGTCTAATGAGGTCAATGTGGTCACTGAGCCAGAAAGGATAAACGGCATCATAGTTAATGATGCAACCATCGCATTGGGTAACATGTGGCGAAGCATAATGCGTTTGTCATCAACGCCCATGGCCTGCGCGGCTCGCACATAATCAAAGTTTCGACAGCGTAAAAATTCCGCTCGTACAATACCGACTAAACTCATCCAACTGAACAGCACCATAATCCCCAGCAACCACCAGAAATTTGGCTCAATAAAACTCGACAAAATAATCAACAAGAACAGGGTCGGCATACCAGACCAGACTTCAATGAAGCGCTGTCCGAATAGATCAACCCAACCACCGTAATAGCCTTGGGTTGCGCCAACGACGACACCGATCACGCTCGATACAATCGTCAGAATAAAACCAAACAGAACCGAAATACGGAAACCATAAATGATACGAGCTAATACATCTCGTCCTTTATCATCGGTTCCTAGCCAGTTCACCGAATCGGGTTCAGATGGCACCGCACCTGAAATATCGAAGTTTATCGTGTCGTAGCTAAACGGAATGATTGGCCACACGATGTAACCGCTGTCTTCGATGAGCTCAATAACATACGGATCTTTGTAATCGGCTTCGGTTTCAAACTCGCCACCAAACTCTGTCTCGGCGTATTCATTGATAACAGGCACAAACCACTGATTATCATAAGAAACCAAAAGTGGCTTATCGTTGGCAATGATTTCAGCGAACAGGCTCAAGCCAAACAAGATGGTAAATATCCATAGGGAGATAAAACCACGCTTGTTTGCTTTAAAACGTAACCAACGAGCTTCAGCTAAAGGGTTGTTAAACATTTATTATCAATACCTTGTTATTCGTTCGCCATTAACGCGCTTCAAAATCAATTCGAGGATCAACCCAGGTATAAGTCAGGTCGGAGATAATGCTCAGCACCAAGCCAAGCAAGGTCATGATATAGAGAGAGCTGAACACCACGGGATAGTCGCGTTGAATGGTCGATTCAAAGCCAAGCAGACCGATGCCTTCAAGTGAAAACATCACTTCAATCAACATAGAACCCGTGAAGAAAATACTAATAAATGCGCTTGGGAAACCCGCAATAATGATCAGCATGGCGTTACGGAAAACGTGCTTGTAAAGAATACTGCTCTCGTCTAAGCCTTTCGCTCTCGCAGTCACCACATATTGCTTATTGATTTCATCAAGGAAAGAGTTTTTGGTCAGCATGCTCAATGTGGCAAAGCCGCCAATGACCATCGCAAAAATAGGCAATGCCAAGTGCCAGAAGTAGTCGCCAATTTGCTGATACCAATTGAGCTGATCAAAGTTACTCGACACTAACCCACGCAATGGGAACCAACTGAAGTAGTTGCCACTCGCGAACAAAATAATCAGGATGATCGCAAACAGGAAGCCAGGGACCGCGTAACCGACAATCACTACCGCGCTAGACCAAATATCAAAGCGAGAGCCGTGATGTATCGCCTTCATAATGCCTAAGGGTATCGAAATCACATAGATTATTAGCGTACTCCACAACCCCAAGGAGATGGAGACAGGTAAACGCTCAATGATTAAATCAATCACGTTACCGCCCTTAAACAGGCTTTCACCAAAGTTAAAGGTCGCGTAGTTTTTCAACATATCGAAGTAGCGAACGTGAATCGGCTTATCAAAACCAAACTGCTTTTTGATCTCTTCAACCACTTCAGGGTCAAGCCCGCGTGAGCCTTTATAGCCACTGGCAGACGCTTGGTCACTTTCGCTTAAATCAACTTCTTGTCCACCACCAGAAAAGCGCTCCATGATGCCAGAGTTGTGCCCTTCTAATTGGGCAACGGCTTGTTCTACCGGGCCACCAGGGGCGATCTGAATGATGAAAAAGTTGATGGTGATGATCGCCCACAACGTGGGGATCACCAACAGTAAACGCCGAAATATATACGCGGCCATGCTAACTAACTCCTAGCGACGTTTTTCAGGAAGCAATGCCGCCTTCTCTTCTGAAATCCACCATGTATCGATACCTAAGTCATATTTAGGTAATACATCTGGACGCTCAAACTTGTCCCACATTGCAACGCGATATTCACCAACGTGCCATTGAGGGATGTTGTAGAAATTCCATTGCAATACTCGGTCTAGTGAACGACCTAAAGTCAGAAGCTTTTCTGGATTCTGTTGGTTACTCGCGATTTGTTCTGTTAACGCGTCAACCACTGGATCCATCACACCTGCAGTATTGTAAGTAGAATCAATGTAGTTAGAGTTCCAAACAATCATTAAGTTCGGGCTAGGATAAGGGTTTGCTGAAAATGACGAAGACACCATGTCGAAATCTCGGTCACGAAGACGCTTGATGTACTGAGTCGTATCTATGGTACGGATCTTCATCTCGATCCCCATGCGCTTCAAGTTCTTCTGAACAGGCGTTGCAATACGCTCCGTGGTTGGGCTGTAAATCAACAACTCAAATGACAGCGGCTTGCCGGTCTTTTCGTTGGTCATCACTTTGTCTTTCAGAACCCAACCCGCTTCCTTCAATAGTTTGAAAGCTGTACGCATTTGGCTACGAATACGGCCACTGCCATCGGTGACTGGTGGTTGGAACTCTTCAGTAAAGACTCGTGGTGGAATTTGGTCTTTGTACTGAGACAGCAACTCAACTTCAGCTTCGCTTGGTAAACCTTTCGCTTCATAGTCGGTGTTTTGGAAGTAACTACGAGTACGCTTGTACTGACCGTAGAACATGTTCTTGTTCATCCACTCAAAGTCCATCGCGTAGGTTAATGCTTCACGAACCTTTGGATCTGAAAACACAGGAGATTGAATGTTAAAGACAAAACCTTGAGTCGTTTCTGGCTTCTCATGGTTGATCTCTTCTTTGATGATGTAGCCTTTGTCGAAGTTCGCGCCTGTGTAAGAGTTAGCCCAGAACTTAGCCGAGTTTTCCGTTCGAAGATCGAACTCCCCAGCTTTGAAGGCTTCCAGCATTACTGTGTCGTCACGGTAGTAATCGTATTGCACTTCCTTGAAGTTATTACGACCGACGTTTACAGGCAGGTCGGCTGCCCAATAATTTTCATCTAAACCATAAGTCACACTTTGACCCGATTTATAGCTGATGATCTTATAAGGGCCACTGCCTACTGGCGGCTCACTTAGAGGTTCAGACAGCTTCTTGTCTTTCCAATAATGCTCTGGCAATACGCGAGTGCTTTGGGCAAAGCTAAACAACTTCTCGCGGTTTGGCTTCTCCATCTCAATACGAACCACTAAATCAGATACAGCGGTAACTGACTTAATTTCTTTGTAATAGACACGGTATTGAGGCACACCCTCAGTTGAAAACTTATTAAAGGTGAATGCCACATCATGAGCCGTAATAGGCTCACCATCATTGAATCTAGCTTTTGGATTGATATCGATTTCCATCCATGTGAAATCACTGGCGTAGCGAACCTTTGAGGCGATCAATGGATAATACGCATCAATCTCGTCGCTCGGAGAAAACATCAAGGTATCGTAAATCTCACCCGTGTAACTTGCCGCAACGCCGCGAGAACCGAATCGATTAAAGCTATCGTAGGTACCAATGCTGCCATAGGTCACTTTGCCTAGTTTTGGCGCATCAGGATTAACGTAATCAAAGTGAGTGAAATCGACTGGATATTTTGCTTCACCAAAACCAACCAGTTGAGTGGTCTCAATAACGCTGGCAGCAGGAGTTGATTCGGTATCAGAGGCGTGTGTAACGGAGGGATATAGAGCAATAAGCGGCAGCATGACTGCGCATGAAGTTAAATTTAACCTGAAAAACTGAGTGCGCTGCGAGGCTTTGCTTCGGAAAACTGTTCCCATTTGACTCTCCCTTCAAATGTTATGAATTCGATATTCAACTTGATTAATCGGCTTTGAATGCACACCGCTAAAACAAGTATAGGTTCAAATCTAACATCATGTAATAACTAATAAAACCATCAGCACTTCATCTCTGACGGTTTATTTACAAATTACTCGGGTTCAGTCTAAAGAAATACGACGCGTCCTAACTATTGAACGTGGTACTCATCAAAGATAAGTTCACCAATTTCATTAATCACCGTGTCACGCTCTGCAATAGATAACTTGGTTTCCGTAAGAGATATACTGATGATCAACGGGGCGCGAGTTTCACTCCACACGATAGCCGTGATAGCACGTGAGCCATAAGCGCCCGCACCTGATCTATCGGCAATCTTCCAACCATCAGGCAGAATCGAACGAATCATCCCATCAGAGACTTTGTTATCCATCATCCAAGTCTTGAGCTGAGCTTTGGATTCTTCTGATAGCACTTCGCCATACACCAATTCATTTAACGTTTTCACCATAGTGTTTGGTGTCGTGGTATCACGCTCATCGCCCGGACGAGCATGGTTCAAATCGGGTTCGATATGATCAAGGCGTGTATTAGGATCTCCAATAGCGCGCAAAAACTCGGTTAACCCTTCAGGTCCATCAATGCTACCTAGCACTATATTAGCGCCCGTGTTGTCACTCATTTCCATGGTGGCGGCACATGCATCTCTGAGTGAGATTTCTTTACCGACAAACGCTTTAGTAATCGGAGACCAAGCAATAAGCTCATCAGATCCAACCCCAACCTTAGACTCTAAATCTAATCCTTCATTCTCATGGTCATAAAGAAGATTCGCGCACGCCAACGTTTTAAAGGTACTCATCATAGGAAACCGTTCATCGCCCTTATAACTCCATGTTTGCTCAGTCGCAGAATCATACACTGCGACACCAATGCGCGCCGAGACACGGGATTCGATTTGCGCAATAGATTGAGCCTCAAGGGAATGACTCAGTGATGACGCTGAGAAGAGAGCACTCAATAACATAAGAGCAAGGGAGGTGTATTTTTTCATTGTAGGAACCATAGAAAAACGATTGATTCATCGTAGATAAAAAGAAACGCGATGCCTTAAAGACGTCGAGCGGAGAGAATCTAAGCAGAAAGCGACTCCCTAATCTAGAGCCAACGAAAATAACTGACTAAACCCGAACAATATCTTCATATTTTAGATATCCTTAAAGGAGTGATTTCAATAGGATTCAACCTTGAACAAACCAAACCAAATAACGTTCTCAACGTTCAATCTTTTAAACTACCTCGAACCGCCGAATGCTTATTATGATTTTGAGAACATCTACAGCTTCGAGGAGTGGAAAAAGAAGCAAGGCTGGATAGCTGAAGCAATCCGCTCGTCTGACTGTGATGTGATTGGCTTTCAAGAGATCTTTAGCCCTGAATCTTTAGAGCAATTAATGAAGGAACTGGGTTATCCATACTTTGCGGTGGTCGATAACGCACATGTTGAAGATGATTACCTGTACACCTCTCCTGTCGTTGGTATCGCATCGCGTTACCCGATTGAAAATGTGCAGCCTGTGACACCGGATTTAGAGCTACTTTCAGCCTTCAACCTTGGCGGCAAGTTTTCATTCAACCGAACGCCTGTTCACGCCACGATTACGTTACCCCATTTAGGTTCGACCGACTGTTATGTTGTGCACTTCAAATCGCAACGTCCAACCGAACCCAAAACTGAACCGCTAGAATCCAGTGACAGCTCAGCAGATAAAAAGCCACAAAGCGACACCTTGGTTAAGCTTCATCAGGAACAACTAGGATCGTGGTTATCGAGTGTTCAACGTGGCCTAGAAGCTCAAATGCTGCATCAATACATCACCAATCAACGCTACCAAACCGATCAACCTGTTGTGTTGATGGGCGACTTTAACAAGCCCCTATTCAACGATGAGTTCAAAGGGCTGTTGAGCTATTCATTGAATCGAGATGAAGCGAGCAGACATTGGTTATCGCATTTTCGATTGAGAGACAGTTGGGATCTCTATCATCAGTTGCATGAAGAAGACTTACTCGAACAACGCAAACCAACCCACTATTACGGTGCCTCTGGTTCTGTTCTGGATTACATCTTGATGTCGAACGAATTTGACTGTCAGAACTCATCGAGCTTGATGGAGATCTCTTGCTACACAGTGTTAGACCATCACCTCATCAATCCAAGCTTTGAACACGACCAATTCAGTACTGACCATGCAATAGTATCAGTTACCGCTCATATTCGTGAAGCCTAGCAATTCGATGACGTTCTCAATCGAGATTCACCAACGATAAACATTAAAAAGCCGCAGTTAATAACTGCGGCTTTCCACTTTAGCCAAACGGGTTGAGCCAACCGACGCCCCATTTAGAAACCGATTTACCGTTTAGCAAAGTGTGAAACTTAAAAGTTGTATGTTGCGCCAAGGTAGAACGAATCAAGTACTACGTCTTTCTCAACTTTTCTTTGGTTCCAGCTGTACCCCTCGTAAGTGTCTACCGTAAATGTATCCGCTTCGTAACCGAGTCTTAAACTAAATTCTGGGTGTTTTGTTGGTGTGTATTCAACACCAACACCCAAACGTACGCCTGTACCTGTATCGTCAAAGTCTGCGCCTGAAGGACGTGAACCGTCAGAGTTCTTCATATCTAAATCGATTGAAGATAAACCAATTGTACCAAATGGGCGCACGCCATTATCAAATGTGTAGCCAAGATTTGCAGCAGCCGAAAAGATTTGAGGAGTCCATGTAAAGCCGTCTCCGCTTCGTGGGAATTTAGCAACAACATCACCGAAATCCGTGTACTGTAGTTCAAGTGATACAATACGGTTAAACCTGTAGCCTGCGATAAGTCGGTAAGTATTGTCTTCTGCTTTGAAAGTCACAGGATCGTTATTTCCCGAAAACATACCACCATCATCTACACCAGACGTACCGATTGCGCCACCTAGGTAGAAGCCACTGTCCGCTGCCATTACATTGTTTGCTGCCACTGCTGACATCATCGCGATGCTTAGAATAAATTTGTTGTTCATTACTGCTTGACCTTACTTATTGCAAATCAAGATTGTTACGCCTTCCTCTGCTGCACAATCTTGTTAGAGTTATCCGACACCCCGTCGAATTCGCAAGCAGGTTAAGCTCACAGAAAACAAAAAAATAAATAAAAATGTAATCACTTTGTCATTTCAAACAACACAATCAGTAATAACCAGATAAACATATGAATAATAAAGAAATAAAAACAAGCCCTTTCTAAAGAAAACCTTCCACTCAATTTTCAAACCGTCTCATTTTTAGATTTTATTCGCGCAGACTTACGAACGCTTACTTTCAAGAGTGGTGTTATTTCGCATAATCCGCGCGCTTTGAATCACTAGTACACCTAACGAACTACTCGATCAATCTCCACCATTCAAAATAAGACGAACAGAAACACAATGACCCACACCATAAACCTCAATGGCTTAATCCTTGATATCGACGCTCGAACTATCACCAACCCACAGGGAAACAAAATAACGTTGCGCCCTCACCTTTTGGCTGTGCTCTGCTTACTGCTAGAGAATGTTGGAAAGCCCATTTCGAGAGAACATATCGTCGATATCTGCTGGGGCGGAAAACTCTCGTCACCTCATGCTCTGGCTAATGTGGTTTATAACCTTCGTAATGTCTTTGCGCGGTTGAGAACACCAAACATCCAAATAGTGACCATCAACAAGTTTGGCTATGCGTTATCCGTTGAGCCCACTTAGTTAGCTAGAATTGGGGATTACGAACCGCCAGATTCAAACAACACTGTGCGAGTAACGCATCACTACCATCCCCTCTTTCTAATCAGTCTGATGTTCAATGAATACACCTTGCAGTCGCCAGTTTTGTACGTATTTATGCAATCAATGTCGGTGATTGAGATCACCAAAAAACACCCCATCGAAACGTTTCGATGATCGTTATCACACTCTAAGAAAGTGAATAGTGCAAATGATAAATCAGACACTATTATCACTATCGAAACGTTTCGATGGCTTTTTCTTGAGTTGTTCTCATCCCATCAAACGTTATTTTTCGATAGGTCGTGATATGAAAAAAAGTACTCTAATAAACTCTGAACTCTCTTACCTAGTGGCGACTCTTGGCCACACAGATGAAATCACGATTTGTGACGCAGGCTTGCCGATTCCGGATCATGTAACTCGCATTGATCTTGCTTTGACTCACGGTGTGCCGAGCTTCGCTCAAACAGTGAAGACCATGCTTGATGAATCTCAAATCGAAGGCGTTGTGATTGCAGAAGAGTTTGCCAAAGTCAGCCCTGAACATCACGCAGCGCTGATTGATCAAATCAAAACGGAAGAAGCTCGTTGTGGCAAACCGCTTTCGATTACTTACATCACTCATGAAGAGTTTAAGCAGCGTACACATGATAGCCGCGCTGTGATTCGTACTGGCGAATGCACGCCTTACGCAAATGTTATTTTCCAAGCTGGCGTAACCTTTTAACTTAAGCAAAACGCGACGACAGCTCAGTGTCATCACTGAACCAGAAACAATACATATACAGAACAATCAAATACAACTGGCCCCGAGTAAAGGAACCGACATGACTCAAGCCATTTTAGAACTTAGCTCAATTGAGAAGTCCTTCCCTGGTGTGAAAGCACTGGATAAGGCAAGCCTCAACGTTTACCCAGGACGCGTAATGGCGTTAATGGGTGAGAACGGCGCAGGTAAATCAACCCTCATGAAAGTGCTGACAGGTATTTATCACTTGGACGGCGGTACTATCGCCTATCAAGGCAAGCCTGCTGCATTCAAAGGGCCGCGTGATTCTCAACAAGCAGGCATTAGTATCATTCACCAAGAATTGAACCTAATCCCTGAGTTGACCATCGCCGAGAACATCTTCTTAGGTCGTGAAATCACAGGCACCATGGGCCGCATCTTGTGGAACGAGATGTATCAAGAAGCGGACAAGCTACTTAAACGCCTTAACGTAAAACACAGCTCAAAAACACCTTTAGGTCAGCTAAGTCTTGGTGAGCAACAAATGGTAGAGATTGCGAAAGCCCTATCGTTTGAATCTAAGGTCATCATCATGGATGAGCCGACTGATGCGCTAACCGATACTGAAACTGAGTCTCTGTTTAAGGTGATTAACGAACTGCGTGAAGAAGGCTGCGGCATCGTTTACATCTCTCACCGTTTGAAAGAGATCTTTGAGATTTGTGACGACATCACCGTTCTTCGTGACGGTAAATTCATTGGTCAATGTGAAGTAAAAGACACTGACGAAGATGGCCTAATCGAGATGATGGTTGGCCGCAAACTGGATGAGCAATACCCAAGAATCCACTCAGGCTTTGGCGAAACCTGCCTAGAAGTGATTGGCCTAACCGGTTCTGGCGTTCATGACGTGAGCTTTACTCTAAAGCGTGGCGAAATCCTTGGTGTATCTGGGCTGATGGGCGCTGGTCGTACTGAACTGATGAAAGTGATGTACGGTGCCCTTCCAAGTGAGCGCGGCGTTATCAACCTAGAAAACAAAACCATTAACCCCGTAAGCCCGAAAGATGGTCTTGCTAATGGTATTGCTTATATCTCTGAAGACCGTAAAGGCGATGGCTTAGTGCTTGGGCTTTCAGTGAAAGAGAACATGTCTCTTTGTTCACTGGATCTACTGACTAAGAGCGGCCAAATCCAACATAAAGACGAAGTGATCGCCGTGGATGACTTCATCAAGTTATTCAACATCAAAACCCCGACTCGCGAACAAATCATCGGCAACCTTTCTGGTGGCAACCAACAGAAAGTCGCTATCGCTAAAGGCTTGATGACCAAACCAAAAGTACTGATTCTCGACGAGCCAACGCGTGGTGTCGATGTCGGTGCTAAGAAAGAAATTTACCAACTCATTAATAAATTTAAAGCCGACGGCATGAGCATTATTTTGGTCTCATCTGAAATGCCAGAAGTGTTAGGAATGAGTGACCGCATCATGGTGATGCATGAAGGCCGTGTAAGCGGTGAATTTGATGCTAAAGAAGCAAACCAAGAATTATTACTGGCGTGTGCGGTCGGTAAAAAGATCAACGAGGACGCAGCATGAGTACTAAAACCATGAGCAAAACAACTGAAACTGAAGCACCAAAGAAGAAACCGTTAATCAGCAAAGAATGGCTGATTGATCAAAAGTCATTGATTGCTTTGATCTTCCTGATTGTTGTCGTTTCTTTCTTAAACCCGAACTTCTTTACTGTCGACAACATCCTGAACATTCTGCGCCAAACCTCGGTTAACGCAATCATCGCTGTAGGTATGACGTTGGTTATCCTAACCGCGGGTATCGACTTGAGTGTCGGTTCTGTACTGGCACTTTGTGGTGCATTCGCAGCCAGCATGATTGGCATGGAAATCCCTGTGATGATCGCAGTACCAACCGCTCTTGTAGCAGGTGCAGCATTAGGTGCTATCAGTGGTGTGATTATCGCCAAAGGTAAGGTTCAAGCCTTCATCGCAACGCTTGTCACCATGACCCTATTGCGCGGCGTAACCATGGTTTACACAGATGGTCGTCCTATCTCAACAGGCTTTACTGACACTGCAGACGCGTTCGCTTGGTTCGGTACTGGCTACGCGATGGGCATCCCAGTTCCAGTTTGGATCATGGTCGTAGTATTCGCATCAGTTTGGTACCTACTTAACCACACACGCTTTGGCCGTTATGTTTACGCGCTTGGTGGTAACGAATCAGCAACTCGCTTATCAGGTATCGACGTAGACAAAGTAAAAATTGGAGTTTACGCAATCTGTGGTCTGTTAGCAGCGGTAGCAGGCATCATCGTGGCTTCTCGTTTGTCATCGGCTCAACCAACCGCAGGTATGGGCTATGAGCTAGACGCTATCGCAGCCGTGGTTCTTGGCGGCACAAGCTTAGCTGGCGGTCGTGGTCGCATCATGGGTACCTTAATTGGTGCATTGATTATCGGCTTCCTAAACAACGCCCTAAACCTACTAGACGTATCTTCTTACTACCAGATGATTGCAAAAGCAGTGGTTATTCTTCTGGCAGTATTGGTCGACAATAAAAACAAATAAAACCTATTCACACTCTAGGTTAATACAAGTAACACCCTGTTTTACCTTTAAATATTAGAATCTATAAATAATGTAACAACGAGCTAGGACTCACCTCTTAGCTCACCCTACACAAAGGACTTACACCATGAAAAAATTAGCGACTCTTATTTCTGCTGCTCTTCTTTCTACAACGGTATCTGTGTCTGCACAGGCTCAAGATACAATGGCAATCGTTCTATCTACATTGAACAACCCATTCTTTGTAACCATGAAAGATGGCGCAGAAGCGAAAGCTGAAGAGCTAGGCTACAAGCTTATCGTTCTGGATTCTCAAAACGACCCAAGCAAAGAGCTGTCGAACATTGAAGATCTAACCATTCGTGGTGTTAAGGCAATCCTGATAAACCCAACAGATTCAGATGCTGTGTCTAACGCAATTCGCATGGCTAACCGTTCTAACATCCCTGTACTGACGCTAGACCGTGGCGCAAGCCGTGGTGACGTAGTGAGCCACATCGCTTCTGATAACGTAATCGGTGGTGAAATGGCTGGTCACTTCATCATGGAAAAAGTGGGCGAAAAAGCGAAAGTAATCCAACTTGAAGGTATTGCTGGTACTTCTGCAGCTCGTGAACGTGGTGAAGGCTTCATGAACGCAGTAAACGGCAGCGACCTTGAACTTCTTGCAAGCCAACCTGCTGATTTCGACCGTACTAAAGGTCTGAACGTAATGGAAAACTTACTTGCAGCTAACCCAGATGTACAAGCAGTATTCGCTCAGAACGATGAAATGGCACTAGGTGCACTTCGCGCTGTTCAAGCTTCAGGTAAAGAAGTAATGATCGTTGGCTTTGATGGCACAGAAGACGGCATCGCAGCGGTTAACCGTGGCCTACTTGGCGCTACAGTTGCACAACAGCCTGACCTAATCGGTTCTCTAGGTATCGAAATGGCAGACAAAGTACTGAAAGGCGAAACAGTAGACGAGTACGTACCAGTACCTCTAAAAATCATCGCTAAATAATAGTTACTCGGTAACGCGATATAAAGCAGGGAGTCCCCTATCTCCCTGCTTTGATTAGCTCGCTGACTCAAACAAAAGCAAAACCTGACAGTGCATCGCTGTTTCTCATAAGCCGCTAACAAGGCGAGCAATCAACGTAATGTGAATTAACGTAATGAGAAAGACCCATGCATTTTCAAATACGATATATCATAAGGCTCGTATCATGACTCAACTGATTGTTTTAGGTAGCGTTAACGCTGACCACGTACTGCAAGTTCCTTCGTTCCCTCGTCCGGGTGAAACCTTGATTGGCGGTAACTATCAGGTCATCCCTGGCGGTAAAGGCGCAAACCAAGCGGTAGCCGCAGCGCGATTAAACGCAGATATCGGCTTTATTGCCTGCGTCGGTGACGACCCATTTGGTATCAACATTCGTCAAGACTTTGCTAAAGACGGCATCGACATCGACGGTGTTATCGTGGCAGACAACACTCCAACTGGCATCGCGATGATCCAAGTGTCCGCAACGGGCGAAAACAGCATCTGCCTTTCAGCAGAAGCAAACGACAAACTGACTTGCGATCAAATCGAACCACATCTAGAGAAAATTCGTGGTGCTAAATACCTGCTGACTCAGCTTGAAACCCCGATTGAAGGCATTGAATACGCAGCAAAAACGGCAAAAGAGAGCGGAACTCGCGTGATTCTAAACCCAGCCCCTGCTCGCCCACTATCGGATACCTTACTTGCTTGTGTTGATGTGATCACACCTAACGAAACCGAAGCCGAAGTACTAACAGGCGTTACCGTAACCGACAGCGCATCTGCTCATCAGGCAGCTTTGGCTCTGCATGCTAAAGGCATCGAGACGGTAATGATCACGCTTGGCGCTAAAGGTGTTTGGGTAAGTAAAAACGGTGAAGGTGAGTTAATCGCAGGCTTCCGCGTTGAAGCGACAGACACCACCGCTGCGGGTGATACCTTCAATGGCGCATTAGTGACAGGCTTACTTGAAGACATGCCATTAGAACGCGCAATTAAGTTTGCTCACGCTGCGGCTGCAATTTCAGTGACTCGCTTTGGCGCTCAAACGTCGATTCCAAGCCGAGCAGAAACAGACGCGTTTTTAGCAGAGCAACTGTCTGCTTAGTTGATTTTTGACTGTTAACCTTAAGATTCGTTAACAACAAATTACAAGCATAAGCCTCTGTTTTCAGGCAGAATATCGCGCAACGTGGCAAGTTACTCCCACAAGGATTTTTTATGGCAACAATGAAAGACATCGCTCGGCTCGCAAAGGTTTCGACTTCGACCGTGAGCCATGTGATCAACAAGTCACGTTTTGTCAGTGAAGAGATAGCTGAGCGTGTTAACAATGCAGCTAAAGAATTGAACTACGCGCCGTCTGCATTGGCTCGTAGCTTGAAAATGAAGCAAACCAAAACCCTTGGGATGCTGGTGACGACTTCTACTAACCCATTCTTTGGCGAGGTAGTAAAAGGCGTTGAGCGTCGTTGCTACGAAAAAGGCTACAACCTGATCTTGTGCAACACGGAAGGTGACAGCGAACGCATGAAATCATCCATCGATACTTTGCTACAAAAGCGTGTCGATGGCTTAATGCTGATGTGTTCTACCCTTGAAGGTGAGCATATCGATGTGTTTGAACGTTACCCAGAGCTGCCTGTTGTGGTGATGGACTGGGGCCCAATGTTGTTTGCCAGCGATAAGATCCAAGACAACTCGCATCAAGGTGGCTACATGGCGACCAAGCACCTGATTGATAACGGTCACTCTCAGATTGGTTGTATTACAGGCCCGCTTCATCGCAATCAAGCCTCGTCTCGTTACCAAGGTTTCAAGCAAGCGATGGAAGAAGCGAATTTAGAGATCAACCCAAACTGGATTGTAGAATCTAACTTCGAATGCGATGGCGGTTTTGATTCTTACCAAACACTGAAAGCACGTGGTGGAATGCCAAGTGCACTGTTTGTGAGTAATGACATGATGGCAATGGGCGTGATTCACGCAGCGGCGCAAGATGGTACTTCGATTCCAAATGACCTATCTATCATTGGTTACGATGACATTCACCTATCGAAATACATGACACCAGCGCTAAGCACTGTCCACCAGCCAAAACACCGTTTAGGTAAAGCGGCGGTCGATACATTGCTAAGCAGATTACAAACGCCAGACGCTTACCCGCAAGTGGTTGAGTTAGAGCCTACATTAGTTGAGCGAAGCAGCGTAAAAGCCATTTAAAGCGCTTTCTTACAGCTCTAATCAACAGTTAAAAACAACAAAGGGCAAGGTTAAACAACCTTGCCCTTTTCGATCCTAATGCACTTCACTTATCTTCTTAGCGATTCAACACAGATGCGATTTGCTGTATTTCGTCTAACACATCGACCCCATTGTATTGAGGTGCGATAGACAAATCCTGAATCACCACCGTTTCTATAAACTGCTGTTCATTCAGCTCAAGTATCAAGTCGCCTTTTGGAGAATAAACTCGACTGCCACCACAGTATGTCGCGGTAAACGCATCAACCACATCTTGCCCAACGCGATTACAAGTAACTATATGACTCCCTTCCTCCAAGGCTCTCGCTTGAGTAATGGCAAAACTATGATGCCCGCCAAAATTCGCAGGATGAAGAACAACGTCTACCGACTGATACGCTCTCATGATCTCTGGGAACCAAACATCAAAGCAAATCGCAACACCAAACGTTAAGCCCTTGTGCTTAAAGGTTAGCAGCTCTGAACCTCTCGAAAAGTACTGTTTATCAAATTTCGTTTGACTGATTTTTCTGTATTTATGGCGCAATCCAGAACCATCAATCACAGCCACACTGTTGTAATACTGGCCGTTATCTAGTTCTGCAATACCAGCAACGATTAGCGTCTCATGTTTCGCAGCTAAAACCGTTAACGAATCAATGGTAGGGCTATTCGTGAAGTCTTCACACAACTCATGAATTTCTTCAGCATCGTTAAAAATATACCCCGTAGAGAAAAGTTCAGGCAGTAAGGTAATATCACCCACTGACGTCTCGGCTTCTAAAAGCTCAGAGACTGACGCGATGTTCTTCTGCTTATTTTTGTATTCCACCTCAAGCTGAACAAGGGTGATGCTGACACTATCCAAAATCGAATCCTTACTGGGTAACACTTAAACTTGAACCTAAGAATGGCAGAATAAGGGAATCCCCTATCGCGTTGTTATTAGAGTTCTAACGGTTGAAGCAAGCGCACACTCTCAGGAGCTTCTATTTGATTAGCCTAATATTTAATTAACTTAGGTTCTGGCAAAACGGGCGGCGTGCTATCCATATAGGTTAAGAAGTTTTCCCACACCTCATGTGTTCTTTGCTTGGTGAGTTTGGTTTTGCAAGAAAGCGCCATCAAGCCACGAATAGAGCCATCGCGCCATTGGGTATACACAGAGTCACAATGCGCTGTCATGTACGCTTGCCAACTCTCTTGAGCGACCTTTATGGAACTCACCAACTCCTCGTCATAAGCGTTGTGTTCAAAGCTCGCTTCAAGGTATTGATCAAGTTCCACCGTTGCAGCTTCCAACTCAATCGACGCACAGTGGTTGATCTCTATGGTATTCATCGCATTTTCACAATCGACAGCCTGTTCATCGGCTAATACAGAACCAGACAGCAAAGCGAATGCGATTACTGATATCAATCTTTTCATAAACATCCTAAATATTGCCACCCGTGAATGGTTCGATGACATTTCCTTATAACCTTGTTTAACTTGTGACCATATCAGCTAATTAGAATAAACATGGCTCAATATTTAAATATCTTTCGTTCTTTAAGCAAATAACATCAAAATTTATCGGGATATAAGCGCTTGTTATACGTATGAATAATGCAAAATATCACCAATCCCGCCAAGAAAAAACGAGATAACATCAAGATTTCGCTGGTAAAAATGGAAAACATATTATCTTTATCAATAATTCATGCGCGTATTCACAATATTTATTATTACTATTGCTACGTAATCGTTAAATTTATAAATTAAATTGAATGCTCACCCAATCGGTAACGCTTCTCCGACTATGGATATCAAGTACCAACATTTTGCCAATACTTCATTCTACTTTGCCATTTCTTTCTTCTTCTCTATGGCATTGCTTATCCCGTTTACACCGTCTCACTACCAGAATTTAACCCAAGACACATCAAAGCTCGTCGAAACACGACTTGAAGGCATCCAATCAAGGTTCGACCGTTTTTTATCAGGTGTCACCCCAGACCAATCTTGCGATTCAATTGTTAGAGAGCTACGACAAAACGTTTTTGATGCCGATTGGGTAAAAGAAGCCGCCGTATTCAACAAACAGAACCGGTTTTACTGTTCGACCACCGATGGCGAAGTCTCGTTTCGCCTTTACAGCACCATCAGAGAAAGACTCAACGACGATCCAAATTTAACCACCCTATCGTATTCCAATTCGGCCATCACCCAAGTGCAATCCATCATGCTTATTTTCTCGAATAATGAAGATGCAGGGGTGAGCCTGATGATTCCGCCGCACTTTATCTATGACATTGTAGAAGCGAACCTTCACAATCATGGCATTCAAGCCAAAGTTGATGTGATCCAAAGAGATATCCATCCTTCGAATATCGACGCATCCATTGCCAAAGTGCGAATACAATCGAACATCTACCCGTTAACTATCACCTCATACATTGGGTATCAATATTATCTGCACTTCTTGTTGAGCTACTTGTGGTTTGGCTTTTTGATGGCCGGAATTACCACCATCATCCTTCTTTCTCTCAAGCATAAAAAACAGAGCCAACGTAGCTTAGAATACTCGCTATCTAGCGCACTCAAAAACAAACACCTACATGTTCACATGCAGCCTATCGTTAACCGAAACACAACTGAAATCGTAGGCTGTGAGTCGCTGCTCAGGTGGAACGACCCTATTGAAGGTAATGTATCCCCTGCCATCTTCATCCCTCTTGCGGAAAGCTTAGGGCTGATTGAAGACTTAACCTACTTTGTGTTGCGTGAAGTGCTGTACACAATGAAGAATCACCGCGAGCTATTTGAGTCAAAATACATCAGCGTCAATATCAGCCGAAACGTTGTCTCTAACAGTAACTTCGCCAACAAAGTCATCAGTATCTACAAAAAGAATCCAGACATTCTCAAGCAAGTGGTTTTTGAAGTGACAGAAGATGGCGAATGTTCTGATGCGGATATGGTGAAGATCAAAAACAACTTAACCAAGCTTGCCGATTTGGGCGTGAGAGTCGCGATTGACGACTTTGGTACTGGCTATGCGGGCTTGGATTTTGTGAGACAATTTCCTTTCAGTATTCTCAAGATCGACCGTGTGTTTGTGAAAAACATCTCAGACGAATCAAGCCTTGGTATCCCTTTGCTGGAGTCCATGCTTCAGTTGTCACAAACCTTAGGCATGCAAGTCATCGTTGAAGGGGTTGAGTACGAATCCCAAGTGAACATTTTGTCTAAACTGGGTGTCGATTATATCCAAGGTTTCTACTTTTATAAGCCGATGCCAATCAACCTGACAATAAGCTTACTCAGGCAGCAGCATGTGGAATCTAGCCTTGGTTTTCCAGCGTCATCGCCTTCAGCTACAGCGTTAGAGTAGCCTAAGCGCAGTCGATATATTGTGTATCATTAATGTTTGCCTAAAGCCTCTAACTAAAGAGCTAGAGCCCTGTTTTTAGTGCCCTAGCTCTACTTTTCGTTAACTACTATACCCAACCACACACTATGCATTTGTACACCCAACAATCTAACCTACACTAACAATAGGTTTTTAGTGTGTGGAATGCGTGTCTTTATGTTTGCGAGTTGGTTTGATGATATATCCCTACAATGGAAGTTATTAGTCAGTTTTTCCACCCCTATTGCGTTAATGGTTCTCGTCTCGTTTTCTGTCCATCAAAACACGCAGTCCATCGTTGAAGATAACCATTGGGTGGTTCACACCCACAAGGCCATTGCTCGCGCTCAAGAACTCCTTAACCTTGCGATTGATATGGAAACAGGCCAACGTGGATACCTGATTACCGGTGATCCTGTCTTCCTAGAACCTTACGATCTTGCGCTTGATGTGTGGAATCAAAAAATCAGTACCTTGAGTGATCAAGTCAGTGATAACCCACCCCAAGTTGAACGACTAAAGCGCATAGATGATCTTCACGAAGCATGGCTAGCAGAAGCCGGAGAAAAAGAAATCGCTCAACGTAGCCTCGTCGGTAATGGCTACACCACAATGCAGAATGTTATCGAGCTAACTCAGAAACAAACCGGAAAGAAAATCATTGATGAGATTCGCAGCGAAATAGCCGTGTTCATAGAAATTGAACAGAAACTCATTCAGGTTCGAGTCGAAAAGTCCGAAAACTCCGCAAGCCAAACCACCTATGTACTGTTTCTTGGAACACTACTTTCAACGTTTATTTCGCTGCTTGTTGTTACATGGTCGTCAAACAGAATCAATAAACGTATTCACCTACTTCTCAATGCTGCAAACCAAGTGTCGGCAGGTCATTTGAAACAAGTCGCTTCAACCTTAGAACGTAACCCTTCAATGAAAGGTAAAGACGAAGTGGCTCAGCTGACCCACAGCTTCCATAAAATGGCGACAAACCTAGTAAGAAGTAACAGCCAGATGGAAGCATCCAATCAGGAACTGATCGCGGAACGTAAAAAAGCCGAAGCCGCAGCCAAGGCAAAAAGCGAGTTTCTTTCAACCATGAGTCACGAAATACGCACCCCAATGAATGGCGTGCTCGGAATCTCGCAAATCATCGCTTCTCAAACCAAAGAGCCATCCACCAAAGAGAACATCAATGTCATCCTCGATTCGGGTCAGCACCTCATGACCATACTCAATGACATCCTAGACTTCTCTAAAGTTGAAGAGAACAAGCTCGAATTGGACATAGCGCCGTTTAACTTTGAACAAGTCATTAAGCCGGTTTGTAGTGCAATCAAACCCATGGCCGATGAGAAAAGTATCCGTTTAATTGTTGAGAATGAGGTGCCTAACAACATCGACATTGTTGGCGACTGTGCGCGGTTACGCCAAATCTTGTTTAACCTAGGCGGCAACGCAACCAAGTTCACCAACGAAGGCCATGTGTTGATTCAAGCCGAGCTTAACCAGCCCATGAACGAACTATTACTGACAGTCACGGACACTGGCGTCGGCATTCCACAAGATAAGCATCAGCACATCTTTAACTCGTTCGAGCAAGCAGACGCATCAACCACCAGAAAGTTTGGCGGTACAGGGCTTGGCCTTGCGATTGTTAAGAAGCTTGTCGAGTTGATGGAAGGAAACATAACGCTCAACAGCGCTGTTGGGTTGGGCACTAAATTCAAAGTGTCACTTCCTATCATGTGGCAAGAACGCCAAGCGACCGACATACACCCCAACCTACTGAGCACAGCAGAGCCGTTCAATACACCATTGAATGTGCTTCTGGTGGAAGACAACCGAATTAACGCGATTGTGGCAAAAGGCTTTTGTGAAAACCTCGGCTACCATGTCGAGCTAGCTGAAAACGGAAGAATCGCAACGGAATACCTCAAAACGGCTAAGTATGATCTGATCTTAATGGATAACCACATGCCTGAGATGAACGGGATTGAGGCAACACTGTTTATTAGGCAACAGCTTGGTTTAGAGACTCTGATCTTTGCGTATACTGCCGATGTTTTCCGTGAGGCGCATGACAGCTTTATTGAAGCAGGCGCAGACCACGTTTTGACTAAGCCTCTACAGCAAGAAAGCTTCTTCGATGCATTGCAGCAGTTCTCGTCACGCCTTCCAAAGCAAGCCAACAGCGATAAAACCATCGACCCAACCAGCAACGTGATAGAACTTCACCGCGAACCTATTGAAAAACTGAGCCTGACTGAAGAAGAGATAAGCCAATCTGAAGTCATTCAATCGTTTAAAGAGAACCACCACGAGTTGATCATACTGCTAGAGTCCACATCCAGAGAGCTTGAGGAGTCGATAGACCAGCTCATCGAGTACTACATGCAACATAATATCAAGTCACTAAGGCAAACCCTGCACTCCATTAAAGGGATGTCTTTGAACCTTGGCTTAAAAATGCTCTCTCACCAAGCCCTTACCCTTGAGAAACAAGTAAGGCATCAGCAACTGCCAGACATCGAGCAACTTCAAAAGCTCATCAACCGCATCTTAGTGAATGAACATCAGGCTCAGCGCATGATGATGGCTTATGCTCCGCAACTGCCTAATCGCACGGGTTAGGTGTGTTAGGGTCATCGATACCCACCTTCTTTTAACAAACAAGCCATACTCAAACCGCCATTTAGGCGATCAATCACAAGCTATTCAACCAGACATTCCTTGTTACATAAGGCACTGAAAAACCGCGAAAGAAAAACCAACGGCCATGGGTCTCCTTTGATGGACATTTAACTCCATCGCATCTTGAGTGCACAAAAGGAATATCATGGAAAAGACACTTCAAACCAAACTGGCGACCAGCCTACTACTACTGAGAATCGGCATTTTTATCGTCTTCTTGTTCTGGGGCTTAGATAAGATCCTAGTGCCTGAACACGCCGTAAAAGTGTTGTCTGGCTTCTACGGCATCGACATATCGGTGAATGCGATGATGGCGCTGGGTGTTGCTCAGCTTGGTTTTTTAGGCGCGTTCGTTGTAGGCATGTGGAAAAAGTACACCTACGGCGCGGTTCTAGTCTTGCATGCAGGTTCCACCTTCGCCTCTTTCGCTAAGTACATGGACCCGTTCAATAACCTACTGTTCTTTGCCTCTTGGCCAATGCTCGCAGCTTGTGTCGCACTATTCTTACTGCGTGACCACGACACTTACAGCGTTGCCAACTAATACAAAGGGCGCCTGTTAATGGCGCCCTCTTTGGCTAGATTGATTTTTAAACGTTTGTTACGTGTCTTGTGTTAAAAACTCATATTGGACACGGCAGACTGAAAGTTATTAACACCAATTTTAAATAAATTACCATTTGTAGATACAATAACTGGATGACCTCTCCATAAGTTACCAATAACCCACTGTTGCTCCTGTTTTGTAGCGATAACATAGACTCTCTGATATGACTGACAAAACGTAAATATTTGCGTTGGATTATCGTTTACTACAGCATCGACCATACTAGATGGAGGATTGCTATCAAAGCCACAACCGTCCATTCCAGACATGTTTAACAACTGAATCATCGGCGCCCCTTCGACAATGCTAACTGATACCATACGAGAAGCATCAACATTATAATTTGCCACTTCGTTTTCCGGCGAGTAATACCAAGTATGAGCACTGACAACTGAAGAGAAAGAAAGAAGAAATGTAAGACTAAGCTTTTTCATTAATATTAGGTAGATGTATTTTTACATTGTCAATCCATCAACAGATGCAACATTCACACAACACCCTTGTAAATCCATTGAGGGCAACATCGCTAAGAAGCTGATGGGCGTGAGTTATACACTAAAAGCAAGTTAACTAAAGCAAATTTATTTTATCGTAAGGTATAAATCAGACACATAACGCCCGCTTTAGTGGTGAGCAACGCAAAACCGAAGCTACCGCATACAACCTTAACTACTAAAATCAACGCATGGTGAAGATGCCACGCGTTGTGAATCCGTCTTAAACGTTTGTTAGCTGCATTTATGTGTGCAACATCAAATGTTTAAAACTCCGTTTTGATGCATAATGCTATACAGGACTAACGAATATCACATTACAGGTTGTTATGGAAAATTTTTTCACTTTGAAATACAAGAAAAATTATGACATTAGAACGTTTAGAGCTGATGGTCATTTGTATACTTGCTTAAGAGATATACTCAAAACTTTAAGTGATGAGGATAAAATTCTTAATGGTGGTAAACCCGTGAAGTCCATGGCGACTCGTCTCCAAGCTCAAATTCAAGTTTTAGATTCTGATGAACATAAAAATTTTAATATGCCTCATCCAGATACAGGCGTTGAAATGAGTGAGATTTGTTTAACTGAGCCAGGACTTTATCGTGTACTAACAAGAGACGAAACTCCAGCAGGCAAGGCTTTTCAGAGATGGCTATTTCACGAAGTACTTCCATCAATAAGAGAGCATAAACAGTACCCACCTCCAGAAAATCCATCTACTGGTGTTGCAACCCCTGATTTCGCAAACATGGATGTAACTCAAACATCACTTCAAATGCTTGTACACGTAGCTTCTGGTTTAAATAATGCACTTGAAGAGCTGAAAACTGTAAAAGCAGATACCAAAAAACTTAGAGATGAAACACAGCAGTTCCAAAGTGAAACAAGTATTAGACTAGAAAACTTAGAAACCAATGATCAATTATATGGTTTGATTTGCATGGATGAGTTTTTGTCAAAGCACCCAGATATTACCGTGAATAGAAGTAACTTTTTGTCAGCCTGTGTCAATTTCAAATTGAAGAATAGTGGCAAGCACATAAAGGTTATGGGCAATGAAGGAACTGAACTACATTACTTTGATATAGAAACATTGAGTGCTGCTAAAATCTACTAACTGATAATCGCAATGGGGAGAGGTTTACCTCATTGCAGCTAACGCCCACTTAAGCGGACGGAAATAGTTGGCTAAAATGTGTAGCGTAGCGAAACTCAGCCAACTATTGGAGAATCCGTCTTGGACGCTTTGTTAGGCTCCGAACTCAGCAACAAATGCATTCATGTAGTTTCTATAAAAATTCAGCGCGGTCTCTGCTGCTTCGACTGGAGACATTGGTCCTGGCACTCCATTACCCCATGGTGGGGAATACGCTTGCCCTCTATCAGTCACATCAACTAACTCAAATTTAATATCCATTTTAATTGCTGGTTTTCTTAATGGGTTTACTGGAACAAACACATCAGGTTTACCCATAGTTCTTTGTACTATCCCGATAGGTGTACATGAATAGTTACTCAAATGTCCTGTAACTTCTTGTACGCTGTGTTCATCACTATTTCGAGCATGCAAAATGTAGTTTAGTAATCGGTCTTGTTTTTTCTGTGCCTTATAGGGCTTTTGAAACTGACCAAACTTCCCACGATTAACAGCAACACCAGCTCTCTCAATTTTCTTCCATACCTTTTCGATAGACACTATAAAGCCTCGCCATTCAATATCCATATCATCGAATGATTCACACTCTTTCATATTTTTGAAATGGCGTTCTGCAGCACTAAGCTCTCTTTTCGCTACTGAAAAAGCACCACTTAATTTCCCCATATATAACCTTACTTAAATTTTTCGCCTAGGAGCCTAACGCCCAATTAAGATGTGAGCAACACTACCACGAAACGAAACCGTTGCACCTTAAACACAAAACCCAACGATGGAATGAAAAATGCCAAGCGTTGGGAATCACTCTTAAATTGTTTGCTAGGTGCTTGTTGACACGTTAATTTAGCCTAGCTGGTTGCACCGCTTGAACCAAAGCTGGGATATCAACATGTGTCAGCGCACCTTTCTTTGCTTTGTTATTCAAATACGTACCGAATTTTTCAGATACGTATACATCATCCATCCATCGACGAAACTCACCGAGAGCTTCAACTGGGTAAATCCAAGCCATTGGATCTCGTTGCGGAAAGTCTTCTGGAAAAACGTGCAGGTGTTTACGACGTTCACCATACTTACCGTCAAACTCATTACTACACCAATGCTTACCCCAAGCCATACCAACACTGATATCAGGCATTGTTTGGTGATCGAAAGGCATACCGCCACGGATACCCGAAATAACCAAATTAGCAATTTCTGAGAATACGCTAAAGTAGCCTGACGGTAGTTCGTTTAAAGTAATACGTTCATGAAACGTTTTCCAGTATTGTGGTAACGCATCTTCTGGATCGTAGCCAGTACGTTCATAAATAAATGTACGAAGTGTAAGTTTAGCAAGGTTACGATAGTTTGAACGAGCTTGGTCAGAGGGCGTTTGAGAATCAAAGGCATAGTATTCAAGAATTGCCATGCAATTAGTATCATTGATTGCGTGATATCTCTTCCCGTGAACATTTATGGGTACATAAAGCTCATTTGGGTCGCCACCTTGCTCTAAGATAAGTTTTTCAATTGCTTGCCCACGAGGCTTAAAGCGCAACTCTGTTTCCCAATCTTTAACTAACGTAATGATCACGCTTGGTGCTACACCACATAGCGCTGCTAAACCACGAGCACCTAAGTAAGGTGTTCCATTGTTCATTACACCCATTTCAATGCCATCAGGTGCTGTATGTTTTACCGAAGATAGCTGAAGCTCATTTTGTTTCATCAATTTCCCTTACGAATTAGATACCCACAAAAGATATGGGGATTGATATGAAACAAATCAAGTATTGTGTACGTTATTTTGCACCTAACGCCAAATTAAGGTGATTAGATGGTCTCCCCCTACCACTTCACATGACTGTAAGCCATGCTTGGAGTGTTCAGGTCCGAAGTAAAAGGAGAAGACCATGACTCAGCATAAAATCATCGGCATCGATTTAGCAAAAAATATCTTCTTTCTTTTTGAAATCAATCATAAAGGGAAGAATTTTTGCCGTAAAAAACTTCAACGAAGTAAACTACTTAGTTACATCGCCAATAAAGAAACCTGTACTATCGCCATGGAAGCTTGTTCCGGCGCACACTACTGGGCTCGTGAATTCTCTCAGTTCGGTCACGAAGTCATACTCTACGCACCCCAACATGTGAAAACTCAAAGGCGTAAACAGAAAAACGACTATAACGATGCTGAAGCCATTGCCGAAGTCGCTCTCTACAAAAGACCTCACCCTGTTCCTCATAAATCAGTCGAGCAACAAGACATCCAATCTCTTATTCGAATGAGACGTCTGCTCGTCACTGAAAGAACTCGTATCGTTAATCAAGTGCGTGGCCTTATCTCTGAATACGGCATCATTATGCCCAAAGGAGCCCCAACCTTCAGAAAGGCCATACCCGAAATACTCGAGAACGATGAAAACCAACTGTCTTGTATATTAAGAGAGCTGCTATCCCATCAGTACGAACGATATTTATACATCGACGAACAGGTAAAATGGTTCGACGATAAACTTAACCAAACCGTCAAGCAGTTCGAAAACGCAAAGCGACTTATGTCTATTCCTGGCTTTGGACCACTCACAAGCCAAGCCGTTGCGGTATGGCTTGGCTCTGGACAACAGTTCAAAACTGGTAGAGATGCCTCCGCCGCAATGGGGCTTGTACCAAGGCAAGATACCAGCGGCGACAAAGTCATTCTTCTTGGAATAACCAAAAGAGGCAACACGTATATCCGCTCCCTACTCGTTCATGGAGCAAGAGCAGCGCTGAGGCGCGCCAAATTTAAATCCGATAATCTCAGTAAGTGGATGCTTGAACTCCAAGAGCGACGAGGACCAAACAGAGCCGCTGTCGCAAACAAACTCATGCGCATAGCGTGGGCCGTCATCACTAAAAATGAAGAGTATCGACCAACACAAAGCTAATGATGATCACCAACCCTTTGCAAAGTACGTAGTAAGATGAATAACAGGACAAATCCTACACGTTGAAAACCTTATGCTCACACTGTCTTATTAAGTCGATAAGGTGATTAGGACTTCGTGTTCGACTTCCTCATCTTGGCCAAGGCAATAGCCGCTCAACAGGCCGTATATATGGAAGTTAACCTGCGCTTTTAATCATACTGCTGACTTGCAAAACTGGGGGGAGACCATATATGTGAGCAACGCAATACCGATGCTTCCGCATGCCACCTTAAACACAGAACGCAACGCATAGTAAAAATGCCACGCGTTGCGAATCACTCTTAAACAGTTTGTTATGTTGTTATTGCCAACCAGAGGTTTTGAATTGTTGCGGTATCAAGCTTTATCAAAGTAAGAACTATTGCTGTAGAACCTAGAAAATAAGGACCCCAAAGATCAAGGTTTTCTCTATATTTCAATAATGCTTCCAAACGGTACCTCAATTCATAAGAATAAAGCACTAGAAAGTCCCATCGAGTCCACTTTTCATTGTATCGGTTTAATGAAACGTCCTCATCTAACAACTCGCTACCTTCTTCGTTATGGTATTCCTTTTGATAGACAATTTTACGTCTCAAAAAGCCGTCAGTTTCGTACTTCGCGTCTTGTAGACCCGGTTCATCACCACCAAAAAGATCAATACCGTCTCCAAGCAACCCCGATATCTCCTCGGTGTGGTGGTTAAATCTAAATATTTTATAGTCAGACATCATTCTTTCAGCCATGAGTTTGAATAGCTCTTGATGATATTCATGTGCATAGCTGTAATAACGAATCATCAAAATGACGACAGCCAAGAGCAAAAATATGCTTAGCCCACCTTGGTTGGTAAACTCAATTTTAAAGATAAATGTATTAGCTTCTTTAAAGACAGCACCAGTAAATTGTATCGCAAGAAGTAACAACGACAGTGTGACCAGTATTCTACGCTTGGAAACTAATCCAGTATTACTATCTAGCCTTTCTCGAAATGCTTGTAATGATTCATTATTCATTGTTTTCTCTGTACTTCATTCAACAACATAACGCCGCATTAAGGTGTGAGCGGCGCTTGGCTATACTTGAGCGAAGCGAAACTGCCAAGCGTTGCGAATCACTCTTAAATGCTTTGTTAAGTGCCGGTATTATACTTTCATAGATAAAAGTTGAAACCTTATATCGTCGCATTCGCCGGACTGAACATTATATTTAAAATTAACTCTGTAGAATGGTCTAGCATAATGGTCATAATAAACATTATCTTCATCTTGTTCTTGATTGTGAAGACTACCAACTGAGGTGATTTCATGCTTATGATATTCATGTTCCACCTTAGATATTTGCAACCGAAGAAATACTATTCTCATATCAAATAATGCATTAATACCTAAATTCCCATCATCTAACAATGAAACAGACTCAATAGACAAGTCTTCTAGACCCTCCATGATGTAGGCATCAAAACAATTAAATAACTTTAACGTTTCCGAATAATCTTTTTTCATAAGAGCACGTTCAAAAATACTCTTCTCTGCTACTGATAAATATTTAAGACCTTCTTCTTCTAGAAACTCTTCAAAATTTTCGTAAGCAAAATCCGAAAATTCATAGTCGTCATTTCGAAGTTCAACACCAGCAGATTTTAATACTGACAACATGGAATCCGAACTTTGCTCTGGAAATTTAACTCGAAACGAACCATGTTCATCGAATCTTGCCTTTCCTAACAGTCGAGCACCTTCACCATTTGAAGCCGTCTGTATACCTGCTACTTCTTCTGGCCAATGACCTTCTGGCCATGGTGAATGTACTGTTGATAAAAGTGATGTCCAAACAAGAGAAACATATGTAGGGCCTTTCGAATCATCTTGACCTTCTAAACAAGAAGAAATAACACCAACTACTCTTCCTTCAGCATTAAATACTGGCCCTCCGCTCATGCCTCCTAAAGCTTGCATAGCAACTTCGATACAAGGTCCATTAATATGTCCCCCCCTACCTTCTAAGTATTGTTCAGTCACTAGTCCGGAAGTAATAAAGAATGATATGGTGGGTACACCATCATTTAATATTTCTCGATACCCTGTAGACCAAAGCCTTTCACCTATCTTGGGAACGGACACTTCAATGGGGGCGAAAAGGTAATCATCATTATCTTTGAACTTGGAGAAAGGTGAATATGATAAAACCCCAACATCACTGTATTTGGGCTCTGGTTTTTGAAATGGCAATAATTCTAAAGATACCTTTTGCTGAGCAGAGAAGTCTTGAGGCGTCCAAATTCTCATGCAGCTATCACTTGGAAATGTATATAATAGAGGATGTTTCTCTTTTGTTTCTTCTATAACATGAGTAGCTGTCAAGCAAAGCCCTGGGGCAATCATAACGCCGCTACCGATAATACAGTGTTGCTCATTGTCTATAAATCCAATTGCAACAATTAGCCCTTCAAGTCTCCATAAAGCCTCTTCACCAATTCCGTCAATTGGGTGAAACTCCGGACGTATCCATTTACAATCTCGATCTAGAGAATTGCTTTCAGGGTGTTCAATCATTGTTTGGAATGAGCTTTTCAATTGCATCTCTCATAAAATTAGTTTTCAGGTGAATTGGTATAGCAAGATTAGGCACTTAACAGCTATATTAGACAGAATAATTCTGCATTTTGTCCCTAAAACAATTCTGTCTAGTAATCTAAACTGTTCAAGCTCTGTCTAATAACCCATTTAATAACAGAATCTTATCTGATTACTTCTTTATCAAACATGACGAAAAGCAGAAAAATTCCATATATTTTCGGCAAAAAGTAGAAAGTGACACAATGTGTGAGTTAGCCGTCATCTTCTTCGTTGATTTCTTCGCCACAGCCTAGGCATTTGGGTTCAATATCTGTAGGCAGCATTATGATTAAGCCGCAGTGTGGGCAAAGATCGCCTTGGTTATACATCGTCACTCCTAAGTAGCGCTGAATTCGCCAATGTATGAAGTAAGGTCGGTTTTCTTGTTTTAGCTAACTTAGACATCAACTTACCTCTACCTAGAAAATACAGAACGACATACCAATGCGTGAGATGATATGTGAAACTTGTCGTTTAATCAATCGGTGTTGCATACTTAAAAACAAAAACGCCGACGTGATTGTCGGCGCTTAACTTTAGGTATTAATAGGTTAGAGGTAGTCGGCTACTTCGCCATGGTACTCAAAAACTCGGCTTCAAACTCTTCATCGGCTTCTCGGGTTAGGCATTCCACCAGCCAGTCGATGCTGTGATGGTCTAGCTTGCTGTTCACCACAAAGGCTTGCTTCACGCCAAATTGATCCAGCTTGGCTGAGCCATAGTTCTTGAACGATTTATTGCCGTGGTAATGGAGTGATTTGATTGCCTCTGCGTTGGGTTCTGGTAAAGCATCGAGGGTGTTGGCAAGTTGAATCACCAACTCCATTGGGTTCTTGGATGATGAGATGCGGTACAGAAAGCCGCCCTCCACTCTTTGGCGTACCCAATAATCAAAGCCGCTGCAATCCATCACTTTGTCGCTGACCAGTGCGGCTTCACTGCGATAACCACACGGCTCTACGACAACGGGTGTGTGTTTGAATTCAGGTTGGCCTGATGCCGCATCGGTATGAGGCAAAATCAGGTCGCATGGTTTGCTGTCTTTGGCGGTTGGGGCGTTCCAATGAATAGGCATGAATACTTGCTCCCGACGCATCTCTTTGGTTACCACTAAGCGTGCTTGGCATTCACCTTGTGCACTGCGCACTTTCACCACCGGATTAATAGTGGCGTGGTTGAAGGCATCTAACCCAAATTCATCTAAGCCAAGCTCTGCGACCGTATCTGGATGCATGGCGACAAAGGGTTCTGGTGTGTGTTCACCTAAACCTGCGGCTAAACCAGTTCGGCTCATGGTGTGCCACTGGTCTCGGATTCGGCCTGTGTTCATGATAAGTGGGAATTCGACACTGGTATCAGCAATCGGCTTGTCGTGCTCAACCGCGATAAACTGCGCTTTGCCAGATTCAGTATAGAACTCGCCGTCGGTGAACATGCGCTGTTCAATGATCTCTGGTTGATATTCAAGTACTGGCCATTGCTGTGGAGTGAGTTCGCCATAGCCTTTCTCATCTAACTGAGTAAGACCGATTAAGCACAAGTCACGCGCATTACCTGTTTCATTACCAAGCGCCGTCATCTCACAATATTCTTTGAAGATCTCACCTTCGTGGCGGTAATCAAACTGATCTTTGAATCCCATCTTTTGCGCGACTTCTTTTAATATCCACCAATCAGGTTTGGCTTCTCCAGGGCTTGGTAATACTCGGCGTTGGCGTGAGATTCGACGCTCAGAGTTGGTTACGGTGCCCGACTTTTCACTCCACCCTTGCGCGGGTAGCACCACATCGGCCAAGCGTGTGGTTTCGGTATCAGCAATGCAGTCCGACACCACCACAAACGGGCACTTCTCTAGTGCGGTTTTTATTTTTTCGCTATCTGGCAAACTCACGACAGGGTTGGTTGCCATGATCCACACGGCTTTTATCTTGCCATCATTCATCGCATCAAATAGGTCGATGGCTTTTAAGCCTGCGTGAGTAGCTAAGCTGTCGGTTTCCCAAAACTCACTGACGGTTTGGTGTGATTGCGGATCACCAAATTCAAAGTGCGCGGCTAAGGTATTGGCTAGGCCACCCACCTCTCGCCCGCCCATTGCGTTTGGCTGGCCTGTTACTGAGAAAGGCCCCATGCCCGGCTTGCCGATTTTTCCCGTCGCTAAATGGCAATTAATAATGGCGTTGACCTTGTCACACCCTTGTGTGGATTGGTTTACGCCTTGAGAATAGATGGTGAGCACTTTCTCATTAGAAGCAAACAGCTTGTAGAACTGTTCGAGTTGCTGCTCTGTAAGCCCTGTTAGGTCGGGAATGCTTTTGTCGCCCCAACCTGATTCTGTATAACGGTAGTGCGTTGCGGATCGAATGGCTTCAGTAAAGCCTTGGGTGTGATGTTCAATGTAGTCAGCGTCGAGCTGGTCGTTGTCATCTAAGTAGGCTAGCAAACCATTGAACAGTGCGACATCTGAGCCTGACTCCAACGCCAAGTGCATGTCGGCAATTTCACAGGTGTCGGTATAACGCGGGTCAATCACGATCACTTTCAATGCAGGGTTGGCTTGTTTGGCCGCTCTTAACCTTTGGAATAGCACAGGGTGACACCAAGCGAGGTTTGAGCCAGTGATAACGACGACTTCTGCTTGTTCTAAATCTTCATAACAGACAGGAACGGTGTCGGTGCCGAACGCGCGTTTATGCCCAACCACACTCGATGCCATGCAAAGGCGAGAGTTACTGTCGATGTTGGCGCTACCAATAAAACCTTTCATCAGTTTGTTGGCGACATAGTAGTCTTCAGTCAGCAATTGACCAGATACATAGAAGGCGACTGAATCTGGCCCATGTTCTTTAATCGCTTGGGCAAACTTATCTGCCACCAATTGTGAAGCCTCGCCCCAAGGCAATTGCTGTTGTTCGTTATCTACTCGCTGCATCGGCTGAGTTAAACGCCCAATTGGCGTTACGGTGTCGCCCAACGCTGCGCCCTTGGTACACAGCTTGCCATAATTCGATGGGTGGTCTTTATCGCCACGCACTTCCAGCTTCCCCGAAGAAGTGGGCCTCACTTCAATACCACAACCTACGCCACAGTAAGCACACGTTGATTTAATCCAATCCTTGTTTGAACTCATCACTCTTCCCTCGTGCAATGTTCTTATGTTTCTCATCTAGCCAACAGAGCGTCGTTTATGACCCTTGCTCAGCTATGAAATTTTGTCTTTTTAGTTACAGCAATTTGCACGCCACTATTTACCCCTTTCCGCAACAAGAAAAATAACCATCATTTACAAATACTTAAAATAAAATCACTTACAAAAAGCAATGTTAATTAAATGTAACTAGCGAAATATTGAGATTTTTGCACCATGTTGATCAAATTTGCACCACAAAGGCTCATTTTCATAAATATTCCCTTTTTTAAGCCTACCACTTTAGGGGTAATTGAGCTGTTTGTCATTTAATTAAACCACTGATTTAAAATGTTATTTTTATTTTTCTCGATATCTATTTCTATCTGGCATCCTACTTGCTGCCCTATTTACCAACAACTCAAAATTTACAGTTTTCAGTTCATTGGAAGAACAGCACATTATCCACCAGAGAGTGGGCAGTTTTAGAAACGCTAGGAAGCCAGCAAAAAAGGAATTTACTATGAGCAAACAAAAGATTGTCGTCGTTGGTAATGGCATGGTTGGCCACAAATTTATCGACAGCATCATTCAAGCTGATTCAGACCAATATGAAGTTATTACCTTCAGTGAAGAATCGCGTCTTGCCTACGACCGTGTTCAACTTACGGCCTACTTCAACGGTAAGACAGCCGACGATTTGGCTTTAACGAGTGAAGCCTACTACCAAGAAAACGGCGTTAAATATCTGATTAACGCACAAGTCACTGAACTTGATACAGCAAATCAAACGGTTATTACCGACAGCGGCCACGTTGAAAGTTACGACAAGCTGATTCTTGCAACGGGCTCATTCCCGTTTGTGCCACCGATTCCGGGTAACGATCAGGAGCACTGTCATGTGTACCGTACGATTGAAGATCTCGATGCGATTGAGCTATCGGGTAAACAGAGCAAATCGGGCGTGGTCATTGGTGGTGGCTTGCTGGGTTTAGAAGCGGCGAACGCGGTGAAGAACCTTGGATTAGAAACTCATGTGGTTGAGTTTGCTCCTCGTCTGATGGCGGTTCAACTGGATGATGGTGGCGGTGCCCTACTAAGACGCAAAATTGAAGACTTGGGTGTGCAAGTTCACACCGAGAAAGCGACCTCTGAAATTGTGGCAGGTGAAACGTCTCGCTACCGCATGAACTTTGCTGACGGTACACATCTAGAAACCGATATGATCGTGTTCTCTGCAGGTATTCGCCCGCAAGATGCGCTGGCTCGTAGCTCTGACATCGCCATTGGCGAACGTGGCGGCATTGTGATTGACGACAACTGCCAAACCAACCTAAACAACGTATACGCGATTGGTGAGTGTGCCCTGTGGGACAACAAGATCTTTGGCTTAGTGGCTCCGGGCTATTCAATGGCGAAAGTGGCGGCTAGCCATATCCTTTCTAATGGTGAAGATGAGAGCAGCTTTACCGGTGCTGACATGAGCACCAAGCTCAAGCTTCTGGGTGTCGACGTAGCCAGTATTGGTGAAGTGCACGGCAAAACCGAAGGCGCGCAGTCTTATACCTACAACGATGAAATTGAACAGGTTTATAAGCGTTTAATTGTCTCTGCTGATGGTAAGAAGATCGTCGGTGCTGTGTTAGTGGGTGACGCAGACGCGTACGGTTCACTGCTGCAAATCAAGCAAAATGATATGCCTCTGCCAGAGAACCCTTCTGTATTAATTCTTCCAAACCTTGCTGACGACTCAGGCAGCGCAATGGGTGTCGAAGCGCTACCGGACAGCGCGGTTATCTGTTCATGTTTCGATGTGACCAAAGGCGATATCAAAGAAGCGGTGTCAGCGGGTTGTACAACCATGTCTGCATTGAAAGAGACAACCAACGCCTCTACTGGTTGTGGTGGTTGTTCAGCCCTTGCGAAACAAGTGCTCGACAGCGAACTGAGCAACTTGGGTGTGGAAGTCTCTAACGATATCTGTGAGCACTTTGCTTATTCTCGCCAAGAACTGACCGACATTATCCGCGTCAACAAGATCAAAACGTTCGACGAGCTGCTTGAATCTCATGGTCAAGGCCTAGGTTGTACCGTGTGTAAGCCTGCGGTGGGTTCGATTCTCGCCTCTTACTGGAACGATTACATCCTTAAAGATGAACACATCGAGCTGCAAGACACCAACGACATCTACCTTGGCAACATGCAAAAAGATGGCACCTACTCTGTAGTTCCACGTATTGCAGGCGGTGAAATCACACCAGACAAACTGATTGTTCTGGGTGAAGTCGCGAAAGAATACGACCTTTACACCAAGATCACTGGCGGTCAGCGTGTCGACCTGTTTGGCGCGCAGCTTAATGAACTGCCAGCCATCTGGAAAAAGCTGATTGATGCAGGCTTTGAAACTGGTCACGCCTACGGTAAATCGGTTCGTACGGTGAAGTCTTGTGTTGGCAGCACTTGGTGTCGTTACGGTGTTAACGACAGTGTTGGTCTCGCGATTAAACTAGAGAACCGCTACAAGGGCCTACGTTCACCACACAAGATCAAATTCGCTGTATCGGGCTGTACTCGTGAGTGTGCCGAGGCTCAATCGAAAGACATCGGCGTTATCGCCACCGACAAAGGTTGGAACCTTTATGTATGTGGTAATGGTGGCATGCGCCCACGTCACGCCGACCTATTCGCGACCGACCTAGACGAACAAACTCTCATTCAATACATCGACCGTGTGTTGATGTTCTACACACGTACTGCTGACCGCCTGCAACGTACTTCTGTTTGGATGGAAAACTTAGAAGGTGGCTTGGAGTATCTCAAAGAGGTAGTGATTGAAGACAAACTCAATGTCGCCGCTGAGCTAGAAGCCGACATCGCACTCAATATCGAAAACTATCAGTGTGAGTGGAAAACCACTATCGAGAATCCAGTGAAGATGAAGCGCTTCCAACACTACATCAACAGTGAAGAGATGGACTCTAGCCTCTCGTTCATCAAAGAGCGTGAACAACGCTTCCCAAAACCTTCGGTCAATACGGACCAAGAAGCGGAACGTAACCAAGCGCTAAACAGCACTGAACAGATTGAAATTACGGAAGTCTCGTAGCCAGTTTGGTCGTTAGCAGCCCCTTCGATCTCGGCAACACGCTGCTAGCGACCTTCTTTCTTTACGACTTTCTTTTTTAGGAAATGGAACAAAATCAAAGCCTCAACAAATTGACAAGGAGACTGTCATGGAAAACTGGACCACTGTTTGCTCGCAAGAGGAACTATCACCCAATGCGGGTGTGTGCGCCAAAGTAGCTGATCATCAAGTCGCCATTTTTTACTGCAAACGCAGCGACAAGCTTTATGGCCTATCGAATTTCGACCCTGTGGGGAAAGCCAACGTTATGTCTCGCGGCATTATCGGCTCGTTAAGTGGAGAACCCTATGTGGCCTCGCCACTCTACAAGCAGCATTACCATCTAGAGACTGGCGCTTGTTTGGAAGAACCTGAACATGCCCTAACCCGTTTTGAAGTGCGTCGACAAGGCAATCAGATTCAAGTACTGGCACCCGAAGCGTTGGCAAGTTAGTCATCTGACGACAAATTAGCAATTCGCAACAAATGTTCAACTAACAACAAGTTATCGCCTAACTAAAAGGTTGTACTTTCAAATTCACCCATTAACATGCCTTAGCCGCCTATAATTAACAGTCTAGGCAAGCTACGGAGTTGGCATGTGGACGGCTAGATAACTCTAGACACTTTCCATATTTAAAGGATTTAAAACATGGATAACTCAAAATTTTCGCTGTTTTCGTTTACAGGTAAGATGAAGGTCTTACACCTCAGCTGGATGGCCTTCTTTATCACGTTTGTGGTGTGGTTTAACTTCGCACCACTGCTACAAATGGTAAAAACCAGCCTAGGATTGACCACTGAAGAGATCAAAACCCTTCTTATCTTGAACGTTGCCTTAACCATTCCTGCGCGTGTCGCCATTGGTATGCTCACCGACCGCTATGGTCCAAGGCTCGTCTACTCCTTGCTACTCGCGATCTGTTCGATCCCGTGTTTCATGTTCGCACTGGCTGATTCTTTCATTCAAGCTGCTATCGCTCGTTTCCTACTAGGCTTCATCGGTGCGGGTTTCGTGGTTGGTATTCGTCTTGTTTCTGAATGGTTCCCACACAATGAATTAGGTACTGCAGAAGGTATCTACGGTGGTTGGGGTAACTTTGGTTCAGCTGCGGCAGCATTCACTCTTCCTACCTTAGCATTAGTATTTGGCGGTGATGAAGGCTGGCGTTATGCGGTTGGTATTACGGGTGTAATGAGCTTACTGTTCTCAGTGGTGTTCTACAAAAACGTATCCGACACACCAAAAGGTTCTACTTACTTCAAGCCTGCTCAAGTAACAGCAATGGAAGTGACGTCTAAGGGTGACTTTTTCTTTCTACTCTTCATGAAGATCCCTATGTACGCGGCACTGGCTTTACTGGCTTGGAAACTGTCTCCATCAGGTATTGGCATGCTTTCAGACACAGCAGTATACGGCGTGTATGCAGTGCTTGCTGCCCTGTATGTTTACGAAGTGTCTCAGGTTTGGAAAGTAAACAAGAACGTATTTAAAGAAGAAGTGCCAGAGATTCACCAGTACAAATTTAAGCAAGTTGCGGTACTGAACGTTCTGTACTTTGCGACATTCGGTTCAGAGCTAGCGGTGGTTTCTATGTTGCCTCTGTTCTTCTCTGAAACCTTTGAACTAACGCCAGTTCTAGCAGGAATGGTGGCTTCGGCATACGCCTTCATGAACTTGATGTCTCGCCCTGGTGGCGGTTGGATTTCAGATAAATTCGGTCGTAAACCAACGCTACTTATCTTAACAGCAGGTTTGGCTGTGGGTTACTTCGCAATGGGTCAAGTAGACAGCACATGGCCTGTATGGCTAGCGGTTGTTGCTGCAATGGCATGTTCTTTCTTCGTACAAGCAGGTGAAGGTGCGGTGTTTGCGACAGTGCCACTGATTAAGCGTCGTATGACAGGTCAGATTGCAGGTATGACAGGTGCTTACGGTAACGTGGGTGCGGTGGTTTACCTAACAGTGCTTTCATTCGTAAGTTACCAGACTTTCTTCTTAGTGATTGCTGCAACAGCAGTGCTTGGTTTCGTTACTCTGATGTTCATGGAAGAGCCCAACGGTCAAATTGCCGAAGTAAACGACGACGGCAGCGTGACCTTGATTAACGTATCGAGCTAATCACTTATTGAATCGGGAGAAGTAACCGGGCTTGCGACACTCGGTTACTTCGTTCAAAGGCTCTGCATTCGCTAGAGCTTTTGTTCTTTCTCAGATTTGCTCTCAAGCAGATGAGAAAACGGCCAGTTAAGAAGAAGACCAGTTATGACGATTTCATTCAGCCAAGGGCAAGTCATCAAGCCAGAAAACAATAACCAACTGACTCTGAAGTTTGGTGGTTATTCGAATAAAGGCGTACGTGATGAAAACCAAGACGCCATCATTGTAAAACATCCGAAGACTCGCGTAGAGCAAGAGCTAAAAGGCAGTGTTGCCTGCATAGCCGACGGTGCCAGTTGTAGTGAACACGGTCAGAAAGCCAGTCACACCAGTGTGATGCAGTTTATTGACGACTATTACGCGACCCCACAAAGTTGGAGTATTCAGCGTTCAGCACAAAAAGTCCTAACCTCGCTCAATTCTTGGCTCTTCAACACCTCGGTTTCTAACATTCATCCCGCACAGCAAGTTAATCACAATGCCCTTGTTTCAACATTCAGCAGTGTGATTTTAAAATCGAACACCGCCCACCTATTCCATGTGGGTGACAGCCGTATTTACTTGCTAAGAGATGGAGAATTACGCCAACTGACCCGTGACCACACTCGTAAGAACATGGGACAGAAACATTACTTAACCAGAGCATTGGGCATGGATAATCAGCTCAATGTTGACTATCAAACCTTACCCATCAAGAAGAATGACCGCTTTATCCTCACATCGGATGGTGTGCATGAGTTCGTTTCCCCTAACACGTTTAAAGAACACATCGATAAACCCGGTGCGGATTTCGAATACGCGGCTCAAACCATCTGTAACACAGCACTAAGCCACAATAGCGCAGACAATGTGAGCTGCTTGATTGTCGAAGTGACTCACTTACCTACGCCGTCATTAATTGAATTTCACGAAAAGCTCTCTAAGCGCGCGATTCCACCAGCGTTAAAGCTTGGTCAAAGTATCGATAACTTTATGGTGCTTGAGGTGTTGTATGCGGGCACTCGAAGTCATGTGTATCGTGTGATGCAGAAAGAGACACAAACCGAATTCGTCCTCAAAGTACCTTCAGTTCAATACCATGACGACCCAGCTCAGCTAAGAGCTTTCTTTAATGAACAATGGGCTGGCATTTTGTTGAACAACAAGAAAGTCATGAAGGTTTACCCAACACCAGAGCACTCTCAATTCCTATATCAAATTTGCGAATTGGTTGAAGGTGTCACGCTAAGGCAGTGGATGTACGACAACCCTAAGCCCTCGCTCGAACAAGTGCGTGAGATACTCGAAAAGATCACACAAGGCATTCGTGTATTGCAACGAGCCGACATGGTTCATAGAGACTTAAAACCAGAAAACATCATGATTCAGCGTGATGGCGACATCAAGATCATCGACCTTGGTGCGGTGTTAGTAAGAGGGATTGAAGAGGGAGAACAAACAGACAAAGACCCAACACCACTCGGTGCGGTAAATTACATCGCACCAGAAAGTATTAAGTACAACACAGCCACCACAAGCTCGGATTTGTTCTCTATCGCGGTGATCGGTTATGAAATGCTGACGGGCGAATTGCCATACTCTGAAATGAGCGCACAATCTCTTAAGCAATCACGCCATCATCAATGGGAATACCAACCGCTGACCCAAAAACGAACGGACTTACCGGCTTGGATCGATTTGGTTTTACAAAAGGCGTGTGCAGAATCACCGACCGAGCGATATCAGGTTTTAGGCGATTTTGTAGCAGATCTCTACACACCCAATCAAAACCTAATGAAGCACAAAGCCAAGCAACCTTTGATAAACCGTCACCCTATTCAATTCTGGAAGGTGCTGGCTTTGCTGCTCGGCGTTGTGGCTATCGTAGAGTTAGTCTTATTGCTTGGTTCTAGCTAAAGGTTAAGCTCTGGCTAACTGCTAAACGAAAGCTAGCCGTTAAACTCTGACTAACTGTTAAACGAAAGCTAGCCTCGTTTGACTAAGCTTCTTGGCACAAGCTCAATACCTGCTTGGTAACGCTTAGCCGACGCGTTTAATGCCAAAGCAAAAGCGCTGTCTGCGATGACCTCAAATTGCTGCGGCAGTGAGTGAACCTTAAAGGGTAAGAAATCCAATAATCGGTTATCACCGAAGGTCGCCAGTTTCACTTGATTGATCAGCTCTGGCTTTTCAACCATCACATCCAATACACCTTCTAACAAGGTGTAAGACATAGTCACAATCGCATCGGGCACTGTGCCTTTTGTAATCCAACCCTCAAAAATCTCACGCCCTGATTCTCTATCAAAGTGTTCGCCATAACCCACAACCATCGGCTTGTTTTCGGTTAGCCCTGTTTGTTGAGTATGCGCTTTATTTGCGGCTTCAAAACCTAGCTGACGTTCGCGTGAGATATTTAAATCTGGCAGTGCACCTATCAAACCAACACTATGAATACTGTCATCAAGAATTGAGTGCGTCAGTTCGAAAGCAGCTTCGAAATCTTCACTGATTACACAAGCAAAGTGTTCATCGTCTAACGGACGGTCAATTGCAATCACAGGTGTGCCCGAGCTTTGGAGCTTTAAGTAGAACTCATTGGCATCTGGCATTGAGCTCGCCACCAGCAAGGCATCAATACGACGGCTCACCAACGCTTCTGCTACTTTGCGTTCGGTTTCAGCATCATCATCAGAACAGCCAATCAGTATTTGATAGCCTACTTTACGTGAGTTCTGCTCTATCAATTTTGCTAAACGCGCGTAACTGCTGTTTTCCAGATCAGGAATAATCAAACCAAATGAACGGCTATTACCAGCACGCAGCGACGAAGCAGCATGGTCTGGACGGTAGTTATACTCGTCTACCACCGCCATTACTTTCTGCTGAGTCTTTTCACTGATTCTGTATTTCTGCGCCTTGCCATTAATCACATAGCTGGCCGTGGTTTTCGACACACCGGCTAGTTTGGCAATCTCATCTAGTGTCATATGGGTGACCTGTATTTTGTGCGTAGGATCATATAACCAATCTTCTGATCCTTGGATTAGTTGAATTATATGCTGAATCGATTCAGTATAAAAGCTGAAAGGATTCAGCAAAATCTGAAAAGTGACTTCAATCATCCTTTTGAATGGATTGAGCGTCATTTGTCGTGATTCAACTTCTCGTTATTAACGAAACTGAAATTACGACACGCAGCAAAACTATTTTGAAAACCAAAATCGGCTTTGCTGAATTTTTTTACACCGAATGCTGAACCGATTCAGCAAGCATAAAGCAAAGAGCAAGCAAAGAATTAAGCTCCACGAATCTTGCTCTAGACTGAATCGTAGCGATACACAAATTCTCAAGCGATACGCTAAAGAGGCACCATGCTTAAATTATCAAAATCTGACATCACTCTTGGTCAAACGGCCGATGACAAATTCAAAGCTATCCAGAACATTGCTGGCGACCTAACCGCGAAAGGCTTAGTTGACTCTGGCTACGTTGAAGGAATGCTGAACCGTGAAAACCAGAACTCAACGTTCCTAGGTAACGGTATCGCGATTCCTCACGGCACCACTGACACGCGTGGCCTAGTAAAAGAAACAGGCGTAGCCGTTCACCACTTCCCAGAAGGCATTGATTGGGCAGACGGCAACCGTGTTTACGTAGCAATTGGTATTGCTGCGAAATCTGACGAGCACTTAGGCATCCTTAAGCAACTAACGAAAGTGCTAGCGGCAGACGGTGTTGAAGATAAATTAAAGCAAGCGAAATCAGAAGACGAAATCATCGCCCTACTTAATGGCGAAGTTCAGTTAGAAGCAGACCTAGACGCTTCTTTGGTTCAGCTACTGTTCCCTGCAAGCGACATGGTTCAAATGTCTGCTGTTGCGGGCGGCCTACTTAAGAACACAGGTTGCACAGACAACGCATTCGTTGCTGACCTAGTAACAAAAACACCGACTCACCTAGGCCAAGGCCTGTGGTTGTTGGGCAGCGATAAAGGCGTAACTCGCACTGGCGTATCGTTTGTTTCAACAGCAAACCACTGTGAGTACGAAGGCACACCAGTGAAAGCATTGGTCGCTTTCGCCGCTTGCAACAGCGCACACCAATCTATTCTGGCAAACCTAAGCAAGATGGTTTTCGAAGGTAAACAGCAACAACTGTTAACGGCTGACATCGCACAAGTGATTGGTCTTCTAAAAGGTGAAGCGGTTTCTACAGCCTCTCAAGACGATGACAACTGCGCAGTATTCAAAATTAAAAACGCACACGGCCTACACGCTCGCCCGGGCGCAATGTTGGTTGCTGAAGCGAAGAAATTCGAATCAACAATCCGCGTTTCAAACCTAGATGGTGACGGAAAAGAAGTGAACGCGAAGAGCTTGATGAAAGTCATCGCACTTGGCGTTAAACACGGCCACCAACTTCAGTTTGTTGCTGAAGGTGACGATGCAGCACAAGCACTTGAATCGATTGGTAAAGCTATCGCTTCAGGCCTTGGTGAAGGTTAAGGAATCGATATGTCTGATAAACAAATCAAAGCCGTTACCGTTACGCTTAACCCTGCCCTAGACCTGACAGGTGCTATCGACGCACTCAATGTAGGTTCAGTTAGCCTAGTAAACAAAGGCTCTCTGCATGCAGCAGGCAAAGGCGTAAACGTAGCAAAAGTACTTTCAGAACTTGGCGCTAAAGTGACCGTAACAGGCTTCCTTGGTCGCAATAACGAAGAAGCATTCTGCCAACTGTTTGAACAGATGGGCGCAACTGACCGTTTCATCCGTGTTGATGGCGCAACTCGTATAAACGTGAAATTGGTAGAAAACTCAGGCCAAGTTAGCGACATCAACTTCCCAGGTGTTCCTGTTGATGCTGACGCTGTTAAAGCGTTTGAAGAAACCTTGCTAGAACTGGCTAAAGACCACGAATACTTCGTGATTGCAGGCAGCTTGCCACAAGGCGTATCGCCAGAGCTTTGCGCTTCTTGGGTACAACGCTTGCGTGACCTAGGTAAAAAGGTGTTGTTCGACAGCAGCCGTGACGCACTAAAAGCAGGTATCAATGCACAACCTTGGTTGATCAAGCCAAACGATGAAGAGCTGTCTCAGCTGTTCAATGCAGAACTGACAACTCGTGACCAATGCCAACACGCAGGCCAAGCCCTAAGTGAAAAAGGCATCGATAACATCGTGGTGTCACTTGGCGCAGAAGGCGTGATGTGGCTAAACCAAGGTGAATGGTTACATGCTCAACCGCCGCGTATGCAAGTGGTGAGCACAGTAGGCGCAGGCGACACCTTAGTTGCTGGCCTATGTTGGGGTCACATGCAACAGATGCCAAAACCAGAACTTATTAAATTCGCAACCGCCCTATCTGCTCTAGCAGTTTCACAGGTAGGCGTGGGCATCACCAGCCAACAAGAGCTGGATTCAGTACTACAAAATATCCAATTACAGGCGCTTAGTGCTCCAACTAGCCAGTTAGACACAAGCAAATAGGACAAAAGGTTTATTATGAATATTACCATTATCACAGCTTGCCCAAGTGGCGTAGCAAACAGCATCATCGCCGCGGGCTTGTTAGAACAAGCGACAAAAGCACTGGGTTGGAACGCTGCTATTGAATGTCAATCAAGCGTGCTACCTGAATCTCCAGTATCGCAAGACGCTATCGACAGCAGCGACGTTGTGGTTATCGCAGCTAACACAAACGTTGATAAAGCGCGTTTTGTTGGCAAAAAAGTGTACCAAGCGGCTATCTCTGAATGCACAGCAGATGCAAAAGCATTTCTAGAGAAAGCGGTAGCAGAAGCAACGGTACTAGACGCTTCTCAAGTTGAAGAAACGGTTGCAGTAACTGGTACATCACCTACTACAGGCAGCAAAAAGATCGTAGCGATTACCGCTTGCCCGACTGGTGTTGCACACACCTTTATGGCAGCTGAAGCGCTTGAAGCAGAAGGCAAACGCCTAGGTCACCAAATCAAAGTGGAAACTCGCGGCTCTGTAGGTGCGAAAAACCAACTAACAGACCAAGAAATCGCAGACGCTGACCTTGTTATCATCGCAGCTGACATCGATGTTCCACTGGATCGTTTTAACGGCAAAGCGCTATACAAAACAACGACAAGTCCTGCTTTGAAGAAAACAAAGCAAGAGATGGAAAAAGCGTTCGCAGAAGCTAAACCATACCAACACACAGCTTCTTCTAATTCAGCGCCTGCTGACGAGAAGAAAGGCGTGTACAAGCACCTAATGACAGGTGTATCTCACATGCTTCCTGTGGTTGTTGCGGGTGGTTTGATCATCGCTCTTTCTTTCGTATTCGGTATCGAAGCGTTTAAAGAAGAAGGCACACTAGCAGCAGCACTGATGACTATCGGTGGTGGTTCTGCATTCGCACTGATGATTCCTGTTCTTGCTGGTTTCATTGCATTCTCAATTGCTGACCGTCCGGGTCTGGCTCCAGGTCTAATCGGCGGTATGCTGGCTAGTTCTACAGGTGCTGGTTTCCTAGGTGGTATCGCAGCAGGTTTCATTGCAGGTTACTCTGCTAAGTTCATTGCCGACAAGGTACAACTTCCACAATCTATGGAAGCCCTTAAGCCTATTCTGATCATTCCGTTTATCGCGAGTTTGTTCACTGGCTTGGTGATGGTTTACATCGTTGGTGGTCCTGTTTCTGGCGTGATGAGCGCGATGACAACTTTCCTAAACAACATGGGAACGTCTAACGCGATTCTTCTGGGTGTGATTCTAGGCGCAATGATGTGTTTCGACCTTGGTGGCCCTGTAAACAAAGCGGCTTACACATTCGGTGTTGGTCTACTGGCTTCGCAAACTTACGCACCAATGGCAGCTATCATGGCAGCAGGTATGGTTCCTGCGCTAGGTATGGGCCTTGCGACTTTCCTAGTGAAAGACAAGTTTGAAGCAGGCGAGCGTGAAGCAGGTAAAGCATCATTCGTTCTTGGCCTATGTTTCATCTCTGAAGGTGCAATCCCATTCGCAGCGAAAGATCCAATGCGTGTTATCCCAGCTTGTATGGCAGGTGGTGCACTAACTGGTGCTCTATCAATGATGTTTGGTGCACAGCTAATGGCTCCACACGGCGGTCTATTCGTACTACTGATTCCTGGTGCTATCTCTCCAGTACTTATGTACCTAGTGGCGATTGCAGCTGGTACAGCGGTAACAGGTTTTGGTTACGCTGCTCTTAAAAAGATGAGCGACTCTAAAGTGACTGCAGAGGCTTAATCCCCCTACTCTGTATAACGGCTAAGCCTGATAAACTATAGCTCTTGGTAAACAAAGGCTCTGATAAACACTTAAAGCAAAAGGCTCCTCAATTGAGGAGCCTTTTTATTATTCGTTGTCTTGTGTGGTTAAGATGGGCAACTGGAAAGAGAAGGTCACTCCTTCCACATCGTCATCATCTATGTGGCGAATCATCTCCACCAAATAGCCATTCACATCTAATTGTAAACCTTGCTGCTTAACCGCATTAAATAGCGCTTCTAAGGCTGTGCTATAAGCCACATCGGAAACCAGATAAACATCGCTACATAGGTAGTAGCCTTCTGGAACCATCTTATCGTAACGGTCTTTGGCGACTTGCCAGTTTCCGATTTCAGCATCGATATCGTCCCACTTGTTTCTCATCTGTTTTATTGGTGTAGTGCCCATTAGTTGTGTCGATTTTTGGCCATACATCTCAAACACCGTATCCCAATCAGGATCGTCCAGTTTGAGCTTCTGCATACCGCGTTCTGGATACCAAACCAGCTCGGTCGGCATAGACTTAACCAGTTCTTTTTCCATTGAAGATTGCACACCCGGATGCGCCAATCTCTGAATGAAATCCGCCGTCTCCTTAGGTGTCGCGTTGTAGCCCATTTCTCGAATATGCTTTGCCGTAACCCCTAATTCACGTTTAAGCGCCTTACCTAACGACTGTGACGATGAGAAGCCACAGTACTGAGCTATTTCAATCACGCTCCACGGTTCATCATTAATCAACAAACCCACCGCTATTTGTAATCGAACGCGACTCAGATACTGACCCGGTGTTTCATTAAACAGCTCAGTAAATTGACGATGAAAGTGATAAGGAGAAATTGCGCTTTCGGTTGCTATCTCTTCCCATGTACGACGCTCCCCCCACTCTTCATGCATTAAGGTAAGTGCATGGCTAAAGCGTTTTTGAAGGTGCTCTGGCAAAGATTCAATCAACGCAATCTCGGGCACGAGTTTGAAGCCTGGCACCAATTGATAGTCAGGTTTGTTCTCTTGCGTCATACGGTCTTTGTTCTCAGTCATAGAAGCTCTTGTCTCTGTCGACTTGATTGGATTCGATCGCTTGGCTTCACTATCGTCTTTGTCCTTTATAAAATCAATCACGAGCGCTCCAAAGTGAGTTCTTCTAATGCATCTTGTTCACGTGGTTCTTGTTCAATTAGATTTTCAACCTGAGGCGGTTTGCGGCAAAACAGACCAAGCAGCACAGGGATCAAAATCAGCGTTACCGCAGTAGCAAATAGTTCACCAAACACCAATGAGACCGCCGCAGGCTTTAAGTATTGTGCTTGTTCCGCAGTTTCACTTAACAACGGCAACAGCCCACACACAGTGGTAATCGTAGTTAAGAAGATCGCTCTCAAACGGCTAGTACCTGCAATCACTAACGCTTTCTGTAATGGCACACCTTGTCGATATTCAGCATTAAAACGCGTGATCAGCACCAACGAGTCGTTAATCACGATCCCCGTCATAGCCATCATGCCGAACATAGAGAGAATGCTGATCGGCAAATCCATTAAGTAGTGACCAAAAATAGCACCTGCGAATCCAAACGGTATCACCGCCATGATGATCATTGGTTGCCAGTAAGACTTCAAAGGCACCGCCAATAAAATGTAAATCATCAGCAGAGTAAGAATCATTGCTGATTTGAAGCCATCCGACACCTCCCCTATCTCTTCAAACTCACCACCCGCTTTTATCGTTACACTTGGATATTGTAGGTGCAGAGATTCAATCGTATCTTCAAGTTGCTCACGCGTTTTCTCTGGTGATTGCAGGTCACGGTTCTGTTTCCAATACAGGTTGATCACCTGCTCACGATCGCGGCGGTAAACCACTTGCGGCTCTTGTTCGTGACGGAACTCAGCGATATCGCCCATCATCACACTGCCACCGTTCGGCAACATGATAATGGCTTGCTGTAGCTGAGCTAAGGTTCTGCGCTCATCCCTTGGGTATTGCAGTAGTACCTTAGTCTCTTGCCCATTCTCTAATAGGCGATGAACTTCCCTTTCGCCAAATGCTTCTCCGGCAAGTTGAGCTAATGTAGCTTGTGTTAAGCCAAGCTGCTGACCGTATTGATTTAGCACCAAACGAACTTGCGGTAAGCCATCCTGCCCATCATCGTAGACATCTGAAACGCCTTTTAAGGACGCTAAAGTATCTGCTAGTTGTTCACTGACGCGGGATGCCAATTCACGATCGTTGGAAGAGATCGTTAAAAATGTGCCACCAGCAGGCTCCTCTGCTGCACTGAATTTCACCGAGTAAGCCCCTTCGATTTGCCCAGCACTCTCTCGCCATCGCTTCAGCAGTAAATTACCCGGCAACAAACTTAAAGATTCATTGGTGAGTTCGGCAGTGACTTCAATTTCACCATAGCCATCAGACCACGCCAACAGGTTTACGACTGGCTTTTCTTGCAAGGGATAATCGTCCATCAAGCCTTTTTCTACTTGTGTCATTGCTTGCTCAACTTGCAGCAAAGCTTGGCGCTGCAGTGGCAACGGCGCGCCATCTTCTAGCTCAACAACAGCAGTGATGTAACGCCCCGGAATTTCAGGAAACAGAGCACTGCGAATCGCCCCATTCGACCACATGCCATAAGCCAGTGATATAACCGCGACAAACCCAAGCAAAGATGCGACCTTGTAGCCAAGCGCAAACTCCAATACTGGCTTGTAGACGTTAAGATTGAACCACTGCAAGCCGCCTTGAGCCGTATTCTGAACCTTGGCAATAATACTGGTAGATGGCTTTTTCACAGAAAGCTGAGCCAAGTGTGACGGTAGAATGAATTTGCTTTCAATCAACGAGAAGAGCAAAGCGAAGATCACTACTGCCGAAAACCCAGCAAGCACCTTGGCTAATTCATTGTTAATCCAGAGCATTGGTGAGAAAGCAGCAATGGTCGTTAGCACACCAAATACAGTTGCCACCGAAACGGAATGCACGCCCTGCCAAGCGGCTGTCTTTCCGTTTATATTAGAGGAGCCGTTTAGCTTTGAAGTACCGGAATGACTAGGATTTATCGTCCGTTTTTCATGTATCGCTTCACCAACAACCACAGCGTCATCCACCAGCACACCGAGTACCAAGATAAAGCCAAACAAGGTGATGTCGTTGATGCTGTAGTTAAACCACTGCATTGCAGCGAGCGTTCCTGTCAGCGCAATTGGAATCCCCATTGCGACCCAAAACGCGAGCCTAATCTCAAGAAATATCCCAAGCAAAATCAGCACGATTAACAAGCCTTGCCATGCATTTTCGCTCAAACGAAACAGCTGCTCTTCAATGTAAGGCGCCATATCAGCCATAGTATTCAGCTCAATATCCGAAGGCAGAATCGTCCGTTGGGCATCCAGTGTTTCGCTGATCGCTTCACTGACTTTAAGCAGGTTGTCAGTTTGGCTAGTACTGACCAATAAAGCGATGGCGTTAGAGCCGTTGTTACGCACGATAGAGCCGCTGTATTGGTAGCCACGGGTTAGCTTGGCGATGTCTCCCAAATGTATTTTCCCGTTGCTTCCAGAGATAATCACAAGCTGGTTTAGCTTCTGTAAATCATCGGCGTAACCGTCACCACGAATCACCATTCGGCCTTTGTCACTGATAAGCTCACCGCTACGAGACTCAAGCGAACGCTGCTCAACTAAACCTGCAAGATCTTCCAAGCTCAACCCCAGCGCTTTGAGTTGTTCAGGATCTGGCTCGATCACCAACTGAGGCGTTCGAGATCCCCAGTTTGATACCTTTGATATTTGAGGGTTCTTCTTTAACGCTTGTTCCAGTTGCTTGGCAATAGGTTGTAATTCGTCATCGGTTCTTGGCCCTGACACCACAACAAACGCGGCTAAGTTGGTAAATTCGTTACGCACCACTTGTGGTCTTTCTGCTTGCACGGGAAAGCCGTTGATAGCGTTGACTTGGTTACGAATGTCATCCAACAACTTGTCTAAGTCAGTGCTGCTGGTTTTACGAACCACAACCCTAGACACGCCAGCACTCGATTGGCTGGTGATCTGTTTGATGCCAGCAATGCCGCTGATCGACTCTTCGATTCGTTGAGTCACACTCTCATCGATCTGTTGCGCAGTGCCGCCAGGATAAGCCACAGTAATGCTGATTGATGACGGTGCGATTTGTGGAAACGACTCGACTCGCAGCTGCCCAAACGCCAACACACCACTGATAACAATCGCCATCATCAACAGATTGGCAGCGACTGGGTTATTAATGAACCATTTTGTCATCCAACTCATTGGTTTGATTCCTTCATCTGTGCTGCATCAGATTTACCAGCGAGCACGGCTTCAGAGCGACCTTCATCGAATTTAGGCGCGACTTGTTTGCCGATTAACATCGAAGAAAGCGGATACTGCACCACGCGACGAGCCTTTTCACTTTGATCATTAAAACGAATATCAAGCTCTTGGCTGCCTTGCCCAATAAGCGTTACCGACTCTTTTCGTAAACGGTCTTCTGTGTCTAACGTCCACACGTATCCATCTCGTGTCATCGCACTCAAAGGTACGCTGACCACATCATCTCGTAGACCTAAATTAACCACAGCCTGAACCTGCTGATTAGGGAATAGCCTTGGTTTGTTTTGGTAAGGATTTTGAACCGATAGCACCACTTCCCTTTGACGCGTCACCGAATCCACTTCCGGCGACACATAACGCACCTTCGCTGGCCATTGATTCCCAGAACGACTCACGACACGAATGCTCGGCTTAACCAAGGCAGCTTGAACTTGCTGCCAGTGCATTTCAGAGATTGGAAGCTCGATATCAATCGAATCACTGGCGGCCAACTCAAAGGAGACTTGCCCAGCCTCTACCCACTCTCTTGGGCTGATGTGGCGCTTCATGACTACCGAATCAAAAGGCGCGGTGATAACTGACTCTTCCACTAGCTTCTTCGCACTTACGTACGCCTGTTTGGCTTGTTGCAGGTTGGCTTTCGCTGCGAGCACTTGAGGCTCTCTGCGCGCAAAAGACGAGCTTGTTTTTGGGTTGAGCATTTTGAGCGCGACGGTCTGTTCATGCTGAGCTTGTTTCAATTCCAGCTCCGCTTGCTTTAGCGCTCCCAATGCTTGCGCCAAGTTCGCGTCGACGGCGCTGGTATCTAGCCTTGCTAACACATCACCTTTTTTGACTAAACTTCCCGGTTCGATACTTTCATTCAACCATTTCAATTGCGCGCTACTCGATGCTTTCAGCTGAATTGGCCAACGAGCAGCAGTTAAGCCTAATACCGTTAATGTCGATTCGTGCTGCGAGGGTGTTACCTCCAACACAGAAACCGGTGCCATAACCGCTTGTTTCTTAACAGGCTCTGCTGCCTCTGGTTCTAATTCATCAACGACAACCAAGGCAACAAAGATAGCCGCACAACCGACTAATACAGACAGTGGCTTTTTAAATTTCATAAGGCATCTCCTTGGTAGCCTGTTGGACTGAGGTGTGATTGAGTCGCTGGCTGATTTCAGTAAGACGAGAAAGGGTTTGCAGCGTAATTGGGAGCATCACTGCGGTTTCAACAAACTCCAGTGAATAGGTAACGATAGAAAATACTTGTCCTGCGGTTGGATCGATAAGCTGACTCACCATCCACAAATTCCCTACTACCGCGCCAAACAACACGGTAAAGATCAGTCCGTAGACAATCGCCTCGGTGTCTGAGAGCTTGATTTTACATTGTTTTAGTCGCTCAAAGTGCCAACGAAGCGCTGATAAGCGAACACCACTCAGCAACTGAACCTGCTGTTCAACTTGATCGTTAAATTGGCCGTTAAGCCGAGTAAAGGTTCGGTGGAAGACGCCATAAATCGCGAGCATCGACAGCCCAGCAAACAACATGCAAAGCGCCAATGAGAAATGGAATGTAGAGAGAATCACCACAGTCGCAACAAGCTGAACCACGGCCGTCATCAGAGCGGGTAAATCGTCTTCTAAGAAATCAACCAACTCACGCGACATGGTGAGTCGAGCATCTTTGGTCGATACAGATAAACCACGCAGGTTACGCTCCACGATATTCGCCAGTTTTACACGAATTGCACCATAAACACGGGTATCGTAAAAACGACGCACTACACTGATGATCACCAGCACAAAAAGAATCACGGCTAGCATCATCAAAGGCTGAAAGCTTTGGTTTAATACGCCGTCGATGGCGTAACCAATAAACAGTGGCAACAGAATAAGCATGACGTTTTCAGCCAGAACCATTAACCATGTCGCTGCGACCTTTAATGGATTCAGCCGAATAATCGTTAGCAGAGAGATGGGATGTTTGAATAGCATTATTGAGCCCATAAATGAATATGGCGTCAGTATTACCAATTCGGCATGGGAAAAAGTGTCCCAAATTGCTGTATTAGAAAATTATCCTGTCTCCCGATGCACTGTTGACCAACTAAAAAGCCCACTCGGTTACCTTTTGTTTACCTCGGCTCCTTTACTGTCCTTGATAAGAAAAATGAACAACAAGGAAAGAGCATGAAATTATTCGCTTCATTCCTCACGACAGTCGGTATTACTGGCGTTGTCTGGGGTCTATTACATATTCAGCCTGCGATTGCGGATACGTCGACGGAGCAGCCAATAACTGAGTTAACAACGAACAAGTCCTCAAAGAAACAATCATCAGAGGTAAAACCACAGGCGACAGCAAACACGACTTACCTGCAAGGTTTGAGTAAGACGATTCCTTTAGAGGACGTGCCAGATCTATGGGTCGATTTCTACCAAAACCTAGAAGCCAATGATGAAGAGATCGCAGAGCAACAGAAAGTCATCGTGATCTATCAAGACATCAGCTCAGACTTCAGCAAGGCTACAGTCACGATTGGTTTCCCGACTCAGCAATCAACATCAAATAAAAACAGCATCTTAATTAAGGTTCCAATCAAGTCTGAAGGCACTTTGTTACTGAGCCAAGGCGAGCATACTGAGCAGGAGCTCGCGCTGGCTTGGGAAGGTATTGCAGTCTTAAAAGAGGTAGATATGGTCATCGAGCACCACCAACTGAATCAGCATGGGTTGCCAGATTCTAGCGAGTTATACGTCTATTATAAGAATGGTCAGTAAAGGATTTAGTTATGGATTTCACTATGGATAGCATTGGGAACTTTCTCTCTCAAACATTCACAGAAACAAGCGTCATCCTGACCGAAACTTGGGTTGATGATAACTTTCTACTGCTTGCTCTGGCTCTGTTTATCTTCGAGCTTATCCGCTATGCCTTTAAGAAAAAGCTAAGTTGGAACATGTTAGGAGACAGCGCGACTAACTTAGTCACCTTGTTCTTCTTATTGGTTACCGTTTTCTTTGTCGGGTTAGCTTATGTGGGGGCGTTTGTTTACGCCTACGAGAATTTCAGCCTAACTCAACTGCCGATATCTGGTTGGACAATTCTTGGTTGCTTGATCTTGGCCGATCTCGCGTACTACTGGGAACACAGATTCTTGCACAGTAACGGCTTAGCATGGGGAACACACTCGGTTCACCATAGTTCGCCTTACTTTAATATCTCGGTTGCTTACAGATTTGGGCCTCTGGATTGGTTCTTCCCGTTCTTCTTTCACTTGCCGTTAATTCTGCTCGGCTTTAACCCGTTTGTTGTGCTGATGTGTGAAACTTTTGTGCAGCTATACCAAACATTATTGCACACCGAAACGGTTAAGCGATTACCTCGTCCTGTTGAAGCCGTGTTCAATACGCCATCGCACCACAGAGTGCATCACGCGACCAACAAACAATACCTTGATAAAAACTACGCTGGGATTTTTATCATTTGGGATCGTATGTTCGGTACGTTCGCCAAAGAAGAGGAAGAAGTCAGATACGGTGTGTTCCCTAGAATCAACTCTGTGAACCCATTTAAGGTATATTTCCACGGCTACGTTAAACTGTGCCAACAGTTATGGCACGCGCCAAATTGGAACTACCGACTACAACTTCTTATTCAGCCGCCTATCTGGGCTTGGAAAAGAGAACGAGAAACAAAGTAAGGACACTTATGAGCATTAACGCCCTGTTGATTGAAGACGACAGTGACTTGGCAGAAGCCATTGCAGACTATATGGAACTCGACGGTTTCGAATTCGATTTTGCTTACAATGGCAGCGCTGGGCTCAATCTTGCGTTAGAGGGGCGTTATGACATCATCTTAACGGACATCAACATGCCTAAAATGGATGGGCTTGATGTCTGCCAATCTCTTCGCCAGCAAGGCGTGACCACTCCGATTCTCATGCTGACGGCAAGAGATACATTACAAGACAAGATCGCAGGGTTCGAGGTCGGTTCGGATGACTATCTAGTGAAGCCTTTTGCGATGGAAGAACTCAAAGTACGGTTGATGGCATTAGTCCGTCGTGCTCAAGGTTCAGTAACTTCATTGTCCGTGGCAGGCCTGAAGCTGGACTTAGACAAGCATCAAGCCATTAGAGACGGCAAGCTATTGAAGCTGTCCCCGGTATGTTGGCGAATGCTCGTGATGTTAGTGCGAAACAGCCCTAACGTGGTGAGCAAAGCCAAGCTTGAAGAAGCATGGGAAGATGAGATGCCAAGCTCTGACAGCATGAAAGCGCACCTATTCAAGCTTCGTCAAGTGGTTGATGCTCCCTTTGATTCAAAGCTGATTCACACCGTTCATGGCATTGGTGTTGTCTTGCATAAGGAGCAGTCATGAAACAGGCAAACATGAATCGAGTCAGTATTAAGCGCGACATCTACCTATACCTGTTTGGCATTGTCGTGTTATTAACTGCCATCTACAGCTTGATGGTGTCTCAGAGCTATCACATCGGCCTTAATGAGTCGGCAAAATATGGATTCTTGTATGAATTGGAAGTCGCAGAGCAACGTTACATCGAAACCGGGCAACTGCCAGACTATCAAAACCCGACATTTCAAGCCTTTCTAAACCATTCGGAACTGCCCGTTAAATTTCAACAAGCCTTTGATTGGAATACATTTGATAACGACGCTATTTATGAACATTACGAGGCTTCATCTAGCAATGAGTCGGGTCAATATCTCTATGCCGCCAAACATCAAATCTCTGGAAAAGACGAAGCCTTGTACATCATTTCTGAGTACGATGAAGCGATTTACTTGAATCTATTCGAACTCAACCCACCAGAATCCGTGAATCAAATAAACAGTGCCTTTATCGCCATCGGCGCTCTTTTACTTTTGGTATTCTTAATCATTCGCTTGCTGATACACCGAGTCACCAAACCGATTATTACCTTATCCAAATGGTCGGAATCGCTTGATGTAGAGAACACTCAAGGATTGGCTCAGTTTCGATACAAAGAGATCGACCAATTAGCATCGCAGCTGATTAAGAGCGTACAAGGCGAACGCCAAGCCAATGAGCGTGAGAGCTTCTTCTTAAAAACTGCAAGCCACGAACTAAGAACACCGATTGCCACCATTTCAGCCAGTGGCGATATGTTGGTTCGCTTGTCTGAAAGCATTCCTAATAGTGGTCAACGTGCCGTCGCACGAATCCAACGTTCAGCCACCAACATGAAAGCGTTAGTGACGACTCTGCTGTGGATGAGTCGTAATAACGAGATGGAAACCAACTATGAGCAAATCCAGCTCGCTCCCCTACTCGACAGCATTATTAAAAGCCAGCGTTACCTTTTGAAAAACAAAGAAGTCGATATTCAAACCAAGGTTTCTCAAGAAGAATATCTCCTTCCTCGAGAGCTCACTGAAGTTGTGCTCACCAATTTAGTCCGAAATGCTTTTCAACATGGTGGCAACGGAGATATAAGTATCACACTGACAGAACATCAGTTTGAGGTGACCAACCGCTTGGAAGATGAAAACATAGCAAACGACTCTGAACAGCAAACCTCTTTTGGTATCGGTCTAGAGCTCATTGAACGCGTTTGTCAGAATCAAGGTTGGCAGTTTACTCATGAAACCAGCAATAATGAGTTCAACGTTAAAGTCATTCTGTAGCGGTTTTCTAAATGCTCAATTGATGGTGACCAAAAGTTTACTTTGGCTTGGTTATGCTAGTCGCACAATCTAGTTAGGAGTTATGTTATGGGCACTTGGATTTTAGAAACACTATTGTGGGCTGTGGTAACCGTGGCGGTTTGTGTCGCGATTTGGGGACTTTACTTACCCAATATCTTAATCGCATTAGGTGTGTCGGTAGCGGTATCTTTGTTACTGGGGAATAGCTGGAGAAGCTAGGTATTTAAGAAGGAAACAGTTTGAAAATTAGTGAGCTTTGATACGCCCGACAGTAGCTATGTTTATTAAGAACGTTGATTAGCTACAAACTGTCGGGCGCGAATTAAATTAGCTACTTAGCGTCTCTTCGAATACACCTAGCTCACGACCAAGCCAAATCGCACGTACTGTGTGGTCTAGCGTTTCTTCGCCGCCCGTTACTGGGTGAATCAGCACCGACATATCACCGCGCTCTTGCTCAAGCCACTCAACAATGCCCGACTCTTTGTTAGCAAAGTGAATCTCAAACATCGGCATTTTATGCGGTCCAACCAAACGCTGGATTAGCGGAAAAACCTCTAATACATCTTTACGTTCCGATAGAATTTTCTGACGCAGTGTTTCTGCTTGCTCTGCAAAGCGCAGAGGGAAATAGATATGACCGTGGTACATGGCACCATCCTTTAGAATTATGATACGCGCAGTTTAACCTGCTTTTTCGCATAGGTCTCTTTTATGGCTGTAAAAACGCTACACTAAAGTGAAGTGTGGCGTTTGATTCAAGCAATAGGCAATTTAAACAAAGGTTGTCCCTGTTAGATAGAGTCGACCTTCAAAGGACTATCCTTTGGCTTCGGCAAGTTTAATTGCTCTACCAAACTACGACCTTTCTCGCTGATGCCTCCACTGTAAGACTTTGAACCATCAGCATTAGTCATGGAGGTTTCACCTACGTTCCAAGCTTCAAAGAAGTCACTTAAGTCATAGTTCGAAACATAAGAAGCACACACCATCATTAGGTCTCCACCAGAAAGCCCAGTTTCGCTAGCACTACAATAGTTCGTATTCGAGTCACCTTCTCTATCGCCTCGTGCTTTACGATGCATAAGCTTGAACATATTCCAGCCTTCATCATCACCGTAAACCGCAGATTGGCTAGCTCCACGACCATACCAATCATCAATAGCAAAGTTCGATTTTGCCCAGATTTTCAGTTGCCCGAACATAACTAGACGTAAACCAGCATCACCATGTGACCAAGCATGTCTATCGTTTTGCTCTAGCCATTTTGGTGCCTTCTTAATATCCGTTTTAATACGATCCATTTCTGGATTTTCGTTACGCCCCTCTAACTCTTGCATATAAAGTGCGAGTAGGTTGTTCGTCACCTCAGTACTGCCCGCTGCTGAGAAAGGGGCAGATGCCAAGTTATGACCAACTTCATGCCACAGTAACCAATCATTCACAGGGTTAGTTGGGATGTAGGTGCGGTTTGCATTAAAACTGGAATTCATTACTGGGTAGCCAGAGTGAGCAGCACCAATCGAAATTTGCACGTCATTCACAAAACGATGGCGGAACGCCGTCAATTCTGGATAAGTGAATCTACGGTGTAAACCATCATCTTGCACCTCATCACGTCCGTAGAAGTCACTTGCAGCGTCAGCGAATCGATTCATGTCCGAAGCAAACTGTCTCAAATCAGCGGATTCTATGTTCTTAACGGGCGTGGTATAGATAAATGACCCCGTGTCGACTTCCGCAATAGGTGCGTCTGCTAATTGAACTGGGTTAATCCACTCTCCCTCTTTCCACCAAGCAGCTTTTAACGCGCCATCAATGGTAAATGAGACTTCACCAACCTCTTTTACTTTCGGTTGAATGTAAATAAGGCCGCCATATGGAACCTTGAAGGTTAAATTCGAACCATCGTACGCATAGTTAGTTTGCATACGCGGAGGGCGCTTCAAACTGGTTTCATGATTAGGCTTGCCTGTAAGATCATCCGCCATCATCACAGTGATCGTTGCAACTACACCGTTACTAATCGTCACATCTTGTAGCTGAGGTGCCCATAAACCTGTCGATTGATTGTTCCCAGCTGAATACGTTACGCCCTTACCACCCGTTTGTATAAGAACTGAACTTGACGAAGACGCACCTGTAGTTCGACCTGGGTACATTGTCGTGTCGACAACAATATTATGATCCCAGAAAGAGCGTCCCAACATGATACGAGTCAGTGGCTTTTCCATATAGTTCAACGGGTAACTAGGGATTAATTGCCCCACTAAATCACCTTCACTATAGATCATGTTATTGGCTACCAATGAAGCTTTAAGATCGATAGGACATTGGGCTTCTTCTGTATCTGTTTGATGTTGGCCATCGGTATAACAATTTAAGAATTGAACAGCTTGCTTAAAGCCTAATTCATCTTGTATATCGCTTTCAAAGCGATAAGCGTTGTCGTTCCACATCCAAACAGACAAGTTGTCGAAAGCTTGATTCAATTCGCTGTTAGACAGGCGTTTGCCCTGAGTGCCTTTCGTGCGATAGTAAATTTCATGCTCATAAAGCGCCGTAAAGTTAGTGCCCAAGTTCGCGGCTTTAACCATGCTACCCACAACAGCTTCACTCACCTCATAGCGATCAAAGTCTGCGCGACCGTAATCACCACGAACAGTAACACCGTCTCCAGAACGAGTTTCAATACAGTTAAATTCGTACTCATAATCGTTTGTACAAAGATCAGTCCCAGCAAATGCAGATTGCAGTTCTTTGATGGCCGCAACTCTCTCCTCAGCAGATTCAACAAAAATACGCGCGTGTTTAGTGACCATGACTGGTTTGCCAGACGTATCAAAAACAGCTTTGCCTCCTTCATCTAGCTTTTGAGCTTCATAAGTTGGTATTTCAAACTTAATCTTCGACTCGTCTTTGATCCAATCAACCGTACCATCCTCATTGACCGTGAATGGAGGTTCACCTTGGTTATCTTCAAAGCGCTCTAGTACCACCATTTCCTTTTCACTTTTCACGTGAAGGTTTGGGTATGGCGCTTCGCAGTAATAAGAACTCCCACAGAAAGCTTGATTCGTTGGCGTAACGTTCTCACCACCTAATGAAACACCAGCGGCATCCGCTAAACGTCCAATAGGTTCAGGGTTAGTCGTTTGAATCGCATCCATAAACAAGATATTGCCACCTTCATTAACATAGTTAATAAGCGCAGTAATATCGTCTTGGTTTAAGTTCGGATTTTCTAAGTCAGCAACGAACTGGTTGGTCATGCCATCTTGAATCAACTTAGGTGGATATGCCTGAAGAATCAAAATTGGCGTAGTGGTCGCTTCTAATCCATCAAACTCACCTGATCCACGCTTTTCTACAGATGCAAAACCATACTGCGGACTAACAAAGAAGGTGTACTGCTTACCCATGGTGGAATGGTGATAAGCCGAATAAGCTTGGTCAATATTGGTGACAGCATTCATCCCAGCAATAGGCAAACCATTATTGAACCACTCAAACAAGTTCGAGAAAAACAACCTCATGCTGCCGTGGTCATCATGCTGGAGGTTTTCGAACGTCGAAACAGTACACAGTTGTTTGTTACTGTCGATATGTAATGTGCGATTGGCCCAATAGTTTTCAGGGCATGACAGAATACTTGGATATAAGCCATTCCCCATGAACACAACCTTACCCTTGCCGATCTCGCCTGCTGTAACGAATGGAAAGCCATAAGTGGCGTTATCTTCAGAAACGAAAGGAATGGGTTGCATTACAATTTGGGGATGTTCCGCAATGTAAGGTTTACCTTCACGAGTCCAAGCTTGATGCTCTCCAAAAGGAATCTCTCGGTTCTTGTCAGCTCTCGGCATCATCACAGGGAAGGCTCTGTTCGAAATGTTTAGAGCTCGCATACCACGGGTATAACCCGTCGCACCATAGAAACTGCCATTGTCGTTAAAGACATGGAATGTCGTTACGTTATGGAATATTTGCTGCAGAGACTCTGTAACATAGTGGCCAGAACCCATAGATAGCATCACAGATTGGCGCACATAATCCATAAACAGAGGTGTTTGACGTAACTCCTCATCGATTACAGCGGTTAACCCTTGGCTAAACTGACCAACAAACTCATTAGGAAGTTCATAGTCAGTACCTTCTATTACCCCACCGTTTGGCAGAGTTAGATTAATCAGTTCGTTAATAACATTCGGGTACTTTGAGAACGTACCCTGAACCTCTTCAGAGATCTCATAGTGACTATCATGATCAACAGCATAACGTTCAATCAAAGATTGGATATTTGCTTTCTCAACCACATTATTGGTCACATCAGACAATTTGTAGGCGATCTGATTGCCAGTGATATAACCAAACTCAAACGTATCGATACCAAAAGCAATCCTGTCGCCCCATAGGTACTCAAATCCCCCGTCTTCATGAGTCACACCTGTCGCGTTAGCTGAAAAGAAACTGACCCCGGAAATCGGTTTACCATTCTCGTCTGTTAGCTTACTGCGCGTTAATACCTTTCCTTCGATACTTGGCTTGTAAGCATAAGTCGACTCTGCATCTGCAGAGACAAAACCAGCGTTAAGGTTATTGTCCGCATTAGGATCAACAGCAGGAACAACGGTTGTATCTACGTGTGAACTCGGAGCCTTACCAACTTCATCGCTAGATTCTTCTTCTTTTGACGAAAAATACGCATCGACTGCATCTTGATCATCAAGTTGTGAGAACACATCCTCGATATCAAAGGCATCAAGTTCTTTTAGGCATATCTCGCTTTCCGTTTCGCACACATCAATGGATTGCAGAACCTTGGTGACGTTCTTTCCATGTAATTGCGTCAACTCAAATGCCGCGGGAACGCCATCATTTGAAATCGAACTTTCTGTAATGTCAGGAAAAGGAGCGGTAAAGTCACCTAAATTAAGATGGCCTAATGTACAGCTAAAACTCACGCCTTGCTGAACACTGAATGTGCCACTTTCAAGGCTGATACCATTACAATAAACCTCTCCCGATATTATCGTTCCACTCGACATCAACGAACCAATGTAAGTCGTTGGAGGGACAATATCGGTAGGAGGAATAATGTCAGTCGGCGGAAGAATGTCCGTTGGGGGGATAACCTCTGTTGGAGGTAATAGATCCGTTGGTGGAACGACATCAGGGGTCTCACCGTAGGTTGGTGAATCATCATTACACCCAGAAAGTGCGGCGGATATAATAACCAACGCAATTATATTTTTTTTCATTGAGCGACGTTAATCGTAATTTTAAATGGACGGTTATTTTATAGATTTGGCCCATCTTGATGACTATAGTTTTTTATCCTCACAACAAAGAGCATTACTCATAAACAATTGAATAAATTGCTTTAATTTACACAATAACGAAAGGCTCTATTTTCGATTTGCTTTGGCCTAGTTAAAGAAAAACGCCATACCTCTATAGATATATGGCGTTTCGAAAAGATCATCAATGTTGATCAAATCAAGACTAAGGCTTGAGCTTCAACACCGAATCAATATCTTCTGCCGAGTGACGTTCAGGAAGTTGCTCCCACGCTTCGCCCCATGAACGGTTGATAATGCGACCACGTTGAACACCTTCGCGAGCTTCTAATTGCTTCGCCCAGCGAACTACGTTGGTGTAAGACTCAACTTGTAGGAAATCAGCGGCGTCATATAGGTTACCCAATACAAGGTTGCCGTACCATGGCCAAATTGCGATATCAGCGATGCTGAACTCTTCGCCCGCAACGAAAGTGCTGTTAGCGAGTTGCTTGTCTAACACGTCTAGCTGGCGCTTAGCTTCCATTGCAAAGCGGTTAATTGGGTATTCTTGCTTTTCATCCGCATAAGCGTAGAAGTGACCGAAACCGCCGCCTAGGAATGGAGCTGAACCTTGTGCCCAGAACAACCAGTTGATGGTTTGTGTGCGAGCTACCCCTTCTTTCGGCAAGAAGTGACCAAATTTTTCAGCTAGATGCATCAAGATAGAAGCCGATTCGAATACATTAACATCTTCATTGCCTGATTTATCAAGCAGTGCTGGGATCTTTGAGTTTGGGTTTACACCAACAAAACCAGAAGAGAATTGGTCTGACTCACCAATATTGATCAAGTACGCATCATATTCAGCTTCTTTAACACCCGCCGCTAACAGCTCTTCTAGCATGATAGTGACTTTCTGACCGTTAGGCGTACCAAGAGAATACAGTTGCAAAGCGTGGTCACCAACAGGAAGCTCTTTATCAAATCGAGCGCCAGATTCAGGACTATTGATGTTTGCCCACTTGTTACCACCAGCAGCATCGTTAACCCAAACTTTTGGCGGTGTGTATTGTTGTGACATGATATTTCCTTATTAATATAGGGTCTCACAAACTGATATTAGGTCACATGTCCTTGGTTAAAACCCCTGAATACGATTTATTTTCAAACTGTTAAGCATGGCTTATTCCAGAAAGACATAACCCGTTTTACAAGATGGCTCATGTAAAAGGTAGGCATCTATTCGAGTCCTATTTCGAACCTCATTCAATGTTGGTTAATCTACTGCACCATTTAGCAACGACAGCCCTACCCGTTCCAGAAAGCTGTGATAAAATCGGGGGATTATAATTGATAAGGATTTGGCAATGTCTTCTGATTACACAGGCTCGAGTGCAGCGTACGCTCGCCAAGAGAAAGGCTACCGCGAAAAAGCACTAAAACTGTACCCATGGGTTTGTGGTAAGTGTGCGCGTGAATTCGTTTACTCGAACTTGAGAGAGCTGACCGTTCACCACGTGGATCACGACCATACAAATAACCCTGAAGACGGCAGTAACTGGGAACTATTGTGCCTGTACTGTCACGATCATGAGCACTCAAAATACACAGACCATGAGCGTTATGGTGTGGATGCGAAAGCACGTTTAGACGATCACCAAGCGGCTACGCATAACCCGTTTGCTGATCTCGCGAAGATGATGAAGAAATAAAACGCTTTCATAAAGACTCGATAATTAAAAAACCCCAGTATGTCGCCATACTGGGGGTTCTTTTATCTACCTTCATAACTAAATAATAGAGTTCAGGTAGGCAGGATCAAAAAAGCCTTCCGAAGAAGGCTTTTTAAGAATAAATCAAATTATGCTGCCGCTTGTTTGCGAGATTCTTCTACCTGTTTAGCACGCTTTTTTAGCGTCAATTTATCGCGGTATGCAAACCAAACGTAAGACACAACCACTAAGAAGAACAGGTATGACAATGAGAAAATGAACGGCGATTGAATGATATCGTTCGAGATACCCCAGGAAACACCGATAACAGTCACTGCAATTTTCGCAAAAAAGCCACACATCAATAGCACTAATGCCAACTGTGGGAAACGCGTACTGCGGAATGCAAGCCAGTAACAACTACCAACTGCTAGAGCCGCAACATAGAAGCCGAATAGGAAAGAGTGAATATGGTCAGCTGCCGCTACACCACCAGAAATTGACATCAATAGAATTAAAAACAGTTTCATAATACTCGCCTCGCAATAGACTGGAAACGCATCCTTTCAAATTTGGAATCTCATTTTGCATACTATTTTCCTTGTTTTTGAGGAGAACACAAGCCCAAAACATGACCAGTTTGTGTGTAAATATTAACCACAAAACCACATTTAACATTGCGTTAACAAGTTGATTTTTCAGAAAGTCCGTTATCACTTGTCCTACATAGAAAAAGTCCCACTTTAATTTATTTTGTTACACAAAATTAACCTTAGAAATTATTTAAAATAATTTGTAACTCTGTGATATCCGCACGGAATACGTGGCTATTAAAAAACCAATATCAAAAAATCCCTGAAATAATAAGGCTGAACGCCTAAAAAGAACAAAATAGAAAGGTGTTGAGAACAATTTAAAAACTTACAAAAAACAACTTGTTAACAAAGTGAATTTAATTTACCAAAAATGGAAAAAGAGATTCCAATCACATTTTTATTGGTTATAATCCGCGCTCTTTTGCGGTATCTGTTGATAAACGCAAACTAATTTTGAAGAAACAATGACAATAACCCGTCTTTCGTTGAGTGACTGTTACTAAACAAAAGACAGAACCGAGAATAAAAATGAGCAAGATTGATAAAGCAACACGTATCCTGCTAGCAGGCTTCTGTATCAACCTTTGTCTTGGCATCCTGTATGCTTGGAGTGTATTTAACAAAGCGCTAGTAACTGAAGCTGGTTGGAGTGCTGCTGAAGCATCTTCTCCTTACGCTATTGCAACTATCACATTCTCTGTTTGTCTTCTTGTTGCAGGCATCCTACAAGACCGTATGGGTCCACGTAAGATCCTAATCCTAGGTACAGCTCTAACAGGCCTAGGCATGATTGCTTCTGGTTTCGCTACAACACCTATGATGCTGAACATCACGTTCGGTATTATGACAGGTGCTGGTATCGGCTTCGGTTACGCATGTCTTTCTCCATCAGCAATGAAGTGGTTCCACTCTTCTAAGAAAGGTATGGTTAACGGTCTAATCGCAGCGGGCTTCGGACTTGCAGCTATTTACCTAGCGCCAGTAACTTCTGCGCTAATCGACAGCATGGGTATCCAAACAAGCTTTATGATTCTTGGTGTTGGTGTACTTGCAATCGCAGTACCTCTAGCAGCAACAATCAACAACCCACCAGCGGATTACACGCCAGCTGAGCCTAAAGTAAAAGCAGGCCAAGCACCTAAAGCGGTTAAGAAGACTGAAGACCTAACGTGGAAAGTAATGCTGAAGACTCCTCAGTTCTACTCTCTATGGATCATGTACGCATTCGCTGCATCTGTTGGTCTAATGATCATCGGTAACATCACTACAATCGCTAGCGTTCAAGCTAACCTGCCAAACGCAGTTTACCTAGCGTCTATCCTTGCAGTATTCAACTCAGGCGGCCGTGTTGCTGCGGGTATGCTTGCAGATAAAATCGGTGGTGTACGTACTCTACTTCTAGCGTTCATCCTTCAAGGCGCGAACATGGCTCTATTTGCTACGTTCAACTCTGAATTCACGCTAATCATTGGTACAGCAATCGCAGCTGTTGGTTACGGTACGCTTCTAGCAGTATTCCCAACACTAACTGCTGAATTCTACGGCCTGAAAAACTACGGTACTAACTACGGCGTGCTTTACACGGCATGGGGTATCGGCGGCGCTATCGGTGCAGCAGTTGTTGGTTTCTCAATGGCAAACGGCGAAGGTTACGGCCTAGCTTACACAATCTCTGCAGTTATGATGGCAGTGTGTATTGTTCTAGCAATCATCACTAAGCCAATCTCTGAAGCTAAAGTTGCTGAACTAAAAGCATCACAAGCTTAATCATCAGAAAAGATTGAATTTGTTACTGAAGAGCTTAACCTTAGGGTTAGGCTCTTTTTGTATCAAGCGACTTCTCCATTGACGATAGAAACCACTCCTCAGCTCTCCCCTACTTATTATCTCGACAACTTCAATCGATTGGTGGAACACGCGCAAACGCTCTACCCTGATCTTCTGAGTGACGATGAGTGCCGTTGGCTGTCTGAATACAAACGTCTTTCTGTTGCAAGCCAATGCTTAATGGTTCGTTTGCTTTCGCGTAAGGGCTGTTGGTTTCGTAGTGACAAGCTTGCTTATGTTGAAATCCCAGATATCGACACAGCATTACGTGAGCTAAACTCATCACGCTTCATTAGGTTAAGTCACCCAACTGACAAGCATGACTTAGAAATCAGTCAGTTCGAACTTGGATTGAACCTGCTCACCAAGCCTGAGTTGCTAAATCTGTTCCCATCTCTTAAGAGCAACAAATCTGCTAAAAAAGACCAACTGTTAGCGTTGCTTGAACCACAAGCTTTTGATCAATTCCAAAACCTAACGTTCGATTGCATTTACGTGGTCGAATCTCAGGTGATTGATGTATTGCTGTTGCTGTTTTTTGCCAATACTTACCAAGACCTAAGCCAGTTCGTGTTAAGTGACCTTGGACTCAACACCTTTGAAAGCTATCCGTTAAGCAAACAACGTCGGTTCTTCACCTCTAGAGAACAGATCAATCAATTGCTTGAGATGCGTGAAGTTCAACACCAGTATTACGACGGTGATCGAAAAAACCCTGAGTTTATTGAACACCTTTTACAAGCTATACCCGAAGAATCAGAACACCGAAGCATTGCTAGAAAACGATCGCGATTGATCAACGACCTCGCACGCGATCTAGAAAGGCTTAACCAAAACGACCAAGCTGTCTTTTGGTTTAAACAATCAGTACTTCCTCCAAGCAGAGAACGACTTGCGCGCATCTATGACAAACAAGACGAGTTAGACTTGATGTGTGACATTGTCACGCAAATAAAGACGAACCCATCGGATGTTTCAGAGCTAGAGGCCGCGATTAAGCTTGAACAGAGGTTATTACGCAAGCAGGGCCACAAGGTTCCCCGTCCTTCAAAGCCAAGTTGTACACAGATAAAACTGGAATTAGACCTCAGCCAAACCAGAGTTGAACTTGCAGTAAAGCAGCACTTTGAAAACCAAGGTTGGGATGTCTATTTCTCTGAGAACAGCTTTCTGTGTGGTTTGTTCGGTTTGGCTTTCTGGGATGTCATTTTCTCTGATGTCGAAGGTGCTTTTATCAATCGTTACCAACATCGGCCATTAGACTTGTATCACTCAGACTTCGTAGACAAAAGAGCCGAGCAAATTGAAGCTGTGTTCCAAACACTATCCGAGCACGGGCTGAATCATTTACTTGAGACTTACGATAACAAGCAAGGCATCGCTAATCCCTTTGTTCATTGGAATCATTTCCCTAAAGCACTCATCGAACACAGCATGGCTTCGATCCCGAATGTACTAATTGTAGAACTCTTCAAAGTGATATTGAGTGACCTAAAGCTGTTTCGAACTGGGATGCCAGATTTGATTGCTTTCAAGGACGACGAATTTCATTGGATTGAAGTCAAAGGGCCAGGAGACAAATTACAAGACAACCAGTGGCGTTGGATCAAAGAGTTTGAGCGCTTGTCTGTTCCTTTTTCGGTGTGTTACGTCAATCAATGAGCATTAGCTAAGCTATCTGAACCTTGGTTTGATGATGAGCCTGACGCGATAAGTGACTCAGTTCCATCAATATCTTGTCTACAAAATTGTTAGAACATGAGCATTTTCAATCATTTTCGATATAATTAGAGAAAATGCCTAATATCTAAATACGTATGAATTTGAAAAAACTCTTCATCTTAGCTTTTGTTAGCGTCTTCTCAGGTTGTGCCGTGTACGCGGGTTTAAACTTTGACGAGCTGTTTGGTGAACAGCAAGTACGCGATCGCCAAGCTCCTATTCTTTCGGCTCAATCACAACACTTCATCAACGAAGTGAAGCCGATCATTGATAACCGATGTGTGGTTTGTCACGCTTGTTATGATGCGCCTTGCCAACTCAAAATGTCTTCAGTTGAAGGCATCGATCGTGGCGCAAGCAAAGCTCTCGTTTATCAAGGTACGCGTTTAACGGCATCTGCCCCGACTCGCCTATTTGAAGATGCATTGACCACTCAAGAGTGGCGTGAAGCCGACTTCCACCCCGTGCTTAACGAGCGTATGCAAAACTCAACCGCTAACCTCGATGCGGGTCTTGTATCTCGAATGCTGATTCAAAAAGAGAACCATCCGCTTCCAGACCAAAAGCAGTTGGATGGTTTCGACTTCTCGATTGATCGCGACCAACAGTGTCCGACCATCGAAGAGTACGCTCAATACGAAAGAGATTACCCAACTTGGGGCATGCCTTATGGGATGCCTAACCTAGACAAGGCCGAGTATGCGACGTTAATGAGTTGGTTGGAAAACGGCGCGTTAATGAATGAACATATTCCGTTGAGCGAAGCCGAGCAAGAGTTGGTTAATGTCTATGAAAAATTCCTCAATAAGAGTTCGAGAAAGAGCCAGCTCTCTGCGCGTTACATCTATGAGCACCTGTTTCTATCTCACGTTTATTTTTCTGATTTAGGGCAGCCAACACGTTTCTTCTCGATCGTTCGTTCTACAACACCTCCGGGCGAAGCAGTACAGCGCATTACGACTCGTCGCCCTTACGACGATCCAAAAGTTTCTCGCGTTTACTACCGATTGATTCCAGAGCAAGGCACCATTGTCGACAAGACACACATGCCTTTCGCGCTAAATGAAGAGCGTCTACAAAAATGGAACACTTGGTTTGTTGATGCTGATTACGTGGTAAATAAGCTGCCTAGTTACGACGTTGATGTTGCCGCTAACCCAATGACTTCGTTTGAAGCTCTGCCTGTTAACTCTCGCTTCAACTTCATGTTGGATAACGCACAGAACACCATCATGGCGTACATTAAAGGGCCAGTGTGTCGTGGGCAACTTGCGCTCAATGTAATTAATGACCGCTTCTGGGTGTTCTTTATCGACCCTGAGAAAGCCGATCTCCCAGAGATTAACGACTTTTATGCAAGCCAAAAGAAAAACTTAAAGCTGCCAAGCGAGTTGGAAAGTAACACAGTCCCTGCGACTAACTGGGTGCGTTACTCTAAGCAACAAGCACGATACCTAAACGCGAAATCAGACTTCACTAACAAATGGTTCGAAAGTGGCGTAAACCTCGATACAGGCATCATTTGGGACGGTAATGGCACCAACCCGAATGCGGCTTTAACGATATTCAGACACTTTGACAGCGCTTCCGTTGTTCAAGGCTTAGTTGGGCCACAACCTAAAACGGCGTGGATCCTTGATTACGCCCTACTCGAGCGTATTCACTACCTGCTTGTTGCTGGCTTCGATGTATACGGAAACTTCGGCCACCAGCTGATTACCCGTATGTTCATGGACTTCTTACGTCTCGAAGGTGAGAGTAACTTCTTAACCCTTCTTCCTAAAGACGTTCGCCACCTTGAGCACTCAAGCTGGTACCAAAACCAGAGTGTACAATTGAGCGATTTCTTGCAGCGTAATATCGCCCCTTTCGATCAGCCAACCAGCGTGGTGTACAAAACGGCCGATCCTAAACGTGAGTTGCTGGATATGATCAAACAAAAGCTCGAGCCAGTTCTGAATAACCGTTTTGATATTGTCGAAACAGGCTTTAGTAAGAAGAACGAAGCGCTCTTGAATCAAGTTAGCTTAATCAAGGGAGAAGGCTTACGCCACGTTCCTCAGTTGGTGATGATCATGATTGAAGGCGAGAATGGCGAAGAGCAACTCTTTACCATGATTCACAACAACGCTCACAGCAACATTTCGAGCCTGTTTAATGAAGAAGGTAACCGCGATTACGCCAACGATGACTTAACACTCGTACGTGGCGTTGTAGGCAGCTACCCAGCGGCTTACCTATCACTAACCGAAAGCGACATTCCGACTCTGGTTAAAACGCTACAGAACTTGAACACGGAAGAAGACTACGTGGCGTTGCTTGATAAGTTTGCTGTACGACGCAGCTCTCCGGAGTTTTGGCCGTTCAGTGACCGAGTTCATCGCTGGTATCAACAAGCGCAACCTATCGAGTTCGGCCTGTTGGATTACAACCGCTTTGAGAACCGCTAGTTTTCACACATAACATTTAAAAACAAAAATCCTCTGTCTTGGCAGAGGATTTTTTGTATATGGTTGCTTGTTTAAGTTGGACTCAGGTTAATCTAAGAAACTCGTTTATCACAAAGAGTAAGCAGCATCAGACATGTTGTTGCAGTGCCACTAGAGATTCCCTAACTAGCTCTGTTAACTCTTCAGAGCTCTCTCTGTATTGCGTTAAAGGCTCACTGCTTATCTCAATGTTCTTACACACATCAAACAGGGCTAATAGTCCTAAGCTTCCCGCAGACCCTTTGAGCTTATGCGCGAGCGATTTCACCTCACGAGCGTTCTCCGCATCATTGGCATCAGCCATTTCTTTTAACGTCTCAAGGCTGCTTTGTTCAAATAGCCCCACAATCTGCTTCATCTTGTCCAAACCAAGAATAGACAAGTCACCTTCAATTACTTTGCTATCAATTATCAGTTTGCTATCAGAAATGGTCACAGAACTTTCCTCTTGGTCTCGCTGTTCAACTTTGGTTTCGGCTACAAGGTCGCTCTCAATGCGCTTTTCACAAAACCCATGCTCGTTTCTCTTGCAGGTCGAATCATTAGGATCAGGCTGTGGCAATAACAAGGTCTTGCCATCTAGCTGAGTCACTATCAGCCTTGCAAGTGCTTCTTTCTCCAGAGGCTTAGGCAAGAAACCATCGAAACCCGACGACAAATAGCTTTCGACTTCTTCGTTAAACACGTGAGCCGATACAGCAATCATCGGTGGCACTTTACGTGTTGCTGCTTGTTCGTGTTGGTTTGCATCGTCTTTCAACTGTTGAATCAATTCAACGCCATCGCAATCCGGTAAGTTGATGTCCACCAACGCAATATCGAACTCTTGTTCACTGAATATAGCTCGTGCTTCTTGCCCTGTTGTCGCGATGACCACATCGTGGCCTAAGTTATTCAAGAAGCCTTCCGCAACTATGCAGTTCACTGGGTTGTCTTCAATTAGAAGCACCTTAGCGCGAATACAGGCTTCAACAATTGTAACTTTGTTTTCAATCTTCTCGCCCACTTCAAGAGGCAGGGAGAACCAAAACTGACTGCCCTCACCTTCCTCAGAATGAACACCAATATCACCGTTCATAGCTTGCATAACGCTCTTACTGATCGCTAAGCCAAGCCCCGTGCCACCAGTTTTGTTGCGGCCGCTTTCTGTTTGGCTAAACGCATCAAACAGGCATTTCTGTTCACTGATATCGATACCAACACCAGTATCTGAAACCTCGAACATCACACGGTTTTCATCTTCCAGATCAAGGCTAACAAAAATATCTACTGAGCCGCTGTCGGTGAATTTGATGGCGTTACCGACCAAGTTATTGAGGATCTGGCTGATGCGAGTGACATCCCCGCGCCAGTAACGCTGAACGTCACTCTCAATGAAGTAGTGAAAGTCGAGTTTCTTCTCGGATGCTCGCCCTTCCATCAATTGATAGGTGTCTTGAACCATTTGATGCAAGTCGAACGACGCGACACGCACTTCTAAATGTCCCGCTTCAATTTTGGAATAATCCAACACGTCATTAAGGATCGCTAATAGGTTCTTACCACTGCGGTTAATGATATCGGCATAGCCCGATTGCAGCTGATTCAAGCCGGTGTCTTTCAGTAACCGAGCCGTACCCAACACACCGTTCATCGGCGTTCGAATTTCATGACTCATGGTCGCCAAGAAAGCAGACTTCGCTCGGCTTGCTTGTTCCGCAGCGCTGCGCGCTTTGGCGTGGTTGGTTACTTCGACATTTAGCTTTTCATTGGTTTGTTGAAGTTGATAAGTACGCTCAGTAATCAGTTCTTCCAGTTGTTCTTTATGTTCTTCAAGCTCACGTTTGGCTTTGGCTTCACCCACCGCCACCACTTGCAGCGCTTGTGCAGTGTTTCTCGCGGTAATGATCGCCTCGCCCATATGAGCAATTTCATCATTACCTTTTACCGAAATATCGATATTCAAACGCCCTTGAGCGATAGACATTAATGCGGTCGAGTATTCAGCGAGGCGTTTCACCACCGAGATATACACCACGCGCCACACGATAAACGCCACGATAATAAGGCCAATAATCGAAATCACCGACAGTGACCACTGTGCAACACTCAATGTTGACGTCAGCTCGTCCACCGCCTTCTTGGTGCTCAGGTTTGAATCATCGACCAATTGGTTAACGGTTGTGTTTAACTTGGAGAAAAGCTGCAGTGTATTCTGCATCAAAAATTCAGATTTCTTGGTGTTCTCATATTGCTCAAGCGAGATATCAAACACCACTTGGCGCTTGCGAAGCTCATCAAGCAGCAATGACATTTGTTCTGAACGAGTCGGGTCTTCTACCGCTTTAACACGGCGATCCATGATTTTAAGATTGGCTTCAAACTCTGATTGGATTTGATGAATGCGTTCAACGTTGGTAACGGTTTGCGTTTCTTCAATCTGGTTAAGGATTTTAAAAGCAAGAAGGTGAAGTTCGTGTAAGCGCTCAGAAAGATCTAAATCGACTTCAACTAATGCATCAAGGGCTTGATAGGCTTTGTCGGTTTGTTTGGTTTCTAGCAGGTCGTAGATATGGGTTACGTTCGCAATCGCGATGGTTGCGGTGTTCAACACTTGCGTACGTGTGAGCTGTTCCAGCTCTTCAGCCAAGAACTTCATCTCTTCAACGCGTGCCGTCAACTCTTTGTTGAGCCAAAGCTTACGTTCAACCGATACACCCAGCTCTGCCAGTGTATTGATGACACTTTCAACGTGGGTCTCAAGTTCATGCAGCAGTTGGGAGTCAAAGCTATCAACACCCAACTCTTTAATATGAGTAAGAAGAGCTTCAAGTTGGCCGAATAGCACGGTGCCCGCCTCTTTTCTCTCTTGCTCGTTCTTGGCGTTTGAGAGAGTTTGAACGGAGGAAATAATGCGGTTACTGAGCTCAGAAACTTGTCGTGCTTCAATCATCGCAGGGAGCGCAGAATCTACGACGTTTCTTTCTGTTTTCGCCACAAAGCTAAATCCAGAGACACCGATCAATGCCGATACAAGAACCAAAAGCGCCATGACCAAAAACGAAGCAAGTAGCTTGCGTCCAATACTTGCTGTGGCTAACAACATATAACTTAAACCTTAAAACGATCTTCTTTACCCACCCAGAATACGCTATATTTTGTAGTGTTTCTTATCTAAAGCCAATAAAACACCAATTCATGCTATCTAAAACGCTCGCGACAACAATCATTTCCTCTTTACTTGGCTTATTTGCGAATTCGGCCTTCGCTGCGACTTCATCAGAAGAACAAATCGCGCCATTGAACTCACTGATGACGGAAAGCTCCGATGTCGTGCTAAGTTCAAAGAAAATATCCAAACCAGCGGATGAAAGCCATGTTGAGCTGCTCCCTGTACCAAAAGCTGAAACCTCTGCGGGTGTAGAAAAGATCTGTGCGATCTACCCTCACCTAAAAGACTCTTACTGGTTGTCGGTAAACTACGGCATGATCTCCGAAGCGAAAAAACAAAATGTAGAACTTCGGGTACTAGAGGCTGGCGGTTACCCGAACATTTCAAAGCAAGCCTCTCAAATGCAGCTTTGTGTTAAATGGGGTGCTGACGCCATTATCTTAGGCACAGTATCACCGGATGCTTACTACGACACACTGACCAACTGGGTAGGCTCTACCCCAGTTTTTGCAACGGTTAACGAACTGACCTTAAGTGAAAAACAACAAAAAGTATTAAAAGGCGTGGTGGGCGTTGATTGGTATCAGATGGGATATGACTCAGGAAAATTCCTAAGCGACTTACACCCTAAAGGTACCGGTAAAACAGACGTTGCTTTGTTGTTAGGCCCTCAAGCAAGTGGTGGCACCAAACCTGTCGCACTTGGCTTCTACGACGCAATAAAATCGAGCGATATTAATATTGCTGTAAGTTACTGGGCGGATAATGACAAAGAGCTGCAGAGAAACTTAGTCCAACAAGTCATTGAGCAGCCTGAAATCAAATACATTGTTGGTAGTGCGGTTGCGATTGAAGCCGCGATCAGTGAGCTCAGAGCTGCTGACAAATCAGACGAGATTGGATTGGTTTCAGCTTATCTCAGCCACGGTGTGTACCGCGGGTTGCTTCGCCATAAGGTACTGTTTTCACCAACAGACAAAATGGTTGAACAAGGACGCTTGTCCGTAGAGCAAGCCACGAATTACTTGCGCTCAAAGCCATACGATAAACATGCAGCGCCAGAAATTGAAATTCTGACGCCATCAACACTAAAAGATCAGGTTATTGCCGACTCGCTCTCACCTTCTGAGTTTCGACCTGTATTCAGTGTTCAACCTTAGTGATATATTCGAGAAAGAATTTAGAACAATAAGAATTAGACCAATAATTTAGGGAACATTCATGCAAAAAACAACACGTACAATGCCAACGCATAAGCATATCGCCTTAGTTGCTCACGACCACTTCAAGCCTGAGCTACTTAGATGGGTAAAAGAAAATAAAGAGAAGCTACAAAGCCACTTCCTTTATGCGACAGGCACAACGGGTTCTCTACTAAGCAAAGAGACAGGCTTAGCAATTAAGAGCATGATCAGTGGCCCTATGGGCGGCGACCAACAACTTGGCGCACTTATCTCTGAAGGCAAAATCGATATGCTGATTTTCTTCTGGGATCCACTAAATGCCGTTCCACACGACCCAGATGTGAAAGCACTGCTTCGTATTGCGAGTGTTTGGAACATTCCAGTAGCAACCAACCGCGCGACTGCAAACTTCCTGTTTAACTCTTCATTGCTTGAAGAAGAAGTGATCATCGAGATCCCAGATTACGAAGCGTACCTAGCTGAGCGTACTTAACGCTTACGTTTAATGCGTTACATACTAGAAAGCCTGCTTAATCGCAGGCTTTTTCTTGTCTGAATATATTTTTATTGTCTGAATATAGAAGTGTTGAGTAGAGGTTATTTATCACTCCATACTGCCATCTCGTTGCCGCTAGGCTCTCGAAAGTGGAAGCGTCGACCACCAGGAAAACTGAATATCTCGCGGTTTACTTCCCCACCAGCCTCAATCACATCGCGTTCGGTCTGCTCAAGGTCTTTACTGTAGAAAACCATCAGTGCTGCACCTTTATCTGCATTGGAGGCTAGATCCGCCAAATAGAACCCGCCCATTAAGCCTTTACCTTCAAAAGCAGTATACTCAGGGCCGTAATCTTCAAATTTCCAACCAAACACTTGGTTGAAAAACGCCTTGGTTGCTGTGATGTCACGCGCTGCAAATTCAATGTAGTTGATTGAGCCATGTTCCATATCTGCTTCCTTCTGCTTTCGGACTTCAACCTAATAAGAATAAGGCGAAAGTGGCTTGAAAATCTAATCTTAGACGATCACCTCTATTGGCATCACTTTTTACGAACTACCGGGTAATCCGAACCATGCAGTTCTTGAACGAAACCAGACCCATCTCCGCTGTGCGTGATCCATACCTTCTCTTTCGCACGAGTCATTGCCACGTAGAACAGGCGACGCTCTTCAGCATAAGGGAATACGTCTGATGATTCCGTTAATGCACCATCAATATGCAACTGTTTCTTCTTCGCCGGGAACTGCCCTTCGTCCACACAAAGGATAATCACAAAATCGGCTTCTTTACCCTTACTGGCGTGACAAGTCATGAAGTTGATATCGATGGAAGTAAAAATCTTCTTCCAGTCTTCCAACAACTCTGGTTTGTGGTAATGGTTACGACCAAGCAACAGCACAGACTTGTTAGTTTTGCCCTTAGACTGTCGGTTCAATTGGTCGAGGATCTTCTCAACTTCTTTACTTGGCGCACTGTACACCGACTTTTGTTTCTGTTGCTTGAAGCTGTTCAGTTCTTTCGGCAATTGAATCGGGTTTTCTTGTACAAAGCGATTGGCAACCGCACCTAACTGATTATTAAATCGGTAAGTGGTGTCGAGATGATGAATCGTCGAACTCTCGAAACGATCTTTAAATCCAGTCGTGAGATCCACATCGGCGCCTGCAAATTGGTAGATTGACTGCCAGTCATCCCCCACAGCAAAGATAGAGGCTTGGTGCTGAGCTTTCGACTGATTACAAAGCGCTTCAACCAAAGCAAGACGATCTGGTGAGATATCTTGATACTCATCGATCATGATGAACTTCCAAGGCGAGATAAACTTACCTTTTTCCACGTATTGGGTAGCACGGCTGATCATGGTCGAGAAGTCGATATGGTTCTCTTCTTTCAGTGCTTTCTGCCATGCAGTCACACAAGGCCAACACAGGGATAGTTCACTGTTAAGGCGCGTGTAATCTCTGTGATCAATAAGCTGCTGCTGTACTTCTTTTTTGGTTAGGCCTGACGCATTCAGCTGTTCAAGTTGCTTCTCTAGCCAGCCAATCAATTTAAGGTTTGAAACATGGCTGCCAAGTTCATCATCACCCGTTAGGTAGGCAATTGGCCATTTAGACAAGTGCTTTTGCCAGCGTTTGAAGTTGGTTGGCGTCATCCAGTGCTTTTTCAACCAATCAATGCACCAAGCTTGGCGTTGATTGTCATCCAAGGCTAATGGAGAAATCACCACACGCTCGGTTTCAACCTGATTCAGGATCTTCAAACCTAACTGGTGGAAAGTACTCACTTGTACCTTCTCGGCAGATAAGCCAATTTTGCTATCCAAACGCTGCTTCATCTCTTCTGCGGCTTCACGGCCAAATGCGAGCAGTAGAAGCTCTTCCGCTTGTGCCTGATGACTTTGCAGAAGATAAGCGACACGAGCAGTCAACACACTGGTTTTACCCGAGCCAGCCCCTGCAAGAATCAGGTTGTGATCATCATTCATCAAGATCGCATATTGTTGCGATAAGTTCAGAGGAGACGACTCACACTGAGCAAACAACACTTCCCAGTTTTTTCTCTCTGTCTCTAGCCATTGCTGGTTTCGATCGGCTTGCTTGATCTCGGTTTCAGATAGCCAAGGCTGCATTCGCGCGATGCGATTCGGCATGCGCTGCGCGGCTTCTTCTAAAGTCATGGTCATACTTTCTAAACCAGCGTTGACCATGTCGACCCAAGTGTTGACTTTAGAATGAGGTAAGAAGGCAGGAAGCTGCTCTAGGCGTGTTAATTCGGCTTCCCATTTAGGAACGTGCTCAGCCAACTGTTCACACTGTGTATCGTGCCATTTTTGATAAGCGGCAACCGATGTACGTGCAAACTGACGACATTGATCCCACGGCAAACCTTGAACTAACCAACTGCGCTGTTTACCGTCTTGTTGGTTAGCAAAAAACTGTAACGATCCCCAAAACAATCCGCGCTTTATCGCGATCTTGCCACTCCAAATAGTAAACGGGATACGTTCTTCACTGCCCACTGAAGATAACAGCAGACGTGAACCATCAAGTTCAACCTGATGATATTCATTTTGAATAAAAAACTGTGCAGTCTTGTTAGCGCTTAGCTGCATTGGAGTGTGCTCTTAATTAGGAATATTGAATTTATATCATGATGCAATGAGAATTAATAATATCTCATATCTTATCGACGCTTTCATGACCACCTACGGGCAATTATGGATAAGTATCAAATTCTTGTGCTTGATTTCTGTTAGGATTATGGTTTTTAGTGTGTCAAGTGAGCGACTGTGGACTTTTCAGCCAAATTACGCCTCTATTGGGCGAATAAAACCATAAATTACAGCGTATTAATTCTCATCACTCTGCTCGGTGTTGTCGTTCCTGCTTGGTATTATGGGCAAAACACACTCATCACTCCATTGATCTTAGGTGTCATCGCCGCTGCACTAGCAGAAAGTGATGACAGCTTTACGGGACGCTTGAAAGCGCTCACCCTGACCTTTATCTGTTTTGCGATCGCCGCCTTTTCTATTGAACTGCTGTTCGACACACCTTGGTTATTCGCATTAGGTCTTTTCGCATCCACATTCTCGTTCATCATGCTCGGCGCAATTGGGCCTAAATACGCCAGCATCGCCTTCGGTTCTCTGCTGGTTGCTATCTACACCATGCTCGGCGCTCATGAGAGCATCAACTTGTGGTTCCAGCCGTTATTACTCTTAACAGGTGCAGCTTGGTACTACTTCATGTCGATGATTTGGCAGATTGTGTGGCCAATGCAACCTGTGCAGCAAAACCTTGCGAACGTGTTCGATCAGATTGGCACCTACATGGGTTCCAAGGCTGAACTATTCTACCCGGTATCTGATCTTATCCCTCAACCACACCGCATTATTGAAGCGAAATTAAATGCGAGTACCGTCAATGCACTCAATATGTGTAAAGCAACCCTGCTTAATCGCTCTAAACGCGGACACATTGACGGACCCAGTGACCGATTCTTAAATACTTACTTCATCGCACAAGATATTCACGAGCGTGTGAGTTCAACCCACTACCGTTATCAAGAACTAGCCAAACACTTTGAGCGTTCTGATGTGCTGTTCCGTTTTAAATATCTGCTGGAAGCGCAAGCAACCGCATGTAAAGAAGTGGCGAGCTCACTTAAGGTTGGCGCGGAATACCAACACGGTGATAAATCAGTATTGGCACTTGATGAACTGATGTCTTCGCTGAATCATCTGCATCAGCAAAACAAACCAGAATGGAAGCCATTGCTGAGCCAATTGGATTATCTATTCAATAACCTCGCAACGGTTGAAAAGCAGCTATCGAACATCAGTAATCCAGATGCAGAGAAGTTAGAAGAAGATGTCTTAGACGATACCAATCCGCACACCTTGACTGCGATGTGGCAAAAGATTAAAGCCAACCTGCATACAGATTCGATGCTGTTTCGTCACGCGATTCGTATGGCCATTACGCTGACTCTCGGTTACGGAATTATTCAAGGTTTTGACATTGAACGCGGCTATTGGATTCTACTGACGACGCTATTTGTATGTCAGCCAAACTACAGCGCCACCCGTCAAAAGCTGACTGCGCGTGTCATTGGCACCGTTGCAGGCTTATTGATTGGCGTTCCACTACTGACCTTCTTCCCTTCTCAAGAAAGCCAATTGGTATTCATTGTGATCAGTGGCGTGATGTTCTTTGCGTTCCGTATCAACAACTACGGATTCGCAACTGGCTTCATCACTCTGTTGGTACTGTTCTGCTTTAACCAACTTGGCGAAGGCTACGCCGTAGTGCTACCAAGGCTGGCTGATACCTTCATAGGCTGTGCCCTCGCTGTATTGGCGGTGGTTTATGTGTTACCTGATTGGCAATCAAAACGACTGCATAAAGTGATGGCTGATGCTCTTGATTCCAACAAGAACTACCTCGCGCAGATCATTGGCCAATATCGTGTAGGTAAGAAAGACACGCTGAATTACCGTATCGCCCGCCGCAGCGCACACAATAACGATGCGAATCTGACTGGTGCTATCAGTAACATGTTGGTGGAACCCGGTAAATATCGAACTTCTGAAGATGAGAGCTTTCGCTTTCTAACGCTGAATCACGCCCTACTCAGCTATATTTCGGCACTGGGCGCGCACAGAACGCGTATTGACGACGAATCCACACACAAGCTCGTTCTGGATGCACACCGTGTGATACACGAGCACCTTGATGCTCTGAATGATCAACTCTATTCACATCGTGAACAGTGTGAGGTTAAAAATGCATACGACCCTGAACTTGATAAACGTCTAAGTGAGTGGCGAGAAGAAGATGAAAGCTCTGTCAGAATGGTCTTACAACAGCTCCATTTGATTTATCGAATGCTTCCAGAACTGCATACGCTAGCGACCAAGTTTGCGGTTAAGGTGAAGATTGATAAACCGCTCGATAAAGCTGATTCTTAATAGACAAACAAAATACTGTAAAAACAAAAAGATAGCATTAATCGTACACCTTTTGATCATTTGTTACAGTTATATGTTGCTCTACCAATACCTCTAATTGAGTAGAGCAACTGCTTACCTACCCTTACCCCATAAGGGTTAAGACGATTTTTACGTTGTAGGAATTTTCTGACTTTGATTGACCAAGCCTTAACTTTACCTAACATTTCTCGGACAAAAAACGACCAGAGGAATTTATAGTTGTCTTAGTTCTAGGAAATTACAAATTTCGTTTAATATTCACTTAATCTTGTTTGATTTCCTGCACCAGTAGTCTATGCTCAATTGAGCATATGGATTTGCACCAAGGTCACATTATGAATACACAACAATTCGAAGCATTCAAACAACAGATTCAGCTTCTTAGCCCACAGCAATTAAAAGCATTGCAAGGCGAGATTGACGGTAATCTTGAAACGGAACAACAAACTCTTCTTACCGATGAAGAGCTAAATGCGTTGAACGACCTGTTCAGTTAATAGACAGACGTCACTATTTTAGTTTAAGTACTCCGTTTCACTGTAAATTTTACCCCTTCACCATTGCGCTCAAAATATCGTCCACCTAGACTTATTCAACACGTCAATTAAAGGTTCTGCTATGTCGATATCTGGTATTCAATCTGGTTACGCCATTATTCAGCAGTCAAACAACATGGCTGAAGAAGCCGCGCTCGAACTCAATCAAGCCTCTAAACACACTCCAGAATCCGATGATGCTTTCAAAGGCAGCGATCTCAGCTTCAACCAAGTAGAGCCTGAACAATCCATTTCGTTTAAAGACAAAGATCCAGAACCTATTTCATCCTCAACCGATTCACTATTGAAGCTAACCCAAAGTGCCAGTTATAACCGTGTGGGAGCGAGTGTGGTTGATCGTCAAAACGAAGCGATCGGCAGTCTTCTAGACATCCACATCTAAGCTATACTTACTGTTCGCACTTGTTTTCAATGTTCTAAATCAACTTGATTCAACCACTTTGGGCGCTTTTTGACGCAATAAGCACACAAACTGTAACTCATTATATCTGACGCTTGTTTCTGGTTTATTACTCGGTAGAATCAGCGCAAACCAATTTGCTGCACAAACTTTACTTCATACTATTTATGCCAAAACTAAATCTGCATCGCCGTGACTATGTTTCTATTTTAGGAGGCGACATCTCCGCAGACGAATTAGAAAAAAAGCTTCAACCTCACTTTGAAAAGCCAGTAAATAAGCTGACACCTAGCCCCTACCTGACAGAAAAGAATCTCACACGCCGTTGGACTGCTCTCGATAACGCTGAATCGCAAAAAGAGCTGCTCGATTCGCATACCGAAAGTCAGATTCAAGCTTACGAGAAAAACATCGAACACTTCATTGGAACTGTGAAAGTGCCTGTCGGTGTCTCAGGCCCATTAAGAGTCAATGGTCTGTTTGCTGAGGGTGATTATTTGGTACCACTCGCGACCACTGAGGCTGCGCTTGTCGCGTCTTACAACCGTGGTTCAAAGCTCATTACAGCTTGTGGTGGCGCAAGTGCGATGTTGCTCAATGAAGGCGTAACACGTACTCCCGGTTTTGCATTCCAAGGTTTAGTAGAAGCAGGACAGTTTGTGGCTTGGGCAGTAACCCAATATGAGCAATTTAAAACCCTAGCGGAATCAACCACATCACACGGCAAGCTTACCGATATCAATATCAACATCGAAGGCAACCATGTCTACTTGGTGTTTGAATTTCTAACTGGAGACGCTTCTGGTCAGAACATGGTAACCATCGCAACCAATGCCGTGTTTGAATACATCATTGAGAATACGCCAGTTAAGCCTGACCATGCTTTCCTTGATGGCAACTTATCGGGCGACAAAAAAGCCAATACCCAAACCTTGCGCAGCGTGCGCGGCAAAAAGGTAACCGCTGAAGTTAATATTCCAGCAGAACTTGTTGCTAAGTATCTACATACCACGCCAGAGAAAATGGTTCAGTTTGGTCAAATGACCACTGTGGGCGGCGCTCTGAGCGGCACTATCGGTATCAATGCTCATTACGCGAATGCACTTGCTGCTCTTTACATTGCTTGCGGCCAAGACGCGGCGTGTGTTGCTGAGTCTGCGATTGGTATGACTCGTATGGAATTGAACAAAGAAGGCGGCTTATACGCGAGCGTGACTCTGCCGAACCTGATGTTGGGAACTGTCGGCGGTGGTACTGGGTTACCAAGCCAAAAAGCGTGTCTCGATTTGTTAGGACTGCACGGTAACGGTAAATCACAAGCCTTAGCTGAAGTATGTGCGGCGCTGTGTCTGGCTGGCGAGTTATCGATTGTCGGCGCATTCTGTGCAGGCCACTTTTCACGAGCTCACCATAAGTTAGCTCGTAAATAACCTTAATCCAATTTGGCTTGTTCGGTTTTGTCGTTCGTGCAAAATCACAAGCCAACCTGAATACGTGAGTCACACATGGATTACTTACACTTATCGAGAGTGAGCCTTAAGCACCTCACTGCGCTGCATATTATGCTGAACACCCACAGTGTGACTCAAACGTCTGAGCAGCTTTGTGTGAGCCCTTCGAGTGTAAGTAAAACACTCTCGCAACTGCGTGACATCCTTAACGATGAACTCTTCTATCGAGACGGCACCAAGCTAATCCCAACACCTTTTGCCTTAAAGATAGCCCCAACCGTTCATGCCATTCTTTCCAGTATGAATGGACTCCTTCATCAGAAGAGTTTTACTCCAGAGGAGTACCAAGGCAGCTTTTCGCTCTCGATGCGTGAAAGCACCTTTGAAGTGTTCGCCTCAAAGATCAGTAAAATCACCACTGAACTTGCGCCTAAAGCGAAACTCAATATCTATTCGAAACAGCAACTTGGCTTCGATGCTTTGCTTAGCGGCAAGGTGAATTTGATCTTATTGCCTCACGATATATCCCAACCACCGACAGATAATAAAGAGCTGGTATGGGAAACCATTCTGCCCGATGAGATGGTGTGTTTGATGGGTGCCCACCACCCGCTCGCTCAGCAAGAACTGACGGTCGAGGGCTATTTGGATTACAAGCACATAGGTATTTTAGATAACGAACTGTCTCAGCCTTACTTTGAGCAAAACTTAGTTCAATGCCACCAGCCGAGAGAGATGGCGATATCGGTAGCGGACTTTGGTGCTGCAGCCGTGCTTTGCCATCACACGCCTTTCTTGTTCACCTGTTCAAAGCAATGGGCTGAGCATGCAAAACAAGCACAAGGTTTGGTGAGTAAGCCACTTCCCTTCGATTACGGAAAAGTGGCGTACAGCCTAGTATGGAACAAACCAAACATGAATGATCAAGCCATCAAATGGTTGTGTGACTTGTTCTTAGAAGCTTAATACTTTTAAAGACTTAACGTTGTTAGAAGCCTGACTTAACGTCTAAGCAATTTAGAAGCTAGGTATAAACCTCTGGCGTTTGCATCGGTCTTTGAACTATCGCGTAGAGCTTGTCGTGAAAGCTCTGCATTTGTTGCTCTGTACATTTAGACCACTCTAACGCTTCGCCGATCACGCCGTGATGTTGAAAAGCATTAAGTCGAATCCGAACATCACTTGGCAATCCATTTAAGTAATAGCCAACTTGCTCTATCTCGTCCTCAAGGTCACTTTTGTCCGGAATATGCAGCAACCGAACTTCATGCAACTTACCTTGTCCCGCCAAGTAATTGATGGTTTCAAACACACGATGGTTTCCTCTGCCGACCAACCATTGGTGTGTTTCTGATTGCCAGGATTTTAGGTCAATCATCGCACCATCAAGGTAAGGCAATACTCGCTCCCAGCCTTGTTTCGACAGCGAACCATTACTGTCTATAAAACACGTTAAGTGTGCCAACTGCGAATCGCTTTTGATTGCTTGAAACAGTTCGATGATAAACGACAGTTGCATAGTCGCTTCGCCACCCGAGACGGTAATACCGCTCAGGAAGAATTGGTTATGCCTAACGAGTTCAAGTACTTCAGAGACCGTCATCGATGTGATTTTCGGGCTTGATTTGTGGTTACAGATGTCAATACACTGATCGCAGTTGGTGCAAGCCACCGGATCCCATTTCACTTTGCCATCAACAGTGCTTAGCGCACCGCTTGGACACCCGCTAACGCAGTCTCCGCAGTGGTTACAGTGATTAATGCTGTGTGGGTTGTGACAGGTTATACAATCGAAATTACACCCCTGTAGAAACAGCACTAGGCGATTTCCCGGTCCATCAACACAAGAAAAGGTCAGCACACGGCTGACCTTCGCTTGTTTTTCTGTCTTATTGTTATTAACCCTAGCCATTTGAGTTGTTAGATCAGAAATTTTCATAATTAATGTGATTCGATCGCAACGCTATTCGTACGTTGGCGACATCTCTAAGCTCGCCACGCGCGGTTTACGTTCTAAAATTCCCGTATTCTTAGCAGCTTCAGCCCCTAAGAAAGTCGTGTTAGTGCGTGAACCTTGTTCGTCGTATTTAGCAATATCTGACAGCTTAATCATATAGCCCGTCACGCGAACTAGGTCGTTCGATGCCACGTTGGCAGTAAACTCACGGTAGCCCGCTTGGATTGCGCCTTTACACAGATTGAACATCGCTTCAGGGTTAGATTTCACGGTTTCGTCGATGGTCAGTATGTCGCTGATACCTGAGGTATAGAACTTGTGATGACCCGCAGTCGCACGAACGTAAGAGACAGGATCCGGCTCCGTACCATAAGGGATACGCACACCTGGGGTTACATCTTCATCTAAGCTGATACCACCTTGAGCGTGCAACAGAGCCTTGCCTTCCAACCCATACTTCACTTCAGAGCTTTCAACAATCTCAGCCAGCTTTTCTGAGATACGATGTCCAAGTTGGTTAGCTTGTTCGTCATGACCATAACGCCCTGCTTTGCCCTCTTTTTCCATCAAGATGTTCACAGCTTCAGCCATACCGTAAATGCCAAACATTGGTGCGAAGCGATCTTCTTCGATCAAACCTTCTTTGGTTAAGAAGCCTTCGAAGAAATTAGACTCTTCATGCAAGAAACGGCTACGCGCGTTCATCAGCTCAACCATGATACCGCTGTAGTTTGGTAGCACTTGTTGTAAGAAATCGACACTGTCCTCAGACTTCAACGCCACTTGTTTCAGGTTCATACGTACTAGCGTATTTGAACCACCCGCTAGAGGTAGAGAGTTGTAACAGCTCACGATGCCAAAACGCTTATCACCGTAGGCCGCAGCGTGTGCTGGGTAGTTGGCGATGTGTGGCTTGCTGCATTCACAGATGTTATTCGCAGCATGACGCAACAGATCATCAGGTGTCACTGCTGGGTCGTACATAAAGGTTAAGTTAGGTGCGATCTGCTTAAGTTCAGCATCGACACGTAAAATAGTGCGGCAGATAATATTATCCGTAGGGCCGATATTCACATGCATGAAAGCATCTGGCAGCGTGCGATCCAACATAATCCAGAACAGCTTAAGCTTTTGATAAACCTGCTGCTCTGTTAAGTCGCCAACGAAAGGCATCAACACATCGTCCAGTTGACCTAGGTAAACCGGAATGGAAGTCACTGACGGAACGTGATGATAGAGGATGGTCAGCATGTTCAATGCTTCGTCGAAATTAGTTGCCGCGCTAAGCTCTAAATACTTTGAGCCTTGATGTAAGTATTTAGAATAATCGGGAAGCACATAGCGCGGCTTAAATGGGGCGTGACCTTCAAACATGTCACATAGCACACCTTGTTGTAAGGCTTGCTCTACTTCATTGCTTACCGGCATATACGGCAGGCTTGCTTCAGCTTCTAAGGCAAGATAGCTCGATTTCTGTTTTGGCGACAGATTGGCATCTGAAATGATATTGCTAAAGCGTTGTTGTTGCTCTGAAAGTTGTGGAGAAGCAGATTGGTGGCTCATGATTAAACCCTTAAAATTGTTATGGGCTTATTTTATCTCTCACCGTTACATTTCCACTAATGAAATGTATGCAAGACTATTTTTCCAAAATGGAAATCATATATTTGGAATTAGCCGTCATCAAGACACTAGCTCTAGGAATAGGAATAGTCCGTTTAAAACACGAAGCCGTAAAAATAGAAAAACCCACATAACTGGCTTTAAGGCCGTTGATGTGGGTTTCGTTATTTAGGTTTGCTCTGTCAGAGTTGGCTAAAAGCAATACTCTTTACAGATAAGGGAAGCAATTACAGATGAGGGAGCACTTGTTTGCGTCCAACGCCCATCAGTACTTTTAACTCACCTTGCGGTGTATCAACCGAGAACGGTGTCGACACTTCAACAACAGAGAAACCTGCCGCACTCAATACATTCTCCGAGCGCTGCTGGCTTACGCCATAATCTTCACTGCCGTTTTCTAGGTACCAATCCCAGTGGACAAAGGTGCCGTCATTTTCAAGCAATGTGTAAATCAGACTGACTGTGTCTTGTAGGTTCGGGATAAAACCACACACCGAAGAAGCAACCACTAGGTCAAACTGGTTTCTGAATGCTGGATGTTGCGCTGCTAGTCCGCGCGATAAAATATCAACAACCGGTTCAACGTTTGGTAACTCTTTCTTATCTAACTCTTCAATCATCCCTTCGGAGATGTCGAGTGCGATGATCTCTTTTGCTAAAGGAGATATTTTCTGGCTGAGTAGTCCTGTACCACAACCAAAATCAAGGACACGGGTTCCGTTTAAATCAACGAGCTGTGTCAACTGGTCAAATACGGACTGTGCGAATACTGCGGTCGCGGGATCTTTATCCCAATCAACGGCGTACTCGTCCCATTGTTTCGCCATCATGGCCTCCATCTTTACTTCTTGTAGGTTCGGAACTTCCCCAGAGTAAACCAAATTAGTCAATTCGTCATAGAGTTATCATGCAAAGATGGACTATTTCTAAGATAGTCAGCACAATATTCAGATAATATGCACCGACACCCGCTCAATATGGAAATGAAATGAACCTTTCTCAAGTCCAAGCCTTTTGTTCTGTTGCTGATTTAGGATCAGTATCTGAAGCTGCACGCCAGCTCGAATGCAACCGAACCAAACTCAGCATGTCGATTAAAGCCTTGGAAAAAGAGTTAGATGTAGAACTGTTCGTACGTAGCGGAAATCACGTCGAGCTGTCTGAGGCAGGCAAAGCCATCTATAAAGATTGCGAAGGCATGTTAGTGACGGCAGCACGCATTAAACAAACGTGCTTGCATGTGTCTGGCGAATTCAACGCCGAGATATGGATTGCCCGCGACGACTCATTACCCGATGAGATGTGGCAGGATTTATCGCACGCCCTCAATAACAAGTACCCTTCGACTTCATTCAACTTCGTTCTTGCGTCGAGTGGCGATTTAGCGAACTTGGTTGAAACTCAACAAGTGGATTTCGCTTTTGGTGTCGATTATGAACGTGTCGATGACCCGCGCATTATCTACAACCCGCTTGGTAAGATTCGAATGATGTCGGTGTGCAAGAAAGGACATGACCTGAGTGCGATGCGACGTGTTTCTGATGAGGTGTTAAGAAATTCGATGCAAGCGACCATGGTTTATCTCAATGAAAAGGATAATCCTGAGCTTGAGCCCTTCTCGCGCCGCTACATTGGTTTCTCTAGCTTTGACTTTATGCTGGATACGATTTTGCGTGAAGAAGCATGGGGCGTAATGCCTGAGCCGCTGATCCGTCACTTGCTACGTGAACAAGAGTTAGCAGTAATCAAACACACTTATGGCCTGACTCAAGAAGACTACTGCATGTTTACCGCGGCAGGTATGGCAGAACACCCTGGTATGAACTGGCTCGCAGATCAGCTCAGCGACTACTTGTTCGATTTCTAATTTTAGCTTCCAATATCTAATTTTATCTTCCCAATCTAAGAGCGGCGCGAGCTATTGCCTGCGCCGCCTTTTGCAAACTAAGACTATGTAACTTAATACCAATGCAACCTAATACTGATATAACCAAAAGCTGAATCGCTTAGAAAACCATGACGTGATCCACCAAGTAACGCCCTTCTTCCTCAACCAGTACCATTTCAGCCACAAACTCGCCTTTCGCAATGGTATACGCTTGCTTCCACACAAAGGCGATAGAATCAGAACGTCTGAATAGCGCTACTGGCTCACGTTCAGCAAAGAAGCCATTGCTATGCTGATAATGATGACACACCTTCTCCAAGTACTCAGGCGTTACGATATCCTTCATTCGCTGTGTAAAGTCTCGACAGTGTTGTGCATGGTCAACCTTGGTTGAACCTTCCATCAAGTTATCCATGATAGGCGTTGCAATCGCCCATAACTCGCTGTCATTGAGGTTATCAAACTTCATATTTATCCATTCCTTGATACAGATGTCATACAGCTACAACTGAACGATTTACGCGACGTATTCGAACGCTAACGCTCCCTTTATCGATATGCTTAAGTTTATGTAAACATTGAGCTCACAAAGCTATGCGACACTGATGACTGATATATTTCATTAATCATAAACCATCTAATCTCAGTTGCACACATCCCCTAGAAAACAGTCATCGCCAACTTTATTGACACCTCAATATCATCCTAAACTACTGAATTACAATAATTTTAATGAACTACTTAAATAGTACATATAAACGTCATCAGATAAGGTTTGTAAAGTTAGCTCATTATTAGAACAATGAAGTTATCAAAAACATCTGGAAAATATTATGTGTGACAGGAAAAGCCAAAACAAAAACCGAGTACTATTGTTCTCAGCCCTTTTAGCATCAGGCTTCGCTATTGGCGGATTGGTGTTGGGTCTTATCGTTGGCTCTCTGGTCATAGTATTTGACGGTGTCTATTCTCTTATCAGCTTACTGTTAACTTTATTGTCACTAGCTGCTTCAAAATACATTAATCGCCCTTCAGATAGAGAGTTTCCGTTCGGTCGAGCTATCATCGAGCCGATTGTGATTGCGATTAAAGCCGTTGTGATTTTACTTGTGGTTGGTTATTCGCTTTACTCTGCGATTGGTGCCTTGATGACAGGTGGTCGTGAGGTCGATGCTTCTATCGCAACTCTGTTTGGTATTTTCAACGTGTTGGGTTGTGGTTACGCTTGGTGGTACATCGCTAACAAGAGCAAACGTATCTCTTCAGGTCTGATTCAAGCCGAATCTAAACAGTGGCAGATGGATACACTATTGAGTGTCGCGGTAACGGCTGGTTTCGTCGTAGCGTGGGCAATGACATTCTCACCTCTTGCGTCATACGCTGTATATGCCGACCCAATGATGATGTTACTGATGTCTTTCTACTTCATCAAAGTTCCATTCGACATGTTGCGAGAAGCAATGCGTGAACTGCTGATGATGTCGGCAACCAAAGACATTTGTGATGCGGTAGATAAAAACGTGGTAGCTGTAGACAAAGAAGCGGATCAAGATTTGGAGCTAATGGGCGTGACTAAGGTTGGTCCTGAGCTAAGAATCAACGTTGATATTCATACCAACGACCAAGATGCGATTGCGGTTGATGATATTGAACGTACGCGCCGCCAACTTAAGCGACGCTTATCGAAGATGCCATATGAGCTTCAATTGAATCTCAATATCGCGAGTTAAGACTCAAGAAAGCCTCTTACTAACTAAGACTCTGATTGAACCTTTTTAGAAGCCGACGCCGTAACCGTCGGCTTTTTGTCTCTGGTTACCCACCAGCAAGCTAAAGAACCAATCGTCACCATACAAACGCCCTGCCAAAACGTCATGCTCAGTGACAAACCTAGAATCATGGAAGACAGTAAGGTCGCAAAAATAGGCGTGAAATAAGACATGGTCGCTAGGAAGACCATATTGCCGCCAAGTATCGCCGTGTTCCAAAGTGCGTAACCTGCACCCATACAAACGCCTGCCAACACTAAGTCAATCGCGGCACTGGTTGTCATCGCCATGCCGGTTTCGTTACTCAATGCGTATTTGATCCACAAGGTGATTGCCGTCGCGATAAAGAACAACACAATCGCATTCTGCCCTTTCGCCACTTTCTGAGTGTAATTACAGTAAACCGCCCAAATAATCGCGCCGAAAAACGCCATTGAGTAAGTTTTAGGGTTAGTAGCAACATTGGCCGCGATTTGTTCAACAGAAAGCCCCTGGTCGCCACTAATGCTCCAAGCCACGCCAAAGAAGGCTAAGAAGATACTTGGGTAAACCAACCAGTTAATCTTTTTATCGCTGAGAAGTACTGCGAACAACACCGTCAATGCAGGCCATAAGTAGTTGATGACAGCCATTTCCAAGGCTTGATGTCGATTGTTTGCCATTCCTAAAGCCAAAGCCAAGAAGATCTCATAACAAACGAACAGAGCACCACCAATCAACAGATACGACTTAGAGAAGCGCGACAGCTTAGGTAAACCCATAACACAGACCAACAACAACGAGCTCACTGTATAAAGGCTGGCTGCGCCACCGATTGGGCCCAGTTGTTCTGATACGCTACGAGACAGCGCGATTAAGCAGCTCCAAAGTAAAATGGCAGCAATGCCGTAGCAGCTATGGCGATGAGATTTCAGCACGCCTCTTCCTTTTCTTTATTGTTATTGGGTAATCGAAGCGAGCTTAAAACAAAAATAGGCTTAAGCACCACTATCGATAACTTGCAGTAGGTAAAAATAAGTAGCCGAGCACATAACTGCACTCGGCTATCAATCATTCACTCAAAAATCTAAAAGCAATTAGCAATTAGCAATTAGCAATTATGCCAATAAGAGTGCTTGCAGGTCAGCTAAAGACTTAACTTGATAATGAGGGTTAATACCTGCTGGTGCCGCTTTCTCTTGGCTGTTCAACCAACACGTCTCAATCCCAAAATCCAAGCCGCCTAAAATATCTGAATGCGGGTTATCTCCGACCATCAATACGCGTTGTTTTGCTGGTAAGCCAACAAGCTTGTGTGCATGTTCAAAGATTTCAGCGTCTGGTTTCGCGACACCGACTTCTTCAGAGATGATCACATGGCCAAAGTAATCGGTCATTCCGGTGCGTTCTAAACGGATAGATTGCAGCTCGGTAAAACCATTCGTGATGATGCCCATGTTAACTTTGCCTTTTAAAGACTCCATCAACTCTTTTGCACCAGGGAGCAGAGAACAGATATCCGCCATTGCGGTCAAAAATGCACTGTTTAGTTCTGCTGTTGTTGTCTCTAACTTTGTTGCCCAGCTTTCAAAACGCGCGTGCTTCAGTTGAGCTGCCGTAATGCGGCCATCTTGGTAATCTACCCAAAGTGGTAAATTCACCTCTTGGTAAACCGAATAATCCTGTTCACTAAAGTCCACACCAAAACGGGAGAACATCAGCTTCATTCCTTGAAAAGCATCAAAGTGGAACAAGGTTTCATCCGCATCAAAGAATATCCAATCGTACTTCATTTTCTGTCCTGTTATTCGCGCTGTTGAGCAGTGCTGTGTCTGTTTTTATCGTAGTTTTGCTTAATTTTTCTCTTCGCCTTGTAGGCTGGCAATCACTTTACTCGTAAATCTGTGAGCCTGTATATAAATCTAACAATTTATAGAAAACAAGCAGCAAGTCATGATGTATCGCAAATTTTGCCACATATTAAACCAATACCATACAAGAAATACATTTAAGTACCGGGAGGTATTATGAAGCACTTCTTACCGTCATCTGTCATGCTCACCCCATTTCTTGTTAAATATTATGATGAAGAATCACAAGACACCTCTGATTCTTTAAATTCCGATGAGCCTCAACAACCTCAAGTTACATGCAGCGATGACTCAATTGAGATATCGAAAAAAATGAATTAGAAGCAACTTTGACTGAATAGCCGTTATTTTTCATGGTTATAGAGTGCCATTCTGCGATTAAATCAATCAATTGCTTGCCATCCATTACTGACAATAAACATATCTGAAAACCATAAAAACGATTGCTATATGAGCCCTATCACAACGAATAGCCACAAAGTGGTAGTTCGGAATCAAAGTTGTTCCAGATCAATGGTCGACCAGTTGATTGCCGACACCATGTAGGAAATTAAAAATCATAATTAACGGAGTTTTCCAATGTCTACTGCATTTTACATCCCTACAATCAACTTCATGGGTACTGGCTGTCTGAAGGATGCTGCTGATAGCATTCAGTCTCAAGGCTTTAAAAAAGGTCTGATCGTTACAGATAAGATCCTTAACCAAATTGGCGTAGTTAAGCAGGTACAAGACCTTCTTAGCCAGCGTGGCGTAGACGCAGTTGTATTCGATGGCACTCAACCAAACCCAACCATCACTAACGTTAACGATGGTCTTGAATTGCTGACTGACAACGATTGTGATTTCGTTGTTTCTCTAGGTGGTGGTTCTCCACACGACTGTGCAAAAGGTATCGCGTTAGTTGCTTCTAACGGCGGCAAGATTGCAGACTACGAAGGTGTCGATCAGTCTGAAAAACCTATGATGCCTCTTATTGCTATCAACACAACAGCAGGTACAGCATCTGAAATGACACGCTTCTGCATCATCACTGATGAAGAGCGTCACATTAAGATGGCTATCGTTGATAAGCACACAACACCGCTTATCTCAGTAAACGACCCTGAGTTGATGCTTGCTAAGCCTGCATCATTGACTGCAGCAACGGGTATGGACGCGCTAACACACGCAATCGAAGCTTACGTTTCTATCGCAGCAACGCCGATCACAGACGCAGTAGCGATTAAAGCGATTGAACTTGTGCAAGCACACCTAAGAACAGCAGTATCGCACGGTGAAGACATCGAAGCTCGTGAGCAAATGGCTTACGCACAGTTCATGGCTGGTATGGCATTCAACAATGCTTCTCTTGGCTATGTTCACGCAATGGCGCACCAACTGGGTGGTTTCTACGACCTTCCACACGGTGTATGTAACGCTATCCTGCTGCCACACGTTCAACGCTACAACGCGCAAGTTTGCCCTGAGCGTCTACGTGATGTTGCAAAAGCAATGGGCGTGAATGTTGAAGGCATGACACCAGAGCAAGGTGCAGAAGCGGCTATCAACGCGATTGTTCAACTAGCAAACGACGTGAACATCCCAACAGGTATCGCGCAGCTTGGTGCTAAGCTAGAAGACATCCCAACTCTGTCTGACAACGCGCTGAAAGATGCTTGTGGTTTCACTAACCCTAAACAAGCAACTCACGAAGAGATCTCAGCGATCTTCGAAGCAGCAATGTAATCGAGGTTCTAGAAACCAATCGATATAAGCACAAACGGGCTCACATTCTGAGCCCGTTTTCTTTTATCTGTCCAATCCCTTCCAATCTTAGTCTTCCCCACTCCCAAGATCCGTAAATCAATAACGACTCACCACGAAAAGTCGCATTGTTGCGATCGCTTGGTTATAGTCAACCTATTGATATATAGAATGACAAACAGGTTCCATTGAGTCGTTGGATAGTTAGCACCTCATTATTAGCTTCACTCGTTTCTAACTCTGCTCTCGCGGAGGAAAAAGATGAGTGCCACAGCCAACCGTTAGAAGACGCCCCTGTCGAGAAAGCCTACCACTACCTCAATAGTAAGTTTTGCCAACCAGCGTTGTGGTTTGACAGCTTCTTTGTGGATGACCGTATTACCGAAGATGCTCGTGCAGGTACATCTGTTCGTTGGTACAACGACTTTATCTATTCAGAAGGTGGCGAAGTTGATTACTCGACTAAACTCAATGCGCGCTTGCACCTGCCCTTTGTGAGTAAACGACTGAAGTTAATCTATGAATCGGTTGGTGATGAAGAGTTTTTGGATTTCTTTCCGCAAGACTCTGAAGAACTAGAGAGCGCACTCGGCCTGCGTTACGACGCTTATGCCAAGGGTTACAGTAGCTTCAATATCAAGGCGACACTGCGTCCGCGCATCGAAGCTCGCTATCGCTTTACCTACCCGCTAACAACGGATGCGGTATTCAGGCTGACTCAGCGTGTATATCAAGAGAAGAAAGAGACTGGAGAGATCACCGATATCGATTTTGATCTTTCCCTTAGTGACGATTTCTTAGCACGATGGTCAAATTTTGCAGGTTATAACGATGACCTCAAAGGGTGGGAATATGGAACAGGGTTGACCTTGTATCATTACCTTTCTCAAGACCAAGCTCTGCAATACAGTGCGACTATCTCGGCAACCAGCGAACCGTATAACCACTACGAATACTCTCAGGTATCTGTAACCTACCGAGAAAACGTATGGAAGGAGTGGCTGTTTTACGAAGTCATCCCGCGTTATCAGTGGGAAAGAGAGCCTTACGAAAAGCACACGGAAGAAGCCAATATCACTCTTAGAATTGAGGTCTTGTTCAATAACGTTTAGCTCGCAACGCTTAGCTCGCTAATGCTGGGCTTACATCGTCTAACCAATCAAAAAGCCTTAATGAATATAAACCTAGCGCCAATAAAAAAAGCACATCGAATGATGTGCTTTTCAGTATCTATAAGGCTCAGATTGAAATCTTAACCTTTGTAATTTCTTACTCGTGCCGCTTCTGCTTCACGCTTATCAACAACCGTTTTGCCGATTGGCGCCAATGAAATAAGTGCTAACTTAAGGTGCTGAATCGCAAATGGAATACCGATGATGGTAATGAAACACGCTACAGCTGACATGATGTGACCAATTGCAAGCCAGATACCTGCAAATAAGAACCAAATCACGTTACCAATCACGCCGAGCGGGCTAGTGCCGATGTCCATTTCGTTAGTCAATTCATCTCGAGAAATTGCTTCTTGGCCAAATGGGAAGAATGAGAAATTACCCATGACAAAACACGCTCGTCCCCATGGAATGCCTACGATGGTAAGGAACGCGAGCAGCCCGAAGAACCACCAAGCCAGTCCCATAAATACGCCACCGAACAGAAACCAAATGATGTTTCCTATTGTTTTCATTCTGTATTCTCCAAATCTTTGAATGCTGTTTTTTCATATGCCGAGTAAGGCAATACTTGTTCTGATAGGTTCATTATTATTGAGCCTTTATGAACCGCTTATGAATCAACGAGATTTTATGTGTTTGATACACGCCACGAAACGCCAAATCCGCATAGGGCTCATCGAGTTTATTTGATACCATACTCTTAGATTATTTAGTACCACAAAGCTAAACAGACTCAATAACGAATTAAAGGCCGAATTTATGAACAACACTGAGCAACCTAAAAAGAAAATGAAAAACTGGGTGCCAATCGTCTTCTTCGGACTTCTCAGCACCGTGCCTGTATTCATGTTTTTAGTCGACGTGTACATCAACCAATATATGTAACACGCACCGTTGTTTCTATTTGAATGAATACAGGAAGCATGTCCTGTATTCACCTCGATTTACTCACTTCTGCTGCGATCAATTCAACGCTTCTGTAATCAAACCAGCTCTTCGTTAATTAAACCAACTCTTCGCTAATTAAATCAGCTCCTCGTTAATAAAATCTAGAATATCGATCAACTCATGATCAGGTAAGTTCAATAGGTTATCACCCACATACCACTCGATCTTACATTGATTCGGTAGCTCGCTGATTGCTGGGTTTCCGATCCAAACCTTGTGCTTCTTGGCGATATTGTCTCGCGCTATGATGCCCTCTTCATAACTCACCGGTAAATAAAGGTGAAGCATGTTCACTTGAGGTTGCTGCGGGTTCACTTTGAATTGAGGGTAGTCCAATAAGATTTGGTAAAGCTGCTTAGTGCGCTCATACAAAGCCGGCATTAGTTCGAGTCTTTGGTCAAACTGCATGGCCGCCGAAACTACATAAGGCGTTCTATGGTACACATTGCCGCCCTGTCGCTTCATCCATGCCGACGCTTTCGCTACGAACGCTTTGTCACCCAATAACAGTGAGCCACCAAGGCCGTTTAACCCTTTGTAAAGTGAAACATAAGCCGTATCGAAACCCTTCGCGATCTCGCTGTAAGACTTTTGGTAATACGCGCCGCATTCCCACAAACGAGCACCATCCATATGAAGATGAATAGACTGTTCTTTGCAGTATTGCTTTATTGCTTCAAGCTCTTCCCACTCTGGCAGTTGCCCACCAATCTCACGCATCGGTAGTTCATACAACGCCGCCGCGATCTCATCTGGCCAAGCCTTTAAATCATCAACGTTCCAAGTTCGAAATATATTACCAACCGGAAGTACATTGAAACGGTTCTGGAGCTGATACCCTTGGCGTTCATGACGCATGATATGACTCGACTCATGCATCGCAACGAGTGGGTTTCTTTTCTCTTGGCACGCAATCTCTAACGCTGTCGGTTGGTTCATTGTGCCAGTAATAACAAACACCGCCGCTTCATAGCCAAGCAGCTCAGCAATTTTGGCTTCAAAGCCTTCGATGAACTCACCATCGCCATAGCTGTCATGATGCACATTATTCGTTTCACACCATTCAGCCATCTGAGCAAATGTTTGTGCCGGAGTCGGTTCAAAGTGACCAGAAAGCAACAAATTACATTGTTGACGCAAGTCCGTGCTCATATATTTTCCTTTATTCATTGTAGTTCTATGTAGGGTGATTGAATTATTTACGTTAGACGTCAACGGTGACATAAAATGCACCGGTTCGCTGTTATTATTCGCGAATAATTAGTTTTACTTAGTCATAGTCTGAATGTGCCATAAATACACAAACTGACGTGTGTTTTATACCCAATTTCAGAGAGTAAGTACGACACTCCCAAAACATACATCTAAGTAGATAAGTATGGGCTAATTCATTGTTCTTCAATCATTCATCTATTATTGTATATCTATAATTCCAATAAGCATTATTCGTTAATGGACAAAGAGGGCTATATGTCGAAAAATCGAGTCTTGGTGCTATTCGCCCACCCTTCTCAGCATCGCTCTGAAGCGAACAAACCCTTATTTGAGCAAGCCAAGCGCATTGATGGGGTAACCTGTGTCGATCTCTATGCTGAGTATCCGACCTTCAAAATCAACATCGATCGTGAACAGAAACGCCTGTTGGACCATGACATCATCATTTTTCAGTTCCCACTATATTGGTACTCAACACCAGCAATTCTAAAAGAGTGGCAAGATCTGGTTCTTGAATATGGTTTCGCTTACGGCGCCGATGGCAATGAACTACAGGGTAAAAACTTGTTATGCAGCATTACTGCGGGTGGTAAAAAAGACGCCTATCAAAGTGATGGCTACAACCATTTCACTATTCGAGAACTGCTTCACCCAATTGAACAGACCGCCTCTTTATGTGGGATGACCTACCTCGCACCATTTGCTCTGTTTGGTTCACGTACCGCTTTGGAAGAAAACCGCATTCAAGAGCACGTCGATAGCTATAAAGTGCTATTAGAGGCACTGGTTGCTGGCGACATTAATATCAAAAAAGCCAGCAAGGCAGAAAAGCTAAACCACTACGTAGATGAACTAATGGCAGAGGTTAAATAATGACGGGATATTTTCTACAAGCATTTATCTACTTAGTTGCTGCTGTCATCGCAGTGCCTATTGCTAAGCGACTCGGGTTAGGCTCAGTGTTAGGCTACTTGATTGCAGGTGTTGTGATTGGCCCTATCATTGGCTTAGTCGGTGAAGAAACCACGACCATTCAGCACTTTGCCGAGTTTGGTGTGGTTATGATGCTGTTCTTAGTCGGCCTTGAACTTGAACCTAAGATGCTTTGGGCGATGAGAAACCGCCTGATGGGTCTTGGTGGTCTGCAAGTTGGCGGCACTACTGCGATTGTGATGGGCATTGCCCTCGCCTTTGGTCAACCTTGGACAATCGCTCTCACTATCGGTTTGATCTTCGCGCTTTCATCGACTGCAATTGTTCTGCAAACGTTCAATGAAAAAGGGCTATCTAAGACAGAAGGCGGCAAGAACGCTTTCTCGGTCTTGCTGTTCCAAGATATTGCCGTTATTCCAATGTTGGCGTTCATTCCTTTGCTTGCGCTTCCTGAACTGGTTGCCTTAGCAGAGAGTGCAGCAGAAACCGCAGCGCATCACGATGAACTGAGTTTGGTTGCAGGCCTTCCTAGCTGGGCATACGGTCTTGTTATTACCGCTTCTATTGCCATCGTGGTTGTTGGCGGGCACTTCCTAAGTCGCCCACTGTTCCGTTTTGTTGCAAGCTCTGGCCTTCGTGAGATTTTCACTGCCACGGCACTAATGCTTGTTATCGGTATTGCAGCGTTAATGAGCCTTGTAGGTCTGTCCCCAGCGCTCGGTACTTTCCTCGCAGGTGTAGTTCTAGCAAACAGTGAATTCAGACACGAACTTGAATCGAACATCGACCCATTCAAAGGGCTATTGCTTGGTCTGTTCTTTATTACGGTTGGTGCAGGCATCGACTTTGGTGTTCTATTCAACGACTTCGCACTCATCATTGGCTTAACTATTGGTGTCATGGCGCTTAAAGCACTAGTGCTATTTACATTAGCGCTGATCTTTAAAATCAAAAACAGTGACCGTTGGTTATTTACTTTGAGCTTGGCACAAGCTGGTGAATTCGGATTCGTGTTATTGAGCTTCTCGGCACAAAACCACGTGTTACCTGCCGACCTTGTTCAAACACTGTCGCTAGTGGTTGCTCTGTCGATGTTCTTAACTCCTGGCCTATTTATCCTATTTGATAAAGTGATTCTGCCTCGTTATGAGCAAAAATCTAACGACCGCGAAGAAGACACCATCGAAGAGAAAGGTACGGTAATCATCGCAGGTATTGGTCGATTCGGTCAGATCGTTAACCGCTTATTGGTGTCAAATGATGTCAAAACAGTCGTTCTAGACCATCAAGCTAACCAAGTAGACGTTCTGCGCTCTATTAACATCAAATCTTACTTTGGTGATGCGACTCGTCACGACCTATTGCATACCGCGGGTATTGAAGAAGCTGCCATGCTTGTTGTGGCTATCGACAACCAAGACTCGAGCGTCGAGTTAGTGAAATACGTTAAACACACTTACCCTAAAGTGAAAGTCCTAGCGCGTGCATTCGACCGTGGTCATAGCTACCGCTTAAGAGAAGCAGGTGCAGACTTTGTCGAATCAGAAACGTACCATTCGGCACTTGAAATGGGCGCGGAAGCCTTACGTTCTTTAGGTCACCACCCTTTCTTCGTCGAACAGCAAAAATCAACGTACCAACGTGTTGAAAGCCGTAAGTCTGAAAAGCTATACCAAGCTTGGTCTGAGGCTGAAGACAACCCACGTTACGATAATAACTACCGACAAATCTTCATTCACCTAGAAGAAGCAATGAAAGAAGATATGAAGAAAGACCGTTCAGACAAGCACTCTCGTTCGGAGCGTGGTTGGACACCACCACCGAAAGGCTATGCAGACGGTTTTGAGGAAGAAGAATCCTAATCCAACGATTATAACTAACCACTAAAAAGCGGCCCTTGAGCCGCTTTTTCTTTATTTATAGGCAAACAAAGTAAGTAATGAAGCCTAAACATTGGCTCTAAACCAGATGAACCACAGGATTTATGTGATCCAGTTATAATTTTTAATCTCAGTTCACCTTACAAAAATGGATTAATTTTTTACATTTTTGAAACATCCCCACCTTGCATAAACCACACCTTAAACATGGCTATATATGCACTCATTTTAGTCATGCAATTCTTGACTAAAATTATGTTCACCAATTTTAGGGGTTTGAACAGTATTGCATATATTAAAATCGAGCTTGCTAGCCCTAGCAGAAACATTCATATAACCAATAAATTACCCATCAAACTCACAAATTCAGGTCATTTGAATTAACATAAACATTTCAAAATATGTCTCTCGTTACAATTTGTAACGAATGGAAGTTGTCGGTATAGTCCTGCAATCAAAAAAGTGAGACCTTTGCGCTCACCTTAAAGGAGATATAATAATGATTACTAATGATGCTGTAATAATGGGCATGTTAGCTGTGATTCTTGGCGGTGTATTTATCACGGAAAGTAGCCAAAATAGCGCACTGAAAAAATTCTACTCGTTCGTTCCGGGTCTATTGCTCTGTTACTTTGTTCCTTCGCTACTGAACAGCTTCGGCATCATCGATGCGTCAAACTCTAAACTGTATTTCGTAGCAAGCCGTTACCTACTTCCAAGTGCACTAGTTCTTCTGATCATCTCGGCAGACCTTCGTAAAATCTTTGGTCTTGGCTCTAAAGCCGTCATCATGTTCTTAACGGGTACTGCCGGCATCATCATTGGTGGCCCATTAGCGATTCTGATTATCGATCAAGTTAACCCTGATCTTGTTTCGGGCGACGTATGGCGTGGCCTAACGACTGTTGCGGGCTCTTGGATCGGTGGCGGCGCTAACCAAGCGGCAATGAAAGAAGTGTTTGAGGTTGATGACCAACTGTTCTCGGCAATGATTACGGTAGACGTTATCTGTGCAAACATTTGGATGGCCGTGTTGCTTATCATGGCAGGCCGTCAGAAGAAGATTGATGCTTGGCTTAAAGCTGACACTTCATCAATCGAAGAGCTAAAAGAGACGGTATCTAAGTACCAAGAAGAGAACGCTCGCCCAACGACGACAACTGATCTAATGAAGATCACTGCGATTGCCTTTGGCTTAACAGGACTAGCTCACTTATTCAGTGACCTTATCGCACCTTGGATCTCTACCAACGCTCCAGAACTTGCGAAATACAGTCTGACATCTGGCTTCTTCTGGTTAATCGTTATGGTAACGACGTTCGCTCTAATCGCTTCATGCTTTAAATCGACACGCAGCCTTGAGCACAGTGGCGCGTCTAAAGTAGGTTCTGCGTTCATCTATATCCTAGTTGCGACTATCGGTATGCAAATGGACGTTACCGCTATCTTGGACAACCCAGGTTACTTCTTCATTGGTATCACATGGCTAACTATCCACGCTCTACTTATGATTGCGATGGCGAAACTAATCCGTGCTCCACTGTTCTTCATGGCAGTAGGTAGCCAAGCTAACGTAGGTGGCGCGGCATCGGCTCCTATCGTAGCGGCGGCATTCCACCCAGCATTGGCACCAGTAGGTATCTTAATGGCGGTATTGGGTTACGCACTCGGCACATACGGCGCTTACATCTGTGGCCTTATCATGCAGGCTGCGGCGGGTTAATTGTTCTAACTTAGTTCAAACCAACCATTAAGCATCAAAGTCCGATATTAGTACGCCGATATCGGACTTTTTTATGCCTACAGGTTAGTCATGATGTAGCGAAAACACGGAATCAAGATCATCTGTAGCCCCAAAAATGCCAACAGGTATTGGAGTGTTTCATTTCTAGATTTCTCAATCTTTTTGTTCACATACGATTGAGATACTGGGTCGATTTCGTTAATTGAACCTTTGAATGCTTTGACAAGTAACACCGCCCTCTTCTTTGGAACGCCTGCATTGCTCAGTGTGTTAGATAACTTTCCAACGTCTAATCGTACCATTTAATAAACCAACAATTAGATTAAGTGCTTGAAATCTATCATAGAGAATAGGTCGTATCTCGATTCAAAACGAATCGTTTGTTTTAAGTTTATTCTTAGTTTCAAACTGTTTTTGGTTTTGTTTTCATTAGCTTTTCTGTAGGGAGATTTAAGCTTGGTTCCATCCTATTGAAGATTAAACGAATCATCGTTCAGACTGACTAAACGCCTGTTAGAAAATCATTGATTTATACGAACACGTTTATCCAGTTATATTGGTTGTCGAAGTGATTAACAAGGTGATTACGATGAACGAACTCGATAGATACTACGAACAAATCAACCTAGAACTAACAGAGCAAGATGTTACTCGCCTTGGTTGGAACAAGCCTATGTTTAGCATGCGGGTTGCTACGCTCTCAGCTGTGTCTTTATTTGCTTTGTGGCTAACTTATTGGTTTTAATAAAAAGGCCAAACGACGAGCGTCCAGCCTCTCTTCGAACCCAGCTAAAACAAGATTAATCGAACAAAGATGCCAGTTTGTTCTCAACGACTGGGCTGATATTAAAGCTCAGCATGAAGTCCGGGCGTGTCTTTTCGTCTTTCTCGATATAGTAATTGGCTTCAATACCAAACTTCCAAGGACGACCGTTGAACACCGTTGTTTTACTTACGCTAATATTCAACGGAATTTCGGCCTGATCTTTATTCCAATCGTAGGAGAGTGTCGGTGCTGAACCTACCGTCCACCCACCTTCCAATAACTCCACCCAAAATAGCTGCGTAGACGTCTTGTTAACACGAGTATCAGAGTGATCCGCGCCATTGCCAGATACGCCATAAAGATGGCTTGGGAACACACCAACAACGCGTTCAGCGCTCACTTTGCCGTACATAAACTCAGGGCCGACAGCAAATTGGTCAGCCGTAAGCTCGTTGCTGCCCGTTGGTAAAGAAGCAAACAGACCAAAAGCAGCAATAGTCCCACCTTCCATTTTGGGTGCATAGGCTAGATCGAAAGATATGTCGCTCACTCCTGACTGATCCATATGTTGGAAACTTGTCGGCGTATTCAAATTGAAATCATTCTGAACATAAGAGATAGCAGGACGGAAGATGACTTTGTCGCCATTATCCATAGGGAAAGGGAGAGTTGGTTGTAACACTGTAGCGAAGCTGTCTCCTCCCCCGTCATATCCACCAGAGTATTGGAGCTTTAAGTTAAGGCTCGCGTAAGCCGTGTTCGGGTTTGCAAGTTCCTTTGCTGCCTGCTCTGCTGCTTGGTCGCTATTACCTTTCGAGATAGTGCTATTAGCGGTCGCAAAATTCGGCGTTAATAATATTCCAGTAATTATCAGTGCAAGTGGTTTACAAGCCATTGAAGCCCTCTTTAAAAATTAAACGCAGTATATAGCGCGTATTTTAAAGATTGCCGATATTCAAAATAGCCATTCAACGACATCAAGAATTAATCGATTCGCAGAAAACAAAAATGCCCCAAATTCCTTTGGGGCATTTTCATTGTAGAACTAGCTAAGGGTCTCCCCTATTTGCTTATTCCCAATCTAGGATTACTTTACCTGACATACCAGAGCGCATCATGTCGAAGCCTTTCTGGAAGTCGTCCACTTTGTAGTGGTGAGTAATGATTGGTGTTAGATCTAGGCCAGACTGGATTAGTGAAGCCATCTTGTACCAAGTTTCGAACATCTCACGACCGTAGATACCCTTGATAACCAAACCTTTGAAGATTACTTGGTTCCAGTCTACTGCCATGTCTGATGGTGGAATACCTAATAGAGAGATCTTACCGCCGTGGTTCATGTTAGTCAGCATGCTGTTGAACGCAGATGGGTTACCAGACATTTCTAGGCCTACATCGAAGCCTTCAGTCATGCCAAGATCAGACATTACGTCTTCAAGCTTCTCTTCCATCACGTTTACTGCGCGAGTTACGCCCATCTTCTTAGCAAGCTCTAGGCGGTATTCGTTAACGTCAGTAATTACAACGTGACGAGCACCAACGTGCTTAGCAACAGCAGCAGCCATGATACCGATTGGGCCTGCACCTGTGATTAGCACATCTTCGCCTACTAGGTCGAAAGAAAGCGCTGTGTGTACTGCGTTACCGAACGGGTCAAAGATTGATGCTAGGTCATCAGAGATTTCTGCAGGGATCTTAAATGCGTTGAACGCAGGGATCACAAGGAACTCAGAGAACGCACCAGTGCGGTTAACACCAACACCTGTTGTGTTACGACAAAGGTGAGTACGGCCGCCACGACAGTTACGACAGTGACCACATGTGATATGACCTTCGCCAGAAACACGGTCGCCGATTTCAAAACCACGAACTTCTTGGCCGATGCCAACAACTTCACCCACGTATTCGTGACCTACTACCATAGGTACTGGAATTGTGTTTTGTGACCACTCATCCCAGTTGTAGATATGTACGTCAGTACCACAAATTGCGGTTTTCTTAATACGGATAAGAAGATCATTATGACCCATTTCAGGTTTTTCAACCTCGGTCATCCAGATGCCTTCTTCAGGCTTAAGCTTAGAAAGTGCTTTAATTTTCATAATGTTACCTAGTTCATCTCGCCTAACTGTAAGGCGAGAATCAAAAATCTATATGTTCTATTGAGTGTTGCTCTATCTAATTAAAGGATGCTCGTGGCACCCCTTTAAAATTAGATGATACCCATGTCTTTACCAACTTGGATGAACGCATCGATTGCGCGGTCTAGTTGCTCACGAGAGTGTGCTGCAGACATTTGCGTACGGATACGAGCTTGGCCTTTTGGTACTACAGGGAATGAGAAACCTACAACGTAGATGCCTTTCTCTAGAGCGCGCTCTGCGAATTCAGCCGCTACTTTTGCATCACCAAGCATGATTGGGATGATAGCGTGGTCAGCACCACCCATAGTAAAACCAGCTTCTTCCATGCGAGTACGGAAGTGAGCAGAGTTTTCCCATAGTTGAGTACGTAGGTCGCCAGATTCCGCTAGAAGATCTAGAACACGGATAGACGCCGATACGATTGCAGGTGCAACAGAGTTAGAGAATAGGTATGGACGAGAACGCTGACGTAACCAGTCGATTACTTCTTTCTTACCAGAAGTGTAACCGCCTGAAGCGCCACCCATTGCTTTACCAAGCGTACCTGTAATGATGTCGATACGGTCAACAACATTGTGGAACTCGTGAGTACCTGCGCCGTTTTCACCCATGAAACCTACTGCATGAGAATCATCAACCATTACTAGTGCACCGTACTTATCAGCAAGGTCACAAATAGCAGGAAGATTAGCCACTACGCCGTCCATAGAGAACACACCGTCAGTTACGATAAGTGTGTGACGAGCGCCAGCTTCTTTAGCTGCGATAAGTTGTTGCTCTAGCTCTTCCATGTTGTTGTTCGCGTAGCGGAAGCGCATTGCTTTACACAGACGAACACCATCGATGATAGATGCGTGGTTTAGAGCATCAGAAATGATTGCGTCTTCTTTGCCTAGAATCGTTTCGAATAGGCCAGCGTTCGCATCAAAACAAGATGTGTATAGGATTGTGTCTTCTTTACCAAGGAACGTAGATAGCTTTTGCTCTAGTTCTTTGTGAGAGTCTTGAGTACCACAGATGAAACGCACTGAAGCCATACCAAAACCGTGTTGATCCATACCGCCTTTCGCAGCTTCGATCAATTCAGGGTGGTTAGCAAGGCCTAAGTAGTTGTTTGCACAGAAGTTTAGTACTTCTTCACCAGTCGAGATAGAAACCGCTGCTTTTTGAGCAGAAGTGATAATGCGCTCAGACTTGTAAAGACCTTCTTCTTTAACTTCTTCGATTTGAGTTTGAATCTGTTGGTAAAATGCAGAAGACATTGTTCATTCCTTCCTAATTATTATTCAGCAGCATCACGCGCCGCTTTATGTAGGGATATAAACGATCTCAAAACGATCATTTACACTGTAAAACTAATGCTTATATTCTAGTTGAACATCCGCATTCCGATTATCCCTTTAGTTGGAAAAACATTAGTGAACCTGAGGCACGAATAATAGTTCATCCCAGTGACACAGGGCACATTAACGTCCCTCTCTTGTTCTTTTTAGCGCCATATCCACCGAAAGTTCGACCTAATTTCGCTTTCATATCAAATATCAATTTTTAATCTCAAAACGATATAGTGGTGAATTACTGTTTCTCTCAGAATGTGCGGCCGTTACACAGATGACCAAGATAAGATGAGAAACAAGCCCATGACACTATCCGATCACATCATTCAAGAAGCCTTCGAAAACGACTGGCACACCTGCTTTTATCAACCAAAAGTAGAATCGAGTGCAGAGAAAGTGACAGGCGTGGAAGCTCTGTTTCGTTTGAATATTCCCGAAGAAGGTGTCTTTTCACCTGGTGTATTCATTGATCGTGCTTTCGCATTAGGTTACGAAGAAGAGATCTTCTTTAGTGTCCTTGAGCAATCTTTAACTGAAGTGAAGTCGCTATCAGCACATTTGAACTTGGCCGTTAATATCAGCAAGAAAGTATTAGCGAACCCAGATAATGTAGAAAAGGTGCGTGAACTACTTTGGAATACTTCATTCAAGGCAAAACAGTTAACGTTCGAACTCAGTGAAGCTGATCAATGGGATGAAGAGCTCTGCGAACAGGTTAGACGCTATAAAGCGCTTGGTATTAAAATCTCTATCGATGATTTCGGTATGGGTTACTCAGACATGAATAAGGTGATGAACCTTGATGTCGATGAAGTGAAATTTGATAAGTCGATTGTAAATAGCGAAGACAGATCTCGCTCTGCGTTAATCCAGCAAGCTTTGGCTTACTGCAAAGCGTCTGGAATTGAAACCGTAGCGGAAGGCGTTGAGGATGTAGATACCCATCAACGTGTCCACCAGCTTGGCTTCGATCGCTGTCAGGGTTTCCTGTACTCGAAGCCACTTCCATTGACGGATCTTAGACTGGTCATGTAATGACTCACTCTCGCTAAGGAAAGGGTTAGCTTAAAACAAATTCAACGCTTTTTTTCTTCTGTTTTAAGTCATGGTAACGGATGTACTTAAAATAGATATCGTGCTTGTTTTGGATATTCTGAGAAAAGGGATTTTTCACCACTTTTTTAATATCAGCCTTGAAGAATGGCATGCCAAGCTTGCTCATGTAAGGCTCTAAATAGAGATCATAAAGAAACTGACACATAGCTGGATCAAGAGTAGGAAAACAGAATTCAGTATCAGCTAAGCTGTCTGCCATGTAATCAAAGATCTTACGACGAATGACGATACTCACTGCCCCTACGCTGCACAGCATCTTGCTGACACCGTCGTAAACCACATGCCCAATGATGACACCCTCATAAAGAAAACACAGCACCTGCATATCTTCTCTCTTCACACCCAGATGACTCGCAACTTCGATAAAATCTTTGCCGTAAGTCTTTTGATGCATTCCTTGAATCGATCTGAGCCTTTTTGCAGGCAGTGAGCTAAGGCTATGTGATTCAACACTGGTCACCTCATAGTCGTAACCGATATCGACACTGAACGGACGCTCAGCGTTCTTAGTTGCCGCTTTCACTTGCACCATTTCGTCAACAGAGAAGTCATAGTCAACCTGGAAGAAGCTCGCAATGCCTAAACGGCGAACAAAACTAGGCAGTGTCTTCGCCCTTTCCCACTGGCTCACCATGACCTGATTCACACCTGAAAATGCCCGATGAGAATGGGACAGCAACTCTGCGAATTCTTCCTGAGATAAAGCTTTCTCTTCACGCAGGTACTTTAACTTTTGTGCAAAATTCGATTTATCCATAACTCACGTTGCCTTAGTTATTATCAGTCACTTAACACCCAAGGCTCATCTCGCTAGCTCTGGGTCATCGACTCTCTTTCGACACTGTCTTCAGTATGCTCTGCCAACCAGTACAACCAAATCATCACCAAACATAGGATGAAGCAGAGCACAAATAGCCAGTATGCGCTCAACAACTCTATCACCACACCACCAAGCAATGGCGCAATAGCAAAGCCAAGAGAGTAAAGTGCCGCCGCACCGAAGTAAGAGCCTCTGAGGTGCGGCGGTGCCATTCTATCGATTTGTACATTAAGGGTTGGGAAAGCAATCACTTCTCCTAAACTTAATATAAAACAAGCAATTCCCCAACCTAATGGCCAATCATTTGGTGTAAAAAGAAAGCCAATTTGCGCAACAGTCATCAAAACCAGCAATGAGTTGCACGGCATTAGCGAATGAAGAGCGCACTAGGCTGAGTAATGTTGCCCTTTGCGGTCAGACAATACCTTACCGTCTTTGATCGTCACGATTCGCTTAGTTCGTTCCGCAAGCGAATTATCATGTGTAACGATAATCAATGTTCGTCCCTCTGCATGAAGACGATTAAACAAAGCCTCTATCTCTGCGCCGGATTTTGAATCCAATGCCCCTGTAGGTTCATCCGCTAAGATGATTTGCGGATCGTTAACTAGGGCTCTCGCAATCGCCACTCTCTGCTTTTGACCACCAGAAAGCTGGTTTGGTTTGTGGTCGAGGCGGTCCCCTAGCCCAACTTGCTCAAGCAGCTTCGCGGCGCGCTGGCGACGTTCTTTGGCTTTGATGCCAGAGTAAACCAATGGTAGTGCCACGTTATCCAATGCTGTCGCGTATTCCAACAAGTTAAAGCTTTGGAAAACAAAGCCTATCTTTTGGTTGCGAATACCAGCAAGCTCATTCGGGCTTAAACTTGCGACGTTTTGACCACCCAATTGGTATTGGCCATCGGTCGGTTTATCTAAGCAGCCCAGCATGTTCATCAGGGTCGATTTACCTGAGCCAGACGGGCCAAGAATGGAAAGAAATTCACCTTGGTTGATGGTCAAGTCGACACCGTCTAGCGCACGTACTTCCGCCTCTCCGCTTGAGTAGTATTTACAAATGTTGGTCAAATCAACCAGTGGCGTGTTCGACATCTTATCTCCAGAATTTTTGTTATTCACTTTGCAGCGCCTCCAATGGGCTCACTTTGGCAGCGCGGTTTGCAGGCAGCCATGCAGAGGCGACACCAATAAACACCAAGGTGGAAATCACAATCGCAACAACGATCCAAGACAGCTCAGGGACCGGTTTCCCAAGGTGTTCATAGAAGGTGTTGCCTTCTAGGTTTATGGCGCTGATAGCCGATACAAGCGTGTAAGCCACACCTAGCCCCAGCACACCGCCGAGCATCATGGTCATCAGTGATTGCACTAGGTAGTGAAGACGAATGGCTGTGGGCGTGGCACCAACTGCCATACGCACACCGATGTCTCGGGTGGAACGTTTTACGGTCGCGTACATGACATTCGCAATCCCTACGCCCGCTACGGCCAGCGTGACAAAGCCGATGATGCCAAGAAAGCTTTGTAAGCCAATCAAGAACTGCTGCATACTTTTCTGTTTGAGGAACATGTCTTCCACTTGGACGACTTGCTCGTCACTCACACTGGCGCCGTGTTTACGAGCAATCACCTGACGAATGGTCTTTGCCAGTTTTTCACGATCAGCATGAGCTTGCGGCTCGACGTTGATGCCTCCGATATCGCCGTTAATATGAAAGCGTTGCCACGTGGCTAACGGCACGAAGCTGGCGTAGTTGATTTGGTCTCCCTGTTCGATTTCAGCACTGTTCTTCTTCAACACACCAATTACGGTGAACTCTTCACTGCCAATCTTGACCTTTTCACCGACAGGGTTGGTTTGCAGTGTCACAGGGGTAAACCAGCTGAAATCTTCAATAGGGTTAAACAAGTCCGCAGCAAGTGAATAGCCCAACACAACGACTTTACGCATCTCTTTTTGGTCAAGTGGATTGAGCCAACGTCCGCCATCCATCGGGATTAAGTTGGTCATAGATGCGAAGTCTGTCGTGACGGCTAATGGTTTTTGCCATATTCCTCGATCACCGACTGTAATTCGCTCATCCCAAACGGCAGTTGGCGCAACGCTTTTGACCTCTGGCAGGGCTTTAATTACGTCGGTATCGTCGGCTTTTAAGGTTAAAAACTTACCTTGGTGGAAGACGCCATAATCGACGGTCGCCATGCCCCCGGTTAAGTAAATCAGGTTCCCGTTACCATCTTGCGCTGTTCTTAATACGCCTTGACGAATGCCCTCGCCCACCGCCAGCATGGCTGCGATACATAGGGTTGCCCATGCAACGGCAAGAATGGTCAATCCCAAACGCAGCTTTTCTGCTGCCATTTCCTGAAAGATTTGTCTCATTGGTAGCAACATATTTAGGCCCTCGCACTTAATGCTATTACGGGGGTGAGGCGTGATGCTCGCCTTGCCGGAAAGTAAGACGCCAACAGCGCTAGAACGAGAGTCACCAACAATGACAAAATAATGGAATCTTGCGTAATCACAGGAAAACCTAACCAATCCGGCAAATGCATAGACCCAAGCAGTGCCACCACCAAGTAAGCCACCATTAAGCCAACTGCGGTACCAACAGCCACCAATAACAATCCTTCAAGGATGAACTGGCTGAGTATGGATTTTTGCGTCGCGCCAATCGCCAAGCGTACACCGATCTCTCGCGTTCGCTCTGTCACAGAGAGGAACATGATGTTTGCAACGCCAAGCGCACCAACCGCCATGGTCATTGCGCCGCTTGCACCCAGGAAGATTTGAATACCGCGGAAAATACCCGTGATCACCGCCGCTCCCTCGCTAAAGTCTGGCAAGTTAATCGCTTCTTTATCGGTCGGGTCAAAGTGTAATTGTTTGGCATAAAAGTTTACGATGGCTTGCCGGAATGCATTGCTATCCATACCGTCGACAGGCTTGAGTAGCAGCATCCAGGGTTTAGCATCCCACAAATCAAGATACGTAGTATGAGGAATAAAAACTCTGCGGCTATCACCAAATGAAATGCCCGCATCTTCGTCTTTCATAATGCCGATCACCAAAAATGGAATGCCATTGACTTTGGTGGTTTGCCCGACATGAATTCCCCCCATCCTAGCGACTTGATCCCCCAAAATCGCAACGCGGGTGTGGTTGGCAATATCACTGGGTGAAAGGTTACGCGAACCCGACTCCAACTTACGTTGAATCAACGAGAAGTAATGGGAATCAATGCCACTGACGAAGCTTGTCAGGTTCTGCCCTTTTTCATTGGTGACGTTCGCATCCCACTTGGCATAAACGCTAGATGCTTGCTTCACAAAACCCGATTGTTCAATCATATCGACCTTGTCCTGCGGGATCTGGATCTCGCGTCTCATAGGTAAGCCATGCCAAGGTTTGCTGGTACTCGACGGAAAGGCGACTTGCACGTTGTTGACCATAAATGACAACTGCTGAGTTTGATGGCGATAAAAACCTTCACCCAATGCAATCAACACAACAACTGAAATTACCCCCCAAGCAATAGCCACGATGGCCAGCATGCTCTTCACGCGATGCGCCATCAGTGTTTGCCATGTTTGCTGCAATACGGTCTGCTGTAATAAAGTTTGCTGCAATAGACGGGTCATGAGTTAAATGCTCGGGAGATCAGTACCATGGTGTCGTCATCTAACTTACCTGCGGTTTGCAACAAGCCGATACGCTGACGCCAGTAGTTGTACAGATTGTTTTGCAGGCTATTTTTCGCTTCAAACAAGCTGTTGTGCGCACTAATCACTTCCGAGACTTCTAACATACCTGCATCGTAAAGTTTCTCTTTGCTGCGCAACACTTTCTCACGAGAAGTAACCAATTCGTCCGCCATTAAAACTTGGTTCCAGTTAATGTCGACTTGAGTAAACTGCTGAATCACGCGTTTTTGGATGTCGATTTCGACTTTACGTAAGTCTTGTTTTGCACTGAAGGTATTGAGTGACGCTTCGTCCACTCTGGCACGCGTTGCGCCATTCAAGTCAATAGGAACACTGAGAGTAATGCCAGCGCTGAATTCACCGTCTTTACGTCGGTCATCATCGTTATACCCAACATTACCTTTCACCGTTGGGTAGTAACCGCCTTGGGCAGAGTCTTTGGCAAACTCGCTGGCTTTCACGTTCTGTGCTGCTACCAGCAATTCTGGGCTACTGTCTTTAGCAAGCTTTAGCCATTGTTCTTGCGATTCCACCATCATTGGCGGTTGGACAAGGGAGTCTATGCGAATTTGGTCAACGTCTTGGGGAACTTGGTTGATCAAAGCCGCCAGTTCTGCTCGTTTGACTTCTAAATCTGAGCGCGCATTCAAAATACCGGCTTTATCTGCAACTTGTGTCGCACGAATCTCTTCTACGTCCACCGATTTCACTTTACCTGCTCGGTAACGTTTCTCGATGATCTTCAGCAGTTTGTTGCCTTCTTCCAGTTTGGACTGCGCAAGTAGCAGATCCCCCTGCGCGCTTGCCACATCCAAATACGATGAAAGCAATCTTTTAGCTAGTTCATTGTGTGACTGAGTCAGCTCTAGCTGAGATTTGATGTAGTTGGCATTGGCTTGATCCAAATCTGACCATAAGCTGCTGTCCCAAATAGTTTGAGAAAGCGATGCGCCATAACTGTTGGTATTGTCAGTGGATTCATTCCAATTCGCCGAAGCCGTCGCACTTAAGCCGGGTAAGAGTGAGCTGCGGCTTGCATCCACACCCACTTCACCGAGTTGAACGCCAATTTTGGCTTTCTCGTAGTTCGGGTCATTTTGCTTTGCCTGCTGCCACGCTTGTTCAATCGAGATAGCATAGCTGGGTAAGCTGAGTGTGGCGGCCAGAATCGCGCATCCGATTTTAGATAGGTTTCGTTTAGCCATGCACGGCTCCCATCATCATGCTGTTATCGATGATTTCTTCGTCTAGCTTAACGCCATCCAATACTTCTACGTTGATGCCATCCGACAAACCAAGCTTCACTTTTTGTTTGTGGAAGCCTTGCTCTGAGCTATCTGGAATCAATACATTTGGTGTATCGCCATCAAATTGCAGTACTCGCTCTGGCAAGGTTAAGACATTTTCAGATTTCTTCAGTGTGATTTGTGCCGTGGATGAGAAGCCCGAACGCAGTAAGATCTCTTTCGGGATCTTCAGTTCACCCACTTCCACTTCAAATCCGTTATCAAAGCTTTTTGCCGTCGCGTTACCTTCTGGCGAGTTAAGGTTCTCTGATTGGATCGCAACTTTGGTTAACACACCGGAAATTTCCATATCAGGATAAGGTGCAACGGTAAGTAACACAGGCATGCCCGGAGTAAGCTGCGCGGCATCGTGCTCGCTCACACTGCCTTTGAAGATCAGGCTGTTCATGTCAGCCAGAGACATCATTTCTGTCGCCGCTTGGCTGGATTCAGTCGAGATGATTGGTTCACCCACTTCCACTTTGCGATTTAATACTGTGCCATCAATTGGTGCATAAATGGTTGAAGTTAAACGGGCATCACCAATGGAAGCTTCACCACTACGGATCAGTTCTAGGTTCTGACGCTTTTGCAGTACGTTCGCTTGAGCGGATTTCACTGCTGAGCGCGCGCTGACGTATTCATCGTAGTTTTTAGGGATGATGTCTTGTTTCACCAAGCTTTCAAGGTTAGTCAGCTTTTGTTTAGCAGACTCTAAGTCGGCTTCGCTGCGCATGAGATCTGTCGATGCATCGGTTAGTGCTTGCGGCGTCGGGTTCGGACGAACCTTAATCAATGCTTGGCCTTGCTTGACCTTCTCACCGACCAGCACGTACATCTCACCCACAATGCCATCGATTTGCGACTTAATAGACACTGAGTGCGCAGGAACAATATTGCCGACCGCTACCGCTTGTTTTTCAATGGTTCCCTTTTCCACCACCAGCGTTGGAAACGTCTCTGGTTGAGTGGAAGATTGCAGATAAAAATATGCACCGCCGCCAAGCAATGCAACGCTTACAGCAGAAACAAGCCAAATTTTTGCCATTATTGATACCGATTATTTTTGTGTTGTCTTGTGACAATCTTATGAACATAAAGTTCTTGAATAATATCGGCTTTAATGTCGCGAGTTTGTAATACTTTGTATGGCTATGTCAGGTGCTATTGACAGTAAATTAGATGGACAATCCACTAAGTCGCATGATTCTAAATGTTGTCGGGCGTTGGGTAATTTGCTCAAATGCCTTGAGCAGAAGAAGAGACTAATCGGTAATTAAACAATCGATGATTAAACGTCATCACGACTCATTTTACTTTTGCCAATTAATGAAACTGATTCACAAATTAAGTTGAATCACTCACAATAACCATTACGCTCACCGCTGACTCTTATGGATACTTATGGTCAACCCCAAACTCATCGCCCTACTTCCCGATCTTGCCTCATTTATCCTAGTGGTAAACGAAGGCAGTTTTACTGCGGCAGCCAAGCAATTAGGGGTAACGCCTTCCGCACTCAGTAAGCTCATTACGCGTTTAGAGAAAGCACTGTCAGTAAAGCTATTTGAGCGAACTACTCGTACGCTTATTATCACTCAGGCTGGTCAGTTGGTTTACGATCAGAGCGTTGTCATGATTAACGCAGCACAGCAAGCGGTTGAATTATCGACGTCGGATCATACCGAGCCTTCTGGATCGCTCACGGTGGCTGCGCCAGAAGCGTTTTTAAACTCTGTACTTCAACCTTTTGTGGTGCCATTTCTTAATCAGTACCCAGAGATCCAACTTAAGCTACGCGCTGCTGATGGTGATATAGACATACTACGCCAAGGCATCGATATTGCGTTTCGACTGACCGATAAGCCCGATGAGAGCTTAGTACTAAAAGAACTAGGTAAAACCAACTTAGTGCTGTGCGCGAGCCCTGATTATTTGGGTCACAAAGGGACACCTTCCCACCCAACAGACCTGAGTCAGCACGATTGTTTGTACCTAGCAGAAACAGACAAAGACCACATTTGGGACTTTCTCAAAGACGATGAGTTTCACACCGTCTCCGTCAGTGGTCGATACGCAGTAAACCACTCTCAAATGCGACTTAAAGGCGTGAAAGAAGGTTTGGGGATTGGCATCTTCCATGACTTCGTGATTCAAGACGCATTAGCAGAAGGCAGTGTTGTTCAAGTATTAAATGACTGGACCATCAAGAGTAACTATCACGGCGCCATCGCGATGCAGTTCGCACAAACCAAGTATATGCCCGCTCGCCTACGCGTGTTCATTGACTACGCGATGGAACACTTGGGTGAAAAGTTGGCAGGAGAAATAAACTGATGCTAAAAGGAATCCACCACGCCGCCATTATTTGCTCAGACTACAAAGCCTCAAAACGCTTTTACACTGAGATTTTAAAGCTAGAAATTATTGCAGAGAATTACCGAGCGGCGCGCCAATCTTACAAACTTGACCTAGCACTCCCTAATGGTGCTCAAATAGAGTTGTTTGGTTTCCCTGATGCACCTGAAAGACCGAGCTTTCCAGAAGCTCAAGGGCTGAGACATTTAGCCTTTTGCGTTGATGACGTTCAACAAGTAAAAAGTTATTTAGAAGGATATGGAATCGACGTCGAACCGATTCGAGTAGATGAATTTACGGGGAAGTCTTTTACGTTTTTCGCAGACCCAGACGGCCTGCCGCTAGAGCTCTATGAAATATAGAGCTTTATCAAATATAGGGGGTATCAAGTCTAAATCTTCCTGTTCATTCAACTTCCCACCAGAATAAAAAACGGACCTTCTCAAGCCAAGAAAGTCCGTTTTTGGTTCAATTAGCTCAACGCCGCTTTGAACTTCTCAACACGTGAGAACAGCAGCCAATCCAATATCATAGCTGTAACAATCGTTGCTCCCGCGAGAGGAAATAGCACTGAAATAACCACAACACTCACTAAACCAGCCTTCCATAAGCCAGCATCACCAAACTTAGGTGGTGCGCCAAGCTTACGTTGACCTGATGGTCTACGCATCCACCACATCACACCGCCAGTTACTGACACTACGATAAACGCCAAGCAGAACAAGGCGTTTAAAAGCTTGTTGATGATACTAATATCACCCTGGTGCAAAGAGATACCGACCGCTAATGTCTTAGCGATGAAGTTGTAATCTTGCCAGGTCACTTCACCAAGGATACGACCTGAATATTGGTCTAGGTGCGTGGTACGATCTTGAGTGGGATCGATGATATCGCCGCCCATGGTGTTCGCTGTCACCGTGTACACACCGGTTTCTGAACGTGGGAAGTTCACCTTGTACTGCGTGAAGCCAAGAGCTCGTGCTTTCTCAATGACATCATCAATAGCAAAGCTACTCGCAGACATGACATACATAGAGTGGTCATCGCCCATCTTAGAGTGATCATGAGGTTCCGAAGCCTCTTCGACATGATGTACATGTTCGGCAGGCTTATCTTGAGATAACGGCAGTGGTGTCTGTTCCAAGTTCCAAGGAAGCTCTTCTTCTGAGCCATGGTTAAGCGATGCGTGTGTCTTATCAGACAGCGGAATATCATCCCACATTTGAGCAGGGAAAGTGCTCCATGCTTGGACGAGCTTACCGCCCCAGAAACCTGTCCACGCCAAACCAGACAGGATAAAGAGCAACAGAATAAGAGATAACATGCCACCTATGTTCGCATGCAGATCACGCATCAGTACGCGTGTCCCAGATGACACTCTCAACTTAAGAAAGCCTGCACGGCTCGCGTTGTCTCTTGGCAACCATAGGTAAATGCCACTGATTAGCAACAGAATCGACAAGCTGATCGCGACTTCAATCAGATAATCACCCCAATCGCCAATCAATAACGTGCCGTGGATGTCGTTTGCTAACTGGTACAGGCTGTCACTGCGTGGTACTTCACCGACTACTTCACCCGTGTATTGATTCACAGTTGCAAAAACAGATGTGCCATCTTCCAGAGAAACTGAAAACCGGTTCGCCAAATCAGGCGCTTTGCTTGGGACAAACTGTGTCACTGAGCCTTGTGGATATTGCTGTTGGACTGCCGCTAACTGCTGCGAAACTTTGATCGGCTCACCGGATACTGCAATTTCAATCGCCTCTTGATGGAAAGCCAGTTCGATCTCATCGTCGAACAACATCACTAAGCCAGTAATACTTAGCATCAACATAAATGGGATAACGAACAGCCCAGCATAGAAATGCCAGCGCCAGGTGAGAAAGTAGAGGGTTTTATTGCGCTCTTTGCTTTGCATATCGGTTTTCGAACTGCTTGTTGCACTGCTTGTAGACTGCGAAGTCGCTTGTGCCTTCACAGTAGTTTGAGATTCATTTCTCAACATTATTATTTCCTTTGACATGCGCAAACGAACCTTCTGAAAAATCAGAAAGTCACTAAGGCATGTTTAACTTTACTTAATACTATATTTTTTAATTATTTTAATGAGTTTGGTTTAAGCAGTAACAATGGGAGGGCCACGGGGGGCTTGTCTCGAATAGCGTTCGCTTAGAGCCAAAAAAGCGTAGCTGTCTGAGACAATAAAACTCAGTCGAGTTGTGAGTAGTGTAGTTGGAAGTTCATCTTGGTGGAATGTGGAAAAATGGCTAAACGGACACGGCTTACCTTTATGAGTATTCGGTTCACCCTCTTCGATTTGAACCAGTTCAAAGCCATTGACCGTACACAACGACGCCCACACTCCCGCACTGTTACCATGAGCATTGATAACAGGCATTAATGTCACTAAAGCCCAGCTTAACGCTGTAGCAAGTAACATAGAGAGGTTGAACGAGGTTCGGCGCATTATTCCAAATCTTTATAAATTTCCCTTATTATGAGGCACTTGTTATATAGGTAAACGTAAAGATTAACATCAGGTTAAAAACTTGAAGCCAACGCACACTCTTTTTAGTTAAAAACTGGTTACGCGAATAGAACATAACCCATATTATTCATGTACGTGCACAGCTGCCGGCTAAAAAGCCACCAATAAAAAACGCCGCCTACATTTTCCAACAAAGGGAAATATAGGCGGCGTTTTAGAAATCGAATCTTGAGGTTTGGCTTTGTTAACTGTTAAGCAAGCAAACGCTCCTGATTAACCCATTAACCGAAGATCTTGCTCCAGATACTTGGGTTACGCTTGTCGTGGTACTCTTCACGAAGGCCATCAATCGTGCGCAGCTCTTGTTTTGCTGCCTCGAAATCACCTTGGTCTAACTTCTGTTCAATGCTATCGATCGATAGACTGATCTTCTTGAAGCCTTCCATGAAGTTTTCTTCTTTCTCTACTGGGTACACACCCGTTTTTAGCTCTGCCACTAGCGTATCTAAACGAACGATAGGTTTTTGCATCTCTTCAATGCTTTGAGCTTCTGCCGCTTGTTTGAATGCAAGCTTCATTTCTTGCATGTTTTTCTTAAGGTCAACGTTAGCAAATGCATTGCCAGACATTACTGCTGCAGCGATTAGGCCAGATAAAAGGATTGAGCGAGTTTTCATTGTTTCTCCAAGTGAAACTGTGACTTTGAAGATAGCGCCACCATTATTGCAGCGCTTCGACTTTATTATTTTCCGGCTAGTGTATACAAAAATCCGTCAGGCACAAAAATTGATTGTGTCGAAATGCAAACCCGCCGACATTCTCTTAAACAAGCGCCGAGTATTCTGGGATCTCGTTGCGACCACGTAGCGCCAAAAATGACAAGAATTGCTGCGGTGAATGGGTGATCACCTTATTCGAATCTATACCCACCTCATCAAGTAATGAAGCAACAAGATTTAAACCGCCTACATCTTGGCAGAAATGAGCATCACTACCCGAAGTGATAAATGCCCCTTTTGCTTTTGCTATTCTCGCGATCTCGTAGCAGCGGTCGACACTACCCACGCGGCTATTGCCTTTCAGTGTCGTGTTATTGATCTCGATGGCGACATTGTGCTCTACCGCACATTGGATGACCGCTTCAAAATCGAAATCAAAATTAGGATTACCCAAATGACCCAGTGCATCGACTCGACCACCTTTGATGACATTCAAGAGAGCCTCAGTATGAGCTGCAGAATCTGATGGACGGAATACAGGCTCATGAAAGCTCGCAATTACCCAATCTAAGTTCTTATCAACGCTTGGGTGTATATCGATCTCCCCCTGAGTGTTCATAATGTTTGATTCAACGCCGCGAATAATCGCAACGCCTTCGATAAAGCGAGGAAGTACACGCTGATTGCTAAAAAACCAGTAGTGTGGCGCGCCCGGCATTGACTCTGAATGGTCAGTGGTACAGAACATAGCAAGGCCGTTTTGTTTTGCCAATTTAGCGTTTTCAATCAATGTACTATAGGCATGACCACTGGCGTATGTATGGGTGTGAGTGTCTACCTTTAATTCCATAAATCAATGCCCTCTATTGATATCTAAACTTTTCAGAAAATAAACCTAAAGCCTCAACTTGGAAGCGAGTGCCTTATGGTATCAATAAAGCCAGTTTATCAGCACAAAGTGACAATTAGCACCTTAACCTAACGCTTTGTTGTAACTAATTGCCCAGAAGTTACAGGACAGACTGTCACCTCTACCTTCACGCAACATTCTATCGGTCGGCTTCATTATCATAGCGACAGGCTAACCGGGTAATTGAGCCAATTTTTTGCAACCTACCCAAGTTCGTCAATACTTAAACCAGTTCACACGCTGGAGTGTTAGATGAGACGAAGACGTTATCCGCTGAGTATCCACATCACTAGCCTTTTCCTAATTTTGACAACATTTGTCGGCGCAGTTTTGATATCAATAAGCTATCGACACTCTCAAGAGTTGCTATTAGGAACCGTTCGCGAGGTAAGTAATGAGCACCGTGACAAGCTAGAGTCGGTGTTCAAGCAAGCAATAGCGCCTGTCATCACCACTTTGAACGTGATGGCGGTCAGTCCGTTTGTTAATCAACAAAGCTTCTCTATCGAGAAGGAGTCTTGGCTAGCGTCGGTTGATATTATCTTCAAACAGAATACTAATTTAGTTGCGCTCTTCTATGGCTCGGAGGATGGTGACTTTAGAATTTTCCGCCCCTTAAGTACAAATAAGCAAAGGGCCGAAAATAACGCCCCTGCTAAAGCGACCATGATGGTTAGCAGCACTAATTTGGATGGTGAGAACTTTATTACCTACCTCGATGGTGCGCATCAGGTCATCAGCACAGTGCAAAGCGAGAGTAAATTTAACCCAACGACTCGTACTTGGTATCGCAATGCAAAGCCCGATGGTTCAATCCACCTATCCGAGCCCTATCTTTTTTATTTTCTTAAAACCAATGGCATTACACTGTCTAGGCGTTCAGCTGATGGCAAGCACGTGGTAGGCGCCGACTTCACGCTGAGTTCACTCTCTTCTCAGATCAGTGAGCTGGCCTACTCTCCGCAGACCAGACTGGCTCTATTTGACCAACACTTTAACCTTCTGGGTCAGCATCAACTGGATTTAACGACCTCAAACCTCACCTTCCAAGCTAACCATGGCAATACTAATAATGTAAATGGCGCAGGCAAACTCTCTGGTAGTGAGCAGGAGCAGAGCTTTTTCAACATACCCAAACGAGAGCAAATGGAAGCGTTAAAATCTTCAGTATTGGGGCCGCTAATCTCAGATGAGGAAAAGTTTAACCTCAATCTCAAAAACGTCGAGTACAACCTGAACACATGGGCACTGACCTTAACTCCGGTTGAGCTCACCCAAAACGTGACTCTCTATTTGGCAGAAGCAACACCACACAATGAGCTACTTTCTGATCTCATTTCGATGCGTGACAAACAGGTCGCCGTCGCGATTGGGATGCTGTTTATCTGCTTTGGTATCGTATGGCTAGTGGCTAATCGCCTGTCCCAGCCTCTCAATACCTTGATGCAGCTTACCGACAACATCGCACGCTTTGATTTCCGTCGTACCCACTATCCCAAAAGCATGATTAAAGAAGTCGCGAACCTCGCCCACTCCATTGAATTGATGGAACACACACTTCATGACCTGATCAACTTGCTGCGAGACACAGCAGGGAATCAGGAGTTCTCGATACTTGCCAAGAACATTGCTCATCAAAGCTATCTGATAACCAAGGCCGAAACCATTGTGCTGTTTACTCAATCAGAAGAGAAAGATGTGTTTGATACCGCCGCTAACCTAGCGATCATTCCCTTCAAAGCAGACATCAATGACTTCATCAAGCATACACCTTGGTTACTGTGCAAACTTAAGTCTGGAGAGACCATCCACTTAAATCGAGAAGACAATGTGCTCAACTACTATCAAGACTCAATCTTCAATTCAGACCTGTACCTGTTCCCATTGCTGAACCGTGAAAAGCTGTTGGTTGGCATTGTGGCGATTGGCTATGAAAGACCCATAACCAAAGCCCAGTCCGATAAACATGCCTTTTTAAGAGAGCTGCTGAGCTTTGCGGAAATCGCCAAAGACAATATTGACCAAATGCAGCAACAGAAAGACATGCTCAACGCCTTTATTGAGCTGATAGCCTCTGCGATTGATACCAAATCCCCATACACTGGAGGTCACTGCCAACGAGTACCTGAGCTGACCAAATGGTTAACCCAAGCGACTATCGATGACGACCGCTATTACCCTCAGTTCTCTCTGGACAACAAACAGTGGGAAGAGTTGATGTTAGCCGCGTGGTTACATGACTGTGGGAAAGTCACCACCCCAGAGTATGTGGTAGACAAAGCAACCAAACTCGAGACCATTTACGACCGAATCCACGAAGTTCGCATGCGATTTGAGTTACTCAAGCAGCAAGCTGAAACCGACTATTGGAAAGCGATGGCGAACGGTGAACTTCAGGAAGTGCAGCTACAGGTCCTCGAGCAAACTCTATCAACACTCGATGAAGAGTTTGCCTTCGTTGCGCAGTGCAATTTAGGCGGAGAATCAATGACAGAAGCACAACTCGAACGATTGGACCAAATCGCCAAACGTCAATGGAAACGAACGTTAGACGATCAGCTTGGAATATCTTGGTCTGAAAAAGAGAGATTCCGTACACAACAAGACACGACAGAGAAAGGTCAAACTAAGCCAGCAAATACAGAACAGACTTTGCCAATCATGGAGCCTCTACTTGCTGACAAACCCGAGCACAAAATACCTTGGGACAATGGCTTTAACCCTGCAGATTTGTGGCAAGAAGCGTTTGTGCTCAAGCCGGGAGAGGTCAAATACAATCAAGGTGAACTGCACAATTTGAAAGTACGTCGTGGCACGTTAAACGATGAAGAACGCTTTATGATCAACGACCATATTATTCAAACCTTCACCATGCTGAACAAACTCCCTTACCCTTCTTACCTCAAGAACATCCCAGATATCGCGAGCGGGCATCACGAACGCATTGATGGTAAAGGCTACCCAAGAGGCTTGAACGAAGACCAACTGCCTCTGCCGTCTAGAGCGATGGCGATTGCTGATGTGTTTGAAGCGCTCACGTCCAGTGTTCGCCCATACAAAAAAGGCAAGCTGCTCAGTGAATCACTCAACATCATGACCGACATGGCCAACAGCGGTCATATCGATCCAAAACTGTATCTACTGTTCTTAGAAAACAAAATCTATGACAAATACGCTGAGCGATTCCTTGAAGCTAACCAACGCTGTGAGATTGATAAGAACCAGCACATTGAACGAGTGAAAGAGTACATACGTTCGTTGTTCTAGATTTTAAGTTATAGGTTCTAAGTTCTAGCTTTTAGGTCATAAACTCAATGTTTAACTTTTCGCGGCAGAATCCAACGCTGTAGCGTTCGCTACCGTCATTGCAGCTCGCGGTGCCTGCTTGGCTTTCGCTCTGCTGTGTCTTTTGGCCAATAACGTATTGCTAATGCTCGCAACCACAATGAGGTTAATACCAATCATCTGTTGAGTAGAAAACACGTCATCAAAGAACAAGCCCTGCCATAATGCGCTAAACAGCATGTTAGTAAAAATTAACGGAGCCAATTGAGATCCACTGTCTGCCAACTTGTATGCTTTCGAACGGAAGATCTGCGTATTGATGGTGAATAGCGCCAACCCAAGTGCACCCAGCCCAATCCAACGTAAGTCATCAAAAGACCACAACGCCGATATGTTGCCTGTGCTTTCAATTACCTCAGGAGCGGCTGATACTGAAGTAAACACAACCATAGGAATCACAATGATTGCCGCGACTAAAAATGTCCACGCGTTTAGCTCTGCTGGCGAAAGGCTCGTCTTAGACGCTCGATATAAGCTGACTTGTGAGCCTGAATTAAACATGCCCGCCATTAAACCCAGCAACAATGCCGGTCTAAAAAACTCTGAGCCAAATTCAAACTGCGACCAATCCCCAGCCATCAGCACTACACCAACAAAGGTTATCGCCAAACAAACGATGGTCGTTGTATGAATCTTAGTTCCGAATATTAATTTTTCTAACAACGGAATAAACAAAGGACCTGTACTGAATAACACCACACCTTCAACCAAAGTTAAGGTTTGCAATGACGTGAGGAAACACCACTGACACGCCACCATAAAGATTGCACGCATCACCAAAGGCTTCCACATATCTCCCGATGGTTTGGTCACTTTGTAAAACATCAAGAATAAGAATAAAAACAGACTGGGTAGGAAAAAGCGCACAAAACTCAACAATGAAATCGGCATCACTTCAGACAGATACTTGGCCATTAAGCCACTTAAAGACAAACTGAACGTCGACAACAACATGAAAGTCGTTGCCTTGGTAATATCAGACATAATTATCACCTCCTATGACACCTATTTTAGAGACGTGACGAGATGAAAAATAGCGAGTAATATTAACCATAACTGTAAGGAAAACTTACCAATGAAGAAACTCGTTCCGCTTAAATCCGTTTATGCTTTCATTGCTGTGGCTGAAACTGGCAGCATGACCGACGCCGCTCGGGTGTTGTATGTCAGTCACTCTGCGGTAAGCCAAGCTATCAAGTCACTGGAACAACTGGTCAACAAGCCGTTGTTTCAACGTGTAGGTCGCCGTGTTGTGCTAAATGCCGCAGGTAAGCGATATTATCGAAAGGTCGCGCCAGCACTCGAACAGGTAATTGAAGCCACTGAAGAACTGGCAAAAACACCTAACGATCACCGTATTACACTTAACATGGTGAACTCACTCGCGATGCACTGGTGGATTCCCCGCGTCCCCGACTTCCAAGCTTTTGCTCCCTCACTCGATATTCGTATTTCCACCTTGACCGGCCCTTTTGATATCGAACAGGAAGGCGTCGATATAGCCCTTGTGCACGGCAAACCGAATGAATGGGATCAGTATTACAGCGAAAAGCTCGGCGATGATGATCTGGTTTTAGTCTGCAGCCCCGCACTATTGAAAAACCAAATGGGATTAAGCGTTGAACAACTCGTGAAACAAAACCCAACCATTGGTGTCTTTAACCCTAGGCGAAAGCATGACTGGCAAGTGTGGTGCGATCATTACCAAATTCCTATGCCCACCTTCCACAGTAACTTGACGTTCGATGTTTCAATTCAAGCTGTGCAAGGAGCAATTCGGTCGCTTGGTGTATTGGTCACTCACCGCTTGTTTGTGAAAGATGACATTAGCCACGGCATGCTGGTAGAGCTTGGCGATCCAGTGGCTAATCCACACCAAGATTTCTATTTTGTTTGTCCAAAAAACAAATTAAAACAAGAAAGTGTGCTAAAACTGAGAACATGGTTGAGACATGAATTCACACGCTCAGAGACAAAACTCAGCGGTGGTATGCAAGAATAAAAATGTTCCACTCAACAATACAACTAGCAGTAAATAAACTAATAACTAAGTATCTAACTTACCGAGGCCATTATGATTATTACCACTACACAATCTGTCGAAGGCAAACGCATTGTCGATTACAAAGGGGTTATTGCCGGAGAAGCGATCCTAGGGGTGAACGTATTCAAAGATATGTTTTCGGGTATTCGTGACTTTGTTGGTGGGCGTTCTGGCACTTACGAAAAAGAACTGGAAAAAGCACGTAACTACGCATTCAAAGAGCTAGAACAGAAAGCCATTGAAGCAGGTGCAAACGCAGTAGTTGGTGTCGATATTGATTACGAAGTACTTGGCACAGGTAATGGCATGCTGATGGTTTCAGCAAGTGGCACAGCAGTGGTTGTGGCTTAGTTGAATCACTCGCTAAATCGTGTGATTACCTAGAAAAAACGCCCCTTAGCTAAATCACTAGCTAAGGGGCGTTATTGTATTCGGTGGACAACTTAGGCTTGAATATCTTTAACTTGCACGATCTGCTTGCTCAGAAATCATGTCATCAAACGATGCCATTCGAGCCAAAAACTCTTTCCTATCTTTAGGCATAATCGAGCTTGCCATCGGTAAGTTAGCCTTCATCGCATCGACAGCTCGACCACGAACCAAGACTTCAAAGTGCAAATGAGGACCGGTGATACGGCCAGTTGCACCCGATAATGCGATTTTCTGACCTCGCTTAATTTGCTGACCTTTCTTAACGAGGAAGCGGCTCAAGTGAAGATAACGTGTCGTGTATACGCTGTTATGTTCAATCACCAAATATTTCCCGGCATAAGGGTGGTCACGAAGCGCTACAACACGGCCATCACCCGTTGAGTATACGGGTGCGCCCACAGGCGTCGCAAAGTCAGTACCATTGTGCGGCGAGATTCGCCCTGTCACTGGGTGTCTTCGTTTAGGGTTAAACGATGAGGTAATTCTTCGGAACTTTCTGTCTACAGGGTATCTATCGAACGCTTGCTCTAGGCTATTACCCTCTCTGTCGTAGAAGAGGCCATCAGGTGCCAAAAACGCCGCCACTTCTCGGTTTCTCAATTGAATAGAGATGCCTTGAATTTCTGTTTTGCCCGTTAAGTGATCATTCGTGTACTGCTCTTTAACCAGTACATTGAAGTTATCACCTGCTCTTAGCTCACGAGCAAAGTTAACTTTATCTTTCAACGTGCGAGTAATATTGGCTATCTGAGCTGTCGTAAGCCCTGCTTTGTATGCAGATGTTGAAAAGCTACCATGCACACTGCCCGCATAGAGTTTTTCCTTCCATTCACCCGGTATCTCATGGAACTGATAGCTGAAGCTTCCATCATCATTTCGAGTAAAGGCAGCCTGCTCAACCAGACTTTCGTGGAAGATCAATTCAACAAGCTGTTTAGAATTACCATCGACAAGCAGCTCTAAGTGGTCACCAGGTTTTATTGTATCGAGTTTCAAAGATTCAAGATCGGCTTCCATGACCTTATGAACTGTTTCATAAGGCAGATTCCACGACTCAAATATATTACTGAGGGTATCCCCAACCTTCACAAAGTAGTGAATTTTGATCATTGGGTTCGAATTGGTTTGTGGGGGCGCCTGTTCCTCACCGTCCGTGTTCAGTTCTTGATAAGGCGTGACTTTTATTACAATTTCTTTTTCTGGTTCAGGATGAAAAGAGAGTAAAGCGGCAAGTGAAAATGCACTGATAGCAACAACAATCAGGCTAATACGGAGGTACTTCATAAATACTTAACGGTTATAACAAGGAACTTAGAAAGTGTTATAACATAACAATCAGCTCAACAAAACAAACGAAATGTAAGAAACCGTTCCGTATAAAGCATAAAAGTATGGTGGGCTTAAGAAACCCACCATATCATAAAACATTTATTCTTCGCGAAGCGCCTCAAAGCGCTCTAGGCCACGTAACATCTCAAAGTCAGGTTCATCGGCTAATAGCTCTCGCATTGAACCACTGGCTTCGATAGAGCGCTCTAAGTCGTCTATCGCCTGACCTTCAGCACCTAGCCTTGCATATGCACAAGCTCGTTGATACAAAGCGTGGGCGTTCTGATCATCCACTTCTAACACACGGTTACATAAGCTCATCGCCCAGTGGTATTCCTGCATGTCCATGGCCGCATCAGCTTTGTATGTAAGCGCTTCCAAGTCACCCGGGCGAACTTTTAAAATCTCATCGTAGATTTCAATTTTTTGTTCTGCGGTTTGAGCATTTTGAGCTCTCAACCACAAGTTGTGGATCTCATTGATGATTTCGATTTCTCGGTTGTTCTCTGAAATGATTCTGGTTTTACGCTTAAGGTCCCTCTCTAGAACATTAAACTTCTTCTCATAGTCTTGGGCGATGTCGTTGAGTCGTCGATCTGCCATCTCTTTAGTGGTGTGTTTCAACTCTTTGAGTGATTGCCAACCCACCAAGGCAATAAGAGAAGCAACACCAGCAATGATGTAGAAGAAATACGTCACGGTAACATTAGCGTAGTTCAGCGATTTATCCGCTACAGCCAATTCACGATCGGTCATCTGAATGGTAAGACGCCTTTCAAGATCCTGCTGTTCCATTCGCAGTTGCTTCAATTCATCCAAGATATAGCGTTCCATCAGCGGTCTATCCAAATACTCCTGTTCAGAGTACTTATCCTCTTCGCTTGCAAAACTCATCGAGCTGAACACCGAGATAACTGCAATCAATAAGATCCGAAGCATTATACATTCCTTATATATTTACCTTTAAGCTAACTGTATCTCGTAATAGGCATACAAGCTAGGAAGTCGACAAGTTTGCTTTGTCCGTATTGGAAGTAACACTCTAAAACATCATTGATAATTATAAAACACCTGAAGCAACATCATTAATTTCTAAATTATCAAAATACCGAGTAATACTGTTCTATATAATTAATTCGCGATGCGAATATAGCGAATTTTGATTTACTGCATCGAGTTGAATCTTATATTAATAACGATCAGAGCGAGGTTAATTTGAATAATCCACGATACGATTTGGCAAGCCGTGTACTGCACTGGGTAATGGCTTCCGTCATCATCTATGCAACCGTTGCTGGGTATGTGATGCACTATGTCACCAATCATCCAGAGCTGTTTTCTTTCCTATCGATACTCAATATGTCATTGGCGACAATTGCGACGCCATTGCTCGTGGTCCGTTATATCTGGAGTCACTTTCGGTCTTCGCCAACTATGCCTATCTCGATACCAGAAGGACAGAAGTGCATTGCTAAACTTGCACACTCTTTGATGTACTTAGTCATGTTCATGGTGTTCAGTACCGGTTATTTGATGCTAAAAGAGCCTTATTTGTTATTTTGGCTAACCACCGTCGACAATCTAATTACCGATCCTGCAATCAACGGTTTCTTTTTCTATTTACACCGTGCCAGTTGTATTGCCCTAGCCTGTTTAATTGTTCTTCATATTAGCGCAGCACTGAAACACCACTTTGTCTCTAAGAACTATGTATTGAAGATGATGCTCTAGCTTTAAATCCTCTCATTAACGCTTAATTCTTAACGCTCGAGTTTCCTACACACAAAAAAAGCCATAGCTCGGTTGCTATGGCTTTCTTCTTTCAATTTGATTACTTGCTGTGAGTATCTATCATCACTTGCCAATATTCGCATTTAGCTAAGAACTCTTTTAAATAAAGCTCTGGGTTAGCTAGCTTCTCACCGCCTTTCACATCAGCGCCAGTCACTCGCCAAAAGCCACGAGTCACAAGATTTCTGTGGTAGATAAAGTCGTTAAGTTCATTTGTTTTTAACGGAAGCTGTTCACCAAAGGTTTGTTCGTACAAGCTCAACGTAGCAACTTGATCACTTGGTTTCTCTCTTAGAAAGGTATCCAAGTCTAAATCCAGTGGCTGCTGCGCTTCTTTCGGTAACGCTTTAGCCAATTTAGAGATAACACTGAAAAGAGCCAACTCAACTTTTTGAGACGCTAATAACGATGCACCTAAAAGCGCATGTTCATTGGAAATGTGTTGCTCTGTTGATGAAATGGTTGCTGTTGTCACTGTGTTAACCTCAAATAATCATAACGGGTGTTACTGAACTGGATAGAGTCTTTAATTAAGCTGAATCTTGCAGCTAAGCAGAGTCTTTCAACTAAGCAGAATCTTTCAACTAAGCAGAATCTTTCAACTAAGCAGAATCTTTTAGCAGAACGCGGTCAGCATCAATGATGGTGAAGCCTGATGCGTCTTCATTCTTTTCGACTTGCACTAAACCTTTAAAACCAATTTGCGACAGTTTCTTCGCAAGCTGATCTGGTGCGGTTTCGAACACAACGTTCATAAAAGGCAAAGACTCAGCATCAACAAAACCATGCTCGTTAAACAGCTCCATTGCTTGAGATAAATGGTCTGAGTCGGTTAATTCAATAATTTCTACAACTTCTTCCAACAACATTTTCGATTCCATATTCGCCAGAAAGTGACTGACACAAGCAGGTTCTTCTTGCTTGCATACATCCCGATGCCCGTAGACACCCCTTTAGTAGTAGGGAGATCATAACATATTAATAATCGTAAAATATGTTTTATTTTCCCTAAGCTACTGGGAATACTAGAAAAGAATAGAAATTGGTGAAACATAAGTAACACCAATCCATAGTATCGATAACGGTAGACCTGACTTGAGGTGATCAGGCAACCGTTACTTGAGAGTCGCTTGTTTCCATAATTGACTCCTTCAACAAGCCGGCATAAATGCCATTGTGTGCGACCAACTGTTGGTGATTGCCTTGCTCAACAATTTCACCCTTTTCCAACACCAGAATAGTATCAGAGTGGCGAACAGTGCTTAGGCGGTGGGCAATGGCAATCACGGTTTTTTCCTTGAACAGACGCTGCATGGCTTTTTGAATCAAGTCTTCAGTGATGGAATCTACTGAACTGGTTGCCTCATCAAGCATCATCAGTTGTCCACCTTGTGCGACCGCTCGTGCAAAGGAGATAAGCTGCGTTTGCCCTACCGATAAGTTGGCTCCGTTCTTCTCTAGACGGAAATCATAGCCTTGTGGCAATTGCTCGATAAACTTATCCGCATAAACATAACGCGCAGCTTGCTCAACCTCAGTTCTTGACAGGTGTTCCTTACCCAGCGCGATATTGAACTGAATCGTCTCTTCAAATAAATGCACATCCTGCATCATCATCGAGAACAAGTGAGCAGAGTCTTCACTTGAGATCTGCGACAGTTCTAGACCATTAAGCAGAATACTGCCTTCATAGTCTTGATAGGTTTTAGATATCAAACGCAGAATCGTCGACTTACCCGAGCCAGTCGAACCCACAAGCGCGATTTGATGCCCTTTCTCCAATACAAACGAGACATTCTTTAGAACGTACGGAGCGTCGTCTTTGTAGCGAAAGCTCACGTTCTTAAACTCAAGGCTCACAAACTGTTCGAGCTGTTTTTCAACCTTGTTAGATGGCAGTAAGTTGCGACCTTCTTCTTCCGTCGGCTCAACAAACAGCTCTTCGATGTGGTCAAACGCAGCAAATGAGCTCTGAATCGAAGCAATCAGCGAGGTGAAGTCGCGAATCGGTACAAATACCTTTTCTAACGTGTTGATGAACGCAATCAGCACACCCAAGGTGAGTGCCCCTTCGATCACTTGTCCAGAACCGTACCAAATCATGATCGCGATAGTGATTGAGGTAATGCCAGAGATAAACGAAAACAGAATCGCATCGTATTTATTGATCTTTTTCTGTGCTTTCAAAAACTCATCTGTATAGCCTTGGTAACGCTGCTCGACTTGTTCTTCCGCTCGGTACATCTGTACCGTTTTCATGCCGAACAAAACTTCTTGTAGAAAGCCAATACCGCGTGCAAGTGAAGAACGCGTGACTTTATACAAAGCACGAAGTCGGTTTCGCACGTACACCGTTAAGTACATCACAGGCGGCATGATGATCAATACAATCAACGTCAGCTGCCAATCAATGAAGAACATCATCACCAACAAAGCAATGGTGTTAATACTGTCTTTCACTAAACCGACAACTGATTGAACAAAGGTCTCACCGATGGTCTCTAAATCACTCGTCAGGCGCGAAAGCGTGACACCTATTGGTGTATTGTCAAAATAGCTACGCGGCAGTTTAAGCACGCGAGCAAACAACACAGAGCGCATGTCAGTTATCGTGTATTGACCTGTTTTACGCAGGTTATACGAATAGGTGGTATCCACCACGTAGCTTGCCACCAGCACGGCAACCAAGTAGAAAACGTACTCGAGCAGACCATCCATATCACCATGACTTAGATGGACGTCGATCACTTGAATGATCAACCAAGGAAACAATAAGCTCGTGATGACCGACAGCGGAAGCATCGCAATACCCAGAATGGCAGAGCCTTTGTATTTCTTAGCAAACTGAAAGAAATGCTTTAGATACTTGAGATCAACACCCTTTAACATGCTGCGGCCTCCGTTTCATTCTGCTGTAGCTGCCATGTCTCATAGTAGTAAGGACAAGTTTTGAGTAGCGTGGCATGGTCGCCCTTGGCAATCACCTTACCTTCATTCAACACAATAATTTCATCCATATATTCAAGGGCATTAACGCGGTGTGACACCACCAGAACCGACTGATTTTCCAATCGTTTAAACAAGCCTTCTAAGATCTGTCTTTCGGTTTCATAATCGACCGCAGACAATACATTATCCATGATGATTAAGTCGGTTGGCTGCAACAAAGCACGTGCAATACTGAGACGCTGCTTCTGACCACCAGACAGCATGATGCCCTTCTCTCCAACCAAGGTTTGGTCGCCATGTTCAAAGCGAGTCACATCACTGGCTAATTGGCTGAGCTCTAATACTTCATCAACCTGACTCTTGGCCAAATCGGTATCCAAGCTACCGAAGCGGATATTATCTTCGACAGTCGCTGAGAACAGGTAAGGGTCTTGAGTCACGGTTTTCACATAACGACGTAAATCACTGCGTGAGAAACTCGTGACATCTTTTTCACCAAGGAAAACGGAACCTTCAGGCACATCTAAATGATGATTCAAACAGTTCACTAATGTCGTTTTACCCGCTCCGATTCCGCCTAGTACACCCACTTTCTTACCCGCAGGAATATCAAAGCTGATGTCATCAAGGATCAAGCGTTCTTCACCCGCGTAACTAAAGCTAAGATTACGAACAGAGAACGTTTTTCCCTTCAGCGATTCAACATCTAACTCAGAGAGCTTTTCTTCATCTAGCTCTGGTACTTTGGCGTTAAGAATGGTTTGCGCGCTCTGAATTCCGACCATGCCACGCTGATAAATCGTCGCGATTCGACCAAGTTGCATCAACGGCATTGCAAGCAAAACCGAGTAAGTTAAGAAAGCGGTTATCTCTCCTAATGTGAGCTCCTGCCTCATCAACATGAAACCACCCAGACCAAGAATAATAATTTTCATCAGGTCATTGGCGTAATCAAGCACCGGCATGAAGAAGACTTGAATACGAGTGATCTTAAGACGGCATTCAAGCAACAGTTGATTGAGCTTTTCGGTTTCTGCTTTCACCCAAGGTGACATCTGCTGGCTCTTGATCAGATCAATCCCTGATAGGTAACTCATCAACTGAGCAGACAGGTTTTGCAGGCGCTTCATGTGTTCTAAGTGCAGTGTTTTCATGCGCTTGAAGCCCACTCGGAAAATCACAAAAGCGATTGAAATAGGAATAATCGAATAAAGCGTTAATTCTGGTGAGATACGCCACATGTAAAGAGGCGTCAGAGACAAGGCAAGCAACGCATTGAAGAACTGCAAAAAGCCCACGCCGAACATCAAACGGATCCCGCTAAGGTCATTATTGATGATTGAGATTAAACGACCTGAAGCGAAGCGTTCATGGAAGCTGCTTGGTAAGCGATTCAGCTTTTGTAGCAGTGTACTTTTGAGAGCTGCCTCTGTGATTCGCCCAGGGTTCAACGCATAGATCCGCGACAGGATCCGCACGACAACCATAGCGACCGACATGCCCACCACAATCCAAACATAGGTTTGAAGCTGTTGGTGACCTGTTGAAGAGGCATCATCAATCAAATCTATCGCCAATTGAATATAACGAGGGATCTCTACTTGTAACCAGTTAACGAGAAAAATGAACACAATCGCCAACAAATAAGAGGTGCGATTCATGCGCAAGTAATGGGCAATAAACTGTCTTTTAGTCATAGTATTCTTTGTTTAGGGCAGGCACACAGCGATGTGATGGTGTTATCCGGCAAGATGGAACATCGCAGAGGTAAAGATACATCAAAAACACATAGTTGACAATGTCAACCATGTTTAATTGTTCGATATCGGTGTTATATTTTAGCGCCACAAGAAACAACTTTGCCGCCCTAATGGCGGCAAAGTATCTTAAGTACACTAAATGGGGAGCTTTAAACCAAACTCAATACCACAACAACAAAAATCGGATATTGCTTCAGCCTTCAAGCCCCTAATTTCACTAGGCGGTTAGAGAATCACATCGACCTGTCCGTTTTCGACATCAATTGAGCGTTTCACTTCGCTGCCCATCGCCGATGGGTACCATACTTCAACCCAAACTTTTTCAACATGGTTAGGTAGAAGTAATGTTGTAGAGAAGTCGATATCTTCATTGATTGGTACTCTCAACACTTGTGATGTGTAGTCGACAACATCACCATTGAACTGGGTATACAGGCTCATAAAACCTCGTGAGCTTTGCGAGCTTGCCACATCAACGGTCACTTTAACTTCTCTTTCGGTGGAGAAATCAAAACCTTCGGGTATCACGAGCTCGACCGATTTCAATGCTTGCTGTGCGGATGCAACGCTTGATGTCACTGCGGTACTGCCTCCCGATGGAGTGTTTACTGAAGAAGAGCCGCTACCCGGTGGTGTCACTGCACTTGGCGTTGAGGTGGTTGAACCGCCACCACCGCCTCCTCCGCCACAAGCCGTAAGGAAGACAACAGTCACGCTACTTAGCATTAGTTTAGTTAGTTTCATAAATCCTCCTTAATTAATCTTCAGTAGACCAAGTTTTGTCAGAGTTAGGGTTCTGGTACCAGGTAGGTTTTGAAGCCCCTCCTGACGTCGCCCATTCTGCAAAATCAGGGTACGCTTCACTTATATCAATGTACTCTGCTGGATGGTTCCACGGAGATGAAATTAAGATCCCCCACGGCATATTTTGAGTAGTTCGGTAGTACTTATCGGTAGATGGGTCAGAGTCATCTTGTGCGATACCATAGAAATCACTCACTAACGTACCACGTGTCGTTGGAGGGAAGTCTGCTGTGTGGATCTCTAAGTCTTTACCCGGAGAACCAGAGAAGCTAGAACCGTGATACAAACCCTCTCCCGGACCAAAGATGAACGGGTCAAAACCACTCAATGGCATCAGTGAACTCGCGCTTGGTTGGTTATCCGCATTAAAAGGTAGAGAAATACTGAACGTCATTTGATCAGATTCTAGAGAAGGACTACAAGACGGATTCGTACGGTGGAACATACACTCGACGTTAATCGGTAAATCATTTCGTAGATTCAATGAAGCAACGACAACAAGATCTCCACCTGGTGACGCTACGTCTTTATCTTCCCCTGTAAACGGAGAGATATTAAAGCGAGTCACACCATTTCTTTGTACTCTCGCAGTTTGCAGATCGATATCTGATTCATCGAAGCCACTCAGTTTCCAACCTAAGCCGTTACCATAAGAGGCACCGTAAGCCATGATCGTACCTGTGATGTCCATTCGAAGCACAGCATCGTCTTTACTTAAAATAGTGGTGCGGTAATAAACCACAACATCATTTAAATCAAAGTCACCCACTTCTGGCCAGTTATCTTCAAACGCTGCGGTGTAGTAATTGGAGTGCTGGATAGTTGTGCCAGGGTCGGTAACATTGAACACGTAATCCTCGACTTCCCCGTCACCCACATATCCATCGCTAGGAATATTAGGGCTGCTCGCTAAACGGAATCGAGTTTGTACAACACCAACGACGGCGTCATCACCAACACGAATAGGAACGACTTGGCTTCCGTCGACAACAGAGTAATTTTTCAGTATTTGCTCGTCATCACCGAAAGTCCCGTCCATATCCCAGTCGGCCCAAGCTTGTAGGTAACCACTACCGACTACGTTGACATTAATTAAACTATCTAAACCAATTTCAAGGTTCGACAACAAGGTAATACCGTCATCATCATTCCCGCCAATATCTAAATCATCGCCGTTTGATGAAGCACCCGGTTGACCATCCGTATCAGCGTCAATACTCGCACCTAAATAAAGCGTGGATGAAATCGCATGCTCTGCACCGTTGCTTGCTTGCAATGTTCCGTAGCTATCAGGCGCATCACCAAAATCAGATTCGTCTGAGCTTTCAATCGGTGTGGTGAAGCCCGATAAGTCCCAGTTACCATCAAATGCTGAGAAAATTGGATTAGGGAAAGAACTGCCACTGGTCGTGACGGTTTCGAACTGAAGTGTCACGATAGAGGTGTTTTTAAACGTGAATTTCACTGCGCCCGAAGTGTCTGTCTCGTCAAAGTTGGTTCCAGGGCCACTGAACAGAACAGATGTGCCATCGGCGCTCTCTTCCGCCGTCAAACTTGCACCAGCTGAACCAGTTTGATAACTGAAGAAGCCTTCGCTTTTGAATACTCGTACTTGCTCTGACTGAACGGGCTCCCCATCAATGTCATAACCGATCATGTCAAATTCAGGAAGCGTATAGGGTTCAGAAAAGGTACCCGACAAACCATCGGTTCCATCATAAAACTCGAATGTATAGATGAGGCCAGCCGCCCCTGCGGAATTTGTTTGATAAAGAAACCCGATGTCTCCATCTGGTTGCCCTGAACCCACTTTGTAGTCGGGGGTATGGAACAAGAACGTAGCATCACCGAACACTCGACTACTCACTTTAGCGTCCACCGTTTTTCCGTTGTGCGTACCGACGTTTAAAAAGTGAATGACAGCGCCATCGTAAGAAGGCCCAGCCCAAGTATCCATGTTGGTTGATTCAATATGGTTTGAAAAGTCTAAATCCACGGTAGTCGCGTAGATGGGAGCACTGACTACCGCTGTAATAAGGGAAATAACCTGCTTGTATTTCATAGTAAACCTCTACTTCATCTTCGCGTGAGCGAATTCCTTGATAAGTATGTGAACTCTGAACGACGGTTAAATAATGGTTTCCATTTTTCCCAAGCGATGAATCTGGCCCAAGTCGTGGAATGTTATTTTTATGCCGATAAAGCGAGCTGCTTTGTACAACGAAGCAAGAGGGAAGCCAAGTTTGTAACTCTTCAAAATTAAATATAACACCATGAATAAATTGATTTATTTCCTCAAGTTTGAATTTATAGAATTTTAAACTTGAGGGTTATTCAAAATAGGAATCAATTTGATGGAATGTTTGTCAACTTGAAGATCAATAAGTTACTGAGGTGATTGACCACAGAAAGCAACACAAACAATGATAGATATAAGCATTGTTAGTAAGGAGAACATAATCACTAGCAAGTGGGATGAGATGAATTTGGAAAGGCTATTGTGGCAACTAAGATTAAGTAACCCTAGAAATAAAAAGCCGCCTAAAAGTATTCCACTTTTAGGCGGCTTTTGCTGATCTATTTAATACAACCGATGATACTGAAAGATAGTACAGCGATTAAAGCATCTCTTTGGCTATGAGATGAAGTAAGAAGGTTTCACGCTCAATACTCATGCCCTTTTTAGGACTTTCAGCCATCGTTTTTTCATTATGAGCGATCGCTTCATGGATGTTCATCCACACCGGCTTCATTCCGTTTTTGACTTCGTAATCTTCGTAAGCCGTTTCACCAAGCTCACGGTCGATCTTGCATGAGTAGCAGTAGGAGATCATATGCATCATATCTACGTCGTCTTTATACCAAGGACGAAATTCTTCAAAGATACCGAACGGCTTGATGCTGTGAATGTTCTTCGCGCCCGTCTCTTCTTCCAGTTCACGAACCATACCTGCAATAACATCTTCACCTTCATCTAAACCGCCACCAGGAATGGTGTAGTCGTGATAACGCTCTGTATAAAGCATCAGAATGTCTTCGCCATCTAACACAATCGCACGGGCTGCGTTGCGCTTATATACCGTTTTATTGTCTAGATGGTCGATATCAGGGTGAATAGTGGTTTTTAGGTGTCTCATGATTGTGAATGCTCTACGGAATTTGGCGGCATCATATCATAATCATCAATAGATTCGAGGTGCACAATCGCCTTCAAGAACGCTTTCCTACTTGGCCTCCCTGTTGTTAACGCATCGCCACCGAGTACAGTAAACCTCAAACGAGCACGCGTCACACAAGGAAGCTCAACTTATAGCTTGGCTCTAGTTAGCTTGATCTAGCACTCAAAAATTGGCGAAACCTAACGAAATATAAAACTATTTCAATATCTTGACCAAATTAGGACAACCTTTTCTGAAATCTAAAATATACTCATTTCATAGAGCTTCTAATTGGGTTCTGTAGAACTTAACGCATTTATTTATAGAGTTATCACGTAGGAGATAAACATGAAGAAAATTGGTTTGATGGCTGTATTTGCCGTTGTGTTAGGCGGTTGTGCAAACGACTATGCAGAATATAGCGAAGGCCAACGTGTTTCAGTCGCTAACCCAGCCGCGGTTTATTGTGTTCAACAGGACGGTGAATTAGATACGGTGACTGAAAACAATCAACGCACCACTTACTGTGTATTCGATGACGGCGAGCGCATTGAACAGTGGGAGTACTACCGCAATAACCACGAGCAAGAAGCTGAAAAGTAATCACTTCGAATAAGAGTTTCTAACCTCACCGCTGTAAGACCCCGCCCCTAAAATTCTATGACGTTACGTAAACTGCCTGCCTTAAGGCAGCGGTTTACCGTATATACACACCAATTGAACAGTGTTTTATTGCTGACATTTCCATGACATTGTGGGGATGTTCGAGACGATAGAATGCCAGCCTGTTACAAAATATTACAAGCCGTATTGATATGAAAAGCCAATCTAAAACCAAAGAACAAACTCATATGTCACTTGAGATCCCAGAGTTCACGCTGTCGCAATCAACTTCTCAAGTTATCTACAAACGATGCCAGACAGCGTTAGTCGTATTGGCGATCAGTATTGTCGCGAACCTTGCACTTCGAATTGACTTTGTATTGTTGAATGGCAATGTTGGTGAGATCTCAGTGACTGAGATGCTCCAGCAGTTACTGCTTGTCGTGACTTCTGGTTCTTTCATTTATCTCGCAAGAGAGAGAAGCGAAGTTAAACATGCAGCCCTTCTCATCAGTGCCTTCTTTGCTGTGATGTTTATCCGTGAGATGGACTTTTGGTTTGACAAAATTGTACATGGCTCATGGGTTGTGCCTGCGCTTTTAGTTGCTGGTAGCGCGATTTTTTATGCTGTAAAGAACGGTAAGCGCACGATTGATCAACTGGCGCTGATCCTAGCATCTCCGCACATGAACCTTTTGGTTACCGGTGTCATGCTGCTCTTGGTATTTTCTCGCCTATTTGGCATGGGCAGTTTTTGGCACAATGTCATGGGTGATGATTATGTTCGCGTGGTTAAAAATATTGCCGAAGAAGGTACTGAGCTTCTGGCCTATTGTTTGATCGCTTTTGCTAGTTTAAAAACGGTTCATGGCATCACGAGAAAGAAGTAAACGCTTATCGCCACCAGCGATGTGTGTGATCCGATTCAGGATCTAAATATCGATTCAATAAAGTCAGGTTAGTGTCTAATAGTGCTAGGTATTCCCTGACTTTTTTTGTGTCCGTATCCACTGGAGTCTGTTGAATACAATGCTCCAATACTGGAAGCAGGCTTTCCACGATACCAAAAAGAGATGAATCCCCTACCAATTCTTTTGCTTTAACCAACGCTTCAACGGAGAGTCTTTGTGGCTCTTTCCTAACGATATCTAAATCTCGTTGAAACGCCCCTGCGCTTGCGCCTTCAAGATAAACTCTGTAGGTCGTGAGTACATCCATCAGCAAAAACAGTTGGCCTTGAGTCGTTTGGTGCGGGTATGGCACTGGAATATGAGATTCCAACTTGCGATCTATCTGTAGTTCTACACCCAGCGCTGAACACTTTTCGATAAGCACCTTAAGCAGGCCTTGCTCGTCCATCAACGCTTGAATCTCAAAGATGCGTTGCAGGTGATAATCGTTCGAGATAAAGGTTACTTTCACACTCTGCCCTCGAGTAAACAGTCCGCTATCTATCATTTCAGAAGCCAAATTCTGAATGTTCTCTACCGTATTTGTTGAGCGTTGCTCAAATAAGATTGCACCCAATTTAAATGGATGTTCGTACTGAGCTTCAAGCTCTCGAAAATACTGGTGCATTGCATCCGCTTCTGAGAGAGTTTGCCCCTTTGTTACCCCGCCACAAAATGCAACGGCCGTTTGCTGATTCGACTCTTCAACCAAAAGCTCCACCAGATACCCTACTAAAGCATCAACTCGACTGATTCCTTCATCAGTCAATTTATTCTCATTAAGTCGCTTACCCAGCACAATAAGGAGGTGATTAATGCTCATTTTATGTTCAAGTCTCGTTTTGGTGATTAGATAGAGTGAATTATGTATACAATATCCAGTAACAAAAGTATTTTTAAATTCTCTTAAGTTGCTCGCAATAATGCTCACTATTGATAGCAGCATTTAAGGTAATGCAGGAATAGACGTGGCGCTTTAACGCAAAAATAACACGCTCTTGCATTTCATTGCTCTGACCTTGCTAATACAAGTTTCAATAAAAGAGACGTTTCAAGCAAAGAACAAGCTCGACTAAAAATGTTTCATGAAAAGTGAAACGAACAAAATACAAATTTTACACAGAGTTCGTACATCGAACCGTCTTCACAGGAAGTTACTATGCTGTCTATTTTTGACATTTACAAAATCGGGGTCGGGCCTTCCAGCTCCCATACCAACGGACCAATGATCGCTGGATTCAACTTTACACAAAAGATTGAATCTGTACTTGGTCAAGTTACCCGTATTCAAATTGACTTATACGGCTCATTGTCACTGACAGGTATTGGTCACCACACCGATCGTGCAACCTTGTTAGGCCTGCTTGGCAACCGCCCTGATACGATCAAAATAACCAGCGCTAATGCGGCCATGCGTAAAGCGATTGAAGATAAATCTTTAATGGTGAGTGGCAACCATGAAATTCATTTCGATGTAGAGAGCGACCTGCTCTTCCACAAAACCAACCTACCACTTCATGAAAACGGCATGACTATCTCTGCCTTTGATGAAAGTGGCAGCCTTCTGGATATGGAAACCTACTACTCGATTGGTGGTGGTTTCATCGCAACCGCTGATGAGCTTCAAAATGGCAAGCAAGAGTCAGAAACACAAGTTGAATTCCCCTTCTCTTCTGCCGATCAATTGCTTGAACTGTCCGACCAAAATGGACTAAGCCTTGGTGGTTTAGTCCTACGCAACGAAGTGTCATTCCAAGGCATGGATGTGATCGACCAAAAAGCAGACCAAATTTGGAAGGTGATGTCTCTGTGCATGCAACGAGGCTTTGACACCGAAGGTATCCTTGATGGTGGCCTAGAAGTCACACGTCGAGCGCCTGCGCTTTTGAAAAAGCTCGAAGCAAATGCCTCTATTGAAAACGATCCAATGGAGATCATGGATTGGATTAACCTATTTGCTTTTGCGGTGAGCGAAGAGAATGCAGCGGGTGGTCAAGTAGTGACATCACCAACTAACGGTGCGGCTGGCGTTATTCCTGCGGTATTGATGTACTACCATCGCTTCATCAAAGAACTGGATACCAAACAGCTCAAAGACTTTTTAGCGGTGTCTGGTGCAATCGGCATCCTATACAAAACCAATGCTTCTATTTCTGGCGCTGAAGTGGGTTGTCAGGGTGAAGTTGGTGTATCTTCTTCGATGGCTGCGGCTGGCTTAACCGCCCTACGTGGTGGCAGTAACGAACAGATCTGCATTGCGGCTGAGATTGCGATGGAGCACTCTCTGGGCATGACATGCGACCCGATCGGCGGGCTTGTTCAAGTGCCGTGTATTGAACGTAATGCGATGGGTGCGATGAAAGCCATCAATGCATCACGTATGGCGTTAAAGCGCACCAGCAAGTGTCTTATCTCGTTAGACAAGGTTATTGAAACCATGTACCAAACAGGTAAAGACATGAACAAGAAGTACCGTGAAACGTCTTTAGGCGGCTTGGCGGTGATTCACATGGCGCCACCGTGTGAATAACAGATAAGAAGACTGGTGTAGATAGCCCCTTTAGAGACGGCATTCTTGTAAACTTAGTTTTCAATATCAGAACAAAGCCAGCCACCAAGCTGGCTTTTTTATTGGCGAGAACTCAGCCGCCAATTGAAAGTGATACTCACATAAAAACATTTACCGAATGAATCTCGCTAACTTTCTCTTTAATAGTTCATTACTTAGCCACAAATCAAGACGGCTAATTTTTACACAGCCACGCATCCACTAGCAAAATCTAACATTGCAAATTTCATTCATGAGAAATATGAATGCACTCATAAGAAAAGATATATCGAGCAAAGTCCGGTTTGGGATACATGTTTCAGTTTATGTATTACTAGCAATGGTATTATAATTGGGTAATTACACTACATATTAATACTAATGTGAGAATAAAATAATGTGGAATAGATTAAACAAATCAATGATGTTCTGCCAAATGATGTTTGGACTTTCGTTCTATGGCGTCATGGTGATCTTGACTCGTTTCTTCCTTGAAGACCTTAACTACAATGAAGCTGACACCATGATGGTCGTTGGTGCTTTCTCTGCAATCGGACCACTGTTTGCTATCGCAGGTGGCTTCATCGCTGACAAATTTTTAGGTGCTTACCGTTCTTTAACCATTGCCTTTTTAGGCTTCGCAAGTGGTTATGTTTTACTGGTACTCGGTGCAGCAGCAACCAATGTACCGATGGCATTATGTGGTATCGCTTTAGCAAGTTATGCACGTGGTTTGATGTCTCCTTCTTACCCAAGCCTTTACAAACGCACGTTCAAAACTCAAGAAGATTTTGAAAACTGCTACCCTATCAATTACTCAGTAAACAACATTGGTGCACTACTAGGCCAATACTTGTTCCCAATGCTCGTGCTTGTTGTTGGTTTCCACGGCGGTTTCCTTCTTTCAGCTGTTCTAGCTGGCGCTGCGCTTCTAATGATGATCTTGGTTCGCAAAGGCCTTGTTGAAGCAAGTGCAGAGATCGATCAACAACCAGTAAGCACGAAAAACTGGGCAGCATTCCTTGGTCTTTCTGCCGCTATGATTGGCTTGGTGTTCTTCATGTTCTCTAACATGGATATTGGCCAAAACATCGTATACGCAATTGGCGGTGCAGCGATCGTCTACTTTGTTTCTTTGATGTTGAAATCGAAGAAATCAGACATGCTGAAAATGGGTACTATCTTAATCATCACATTCCTAACGACCTGTTTCTTCGTGTACTACGGTCAAATGATGACATCGATGACAATGGTAGCGATCAACACAATGCGTGGTGACCTATTTGGCTTCATCCCTGTCGCTCCAGAAGCTTCAATGGCAATGAACCCACTGTGGTGTATGGTTGCTGGCCCTATCATCGCGGGCATCTTCTCTAACCTAGAAAAGAAAAACATTAACTTCTCTACCGCAACCAAAGTAGGTTTCTCTTTCATTCTAACGGCTATCGCTTTCGGTATCCTGACAATGGCCGTGACCACAGTTGGTGACGACGTTCTGATTCGTCCTGAAGTATTCCTAGCAATTCACTTCTTCCTAGCATTTGGTGAAGTAATTGTTGGTTCTATGGTTGTAGCGTTCATTCTGTCTGTTGCACCTAAGCACATCGAGAACTTCTCAGTGAGTTTGTTCTCTGTAGCAATCGCACTATCAGGCATTGTTGGTGCGGTATTCTCAACGTCAATTGCACTAGAGAAAGGTCAAGAAATCACACAAGAGATCGTGCAAACGGTTTACGGCGATTACTTCCAAATGCTGACTGTTCTAGCAGTCGTGATGGTAGGTATTGCGATGGCAGCATCATTCATTATTCGTAAGATGCTAGAAGCAGCAAAAGCCGCTGATGAAACGATTGAACTAGAGCAAGCTAACAGCTAATTACTCTCACGTTCAACCGCTCTAACACATCAAGCCCTTTAGGAAACTAAAGGGCTTTTTTTGTCGATGAGTTTTACCAACACAGATCGATGAATTCTGGTTAGATTGCACTTATGTAAATTACAGTAAATGATAATTATTAGTATTGAGTGTTTTCTGGTTCAGGATTATGATGTCGGAATCAAAATCTAAGAGAGCCTTATATGAGCAAGCCTAGCCCTATCACATTAACCGTTACTCAAACCTCAACCATCACTCCAAACATGCAACGTATAACGTTGAGCGGTGAGGGATTAAGTAAATACCCAACAGAATGTGCCGGCGGCTACATCAAGCTTTTATTCTCGCCACTAGGCACCACAGATTTGAGCCAATTGAATGAAGGTGAGCGCCCAACCATGCGCACCTACACCATTCGTCAGTACAACCCAGTAGAGCAGTTCATCGAAGTCGATTTCGTTCGTCACATCACTAAAGATTTGCAATGTGGTTTTGCGGCAAGATGGGCAATGAGCGCGCAAGTGGGTGATACTATTTCAGTGGCAGGCCCAGGTTTAATCCAAGGACTAAACCTTGAATCGGATTGGTTCTTCTTAGTCGCAGACATGACTTCACTGCCTGCGCTTTCCGCAAAGGTAAAAACACTTCCAGAGCACGCGACAGGCCACGCTGTGGTTCAAATCAATTCAGCAGCAGACAAGCAAGCTCTTGAAGCACCTGAAGGCATCAAAATCACTTGGTTGATTGAAGATAAAACTGAAGAAACACTATCGCAAACCGTTCGCAACATAGAATGGTTAGACGGTCAGGTTTCAATATGGACAGCGTGTGAATTTGAAAGCATGCGCGAGCTGAGACAGTACTTCCGTAACGAAAAAGAAGTCGCAAAAGAGAACATCTACATCAGCAGTTACTGGAAACATGGCGTCACCGAAGATGGCCACAAAGTGTTGAAACAACAAGATGCTCAAGCTTTAGCGAGCTAAAGAGCATTGCTACAAAAGCACTTAAGCTAAAAGCATAAAAAATTGAAAACGCCCTTAACGACATCATATCGTTAAGGGCGTTTAGTTTGAATCCAATAAAGAGCAAGACCGAACTGAAGATTAGATACTCTCGCCCACTTCAATCTCGTAGCCAAGATCCAACTTCGCAATCCACTCTTGATTACCTTTTAAACGCGCCACAACTTGTTCAGCGGCGACTTTACCGATCTGCTCCCTCGGTGTAACCACAGTCGCCAAACGAGGTGTCATCGCCACTGTGATGTCGTGTCCGTGGAAGCCTGCAATCGCCATCTGTTCTGGTACTTGAATACCACGGCGTACACATTCATAGAAGGCACCAATCGCTAAGTCATCGTTCGTACAGAAAATACCATTCACCTGTGGGTGTTTCTCTATCAATTCTCCGATAAGCTTTGCACCTAAAGTGAACGAAGAAGCATCTTCAGTTTGCAGTGTGACGGGAGTTTTATCAGCCTCTTGCATCGCATGTTCATAGCCCGCCATTTTCAAGCGAGTACGCTCATCCATACGAGCGGCTAAATAAGCAATATTGGTGCGCCCTCGTTCGAGCATGGTTTTGGTCATTGCCCTAGCCGCTTCGAAGTTATCAAAGCCGACGGCTTGTTCAATTCTAGGCGATACCGAGTCCATAATCTCAATCACAGGAATAGACGCGGTCTGTAGCATTTTACGTGCTCTATCGGTATGCACATTCTCAGACAGAATAATCGCATCCACATTGTATGAGAGCAGCGAAGCAATACTCTGTTCTTCCAGTTCTGCGCTATAGCCGTAGTGGGCAATCATGGTTTGATAGCCGGCTGGCGCTGTGACTTGTTCGATACCACGGATCACTTCGGCAAAAACTTGGTTGGTTAGCGAGGGAACCAACACACCTATTGCATTACTCTTTGCATTGGAAAGAATGTCTGGTGCGCGGTTGGGGATATAGCCCAGTTCATCGACTGCGGCGTTGATCTTGTCTCGTAGCGCTTCTGATACCTGAGAAGAATCTCTCAAACAGCGACTCACGGTCATCTTGGTGACACCAACTAAGTTGGCAACATCTTGCAATGTAGGACGTTTTTTCTTGTTCGACATAATTAATAATTATTATTTTTGAGTTATGTTACTGGTAACAGTGTATCCAACTGACTTGGAATTTGAAGCCTAATTTACTAAAAGGTTGATATAGCATCACAATTACAAACGCCCTCATAGCGAGGGCGTTATACATTGTTTAAGCGTTAACTTTAACTTCCGTTCTTGGAGACTGACTCCAAGTCACGTGAAACTTTTCAGCCTCATCTCTATCGACTCGCGAATAAGTGTGAGAACCGAAGTAATCCCGTTGTGCTTGCAGTAAATTCGCTGGCAGCACTTCACAGCGCAAAGAATCAAAGTAACTTAATGCAGAGCTGATCCCCGGCATTGGCACACCATATAAAGCGGAATTAGCCACGGCTATACGCCAAGCCAACTCACGTTCTTCCACTTGCTTGATGAAAGCCTCATCAAACAACAAGTTCGCCAGTTCACTATTTTGTTGGTAAGCCGACGTGATGCTTTGTAAGAAAGCGGCACGGATAATACAACCCGCTCGCCAGATCTTAGCTATTTGAGTGAAGTCTAGGTTCCAGCCTTCTGTGTCCGACGCTGTTTTCAACAAGTCAAAGCCTTGAGCATAAACAGACAGTTTGGCGCAGTAGAGAGCGTCATGAAGCTCAGAGACTACCTCCGCTTTGTCCAATTGGCTGGAATCCGCAATATTGCCTTTTAGAAGCTGACTCCCTTGAATGCGTTGTGATTTTTGACCGCTCATCGCACGAGCATAGACTGCCTGTGCAATGGTTGGCGTTGGGCAACCCTCTTGTAGACTATTCACCGCAGTCCACAATCCCGTACCTTTCTGCCCGGCTTTATCTAGCACAACATCAACAAATGGCTTCCCAGTAACAATATCGTCTTGCTGAAGAATATCGGCGCTGATTTCCATCAGGTAACTATTTAGAACACCGTTATTCCACTGCTCAAAGACTTGACCAATCTCTTGAGCTGGCATTTCAAGCACATCACGCATGAAATGATACACTTCGCAGATGAGCTGCATATCGGCGTATTCAATACCGTTGTGCACCATCTTAACGTAATGACCGGTGCCAGAAGGGCCAACATACGCAGCGCACGCCTCACCCGCTGCAAATTGAACAACAGGTAAACCATTCGCATCCACTTTTGCAGCAATCGCTTCCCACATTGGCTTCACATATTGCCAAGCAGACTGGTCACCACTCGCCATCAACGCAGGGCCAACACGTGCTCCCTCTTCACCACCAGAAACCGCGGTACTGAAGAAACGAAGCTTACCTTTGTAATTCTGTTCACGCGTTTCGGTATCTGTCCATAAGCTGTTACCCGTGTCGATAACAATGTCGTCGCTCTCCAAACCGGCATCAAGCAGATTATTTACGACGATATCGACAGGTTTTCCTGCAGGAACCGATAACGCAATAACACGAGGTTTTGCTAAGCCCTGTAATACATGTTCAAGGCTAGTGCCTTTAGTGAACTGACCTTTGCCGTCAAAGGACTCATTAAGCTGCTTCGCTTCTGAATTTGCACGTTCAATGTTGTCGGCATTTAAATCAAAACCCGCAACGTTGAATCCATTGTCGATTAGGTTCAGCGCTAAGCTTTTGCCCATCACACCCAAACCAATCATCGCGATGTCATTTTTTCTCTGAGTCATGGTTAGCCTATCTGCTTAATTTGTTTAAGTGCACTTTCTACGACTTGCTCAACATCTTGCGAGATATCGACAAATAACGCTTCATCTAGCTCAGGTTCAACCAAGGTTTCAAACTGGCTTTTCAACATCTCTTGACCATTAAAATAATGATTTTCACGAGCTTTATGACGATTCCAAATCGTATCGAAACTGCCCTGTAAGTACACAATCACCAAGTCTTCATTGTTGTTGCGCAGAATGTCGCGGTATTGCGGCTTTAGCGCAGAGCAAGCGATCACAGCGCTTGGTTGTTCGATATATTGCTTATTCAGTGTTTCCAGCCATCCTTGACGATCTTCGTCTGTCAGTGGAATACCTTGACGCATCTTTTCTACATTGCTTTGCGGATGGAAGTCATCTCCATCAAAAAACTGGAGCGTTAATGCTTCTGCGATACGGCTACCAATCAGGCTTTTTCCGCATCCTGATACGCCCATCACGAGTATTTTTTTGCTTTTCATAAGGCAAGCCTTCCCTAAGCCCCAACCAAAACTGGGGCTGACAATCGAATCTAATAGTTAAACTTGTGTTGTTGCGGTTCTGTTCCTGACGCTAAAACCGGTCAGGAACCTTTGCTGTTATTGCCACCAAAGCGCGAGTTGCGGGAAGACGATAACTAAGCCTAAAACTAGGACTTGAAGTGCAATGAACGGCAGCAGTGACGTGAAAATCTCGCCCAAGCTGATGTCTTTTGGCGCTACCGATTTCAGATAGAAAGCCGCTGGGCCAAATGGTGGTGACAAGAAAGACACCTGCATGTTTAGACAGAACACAACACCAAACCAAACTGGGTCGAAGCCAAGACCAGTAATGATTGGAACGAAGATTGGCATTGTTAAAAGTGCTACACCAACCCAGTCAAGGAACATACCAAGTACCAACAAGATAGCCATCATGATTAACAGCGTTACTGTCGCGTTGCCGCCACTTAGCGCAAGGATGGTTTCTTCAACAAAATCAATACCACCCATCAAGTTGTAGATACCAACAAGAGCACTTGCGCCGATACCAATCCACATGATCATGCCGCAGGTACGCATCGTTGCGATGGCACTCTCTTTGAGCATGTTGTAATTCAGTTCACCACGAATTAATGCACTGATCATGATGCCAACCACACCCAAAGCTGAAGCTTCTGTAACTGATGCGATACCCGTGTAGATGCTGCCTAGAACAGTTGCTACTGAAAGCAGCGGGAAGAATAGGGCCTTGAAGTAGCTAGGTTGATTAGCGATGTCTTCTTCTGTCTCATCGTCACTAGGAATCGGTGCAAGAGAAGGGTTTAGCTTACAACGAATCAATACGTAGCCGATGTAACAACCCGCGAGGATAAACGCTGGTAAGAAAGACGCTTTGAACAAGTCACCGATTGATACGCTGGCTGTCATGCCATAGATGATCAGTACGATACTTGGTGGAAGCATGGTGCCTAGCGCACCACCCGCACAGGTTGTACCGATAGCAAGCTTACGGTCGTAACCTAAGCGAAGCATTTGAGGCAGAGCAAGAATACCAAGTAGTACAGTTTCACCACCGATAACACCCGACATCGAAGCCAACAGTACAGCTACCAATAAGGTTTGTACCGCAACACCGCCGCGAACCTTACGGCCAACCGATTTCATGGCATCAAACAGGTCTCGTGCGATACCTGAACGGTCTAAGAGCGCTGCCATCAATACGAACATTGGGACGGCGAGGAATACATAACCTGAAGCAAAACTGTAAGTTCGGCTAGCAATCAGAGGCAAGGCATCAGGGCCAAACCAACACAGGGTGAAGAAAATCGCGACAAAGCCTGTTACGAAAGCCAGCTGCATACCAGTGAGTAGCAAGCCAATCATCATAACCAGCATGAGCAAACTGCCCCATGCGATACCAATAGAAGATAAATCAAACATCGTCATTCTTCCTTAGACCCATCAACTCTTGGATTAGGTGCAATACAAACTGGACAACAAGAACACACAAAACGACAAAGATCAGACCTTTAAGCAGCGCAGGATAAGGCGCATTCAATACAGAGCCTGATGTCTCAAGGCGAAATTCACCCCAAGGTGCAAACCACGCTTCTTCTGCAGTGAAGTAAGCTGCGTAAGCGAGCATGCCCGCAAAGGCTAAACCAACGATGTGGTGAACAAGATTAAGATACTTACGTGTTTGGTTAGACACTGAATCGTAGATAAGAACAACACGTACATGTTTATCAGCCGCGAAAGCATAGATGCCGCCGATAATGAATAATGAACCACCGATAAATGAAGCCGTCTCGTGCACCCATGTGGTTGGGGCGTCAAATGCATAGCGCATTACAACTTCGTAGAATGAAATCAATACAGTGAAGATAAACAACCAGCTAACTAAGTTGCTGAATTTTATGATAAGGCGATCAAGCCCGTTTCTTGGCTTTTCATCGTTTTCAGCTGGTGCGTGAGGGATTTTGTCTGTCATGGGCCAAATTTCCTGGGAGAAAACGGGAGAGCAATGCCCTCCCCCATCAATAAGCTAAGTTTGAATTACAGTAAGCCGTTCTCTTCTAGGAACACGGTAACTGAGGTGTAAACTTTCTGTGCGTTATCAGAGCGCTCTGCAAATACTTTCCATTGACCTTTTGCGATCTCACGGAACTTCTTACGCTCTTCTTGAGACCAGTCATGAATCGTGATTTCTGGGTTCGCTTGCGCTTCTTTAACTGCTGCTTGGTCAGCCATTTTTAGCTGAGTCGTCATGTCGTAAGAGAAGTCACGTACTGATGTTTGTAAGATTGTTTGTAGATCAGCAGGCATCTTGTCCCATTTCTTCTGAGAAACAGAGATATCGATAAGTGGTAGCGAGTGGAAACCCGGTTGAACTGGGTGTGTCGCAATATCGTTCATGCCCGCTTTTTGGTTTGTAGAGAATACTGTGTAGTCCGCAGCATCAATTACGCCCTTGCTTAGACCGGTAAATACTTCAGAACCAGGAAGGTTTACTGGAGTCGCACCCGCGGCTGCAAACACTTGTTGTACTAGGCCTTCAGGCGCACGCAATTTAAGACCTTTAAGATCCGCGACACCGTCAATTGGCTTTTTAGAGATGAAAGACTCAACACCTGTTGTTGAAGCACCAACGAACTGAACGCCATAAGGCTTGTAAAGCTCAGTCATTAGCTCGTTACCGCCACCGTAGTTCATGTACTGAAGCAGTTGTGTTGTGTCTGACCATGCACCAACCATGTTACCGATAAGACCAAATGCTGGATCTTTACCAGAGAAGTAACCTGTTGCTGTGATATGACCATCAAGGATGCCCATCTTGATCGCGCCCAGCGTTTCAGTGTGTTTAACCACAGCGCCTACAGGCAGAAGGTCGATGTCGATGCGTCCGTTAGACATAGTCTCTACACGCTCAGCCCACTTCTGCTGAACCTTGAAGTTCAAATCACCAGAAGGGTCTGAAGATTGAATCTTAAGTTTAAAGTCTGCAGCCATTGCTGAAGTAGCAAATAGACCAGTGAGGGAAGCAGCAATCAGCGTTTTAGTCAGAGCTTTCATTTGGGTATCCTTATGAGTTTCACAGAGTCCGGTTTGTTGTTATATGTTACCGGTAACGTTGAGGTGGATGTTACCGGTAACTTTGCAGCCTTGTCTATGAGAAGGATCACATCTTTAACATTAGTAAAACGTTTGCTATCAATAAGAGAAATGTGAATGAAAAGTCACATTATAGGTAGGAGGTATGATTTAATTTCTTTTTAAGTCAGTGAGATAACCAAACCAGCAATGATAAAAACAACGCCTACACCGCGAGTCGTGTGCCACTTTTCCTTTAAAAAGTAGATCCCCATCACTACGCCGAAAATGATACTGACTTGCCTAAGTGCCACAACCAAGCTGACGTTCTCTGTCATGGTCATTGCAAATAACACTAAGCCATAAGTCGATGCCATCATAATGCCTGCCACTGTAGCTTTCTTACGCAGTATCCACGCGTTGGTAAACTCGACTCTTTGATTGGTCACCAACAACCAAATACTCAGCGGAATCACGATCGCCCAAAACTGAATGCCTAGGTAGAAAATCGCCGTGTGTTTATTCGTAATATTAGGTGTGCTTAACGGCTCCAATAACAAAAGCGCTTCTTTATCAATAATGGAATAACCCGTGGTGCCAATAGCGGCGATGAGTGCCCACAACACACCGAAGTTCAGGTAAGCCTTGAGCCTCAGCTCAGAGAATTGTTTCAGTGGAACGAACAAACAGCCTAATGTGATCAGTGCAAAGCCAACCCATTGATTCAATGACAACTCATAGCCAATTAATACGGTTCCCAAACCAACCATTAACACGGGTAGCGCTCGTGCCATTGGGTAGATAACACCAATATCAGCCTGTTTATAGGCGATACCTAAGCCGATTAAATAGATGATTTGGCAAATGCCACTCAAGAAGAGCAACTGCCAGAATGGAATTGTGATGTTTGCAAAGCCGACGCTGTAGACATACCAAATCAAATAGGGAGTCAGAATCGCGGCAGCAGCAAAGCCAGACGCCAAGAAGAAAGATGAGCCTGAGCCTTGATTTGATTTACCCAGGACATTCCAACCTGCATGCAGCAGAGCCGAAATAATCACGATGATGATGGCAGAGAATTCCATTTCATTCCTAACTTATTGACTGATAAAAGCAGTCGCTGAAAACAGAGGATAAAAAAGGCCTCCAGATAAGAGACCTTTGATCATTCCAGTTGGGCAAATCCCCAGAGTGAGGTGTGCCAGCATTCTAACGTACGACTAACGATCTAGCTGTGCTATCGACTCGATGCTGATCGCGTCATGACGCCAATACTCAATATCGCAGTCAATCAAATCGCCGTTTTGATTGTAGTTAACACGCTCGACAACCATTGCAGGAGAACCCGAAGTTGCACGCAGTGCTTGCGCGGTTTCTCCCAACAGAGACGTTGTACTCACACGATAACGGATCTTCTGATACACCACGCCAAAGTGCTCACGGTAGATGTCGGTCAGTGATTTAGACAGGTCATAATCGAGTAAGTTAGGAAACAGCTCTGGTCGAATGTAGTTCGTCACATACACGACCGGTCTGTCTTCAAGGTAGCGAACTCTATCAACTCGATAAACATCGGAGAACGGTTGTAACTCAAGAAGCTTAGTCGCCTCTTTGGTTGCCAACATCCCTTTCGCTGCCACTAACTCTGTTTTCGGCTTTCGATTCTGCGCCAGAGCCATATTAGTGAAGTTGAGTGTTTGTGTTGGGTCGTAGCGCAGTGGAGCTGGTGAGATAAACCAACCACGGCGATCTTCTCGATAAATACGCCCTTCCGCTTCGAGCGAAGATAAAGCTTCACGTAACGTAACGCGTGTTGTATCAAACGATTCAGCCAGCTTACGTTCTGCAGGCAGCTTCTGTCGTGGCGTTAACATCCCCGACTCTATCTGCTCTACGATGACATCTTTGATTTTTACGTACTGCACTTAATTTCCTTTCATTCTTGTTCTTGTCGTCAGCCACTCCTTGGCCAACTGCAATATAAAATGGTTCGCTAGCGCTTGCGCCAAGCTTGGGTGCGCTTCTCAAATAACTTGTTGATTAACATATGAATCAACTTCGCACTCGCCGCAGATATCATGATCATCACCGCCATGGCTGCTGCTGCACCAGTTTGCCCCGCATCATCCATATTCAGTACTGAAACTGACGCAGGTATCGTATCGGTAGAATACAAGAATACTACCGCAGATGTCGTGGTAAGTGCATTAATAAACAGGTATGTCGCAATATCTAAAATCGCAGGCAGACAAACAGGTGCCGTCACCTTAAAGAACAACTTGTATTGCGGTAAGTTAACCGAGGCAGCCGTAGCTTCAATTTCCGAAGGTAGCTGTTTCAGTGCAGTTAACGCCGTCATGTGCCCTACCGTGTAGTAGTGAACCACGGTATTAATAACCAAGAATGCCATCGTGCCATACAAGAAGTTGAGTGGGTTGCTCAAGTCATTAAAGTAGAAGATGTAGCCCAAGCCCAACACCATCCCCGGAACCGCCATCGGTACCACACTGAGCATCTGCATCGCCTGACGAACAGGACCGAATGCTCTGCCCTTCTCAATGCAGTACGCACCTAAGAAAATCAACACGGTACCGATAATGGCAGTCCATGCGCCAAGCGCTAGAGAGTTGAAGAACGGAGTCCAACCATAGGTACTCATTTCTGCGAAGTTGTAGTTATTCAAGGTGAGTGCTTTGTTCCAAGGCCAGAAGGTAACCATAGAACCGTATATCGCCATGCCCAACACAATAACGACAGCAGCCGAAATGATCGTGCAGTAAAGGAAACACAATCCATCACGCATGGTATTTGGCTCTGGTTGGTACGCGACAGAGCGAGTATCAAACAAGCTCTTCTGTTTCTTTTGCACCCAGCGATCAACAGTAAACGCAAGTAGCGCAGGCAATAGTAACAAGATACTGGTCACCGCACCCATCGAGAAGTTTTGTTGACCAACCACTTGTTTAAAGATATCCGTCGATAGAACGTTGTAGCTACCGCCAATAACCTTTGGTACACCAAAGTCACACACCACCAGCGTAAACACCACGATCAGAGTACTGATCAAACCATATTTGGCTGCAGGTAAGGTCACCATGAAGAAGGTTTTAAGCGATGAAGTATTCAGTGCTCGTGCTGCCTCATAAAGGCGAGCATCAGACGTTCTGAGTGAAGTGGTTAGAATCATCAAGGCGTGAGGAAAGGTCCAAAATATCAAGCCGAGTGAGATACCAATCAAGCCGTATACTGAGTTTCCACCCAAGACTTCTTTGGCGATACCTTGGTTACCAAATAGGAAGATCAGACTGATTGCAGGAAGTAATGAAGGCGCAAGGATCGGCGCAGAACCTAGTACCTGAAATAGTCCCTTAAAAGGCATGCATGAACGAGTCAAAGCATAGGCATAACCAAACGCTAAAACACCAACGACAGCCGTTACCAACAAGCCCAACGTGAAGGTGTTACCAACGGATTGCCACAAGCTTTGAGAAGCGAAATACGTCGCGAAATTCTGTAAACCGACAAATTCACCATCTGCGTTTTGAACACTCTTTTTCAGCATTGCCCACAATGGCATCAGGATAAACAGTGTCATGACTACAGACAAGAATGCCAGCAGCCCAAATAGGATAACGTTGTCTTTACTCAACCGAGCAAGAAAAGGTTGTACTCGTCGTTGAAATAGCAGCTTAGATTGCATCATTTGAGTCGATTCCATGATTGATTACGCCGCCTCGTCTTTCATCACTTGTAAGCTTTTCGATGGGTAAGCTCTCAGGCCTTCTTGATCAAATGCCACATAACGGATATCACTGCGGCGCAGCTTCAATCGATTGAACTCTTTAACGGGCACATCAACGATGATCTCTTTCGCGGTTGAGTCGTGTTGCAACTCGCACTCCACGCGATAAAACGCCCCTAGAAATTCGCTTGATACGATTCGAACAGGTAAGGATTCATTAAAACGATCAACAAACTGGATTTGCTCTGGACGAACCGCGATATCAAACACATCACCTTGCTTTGGGTCTAAGTTATCTAGCCCAGGCAATGGCAACATAGACTCAGCAATACGCATCTTGCCTTGAGCTGCTACAGACGCTTGAATGAAGTTCATACTGCCCACAAACTCCGCCACAAAACGGCTCACTGGCTTTTGATAGATCTCTTGCGGTGCACCGACTTGCTCAATAACTCCATGATTCATCACCACAATGCGGTCAGCCATGGTCAAGGCTTCATCTTGGTCATGCGTCACCATAATTGTGGTGATACCCAATTTGCGCTGCAATTGACAGATCTCATCGCGCAGGTGCGTTCTTACCTTCGCATCCAATGCAGACAGCGGTTCATCAAGGAGTAGTAAACCTGGAGACAAAGCCAAAGCGCGAGCCAAAGCCACACGCTGCTGCTGTCCACCAGACAGTTGATTTGGGAATTTCTGACCCGACGTTGGCAAGCCTATGGTTTCTAACCAAGATTCCACAGTTTCAAGGGCTTCTTTGGTCGACATACCTTGATTTTTAAGGCCAATCGCAATGTTTTCTTCCACCGTAAGATTCGGGAACAAAGCGTAAGATTGGAACACGATGCCAAAGTCGCGCTTTTCTGGCGGCAAGAAGGTCGTGTCATTACCGTTTTGCTCGATAGAGCCAGAAGTTGGTAAATCTAAACCCGCAATCGCACGTAATAAGGTGGTTTTTCCACAGCCAGACGGGCCAAGGAAACAGACGAACTCGCCTTTTTCAATCGATAGGGAGATGTCTTTAAGCGCTGTAAATTGACCGAATTGCTTTACAACGTTTTCAATATTCAAATAAGTTTGGTTGCTCATACTACAGCACTCTTTATATGGTATATACCAAATTTAAACTTTGAATATTTCAGTTGAGTGACAAATTTATAGAAGCTAAGTGACAGTTATATTGCAGAAATAAAATTCATTCAAGTGGAGGAAAACACGAGTTAAACAAGTTCTAACATTCAATAACTTACAGTAAACCAATAGCTTCAAAAATAGTATTTGACGATGAAAGCCAATGTACTCTTCACCGCCAAATATCAATGCTTGTTTATGGTTATACCTATTGTTTCTGCCAATACTGAGATCAGTAGACCGCATATCGTGGAGCGGAATCCGAACGAGCGCTTAGACGTTCGTGTGGATTAAATAGATGTGGGCGATCGGCCAATTCATATTGAGGCAAGTCGTTGATTGACTCACCACTGTTTTGACGTTGATGAGACGAAGTACTGTGCTGCTCTAGCCATTCTTTCAAACCAACACTCTTGCCGTATGGATGATTTGGAAGCCCTAGAATTTTGGCCGTGTATTGAGCCGATTCTTCCGTCAATTCGATGCCGAAAACATTCGGAATATTAAGTCTTTTCGCTACGCACGCAGGAATGAATGAGACAATCGCAGAAATGATCACCATCGGCTGCCCTTGTGTTTTGGAAGACCAACTCCCCTGCATCACTTGAGGAAAGATTTTGCTCAGTACTTTGCTATCAATACACTCTTCTAATAAAGCACACACCTCTTGATATGTCTTATTTGCTAGAGAGCGAGTAGCAAACTCAAGGTAAGTATCTTCATTGAGAATACCTTGAACATAAAGTGTCATTAGCCGGCGTTCTTCGTTCAAAAAGCTAGGTTCATTCGCTAAGCCCTTCTCAACCAAAAACTCATTCCAAATCATGGCGCTGTTGCTGTCCATGAGTGTTTCATCTAGATCAAATACATACAGCGGGGTCGTCATATCAATTCTCACTTCAAATCAAATTTAACTTCCAACTCAGACTCAGCGGGCGAGAAAAAATCTAAACGACAGATTTACTCTACCTTGTCGGCTTTACCTGCCGCACCAGCCAGCTTTGCCAATTGCTTATCTAGCCACAATGGCGTGTTACCAGAATCTTCCGCGTTCTCTTTTCTTCGTACTGCATCACGTACCATCATTGCACCCACCCAACGAAATGGCTCTGGCGGGAAATGTCCAAGCGGTCCTTTAGTTAGTCCACAACACGTCCAAGCGTTATCGGTTCCGAGTACCATAGATGACAGAATCTTTCCGCCCATACGAGTTTGAGCAACACCATTACCTGAGTAACCGAGCCCATAATAGATGTTGTTTTGGCCTTTTAGATTACCGAAAAATGGCAATCCTGTTACCGAACGATCTGAGCCACCCGACCAGTTGTAATCGAATTCACTTTGTTCCAGTTTAGGGAACAGTTTTTGGAAAGATTGATTGAGAATAGGCAGATAGTTAGTCGTTTGGTTAAACATGCTTTCTACTTGATTGGCAAACGAGAATTTATTGCCACCTTTACCTAGCATCAATCTTCCATCTTGGGTGTCTCGGTAGTAGTGAACAAAAATACGGGAGTCCACCACTGCCGCCCCTTTTTCGGGGCCAAACTGTTTAAGTTTTTCTGGAATAGGTTTGGTCACCACCATGTCTGACGAGACAACCACAATGCTGCGTTTGAACTCTTTAAAGTGATCGAGCATCCATGCGTTGAGCGCCAAAATCACTTTGTCGGCAAATACAGACCCGCCCTTAGTTTGGATTCGAGCTGGAGCGCCATAATCAAGCGAAGTCATCTCTGTGTTCTCGTAAATCTCAACGCCTAACTCAATTGCAACTCGACTTAAACCTCTCGCCAATAATGCAGGCTGCACGCTGCCTGCAGCTTCTGAGTAATAACCTTCAATATGACGCTCTGATCCCGCTTTATCAGACAAAGAGTTGTCACACTTCTTCCAACTATTTATGCCTTGCTTGACCAACTCATTCACAACAGGTTCCATTCCACCTTTTTGCGCTTCATTAGTAGCCGTGTAATAAGTGCCACTGCGATAGAGATGCGCGTCGATGTTGTGTTCGTTGCAGAAAGCTTCGATCTCGTAAATAACCTTTTCCGATTCTTTAACTAGCCATTTTGCTTGTTCTTTGCCGTATAGTTTCTTCAACGTTGGATACTTTGTCGACCACGTCAGCATGCACCCTCCGTTCGCGCCAGAAGCACCGCTGCCACACAAACCTTTTTCAATCACCACTACGTGCTTTTGAGGTTGCTGCTGTTTGATTAAAATCGCCGTCCATAACCCTGTGTAACCACCGCCGACAATCGCAATGTCGCAGTTAACGTCTTTTTGAAGTGGCTTCGCGGATTCTAGACCTGCATCTATGCTGCCAAATTCCTTTTCTAGTGCCTGCTTGAACCAATATGAATAGTGTTTTGTCATTTGTCGTACCTTACTTAAAACGCTAAAGGCGTAAAACTAAAAAAGGAAGACCGAAGCCTTCCTTTACTGATTTCTAACTTCTAATGAACTCAATAGTTAATTAACTGAGTAGCTCGATAGATTAAGATTTTGGCTCTGATTTAGCGTCAAACTTCTCAGACCATGTTTTCAATACGTCTGCACGCTCGCTGCCCATGCGTGCAAAGTCCATTTTTGCCATGTTCTTTTCGACGTTAGGGAAGTTTTCAATTGTTGCCGTCACATCTTGGTGACCAACAACTGGGTACATTTCGATGTAAAGCTCGTTTGCTGCTTTAGAGATAGACCAATCAACCACGCGTTGCGCTGCATCAGACGGCTTAACAAGACCTACCGCTTCAGATTCCCAGCCGATACCTTCAGGCGTAATCACAGAAAGTGGTGCACCTTGAGTTTTTAGCTTAGCGCCACGGCTCGCCATAGAAATACCGATAGCTACTTCACCCATACCCGCTTGAACACATGGCTTAGAACCAGAGTGCGTGTAGTGAGCGATGTTTTGGTCTAGCTTCTGCATGTAGTTCCAACCTTGGTCTTCACCCATGTTTTGTAGCCACGCCGACACTTGCATGTAACCCGTACCAGAAGACGCTGGATTTGGCATTGCAATATGACCTTTGTAGATAGGCTTAGTTAGGTCATCCCAAGATTTAGGTGCAGGTAGGTTAAGTTGTTTCGCTACTGCTTCGTTGAAACAAACCGCATTGAAGAATGCATCGTTGCCATACCAAGCTTGAGTAGATTGCGGGTCGTTGAGGTTTGAACGCAGTGCTTCTACACCTTGAGGAGTGTAAGGCTTAAGAATGCCCTCTTCTTTCAGTAGAGCCATTGAAGAACCTGCAAGGCCCCACACGACTTCTGCACGAGGGTTGTTTTTCTCAGCCAATAATTTTGCCGTCATGATTCCTGTTGAATCACGAACCCATTTGATGTTGATGTCTGGGTTTTCACTTTCAAATGCGTTTTTGTATTTCGCTAAAATGTCAGTTTCAAAAGCTGTGTAAACCGTCACTTCCTGTGCTGCATAAGCATTACCAGCTAATAGAGTAACTAATGCTGCAAGTGATCCTTTCATAAAACGGTTTTTCATCATTTTCTCCAGTCAGGCCCGATGCCAAGGTTAGAAGTTAGAAGCTCCATCTAGAGGCTTCTATATCCATAAATTCATTTAGGTTGTTAGCACACACCCCTCACATTGGTATGTACCAGATTTGAGTATTAAGCTAACTGGCTTTTATGACGATTAAATGAACAAAAAATGGCAGTTTAAAGATCGGGAAATTTATCAAGACAAGTGGCCAATTTTAATATGAAGCTTTTGTGAAAATGATGTTTGGCTATTTACGACCGTTTAAATTGGTTGTTAAAGTAATTGCAAACATTGGTATAGTCCAAAATGAAAATAACGAGAATTGAGCATGAGAAACGAATACTTACTACTGACACCGGGTCCTCTATCTACTTCTGAAACCGTTCGCCAAGCAATGCTAAAAGATTGGTGTACTTGGGATGATGAATACAACAAAGACGTTGTTGAAGTGATTCGTAGCAAGCTAGTGACTTTGGCGACTAAGCAAGCGGGATATACAAGCGTATTAATGCAAGGTAGCGGCACCGCTTCAGTAGAAGCAACAATTGGTAGCGTTATCTCTAAAAATGGAAAACTTCTTGTTGTTGATAACGGTGCGTACGGCGCTCGTATTGCTCAAATCGCAGAATACTTAAACATTCCATGCCATGTCGTTTCCCCAGGTGAAACATCACAGCCAGACTTGAACGAAATGGAAACGGCATTGGCCATGGATTCAGACATTACTCACGTTGCGATTGTGCACTGTGAAACCACGACAGGCATGCTGAATCCAATTGAAGATATTGCCAAATTGGCAAAACTGCACAACAAGACTGTCATTCTTGATGCAATGTCGAGCTTTGGTGGTATCCCTATGGATATTGCTGACTTAGGTATCGATTATATGATCAGCTCAGCTAACAAGTGCATCCAAGGTGTGCCAGGCTTCGGCTTTGTTATTGCGAAGCAATCGGAACTGGAAAAGTGCAAAGGCCAAGCTCGTTCATTAAGCCTTGATCTGTTTGATCAATGGCACTGCATGGAAATCAATCACGGTAAATGGCGTTTTACCTCTCCGACTCATACAGTGCGTGCTTTCTATCAAGCTCTACTTGAATTAGAACAGGAAGGTGGCATCGAAGCTCGTCATAATCGCTACCAAACAAACCAAACCACACTGGTTGCAGGTATGCGTTCTCTTGGTTTTGAACCTCTGTTAAATGATGACCTTCACTCGCCTATCATCACCTCTTTCTATTCTCCAACGCATAGCGATTACCAATTCAAGGAGTTCTATAACCGTTTGAAAGAGCAAGGGTTTGTGATTTATCCGGGTAAGGTTTCAAACGCAGACTGCTTCCGCATCGGTAACATCGGTGAAGTTTACCCTTCAGACATTGAAGCCCTCATTGGCGCAGTTAAAAACGCTATGTACTGGGACATCAAATAATGACGATGACCAGTCAAGAGCCAGTTCTAAAGGCGACACACTTTCGAAGCGAAGGCGATGTGAACACCACGCCAGCACGCGAAAAATGGAACGAGTCGCTAAACGATAATGCCACTCAAGCGATGTTAAAACGCGACTCAGACGTGTTTCTTCATCAAGCGATGTCAACGCCTTGCCTAGACACACTTGAAGCAGCCGAAGGCATCTACATTCAAGATGCGACGGGCAAAAAGTACATGGACTTTCATGGCAATAATGTCCATCAACTGGGTTATGGTCACCCTCACATCATTAATAAAGTGACTCAACAAATGGCGTCATTGCCGTTTTCACCGCGTCGCTTTACCAATGAAACAGCCGTTCAGTGCGCTGAAAAGCTGACGCAGATCTGTGGTGGTGATTTGAATCGCGTGCTGTTTGCTCCCGGTGGTACGTCAGTTATTGGTATGGCACTCAAGTTAGCTCGACATGTCACCAACAACTTCAAAGTCGTTTCATTGTGGGATTCATTCCATGGCGCGTCACTGGATGCAATCTCTGTCGGCGGCGAAGCTTGTTTCCGCGAAGGCATGGGCCCGTTAATGGCTGGCGTAGAACGTATCCCACCAGCAGTTTCTTACCGTGGTGCTTTCCCGCTTAAGGGGGGTAATTCAGGCGATAACAATGAGACGGCATCTGATGTGCACTATGCGGATTACCTAGAGTATGTCATTGAAAAAGAAGGCGGTATTGGAGCCTTCATTGCAGAAGCGGTTCGTAACACAGACGTTCAAGTGCCAAGTAAGGCTTACTGGAAACGCATTCGTGAGATCTGCGACAAACACAACGTCATGTTGATCATTGATGACATCCCAAATGGCATGGGTCGTAGCGGAGAATGGTTCACTCACCAAGCGTTTGATATCGAACCTGACATCCTATGTATCGGTAAAGGCTTTGGCGGCGGCTTGGTTCCAATTGCAGCCATGGTCACTAAAGACAAATACAACACGGCAGCGCAAGTTTCACTGGGTCATTACACCCATGAGAAAAGTCCAATTGGCTGCGCAGCTGCACTGGCTACCATGGAAGTGATTGAGCAAGAAAACCTACTTGAAAAAGTACAAGCCGACAGCGCATTCATGCGTGAGCAACTGCTGCAAATGAAAGAGAAATACCCAGTCATTGGTGACGTCCGCGGCATTGGCCTGCTTTGGGGCGTTGAGTTGGTCACCGACCATATCACCAAAACCCGAGCGTTCGACGAAGCGGAAGCCGTACTTTATCAGTGTCTGAACGATGGCCTGAGCTTTAAGGTGTCTCAAGGTAATGTGATTCAGTTGAGCCCACCATTGATCATCAGCCGTAGCGAGCTAGAAGCCGCTCTGTCTGTATTCGAAAAAGCGATAGCCAAAGTCTGCAAAGATTTTGAATACCTTTAATTCACTATCTAATTCAACATCTAAACCAATAACCTAAAACAATCATTTGCTCTCCCAGAACTTTGGATTGGGAGTGACACAAAAATAGGACACTATTATGAACACAACATCACCTATCCAAGCGGTTATCTTTGACTGGGCAGGCACTATCGTTGATTTTGGATCGTTTGCGCCAACTAGCATCTTTGTTGAAGCATTCAAACAAGGTTTCGACTTTGACATCGACTTAGCTGAAGCTCGTGAACCTATGGGTATCGGTAAATGGGATCACATCCAAGCGGTGGGTCGAATCCCTGCTGTTGATACTCGTTGGAATGCTCAGTTCGGACGTTCAATTACCAGTGAAGACGTTGATGCGATTTACGCGGCATTTATGCCTCTTCAAAAAGCGAAAGTAGCCGACCACGCAGCGCCAATTTTAAACGCGATTGAAGTGGTAAATAACCTAAAAGAGAAAAACGTAAAAATCGGTTCTTGTTCCGGTTACCCACGTGAAGTGATGGATGTTCTGATTCCTGCAGCAGCAGATTACGGCTATCATCCAGACAACGTGGTTGCAACCGATGATTTACCTCAAGGTGGTCGCCCTGCACCATTCATGGCGCTTAAAAACGTGATTGACCTAGGCGTAACAAATGTTGCGGCCTGTGTAAAAGTGGATGACGCAGCACCCGGCATTGATGAAGGTCACAACGCAGGGATGTGGACGGTAGGCCTTGTTCTATCAGGTAACGAAGCAGGCTTAACGTATCAAGAATACTTAGACGCAGACGAAGCAACACTGGCAGCGGCGCGTGAAAAAGCAAGCGTGAAGCTGAACAAATCAAACCCTCATTACCTGATCGATACTATTGCAGACTTACCTAGCGTGATTGCAGATATCGAGAAACGTTTACTAGCAGGTGAGCGTCCATAAACAAAGTCGAGATATTCACGTGATGTAAAACGTGAAAAGACCGCTATAGCTCCAATTCAAATCCCTATCTAATCATGTACTCAACCGAGTTAAACATGTTGGATGGGGATTTTGCGTTTATAAGCATGATAAAGCGCAAGTTTTTTACTTATTCCCCTCAAAGTCACTGGCAAATGCGCGAGGCTAGGCTATAGCTTTAAATATAGGCATTCCAATAAATGATAAAATTAATAATAAAAGCCATCTAAATGTATAATATCTAACAATTTCATTGACTCCAATACGCAATCAGATTAACAATATAAGTACTGAGAAAGAAATAGGTTCAGCTGAACCAACACCTTGATTTACTTATTATAAGCAGTGTCGTAACCCAATAAGTGATCGTTTTACTGGTAAGTTCAGATAACAATAAGAGTTAATCCAAGGATAAGATTATGAAAAAACTGTCGAAAATCATGTGTGCTGTTGTTGCCGCTTCAGGCCTAGCAGCAGCGCCTTCTATCGCTGCTACAACTTATGTTGGTGCTAAAGTGGGCGTGGGCTGGTTAGATAGCGCATGTGTAAGCGGTGAAAAATGTGACGATGATGCAATCGGTGCTGGCATCTACTCTGGCTACAATTTTAATGACAAGTTTGGTATTGAGCTAAGCTCTGACTTCCTTGGTGATTACAAGACAAGCTTTTCAAAGAACGGTACAACAGCTGCGTTCAGCGATCCGCTAATCGCAATCTCACTAACGCCGATGTACCGCCTACCAGTACAACAAGAGTTTGACGTATTCTTCAAAGCAGGTCCTGCTTACATCTCTCACGGTGGCGAAGATGACGTTGTGCTTTCTGCTGGTATCGGTGTAGAGAAGCAGCTTTCTTCTGATTGGGCACTACGTGTTGAATACCAATACTTTGATGACTTCGACGACAACTTCGTTCAAGACCTAAACTCGAACCTACTGTCTGTTGGTGTTAGCTACAACTTCGGTACTGGTAATACAACTGCATCAGCGGCGGCGGCAGCAGCTTCTGCGGTAGCTGTGACTCAAGCACCATCTGAGCCAATCACAGAGCCTGCAGTTGTTGTTGAAGAGAAAAGTACTGTTGTTGTGACTAAAGCACAAACAGAGAGCTACTCTCAAGAAATGTTCGCAACTAACAGCACAGAATTGTCTACAGACGGTAAGATTGCACTACAGCCTCTAGTTGAAGTTCTAAAAGCTCATCCTCAATCGACTGTTGTTGTTGTTGGTCACACTGACTCAACAGGCGCTGCTGAATACAACATGATGATCTCTAAGAAACGTGCTGCTGCAGTTGCTGCACACATCGAAGAGCAAGGTATCGAAGCTGAGCGTATCACTGCTACAGGTGAAGGTGAAGAGAACCCAGTTGCATCAAATGATACAGCTGAAGGTCGTGCTCAAAACCGTCGTGTTGACGCAACGATCCCTGGTTTCGAATACCAAGAAGAAGTACAAGTTGAAGAAGTTATCGTAGAAACTGCTGAATAACAGCACTCTACCCTAGCCGAAATAATAAGGGCGGAGCACTCAAAGTGCTCCGCCCTTTTCTTTATCTGTCTGTGCTCATAAGCCGTAAGCCGTAAGCCGTAAGCCGTAAGCCGTAAGCCGTAAGCCGAAAAGTACCGACCCAAAGCCAAGCTGCACAATCAGAAAACTAAACGATTTCCCAGCTGTGAGTCATTTCTACGCCAGCACCTAACATTAAACATACTGAACAGTATTTTTCTAGCGAATCAGCACATACTTTAGCCACCAACTCAGGATCTAGGTTGTCACCAGATACTTCAAAGTGAATGTTAATCACGGTAAAGATTTTGGGTGCTGTTTCACGACGTGTCGTTTCAAGTTTTGCATTACAGCCTGTGATGTTCTGGCCTGCAGATTTCAAACCATCTACGACATCAACAGAGCTACAACCACCAGCGGCCATCAGCACCATTTCCATCGGGCTTGGCGCGGTTGCACCACCACTGCCATCCATTACTACAGAGTGGCCTGATTGAGATTGACCTAGGAATTTAAAGCCTTCGACCCATTTAACTTCTGCTTGCATGTTGTTCCTTAGATGTACGATAACCGCCATCACTGTCTATTATTGGATATCAATACTGACACCCTACTACTGGCGGCATTTATGAGCAAGATTTTCTCGGCGACATATTTTTTTTGTGAATGATGCAATTTTTTCCATCAAAAACCTGTCTCTATTCGTACATTCAAAATCGAATGAGAAGAACGTCAAGATGAGGTATCTATGAATAAATTATCTAAAATATTGGTATCACTCGTGGTTGCGCTACCACTGATTTCGCTGTTTGTGAGCCAGACTGGCACTGCCAATACAATGGATAAAACGGCTAATTCAGGTAAAAGTGAAATCGCGACACTGGCTGGTGGTTGTTTTTGGTGTACGGAGTCCGATCTAGAGAAGCTAAACGGTGTAACCGACGTTATCTCTGGATATTCTGGTGGTGAACTAGAAAACCCAACCTACAAACAGGTCTCTTCGGGCAAGTCGGGGCATATCGAAGTAATCAACGTGACCTATAATCCTGATGTGGTTAGCTATGAACAGGTTCTTGACCAATTCTTCCGACACATCGACCCAACCGATGACAAAGGATCATTCGTAGACAGAGGTCCACAATATCGACCTGCTATTTTCTATCATAACCAAGAGCAAAAAGACGTCGCTCAAAACTTCATGATGGAAATCGACAAGGCTCAGATCTTTGGTGAACCATTAAAAACAGAACTGATTGAGTTTGAGAAGTTTTGGCCAGCAGAAGACTATCACCAAGATTACTACAAGAAGAGCAAGGTTCGTTATAACTACTACCGCTATGCATCCGGTCGTGACCAATACTTAGACAAAATCTTCGGCGAGGATAGAAAGGACAACCCACAAACACTCCGCCAGATTATCGATGGTAAGAATGCGACAGCCAATGCTAAAACCTACGTTAAGCCGTCTGATGCAGAGATCAAAACCAAGCTAACGGCACTTCAGTACGATGTAACGCAAGATGACGCGACAGAACGCCCGTTTGATAACAAATACTGGGATAACAAACAGGAAGGTATCTACGTCGATATCGTCACTGGTGAGCCATTGTTCTCTTCAAAAGACAAATACAAATCAGGTACAGGTTGGCCGAGCTTCACACAGCCAATCAGTGAGGCTTATGTGGTCACCACTACTGACTACAAGCTGCTGTACCCAAGAACAGAGGTCCGTAGTAAATTTGGGGATTCTCATCTAGGTCATGTATTTAAAGATGGCCCTAAACCTACAGGTTTACGTTACTGCATGAACTCAGCCGCAATGCGCTTTATACCTGCGGATAAGTTGGCAGAAGAAGGCTACGAAGAATACATTGAGATGTTTGAAGGCTAATTAACGACTCAATGCCAACTCGTTCAATTAACCAACAGCACTCTCTCCAAAAACAACAAAGCCAGCATATCGCTGGCTTTCGTTTTTCTAGCGAATTAACAAGAAGGGTTAACATTAGTCTGTTAGCATTATTAACCCGTTAACACAGTATCTTCTGGATACTTAAGTAAAGAAGGTTCTGGACGAGCTAACATATACGCAAGAGTCAAAGGACCAATACGCCCGATGACCATCACAACAATCATGATGTATTTGCCTGGCTCCGTTAGGTTCGCAGTTAATCCAGCAGTTAACCCTACCGTTGCAAAAGCAGAAATCACCTCAAACATAACTCGATCAAAGGCGGCTTTTTCAGTAAGCATCAACAAAAACATCGCGGTAGTTAATAGCGCGCCACTAACCACAATAATGGCCAATGACTTTGTTACCGCTTGCCATGTGACAGTGCGCTTAAACATCACTACATGCTTCTTCTGACGTAGGAATGTCCAAGTCGCTACGAATGCAACCGCAAAGGTTGATACCTTAATACCACCACCTGTTGAGGTAGAGCCTGCACCAATCAGCATCAAGACGATCATCACCAATAAAGCAGGCTGTGTGTATTGAGATAAATCGACACTGTTAAAGCCTGCAGTACGAGCACTCGCCGATTGGAAAAATGCCGCAAGCCATTGTCCTTGAACCGATAGACCTTCCATGGTCGCGGAGTTGCCTCTCTCCAATAACCAGAACAATACCGTACCCACTAATAGTAGAGTCGGTGTTGCAGTTAGCATTATCTTGGTATGTAAATGTAGATGTCTGAAACCTTTACGCCAATTACTGGATAGGTCACCCACTACCGTGAAGCCTAAACCACCAAAAATGAACAGAGCCGCGAGCGTAAAAATCACTAATGGGTCGTCAACAAAGCTCATCATACTGTCTGAAAACAGAGCAAAACCTGCGTTATTGAAGGCTGATATCGCATGAAAAAGTGCGTAAAAACTTCCTGTCGCCCATCCCATTTCAGGAACCCACCGGAAACAGAGCAACACAAAGCCGATAAATTCAGCGACTAACGCAAAGATGATGATCTTCTTGACCAGTTTTCGAAGATTGATCTTACGATCTTGACCCAGTGCTTCCTTGGCTAATGCTTGTTGCTTCAGGCTTAAGCGAACACCAAACATGTAGAGCAGTACCGCAGATAGGGTCATCTGCCCTAACCCGCCCACTTGCATCAAGAACATCAGCAAGATTTTTCCAGCCAAAGTGAAGTGCTCACCCGTATCGACTACACCCAAACCTGTCACACTGATCGCGGAAGTCGCGGTAAACAACGCATCTGTAAAGCTAAGTCCTGTAACAGAAAAAACAGGCATCGTCAGAAGTATGGCCGAAGGGATAAGAACACCTAAGAAACTAGTCAGAATAATCTTAGGTTCAGAGCCTTTACGTGGCTTTTCATCTCTCTTAAGCGTGTAGAAAGTACCTTTTCGTTTTAACGAATTCATACTATTACCTTATAACCCATTGCCGGTTACCAATTACGTAATTTTCTAGACAAGGTCTCTTTCGGCCCTGCAATGATCACTACATCACCGATTTCTAAACTCACATCCAGTTCCGGTGCTTTGGTTAAGTTTGGGCCACGCTTGAAGCCAAGAACTTCAACGCCAGTTTCTTTGCACAGCTTGAGTTCGCGAAGCTGCTTACCCAACAACTTGGCACCGATAACAATTTCGGTCATCGCTAAACCACTGCCTAGGTCGATAAACTCAAGAACGCGTCTATCCAACATCTTGCGCGCAACACGAATACCCATATCGCGCTCTGGCATGATGATATGGTCAGCACCAATCTTAGAGAGGATCTTACCGTGGAACTTATCGTTCGCCTTCACCCAGACGGCTTTTGCGCCTGACTCTTTCACCACCAAAGTGGTTAGAATACTGGAGTTAACATCAGAGCCAATCGACACCATCACCATGTCATAATCATCTAGCCTTAACTCTTTTACCGTTTCTTCGCTCGTACAGTTAGCAACAATCGCTTGTGAAACAAAAGCCGCGGCTTCTTTCACTCGCTCCTCATCAATATCGACGGCTAACACCTGTGAACCTGAACTTTGAAGTTCTTGGCAAACAGATAAACCAAAACGCCCTAAACCGATAACTGCATATTGTTTGTCGCTCATTTGAAATCCTGTTGAGAAATTTTAATTACACGGAATAGCCAAACCTACATTAGTTTCTATCTCAAAAAAAGTTAGTTTTTCAATAATAAGGTTATACTAGTGTCATAATCGCTTGATTTATAAAGGTAGAGAACAACTCCAGTTTCTGCTAATTTCCAATTCATAATTTCTGCGGCAGCACACACAATGAATGAATTATTAACCCAAGTACAAACCTACATTAACCAGAGCCATAGTGATTGGGCGAACAGTGTCCTATTCATCACTATTGCGAGTTTTCTTGCTTGGGTAGCTTGGCGAATTGTCCACAATCGCTTAGAAATTCTGGTTCAGAAAACCCCTTTCCACTGGGATGATCTGCTACTAGAAGCACTGAAAACCCCAGTCAGTACGTTACTTTGGTGTTGGCCAGCCACGGTCTCTATCGGGCTGATCCTCCAAGACCAGTTTGGTAACGAAATCAACTGGTTAAAAACGTTAAAACACATTTTGATCATATGTACCTTCGTTTGGTTTACCTTACGAATGATCACCAACACTGAAGCATATGTCTTAGAGCAAAAAACCAGAGACGAAACAACAGTACAAGCTATCGCAAAAGTCGCTCGCCTGTTCTTTATGGTGATGGGTGGCCTGACGATCATGCAGGCGTTTGGACTCAGCCTATCAGGCTTACTGACCTTTGGTGGTGTGGGTGGTTTGATTGTCGGTTTAGCAGCAAAAGACCTGCTATCGAATTTCTTTGGCGGGATGATGATTTACTTCGACCGTCCTTTTAAAGTCGGGGATTGGATACGCTCTCCCGATCGTCAAATCGAAGGTACCGTCGAACGTATCGGCTGGCGCATGACGATTATTCGCACCTTCGATAAACGCCCTTTGTACGTGCCAAACTCGGTATTCAGTAACATTGTGGTGGAGAACCCGTCTCGAATGTTGAACCGCCGAATCAATGAAACCTTTGGGCTTCGTTATCAAGACGCGAATAAGCTCGCTCTTATTGTGGATGACGTAAAAGCCATGCTTGAAACGCACCCAGATATCGATGCTAAGCAAACGCTCATCGTGAACTTCGATAAGTTTGGCCCATCAACGCTGAACTTCTTTATCTACACCTTTACCAAAACCGTCAACTGGGTGAGATACCATGAAGTTAAGCAAGATGTGTTGCTGCAGGTGCTAGCAATTATTCACAAGCACAATGCGGATATCGCCTTCCCAACACAAACACTCAAGATTGACCCGCAAGGTCTTACGGATGAGATGAAGCATGATTTAAGCAGCAAATAGCCAAGCTTGTTCCGATCAAATAGCTTGTGTCGACCTTGTCATTTCCTAAATAAAAAAGCCGCAAATGATTGCGGCTTTCTCATGTAAGCAAACGGTACTATTTGAGTTGTCGAGCGGTATAGCTTTCGCTCGTCACGCCAGAGCCTTTGCGCTTTTTCATTGTAACTTTTACTGAACGTTTAGCATCAGCAACATCATAGCGAATCGCTTGACCCAAGAACTTATCGTTGCGTTTGAGTTCTCTGGCTTCCAACTTGATCGTTTTGTTACCGCGGTTCACATCGCAACGGTAATCCCAATCGTTATCGCCATCTTTCAAACTAAGTAGAATACGCTGATTGCTTTTTCCTGACGTCGCTTTAATGCCACGAGGCTGCTTATCAATCGCTAGAGCAAGGCCTGCTTTACATAGTTGCTCTACGTTAAAGCCTGTTGCGGCTTGTACATTTGATATAGCAAACGTGTTTACTGCAATTAATACAACACTCGCCAATACTGCTTTCATTGATACGACTCTTCAGTTTATGGAACACCACACTATTTAAACATGCACTATACGATAAGTAAATGAATTTATAGTATGACAAACCTTAAAATAATAAGCCCACAAAAAAGCCCTTACTAGCAACGACTAATAAGGGCTTCGAATTTTCAGTAACTCAGTGGTTGATTGTAATGTTCAACCTACTTGTTGCGGCGAGCTTCAACAGCATCTGCCAGTTGACGAAGTACGGTTTCAGTATCTTCCCAACCAATACAAGCATCAGTAATCGACTGACCGTATGTTGCAGCTTTGCCGTCGACTAAGTCTTGGCGACCTTCAACTAGGTGAGATTCGATCATCACACCAAAGATAGCTTTATCACCACCAGAGATCTGTGCGCTTACGTCATCAGATACGTTCATTTGACGTTTAAACTGCTTAGAGCTGTTTGCGTGGCTGAAGTCAATCATCACCTTCTGTGGAAGACCTGAAGCTGCTAGCTCTTCTTTGATCTTACCAACGTGCTCTGCGCTGTAGTTTGGCTCTTTACCACCGCGTAGGATGATATGACAATCAGGGTTACCTGCTGTCTCAACGATAGCTGAGTGACCGTATTTAGTTACAGACAAGAAGTGGTGAGAAGCGCTAGCAGAACGGATTGCGTCTGTTGCGATCTTAATGTTGCCATCGGTACCATTCTTAAAGCCAACAGGACAAGACAGACCAGAAGCCAGTTCACGGTGAACTTGAGATTCAGTAGTACGTGCGCCGATTGCACCCCAGCTGATTAGGTCAGCAACGTATTGAGGTGTGATCATATCCAGGAATTCACTTGCTGTCGGCATGCCCATGTCTGTTAGATCAAGCAGCAGCTTACGTCCTAGACGAAGACCATCATTTAGCTTAAATGTGTCGTCCATGTACGGGTCATTGATCAGACCTTTCCAACCAACTGTTGTACGTGGCTTTTCAAAGTAAACACGCATTACGATTTCAAGCTTATCGCCTAGTTCGTCGCGTAGTACTTTCAAACGCTTACCGTACTCAAGAGCAGCTTCAGTGTCATGAATAGAACATGGACCTACAATAACGAGTAAGCGATCATCGCTTTCTTCTAAAATATTGTGAATCGCTTTACGGCTTTCAAAGGTTGTAGAAGAAGCAATTTCTGTCGCTGGAAACTTTTCTAAAACAGCAACAGGTGGTAATAACTCTTTTACTTTGTTAATTCTTACATCATCAGTCTGGAACATTGCTTACTTCTTCCTATTTTCTATCCTTGAGCTGAATGTACGTTATCTCACGTAACTTTCCATCAGCATATATCTTCTTGTTCCCTGTAACTTAACTAGTAAAAACTCTAGTTTCAATCACTAATTAAAAAAAAACGCAATTTTTTTTGTGTTTTATATTTAAAACACCCCGTATAACATTATTTACACACTATCGATTGCGCAATTTAAGGCAGGATAAGATTCTATGTTGTGCGAATTGTCCTATACCTCTAATCCAATGCGGAAACTGAAAACAAAAAAGCTCACGTGATTAGCGTGAGCTTTAATTTAATTACATTCTTTTCAATGGCTTGACGACACTATCAAGCCCTTCGATTTTCAGAGCAAGGCACAGCTTTAATAGGTCACCCAGTTCACCAGACGGAAATCCTTTTTTATCGAACCACAGCAAATATTCTTCAGGTAAATCGATCAATGTACGACCAGCGTATTTACCAAAAGGCATCTGCATTCTGGCAAGTTTGATGAGGTTCTCTTTTTCTAGCATTACAGGCTCTTTCTATGCGTCATCGATGTTCTGTAGAGTATCACCTAAACGTTCAACCCAATAGTTGATTGCGTCCTTGGCATCATCTAGGGAATCGATCATGGTCGAAAAGTCTTTGTTCCCGGCTTCGCGGTCGATAGCTGCGAACAATGGCGTCCCCTCTTGAGCATCACTCACTAAAAGCTCAACACTGGCACTCCCTACATTGGTGTGCTCGCCTGTTGCCACCTTAGAAATAGTGGACATCGCAAGGCCAAATGGCAGAACGCTGCTTGTCACGGCTAAGATAGGGTTTGGTGTTTCAACGTTGCTCAAGGCGATACTTAGTCGCAACGTCTTACCCGTGGGTTCATCGACAATTGTTTTATGCGGAGATATTTTCTCTTCCAAGCGTGCAACCATGTGATCAGTCAGCTCTTGAATCTCTTCCTGATCGAGCGAACCTTCCTCTGCAAGCACAAAGATTTGGTCAATCACCACAGAATCATAATCGTCTAACTTAGATTTCAAACGTTGTGCGTCACGCAGGCCAATTCTAGCCCAAACTAAGTCAACTCCACCGTCAGGACCTGGCTGAAAATCTTCATAACTGGTGAATTTGGTTGCGGTTTTAATTGGACCGCCTGCACAACCAAACAAAAAAATGCTGGTTGCAACAAGCAAGAGAAGTTTTAAAGGTTTCATAGCGCACTTACATTAAAGAGAAGAATCTAACTAAGTATGCCATACCCTATGTGGAAAGATTGTAGAAAAAGGGGTTAAAACTCAGAGATAGCTCTAAAATTAGTCATGCTGCACTGTGTGAGCATACTCCACAATTACTTGATTTCCTTCGATATAAGCGTTTTGAATCTCGCCATCAACACTCATTCTACTTTTCAAATAAACCACTTTAGGTCCAGATTCATTGCCTTCTTTCAGTGAAGGAAACACATTTCTAGGTTCTAAATGAAGTAAACGGCAAAAGTGACTGATGAAAGACATGGTCAATGGCGTCTCCCCTCTTAACACTCTTGAGAAATCAAGCTGGTTCATTCCTAGCTTTTTTGAAAACTCCATCTGCGTAATTCGCATTCGCGATTTTTGTGACATCCACGTTTGATACAACGCATCTCTGTCTTGTTCTGTGAATTCCATACCGACTCCTTTATATAATTCATACCAATCAATTGTCCGTTTTTTCATACACGACATGTCAGGGTTCGGTTAGTGGAAACCAAAGGTTTGGTTTTGATATGAGTGCAACTGTTGTACAGAGCACAACACAAAAACCCCAAAGCATTCACAAAAACGATTAGAGCAAATACTTTATTTATTTATATCAATAATTTATACGTTAACTAACGAAACATATAGCAAGTTAATTTGTATTAAGAATTAAAAGTTCGAGATTAGCATTCCACATTTCAATCTATTGATTCGCATTTATAAAACTGGTTGGCTACATTCCGTTTGCTTAAACGCACTTCTGGCAAACTATTTGAAAGAATAGGACGCAAAGCCACCGGTCTGTCGACAAATGTTCTGTCTATGATAGCGGGGCCGCCACTTAATAGGATTTAAGTGCACATGCATGCCGGAGTGTTCTCTTTTTTTGTCGGCCAAATACAGTAAGGACAAATAATGAAACAACTCTCAAAAAAATCACTCATCGCGCTGTCGCTACTTAGCGTAAGCGGTGCAAGCTTCGGTCACGGTTATGTTTCGGCATACGATAATGGCGTTGCTGAGAGTCGTGTCGCCCTATGTAAGTTCCCTGCGAGTGACACACAACAGAAAAACACCGACTGTGGTGGTATCCAATACGAGCCACAAAGTGTGGAAGGCCCTGAAGGTTTCCCTGAAATCGGCCCTGTCGATGGAAAAATCGCCAGTGCAGAATCTTCTTTAGCGGCAGCACTAGACGAACAAACCGCAGACCGCTGGGTTAAACGCCCTATCAAGTCTGGTTCTCAATACTTTGAGTGGACGTTCACAGCGAACCACAAGACCCGCGATTGGAAATACTACATTACGCAACCTGACTGGAATCCAAACCAGCCTTTGGCACGCAGCTCTTTTGATTTAACGCCATTCTGTGTTGTTGAAGGCAATATGGAACAGCCACCAATGCAAGTAAGCCACTTGTGTAATGTTCCAGAGCGCGAAGGTTATCAAGTGATCCTTGCTGTATGGGATGTGGGTGACACTGCTGCAGCTTTCTACAACGTTATCGATGTGAAATTTGATGGCGACGGCCCTATCATTCCGGATTGGGATCAAGGCGGTCAGATCAACCCAACTCAAGATTTGAACGTTGGTGATGCGGTTTACACTCGTGTCTTCGACCAATCTGGTGAAAACGCTTCATACAGCACTGAGCTAGTGATTGAAAGCAACGAGCAAGGCAAAGCAAACAACTGGTCTTATACACTTGCCTCTAAGATCAACCAAGAGCAGACGCAAATCAAAGCAGGTCAATTAAACGGCCAAGGCGATTTCGCTCCTGTATACGGTTCGAACCCTATTTACTTAAAATCAGGTTCAGGCTTTAACAGCGTAGAGATCGGTTACAAGATTGATACTCCAGAGCCAGACCATGAACTAGAAGTAACAGGTTTAGAGTCTGAGTACATTATTGATGAAAACCAGCCAACACAGCTTGATCTTACTCTTGCAGCAACAGGCGATATTCAAGCTGAATTGACTGTGTACAACCACCATCGTGAAGCGCTTGCGTCTCAGAAATCTGAACTTAAAGACGGACAAATTGAAGATGTTCAACTGACTTTGTCTAAATCAGAAACTGGCCACCACATGCTTGTGGTTGTGACGAAAGATGACCAAGGTAACTTAGTGGATCAGAACACGCTTGATTTCCACCTGATGGATGAGCAAACACCTCCACCTGCGGGCGATTACGATTTCGTATTCCCTGAAAGCATTGAGTCTTACACAGCGGGAACTACAGTACTTAGCAGCGATGGTAGCGTTTACCAGTGTAAAGAGTTCCCATACTCTGGTTACTGTGTTCAATGGGCTCCAACAGCAACCCAGTACGAACCGGGTGTAGGTTCTCACTGGCAAGATGCTTGGAACAAAGTGGACTAATTGATCACTAGAAACTGACTCTCAATAGATAACAGTGAGTAATCAACCAAACAAAAACGGATGCCTAGCGCATCCGTTTTTTTATTCAGTTTCATCTAAAAAGTCAGTTATCAAATTAGATAGTGGTCCGCCAACAAGGCCACAAACAAGAGCATAAGGTGATAGATAGAGAACTTAAACGTCTTCATCGCCATGTTGGGCTCATCACGATACTTGAGTAGCCAAGCGTGATAAACAAAACCACCGTTTAGCACCAAAGACGTACTCAGGTATATCCAACTGCTCATTCCAACTAATACTGGTAGTACACACACAATACTTAACAACAGTGTATACAACAAAATTGAAGTCTTGGTGTAGGCTATCCCATGAGTCACGGGCAACATCGGAATATCCACTTTGGCGTACTCGTCACGACGATGAATCGCAAGTGCCCAAAAGTGTGGAGGCGTCCAAATAAAGATGATCATCACCAGCAGCCATGCACTTGAATGCAACTCATTAGTGACAGCCGTCCATCCCAATAACGGAGGCATTGCTCCAGCTATTCCAGCTATAACAATGTTCTGCGGCGTCGCTCGCTTCAAGTACATGGTATAGATAACGGCATATCCCAATAAGCTCGCAAAGGTTAGCCAAGCGGTCAGTGGGTTTACCAACATCACTAAGGTGACGAAGCCAAGCAAGCCGATGCCTGCAGCAAACGCGAATACTCGTACGCTGCTGAGCTCTCCCGATGGTAAAGGACGACGATTAGTTCGAGACATTTGCCCGTCGATCTTTTTATCGATCAAATGATTAAATGCAGCGGCCGATCCTGCCATCAACCCTATCCCTATCATTCCAAATAACGCTTGCTGCAAAGGTAATCCGTTGGGCACGGCCAAACACATTCCGACTAATGCCGTTAGCAACATCAAAGCAACCACTTTAGGCTTGGTCAGTGTTAAATAAACCTTCCAAGCAGCTTTGTTTTTTTCAGCCATTTCATTACTTGAAACTGGGGCTTGAACCACCACTTGATGCTGTGTTGAAACTCTACTGACCATGATTACCTCCTTGTAATACACTGTTCTTCACCAAGTTCTCACTTGGTTTTCGCTGCCACACGACAAAGTTGGTCATAACCATGCTAATAAGCAGCATCGCCGCGACTAGGTTATGCAAAACCGCGACTGAGATTGGCAGGTGAAACCACACGTTACTAATTCCAAGGCTGATTTGAGTAACCAACACGATTGCGACAATCACGCTCAGCTTTTGGTGTGGTGTTTGACCAAACTTCCACAACTGATACACGACCATTAGCACCGTCAACGTTGCCACAATAGCGCCAAACCTATGCATGACATGTATAGTGAGCCTTGCGGGATACTCCAATACACCGAACTCATAGTTATCATGGCCGTTCTGTGCAAAATCGAACGCGTTCTTAAAGTCTAGATAGCTTATCCAATTCCCCTCGCAAATTGGTAGCTGGGTACACACCAACGCGGCATAGTTTGATGAGGTCCACCCGCCAAGCAATATCTGCCCCACCACAATCACCAAGCCCAACGTAGCCCAGAATTTAATCTGAGGCGCGTAAGAGGATTCGCCAAATCGGGTTTGGAAATTAGAGAGGCGACAGTAGAGTAAACACAGAAGAGACAGCAGAGTAAAACCACCCATCAAGTGCGCCATAACCACGACAGGCATCAGCTTAAGTGTCACAGTCCACATGCCTAATAAAGCCTGAAAAATCACGGTTGCCGAGATCAATAACGGTAGCCCAGCAGAAGTGATGTTTTTCTTAATACACCAAGCGACAACGACAAAGATAAGAAGGCCTAATGAACCCGCAAAGTAGCGATGTATCATCTCTATCCATGCTTTATCTGCTTCAAGCGCGCGTTCAGGAAATTGGAGATTGGCTTGATTCACTGCTCGTGTATCAGAAGGAACGGTGATTTTTCCATAACACCCAGGCCAATCAGGGCAGCCAAGACCAGCATCCGACAAACGGGTATAAGCACCGAGCACAATAACGGTAAGCGTCAGCAAGATAGTCACTCGCATCACGAGCATGAGTAAATCAGGGGCTTTATTCTGCATCGTTTATCTCCCTATATTTATTCCCTGTCCCTAATGGAATTCAATCGCTACGGTCAAACCCGAATGCTCTATCAGCTACCCAACGCGCGACAGTTTAAGAAGCTTTCTGAGATCATGAATCATGCCTTTAGACTGTCCGACTAACTGCGACGGCTCTGAGACACTTTTGTATTCCATAACGAGTTGCCCAAGAGGGTCGATGATTACAATGGAAGCTGGCGCGAACTTGGTACTCAACTGTTCTCCACCGGATAGAAACGACAGATCAGGTTTATCAAACGCTGCTGGTAGTGAGTCTCCTTCAGAAACAAAAACCACCGCTGTCACTCGTTCCTTATTTTTCCCTAACGCTAAATAGCTTTGATTCAAGTAATGTAGCTGTTGTTCACACAAGCTATCGCATTCTGTTGGCGCAATGTAACCCACCAGCCACCCCTCTCCTTCCACCGGAGCCGTCAATCCAAAATCCTGCAACGTCACTCTTGGCTCAACCAACTCACCCGTGTTTGTCACACCAGATGTGTACCAATTTTGATCTAACACGGTTTTAGCGATAATGGCAGGTAAGGCGAAGATCAAAATCAGTCCGACTAATACAAGGCGACCACGCGAGCGACGCTGTTTAAACGCAGCCAAGTTCGCATCGGTACTTTCCTTGTTCATTTGTACTTGATACTTATCCATTTTAATTCCCTGTATTAAGCGCTGCCGTTCGATATCTGTATTTATGTCATTCCGATCATTTACTTCTTATTAATATGACTATGCTTCTTTAAGTGTCGGTAGCCAATCAATAACATCAGCGAAAGCAGTACCGCAGCCATAACGAACCATTGAAACGAGTAACCAAAGTGCTTCTCAGACTTCATCGCCGTAAGGCGCCATAACATTTCATAAGGCCATGAATCTAAACTCTGAGGTTGAAAGATAAACGGCAACACCTCTTGGCCAGTGTATTGTGATAACGCATCTATGTTGATGTTTTGGATTCTTTTCGGTGTCGTATTCTCTAACCCAAGCTCGTGACTTAACGGATTCACTGAACGTGTGTACAAACGCCCAGACATGTTAGTTGGTAGCGTTATGTGTCCAATTTGTGGAAGCTCTCTTCTGTCATTACTTGCTGCAACGAACCCAAGATCGATCAACAGTTGTTTTCTTCCATCTTGTGTTTGAACCTCACCAAGCATGTAAATCACATACCCAACCGTTCCTTGGTTGATTTGATTGTCCAACAAGAACATCAAATCACTTGTTTTCACTAATTGAACGTCAGCTTTTAAACCATTTAAGGTTGAAGGATTCAATGACTGCTGAGTTCGAACACTTTCTTCTCGCCATTCTGAAATCACGATATCCAGAGGCCTAGAGGATTGCGTTGCTCTCTGCGATAGCTGTTGCTCGTAGCGTAATTTCTCGTTACCTCTGTCTAACTGCCATAAACCCAACTTGATTAAAATGCCGACTGAAACCAAAGTTAAAACAACCGCAACCCAAAAACCTTTACTGCGGAACGTTCGTTCATCATGATTCAAACCGTTTGGAGTTATCACTATGGCGTCATCCACCTTTATCTTGTTATTCAAAGTTGTATTGGTTGCTCTACTGTTTTTCATCGCCTTCAACTTAATGAAAGGCCTCATCCAAATCGCTTCTGGCAAACACAATGGCAAAAGGCTAAGTCACTTCCTAGGGCGTCGGGTCATGTGGTCTGCCGTTGTCGTGTTAATGTTGTTACTGGCTTTAGGAACAGGAGTGATCACACCTAACCCTCGCCCTTATTAACCCTATAAACCCGACAGCTAAAGCGGTCTATACCATTAGAGGACATAGACAAACACGAACAGCCCTAACCAAACCACATCAACAAAGTGCCAGTACCAACTGCCAGCTTGAAACGCAAAGTGGTCTTTCGGCGTAAAGTGGTCTTTCGCAACCCTTGCCAGTAACACAATCAAAAAGATCGTCCCCAAGCAAACATGCAAACCATGGAAACCTGTCAATAAGAAGAAGGTGTTGCCATAGATACCCGATTGAAGGGTCAGTCCCATCTCTTGGTAAGCGTGAACGTACTCTTCAACTTGGAAAAATAGGAAAAAGCCAGCCAGGACAATGGTGATCTCTAACCAAACGATTAATGCCATGCGCTTGTTTTGTTCAAGGCTTAGGTGTGCCATGTGCAGCGTTACGGATGAAAGCAGCAAGATAATGGTGTTCTTGAGTGGAATACCTTGCCAAGGCATCGCTTGTGTCGTCACGCCATCAGGTGTCGTGGTCAGCGGCCACATCGATTGGAACATCGGCCACAACACTTCATGAGTCATCTCATTATTGCCCGCCCCACCAATCCAAGGGACAGAAATCATTCGTGCATAGAAGAGTGCACCAAAGAAAGCGCCAAAGAACATGATCTCAGAGAAGATGAACCAACTCATACCCTGCCTAAATGAGCGAGATATTTGCTCGGAATAAACACCACTCAAGGATTCTGTAATCACGTTGCTAAACCAACCCGCAAGCATATACAGAAGAACAGCGAAGCCGACTAACAACACCGCTTTGCCGAACACGCCACCAGCAGCATCTGTCCCCATGTTTTGCACGGTTAAGCCTGCTCCGACCGCAACAAGAAACAGAGCAACGGCACCCACTAGCGGCCAATGGCTTTGATGTGGAACGAAATACACTTCCTTTTTAGAACTCATCGCTCAACTCCTTTTGTTGATTCTGGTTCTGTAATTTCTTAATTAATCGCGAGTACGTTAGGCCCAGGTTCGTTTACTTCCCCAACCACCTCACTCGTGATATTGAATAACGTATAAGAGAGCGTCAGCGTGTGTATCGACTCTGGAATATCTGGCTCAATGTAAAATATCAACCCCATCTCGGCGCTCTTGAACCCGTCCAGTGGCTGCTGATTAAAGCAAAAGCATTCCATCTTATTGAAGTAGGTCGCTCCCATTCCTGGAGAAACTGATGGCACAGCCTGTCCAATCAATGAACTCGCAGATAAGTTCTTCGCGATGTAATTGGTTTGCACAACCTCACCAGGATGAACCTCCAATACACGCACTTCAGGCGAAAACGTCCATGGCATATCAGGCTTAATATGAGACATGAATTCCACCCGAATTGTCCGAGAGTAATCAGGTTGCATCCCCTGAGGTTGAACCGCAGAAACCGTATTGGTTTTGCCGTTGATACCCAAAGCCTCGCACATCACATCGTAGAGCGGCACCAAAGCGAAACCGAAACCAAACATCGCCACCACACTCAATACCAAGTAGCCCGTTAGCTTTTTGGTTGACCGTTTTGGTTGGTTTTTATCTAGATCGCTGTGCTTATCACTCATAGCTCGTCCCTCTAATCGATTTTAGGTGGATGAGTAAAGGTGTGATGAGGTGCTGGGCTTGGTACCGTCCATTCTAGCCCTTCAGCACGTTCCCATGGCTTGCTCGATGCTGGCTCGCCGCCTTTCACGCACTTGATGACTAGCCACAAGAAGATAAGTTGCGATAAACCAAAGGCAAAGCCACCTATCGATACCACTTGGTTAACGTCAGCGAACTGAATGGCGTAGTCTGGAATACGACGTGGCATCCCCGCCAAGCCTAAGAAATGCATCGGGAAGAAAAGGACATTCACTGAGACGACTGAAGTCCAGAAATGCCACAGACTAAGCTTGTGATCATACATATGCCCAGTCCACTTAGGCAGCCAGTAATAGGCCGCAGCCATTATCGAGAACACCGCACCAGTCACCAGAACATAGTGGAAGTGAGCCACCACAAAATAGGTGTCATGATATTGGAAATCCGCAGGAACGATGGCGAGCATCAAACCTGACAAGCCTCCTATCGTGAACAGAACGATAAAGGCGATGGTGAATAGCATCGGGGTTTCGAAGGTCAATGCCCCTCGCCACATAGTCGCGACCCAGTTAAACACTTTCACCCCCGTCGGCACCGCAATCAACATGGTGCAATACATGAAGAACAATTCAGCAAATACAGGCATCCCCGTTGTGAACATGTGGTGTGCCCAAACTAGGAAAGACAAGATGGCGATACTACAGGTCGCGTACACCATCGAATGGTAGCCAAACAAACGCTTACCACTAAAAGCTGGGATGATTGCCGAGACGATACCAAAAGACGGTAAGATCATGATGTACACTTCGGGGTGTCCAAAGAACCAGAATATGTGTTGGAACATAACGGGGTCACCACCACCTGCTGCATCAAAGAAACTTGTCCCGAAGTATTTATCGGTCAATACCATGGTCACCGCTCCTGCGAGAACCGGCATCACGGCTATCAGCAAGAAAGCGGTGATTAGCCAAGTCCATACGAACATAGGCAGTTTGAACCAAGTCATACCTGGCGCTCGCATGTTCACGATGGTCACGATGACGTTGATCGCCCCCATGATCGAACTGATCCCCATAATATGAACAGAGAAAACAAACAGTGCCGTACTATCTGGGCCATAAGTCGTTGAGAGCGGCGCGTAGAATGTCCAACCAAAACTCGGGCCGCCTCCCTCAGTAAACAGAGAACCAATTAGGATCAAGAAAGCAAAAGGCAAAATCCAGAAACTGAGGTTGTTCATTCGTGGCAGTGCCATATCGGGAGCGCCGATCATCATCGGGATCATCCAGTTGGCGAGCCCCGTGAATGCAGGCATTACCGCACCAAACACCATGATCAATCCATGCACTGTGGTCATTTGGTTAAAGAAATCAGGCTCAACAAGCTGCAGACCCGGTTGGAACAACTCAGCACGGATCACCATTGCCATCGCACCACCGGTTAAGAACATCGCGAAACTGAACCACAGATATAATGTACCGATGTCTTTGTGATTGGTTGAATACAGCCAACGCGCCCACCCTTTTGGAGCAGCGTGAGAGTCGTGATCATCCAGAGGTAGGTCATTGCTATCCAATGTACCTTCCACAGAATGGCTCAAGGTCTGATCTTCTGCAGGCGCCGATTTCACCGGCTTATCAATTGGTGAACTCATAGCTGCTCCTTAGCATCACTTGGTGCTTCATCCGTTGAGCCCTGTTCGTCAGGTGCTTGGGCTCCGCCTTCTTGTTTAACTTTGTAAGCATTAATATCTGAAGCCTGAACAATATCGCCCGTGTCATTACCCCAAGCGTTTCTTTGGTAAGTCACGACCGCTGCGATCTCTTTCTCGGTTAACTGGTTATCGAAGGCTTGCATCGCCGTGCCTCCACGGCCATAAACAATGGTATCGATATGCACATCGACATCTCCAAGAGCAACCGGGCTACCTTTAATCGCTGGGAATGCACCAGGAATACCTTCACCATTAGCTTGGTGGCATACTGCGCATCGGGTTTTGTAAACCTCTGCACCGATGGTATTCAATTCATCTAAAGAAAGTGACGCATCTAGTGCATCTTGTGCCGCTTGTTGTGCGGCAATCGTTAACTCTTTCTGCTCCGCCAGCCATGCATCAAACTCATCTTCTGCCATGGCATGCACCACTATCGGCATAAAGCCATGCGCTCGGCCACACAGTTCAGCACATTGGCCGCGATACACACCGGGCTCATCGATCTTTGTCCAAGCTTCATTAATGAACCCTGGAATGGTGTCTTTCTTCACAGCAAAGGCCGGAACCCACCACGAGTGAATCACATCGTCAGAGGTCATCAAGAAGCGAACTTTTCTATCAATAGGAAGGACGAGTGGCTTATCAACCTCTAGCAGATAATGCGCGCCTTTCACTTCGATGCCTTCGATTTCTTTGTCACTAGTCGCCAGCAAACTGAAGAACTCAACATCTTCGCCAAAATAGCTGTAATGCCATTTCCATTGTGAGCCAGTAATTTTAACGGTGAGTTCAGATTGAGAAGTGTCTTCCATCGCTATCAAGGTTTTAGTAGCGGGTATCGCCATTGCGATGAGGATAATAATAGGAATGATGGTCCAGAGGATTTCAACTTTGGTGCTTTCGTGAAAATGAGCGGCTACCGCGCCCTTCGACTTTCTGTGCCTCAGAATCGAATAGAACATCACACCAAAAACGACGAAGGCGATTGCACAGCAGATGTAGAAGATCAGCATATGAAGTTCATAAACCTCACCGCTGATCTCAGTCACGCCTCTTGTCATGTTGTATTCACTACTTGCATGCACTAAAGGCGACACTAAAACCACAACAAAACTCTTCAAAAGCCACGCTAGCCTAACCAGTAATCTTTTCAAAAGATCTCTCCTTATCCTTCCCAATTGGATACTTGCGACCTAAATGTCGTTACGAGCCATATTTCGTTGCGAGCTAAGTTTCATTACAAGCTATGTGTCATCACGAGCGAGACAACATTCATTGTTATCCCGACAACACATGAAAAGGCTGAATCTCAATCTACAACTCGCATGGAGACAGATTTAAAGCACTATCGACCTCATATCTCCCCATGAGCCAATACGGCTCAAAAGCGTTGGAGGTTTCCATGAAAGATTCAAAAACGGCGAATTTATTAAATTTTGTTATATTTATGTAAAAGGCTAGTTAGTGATATCCAATTGTTCAAGGTAAGTTTACTTACTAAACAGTCAATTATTTGAAGTGACTAAGCTACATGCCCTCTTGCCGTTGGAATTTATTTTATATCGAGTTTTACGATTGCTTTCATAGAAATGATAATCAATATCACTTAAGTTAAATCAACAGTAAGTCATACAGACATTAAAAGGTTTAGTGATTATGCAAGATGCAATGAATTGGTTAGCGAGAGACCCAGACCCAAGAACTCGTGAAGAGCTTCAACACCTCATTGATGAAGGAATGCACGACGAATTAGAAGACCGCTTTACGCAACGATTGGAGTTCGGAACAGCAGGTCTACGAGGCAAAGTTGGATGTGGTCCAAATAGAATGAATCGCTTAGTGATACAAGAAACCGCGACTGGGCTTGGTCACTATTTGATAGAGCACGTTGCAAATGCCAAGATTCGTGGTGTTGTTGTGGGCTATGACGGCCGCTTAGATTCAAAGCAATTCGCTATTGATACGGCTTCTGTACTCACGGCTTTGGGCATTAAGGTTTACTTAACCTCGAATGTCGCTGCAACCCCTATCGTTGCTTTCGGTATTGAACATTTCAACGCAGCCGCAGCCGTTGTAGTCACTGCTAGCCATAACCCGCCAGAATACAATGGCTTCAAAGTGTACTGGGAGAATGGTGCTCAAATCATTCCACCGCATGATGCTGGCATTGCTTCTGAAATCGATATCGCGTCACTCAAGCCTATTCCTTTAATGAGCTTGAGTGACGCGGACGCACAAGGCAAATTAGTGTGGTTAACTGAGGGCTATTACCAAACATATCGCGCAGCCATCAACCAAAGTCCGTATGTGAGTAAAGACATTGAGTCCGCGAACACTACCATCACCTATACTGCAATGCATGGTGTGGGCGCGCAAATGGCCGAAGATCTTCTCCATGACTCCGGTTTCCACAAGGTATTCAGCGTTGCAGAACAAAGAGAGCCCGATGGTAACTTCCCAACCGTCAACTTCCCTAACCCGGAAGAAAAAGGGGCGATGGACCTTGTGGTCAACCTAGCAAAAAGTGTCGATGCAGACATAGCTTGTGCCAACGATCCAGATGCAGACCGATTCGCCGTTGCGGTCAGAACTGAAGATGACTCGTATAAAATGCTGACTGGCGATCAAGTAGGTGTGTTGTTCGCTCACTACTTGTTATCAAAGCCGCACACTAAAAATCAGTTGGTTGGTAATAGTATCGTCTCATCAACACTGCTTGAAAAAGTAGCGAATGCTCATGGAGCTACCTATTTCCAAACACTGACGGGCTTTAAATGGTTGGCCAACATCGGCATGCAATTAGAAGACGAAAACAATGAGTTCTTGTTCGCCTATGAAGAAGCGCTAGGCTATACGATTGGTACTCAGGTTCGAGATAAAGATGGACTGTCTGCTATCGTTGTTTTCGCTCAACTGGTTGAAGAGCTGAAATCTCAAGGTAGATCGGTTTGGGATCTTCTTGCTCAGATATCGTTGGAACATGGTGTTCACACCAACGCACAACGCAGTATAGCACTTGACCCAGATTCACCATCGATAGGTTCGAAGCTTAGAGCAGCACAACCCAAAACAATCAATGGTGTCGCTATATCAGTGATTGAAGATCTGCAATCGTCGTTACGCTTTGTTATTGGTGGTAATACTGAGGCGATTAACCTGCCCGCAAGTGACGTACTCATATATCATCTCGAAGACGGCTCACGCATTATCGTAAGACCTTCCGGCACTGAGCCAAAAGTTAAGGTTTACTATGAGACGGTGACAAAGTTCGAAGGTTCAGAAACCTACGATGAAACTCGTCTACGTGGCGAAGAGTATATGGACAAACTCATAGAACAACACCAGCAAGAACTGAATTCTTAACGACTGGTTTGTTCAACATATAACGGCTAAAAACAAAAAATGGACGCTCTAAGCGTCCATTTTTCTCTCGGCGGCTAACCGCGCGATAATACGTTCGATTTGGAACTTTACGAAGTAAAGAATGAAGACAACATCCAAACCGCCAACACAATGAATACACCGCCCATCACTTTTTGCTGATAAGTACGAAACTTAGCATTTTCTACCAGAGACTTACCAATCGTACCCACCAACGCCACCAACAAGAAATTGAACGTTAAGCCTAAGACATTCAGTAACAAGCCAAGCACTAACATCTGCTCGCCCGAAGTCGCTTCAATATTCGTCGACACGAACTGAGGTAAAAACATCACAAAGAACACTAAGGCTTTAGGGTTAAGCAGGTTGCTGATCAGCGCTCGTTGGTAATAGGCTTTTGCAGCAAAATTATCGTTTAACTCCGGCGCATTACCCTGCTCTGTTCCCAGGCAATCCCACCCCATCTTCAACAAGTACGCGCCGCCTAACAAATGGAGAGCTTTAAGCGCTACCGGGCTCATTGCTATCAGCGCGGATACACCCATAGCCGCTAATACTGTCAGAATGATTCCAGAAGTCGCATTACCTAGGCTTGCAAACACACCGACCTTACGGCCATAGCTCATACTTGAACTCGCGATCAGTAACATATCAGGGCCAGGTAAAAGGAGAAGTGCAACAACGGCAGTCAGGTAGACAGGTAAAATGGTTAAGTCGATCATGGGTTTCAGCATTGATAAAAACGGAGGCGGATTTTATATCAATTACCAACACCCTTCCAGATACAATCAATTGTTCGGCGTTTATTTATTCGAATTAAAAACCAACATCAAGTAAAAAAGCCAATTTATTAACCAAATAGAAAAGACTAATTAACTTGCTACCCACTCGATCTCAATCAATGTCGTATCACCACACTTTAGGCGACCAAGGAATATATCGCCTCTGTGCACAGCACCAACACCTTTTGGCGTACCCGTCATCACAACATCGCCATCGAGCAAGGTGGTATAAGAAGACAGCTCTTCTAGAATAGTTTGTGGAGAGTAAAGCATCTGTTCAACATGTCCTTTCTGAACACGAACACAGTTAATAAACAGCTCTAGATTTAAGTCCGTTAGATCTAAATTATCAGTTGGAACAAAGCGACTAAACACGGCTGAGCCATCAAACGCTTTGGCGCGCTCCCAAGGTAAGCCTTTCGCTTTTAAGCTACTTTGCAATTCACGCTTGGTAAGGTCTAACCCTAAGCCCACCGCTGAGTATTGGCCATCTTCAACGATAAAGCAGATTTCAGCTTCATAATGTAGCGCTTCTTGATGGAACGAAGAGAGAGAGGAAGTCACACTGGTGCTTGGTTTATTGAACACCACCATTGAGTCTGGGACCGCGTTGTTAAGTTCTTCAATGTGATCGACATAGTTACGCCCAACACACAGCACCTTGGTCGGTGTTGCGGTTCGTTTCGAATTCATCACTTGTTCCTGATCTACAACGCTGCTCATAGTTTGTCCCTGAACTATTTTTGGAACGCAGAGTTTACCGCATCACAAAATGAGAGTCTTCGACAAGATGGTTACTAAGATCTAAATTCTGATCTTTAGCTCAATTCGATGATTTGAAAGCGTTTATACCAAGGTCGCGACAGTGCAAAATAACAATTAGAGACAAAAGTCCAAAACAAAAAAGCCCTCTCTAACCCAAAGGTTTGAGAGGGCTTAGCATGGTGTCTAGGACAGTATCCTAAAAGGTAAACCTAAGGAGTAAACACTATGCTAAATCAGTCTGCGACTTATAGGTAGTAACGAGCACCAAGTAGCCATTGGTCGTCAGCTTTCTCTTTGTACTCACCAGAACCTTGTAGGTCGAATTGGTAACCAGCGAAGCCTACGAACTGAGATGTGAAGTTGTATTCAGCTTGTAGAGCAGTTGTGCTGTACACAGTTTCACTCTTCTTGTCGTCTTCTACCGCTTCGTAGTTAACGCTTAGGTTAAGGCTGTTAGAAAGCGCGTAAGACGCTAGTAATTCAATAGCAACTGACTCTTCAAGAATCTGCTTGTTACCAGTGTTCATGTAGTTGTTCATTGCGTAAACACCAGCAAGGTATAGACCTTCAGCGCCGTACGAACCGTAAGTTGCACTTACTACGTGAGAATCAGCAGTTTTTGAACCAACAACACCTGCGTAATCAACATCACCTGTGTTGTACGCATAGTTTGCAGAGAAACCAGCAATTGCATAGTTCAACGCGATTTGACCACGGTTACCGTATTCATTCAAATCAGCAGCCTTACGACCTTGCCATGCAACACCAACGTTTAGAGAACCTGCGTTGCCGAAATCGATAGCGTTGCCGTAGCTCACCATCTCTTCGCCACGACCAGTACCTAGGTTACCGTGATCTTCGTAGATGAAATCATTCGCGAATGCGATTGGCATATCAGCTACGCCAGCAACGTTGTAGTAAGGTGCCCATTGAGTACCTACTGCTGCGCGACCGTAATCATCGTGAGAAAGGCCAACGTAACCAAGACGAGTTGTGAATGACTCATCACCGCCGTCTAGCATGTTTAGCGCCCATTCACCTTTAGCATCAGCAGTGAAGCCGTTACCAAGATCGTGAGTTGCACCGAAGTTGATACGTGGAGAAACAGTCTCTACACCGATGTCGTCGCTGTTAAGGCGGTCATCGCTGTTTACATCACCAACTGCAACTGAAACGTGGCCGCCAACTGAGAATGTTGTGCCGTCTTCGTTGTAAAGTTCTACTGCAACTGCCTGTGTACCAAATACTGCACCAGAAATTGCTAGCGCTAAAAGTTTCTTATTCATTTGTCATGTCCATTATGTAACTGGGTGAGTTATTCACTAACAACCTCGTGCTTACGAAGAAGTTGTTACCTGCATTTAACAAGTAGGCAAACACTAATCGATGAATGACAAAAAAGTTGCATTAAAATATATAAAATAAAAACAACAATGCTATAAAAAACAAAAATCACTTTAAAAACAATAAAATAAAACACAATCACAAGAAAGTCTTTGTGTTTTATTTATATTGGTCAAAGCGATTTTTTGGTTTTTAAATCACTAAAAAAGCATTTAAAATCAAAGAAAAGAAAGAGTGAACCGTCGATAAATAGGAGAAATCTGACAATGAAACATTCTGTAACATTTAGAACCTACTAGAAAACGTTCAAACTAAAGCGTACTAGCGAAGCCCAAGCTGAACTCACTAATATATGGATAAACCACAGCTATCAAGCTAGAGCGTTAGACACAAAAAAGGGCAACCAGTCGAAGACCAATTACCCTAGTTATCTTTTTCTAATTGCGTAATAGCCCTAATGGGGCCACACGAATTAAGCTGTTATTTAAAACAAACCTCAGCCCAACGAGCTAGACCCGCGGTTACAGAACCAAAGTAATTGCCACTCACAATTGGAACATTTGGCACAGCTTGTTGTACGGCTTCTCGCAGTATTGGCGAACGAGCTGAACCACCTGTCATGTAGATGACATCTGGCTTTTTCTGACCTTGCTGTATCGCTTCTTTCACCAACTCAATCATCTTAGACTTTGGCGTTTCGATTGCATCGATCATCTGTTCAACTGAGATATCCACCTCAACCAACTCAGAAGCTACGTTAATTGCTGTTCGATACTGAGCACATTCTGCTAGCGCAATCTTGGTTTCTTCCGCGCGACGAACAATGCCATAGCCTAGAGTATCGTGATAAACCTTCATCAAGCGATCTAACTTTTGAGGTTCTGACGCTTCTTTACGAAGTAACTTCAACGCTGCAAGGTTTTCACGAGAATAGAAGTTCTTCTGAGCTTCTACATTGTTAATTGCGATAGGGTTCCAGAATTGAGTCAACGGCATATCAATACCAGAGATCCCTTTACTGCCCATACCGAACGGAGACATCAATTGTTTGAACGCTAGATAGATATCGAGGTCATTACCCCCTACCCTTTGCCCGCTGTGTGCCAATAAGCTCTGAGTGCGATCTGCTTGACCAGACCAACTAGGCCCCATTTCTAGCAATGAGCAGTCGGTCGTACCACCACCAATATCGACCACCAATACAGTTTGGTTTTCAGTCAAGGTGCTTTCGTAATCTAGGCCCGCGGCTACTGGCTCAAATTGAAAGGCGATATCAAGGAAGCCAGCACGCTTAGCGGCGCGAGTGAGGATATCTTCTGCTTGTCTGTTTGCCTCTTCACCACCTCGACCATGAAAGTTAATTGGTCGGCCGATAACCGCTTGTTTGATCTGTTCTTGAGTCGTGCGCTCGGCTTGGTGTTTAATATTGGCCATCATCGCACACACCAAATCTTCGAAAAAGCTGACCTGAACATCGTGCAGACCACTAGCACCAAGGAAAGACTTAGGAGACTTAACGTAATAAACGTCACGAGGGTCTTCTAAATATAGGTCTAACGCAGCCTGACCAAATGCCATATCTTCCGGCACTAGGTCGATACTCTCTTCTCGGTTCAATGCAATCGCACGTCGTAACACTTGCTCACCGACCGCATCACTTGGCTTGATGTTTAAATGGCGAAATAGATGCTCAGACACACTCTCACGAGTAGGAGCAAAGACAGTTGAGGGAATATAGTGGTTGTCACCTTCTAGTGGTAACAGGCTTGGTTCTCCATTAACCATCGCCGCGACAGAACAGTTCGCTGTTCCATAATCAAATCCAATAAACATAATATCCCCCACGCAACAAAAGGGGCGAGATGCTACATGAAAAGCCTTGAAATTACGAGGTCATTTTTTGGTTTGATGACTCTTAAAAAGGAAACAAATATGCTACATTTCAGCGCAAATAAATCACGGGTCAGATAGATGAAAACACCTTGCCGAGCGGCTTGTAAAAATAATGGCGGTATGTGTAGCGGCTGCTTTCGCACAATGGATGAAATTATAGGTTGGAAAAGCTTATCTGAGAGCGAAAGGGATTCTGTTATGGATAACGTCAGTGGCGCGAGTTCAACTCACCAATGTCCCCAATGTAATGAACCCGCTCAATGCGATATCAGCGCTGGTAAAGAAACGTGTTGGTGTTTTGAATTAGAGAAGCGCGATACAAGCGACATTCCAAAAGCTGGCGTTTGCATGTGTCGTAAGTGCCTGTCTGAGCTGCCGATTCAGTAATTCGCACGCCTATTCTTGTACAGCTGTTGTTTTGCCGTTAAAGAAGCGAGATATGATTTGTCTCGCTTCAAAATACTTATTGCTTAGTGAGTGTTTACTTCGTCTTTAAACCTATTTACTTAGCCTTTAAAACCAATGCAGGCTGAGAAAAGTCTACCCCACTCCAACCATGAGTCATGAAGTTACGAATATTTTGATGGTCGGTATTCTCAGGAAAACCTAATACGTCATTACGGTAATACTGGCCAAAACAAGCCAATGTCTGCTCTACTGAAAGACCTTGCTCTAAACCAAAAGCAAAAATCTTACACGAACCATTATTCTGACCAGCAGTATTCACAACATCACCGTTGCGAAATTCACACTCTGAAAAGTCATAGTGTGCTTCTATCACTTGCATTGTATCTTCAAACTGCACGCTTTCCGGGGTTTCAGCTAACGTGCTTAATAAGGTTTCCAGTTCCATTTACTATTTCTCCATTAAGTAAGTAACGTTCAGCAGTGTATCTTTTTTTTCGACAAGAGTAAGCCGTTGTTTGGTTGGCTAAGCGATTCACTTTTTGGCGATGCTAGTATAATTACGTCAATGAAACTAATGACATAGTTTTATCAGGACGTTATATTATTTTATCAGATGGTTAACATTGTTCAGTAACGAATATGCATAAAGATAAAAACTTAGAACTGTTCAGATACCTAAAACCAGGTACAAAAACAGCAGGTGTATTGGAATTCGGCCCAGACGACTCAATCCAGATCAGTACACTCTATATCGGACACAAACAAGATCAGTACCTGATCCTTGAGCTTTCACAAAAAGCGACCGAAGCACTGACACTCAGAAAGCTCATCAACGTCGATATTATTGTTCGCGCTATTACTGATACTGAGCTTGGTCACATCGTCGCATTTAAGACCAATGTATTGGCTCATATCACCTCCCCTGCGCATCTTATCTTCCTGCGTCCACCTTCTAACTTTGCCACTAAACCGATCCGTGAACACGAAAGATACAAAGTACGCCTCAACTGTGAAGTGACCTTTGATACCTTGTCACTGGATGCGACTCTGGTTGATTTTTCAGTATCAGGTTGCGGGATCTATCTTACGCAGCAATCAGACATCGACGTAGGCTGGAAAATAAAGGTCAATTCACTCTTAAACGAGCACTTAGATGATGACCTAGTTTACAAAGTGGTGAGTAAGAAAAGACAGGGGCAGGGTTGGCTATTAGGCATCCAATTTCCCGATCACTTAGATATGAGTGATGAGCTAAAAACGCTGCTTCTAGAGCAAGCTTTTGTGGCTGGCTCTATTTAGGCTCTATATTTCTGCTTCGAGCCACAACCTCAGTAAAGCACGACTTCAGTAAGCCGTTGCTTCAGTAAACCAGTGTATCAGCATGCAACTGTTTAGCTAAGCCTCATTCCAATATGAGTCTTTGAAGTGTACAAAGGCCTGATGTAATGACTCTTCTTTAATGGGTTTTACAATCACGTAATTCGCCCCGGCAGCCATGAAGCTGTCTCGCGTCGACTCTTGAGCATCGGCAGTGCACGCGTAAATAGGTGCGACGACACCAATTTCCTCTCTCAGTTGTTGTGTGGTTTCAACACCCCCGAGGTTAGGAAGTTGGTTATCCATCAAAATAAGATCATAAGCCGTGGTTTTCGCCATCTCGATCGCCTCTAAGCCATCTTTTGCCCAAGTGACCACCATCCCGTACTTTTTGCAGAAAGCCTGCGCAATAAAGGCATTGGTGTGGTTATCTTCCACCAGCAGAACCTTCAAAGAGCGACTAAACAATACTTCAGGTTCGATATCAGATTGCGGCTTCGCATCGATTAATGGTTTAGAGTGTATTTCCACAGGAATTTCGATAATGAACTCAGAACCTTGACCGATATGACTGCGAACTTGAATGTCCCCTTCCAACATATCAACAAGATTTTTTACAATCGTTAATCCCAAGCCAGTACCGCCATACTCACGAGTAGTGGTCTCTTCTGCCTGAACAAACGGTTCAAACACTGCGTCTATCTTGCTTTCATCGATACCAATACCCGTATCTTTCACTCGCACAATCAAACTGGCTTGGTCGGAATTAAAGATGCTTTCGAGCTCAAAACTGACCGAAATACCCCCTTGGTGAGTAAACTTGAGCGCGTTACTCAATAGGTTAAACATAATCTGATTTAGACGGACTTGGTCGGTGTTAATTTCAATGTCGTCAACTAGGTGATTCACGATAGTAAATGAGACTGACTTATCTTCACACAACGGGCGATAGATGCTGTCTAAGGTGTTGACCAACTCACCCAAACGGAAGTCTTTCTTTTGGATATTGAACTGCCCCTGCTCGATCTTTGAGAAGTCCAAGATATCGTTAAGTACCGCCAGTAGGTGTTCCGCACTATTACAAAGTACGTCGACTTGCTCGCGATTATCTTCACTGTGTATCGAGCGTTTGAGCAATTGAGACACGCCCAAAATACCGTTCAGTGGTGTTCGAATCTCGTGGCTCATCTTCGCTAAGAAATCAGCACGCACATTAGCAAGGTGCTCAGCTTCTTCTCTTGCTCGATCGGCTTGTCTCTCGGCCTCTATCAGCTTAGTGATGTCTTGCCCTTGTACCACCACTCCCGTGATGCCGTGTTCAACACGAATGGCCGACATATTCCAACGAAATACCTTTTCACCAATCGGTACATTAATACCGGTTAGTTTCGCCCCTTGAACCACCATTTGAATGTTCGGTAACATACGGTGCTCAAACTCTTGAGCCATAGCCCCATAGTTGTCATCGTCATCGAACAGCGCCATACGAGCAGCAGGGTTCATCTGAATTAAATCGCCTTTTTCAGACCAAACCAAAATCGGCGAGTGAGCAAAGTTGAATAGATCTTGAAACTTTTGATTCTGCTCAGACAAGCGTTCAAACGTGTCTTCAAGCGTACAACCGATATGGTGAAATTCGAAGATATTAGATCCATCGAACTTATTGTACTCTTCGCTATCACTGGCAGAGCGAGTGAAGTCCATCAATTTATCGAGCTCCGCCGCCACCCTTCTTTGAATCCAAGCGCGCGCAAAGAAAGACATGAATACGATCACCACAATCACAACAATGATTGCACGCTCGTAGTTCTCTTCTAGCGCGATGAAGTTTGTGTTCTTCTGCACCGCACGGATGATGAGAGGGGTTTCAACTGCATTGATCTTGATGGTTGCAATAGTGACGAAATGTCGAGGCAATTGCTCGTATATTTGGTAATTGAGAATATCGGCTATGGTGTAGCTTTCATCGCCACTGAATGTCGATGTGACAGGTGTGCCATGCGCTTCAATCACGATGTTTTCGCAATTGCTGCCCTGCTGGATAGACTCTGCAAGAGAGAAGTTATTATCTAACACTATCGCGATATAGAGCTGACCAAGCACCTCTCCGGTATTGTTATCAACAATTGGGGTTCGGCGAGCCAATAAATGGCGTTTGCCTATATCTGTCATTAGTTTAATGAAATGCCAGTTGCTGCTAAACGACACCTCATCTGAAATATGTTTTAAGCTGGACGTGTCCAAACCATAAAACTGACCGTTGCCATCTTCCCATGCCAAACCATCATGAGTAGAAACAAAACGTAAATCCGGCGCATGGTCCGGTTCACGTTGGTCAACACCAAAGAAAAAGTAGCTCAGAGCCTCTTCATTACCTGTTTCAAAATACTCTTTTAGCGTTTCGCTGTGTGAGCTACTGTCTTGATGGATTTGCAGCACCGACAAGCGGTAATCAAACATGTTTTGAATCAGACTAGATGTCTGCTGAACGGTTCGATTGGTTTCTTGCTTTACGATGCTGCTGCTGGTTTCATAATTGTGAATAAGCACGCCAAGTGCCATCACGCCTATCACCAAAATAATGATACGCGTAATGAGTTTGGCTAAGGTGTTCCTTGGTGTACTGGCGTAGCTTTTCTTCATTATTGACCTGAGTACCTAAATGCTCGCTGTTTAAGTTCTGAAATACGTTCTGCAGAATCCTCTTTGGTCACGACTTCAAATTCACCAGAGTAAACGGTAGGAACTTCCAACCCGGCCAGATCCCACTTGATAGCCTCTGCCATCGCAATACCGGTGTCGTCGTTCATACGCATAACGGTCACATCTAAGTCACCTCTCGCAAGAGCTTCAAGCTCAGCGGAACCACCGCCCCAGCCATTAACTAAGATATCTCGACCTGATTCGCGAATAGCTTCTGCCGCCCCTAGAGCGACATCGGTTGCACATGCATAGATAAAGTCTAGATCCTTATCGTTCGCTATGCTGATTTTAGCCGCTTGGTAGCCGGTCTCTTTGTCTGACTTTGTGTAAAACGAAGACTTGAGGGCAAAGTTGGTGTCGGTGTTCACTTCATGGATAAAGGTATCCCCACGAGCATCACTGATATAACCTTCAGAGCGGTACAACACAGAGTATTTACTGTCTGGTTGACTCACTTCTTTAAAATAATCTGCCAGTTTTAAACTGCCTGTCGCGTGGTCAAAACCCACGTACATAAATGGCTGTCTATCAGCCCAAGCACGTACTGGTGTGGTGATATTTTGCAAGATCAACTTTGTATCGGTGGAACTCAATACGTGCTCAATAAACTTACGGTGTCGTGTGGTATCTAACGTGAAAATCAAGTAATCCGTTTTGTTCTCGATCGCCTCTTGCAAAGAAATACTCTGCTGAGTGAGATCGGCATTAACACGGGTAAATACCTGATTTATTTGATAGTTAATTCTCAGCTTATCAAGGCGCTTTTCAAACGCTTGGATATTACGGACCCAATAGTCAGAAATCTGTTGACCTGGATACACAACCGAGATCGTGATCGGTCGATCTTGAGGTCGCCTCAATGGCACAGGATGGTTTTGCACAGCTTCGACCATTTTATCGGTCAATATTTTTTGTTCTGGAAACTTGGAAAGATAATCTTGGTATTCCCAGTACCCATTGAGGACATGAGTACCATGGGAGAGAGCGGACGCAGAAAATACGGCAAGTCCAAACAACATCAGTAAACGTTTCATATTTTTCTCGTTTTATATGAGCTACTTTGGCTCATTTTTTAACCTAGCATGACACCATATCTTTGTATGGCTGAACGATATTATGTAGGACAACGATTAGAAATGATAGCGTCTAGCGCTAATTAGAACGACATTCTAAATGGGCGAAATGTTAATTTGGAATAGAGATTAGGGTTAGCGTGTTAAATAGTGAAATTAGCCCGATCAAGCAAAAGTGAATTATCATTTAAATTCAATTAGTTAATAACAAACAATATGAAACCAAATATTATTAAGATTTAGTCAATAACGAATATTTTAGCTATGAATTATGAGACTTCGATATATTGAATTTGGTCTTCTTGCCACTCAATGATTAGTTTGAGTGATACCAGCTTTTCTTTACGAGATTTGGGTAATTGTTTGATCGCGTATTCGGTTTTCAATGCCTCACTTTTTGACCTAACATCGAAACTCCAAACCAACTTAAGCGGGCCTTTCCCTTTTAAGGCTTTGGCGCCTTTACCTGCCTGATGCTGTTCAAAACGGCGATCTAAATTATTCGTCACTCCACAATAGAGAGCATTGTGACGATTGCGGATCAAGTACACGACCCAATCCGCATTTTTATCAGACTCAGACATCTAAAGCAGCGATTCAACCAGAGCCTTAAGCTCTGCCACTTCTGCTCGTAGGCTTGCGACTTCTGATTCTAATTCTTCAAACTTTTCATTCGATGCAGAAGGTGCTGTCGCGCTTACCGATGCCGTCGCAAACGCTTCAACATCCACTTCACCGCTCAACAGATGTTGGTAACGTGATTCACGCTTGCCCGCTTCACGAGGTAGCTTCACAACCAATGCGCCCGCTTCCCTTGCTGCTAGCTTCTCAAGTGTCGCTTCCACCTCTTTTACATCGCTGAAGGTCGCTAGGCGGCCAGTTCGAGTACGGAGTTCACCTGGAGTTTGCGCGCCACGCAGCAACATACAACAGATGATTGCGCGTTCTTGCTCAGTAAATTGCAGATCACCAAATTCAGTGTTGCAGAAACGATGTTGATATTTGTTTACGCGGCTATTGAAACTGCTTTCATCGCTTACCATGCGACGCGAAATCAAACCATCAACCGCATCTAAAACGTCTGATTCAGACAGTGAAAGAACAGGTTCACGGTTGCTCTTTTGATTGCAAGCCGTTGTTAAGCTATTCAGTGTTAGTGGGTAGTGATCGGGAGTAGTGACTTCTTTCTCGATCAAGCAACCAATAATTCTCGCTTCAATTGGGGAAAGTACTGTGTTCATCGTTTTTCCTTTTTATTATTTTGATAATTCCATCTCAACACCTAACAATGCAGCCTCTTAGGACTAGTGCTCAGACAAAATCGGTACTCGTTTCTTTCTGCCTTGTTCATCAATCATTATGATCTTAGAACGGTTTAGCTCTATTTCCACGACTTCCAAATAAGTACGCTCTTGTACATACGCATCACGAAGCTTGTTTTGTTCTGCTGAAGATTCAGTGACGTTATCGTCCAATTCTTCGGTTTCTAATTGTTGTTGATTCATTTCACATTTCGTATCAATGCAGTATCTACATGGGATACTAACTTGATCGGTGAGATAAAAACAATCACACATCTGCGAGAGTGACGAATAATTAAACAACCTTACTTTTGCTTTGATCTAAAGACTGTTACATCATCAATTGATGTGCTTTAATCAGAACCAGACAACGTATTTGACGAATAGGAAAAGGAATCTATGAGCAGCGTATTTGAAATTGTTAACCAAGCACGACGTAAGAACAAACTTAAGCGTGAACTTTTAGACAACGAAAAGAAAGTTCGTGACAACCGCAAGCGTGTCGACCTTCTTGATAACCTACTTGATTACATCAAGCCAGAGATGACTCACGATGAGATCCTAGGCATTATCAAAAACATGAAAGCAGACTACGAAGACCGCGTTGATGATCACATCATCAAGAGTGCAGAAATTTCTAAAGCTCGTCGCGACATCAGCCGCCGCATTCGTGAACTAACAGAAGAAGACAAGCAAATCCAAGGTAAGAAATAATCTCACCTCGTTGATTAACTTGTAATAATGTTAGTAACCCACTCTTTGTAGTGGGTTTTTTTGTACATAAATTCCAGTGTCTATACTTAAGCTTACGCATTTACTGATTCAAATATCACTAGCAAAGCCAACGTAAGTAATGGAGCCACCTTATGTACTCAAGCATCCTGATTACCTTAGCGCTATCAACGACTCAACCTTATCCTAAAGAATTTGAAAGACTGTATACCGAAGAAACTGAGATCACCTACGAAGACCTCGTGGTAGATGTTCATGGCTACAAGGTTCCGACTCGCTCGGCATTTCGTGGTTGGATGTTGCTTAACCACGCAGAAGACCAAGTAACAGAGATCGGGCAACAGCTCAAAGATGCGGGAATCACACAAAGCATGCCTTTGCATCTGGTGTTGTTACAAGGAACAGACTGGGCAATGAGTAACACCACCTTGTTTACCCTCCCCAACAAAAAACATGTGCCCAACATGATCAACACCTTGAAGTACATTCAGCAATATATCGAGCCTGAAATCGGTGTAGTTATTCCTGTTTCTGGTGAACGCTCAAAACTCTACAATCAGCAAGCTGGCGGTGCCCTGCAAAGTAAACACTTGGAGTTCTGCGCCTTAGATCTTGTCCCAGCCAACGGTATTTCTCGAGAAGATTTACACGTTAAGCTCAAAAAAATTCACGGCGAATACGGGCAGAAAAATAACGTAGGATTAGGCCTGTACGCCGGCGTTCGATTCCACATCGACACCTGCGGCTTCAGAAACTGGTAACTTCAAAAGACATATAGAAGTCAAAAAGACACAACTATCAACCATGTCTTTTTGACTCCTTCCGACAGCTGGGTTTTAGTTAAAATATTGATATTTAAATAAAATCAAAAGTGGAACGCTAATTGCTATTACTAATTATCAAAAGAAACTAATAGCAATTAGGAATTCAATATGAAAACTATGACTCAACGCTTTCAAACTCTACTTTCTGTATCGAACTTCAGTTTAGCGATTACCGCGTTACTTATGCTACTCAGCATTATTGTTGCTTATCCAATGGCCGACCACTTCTCACTGCCAATTCAAATCGTCGCTCACATCAGCACAATCTTGGTCGCGGCATTATTGAAAATCAGCTATGTCGGTCGCTGTCTTGCACAGTACAACCTTGGCTTAGAAGTCCGCTAGACGATATCAAGGCTACTGAAAAGATCGTATAACTGGTGGGATTTATAAGGTTTGGGCAAGTAAGCGTTCATGCCCGCTTCAAAACAATCTTTGATGTCTTCTTCTAATACACTGGCGGTTAATGCAATGATCGGCAGTGGTGTGGCTTCTTGTTCACACTCCCACTGTCGAATAGCTCGAGTCGCGGTGATGCCATCCATCACAGGCATCATACAATCCATTAAGATGGCATCAAACTGGGCACCTTGAGTGATCACGTCCACCGCTTCTTGCCCGTTACTGGCAATCAAATACTCATAACCCGCTTGTTCAAGGAAGAAGCTCGCTATTTTTTGGTTCATCAGATTGTCTTCAACAATCAAAATACGTCGATTCAGCGAACGAACCTCTTCATCCTTTGGTTCGACCTGCGGTGTTGGCTCTTCGCCGACATCCAGTGATTGTAAGCTGTTGAAGAATCGTCGACCCAAAAATGGCAAGGTATGAGTCGAGTGCACTGTCTCAGTGATTAGGTTGGTTTTAAATAGATGATGCTGACAAACAATCAAACGAGAAAGCGGATATACGGCCTTTAGTGCCGCTAAGTCCTTCTCCATAGATTGATGCAGCGTATGACAATACAGTATGAAGTCACTCTCTTTGAGACTGTCATCGAGATCCGCAATAGATGAAACGACATTAGGACGAATATTCAAGCGTTCACACTCTTTCACCAATTGGTCTAGGTAATTGAAAGAGTTCGAGACAACCGTCACGGAGCTTAAATTCTCGAAGCTTTGAACCTGAGATTCAACAATGTCCACATATAAACAAAAAGTGAACGTCGAGCCCTCTCCTTTCACTGAGCGCGCAGTAATATAGCCACCCATCAAATCAACAAGCTGTCGACAAATCGCAAGCCCAAGCCCTGTACCACCAAATTGACGCGTAATGCTGCCATCTTCTTGTGTGAAGGGTTCAAAAATCGATTCTAACTTCTCTGGCTCAATGCCTATCCCAGAATCCGACACACTGCATTCGAGCTTCCCTCTTCCCAAAGACATCGGCGTGTACGCAATGTCCGTCGTGATCGTCCCTTTAGACGTAAACTTGATGGCGTTAGACAACAGGTTCGTGAGCACCTGCCTAACTCGGTACTCATCAAAGAACAATTGTGGCGGGGTTTGGGAGTCGATGTTGATGTCGAGTTCGATATCTTTGCTGATCGCTTTAGATAGAATCACACTCACCGAGTCATACACAGCTTCTCGCAAGTCAGCATTGTGTGGCGACAGCATCAAATTGCCCGATTCGATTTTAGACAGGTCGAGAATGTCATTCAGTAGCACTAACAACGAGTGAGAAGACGATTCAATATCCCCTAGCACTTCTTGTTGGTTGGCACTTAGCTGGCTCTGTGACAAGATCTCCGCCATGCCGATAATCCCATTGAGCGGAGTGCGAATTTCATGGGACATATTGGCAAGAAAGGCGCTTTTCGCTTTATTCGCTGAAATCGCATCTTCCTTAGCTTTTATTAACTCTTTGTTGTGATGATAGTTACGCTCCATCACTCGGTTCAGAGCCTCAGTAAACTCAGCAAGTTCATCGTTCCCTTGAATGTGGATCACCTTGGGTTTGCCATAGCTATCTGCGCATTCTGTTACCCCTTTAAGAATTAACGATAGGTTACGATTTAAACGCAGAGAGGTTGCAATACCTAGCCACAACAAAACACCTGAAGCAGCCAGAATCAGCAGTGTCATGACCAAGGTTTGTCTTTTCTGTAGCGCGATGTTCCTTGTCAGATCGAACTGCAACTGCTTGGTATAAGCGCCAATCGCTTTTGAAATCGCGCGTTTTTTGAGTTCCAAACCTTTGAGGTGGTCGTAGATTTCAGGTGACGAGAAGTCCCCTTCGAGGATTCGTGATGTAAAGCTGTTTTGAAGTTCATCTTTGGAGAACGCGTTTAACAGTTCTCTAATTTCTGGGGAGCGAGTGCCCGATCGAAAAAACGAATCTAACAACTGTTGTTGCCTTTCCAACGCGCCAACATAACTCAGTAGATATTGATTTTTTAGCTCTGGAGTACGATACAGGCTGTAGCTTAACCACGCTTCTCTTTGAGTCCAGAAGACATAGTTAGTGAGATGGACGAACACTGCATCAGCTTGACCAATATCCTCATCGACTGAGATCATTTGATATTCAGACAACTCCATCAATACATCTTTTAGCAAATCGAATGCACGTTCGGTCAATTGTGTGTTGTCCGGGGTTTCTGTTTCTTGAGCAAGCCTCATCAACACGCTTTTAAGCTCAACCAACTGCGGTTCAACGCTCCAGTTACTGTCGAACTGTTGGAGTCGAACCTCATATTGAGTGAGCTTATCCAATTCTGATTGCAGCTTTAACAGCAACTGACCTTTCTCAGGGGAGTCATTAGACAGAACCAGCCATCGATAAGCACTACTTGAAATGGTATTAAAAGATTGAAGCGCTTCGACCTTAATACGCGTTGTTTCAAGGTGATTCATCTTCTTATCGTTCTTTAGCACTTCGTTAACTGTAAATCCAAACATAATGAATACAGAAACGGTGGAAAGAAAAATAAGACGCCATCTAATTGACATATTTATCATTTTTATAACTACTCCCTTCCCGAAAGTAATTTACCTAGCCCAAGTTAAGAATAGGACATTAACAGAGGTTATTGATCAAATTGGATATGAACAAACGATACTCCGAGTCCAGAACGGACATTTAAAATGAACAAGCATCGATATCAGTGCAGTCAAAGTAGAAAGGTTTACCGAGTTATTATCACTCGCATAACAAGTAAAAGAGAAAGAGGTTCAACGCCGTGAGGGAGCGAATAACCGCCCTACACACTAACAAAGTCGAAAATTAGGTTAAATTTGTGAGATCCAATCGTTTGCGTCTTGCTGTTTTTCCACTCAACCTCGGCTTATTCGAAAGTCGAACAGCAAAACCCATTGAACAGCTTATCTATTGTTTACTAATTCCGTGTAACTTGAGTTAGTGATCACACCTCGAATGATCGGTATGACTTTCATTACATATCATATTTTGATTTGAGTATTTTTTGGCGAAAATTAAGTGCTACAGATTGTTAAAGTCAATAGTCTTTCTTAATACTGAAATCTTGATTTATGGCTATTATAGCGCCAACTTGCAGATGATTTATCTGCATTTATTTTTCCTAGCAGAATAACCAGTCGTACCTTACAATCCTGCCACATAAAAATTACAAGTTACACACAACGCATTCAAGCAGAATTAAGTGGCATTAAAGACCACCGCTTGATAGCTCAACCCCCTATGCTAATTGGCTTCCCTACAACCGCCATGACTGCAGAAACTTAACGTGAAAGGTCCCGAGTAAAGATGAGTCCCGAAAAGCACCTCCTAGACTGGCAAACTAGTCAAACTATTGCTGAATCCATCGCTCCAACTTTAGGTCAGTTATACCGCCAAAAAGGCGTAGAAGTTATTCTCTTCGGTAAGACCTTAGTTAACGCAACCACTATCGACATCATCAAAGCTCACCGCATCGCAAAACGTTACACTGGCTCACCGCTAACCGCAGAACAAACTCAACCAATTATCCAGCATCTACTATCAATGCGCTTGTCTCCATGCCGCGTTGATGTTGGTCGACTAGCAGCTCAGTACTGGGAAAACCACGAAGACCTTAGCGCGATGGATGATTTCCTTCAAACGGCTCTAATGGGTTCGCTTGAAGGCGACGCGATGACGAAACCTCGTGACGTTGTGTTGTACGGCTTCGGTCGTATCGGTCGCCTGCTAACTCGTATTCTTGTAGAGAAAAGCGGCCCAGGTTACCCACTTCGTTTACGTGCAATAGTGGTTCGTGGTGGTAAAGATGGTGATTTAGAAAAACGCGCAAGCCTGCTACGTCGTGACTCAGTGCATGGCCAATTTAACGGCAGCATCGTGGTAGACCAAGAACGCAAAGCGATCATCGTTAACGGTAACTTCATCCAAGTTATCTACGCAAACAAGCCAGAAGAAGTCGATTACACCGCTTACGGCATTGATAACGCATTAGTTGTTGATAACACTGGTGTGTGGCGTGACGCTGAAGGCCTAAGCCAACACGTTGCTTGTAACGGCGCTAGCAAAGTACTTCTTACTGCACCTGGCAAAGGCGACATTAAAAACGTTGTGTTTGGTGTGAATGAAGATGTGATTCAACCAGAAGACACAATCATCTCTGCAGCAAGCTGTACAACCAACGCGATTACACCAGTATTGAAAGCGGTTCACGACAAGTTTGGCGTTCTATCTGGTCACATAGAAACGGTTCATTCATTCACTAATGACCAAAACCTAATCGACAACTTCCACTCAGGTGACCGTCGTGGCCGTGCTGCTTCATTGAACATGGTATTAACATCGACAGGTGCAGCAAAAGCAGTATCAAAAGCGATGCCAGAGATGGAAGGTAAGTTAACGGGTAATGCGATTCGCGTCCCTACGCCAAACGTTTCAATGGCAGTAGCAAACCTAAACCTTGAGAAAGGCACGAACAAAGACGAGCTAAACGCATACCTACGTGAAATGGCGCTGTCTTCTGCTCTGTCAGCTCAAATTGATTACACCGATTCAACTGAGATTGTATCTACCGACTTGGTTGGTTCTCGCCACCCAGGTGTCGTTGACGGTGTTGCAACTATCGCGCAAGACAACCGCGCTGTTCTTTACATTTGGTACGACAACGAGTTTGGCTACAGCTGCCAAGTTGTTCACTGTATGGAACAGATGATGGGTGTTCGCTACAAGACTTACCCAGCGGTTTAAGATCTCGATCTTATAACTAACACAGCGCAATCAGCTCCACAACATAATAACTATATCTGCGAAGCCTGTTTCAGGCTTCGCAACCCCTTCTGTTTTACTCCCCCGTATAAACAAAAGGGTTGCCACTTAGATCTGCTCTCTCTAACTGATCTAGGTGGCCTTTTTACATCCAGCCTCGCTAACCCTTCATATCTGTTATAACTCAACCTCAACATCCGACTGAATCGTGCTTGAACACGCCAATACGTACCCTTGTTCAATCTCTTCTGCTGTAAGAGTCTCTTGGCTGCTAGATTCCACAGAACCTTTGGTCACTTTGCATTTACACGAGCCACAAATTCCGCTGCGACACGCGATAATAATTGGCACACCTGCTTGTTCTAAAGAGTCTGCTAATGGCGTACCCGCCTCGGCTTCCACTTCCTTGCCAAACGTTGGAACAAATACCTTAACGGCACTATTCGTATCACCAGAAGCCTCGACTGATGATTCTTCTGACTGAGCATTCTGAGTAGCAGGCGTAAAGCTTTCTTGATAGAAGTTGTCCATGTTGAACTCAAGCTCTTTCAGGTAGCTTTCTATGTCTTGCATAAAGCCAACAGGACCACAAAGGTAGACGGTTCTGTCTAGGATGTCTGGGCTCAGTTTCACCAACCAGTTCTTGTCCAGTCGACCTTGAGGCGCTGTAGTGCCTTGGTTATCTTTAAGCAGCAACTTGAGGTTGAAGTTATCATACGCTTCATCGAGCTGGTGAAGCTCTTCGAAATAGATAGTCTCAAGCTTATTGCGCGCCATATGGACGAAATCTATCTCCATCTCGCTATCTTGAGACAACCAATATTTCACCATCGCCATTACTGGAGTGATTCCGCAACCTGCGCTGACTAACGTTACCTTTTTGCTCTCAGTCGGCATGCAATCAATACAGTTAAAGCCACCAGCAGGTTTTAAAACAGAAACCTCATCGCCTTCATCAAGTTCATCGACAATAAAGTTAGACACTAAACCACCTTCAACACGCTTAACTGTCAGCTTCAAACGATTGTCTTCAGGACAAGAAGCAACTGAGTAAGCGCGGTAATCGGTTTTTGTCGGCATATCCAAGCCCAAGGTGATGAACTGGCCTGGCTTAAAATTGAAATGTAGGTCTTGTGGAATACTGCCAAGCTCAAAGCTGACCGTATCTGGCGTCTCGTGCCATTTCTTTAAACACACTAAATTGATTGAATCGCTATCCGACCATGCATACATAGTTCACACACCTTACTGATACTAAAGAATTAAATCTAAAAAGCCCCGCCGCTGCACGTTCGAAGAGAACAGCAACAACGGGGCTTGGCTTGGGAGTGGGCTTACATTAAGCCGCTAAGATTGTTTTAAGATCTTGCTCTGGCGTTGAAATAGAACGCATGTCGAACTCGTCTTGAATAATCTTTAGTAGGTTCTCTGTTAGGAATGCAGGCGCTGTTGGACCTGTGTAGATACCTTTCACACCCAGTGCGAACAGAGTTAGCAGGATAACAATCGCTTTTTGCTCGAACCAAGATAGAACCAGCGTTAGTGGTAGTTCGTTGATGCCACAGTCAAACTCTTGAGACAGTGCAAGCGCAAGCTGAATCGCCGAGTAAGCATCGTTACATTGGCCAACATCTAACAGACGCGGAATACCGTTAATGTCGCCGAATTGGTTCTTATTGAAACGGAATTTACCACATGCAAGCGTTAGGATAACTGAATCTTCTGGCGCTTGAGCTGTGAAGTCTGTGTAGTAGCTACGCTCAGATTTGTCACCGTCACAACCACCCACAAGGAAGAAGTGTTTGATGTTGCCTTCTTTCACTTGTTCAACAACCGCAGGTGCTGCTTCCATCAATGCATTACGACCAAAGCCGACCGTGATCATTTGCTCGATCTCGTCATGCTTGAAGCCTTCTTGTGCAAGCGCACAATCGATTACCGCACTGAAATCGTCGCCTTCAAGGTGAGCAACTCCCGGCCAGCCCACAATGCTACGTGTAAATAGACGGTCAGCATACGCACCAACATCTGGGTTAAGCAGGCAGTTAGACGTCATCACAATTGCGCCAGGGAAGTTAGCGAACTCTTTCTGTTGATTCTGCCAAGCGCTACCGTAGTTACCCGCAAGGTGTGGGTACTTGTTCAGTTCAGGGTAGCCGTGCGCAGGTAGCATCTCACCGTTGGTGTAAACGTTAATGCCTTTGCCTTCGGTTTGTTGAAGGATCTTTTCTAGATCGTGAAGGTCGTGACCAGAAACAAGGATACAGTGACCCTTCTTAGTCTTCACATTCACGGTTGTTGGTTGTGGATGACCGAATGTATCTGTCTCGCCCTTATCTAGCATTTCCATTACTTTGTAGTTCATCAAGCCAATCTGCATTGATGTATCAAGTAACTGTTTTAGGTCGGTTGGATCAGTACCTAAGAAAGCCATGATTTCGTGGTATTCAGCAAAGATTGCATCATCCGTTTGACCAAGAACACGAGCATGCTCCATGTAAGCCGCTGCACCTTTTAAGCCGTATAGGCAAAGAAGACGAAGACCAATCACGTCTTCGTGTTGAGAGTCGTGACCACGGTTAACTGCTGCTTGTGGTGCAAGTGCCAAGAGTTCTGAAGAATCCGTTGGTAGATTGAACTGCGCGGCAGGAGAAAGCGCTGGAATGTCGAAACCAATTAAAGTCGCGGCAGCGCGAACTTTTTGCTCTAAACGCTGTTTAAATTCGTGAGATTGCTGTGCAAATTCGATGATACGAGCAGGGTCGAAGTTAACGTTGGTCAATGTTGCGAAGAACGCTTTTGGTGCCCACTCGTCAATTTCAGTATCAATAACATCGCAAGTGCGACCTAAATTTGCCCAAAAAGAAACACCTTGAAGAGAATACACCAACACATCTTGAAGGTCTGACACTTCCGAAGTTTTACCACACATACCTTGTGCGAAAGAACAGCCTTTTACAGTGGGTGTTTGAATGGTTTGTTCACATTGAATACAGAACATATAGGGGCTCCAGTAATTTTTATTAGCTGTAAGTACTTTGCTTACAGTGACTTATTCCAAACCCTATAGAGCATCAACTGTGCCAACTTTTAACTCATTGATTTTAAAGAACTTGACTATATTCCATATTTTTAGTGCGTGTTTATGACTACATTTACACACCCAAAGTCAACACACCCGTGTCATAGTGACTCTCAGTAATTATTTAACGGCGTTCATGTTTCGTTCAGAATAGAAGCGATAAAGTAACAACATAGAAAAAGAGGAATGAATATGAAAAATATCTTAGTTACGATTGTTGCGCTGTTTACTGGCCTTTTAGCGCTATTCACAAGCTTGATCCTTGCTATTCCTTTAGCTATTGCAGCTTTAATTACTGGCAAGCGCATTCAAAATCAAATGAAGAAACAAGGCTTCGCAGCTCATATGAACACTCGTCAGTCATCAACCAGTGATGCCGGTGTGATTGAAGGTGAATACGAAGACCTTTCAAACAGAAAATAGTCTAAGCTTTTGCTTCAAGACAAAAACGATAGAGACAACACTAAAAAATGCATAGCAAGACCATTCTAACGCTACTCGCCCTAACGACTTTAAGTCTCGTTGGTTGCTCCAACGAGACCATCGCCCCAGCTTACGAAACCTCTCCTGACTTGCCTGAATATCAGCAAGACAGCTTTGATGCCTACGTAAATGACACTCAAGATTGGTTACTGAAAAACCGTGTGTTCATGACCGAAGACAAGCAATTGGAGATCCAACTCAATTCTCCGACTGAGTATCAGCCTGCCGCACCTAACGGAAAGGCCGTTCTATTGGTTCACGGATTGGGGGATTCACCCTACTCGTTTAAAGACATCGCTACGCACTTAGCAGAGCAAGGTTACCTAGTGAGAACGGTATTGCTACCAGGTCACGGCAGCCGTGTCGGTGATTTGATGCAGCCAAGCTTGGAAGACTGGCAAGGCGTGGTGGCTCACCATACTAAGTTACTCGAACAAGAGTATGACTCTGTGTGGTTGGGAGGTTATTCAACCGGTGCGAACCTTGTAACGTCACAAGCGATGAATGATCCTAAGATCTCAGGATTGCTGCTGTTCTCTCCTGCATTTCAACCGAGCTCATCTGCGGTTCAATATGCAGGGCTAGCGAGCTACTTTGTCACTTGGGCCGATCAAGATCCTGAGGACAATGTACTGCGTTACAACTCGCTGCCAATGAACGGAGCTTCGGTTTATTACGAAACTTCAGAAGTGGTTCGTGAAGACTTACAAGATAAACTCTTCGACAAGCCAGTGTTCATTATGATGAGTGAAGGCGACAGTGTGATTGATACTAGCTATGTTCAGCAGGCGTTTACTGAGTCTATGCCAAACCCAAACAACGTATTGATTTGGCAAGGGGAAACCACACTCGACGATCCTCGTGCAATTCAATACAGCATGAAGATCCCTGAACAACGCATCTCAAACGGTTCGCACATGGGCTTGTTGTTCTCGCCAAACAATCCGTACTACGGCATCAATGGCAGCGAGAAGATCTGCTCGAATGGTCAGGCTGAAGGCTTTGAAGAACAGTGTAATGCCACCAATGAAGTATGGTACTCAGCATGGGGATATCGCGAAGAAGGTAAAAACCATGCGCGTTTAACCTACAACCCATACTTTTCAGATTCGATGAAAAAGCTAGACGAAGTTCTGAACTCGGAAGGCTAAAGCTCACTCGATAAAAACCTACTCGATAAAAACCTAAAAAGGCTCATTAGATAACGTCTAATGAGCCTTTTTTATGGATATCGTATTTTGTCGGAATATGAGTGGCCGCTAGATCGTCCACACCACACGGACAGCAAGCAGAATCAAAACCACACCAGAAAGTCGGTCAATCAGCTGCGCTTTAGAACGGATTCTTTCAACGATCAATGGGCTCGATAGCACCAAGGTGATGAAGGTGTACCAAAGACCATCAACAATCAGCGGTGTTGAAACAATGATCACTTGATTACTGAGCTCATTACCTAAGGCTACGAATTGGCTAAACAGAGCGATGAAGAACAACGCGATCTTTGGGCTCAAGATAGAGATCAAAAAAGCCTCGCGAGCTGACTGCATGTAGCTCATCTGTTCACCCGCTTCTAATTTCGCTGCTACCCCACCTTTCGAACGCAACGCATTCACACCAAGGTAAAGTAAATACGCAGCACCCGCCAAGCTGATCCCTTTAAATAGCATTGGCGATTGTTCTAGTAGCACTGCTAAACCCACGATGGTTGCGAAGGCATAAATACCAATACCAGCGGCATGTGACCAAGCTGCGATAAGACCATTGATACGGCCACCAGCCAAACTGTGTTTAGCGATCATCGCCAAGCTTGGGCCCGGAGACATAGCACCCAACAAACAGATAGCTAATAAAGAAAACCAAATTGTTACTGTCATCATTCCATTCCTAATAAAACCATACGTTCCGACTGAACGCCTTTACTTGCTAGCCACCATAATTCGCCAAAGGTATCATTTGAAATCAAAGATTATCATCATGCCTATGATTTTAAGTCATACTGATATTGTAGCTCGATTTCTGCATAGCTTGGAATGCCTTTTCTCGCGCCCATTTGTGAGCAGAATCGTTGTCATACTTAGGGTGCCACATTAACCAATAGGTGTGCATCTCCGTATCAAACGGCAAAGAGAAGTAAGTCGTTTCAAGGTGTCGACCTAGGTTGTAGGCAATGTGTTCCGGCACAATCATCAGGTAATCATCTTGCATCAACACTGTACCCGCCGATGAAAAGAACGGAACCTGCAGGGCGATTCGACGCTTAAGACCCTGTTTCTTTAGAGCAATGTCTGCGTAGCTGTCTTTGTCCCCACCACCCGTCACCTTTATATGCGAATAATTGACGATGTCTTGTGCACTCAGAGCCGATTGTTGAGCCAAGGGGTGGGATTTGCGCATCAAACACACAGACTTATCTTCACCAAGCTTCATGCTCGACACGTGGTCTGGCTTTTGAGGAAACATACTCGAAGCTAAGTGAATACCCGACTCATTGAGCGCTTCAAGGTAGTTTGGTTGCCACAATCGATACGCCAAATTAATGTTCGGCGCTTCGGCGGACACTTCAGCCACAATCACAGGCAGAATGTACTGAGCGACATAATCACTCGAAGCCAACACCAACTCACCGTGCCAATCTTGCGGCTCAAATGGCTTATCATCTAACAGGTGGTCAAACTCACTAAGCAAGTCATCGAGCTTGTCTTTAAGCTGCAGAGCACGATTGGTAGGAACCAATTTGTTGCCATCACGAACCAACAAAGGATCACCACACAAATCTCTAAGCTGACTAAGCTGGCGGCTCACCGCGGATTGTGTAATGTGCAGACGCTGAGCCGCGCGGCTTACATGACACTCTTCAAGAAGCACATGCAGTGAACGCAGTAGGTTTAAATTAATATTGCCTAACATGAATGTACCGTCGGATTCAGTTTGTTGAAAAACTCGGTCAGCACAGTATGAGTCATTAGGTGACGCAGATCTGGATAGCTTTGCAGTTGGTCGCGAACTTGATTCAAACGCTCCATGCTTTCTACTTCAACATACAGCATCATATCTGTCTCACCGCTGATCGAGTGACACCATTGCACACCATCAATGCTCTCGATTCGTTGCGCGTAAGATTCACAACTATGGTCGCTGCTCGACATGTCGAACTTCAGCAAAATATAAGCGCACACATTCTTCGTTTGATTGGGCTCTGTCACTTGAGCGCAGTAGCCGGTAATCACTTTGTCGCTTTCCAACTTCTTGATTCTGGCATTCACTGCCGAGCGCGAGAGGCTCACATCTCGGGCGATATCGCTCACTGAGCATCGTGCATTGGTTTTGAGAATATCCAAAATCTGGCGATCAAATTTATCCATGCTTTTGATTCTTTCCACTTATTGTTCTATTTATAACGCCTAATTTGACACAACTTTCCGACTTATAACAGCCATTATGGCAACCGACATTTTCACGCTTAAACGGATTAATACCGTCAAAATGGCGGTGTCTTACGACGTTTCGCTAGCTGTATTATTGATGTCGACAATGTATGCTTTCAATCTGAGTATTACCCATCCCAGAATAAGCACCAAAAGCTAGGAGAGCGAATGACACAACTCAAACAAGAAATCACGCTAATGTCCGGAATTGGACAACTCTCTACGACCTTGCTGGGTACTGGGCTGTTTATGATTCCCGCTATCGCTGCAGGTATCGCAGGTCAGTTGTCGCTATTGGCATGGTTAATCTTGTTTATCGCCATTTGCCCAATCGCCCTTACCTTTGCTGCCTTAGGAAAACGCTACCCCAACGCAGGTGGCACCGCCTATTTTGTACGCCAAGCGTTCAGCGAGCGTTTAGAAACCAGTGTTGCTTGGTTGTTTGTGAGTGTTATTCCTGTCGGCATTCCAGCTGCGATTGCATTAGCGGGCGGCTTTGCTCAACAACTGTTACCTTCGCCTCTCGACACACAGCTTGGTGCTCAATCCTTTACTGTAGCCCTGCTGATTGCCGTCAACTTGATGGGCAGTAAGTCTTCTGGCCGCCTACAAACCGTGATTGCATTGTCAATTTTTGCCTTGGTCAGTGCGTTTGTTTGGAAAGCAGATATCACCGTTGCAGATGTCACGATTCCCGCTATCTCATCAGACTCTATGTGGTCTATCGGCGCGGCATTGGCAGTCATGTTTTGGTGCTTTGTCGGGATAGAAGCCTTTGCTCACATGGGAGAGGAATTTAAGAATCCACAGCGCGACTTTCCAATCGCCATCATTGCGGGTTGTTTCGTCGCAGGCCTAGTGTATTGGGCTTGTTCAGTGGTCATTCTTAAACTTGGGGCTTATGGGTCCGCTGAATTTGATGCGACATCGATTCCGTGGGTGACAGAGCAACTGTTTGGCAACGGCTTCAAAACGGTCATCAGTGTACTGGGTTTCTTTGCTTGTTTTGCCAGCCTAAACCTATATACCCAAAGCTTGTCTCGCATGATCTGGGCTCAAGCGCGCCAGCACAGCCCGACAAGTAAAATGGCGCAACTTAACCGTCGTGGTGTGCCTCTTTACCCAACTTTAGCGATTGGCTTTATCGCGCTTATCTCATGTGTGATTGGCGAGTTATCTAACTTGGATCTCGAATTCTTTCTTAAACTCGCCAACGGTATTTTTGTTCTTGTTTACCTGCTTGCGATGTTGGCGGCTTGCCGATTATTAACTGGCATTTCCAGATACACAGCAATGGTTTCATTGGTTATCTGTACTTTGGTGTTTATCTGCCTAAGTTGGTCGATGCTGTATGCGGTGACCATTTTTGTGACATTGTCACTCCCTTGGAAGAAGTGGTTGGGTAAACCCACTGTTTCTATCGACAAGTTGTAAGCAAGCTCTACCAATATCACTGATAAAAAAGCCGAGCGATCTGTTTGATCTTCGGCTTTATGTCACTCAAGCGGATATTACCAAAGCCCAGTACCGCCCCACTCCAATCTCGCTCATCACTTGAACCGTATTCGTAGAAATCGAACGGTCGAATGATGATGTTCTCAAGTTCAGCTCTTCGACTCCATTCCTGTTCTGATATTCCGTTCGACCACTTCACAGTCACATGTAACCCTGCAGCTTGACTGATCACTTCAAGATCACCGTGAAACTCACTTTGAATGGCTTCTATCATCGCTTCATACTTGAGTTTGTATGAGCGACGCATCTTTCTGATATGTCTCAGTAAGTCGCCTTCATGAACAAAGTCAGCCAATGCTTCTTGTGTATGTGCGGCGGTATCTCCTGTGAGTGCGTCTTTAATCTCGAGACATCTCGCCACCAAATGTTCAGGCACAACCAAGTAGCCTAAGCGCAGGCCGTTGAACATGACTTTACTCAGTGAACCAACATAGATAATCCGGCCATCAAACCCGAGTTTACCCGCCAAGCCCTGCATACTGGTGTAAGGGCGATGTGCAAACTGAAACTCACTGTCGTAGTCATCTTCAATAATCCAGGACTGGTTTTTGTTGGCCCAATCAATCAGTTTAAGGCGTTGCTCGGTATTGAGTGTTGTCCCCATTGGGTATTGATTGCTTGGGGTGACATACAAAGCCTTAGCGTTACTGGAAAGCACTTTTTCAATATCAAGACCGACCTTTTCACGAACACGCACACCATCCAGTTCGAGCTTTAACAGATCGATAATTTTATGCACCTGTCGATAACCTGGCTCTTCAACGAGGATTTTGTCACCCATCGCTAACGTCGCCATTAAACCTATCGAAATAGCTTGCTGAGCACCGGCAGTTATAATAATTCGATCAGCATGACAACGAACCGAACGGCTACTTGCGAGGTAGCCGCTGAGTGCTTCCCTCAAAGCTAAACTGCCTTGAACATCTTGATTCCCCGCGATGTTCTGCCGCGTAGCATGACGTTGCAACAGTCTCTGCCATTTAGCAAACGGGAATGCATCCAGATCAGGGATACCCGGCGCAAAACTGCGGTTGATGTCATTGGGTGTCACTCTCGCGCCACTTGATGCATCAGGCTTTGTACTCAAGTCATGTGAACTCTGAATATTGCTCGATTGAGACAAACTGAGAAAATGCTCCGGCTGTTCAACCGACACGTAAAAGCCCGAGCCTTGTCGGCTCTCGATGTAGCCTTCCGTCACTAACTGTTCATACGCATAGATCACCGTATTTCGACTTACCGACAGTTCTACAGCCAACTTACGTGTTGAAGGTAACTTACTGCCTTTGCTCCATAAATCTTGAACGATCTTCTCTCGGATCGCATGAAACAAGGCGGTTTGGCGCGTATCGTGTTGCTCATCTAACTGTAGGTCACCGACATCAATAGGCTGCATAACTGGATCCAAATAGTGTTTAAAAGTGGCTCTATTTAATAGACCAGTTAATCGCTACATTAATCAAAAGGCAATGATTAAGGAGCGATTATGTTATCTAACACGAAAAGAACAACGATTAAGAAAGGGGCTCACAAAGCCGTATTTGAACAAGAGAAACTGCATCAGATCATTGATGAGAGCTTAATCGCACACATTGCATTGCAAGGCGAACACGGCCCGATGGTTATCCCTATGCTTGCTTGGCGAGTGGATGACATGGTCTATATTCATGGCGCTAAAAACAGTCGCTTGCTGAAAGGATTAAAGAAAGGAGAACCAACCTGTTTAACGTTCACCCTTTTCGATGGTTGGGTGTTGGCTCGTTCGGCATTTCATCACAGTGCGCACTATCGTTCTGCAGTGGTACTCGGCTCTTTTTCAGCCATTGATGACAACCAAGAAAAGGATCGCTTGTTGAACATCTTCATTGAGCAGATAGCACCGGGTAGAACCGATGAGGTTAGGCTGAGTAACGAAAAAGAGCTCACCGCCACCGAGCTACTGGCGCTTCCGTTAACCGAAGCATCGGTAAAAATTGGTAAGCATGGTGTGAACGATGATAAGGCTGATATGGACGTTCCCGTTTGGGCTGGCGTATTGCCTTACCGAACCGTTGTTGGGCCACTAGAAACCGTACCAGAACAGGAAGGGCTCATTGAAAAGCCAGATTACCAACAAGCCTATGGTGAACGTTGGTATCAGAATTAACACACGAAGATGGTCAACCAAGAATAGTTGTATACAATCTGGCGTATCAAAAATTTAACATAATGAAATTCTGTCGCCAGATGATGAACACGAATAAGGACATTCTTCCACTTCAAGGCTTGCTCAATGGTATTGGGCAAGTCTATTTCACACCATCTGTCGTGACATCCCTTCTGTTACTGTTAGCTATCTCTATTGAGTCCATTCCACTGGCTTGTCTTACTTTACTTGGTGCCAGTTGCAGTTACACATTAGCTCGCTATATCCATAACAGCATTAATAACAAACCAACTCTTGATCTTAATAGTGGTATGTATGCCTTAAATGGCGCACTGATCGGTTTGTTCATTGGTAACTTCTTTGGAGTCACCCCAATACTGGCTGTTGTGACGGTCTTCGGTGCCCTACTCACCGTACCAATCGCTAAGATAGTGTTTAGCTTTAAAAAGTACCGCGGTTACACCTGCGCCTTTGTTATCACCTCGTGGGTAATTTATACACTCCAATCGACCTTTGAGCTTTCAGCATTTTCGACATCCAGCATAGCGTTGATGCCACTCATTGATATCGGTACTGATGTGAAAAACTACTTACCAACGTTTGTGGTGAGCATGCTAAAAGGGATCAGCCAAGTCAGTTTTATCAATAATGAGCTTTCCGGATTGGTTGTCTTGGTCGCAATCGTACTGAACAACTTCAAGCACGCAGTTTGGATGCTGCTTGCGGTGTTGATCAGTACCCTATTTAGCTCTTTGATTGGCGCTGACAACGAACTGATCAAGCAAGGTCTTTATGGCTACAACGCGATTCTTGCTACCTTAGCTCTGATTCTTAACCCAAGAATAGCTTGGCCATTCGTCATCTTAGGTATCCTGTTGAGTTGCCTTATTACCCTAGGTTTTCACACCTTGGCACTGCTGCCATTAACAGCACCTTTCATTCTGAGCACTTGGGCTGCAGTTTACTTATCAGGTTTATTGCAAAAACGAAGCTTGGCCTAACAACGTAGCCTATAGATCCGTCCAAAATCGCTCGACATATTGCTTCGGCGTTAAACCTCGGTGCTTTTTAAACATTCGATTAAAGCTGGCCACATTGGTGTAGCCTAAGCGTTTCGCGACCTCTTCGACCGGGAGTTTATAGCTCAACAGTTCCACGGCGACATTACTCAGTGCATAACCCATGATGGTGGAAAAGTTGACACCCAACTTATGCAAACGGCGTTGAAACTGTTGCTCAGAGAGCCCTAATAAGCTGGAAACCTTGTGCAATGTTGGTAAACCAAAGTGACGACTGTAATTGATCATCTCATAGGTGACCTTATGTTCATCACCTGCATCTGGCATGTTGAGATAATTGTCTAAATCGTGGAAATTCATCGCCAAGCTCATTTTACCTGCTGCCGGAGACTGATTAATGGATAACCTCAGTTTACTTGGAATCCAAACCTCTGTGCGAGGCTGCCCCCATTGGATATTGCACCCAAAATACTCGTGATAAAGCTCAGTATTCTCACGATACCCTGCAATGGACACCGCTGCTGGTTTGAAGTCAGGCCCTAAATAACGCCTTAGGATCTTCATCATAAAAATCGCTATACGCACTGAGTCATGTACTTTACCAACTTCAGAATACTCAGGGTTGTCATAACACCATTTAATGAGTGTCCCAACTTGCGCGCCATACAAGAAAGCCCCCGACTGTAAACAGTGCAACCCGATATTGACTCGACGAATCGCTGAAGCAAGATCATGACCAGAGAAAAACCAGTTCGCCAGTGGCCCTAACTTCTCAATATCTACCCTATCAGCCAACTTCAAAATGATGTCGGGATCGCGGGTTTTCTGTTCGAGTAAGCCATACCATTGGTCCACTTCATTCACTGGAATCAAGTTCATCGCGTTAGCAAATACTGACTTTGGAATACCCAAAGAGTCCATATCTAAGTCACGATTGGCCGCCGCATACTGATATACACCTAAAATTCCTAGTGCTCTTAGGAAGTTACAATTGTTCATTTGCTACCAAGCCTCGAAATCCAAAATACAGATCAAATCATATAAGATTCATTATTAAAGTAATTAGTAAATTTGCAACCTATAAATCTGATATCAATCACACTCGGCGCTCAATTTAATCTAGGGTTTATCAATGAGTTTACTTAGTGTCCCATTTGTCGGAACAGGCGCAGATACTGCACTACATGTAGTGGCTGGCGTAGTGTTGGTCGCAACCATCGCAGCAGCATGTTACGGGTTCTGGCGTGTGCATGAATTACCAATCAATAAAGCTCACAGTAAAGATCATCATCAGCTCGGATTGATTACCGCATTAACATGGATTGGCTTTGTATGGCACTGGGTATGGGTACTCGCAGTAATCTTGGCATTTGTTGATATGGAAAAAGCCATCATCAACCTAAGAGACACATGGAAATCTCCGGCTGCACCGAAGGAACAGGCAACGACCGAAAAGCAAGATGAGGAGAGCCAAGCATGTTAGAAGGCTTAGCCATTTGGGCACTGTTCATTTATTTACTCAGATTGGTTGGTATGCCTTGGAATAAAGGTACCAAAGCATTTGCGTACCTAGGTGGTACATCTTGGTTATTGTTTGTATGGGTCGGCCTACTCAACTTTACTCCGATGGATTTATCGGGCGGTTCGGTTGTTCAGTCTCCGCACATTCAATTGCGTCCAGACTCTACCAATGTGTCGGGCAAAACAACGAAAGTCCATATCCATCCCAACCAAGATGTGACAGAAGGACAACTGATCTATGAGATTGACGACACCAAATATGTGATTGCAAGAGACAAAGCAAGTGTTCAACTCGAGTCCGCCGAGGTCGCTTTAGACACGGCTCGCCAAGAAGTCAGCATTGCTAAAGTCAGCTATCGTTCGGCGCTAGAAGACATCAAAGCTTCAATTGCACAAATTGAGTCAGCGAAGACAGACTTAGTGCTGCAATCGAAAACGCTTGATCGTTACCAGAAGCAAAACAGTGTCGTACAACACACGATTACTGAAACTGACATCGACCAACAAACGGCGAAGGTAGATTTGGCGACTCACAATGTGACTACGTTGGAATCTCAACTGAGCAAGAAAGAAGTCGATGCAGAAAACGCAAAGCTCGACATTCACAAAGCCGAAACCAACGTTAGTAAAAAACAAACAGAGGTGGACTCAGCGAAAGCGACATTGGCTCAAGCACAATGGGACCTGAACAGCACCAAAGTCACCGCTCCGACGGATGGCTTTGTGACTAACTTTATTCTTCGTGAAGGTCAGCGTGTTTCAATGATGCCTCGTATTCAAATGTACACCGAAGAAAAGTACGTGTTGATGCGAGTTAACCACCAAGCGATTCGTAACATCAAAGTTGGTCAACCTGCAGAGTTTGCGACGGCGGTTTACCCTGGCAAGATATTCTCGGCAACCGTAGAAGGCATTGTTGAGGCGACGGGTGAAGCACAGGCGAGCTTGCTCGGTATCGATGAACAGGTGCGTGTCACCACAGGTCGAAACCTTCAGAACAAGCACCACTTTGTGCGTTTAAAGATCGATGAAGCAGAAGGTTACGATATTCCTGTCGGCTCTGTCGGTTTAGCATGGGTAAGTGGTGAGAAGCCGATTAGCTTCATGGCGTTCCTAGATGTAATACGCGGGATCATCATTCGAATGAAGTCTCAGCTGTACTTCTTCTACTCTATCTAATACACCTGATAGGCAAAACAAGACAAAGCCCGTGTGATCTCAGATCGCACGGGCTTTTTAACTTGGTTGATTAGTTGCTTAGTTGCTTAGTTGCTTAGAATCCCATGTTTTTAGGCGTAGGAAGAGTCCATAGACAAACAACTCAGAAACGCGCTGTGCTCGCCTTCCATCTCATCTCATCTCATCTCATCTCATCACGACACTAGATCACCACCACTTAGATCACCCTACAGTAGCATTAAATTGCAAATCGCAATTGCATAATGCAACAGGGCGATTCTAAAACGCGAATAAAACGCCCAAATACGCACCAAATTGCTATTAAACAGCCTATATTCAAGGCTTTTAAAGTTGGCACGCTACCTGCAATGTATATATCGACCCTTCTTAAGCCGAGGGTCACCTAGCCAACTGACGTTGTTAGTGAACCTTATTCTTGTTCACAAAATATATAAGCCAATTGCGGTTATTGCGATTGGCTATTTTTTTGCCTGTCGTTTGGCTAACCGCTCCCCTCTCGATACAGACACCCATTCAATCGCATAATAATCAACATTCATAGCCAACTATCGATAGCAGATATTCAATACACTATAGAAAACGTTTTCTATTTATTTTCATGAAATAAATGAAGAAAATAACCTTATGTTTTACAAGAGATTTAAGGTGATAATTGATTCTCAAGTGCCTTTATTGACAAAATTAGCATTGACTATGTGATTTATATCACCATAATGCGCACGTTTGCCTGCAATACGGCGACCGTTAATTTTAATTTTGATCATTTGCGGAGGTAAAAAATGGCTGCTGATAATAACTACAGTCTAGGGCCGGTTCCTACATCGGCTAGGAAAGGAGTCGCTTCACTCACCATGGTAATGCTTGGACTCACTTTCTTCTCTGCAAGTATGTGGACAGGTGGTTCACTCGGGACAGGCCTCTCATTCAACGATTTCTTCCTCGCCGTTCTCATCGGTAACCTAATTCTTGGTATTTACACTTCTTTTCTTGGCTACATCGGCTCATCTACTGGCCTCTCTACTCATCTCCTAGCGCGTTTCTCTTTCGGTACAAAAGGCTCATGGCTTCCTTCTGCTCTACTTGGTGGTACACAAGTCGGTTGGTTTGGCGTAGGTGTAGCGATGTTCGCAATTCCAGTACAGAAAGCGACGGGCATTGATACCAACACTTTGATTATTGTGTCAGGCCTTTTGATGACCGGTACGGTCTACTTCGGCATTAAAGCACTAATGGTGCTTTCAGCGATTGCTGTTCCAGCGATTGCTATTCTAGGTGGTTACTCAGTATTGACTGCGGTAGACAGCGTTGGCGGACTAGAACAGCTACAACTGATTAAGCCAGAAACTCCAATGGACTTCTCAATGGCCTTAGCAATGGTTGTAGGTTCATTTGTTAGTGCGGGTACGCTAACGGCCGATTTTGTTCGCTTTGGTAAAAAGCCAGCGAGCGCAGTATTAATCACAATGGTGGCATTCTTCATCGGTAACTCACTGATGTTTATCTTCGGTGCAGCCGGTGCAGCAGCAACAGGCCAATCAGACATTTCAGATGTGATGATTGCACAAGGGTTGCTACTTCCAGCGATCATCGTGCTTGGCTTGAACATCTGGACAACCAATGAAAACGCACTTTATGCATCTGGCCTTGGTTTATCTAACATCACTGGTCGCTCAAGTACTACAATGTCTATCATTAACGGCATCATCGGTACGATTTTCGCGCTGTGGTTGTACAACAACTTCGTAGGTTGGCTAACCTTCCTATCGTTGGCGATTCCACCAATTGGTGGCGTAATCATCGCTGACTTCTTCGCGAACCGTAAACGTTACAAAGATTTTGCAAATGCAGAGTTCCAAACCGTTAATTGGGCTGGCATTATCGCGGTAGCAACAGGCGTAGCCGCTGGTCACTTCCTTCCTGGCGTTGTTCCTTTGAACGCAGTGTTAGGTGGTGCAATCAGTTACCTCGTGCTTAATCCTCTATTGAACAAAAAAGCTCTGAAATCTCAGGCCGCTTAAGGACACACTATGACAACCTTATTAATCAAGAACGCGAAACTTCAAGACCAAGAGGGCTTGAAACAAATTCTGATTGAAAATGGTCAATTTTCTCGCATTCTCGATAATGACGCACAAATCAATCATCAAGGTGACATCCTTGATGCTGAGGGTGGCATTGCAGTTACACCGTTCTGTGAACCGCACATCCACCTAGATACCACTCAAACCGCTGGTGAGCCTAACTGGAACATCTCTGGCACTTTGTTTGAGGGCATTGAGCGTTGGGCTGAGCGCAAAGAACTGCTATCAATTGAAGACGTGAAATCTCGTGCAAAGCAAACACTGAAATGGCAGATCGCTAACGGTGTTCAACACGTGCGTACTCACGTTGACGTATCTGACCCAACGTTAGTTGCGTTACGAGCAATGGTTGAAGTTCGTGAAGAGATGAAAGAGTGGGTCGACATTCAGATCGTTGCATTCCCTCAGGAAGGCATTCTTTCATACCCAAACGGCAAAGAGTTGCTTGAAGAAGCCGTGAAGATCGGCGCTGACGTTATTGGTGCTATCCCTCACTTCGAATTCACTCGTGAATACGGTGTTGAATCTCTGCACTACGTGTTCGAGCTTGCACGCAAGTACGACTGTCTGATCGACGTTCACTGTGACGAGATCGACGACGAGCAGTCTCGTTTTGTTGAAACACTGGCAGCCCTTGCTCATAAATTTGAGATGGGTGAAAAGGTAACGGCAAGCCACACAACGGCGATGGGTTCTTACAACGGTGCTTACGCGTCTCGCCTGTTCCGTCTATTGAAGATGTCTGGTATCAACTTCGTAGCAAACCCGTTAGTGAACATTCACTTACAAGGCCGTTTTGACGATTACCCGAAACGCCGTGGCGTGACTCGTGTAAAAGAAATGCTAGCAGCAAACATCAACGTTTGTTTTGGCCATGATGATGTATTTGACCCATGGTACCCACTGGGTACAGCGAACATGCTTCAAGTTCTGCACATGGGACTGCACTTAACACAGGTTATGGGCTACGACCAAATCAACAACTCGCTTGATTTGATCAGCAAAAACTCTGCTCGCACACTGAACATCCAAGACAACTTCGGTATCGAAGAAGGTAAGCCAGGTAGCCTACTGATTCTTCCTGCTGACAATGGCTTTGATGCAGTGCGTCGCCAAGTACCGGTGCAGTATTCAGTGCGCCACGGTAAGGTGATTGCAGAGACTCAGCCAGCTAAAACAAAAATTAACTTAGCTCAAACAGAAGATATCAACTTCAAGCGTTAATATCGTCTATACTAATGAAGAAAAGGAAGTTGAGATGCTTCCTTTTGTTGTGTTGGCGGAGCGACAAAACTATCACTAATTCAGTGTATTTTTTGTACATTCGCACGGTATGACAAAAAAAGCACAGATTTCGCAATCAATGTGTGTACATCTCAAAAGACTGTGTTAACATGCTCTCGCTCTGTTAGCCGGAGTTATTTAAGTTAGATGAATAGTAAAAAATTAACATGTAAAATCGTTACCCGTTTTTGTAAGTAGTTTTTCCTTATTTCTTAGCAATATTAAATAATTCAATTATCAGCGCATTGCAGTAATGCAATCAACAATTTAGAAAATTTATGAATAAGGGACAAATTATGTCTAACACAAATACTGGCACTGTAAAATGGTTTAACGAAGAGAAAGGTTTCGGCTTCATTTCTCAAGACAACGGCGGCGCTGACGTATTCGTACACTTCCGTGCTATCGTTTCTGAAGGCTTCAAAACTCTGAAAGAAGGCCAAAAGGTTTCTTTCGAAGTTGAAAACGGTCAAAAAGGCCTACAAGCAGCAAACGTTGTTGCTCAATAATTAGCTTTTAGCTAAAAAGAATTTTAAAGCGCTGATTTTTATCGGCGCTTTTTTATGTCTGCTCATAAATACTCACCTCTCCCATACTTTAGTTACACGCTTCATTCTCTCCCTCTCTTGCGAATCAAATTGCCTCATTCAACTTTCCAACTTCAATTGTTCATACAGGTTCTAAGCTAAGATCACCTTCCCAAACTTCAGCACACCACAGCCCAGAGATTGAGTTGAGCTTTTCATCTAAAACCTCACCTATGTTCCAAAATGAATAACCAAAAATATGGTTAAAGAACAATCCATTAGATGTAAGTTATGAATACGCAATCGATATTCATAATAAAAATGAGTAATTTATCCAACCCTCATCCATTAATTATATAATTTTTAAAGCAAAGACCTTCGAAATCCGCTAACCTTGTCGACAAGTGGCTTTAGTTAGTTTGGTACCTGCAGTAAAAATAATGAAGAAAGACGAATTTCAGAAATCCACCGCAAATCTAAAAAAAGCGGTGCCTCTTATGATGAAGAACAGAGTGTCTACCACACCGGCAAATTACGCACTTTGGTACACCTATGTCGACAATGCTATCCCACAGCTAACTCAAGACATGGATGGTATTTTAGAACACTACGGTATCTGCCCTCCTGCCGTTGGTGAACAGCTTTACAACAATTACGTTGCCAGCAAATCCGAAACCAATATCAATGACCTTCGTGCGAATTTAGAACTGTTAGTTTCTGAAGTATCGAACTCGATGAACGACACACTGACCGATACCTCTGCTTTCTCTGACATGATCGACAAAAGCTTCGAGGATTTGGCTCGTGTTGATAACGAAAGCTTATCTATCGATGAAGTGATGACTCTGGTTCGTCAGCTAGTTTCTGAGTCTCGTCATATTCGTCACTCGACTCAGTTTTTAAACTCGCAACTGAACTCAGCTACGTCAGAAATCACCAAACTGAAAAGCCAACTTGTCGAAGTTCAGAAAGACGCGCTTTTTGATAGCACAACCACACTGTATAACCGCCGTTCATTCGACCGCGATATAGAAACCTTATGTGAAGCACAGCAATCTCTGTGTTTGATTCTTCTCGATATCGACCACTTTAAAAATTTCAACGACACCTATGGTCACTTGTTTGGCGATATGGTTCTGAAAGGAATAGCTCGCAAACTTAAACTAAGTTGTCGTGAAGGTATTTCTGCTTATCGCTTCGGTGGCGAAGAGTTCGCACTCATTGTGCCAAACAAATCTGTGCGTATTGCTCGTCAGCTTGCTGATACCAACCGTCGATCTCTCGAGAAATTGTCGATCAAAGATCGCCGCAGCGGTCAGCAGGTTGGTAATATCACCGCATCGTTTGGTGTGGCCGAACTTGAACCGGGTGAATCAGCACAGTCGCTGATCGAGCGTGCTGATAGGCTACTTTACGAAGCGAAGTCACTAGGCCGTAACCGAGTAATGCCTTTGTAAGACGCAATCAATGCTCCTTTCCACACATTAGTCGCTCGTATTGAAACTAGAAAGCCCCAAAGACATTACCTTTGGGGCTTTTTCTTTAGCTGTGTAAACTGGTTTGTTACTTAGGAGTCACCGTTAAATCTGGAAGCAGTAATTCAGGCAGTAATCTTCACCACTCTTAGCTCTGAACTCTTTATCTTCACTGCACGCTTTTGGTTTTCCTTTCTCGTCACCTTTTACTAGACTGATCCAGTGACGCATTGCTGCGATAGTTTCTTGATGCAATGTAGAGCTCGTTGTTTCTGTTGGAGATTGACCGAAGGTCGTGCACGACTCTAACTGAATATCATCAATCTCTACTAGCTCAATACACCCCGTCCCTTTGTGACAACCAAACATCACTTCTAGGTGGCTTCCGCTGCCATCACGGAACAAGATTGAGTCTGGGTCACTCTTTTCACCCATGTAAGCCACAAACTGCTTAGGGTGCTTAAGGCCGCTGTGTTGGCCATCTTTAAAGTAAGCCATGATATGGCGGTAATCGACTACGTAGCTCGTTACATCTTGGTGTGAGCCATGCTCCAGTGGGAACAGACGGTCAAGTAATTGCTTTGCTTTCACTTGCTTTTCAGTTTGCTGGTTTGCGCTGATTGTCTCCACGGCAAAGACAGCTTCAGCGATAAATGGCTTTGATTGTTTTTGGATTTCTGTTTTATCGAATGTAAGCATATTCATAGTCTTTCCCTCTTGACCAGTCCGGTGAAAGCCACCGATTTGTAACGCAAAAATGTGTCCTAGAGCAATTATTCCAAACTAACGTTTAATTTATTTGTCATTTTGTGAATTGCTTAGTTTGTAGATTAGCGGTTTTTTACATACAATTTCACAACAAAAATTTTACAATGTGAATTTTACAAATATGGCCTTGTCAAAAAGTTTAGTTCGTCAGTCACATTTCTTAGGTACGAAAATACGTAACCTTAGGAAGCGTAACCATTTAACGATGGAAGACCTGTCTGCGCGTTGTATTAGAATCAACCCAGAATACGCGCCTTCCGTTTCTTACCTTTCAATGATTGAGCGTGGAAAGCGGGTGCCAAGCATCGACATGCTGGAAGTGATCGCGCAGGTCTTTCAGAAGAACCCTACGTGGTTTCTCGACGACGAATCAGAACAACAAGCCATAGCTCCAGATAAAGGGAATCGCGGCGGGATAAGTGGTATGGCACTCGAGCCTAGCTTTCTTTTCTCCAACGACATCCTGCAGATTGCGATACCTGAGATGTTGTCACAAACCGGCATCTCTGGCCGCCAGTTTGCACACCTATTGATTCGAGCACACCAAGAGAGCAATCAAAACCACTTCCCTGACCTTGAGCGTGCCGCTGAGGAAGTTGGCCTAAAACGTCTCAACCTCAGCGTAGAAGACCTCATAGACATCGCTAGAACGCTTGGAATCAATATCCGCTGGGTGACACGCACCCCGCAAGACGTGGTCGATGAGTTAGGCATCAACGCCAAGCAGTTAGTGACCTCATTTTTTGAACCTCCAGGTACGATCTTCTTAAACGAGATCCTTAAAGAGTATCCTACGCGTCTGAAATACGACCTGTCGGTTTATATCGGCCATTGCATTTTGCATAGCAAAGAAGGATTAAAAAGTGTGTTGTCAGTCGGCAATAACAACACATGGGACGACAACCAAGTATCAGGCTCTTCCCAGCTCAACTCTCAAGACATTCTTCAGGCATGGCGTGATTTTGAATCCAGCTTCTTTGCTGGCGCGCTGTTATGCCCGAAAGTCCCATTCAGACAACTGCTCGATCGTACTGGTTACGAAATCGACGTTCACAAAAGAGCAGGGGTTTCCCCCTCTGTTGCGATGCGTCGAATGACGGTAGTATCGCCCTACCCTCACTGGCACTACTTTGATGCTTATGGACCGGGGAAACTCAAGGCGGTATACCGCGGGAACGGGATTCCACTGCCTTGGGGGAATATGAGAACGGTCGCTGACCCATGTCAACATTGGGCTGTGTTCCGTCGATTATCTGAACCTCGAGCGGGTAGCTCTGCTCAGATATCCATTTTGAATGTGGGTAATGAGCCAAGAATCTACTGCTGTGAATCCATCAATATGACGGATCCAGCGGGTAACAATCGCGTTTTGTGTGCTGGTATAGATCTCAACCCAGCGATTGATGCTCAAGGTGGTAATTCGAGAGAAATAGCGGAGCAGCTTAAGGCGTCATGCGTCAACAATGGCGGCTCTGTAGCAATACCGCGTAACATCAAGAAAGATCTCACGACAATAGCTAAGATTCTAAATATAAATTGGATTGAACGTGGGATAGAGACAGAGGCGAGGCTTATCTGCTCCAGAGGCGGAGAATGCCCACGCCAACCAAGCTGTTACTCAAAGTGTGGTGAGTGTTAAAGCAATTGAGGTACGGGCATGATAAGCAATTATTGTGTTCTACTTATTTTGTCTGGTTAGCTTTGATTTGGCCTGATTGGCTTTATCGAGCAACGACCATTAGTAAAAAGCAATAAAACAAATAGAACCTAAAATTCAGGCAAAAAAAAACCAATCACAAAAGGGTGATTGGTCATATATTTTGTGTGAACAATAAAGGTTCACTAACAACGTCAGTTGGCTAGGTGACCCTCGGCTTAAGAAGGGTCACCATTACTAATGCAGCATACGTGCCAACTTTTAAAACACGTATTTACTACGCATCTGGACACGTATTAGCCGTAAATTCTTGTTTGTTTTGCAAACTGGAATTGCAAATTGCAAAAATCCACAAAAACGCTAGTGATTATGTTGTTATTAAAAAATCATTAAAGATTCGTTACTCTTGCTCTAAAGTCCAATTTATCAATAGATTCAACAGTTTTACCCTCACCTACCACACTCTCAAATTGCAAAATAACAGGCATAAAAAAACGCGAACATTGAGATTCAATATTCGCGTTTATTCGATTTCTATGACAAAAAGAACTTAGCCAACGAGACACTTTTTTATAAAGCGACTCTCGTTCGTTGCTCTTTCAATATCTCAGCAAAGATTACTTCTGAGGAGCTGGCTTAGAACGGCTTCGAGACGGCTTGTTAGTCGAAGGCTTGCTTCCTGCTGGCTTGTTCGATGACTTGCTTGGGCCATAGCTGCCACCGTAACCTGACTTCTTAGGTTTACCTGCTGGCTTGCCTGTATTATTTGACTGACCAGAGCTTTTTGGCTTGCCAGAACCGTTTGCTTTACCCGCACCGCTTGGCTTGCTTAGAGTATTTTGGTTACCTGCTTTGTTCGCAGAAGGCTTATTGCCTGCACTACCGCGCTTGAAGTTGCTACCGTTGTTTCTTACAGACTTGTCTTCGCCCGCTGTTGCGTTATTTTCGGCAGGTTTCTTACCAGATGTCGGTTTACGCTTTGGCGCAGACCCAGTACCCGGTACGTGACGCTTGTTCTTACCTGCTGGCTTGTGGCCACGAGCGTTGTCACCAGAACGTTGACCGTCTGCGTGTTCACGTGGTTGTTTCGCTTTCTTCGGCTTCTTAGGCTTGATTGGACGTGTATCCAAACGAGATTCAGGAAGCTTGTTTACTGGCGAGAAGCCTTCAAGTTCACGACGCTCTAGCACTTGTTGAATCAGGCGCTCAATGCCGAACAGTTCACCCACTTCATCGGCACAAACCAACGAGATAGCTTTACCCACTTCACCAGCACGGCCTGTACGACCAATACGGTGTACATAGTCTTCTGATACATGAGGAAGGTCGAAGTTAACCACTTGAGGCAGTTGTGGGATATCGATACCACGTGCTGCGATGTCTGTTGCTACAAGTACTCGAACCTTACCCGTTTTGAAGTTCTCTAGGGCTTTGGTACGTGCGCCTTGGCTCTTGTTACCGTGAATCGGCGCAGCAGTGATGTCTTGCTCTTCAAGGAAACGAGCAAGCTTGTTAGCACCGTGTTTTGTTTTGCTGAATACCAGCACTTGTCGCCAATCATTGTCTTTGATTAGCTTCGCTAGCATTGCGCTCTTTTTCTTTTTATCTACTGGGTAGATGCTTTGCTCAACGGTTTTCGCCGTAGAGTTTGCAGGGCTTACCGAGATCTCAACTGGGTTATTCACCAAGCCTTTTGCCAAGCTACGGATATCGTCAGAGAAGGTTGCAGAGAACAGCAGGTTCTGACGTTTCTTAGGTAAGAAAGCCAAGATCTTACGGATATCACGGATGAAACCCATGTCTAGCATACGGTCCGCTTCGTCTAGCACTAGGATCTCTAGTTGATCGAAACGCACTGCATTTTGGTTGTATAGGTCAAGTAAACGACCCGGTGTTGCCACCAGCACATCACTACCTTTACGCAATTTTTGCATCTGAGGGTTAATTTTCACGCCACCAAACACAACGGTAGAAGTAAGAGGTAAGTTAATACCGTACTTAACTACGCTGCCATTCACTTGCGCAGCAAGTTCACGGGTTGGAGTTAACACGAGTGCACGAACTTGATTCTGACGTACGCGAGTGCCTTTCGATAAGATTTCAAGAATAGGTAGCGTGAAGCCTGCAGTTTTACCTGTACCTGTTTGAGCAGCGGCCATTACATCTTTGCCCGTTAGGACAGCTGGTACGGCTTTCTCTTGGATTGGTGATGGCTTATCGTAACCTTGTGCTTCAATAGCTTTAAGGATCGGTTCAGAAAGGCCAAGGGAGGTAAAACTCATAGATTATTTTCTCAGTTGAATAACATTTAGTATGAGCAACACCGTAAAAATGGCGTTGCTACAGCTTTTGCTGATCAGATGATTGATACGGAGCAAAGCGCGGTATTCTGAGGCTTTTCCCCACATTCAGCAACTAAATTCTAATCGCAACTAAGATTCTGTCGAGGTTATCTGACGCTTCTGCTCGTACATTTTTTCATCAGCGGCTTTTAAAAGGCCATCCACATCGTTGAAGCTATTGTTATAAACAACCCAACCTACACTGATTCTGAGATAAATAGAGTGCGTTTCATAAACCACAGGCGTTTCGCAGATCGCGCCTTGCAGTTTATTGGTAATCGATGCCACATGTTCTTCATCGATAATGCGCGGTAACAGGACGAGGAACTCATCCCCGCCCATCCTCGCGACAATATCTGAGGTACGCAGCTTGTTCTTGATTCGTTTCGCACACTCAATCAAGACTTTGTCACCTGCGGCATGGCCATAGGTATCATTGATGGCCTTAAAGGCATCTAGGTCGATGTTGACCACTGCAAAGGTTTTGGTTTTCTGCTTTTGTACCGTTTTGAACGCTTGCTTGAGGCTGTACATGAAGTAACGGCGATTAGGTAGCATCGTCAGTTCATCATGCATTGAACGGCTATCCGCAATGCGATAGAGCCTGTAAATCATAATGTAAGCAACCGCTAGAGTCAGCATTAGGGTGTAACCCACTAGCCTCACCCCATGAACACGGTACCAAGGCACATCCATCAACACATGTTCATTGCCTGACAACGCAAGGTACCAGCCACCATAAGGGAAGCTCACCTGCTCTGTCGTAAACGCATTCGAGAAGACGCTTGGTTTGCCATAGAAAACATCGCCCTCTTTGCCGGCGCTGTTGGTTCCACGTATTGCCAATTCGTATTTTTTCTCAATCTTGCCGATGCCCACATCTTTCAGCAGTGCATCGAGATCAATCACGGCACTCGACACGCCCCAATAGTCTTGATTAAAGGGAGGATCTCTAAAGATAGGCGTACGCGTTATCAAAGCTTGACCACCTTGAAACAGGTCAAATGGCCCCGCAATAAAGGTATTGCCGATATTGCGCGCGATCTCTACCGACTCCCATTGGCTTGGGTGGTCACGGTAATCAATCCCGAGGATCTGTTCATTGCCTTCCATTGGATAAACGAAATTAAGTACATCGTTTTCAGCAAGACCAATCAAGCGAATATGGAAGCCGTCACGAATAATGTTTTGAGCAATTTGATCCCAGCTCTTTTGATCTCCATTGGGGTTAATGGTCACAAGAGTCGAGAAATTATTGAGGATATACATGTCTGACACGATCGTCGCTTCTATGCGGGATCGAATAATCGAGAGCTGCTTTTTTGCCTCTGAATAGGATTCATTTTTAAGATAGGTTAATTCCTTGGCGTGAAAAAACTCGATAGCACTCACTACCACTAGGAAAAACAACAAAGATAATAATTTGGCAGGCAATTGCTTGCTAGAACCACTTGGCATTCACGAACCTCTAACACTTTTGTTCTGTTTACTGCCTTAAATCGGCTCATTTCTGGCTAATTCTTTCAGTATGCCGACACGCAGTTAAAAATCCACACTTTGCGTTGGGTCTCATTTCATTATTGAGCGATTCATCACTTCACTGTGAGTTAACTACACTGATTAATAAATCAAAAAACCTTAATGAACCTTTTAAAGCTTACATTGTATTGACCCAAACCTTACATTAAAGGATTCATCAGTGTTATTTTATACTTACAATTAATCAGCTTGGTACCTTACAAACATGAAGCTAAAATCTCTCACTCTGTGCACTTTGTTATCTGCCTCTGTCGCAGCAGCGTTTCAAGTACAAGCAACTTCTGACGAGCAACAGACTGTTAACGTACAAGAGCGTATTAACATACACGCAACAAGCGTACCAAATGTTCAATCACAAGCTGATTCTCTCTACTCTCAAAAACAATCTTTCAAACAATCCGCCGATTTGATTCGCACGACCTACGAAAGCCAACTCTTCACCCTGCCAGCATTCAAAGAGGGTCACTATGGTTTGCGTATGTATCGACAAACATTAGACGACAAATATTCTGCCGCGGTGTGGAGTGATATGGCGCGCGTATCAAGCAAGCTCAGCCGCCTATCGAATGATGTTCACACCATGGAACAAATCGTACTCTACTCAGAGAAACGCGTGGCTTCTTATGTGGGTGACGACGATGAACGCAGTGTTCGACGCTACAACATCACCAAGCACATGCCTGAGTATCTTTACCTAGGTGTCGACCTGCTGGGTTCTATGGCTCGTGCAAATGAATACGGCTTGGAACACAAGAACGATGCCAAACTGCGTGAAATCATTCGTCGTTATGACTTCTCTCGCTACGTGACCAATGAAGACATGGTGAAAGCGTGGGCGGCTCAGCTTGCAAATCAAGTTTACTGGCTGCGTCAGTTGGGTGAGCAAGATGTGGTTGATGAGTTCATTGATACCTTCAAAAAAGCGTACCCAGACGACAAAGACAAGAAGCTTTCAAGCCAGCAATACGGTAATAAGATCTATGGCATGACACATGTGATCTTCGGTGACTCGGAATACTACCAACATCAAGTGAGCGAGCAAGAACACCAATGGATCTACGATTACTTTAGAGAAAACATCGATACCATCCTGCTGCGCGCGAAAGAAGATGTGATTGCAGAGGTTGGATTAACCTTCCTACTTGCAGGCCTAGAAGATGATCCGGTTGTAGAGAAAACTCGACTCGCGATCCAAGCTTCTATCGATAAAAAACACGGGATGATCCCGTCTATAACGGGTGACTTTGACCTTGAGTACGGCGAACATCGCAACGTATTGGCAATCATGCTGCTTGATTGGCAACAAGTGAACGAAGCGCCAACGTTCAAGGGCAATCCAAAAGTGTTTAAAACGATTCCTTACGGGCTCATTGAAAACCAGCCATTGAGTAGATAGAAACTCCAAGGTGATCTACAGAATCTAAAAAGCCGCACACCTTTCGAGGCCTGCGGCTTTTTAATGTCTGTTACGTTACTACGACATCAATCCAAGAATAGTCGTTCATCAAGCTTCAGAGACGGCTTTGTTCATTACTATCGTGAAATCCCCTTCTGTGTAACCTTCTATCAAGGAGACATCGTCACACAGCGTTTTACAGAAGCGATAGACACCTTGAGGATGATAACTCATCAAGGTATTGCGCGAAGGATATTGGCTTGAATTGAGCAGATTAAAAATTACGGTCTGATTCGCTACCCCAAACATACGAGTAATCATGTTGGTCAGATAATCCGAATCACGAGAGATGTAGTTCAGTGAACCACTGGCGATAACCACATCGTGCGCTTCTAGGTTCATCTTACTCATGTCACCCGCAATAAACTTGCAGCGAGCTTCGGTGTAGTTTTGCTTGGCCTTTTTGAGAAAATCGGCGTGTTGATCAACGCCTGTGTACGATTCAATGCGGTAGATATTGTCGAGCAGTTCGAACAACTCTCCATAGCCACACCCCAAATCCAAAACACTCTTCTTTTCAAAGTCTGCCGAGCGTGCAATGACTTCGAAACGACACAGTTGACTCTCTTCGTTAGTCCAACCTAAAGCTTTAGCCTTATCGCCGTTCGATCGGTTTGTTTGCTTTCGGTGATACCAATACACCTTAAAACGATCACGCCAATGCATTATGATAAATCTACCCACACTTCACGACCACCCGCCAACTCTTGGTTGTGATATTGCCATTGATATTGTGCGAGCAGTTTTTCGGTTAACTCTAACCCAAGGCCAAAGCCGAGATTATTGTCTTCTACCGTGCCGTCGGTGTTGTGGTTAACAATGGTCACTTTTGAACCGACTTGAACCATGTCTACAGTACCGCTTCCTGTGTGTTGGAAGGCATTACGAATCAAGTTAGTTAACACGATTCGGGTTAACCCGACTGGTAACTGGCACTGTGTGTCATCGCTTTCAAGATTCACGACCACAGATTTTCCATTCAATAGATAGGTTAGGTCATGGTTTATCTGTTGTAACATGTCACCAAGATGTGTGTTTTGCAGAGGCAGGTCTTTGTCTTGTTGTCGAGTTAACCACAACAAGGTTTCTGTGAGGTCTGTCATGGTGAAACCCGCACGCTTAATTCGGTCTATCACTTCAAGCTGCTTCTCTGGGCTCTTGCCTTTTTGAATCAGCTTCTCTAATAGCTCACTGTTGGTTCTTGTCACGGCGATGGGTGTGCGTAACTCATGGCTCGCGTAACCTAAGAACTTCTGCTCTCGTTCTAAGCTGCTTTGAACCGAACTTAAGCTATCACGAATGATGTTAGCCAAGGTGTTCAGCTCACTGAAATGAAAATCGGGAGTGGGTTCACTAAGATTATCTTTGTCTAACGACTTAGCCCAATTTTTTAGCTGTTCAACAGGCGATGCCACCTTACGTAATACCAAAATCAGAATGACAACGAACAGCGCAATCGCGCCTAATGCGGTCAAAAAGATCGTCACAAAGTGTGGAAGCCCTTCTTCGTTTTTGAAGGGATCGTGTTTTTGACTAAACACCGCTGAAACATAACGAACCTCATCCCCTTTCATCACCTTCATGGCGAAGTACCCTTCCTCTGGCGGTGAGAATATGGATTTCCCAATGACCATTTTTGTGATGAGGTCGAATTGGAGTTCGTTCTGCTTAAGGTTATTCTGGATGCTTTGTGGCAGATCACTCCATTGCGTTGCTACAGTAAATTCTTGATTGTTCATCGGTTTGCCCGGTTTCACCTCGTCTTGCTGAGCTTGAGCAATCATAGAACCACGCATCGCGATATCCATACCCGAGACAAAGTATTTTACGCTCAATGCAGACAGAACCAGAATCGTCGTGACACCTGTAACCAGAATCGCCAATAAAACGTAGATCCTTAAACTTGGTCTGATCTTCATTCTTGTCGTAACTCCTTAATCGCAAAGCCTTTGCCCGCAATGGTGTGCAGCAGCTTATTATCTTGTTCAGCATCGACTTGTTTACGCAGGTTGAAGATATGCACTTTTAAGCTATTGCTGTCGGGTTGATCGTCACCCCACACGCCCTGCATGATCGTCTCTCGTGAAACAGGATTAGGGCTAGAACGCATCAACACCTCTAAGATTTTGAGCGCTGTTGGGGAAAGCTTGAGAGGTGAGTTCGCACGATAAGCTTGATGTTGCTTAAGGTCGATCTCCAAATCACTCACCGATAAGCGGCTCACCTGACCACTGCGTCGCTTTGCCAATACTTGCGCTCGAACAATCAGCTCTTCCATTGCAAATGGTTTGATCAAGTAGTCATCGGCTCCCTTTGAAAAACCCGTCAACTTATCATCAAGCGTATCACGCGCCGTCAGCATCAATACGGGTGTATCAATGCCCTGTGCTCGTAAGTTTTCACACACCTGCAAGCCATTCATTTTTGGCAAGTTGAGATCGAGTATCACCGCATCATAGCGGTTGGTTTCGATAAGGTTGAGTCCAGCTAGACCATTCGCTGCGTGATCGCACTGAATGTCTTCTAAATCGAGGTAATCGATAACAGCCCTCGCCAAATCGAGGTCGTCTTCAACCAATAGCAATTGAAGCTTATCTGTGAGTTTATTAGTGACGGGTTCTGCCATCATGACGACCTCTATTGTTAGTTGTATTGTGGCTTGTTATGCAGTGAACTTTAATATCTTGTTTAGTAACGAACCTAGACCGATGTAGCAGAGACTCACTCAGCAATCATCAGCCTAGATATCATTAGCTTAGCCATTGTTAAGCTGTTTGTTCAACGCCTTTGACTCGATTTGTGACTTTAAGAATCAGAGACTTAATCTCACACTGAATCATTAATAGTGCTGGTGTCAGAATCAGTGTAATAAACGTCGCAAACAAAATACCGTAGCCTAATGCCGCTGCCGCAGGAATCAGGAATTGAGCCTGCAAAGACGTTTCACTTAACAATGGCGTCAAACCTGCGAACGTCGTCACCGATGTAAGTAATACGGCTCTCAGTCGGCCTGAACACGCTTCAACAATTGCATCGTGAACCGATTTACCCTTTTCTTTGATTAACTCGTTAAAACGAGAAACCAACAACAAGCTGTCATTCACCACCACGCCGCTCAACGCGAGAATACCGTTTAACGATAGGATACTGATTGTTAAGTCATTCCACCAGTGTCCTAGGATTGCGCCAACAATACCAAATGGAATCGCCGTCATGATGATCACCGGCTGTATATAAGACTTCAGCGGGATAGCAAGCAGTGTGTAAATCGCAATCATAGCGAGCACAAACATACTCATCATCGAGCTAGCCGTCTCTTCTTGCTCTTCCGTTTCGCCTGCAAAATCGACCGTTAATCCCGGGTGCTGCGCTTCTAGATCCGGTACTAATGTGTCTTGTAGCTGACGAACAAGCTCTGCCGGCGCAACTACATCTTTATCCAATACAGCACTAATATAAACCGCTCGCAGGCTATCAATGCGTGTAATCTCTGATACTTGGTAATCTGAATGTACTTCAGCAACCGTACTCAAAGGCACCACGGTACCGTCGTTGGTTCTCACACTTGATTGCTTGATATCCGCAATGGTTTGGCGATCCGACTCCGGGTAACGAACTCGAACTTTCACCTCATCTTTACCACGTTGGAATTGCTGAACAATGTCACCACCAAACGCCTGTAATACTTGCTGTGAAAGACTTGCAGTATCAAACCCTAATGCTCGGCCTTGTTGTGTTAATTCAAAGCGATACTGAGGTTCACCAAGGTCCAAGTTGTGGTCAATGCCACTCACACCGTCGATGGTTTGCAGTTTGGCTAAGAACTCATTGCCCGCAGCCGTTACTGATTCTTCATTCCACGCTTTCAGTTCTACTTTGAAGTTGTCGACCATCTCCATTTTAGACAAGACTTTCAACTTCTTAACGCCTTCCATTTGGCCAACTGTTTCTTCCCATAAATCTGCAAATTCATTGGATGTGTAAACACTGTCGCTGTCGAGCTCAATTCTTACCTGCCCCGAATCATCAGCATCGGCGATAACCTGAAGGCTAAGCAATTCAGATGGTTCACCTTGAGCACCGTATTGAGATCTCAGTGTTTCATCGGTTTGTTTTGCTGCCGCTTCAAGCACCAACAAGTTCTGCTGTGTTTGACCAAAGCTGGCATCGTTTTGCATCGACATATCGGCTGTCACTGTGTCGCCCGGCATATCAGGGAAGAACGCCACACGAACCGCGCCCGTCATTGGTAATCCTGCTACTAAGATTAGTAGCGACAAGAAAACCATCACCACGGCATAACGCAGTTTCAGCGCCCATTCAATCACAGGGCAGTAGATGCGCTTATTAAACCAACCTAAACCAGTATCGGCAGCGTGTTGAACGCGAGCCCACAGCCCCTTTTTGTCACTGCGTTTGGTGTTAATGTGTGCAAGGTGCGATGGCAGGATGAACTTAGACTCAACCAAAGAGAGTAACAAACAGATAGTCACGACTGTACCGAACTGAGCGTAAATCTGCCCCATTTTGCCTTCAACATTAGCGAGAGCTAAGAAGGCAACGACGGTCGTTAACACACCAAATATGGTCGGTGACGCCACCTTCATAGTGCCTCGAATGGTACTGCCTATCGAGTCGCCTTCTTCTTTGCGCGTGGAGTAGATACTTTCCCCGACCACCACAGCATCATCGACCACTATCCCGAGCGCCATAATGAAACCAAAGGTGGTCATTTCATTGATGGTTAACCCTATAAAGGTGTCGGTCATGAAGAACATGGTGCCAAAAAAGACAAACGGTAAGCCCGCTGCTACCCAGAAAGCGACACGCACGTTAAGGAACACTGCTAACACGATGAATACCAAAGCGATACCGGTGAGCGCGTTCTTCACCAACAGGCTCAAACGGTCTTTGATCATAGTACTTTTGTCGTACCAAGTTTCGATTTCGACATCGCTAGGTAGCATGTTGCTGTTTTCCCAACGATCTACCACTTTCTCTGCTTGCTCAACAATGCTGACGACGTCTCCGTATTCATCCATTACAATCTGAATCGCCATCGCATTCTGTTGGTTATAACGAGACAGCATGAAGGTATCGTCGGCAAACATGTCTTCGACATTAGCAATGTCACCCAATGTGATTTGAGTGCCATCAGTGGTCGTCATCACCGGAATCGCGTTGAAATCTTGGATCTCATACGCCTGTTCCGACACCTTCAAACGAACCGTTTTTTCACCGTTGCGAAGGCTAGTAGAGATTGCAGCAGAAGACTCCGCATTGATCGCTTCTGAAACGTCAGTCAGAGTTAAACCGTAAGCTTGTAGCTTGTTCTCATCAACCTCGACTGAAATCATAGGATCAGCCTTGGCCTTGATTTCCAGATCGCGAATCGAAGGCTGACTCAGTAAATCCGACTTAAGTTGCTCGGCTAAGCTTTGAAGCGTTGCTCTGTCTGCATCCCCATAAAGCTGAACCCATAAGGCGTGATCTTGCATGCGAGCCTTATCAATCACTGGATTATCAGCGCCTGCAGGCAGGTTATTGATCGCATCAACCTTGGTTTTTACGTCGGCCAATAGGGTATCGAGATCGTAAGTGCTCGTTTTCTCAATCGAAACATGGCTACCGTTGGCGTCAGAAGTCGACGTGATGCGCTTAATGCCCGGCACTGTTTCTAACGCGTCTTCAATTTTAATCGCAAGGCCTTCTTCCGCCTGAACAGGGTCACCACTGTCATAGGTCACCGACACTGTCACCACATCGGGTTCAAGGCTTGGGAACGCTTCTTTACGCAATGAGTTCAGTGATAATAGGCCAATGATAATCACGCCCACTAACAGCAAGTTCGCCGCCACAGAGTTATTCGCGAACCATGCGATTGCACCAGTATGTGGCTTGCTTGGCGTCTGGTTACTATCCACTTGGTTATTCGGTTTCAACTCATGAGACATGATTAACTCTCCGCCTTAGCTAGAACGACCATGCCCGCTTTAAAGCTACTTAACGGACGCTTAACCACTTGTACACTGTCGCCAATTTCCACGTTCAGTTTAGTAGGATCGATATAAATCAAACCGCCCTTTTCGAACTCAACATCCGCGTTTGATTTAGAAAGCAGACCGTTGTCATCGACGAACCACAGGTCACCCTGCTGCGAAAGTGCAGAAGCTGGAAGTTCCCACAATTGAGTTAACTGCTTGCCCGAGATCGTTGCTTGTACGAATGTGCCTGGATAAAGATCTTTCTCTTGCTCCAAAGGGTTGTCGACTTTAACGATCAATGAGCGCTGACGCGTGTCTTGCTGTAAGTGCTGCTCTACTCGCTCGACATAACCTTGCCATTGGAATTGACCATCAGAACTCGACAGAGTCACTGGCCACGGCTGCTCTTTCAATTGCGTGTTATCGCTGCTTGGTAGGCTCAACCATTGGCTTTCAGAAAGAGGCACGGAAACTTCAACCTCATCGATGCTGTATAACGTAGCGATCTGCGCGCCCGTTTGTGCGTAGCTTCCCGGTTGAACATCACGACTTACGACCAACGAATCAAAAGGGGCAACCAAGGTTGTTTTTTCGAGGTCTTGCTCAGCCTTTACCAATTCAAGCTTGGCGTTCTCTAGAGCGGCTGTTACTTGTGCCAGTTGTGGCTCACGCAATACTAATGGAGAGTCTGGCTCACCAGACAAACCAGAGCGTTGCCATTCAGACTTAGCTTGTTCGCCTTGTCTTTGTTCTTCCAATAAATCCAGTTGAGCTTGAGCCACATTCGCCTTAGCTTGCGTTACCGCTTGTTGGTAACTGGTCGAATCGATATTGGCAATCACCTCACCTTGGCCAATCACCTGCCCAGTTTCAAACTGCGAACTGATCGTTTCTACTCGGCCACCGACTTCTGTTGAGAACATCAACTCGTAACGCGACTTTGCTTCGCCATAACCCACCACTTCGGCTTGGTAGTCACCCAATGTTGCTAGAACTACAGATACTTGTTGCTGTTGTGATGCAGCCAAGGTCGTCGCTTCGATAGATTTCGTATCAACAGACTTAGTCCCAATAGACATAGCTTGAGACTCGGAAACCGTGAGTTCATTCGCCTTCTGAGGTGCTGGAGCAACTTGAGAACCGTTGTAAGCGAGGGCTGCAAAGATGCTTGAACCAGCCACTAGAGTGATGGCAATTGTGATGGTATTCAGTTTCATGAAGATACTCCCAAGCCCAGAGCTAGGCCTAAATCAATTCGGTTTACGAGACGGTTATAAATGGTTTGTGTTAGCTGCGCTTCAAGGTCATAGGTTTGTTGCTGAACAGAAAGTAAATCAAAAATGTCGACCAAACCCTGACGGTATTTTTCTTCATAACTGGTGAAGCTGCGTTGTGCGCTCACCAAAGCGTTTGCTAAGTGTTGCTGTTGAAGTGTTAGTGACGACTCTTGTCCCATCGCGTTTTCCACTTCATTCACCGCACTAAGCAGTGTTTCTTGGTAAGCCCAGTAGCTGGTTTCTGTGGTTAGGTCTGCAATCTCAGCCTGTGCTTTAAGCTTGCCACCTTGAAACAGGGGTGCTGAAACTTGACCCAGTGCGCTCCACAAAGGTCCAGTCAGTAAGGCTTCACTCGGAGAGTCCGCCATGTCAGTTAGGCTCGCTGATAAGCTGATCGATGGCAGCATCGCTTTGTATGCCGCATCTGCGCGCAATGCTTCTGCTTCGATGTTGAAGAAAGCAGCTTGAAGATCCGGACGCCCTGCCAAATCTTGCGTTGGCATGTTGTCTAGTGGATTAATGATGGTTGGGAATGAACCGAGTTCAGCAAGCGATAGCTCATCAGATTCACCACTCCACTGCCCAGTTAATAGAACCAATTCACGTCGGCTTTGTGCAAGCTGCTCGCGGTAGTCAGCTAAAGTTGCCTGAGTCGATGCGCTGCTCGTTTTCGCGTTATCCAGATCTTCAAGGCTACCTAGCCCTGCGCGGTAACGCTCTAAAACCAGCTCTTCGTTATTTTCTAGAATCACTAAGCGCTGCGTTTCAATATCGACAAGCTGCTGCTTCAAACTGATATCAAGCCAACCTCTCATCACACTCGCGACCAAAAGATCTTGAGCGCCCTGAAGGTTAGCCTGAGATGTCGCGATATCTTTTAAAGCGGCGTTGTTTGTATCAGCAAGCTTCTGCCATAGGTCGAGCTCCCAACCAACCGTCACATCTGTGGTGTAGGTTTCAGTGGTGCTTGAACCGTTGGTACCTTCGTCTGCTTTGCCTGAAAAGCTCGCATCTACGGTTGGTAAACGGTCGCCAGACGTCACACCTTGTTGTGCATAAGCTATTTTGAGTGCTGTGATGCTTTGTTGGAGGCTTGGACTGTTCTGCAGTGCACGCTCAATATAAAGATCGAGCTCGGGCGCATTCACTAAATCAGTGAGCTGCAATTTCTCAGCTTGCAGATCTTGGCCGTTTGAAGCCGTTTGATTCGAGGCTTGTTCATCAGCAGTTTTCTGGATCAGCTCTGAGAGCAAGCTTTGCTGCGTTTGGTTGGTGCTTTGTTCGGCTAGCGATACGTAATCAGCCTGACTGGTTGAAGTACAACCCATCAAACCAACCAGAGCCAGCGCGATAACGGAATGTTTTAAAGGAAGATTCAATTTCATCTTCTTGTCTCCTGTAAGAATGGAGACAAGATAACGAGCTTGGGGTTAAGGGAGGGTTAAGGCGAACGTTAACCCTAAAGAAAATGCATAGAGCGTACGTTTAAACTTCTGATTTACGCTTCTGACTTGCGTGAGAAGAGTCCACCGATCTTATAACCAATCGCATAACAAACCACAGCAATAGTCACAAACACCAATGCCGAGAAGAAGTACGCTACCGATGCTGCTACACCAGTACCCCACACGACGCTAAACACTAAGCCGAGATAAGCCTCTTGCGGCCACTGAGAGATAGGAAACTGAGTACCACCAGCAATAAGATAAACCATCGCAAACAAGCCGATAAAGGCGGTGATAAGACCAATGAGAACGCGCATGTTCATGGGAAGACCTTTGATTAATTGGACTTGGTTGCTTTTGTTCTGGTGAAAACCGATTGTTCCTAATCGAAGCCGAACGTTATTAATCGCAACCTAATGATATTCAAGTATATCGGATAAAACAGGCTTGCTCTATTACTCTTCCGAGTGAGCGTGAAACGCAATAGAAGCGATGAGAGTGATCACTAAGTCCGAATGAACTTAACGAGCAGGCACAAAAAAGCGGACACCCTACTTACGTAAACTCCGTAAGTAAGGTGCCCGCTTTTAGTGAATCTAGCTGTTCTTTCTAGATCTAGCTTAAAGCAGGATGAAGCTACCCGCTAAACATGCACTCATTAGGTTTGCTAGCGTACCAGCAGCGACCGCTTTCAAACCTAGGTTAGCAACTTCAGCACGACGCTCTGGCGCCATCACACCGATAGAACCCAGTTGAATTGCGATAGAGCCGATGTTAGCGAAGCCACATAGAGCAAACGTCACAATCACTTGGCTGTGTTCAGATAGCAGCGCTTTGTTCTCAACGAAGTCGATGAAAGCAACAAACTCGTTCATTACGATCTTCTGACCGATGTAAGAACCCGCCATCAATACTTCATCACTTGGGATACCAATCAGCCACGCTAGTGGTGAGAACAGGTAACCGAAGATAGCTTGCAGCGTAATACCCGCAAAACCGAACGTCTCACCGAGGCTTTCTAGGCCCGTGTTCACCATCGCAATCACACTCACGAATGCAATCAACATAGTACCGACAGCCACTGCGACTTTCATACCGTTCATCGCGCCGCTTGCCAATGCATCGATCACGTTGCTTTGGTCAGCTTTATCTAGTTCGATATGGTCGTAGTCACTTGGTGTGCTGCGCTCAGGAACGATGATCTTCGCCATTAACAGGCTACCTGGAGCAGCCATGAAGCTTGCGGCAATCAGGTATTTAAGTTCAACACCTAAACCAGCATAACCACCAAGCACACTACCGGCTACCGACGCCATACCGCCCGCCATTACAGCAAACAGTTCAGAACGAGTCATAGACTTTAAAAAAGGACGAATAAGAAGAGGAGACTCACCCTGAGAAAGGAAGATATTACCTGTCGCAACAAGAGATTCAGCTTTACTTGTACCCAGCAGTTTTTGCACCGCTCCGCCCAAGATTTGAATCACTTTCTGCATGATACCTAAGTAATAAAGCGCAGAGATCAAAGCACTGAAGAAGATGATAATTGGAAGTACGCGAACCGCGAAAATGAAGCCTTCAGTAGCAAGGTCACCGAAAAGGAAAGCAATACCAGCGTCTGCAAAACCAAGCAGGCTAGAAACACCATTACTTAGGCTTGTTAACGCCAACTGTCCCCATGGGAAATACAATACTAGAGCAGCAAAGCCAATCTGAAGTAATAGAGCACGAGAGACCGTTTTCCAGTTAATCGAAGAACGGCTTTCAGATAGCAGGTACGCGCAAGCAATCAGTGCAATAACACCGACAAAACCAAATAGAATATTCATAATGTGTCCTAGTAATCCTTATAGAGTGAACATGAGCCAAGCAAATGACATCAAAGGAACAGGACAAAGAACCGCAAGCAAAACGCTACGCGATGAAGGAGCTAACAGAGTTAGCGACTGTAACAACGAGTTGTTCATGTAAAAATCACCTTATACAAGCAGTGGAACGTAGCTGGTCCGGTCCGTGGGGTCATTCACATATCCATGTGACGGCTTGTATTGGCTAAGCACCGGCTTAAAACCGGAAGAGAAGTATAAACAGTTAAGTGAGACTTTCATCACATTTTTTAACGCAAACGATCGCGCGGTCAAGGATTAAACAAAACGTATTGTTTGTCGTCGTTTTCGTGCTTCAAAAACTGTAAACAATCTGTATAAGGTTGAATTTCGAATGTTAAGTCCTTAAGCGCATGAGCGTAACCTCTCGGTTAATTCTGTGTGATTATTAGCAGTTTTCTGTGCTCTACCTCATTTCCCACGACTTCTAGATTCATCTTAACTTTAGATGCGTATATACTTTGTAGGTATCTCACCAAATAATATCTACAAAATACTAATAGAGCTGATTAGATATAACGGCCATTGAGACTAAGAGAGGAAACACGTGAAGAAAATGGAAGCTCCGCACGACATGAACAATGGAGCTAGATTCAAAACAAATAGACACGGCTATGTGACAGTAGTTGAATATTATAATACCTACACTGTTATTGTCGCGTTTGAAAACACCGGAAATATCCGCGCTATCAGTGCGGCGAAATTACGTACAGGTCAGCTAACCGATCGTTCTGTTGCACCTGAGTCAATTATGATTGGTGAAAAGGTTGAATCTGTTAAACACGGAATATTAACCATTACTCAAGTTGAATCTGAAAATATTGTTGTACTGACCAATGCTAATAATGAAGAAATTAGAATGCTATTGCCTGCAGTACAAAAAATGAAAGATAAAACTGAAGACGTCGACAGTGAAAATATTGCCGCGCCAAAACCGACCTCGCTTAGTCAGTTAACGAAAAGAAATAAAAAGACCAAAGACGTTAATAGCATGCTTAAGAAAATGCTTACTGACTACGGTCGATACGACTAATTACTCATTATCTGCAATAAAGCCTCTAAATATTTATACCCTAGCGTCAAAATTAATTAAGCCTTCCTTTCTCAATAAAATACGTTGCATATTCGAGTGAAAAGTTAAATTTGATCAAAGTCTCACTCTGGATCTTTACTGCAAATTAACGAGATCTCCGTCACAATCTCATTTTAGCTTTGTGATGGAGATCTTATTGAAATCTGAATATTTCCATTACTATGCTCTCACACAATAAGAGAACGAAGTTTCTCAACCCCTAAAATCCAATTGAGACAAATATTATGAAAAAGATTCTTGTAGTTTGCGGTAACGGCCTAGGTACTTCTCTAATGATGGAAATGGCAGTGAAAGAAGTCGCGAAGAAAATTGGTTTTGAAGCAGAAGTTGATCACGAAGATCTATCATCTGCTGCATCAAGCAATGCCGACATTTGGGTAGCAGCAACAGATGTTGCAAACCAACTAAAAGACGCTGGTAAAGAGAACATCATCAGCCTTAAAAATATTTTTGACAAAGCATCAATCGAAGAACAACTAAAAACTTTCATGTAAGGTCAAAATTATGCAAAACTTTTTCGAGTTCATGCTCGGCTTATTAAAAGAGCCAGCGATCATGGTAGGTTTAATTGCTTTCATTGGCCTAGTTGCTCAGAAAGCCGATATTTCTACCATTCTTAAAGGCACCATTAAAACCGTGATGGGTTTCCTAATTTTAGGTTTTGGTGCAGGCGCTCTTGTTGGCGCGCTAAATAACTTCTCAGTTGTATTTACTGAAGCATTCGGCGTAAGTGGTGTTATTCCAAATAACGAAGCAATTGTGGCACTAGCACAAGAAGCATTCGGCTATGAAATGGCACTTATTATGTTCTTCGCATTCGTTGTGAATATTTTATTGGCTCGTTTAACACCTTTAAAATATATTTTCTTAACGGGTCACCACACAATGTTCATGTCTATGCTGGTAGCAGTAATCCTGTCTACAGCGAACATTCAAGGCACGGCTCTAGTTGCGATTGGCTCGATCATTGTGGGTTCATTGATGGTTATCATGCCTGCACTTGCTCAAAAATACACAGAGAAAGTGATGGGTACCGATCAACTGGCGATGGGTCACTTCTCAACATTCTCATACTTAGTATCTGGTTACATTGGTAGCAAGTTCGGTGACACGTCTAAATCAACAGAAGACATCAACGTACCAAAGAGCCTAATGTTCCTACGTGATACACCTGTAGCAGTAGCAACAACAATGGCAATCTTCTTCATGTTTGCTTCTATTGTTGCTGGCGGTGACTTTGTTGAAACCGTTTCAAATGGTCAAAACTGGGTAGTGTTCACCTTCATGCAGTCTCTTGTGTTTGCCGGCGGTGTTTACATCGTACTGCAAGGTGTGAAAATGCTGATTGCTGAAATCGTTCCTGCATTTAAAGGGATCTCTGACAAGCTAGTACCGGGCGCGAAACCTGCTCTAGACTGCCCAATGGTATTCCCTGTAGCGCCAAATGCGGTACTTATCGGTTTCCTTTGTTCTTTCGCTGCTGGTCTACTAGCAATGGCAGTTCAAGGTGCTCTTGGCTGGACAATCATTGTAGCAGGCGTTGTTCCTCACTTCTTCGTAGGTGGTGCAGCGGGCGTTTACGGTAACGCAACTGGCGGTCTACGTGGTGCGGTTCTAGGTTCATTCACGCAAGGCCTATGTATCTCTTTCCTACCAATGCTACTACTTCCAGTTCTAGGTGGCCTTGGTCTTGAAGCAACAACATTTGCTGACTTCGACTTCGGTGTAGTTGGTCTGATTCTAGGGTGGATTGTTTCATGAGCCTATTCGATTTAATTGGTAACCAAGGCGTTATCATCAACTCTGAAGAGAACCTAACGGTTGATGCTGCGATTGATGTGACATGTTCAACACTACTAGCGAGCAACAAAATTGAAGCAAGCTATGTTGAAGCTATCAAGCAGAAGCACAAGGACATCGGCGCGTACTATGTTCTAGCACCAAAGATTGCTATGCCTCATGCTCGTCCTGAAGATGGTGTGAACGAAGCATCACTGCAGGTGACTGTATTCAAGAAGGGTGTTGACTTAGAGTCAGAAGACAACGGTGACGTTTATCTTTCAATTACTCTGGCGGCGATGGACTCAGATAGCCACATCCATACGATTATGGCGCTATCAGAGTTGTTCCAAAATGATGATGACATTGATGCCATTATCGCAGCGGAAACTGAGCAAGCGATCATCGAGATCTTAAAGCGCTACTAGCTTCTATTTTTAGGTCTTAACCTTCAGTTCTTACTGATGTTTATCTCCTGAAAGCCCCCATTAAAAAAGCGATAGCCTCGGCTATCGCTTTTCTGTTTCTGATGATGAGTCATTTGTTATCGAGCGTGATTTAGGGAATCACATCTAAAAGACTCACTGGTACTAAAACGCGTACATTCTTTTATCTGTCGATAACTCAAAGCAGTATTGCGCATGTTTTTTAAGACACTCAAACACTTCTCTATCCAGCTTAAAGTTATCAACGTGGTCAGTCAGAATAGCCATCGTCTGCTCTAACGTCATACCTGCACGATAGGGGCGAGACTGAGTCAACGCTTGGAATACATCGACCACCGCAACGATTCGACTCGGTTGATCCAACTCTTCTGCCGTTTTACCCATTGGATAGCCGGAACCGTCTAATCTTTCATGGTGATTAGATGCCCACTGGCAAACCTGAGGAGAACTGAATAGCTCCTGCAGAGCGAATCGAGTGTCCGTTGCATGGCGTTTAATACAACAATACTCTTCTTCAGTAAGTAAATCCGGCTTATGCAGAATATCGTTAGGGGTTTGCAGTTTACCGATATCATGAACCAAGCCCGCTAAATAGAGTTTACGCTGAGTGGTGTACGAATAACCCATCTGCTTGGCAAGGTATTCAGAGAGCTGCCCGACCTTCAACGAGTGCTTAAAGGTGAACGAACTCTTGGTATCAACAACATTGGCAATAAATTCAGCGAAGGCGACCGTCTCATCCAACGACATTTGCTGGGAGAAGAATGGCACAGGTTCAAAGTTATCCCTCATATTTTCAATGTAAGGGATCTCCATCGAGAACCAGAAATCATCCAAATCGACCAATTCACACATGTGTTGCACAAGGTTGGATTCGAACATCTCATCTGCTTGTTCAGTCAAGCGTTCAATGATGCTCGCTTTGCCATCGGGTGTGAGGTTTCCATAACGATCTGAAGAAGTGATGCCATACAAGTAGTCAACCCTATCGGCCAACATCACGATGGCTGCTAACTCTTTTTCTAACTCGCTAATATGAATAGCCTTTAACTCAACCCAAGGGGTGTGATGATAAAGCACTGGCTTAGCGAATATAGAAAGAACCGGGCACTCTTTTAGAATTTGATAGCCCTTTTGACAATGGTGGTAACTTGAGTCAGGAATGAACCCTGAAACCAAACTACGCTGCTCATCAATTTGCGAGACACCGCAGTCGTGAATTAACCCCAATGAGAACGCAAGTTGCGCTTTTTCTTCTTCCCATCCCACACTAAGAGCACATCGATACGCGATGTAACCCACCCTCTGTCCATGATTTTTGCTTTCGAAACCGACGTTATCAAGCGCCTTAGCAATACCAAATAGAGCCTTCCTTAGGTCTACGGTCACGTCCTGGCAATGTTGATTCATTAATTAAGCCTAGATTTTTTATAGTTTTTATATATTTAGGCCGCCAATACTAATGCATACTTAATGATTATATACACAACTATTGTAAGGTTTAATGAGTTTCGTGATAGATCTAACGTATCACGAAAATTCCGTGCTACAAATGGTTGCATATTAAAAATCATGCGACATTATATCCTGCCGACTAAGATTCACTAAAATCAGCAGCCATAAGAAAAGGAAAGACATGTTTAAAACAGTTATTGATAACGAACTATCCATTGCATTGGTTGAAGAGAGTTTCGCTGCTCATTACGCAGAGATCTCACAAAGCCAGAATGAATACCTAAGCCAATGGCTTGTGTGGCCACCGCATTGCAAAACCGAGCAGGATTTTAGGATCTTCATCCAACGCTCGCTGCACGATTACGCAGAAGGCCAAAGCATGACCTGTGCGATTGTGTATAAAGATAATATCGTCGGTAACTGTAGCTTCAACACCATTGACCACAATAAGCAAAAAGTCACGATAGGCTATTGGCTATCTGAAACGTATCAAGGAAAGGGGATTGTTACCCGCGTGGTCGCGAAGCTGATTGATATTGCTTTCAATGAGTTAGATATGGAAAAGGTCGAGATATCAGCCGCAACGGGCAACCAAAGCAGTCGCAAGGTTTGTGAGCGCTTACATTTCACCTTAGAAGGCATCATCACGCGTAATGAGAACTTAAATGGTCGCATCGTTGACCATGCTATTTACGGGCTTCACCGCTCTAAGAAGTAACTAGCTTGTGAATCGGAATATGAAAAAGCCACGGTATTCGACCGTGGCTTTGTTATTTTACGAACTTAGAACTGAGAATCTAAAACCTAGGATCTGGAACCTAGAGCGTAGACAACTCTCAAAGCGTTCAGTTATACGGTCTTAGGAATTACGATACTGAACTTTGCTCCACCATGGTTACTGTCGTCAATTTTAATGTCCCAAGAGAGCTTTTTAGCGGCTGACAAAGCAATCGCAAGACCTAACCCCAATCCACCCGTTGCCGATGTTCGACTTGAATCTAAACGAGAAAACGGAAGAAACACTTCATCACGTCGCTCTTCTGGGATCCCAGAACCATTGTCTTCAATCACCACCAGCCAGTTTTCTGAGTTCTCATCCAGTGTCATCCACACTTTGTCTTGGGTGTAGTTACCTGCGTTCTTAAGAATGTTATCAAACACCAAACGCGCCATTGAACAGTCACATTTTATCGTGCTTTCTTGCTGAACTTTAGAATCGAAGGTCACGTTATCCAACTGCGAATAGCGAATCCTATCTAGACAGTACTCAAGCAGGCTAGCTCTCACTTTTACCAGTTCAAAGAAGGAGTTATCCATAACATTCAGTTTTGACAGCATGATAATTTCGGAAGTGAGGTCGTTGATATCCTCAATGTAAGTGTCAATATCGTCAAAAAGCGCTTGATGGTGTTCTGGTGCTCCCCTTCTTAAAATATCAGTCGCCAACTGAATACGACTCAACGGCGTACGCACTTCATGAGGGATAGCTTGAGCGAAGATATGACTCTGTTTCACCTTACTCTCGATCTCTTCAGCCATGAAGTTAAAACTGCTCGCCAAATCAGATACAGGGTGAATCTCGTCCAACTCAGAACGGGTACTGAGCTTGCCCTTGCCGAACTGTTTTTGCTTCTCGACTAACAGCTCTATTCTTTCTTGAAAACGTCTCACAGGTAAGTAAACACTTGCTCCAATCGCCACAATGACAGCCAATAACAACCCTATTAGGAAGTGTCTTTCTGAATCCTCATACCATTCAATCTCGGGAGAGAAGAAATCCCCTACCTCACTGAATGCAAAGCTAAATCGAGAATTAGGCAACTGAAAAACTGCCGAATAAAGATTGTTGTCACTCAGATAAATCGGCACTCCATTCAAGGTGGTGTATAACTCACATCGTTGGCAAGGCGCTTCGCCCGACCAATTCTCCAACAGGCGTAAATTGAAGATATAAAATTGTTGGTAGCCTGTTCTATCGAGTTCTTTATAAAGTGAGTTTTCTTGGTTGTGTTGGCGAGTGTACTGCTCAGCAAAGTAGATACCGTCGTTGAGGAAGGTTTCAATCTCGGTTCTTCGCATGTGCCCTTCACCAAGATTCAAAAACAAGAATATCGTTGCCGACATTCCCGTCACAATTCCCAGGTACAAACGAGCAAACATCGAAACCGAGCGCAGTTTCGCAGTAATAAACTTACGCAACCAGCATGTACCCCTTGTTGCGAACCGTGCGGATCAGCTGTTTATCTTTTGCGTGAATACGCAGCTTGCGGCGTAAACCAGAAACACGCATATCAATTGAGCGATCGTTAAACGCGTAATCGATCCCTCTGAATAGCTGACAGCACTGATCTCGCGTCACAACCTGACAGATGTTGTTCACAAGAAGGTTTAAGATTTCAAACTCAGCCGAGGTAAGCTTGAGGTTCTGCCCATACAAGGTGGCACTTTGAGCCGCACTGTTGATGACAATATCGCACTGCTTTTCTGTCGTGGCTTCTTGCTCTTTTGCAGCAGGTGCAGCTCGACGTAATAACGCTTCAATTCGAGCTAATAAGGCGTGGCCACGAATCGGTTTGGCAACATAATCATCCGCACCAAACTTAAATAAGCTGACCTCACTCATTTCATCGGCAGAAGCTGTGAGCACTAAGATCATGCCATTGTAAAACTCACGAGCCTGCCGGCAGATCTGTGCGCCGCTCATGCCTGGAAGCATCAAGTCCAACAGCACTAAATCAGGTTCAATACTTCGGATCGCTTCAAGTGCCAAATTCCCTTCATGAACAACGCTAACACTGTAGCCTTCAGCTTCGAGGTAAAGCGTAGTTAAACGAGCTATCTCTTGGTCATCTTCAACAATGAGCACTTTGGTTTTTGACATTCCTATCACCAGTATTTATTAAAAGCGAGGGCAGTATATATACTGGTCATATATCATCAATGTTGTTATTAGAGCCTTAACTTTACCGTACGCAAAACATAGTAATCACTTTTGTACATGCACGTTTACAAAATACGGAATTCAGCAACCACTGAGCCTTTCTTTACAAAGGCTGTAGCAAGCTGAGGGAAAGATTGACGTGTTTTGTCCGCTTATCGCTCGCTTACATTTGCTTTATTTTCTTACGCGCACTTACATTTAAGGCATTTACAAATTCCGATCAAATCAACCATCCGCACACTCAGCTCATATCAGTGAATAACACTATAAAGCAACAACCAAGCAGTCTAATAAACCAATAGCTCGAGTATTAAATCAAAAGAAATCGATTACTTATTTAGTGAGCCAGTATTTTCCATTATTGAGCACACCACAGATCCTGTTAAGCGGTAAGTTCCTAAAGTAACATTCACCCGGCCAATGAATTAACTCGTTATTAGACAACCACCACTTGGACACAGGGCCCTCTTTAAGATGAATAAATCGCTTTCACTGTTACTTACAACCACTGCTTTAGTTTCAACACCGCTTATTGCTGACACCAATAAACATGACACAGTGAACAAGATTCAAGAACAAGTCAGAGCTTGGATAGACATTCAGGTGACGCCACAAAACAGCATTATTCAGAAGATGGTTTTTAACTGTGAATTCTACAGCGCCACGCCTTCAATCAAGTCGCCAGACGGCAGTGAGAGTAGCAGTGGCTCATACCTCTTTTACTCACACAACGGTGTATTGGGCACGGTGACAGAACCTTACACAACCCAACCATTGCCAGAGTTAGCCATGTGTCTTAAAGAAAACTTCGTGGTCACTAACCAAGATGAGGCTCAATTGTTGTTCGAAGCCATCGAAACGGTCTATCCAAATTATTCGATGTTCGATAAGGACTTCCCTAAAGAGATCACAAAGCAACCAAATGGATGGCAGTTGATTGATGGTGAGATATTTGATGATAAGAAAGGCTATGTCATCGAGACCACGCCGCAAGGTAAAGTGACGAAAATTATCCGCTCACTGAACCTGTAAAAGTTGAAATTAAAGATAAAGACAAACAGCCTACTAACAACATGAATTCAGTAGGCTTCGTTCGACCCAAATATCCGTGTGCCGAGTTCAATATGATGACAAGTTATCAGCCCTTCGAGTATCTCCAGTGTCCTATTTGGATATATGACATTGATAATAAGAGAATAACTTGGGCAAACAGCAGTGCTCTACCTCTCTGGGAGTCTGAATCTCTGTTTGAGCTGACGTCACGTGATTTTAGTGTCGAGATGTCCAAGGCGATAGAAGCAACACTTGAAGAGTACCAAAGGCAGTTTCTCCGAAATCAAAGCATCAAAACTTGGTGGAACTTCACGCCTAAATACATAGCTAAACGAGCATTGTGTTTGTTCTCTGGGATCCCACTGCCAGACGAACGAACCGGCATGTTGGTACAAGTCGTCGCGGAAGAAGGTAGCCTAAAGCACGACCTCGCTTGTTCAGACGGTTCGAACCTCTCCCTTCTATTTGATAGATCGGGAGCGGTAGTAAGTGCTAACTCAGCGTTTTTCCAGAACTATGGTGCACCGTTTTCCACCCTCTCCGACTTTGTTTCAAGTGAAGAAATTGCAGCCCACTGGTTGTTCTCGGCGCGTAAAGGACGAGAGATTTTAGAAGAAGTCAGTTGCCATATTGGAGATAAAGCCCACCACTTTGATGTGCAGGGAAAATGGCTATTTGATAAGAGTGAACTGCTGTTAAACCTGACTTGTACCACCAAACAGAAAGAGAAGCTGATCAAGGCCAGATACAATGCAGAGCACGACTGTTTAACCGAACTATACAATCGCCGTGGAATCACTAACCTCTTAGAAACCAGTATTGCCTATCGCTCTCCCTTTGAGTTGATGTTCGTTGACCTTGATGGCTTCAAACTGGTTAATGACACCTACGGCCACAGTGTCGGTGACCAACTACTTAAACAAGTGGGTGAACGTCTGAAGCAGCTCGTTGACGAGACCTGCATGATTGGGCGATTCGGTGGTGATGAGTTCATTGTGATCGCCCACACCTGCCGAAATCAAAACATCCCACTGCTTTGCTCCCGAATTATTGATGCCTTGAACCGAAGCTTTCATATAAGCGGCATTGGCACGCTCTCTGTCGGTTGCAGTATTGGTACTGCGCATTTCCCCGATAACGCCGTGGATCAAGAATCATTGCTCAAACAAGCGGGAATGGCGATGCACATTGCTAAAGCCAATGGTCGAAACCGATTCCAAACCTTCACGCCTGACTTAGCACAAACGCTTCACCGAAAAGTAGAAATCCGCCATCGATTGACGCAAGCTCTAGAGAACGAAGATCTCGATCTGCATTATCAGCCGATCATGAATACCAACAGTGACAAAGTTAAGGGCTTTGAAGCGCTACTTCGATGGTCAGACAAAGAACTCGGTAACATTGGCCCTGATGAATTCATCACCTTGGCGGAAGAAACTGGGCAGATAGTGCCACTCGGAAAATGGGTGCTCAATTCAGCACTTAAACAGCTATCAATATGGCATCGAGAATTTGATAGCGAGCTGATGATGAGCATCAACATCTCGAGCATTCAAATGCACGCAACCTTTGCTGAGCAGCTGTCTGCGATGCTTAACTTCTACAATATCCAACCGCAAAACATTGCACTTGAAATCACTGAGTCTTCGATGATTTTCAAACACGGTGAAGTAAGACAAGCATTAAGCGACATATCTAAATTAGGCGTTGAACTCCACCTTGATGATTTCGGTACTGGTTACTCTTCCCTCTCTATGCTGCACGACTTACCAATTAGTACCGTAAAGCTCGATAAAAGCTTTGTTCACGGCTCACACAAAGGAAGCAAAGCGATTGTCCAAGCGACCCACGCAATTTGCGACAAGTTGGGGCTCAAAGTGGTGGCTGAAGGCGTCGAGACCGAAACACAAAAAGACTTCTTAATCGCCTGTGGATATCGATACCTTCAAGGGTATTTGTTTAGCAAGCCAATCCCGTCAAACGAAGTCGAAAGCCAATTTTTATTCGTTCGATAGTCGGTTAATAAAGTTATTTTTATCAACAAGTTAGAACTTTGAATGATTAATAAACAAGGTAACAGCAACAATGTGAACGCTTACGTAGGCTTACATTACGCAAAACAACAAAGATATACACATAACTCTTTGTTAATTAATGATTTAAACATGATTTCGAATTAAACCATCAGCTTGTACTTACACCTACTCCCTGTAATGGTTTTAGCATTTAGATTACCCTCAAACCGTCACTTAATCAGATTCATTCATTGGTAAATATGAGCAGACAAAACGGCTTCACTCTCTTAGAACTTATCGTCGCTGTACTGATCTTAGCGGTGGTTTCTGCCACGGCCATGGTCAAATTCTTAGATATTCAGGGCAGTGCTCGCGCGAGCAAAATACACGATGTGGCTGGCAACCTTCGCACGGGTATCGACATGATCTATGCGAAGTCTGCGATTGCTGGTGTGGAGGGAGAATGTGACTACGTTGAAAAGACCGAGATCGAAACCTACTACGTCTGTCATGGTTACCCAATCGCTTATGTCGATTCCTTAAGGCGCCTGCTGAATATTGACCAAGCTGAACTCTACGTAAACAACAAAGAAGTCGAGGAAGGCAGCAATGCAGAAAGAGTCGCTGCTATCTCTTTTGATACGGAGAGTTACACCTATTCACCTGTCGGCGATTTTTGCCAGGTACTCTATCAACCGGAAAAAGAACCGCAAATCGTCGTTCTTGACGGTGCATGTTAAACGACATCTACCGCTCATTACCTAACCATAAAACCTTACCTTGATCTCCATATTTAGGTGAGTTTTATTCCCTTAATGTCAGTTCTTTTTCAGCTCATTCTTGACTGTGCCGCGACTCATATTTGAGCCTCATTATTGCGTAGACTTTTTCCATCCTGAAAAATGAGAAAGAGAATCATGAAAAAGAAAACCTTCGTTTTACCAGCCATCGTTATCGCAACGGTATGTATCCCATTGTCTGCATTCGCAAAAGACCGCGATAACTCTATCGAAGCTGGTGTCACTTTCATCGGCAATCAAGAACTGGCGACCTTCGGCTACAGTAAAGAACTGTCGAACAATATCGTTGTCGGTGGTGGTTTCTCATTGGGTACAGAAGCGGTAGATCTAAGTGAACCAAACTCACAAGATGCATGGGGCCTGTACTCCAACATCGGTTATAAGTTTGAAATCGCCGAGGTCGATATCATTCCTAAGATTGGTATCAACTATCTAAATGCAGATGTGGAGTTTGACGATGCTTCACTTAACGGCCTCAATATCGATAACGTCTATGGTTCAATAGGTACAACGGTGAACTGGCGCATGATAGGCCTAACGGTGGATTACGGTAAGATCAATGATTCAGCAATGGTGCCAGATAGCCCAACTAGCACAAAACCATTTGAAGAAGACGTAGTGCGCGTTACCGCAAGCTTCAACTTCTAGCCTCTTTGGCGTTTAGTCTTTAGCCTTCCGTTCCTTGTCAAAAAAGCGGTAGAAAGAAAAGCTGCCAAAGGAACGTTTAAAACAAAAGGCGTCACAAGAAAGTCTTCAAAAGAAAGCTGCCGAAAGCTCCTATTAGCCCGTCTAATTAGGGGCTTTTTTCAACCCTGTATATAAAGCAAAACCGATTTACTTAGAACTATGTTTGATGGTGCGTATTAATTAATCAAAAGCCACTTTTGCTTCTGGTTATAACTCACTCAAAAAGAATGTTTATTGAAGAAAATCGTTAATATAGTAAGGCTTCTCCAGTGACACAGGCATTATAAAAACCTTACTCATATCAAATTGAAATATCTCTCAACAAAATAGAGCACAAACACTAACCAAAAACAGCTTAATCATGGAATCAACATCACAGTTCAATCGTCCTAACGCTTTGAGTTGCACCCTTCTTAGTTAAAATTAAAAATCAAGATTTTAATAACATTACATTAATTGATAAAGCCTATTCATAAAACCCCGACAAAACCACTACTGATATTAGTATCAATTAATAATTTCATTAAATAAAGAAATATAACGCCTCAATTAAATGATATTAATATTACCTATTTCACTGTAATTAAATTTTATCCTGAAAAAACCTGATAAATCAGCCTCATCAATAACCACCACAAATACCACGCGCAACTACATTAGCAATCACTAAAGCTATGGTTAAAACTGCTGATATAGAGGCTTACAAATGGATAAATACCAAAACAAATGGATAAATCCCCCTTGTCTCTTGTAAAACATCGGCTTTCATTTATAAATTCAAGTTTTGGGTGAACATCTCTATAACCTTTCATTACAGCCCAGATTCTGCGATTAGTATCAACATCTTAAGAGGAAATGGTGACATTTTAGTTATGTTATTTAGAACGGACTCTTGGGTTGAATGACAATCCCAGCCATCACATATCAATCACACAAATATAATAACTATCGCTTAGGAGTTGAGCTATGCACTGTTCTTTCAATATAAATAACAATAATGAGAGCTTGCAACTAATCTATAATGAAGAAAAAATATATATCAAAAGAGACAGTAATAAGATATCAGAGGAAACTCTTAATAGTAAAGAGAGTTTTGTCTTCAAATATTTAATTGAGAATGCTTCAATTTCTAACCCTCAATCCGCTAGAGATGTTGAAGAGTCTTTTAAATCGCATTTTGATGAAGAGTTCAGTTTGTACGCATTAAAGAATATTATCGCGTCTATAAGAAAGAAATATCGAAACTTGTGTGAAGAAGCCGAGGTTGATAATAATAGTGAACTCATTTCTAACCTTTATAAGGTTGGCTATTTTATTGATCTCGATAAGAGCTCAGAAAACCGCATAGCGCCCAAAGACAACATCAACCAGTTCAAACCCAGTCAGGTAGAGATGCTCAAGCTGATGTTCAACACCTATCACAAGGAGTTGATCAGGGCTTTGATAACCGTCTTCACTGCGACGTCATTCTTCTTGTTCGTTGTCTACTTTTTCCAAATCCTTTATACAACGAAAATTGCAGACGAATACAGTCGGAACACCAAACATATTGCAGAAGAGGTAATGGATTACGGCTGTGATAGCCCTGGGGCTGTGCATTCATTAAGGCATTCACTCAACCTCGACTCGGTCGTCATGACCACCCCTCATGGCTCGTGTTATATATCCAAAAGTCGCTCACAGTATGTGGAACTCGATAAGATTGATGACTTCTACGACAGTGGCGACTTCACTTATTCGCGTTTCAGTGACCCTGAAAATGATATCGATCTGACGGTTCGTATTTCCAAAGGTTCCATCGAGGCACGTTACAGAAACTCACTGTTGCCTCTGCTGGTTGATTCGGTCTCTATACAAAAGAATGGCTATTACATTCTCAACCTCGGCGATAACAGTCAGCCGATTTATACTTCTGAGCTACCGAGCGGTGCCTCAATCACTTTCTACAGTGACGATATCGTTGCACTGTGGGTTTCACTCTCACTGCTGCTCGCCACCCTACTTTATCGCTCATATATTTTAGGTTTCTTTATTTACCTGTATCGCTGGAAACACATCTCGTTTGAAGAAGAGCCAATCATCAACACAGAAGACAACACCGTTTTGTACTACGAGTTGCTATCTAGGGTGCGTAATGTCGGCGTTTTGAGCTTCATCGACACCATGAGACGCACCAACCTACTGACGTTTCATACGATTTTACTTATCGAAACGGTCAGAAACGCCAAGTTAAACAATAGTCATGAGATCTACGGTGTCAACGTCTGCCCAAGTGCTTTAGTTGGGAATAACTTTTCAAAACTTAAAGTGCATTTGGATGCGATGGAAGCGAATGAATTTGTGGTTGAGATAACTGAATACTCAAACATTGGTTATGGCTGCGAGGTAATAGACAACATCAAGGCGATCAAAAAGCTGGGGATCACCATTGCATTGGATGACTTTGGTACAGGCAATAACAATATCGAGATCATCGGTATTATCTCGCCAACCTATCTGAAGCTGGATCGTTGTTTTGTTAAAGACATCGAATCAGGAGAGCACCATCAAGGCGTGCTGCTTAACATCTCAGAGATCGGACGCTTATCCAACATCACGATGATTTACGAGGGTGTCGAAACGCGCAGGCAACAATATATCTTGTGTCAGTTGGGCTACAACCTGCATCAAGGTTACCTATATAGCCGACCTCAAAACACGACAAACTAGCGCCTTTGAGTGCTTAATCCTAGCAAAGCACCTGTGAACGCTAAGGCATCAATTGGATTAGGCGTTACTTAACGCAAGACTTTCAGAGTTTACAGGAAAATAAGCATCAACCAACCCTTGAGCAGAGAGTGGCTTATCGAAGTAGTAACCTTGTAATAAATCACAATGGTATTGCTGCAACTTCGCCATCTGCTCCGGGGTCTCGACCCCTTCCGCGACGACTTTCATTTGGCAAGACGCACCAATATCAATGATCGCTTTAACCAAGGTTTCACTGTGTTGACTGGAGTTGAGCTTGTCAACGAAAGAGCGATCGATCTTGATCTCGGTGATCGGCAACGTATTGAGGTAATTCAGCGATGAAAAGCCCGTACCAAAATCATCGAGCGAGATGCCAAACCCATATTCACGAAGCCTTCTCAATATCGGCTCAACAATGTGTAGGTCTTTGATGAGGATGTTTTCCGTCAGTTCCAGAGTAACTCGACAAGGGGAGATGCCCACTTCTTCAACGAGACCAATCACCTTGTCATCGAAGCCAAGTTCAAAGACTTGTTTTGGTGACACATTCACGGAAACACATACCGCTTCTGGTCCGTTTGGCATTAAGCTCAAAGTGTCTTCACACGCTTTTCTTAACACAAACTCGCCAATCTCGTGAATCTTACCGACTCGTTCTGCTGCTGGAATAAAATCCAGCGGAGACACAAAACCAAGGACACTATTGTGCCAACGACACAGCGCCTCTACCCCTTTTAGTTGCTCGGTATGAGAATCCACTTGAGGTTGATACAGCACACTGAACTCGCCCTTGTCTAAGGCTGTTTCTAACTGTTCTTCAATAGAAAAGTCATACTTCACTTTCTGATTGATCACATCGTCATAGAAAACCGCATCGCCTTTGTTCAGCTCCTTCGCCTTATACAACACAATATCGGCTTTGGTTAGCAACTCTTCCACCTCTGTTCCATCATAAGGATACATAGACACACCCGCAGAACATTGCGCAGAAACAGAAGAACCATGCAGATCAAACGATGGCTCGAACACATCTTGGATTTGTTTAACCTTGTTTTCCGCTTCCACAAGGTCGTGAATACCCGGTAGACAGAAAACAAACTCATCGCCGCCGAAACGTGACACGATATCGTTAGAGCCCAAGATACGCTCGAAGCGCTGACCTATCTGCTTCAACAGTTCATCGCCGCTCGCGTGACCATATTGGTCGTTGATGCGTTTGAAGTTATCCAAATCAACAAACACTAATGCCACCAGCTTGCCTTCAAGTTTTGAATGCGCGATAGCTCGGCTGACTTGCAGTTCGAGTTCTGAGCGGTTTGGAAGAGCGGTTAAGGAGTCGTGTCTTGCCATATGTTGAAGACGGCGGCGGCTATTTTGAATTCGGTTGAAGTCATCGGAAATTCGCTGTTCCATTTGAGCAAAACGTATTGAGATCCTTCGGCCAACCAGAGCGCTGATAAAAATGCACGCTAGGGAAACGAGCACGCTCATAACGAGAACGAGCCCGAATTCGTTGCGAGACTCAGCTAATAACTCATCCTTTCGCTTCTCTATCGAGGCATTGACGTTATTCAGGTAAATTCCCGTTCCGACAATCCAATCCCACTCACCGACATTCTGTACGTAGCTGCTTTTGGGGCCTATCACGCCCTGTTTATCTTCCGCCATGTAGTCGACAAACCCGCCTGTCTCAGCTTGAGCCAGAACATCCTGTTTGAAGTCATCTCCAATGAGGTCATACACATTGAGCTCTCGCCCCGCATGAATCTGGTTCGCATGAAGCAAGCTGTTGCCGTTCTTCTCAAAAACAAATAGGTACCCATTGTCGCCAATCGTCACTGTCGACAGGATCTCAAGGATTCGTTGGTAACTCGTGCGCTTAACATCTTCAATCGAAACACCTGTGCCGAAATACCAATCAAACGGCTCAAAACGGCGGATATAGCTGAGCTTTTCGAAATGGTCGCTACCGAGATGAGGCTTTTCGAAATCCTGCCCATCAAACCCAGGACGAGGAGCAAAATAGCGAGAATAAGCCCCATCGGTCGCTTTCAAAAGGTCGATTTGCTCTTTGATGACAGGCACGCCACGGATGTCGGTCTCTTCCAGCTGGTTTGTGTTTTCAAGTTCAGGATACAGTGGATGGACTAACAGATTACCTTGCATGTCATAAGCATAGATATAGCCCTTTTCCTTGGCATAGCTCAGCTTTCTAATCTCATTAAGAATGAGTAACTTGAGTTCTTCTTGTGGCAGGTGTTGATTCGATGAGTAGATATTTCGAGCGGCGGTATAGGCTCTGTCTAAGCGACGAGTGATTGTCTTTTTTGTCTCAGATTCAATAAGGCGCTGGGTGTGCGTGATTTGCTGAGATACCTGCAACACCTGGGTCTCAATCGATTCCATTTGCGCTGCAATGTAATCCGTTCTGATGAGATTAACCAACGCCTTAACCTTGTGGTCTACGCTCGTGAACATCGCCACATTCAATATGATCGCAGAAAAGATGATGATGGTGATTGGCAAATACTTGGTAAACCAAACCAGTTTTTTGTCATTAATGTGCAACATACGAATTCAACACCACAGTACGGAGTGCTATATAATGACATTGTTTTTACTGAACATCCAACTATAAAAATATTCTATCTATTTCTATAAAACCCTTGCCAATTCGAATAAAAAGGTTAGTGTTATACATATGTATATCACCATGCAGTTTTGATTATGACCGAATGGAAAGACGACCAACCGATCTTTAGGCAGCTTGCTACCAAGATCAGTGACCAAATTCTTCAAGGTGTTTGGTTAGAGCAGCAAGCATTGCCCTCTGTGCGTGCCGTTGCTGCCGATCTCAAAATCAACCACCTTACTGTCATGAAAAGCTACCAGTTACTGGTGGATGAAGGCTTGGTAGAGAAAAAGCGCGGTCAAGGCATGTATGTGGCCGAAGGCGCACTGCAAAAGTTGAAAGAGTCGGCACACCAAACTTTCATTAACACACAGATCCCAGCCATCGCTGAGACGCTAGGCATCATTGATATGAGTGTCGAAGAACTCGTGAAACAGCTAGCACAACACATCAAGGACAAGTCATGAGTACTTTACTTTCCGTGAAAAACGTAACCAAAACCTATTCGAATCAAGTGGGTGTCGAGAACATCAGCTTTGAGTTAAAGCCGGGGCAAGTGCTTGGGTTACTTGGCCACAATGGTGCGGGTAAATCGACATTGATTAAGTCGCTGCTTGGTGGACACAACTATCAAGGTGAGATTGAGGTCAATGGATACCACCCTATCCACCAGCATGCTGAGCTCATGCAGCACCTATCTTACATTTCAGATGTGAACGTATTGCCAGAGTGGATGACAGTGAAACAACTGCTTCGCTACACAGAGGGCGTTCACCCAAGCTTCAATAAGCAAAAAGCCGAACAGACGCTAAGCAGCACCAACATTAAGATCTCTTCAACGATCAAGCAGCTTTCTAAAGGGATGAAGGTTCAACTTCACCTTGCGATCATCATCGCAACCGATACTCAAGTCTTGATCTTAGATGAGCCAACGTTGGGTCTAGATCTACTCTACCGCGATACTTTTTATCGCCATCTTCTAGAGTGGTTTCACGACGGTGACCGTGCGATGATCATCGCCAGTCATGAAGTTTCAGAGATCGAACACCTATTAACGGATGTGTTGATTCTGAAACAAGGTCACTGTGTGATGCAAAAGAGCATGGAAGAGATCGAGAACGACTACTTCATTATCGATGTGGCAAACAACCACTCTAGTGAGATCCAGAAGCTCAATCCACTGACCTCACAACCGGGGCTGGGAACAACTAAGTGGTTATTGGAAAGTCAGTACAAAGAACAGGTTGAATCATTGGGTAACATCTACAACGTTGGTCTCGCAGACCTATTCCTTGCAACACAGACGGAGAAGGCATAATGCACCCAAGTTTTTACATGCTAGAAAAAGAACTTATCGAGCATAAAATTAACACTCGACTGCCTCTGTTTATCGGATTGTGTGGTTTCTTGCTGTTCGTTAGCTTGTTCTTTAGTGGTCAAGCGCAACATGACTTTTTCTTCCAAATGGAGGTTAACGGCAACGTAAGCAGCATGCACAGAGACTTCTCACGAGATCTCAATTCAGTGATCTACTTTGGCGCGGGCCTAATTTCACTGTTGCTTTCGACGCTTTACATCCCTAAAACATTGCGTAAAGAACGCCAAGAAGGCAGTTCGATGTTTTGGAGAAGTATGCCTGTATCGAATGCCATGACTCACGCCGTGAAGCTAGGTTTCGGTTTAGTGGTGATCCCTGCTATCTGTGCGCTATTGGTTCTATTTGCTGACGTTCTGTTCTGGATTCTGAACCTATCAAGTGAACAACCATTGGCACTGTTAGTTGAGCAGCAGTCGTTATTCTACGTACTCAGCAATTGGGTGGTGTTCTTTGGTCGCATGTTGCTGGTTGCGCTAGTTCTATTGCCATTGGCAACGATGACTCTGGCAATTTCGCAACTGGTTAACTCTCCGTTGCTTGTCATCTTTGTCTCTAGCTTTGCCATTAAATGGTTGGCTATCGCACTATTCGGTTTCTATGGCATCAATGACTTCTTTTCTGTCATCGCTTCACTGCCGATGAAAGTGCTGACGACAAGCAACCCTTTCAGTGCACTTTCAGAAGTTTCGACTCTGTCTTTAACTATTTACGTACTGCTCGGCATTGGTGGTTACCTGCTAAGCCTGAAACTGAACAGAACCGACGATGTGAGCTTGAAGACGCTGTTCCAACGCTAGAGTCATCGCGCCTGAGCCCCAAAGCTCATCACCACACACAAAATCTAAATCAAAGCTTCTGAGAAATCGGGAGCTTTTTTATTGGGTGGCACTTTCTTTGAGGGGTAATACGTTTCAATGATTTGAATAGCAAAAAAGATTTAGTCGCGGGTGCGAGTTGATTTTGGTTCGTAAGAATTAGGTGAAGTAAAGATAGCAAGAGAGGGGATTAATGAGCTGACATTGAATTGCATTGTTGGTAATGCCTGCCAGCTCTTTGGGGATGATTTCTTTAGTCGCCGACCAGATGAAGGTCCTTGAGAGTGCTATTGAAATCGGTTTGTTGCGTTTTACATACCCAGTTGAGGGCTTTGTTTGAAAGCCTTTTCGCTTTCAGTTTTGTAACTTTATAGGTTTAGATAAAAAGCTTATTTCTTTGAAGCTTCTTTTGACGTGTCTTTCCAGTATTGGATACGAACGCGATGAAGCTGTGCTCTTCTCATTTTTTTCATAAGAGATATTTCCTTTTCTTTAACTGCTCTTCTTGAGCTATTTTTTATTGCCAACCATTCGAATCTAACGGTGTTTGACGGCCAGATCAATGATACAAATCACAAAACATATAGGGTTTTAAGTACCATTTACATCAAAGTATGACCTAGATATCAACTATGGCTCAATTTAATCCGATGAGCCGTTGTTCGAAATTAAGATTAGTTATCTCAGATGACAAATTCATTTCAGTACCAATACAGTTCAATGATACCTGTTTAATAGACCGGACCAACGCAGATTAAGTTCCCAATAACTTACCTTTCCTACCTATTAATTTATCACCTTCAGCAATTAAAGTTACGGTGTAACTTTAGCTCCAGCTGTATTGACCATTTTTTATTCACATTAGCCTATACGACACAAACTCAAAATGGGATTATGTTTGTAACGGACGACGCTTTTAATGGAAAAAGCGAGTAATGGGCAAAATTAAATGGACGTAATAATGAGTAAAGTCATTCTACAAGGGCATATTCTTGTGCCTGACACCGACCTAGAAGCGGTCACACAAGCGTTGGTTGTTCATAAAGAACTTACGCTGTCAGAACCCGGCTGTATCGTGTTTCGAGTCAGTCAAAGCACACTTCAACCTAATCGCTTTGAAGTTTACGAGGAGTTCACGAGCCGTGATGCGTTCGAAGCCCACCAGCAACGCGTCAAAGCTTCTGAATGGGGTAAGATCTCAAAGAACGTAACTCGTCATTATCAAGTCACCGACGTGACCACACCACAATGACAGAACCCTTAGCCGATCGCATCATCACATTGATCAAACAAGATTCCTTGCGAATGCAAGTATTGGAGTGTGTCTCTGAACTGGATTTACCACAATGCTATGTCGCCGCTGGCTTTGTGAGGAATCGAATCTGGGATCACCTACATGGTTTTGACGCCCCTACACCACTCAATGACATTGATGTGATCTACTTTGATCGTGGTGATACCTCTTACGAATCGGCTATTAGATTCGAAGCCCAGCTTCAAGAGAGGTTACCTGAACTCAACTGGCAAGTTCGTAATCAAGCCAACATGCACATTAGAAACAACGACAAGCCTTACCAAAGCTCATTAGATGCAATGAGTTATTGGCCTGAAAAAGAGACGGCGATCGCCGTAAAACAAAACTGCGATGGAGAGATCGAGTGTATCTCGGCTTTTGGTTTAGAGAGTTTGTTTGATTTGAAGATCACGCCGAACCCCAATCGCAACAGAGATGTGTTTGACCAACGAGTTCAATCTAAAAACTGGTTAGCTCACTGGCCCAAGTTAACGGTTGGAAACAGTTAGCGAATAACCAAAGCCAGTCATTGGCACCAGTTAACTGGCCGTCGAACTCAAAGCTAAAACCATTGACTCAAAGTCCAATCAGATCGAATATGCTCCACTTGTTAGCTTGTTAGCTCATCAAACGCGCACGGCCACTAACTGCTGCGCCCTCTCGTCATACAGAGTAACGACCATGAACCAACAATACATGTTGCAAGCTCTCGAAGCTTCGCGCCAAGCCCTACCTGATTGCCAACCAAACCCGCCAGTAGGCTGTGTTTTGGTGAAAAACGATAAGGTGGTGTCGGTTGGGTACACACAAAAGGTCGGTGGAAATCATGCCGAGGTCGAAGCACTGAATAGATATGACGACAAAACGGATGGAACAATGGAAGGCGTTACCGCTTACGTAACTTTAGAGCCTTGCTCTTTTGTTGGCAGAACACCCGCTTGCGCCAATACATTGGTCAAAGCAGGTGTAAAACACGTCGTCGTTGCCATGCTAGACCCTGACCCGCGCAATAATGGTCGTGGTGTAGCGATACTCGAGTCGCACGGAGTGAAAGTGGATATAGGGCTATGCCAAGTGCAAGTGAGCGCCTTTTTAACCCCGTATCTTGGTAAGTCTTAACTGTTAAACAGCCAATGCTAGTTCAGTTTCACTCGGTAAAGCGGATTGACTGGCTTATCAACAAAATACGACCAAATATGATCGTAGACGGCATGCTGGTTAGGGAATGGCGCGAGCGCTTTCGCTTCCTCTAAATCGCACCAGCGGTACTCTGTGTGTTCGTCATTCAGTTCAATCGCTTGGTTGGGCGGACATACAACTGCAAACACTGGGATTAGCTCAATCACGTTCACGTGCGCCTCGTAAAACTGCTCCAGAAACTGCGCGTTATACAAGGCTTCCACTTGAATTTTTGTCTCTTCTTCAAACTCACGAACAATAGCCTGCCAGCCTGTTTCACCTGCTTCAATCGAGCCTGCAACATGGCACCAAAACTCGCCTTTCACACGCTTCATTAATAGCATTTTCGTTTGTCCGTCGATCTCAGAAATTGCGACACCGGATACAATCGAAGTATTGAGTGGAATCATAACGTTACCTTAGGTTGAACAAGAGGGCGGCAAGGCTACCACCCTTCGTTTGCGAAGTTGTCTTCTATGATTAAAAACGAGAGGCCACTCATCAATTTATAGCTATCGAGCGCAACTGCTGAAGTTTTGTGCCAAAGAATAAACCTTATATGTTCAAGAACAGCCTTGGTACCCAGTCATTGAGCGAATCTTATTTGAGGCGCATTTCGATAAAGAGTAGAATCGCCGCCTTGTACTGTGTTTAAGCTATCAAAGCATACACCATAGTTCCACAGCCATTTATCACCATGAAGTAAGACGACAATATGCACTCATCAAAACCAACGCACGACTCAGAAAACAGCCACACACCTGAGCATTGCTTCACTCGTTTTCAACAGCCGATCGAGTCATATTCGTTACCTGAGCGTTTCACCTTCCCGTTCTATTATGAACCGCACCCTTTGTGTGAAATCGCCTCGCATCAGCTTCAACAATACTTAGAAACTCAAATCGATTGGCAACATGACTTCGGACTCGATTCTGATGCAGGTCGCGGCAAGATGTTTGGTGTGTTGTTAGTAAGAAGCCCAGAAGGTGAGCTGGGGTACTTCTCTGCTTTCTCTGGGAAAATCGCCGACCAAAACCTGCTGCCCCATTTTGTGCCACCGGTATTTGATATGTTGAGCAGCGACAGTTTTTTCCATCAAGACACGGCCGACATGATGGCTGTGAATGCGAAATTTAAAGCGCTGCAAGTGAACACTGAATATCTCGAATTGTGTGAGCAGTTAGCACAACAGAAAGCACAGGCAGAACGAGAGATCGAAGCGCAACGCTTGTTGATTATTGAAGGTCGTAAAACGCGTAAAGAACAACGTGAACAAGGTAAAGAAAACCTTAATGAGCAAGCTTTCGAACAGCTAAATAATGAGCTAAACAAAGCCAGTGTTGCCGACAAGAATCAGCAGAAGTACCTTAAGCTCAACTGGGAAAAAACTCTGAATGAGCTTCAAGGCAAAGTTGACGTGTTTACGACTCAATTAGCTGAGCTCAAAGAGCAAAGAGCACACATCTCTCATCAGCTTCAACACAAGTTGTTTTCACAATACGCTTTCCAAAATGCGGAAGGTAATGTCGAAGACCTTAACCAGATCTTTGAAAATACGCCAAACAAGATTCCACCAGCAGGTTCTGGCGAATGCGCTGCGCCAAAACTTCTGCAATATGCGTATCTGAATGGCTATACGCCACTGGCACTGGCTGAATTTTGGTGGGGTCGTTCACCGAAGTCTGAAATCCGTAAGCACAAGAAATACTACGCTTCTTGTCAGAGTAAGTGTGTGCCGATCCTTGGCCACATGATGAAAGGTCTAGAAGTCGATCCTAACCCATTGCTAGAAAACCCAGCAGAAGGTAAAGACCTCAATATCTTGTTCCAAGACGATCACATCGTTGTGGTACACAAGCCAGCCGGTTTTCTATCCGTACCAGGCAAAACCATCAAAGATTCGGCCTATACTCGCGTTCAAGAAATGCATCCTGATGTTGAAGGGCCATTTGTGATTCACCGCTTAGACATGGCGACTTCTGGCATTCTGATATTTGCTCTAACACGACGTGCGAACAAAAGCTTGCAGAAGCAGTTCATTACTCGTGAAGTAGAGAAGCGATATGTAGCGATGATTGAAGGCGTTCTGGCTGAGGATGAAGGTTATGTTCGCTTACCATTGCGTGGCGATTTGTACGATCGTCCTCGTCAGATTGTCTGCTTCGAACACGGCAAACCTGCTGAAACCAAGTGGGAAGTGATTGAGCGTAACCAAGAAACGACCAAGGTTTATCTGCACCCGAAAACTGGTCGTACACACCAATTGCGCGTTCACTGTTCACACGAAGAAGGGCTTAACATGCCTATCGTTGGTGACGGCTTATATGGCAACAAAGCTGACCGTCTTCACCTGCACGCTGAAAGGCTTGCGCTGCATCACCCAGTCACCAAAGAATGGATGGAATTCCAGTTCGACGCTGAATTCTAAGGGTTCTCGTTAATAGTAGGCTCTAGTTAATAGTAAGCTTTAATAGAGGGAGCCACGCCGTTTTTGGCTCCCCTTTGTCACTCCCCATCATTCTCAATCCCTTATTTCCCCTACCTCTTTCGGATATATCTCCTCGCTTATTGCACTACATCAAGGTTCACGTTCTTGTGAAGAGTAGGATGCCCCTCTTCTTCTTTCCTTGAGGCCTTTGATATGTCATCAGCTGCTTTGAATGTACAATCCAACACACAAACCCCTTCAATGATCGCGCCTCAAGCACTATGCTTGAAACCACTTCCCAACAAGAAGCCAGACTTAAACTCGGCGATGTTGAATCTCATCGAAGAAGTGAAAAACGAACTCCCTCTTTACGAGTCAGAGACGTTTATCTGTGGCCCAAAAGGTAACTGCTCTGGCTGCTCAAAGAAATTGCTAGAGATGGTCGACAGTGAACTAATGTACTGGGAACACAGTATTTCAATCGGCCAAGGACCAAACTTCGAAGAACTGCGTCGTTTTGGTAAACTGTGCAGCAGCGTAAGACGCGGTTTAGAACGCAACGGCTTGGTAGAAAAGCGCCCAAGAAAGAGGTAACGAGTAACTCTCATACCTACTTTTACTTCATGTAAAAGCTCGATTTGACCGCTTTTTGTTTTATCCGAACAAATTATTGGTACAACTGACCATTAATTAAACCTGTCGGATAAAACAAGAAATCGCATCGGAAACACGTACTTATCTAACCTATCCATCTCCCCCTTAAATTCATACCAAATTCGATATAAACCCTATTCAATCAATAATATAGAACCAAAAACCAAGAATCGTTAACCTCTTGTCATCCACTAATTCAGCCACAACGTAGCCACTTCGGTTTACTCAATGTGGTGTATGACGATAGGTCTACTATGAAAAAAAACGCTTACCTTTTATTCACCATTCCTCTGATGTATTCCATCAATGTCTTCGCCGATGACAACAACGCCGTTGAAGATATGTCGGACCCGTTGGCGGTATTTACCCAAGTGGGCGGAGGGATCACTGACAAAGGTCTTAACCTAAAAATTGGCCAAACCTACGATACCGGTAAGGACAACCAAGCCGGTATGAACGTGTTCGAGATTAAAGGTATTGGAGGTGAAACTTTTGGCTGGGCGGACAACGACCAACACCCAGTCAACGACTCTATTGACTCTGTTCGCTATCGTAATTTCTCAGTGAACACGACCAATGGTCGCGCTAATCAAATTGATCTTAATTACGATTTTAATAGCGAATCAGGTACAGCTTCCTACAGTTTCATTCAAGCTTTACCGAAATTGGGGCGACTCAATCTATACCCACTGGCTGGTGTCGGTACAGCATTTAGTAATAGCTTTGACGAAAATGGCGATGCTGTCGGTGGTTATGGTTTCCCAGGCACATTTGCGGTAGTGGGTACTTACACCAAATTTGAAGTCACAGATAATATTTGGATCAACTACAACCCAATGTGGATGACAACATTGTCAGGTTCTGACGAGTTTACTCAATATGGAATGGAAAATTCAGACAGTGTATTCACTCACGAACTCGCTATTTCTTATCAATTTACATCCCGCTTTAATGTTCGTTACTACGCAAACTGGACTGAAAACACCGACTTTTCTGATGGTGACCAGCGTATAGAGTTCAACTACCAACTCTAATACTTTGCGACACAAACCGGTTTTCGTTAATTCAAAATAACACCGTAAATGCCAGTACATGATTCATTCGTTTGCCTAAATTAATATCAATTTTGATATCAATTAAACCCAATAAACACCATTTATAGCAAATAATAGAACATGTACTCTTCCAAAATCACAACAACGAGAGTCAAGAGAATGAAAAAATCTTTAATCGTAATTGCTTTAACCAACGCTCTATTAATTGCGCCTGCCATGGCAAACAGTCCATCAGACACAATACGAGTAATCCAAGCAAACGCTGCTATTCAACAACACGACAAACAAAAACTTGAGCAACTTGCTTATGAATACGCGTATAGCATTGATGAAGCATACAAATACTTTTACGAAACAGTCGTCGAAGCAGATTACCCACTGAACCGATTCCAGAATATTCGAGTTCTGGCTGATGATACTTATACCTCTCATCCAACCATCAATAATGACACCTTGCATCTAATGGGTTGGATGGATTTAGCCGCTGAACCAGTGATCATTACAATCCCTGATCATGACGAGAATCGTTACTGGTTGTTCCATACTATGAACATGCAGCATTTTACTGACTCTGCGTTCGGCTCTCCACAAAGAGGAACGAAAGGCGGCACTTTCATGTATGCCGTTGAAGGTTGGCAAGGTGATGTGCCCGCGAGTGTTGATCAAGTGATATACGTAGAGCATCCTTTGGTGAAAATGATGGGCCGAATTATGGATTTAGGTGGCGATGATTCCGCGAAAGCCCAAGCGCTAATGGACCACTGGACCATTCGTACTCTCTCTGAGTTCCTAGGACAAAAAGGCCCAAAACAGATAGAGCGTAACTACCCTAATCCAGAAACTACCAACTGGGTTGAACGAACAAATTTCGTTCTAGCGGAAGGCACCATGCGTGATCATGACGCAAAACTATTGAGCGACTTCGCTAAGCTCAAACTAGGCGCGCCAGTTGGCACTACCTTTACTGACCAAGAACAAAACATGATTGAGCTTGCACGACAACAAGGACTTGATCACATTAGTAACGCAGGTTTCGATGACTCTCGCGACATTCTGGGTACTCGTGAAGAAATGACTGCAGTGCCAAGCTTCCAGCACGCCTTTGGTACTTACATGGGTCAATGGGGGCTACCTGCTGAACATACAATGTATGGTGCCGACTATGTCGACAGCCAAGGGGATCCTCTTGATGGTAGCAAATACGATTATACGGTGACTTTTGAAGCACCTGACATCGAAAAAGGCGGATTTTGGTCATACACAGCTTACAGTGCTGAGACGCGGTTCATGGAAAAGAATGACATGAACCGTCACTCTCGCGGCGACCGTACTCTCACTCCCAATGCTGATGGCACGTATACCATTTTCATGAGCTCAAATACGGAAGGCCAAGCAGATAACGAAAACTTCTTACCGATTCCAGACCACGGATGGTACGCGGTACTTCGAATGTATACTCCGGGCGATAAAGTAAAAAATGATGAGTGGAAAGCAACGCCATTCACTCGAATAAAAAAATAATTTATCACTGACCTAATTTACAATTAATTCACCGCCACCATAGAGAGGGTACTTTTCTATGGTGGCTTAGCATTTGACTCATGAAACCTACCATTTCGTATTGTGTTAGTCTGAATGCACTTTTAAGCACAAATATACCTAATTTTTGATGGGATTTATGTATGGCAAAAATTGACTTGAACTTACTCTTTACGCTGCAAACTTTATTGAAAGTAAAAAGCACAACATTAGCAGCTAAAGAACTCAATACTAGTCAGTCTGCTATCAGTCGGTCATTACTCAAACTACGAGAGTTGATAGGAGATGAAATACTCGTACGTAATGGTCAAAAATTGGAACTAACGGTTCGAGGTGAAGAATTGGCGCATGAAGTTCCGCATCTGATGTCTCAAACCAACTCACTCTTTGCACCCAAAGAATTTATTCCAGCGACTTGTAAAGAGAAGCTCACTGTCGCGATGAATGCCTCCATTGCTGAATGGCTCGTACCACCTTTCATCCAGCTTCTTTCACAGCAAGCACCTAAGGTTGAATTAACAATCGAAGATTGGGAAAGTTCGACGCCTGACTCGCTCGACAAGAAGGAAACAAGAATTGGAGTCAATTACTTCCCTATTGAGTTACCAAAAAGCTTCATTCAACGTAAGGTAGGAAAAGACGACTTTGTTCTTGTTTGCCGTACCGACCACCCTCTCAGTCAACTTGATTACATAACCTTTGAGGATATAAAATCGCAATCTTTCGCCTTTCATATCATGAAAGACTGGAACGATGATGCGCCCAAAGCGGAACGTGTGTTCAAACAAAATGGCCTAGAAATGAATGTACACCTACGGTGTCGCCATATCAGCATCATCCTCAAAACAATCCTAGAATCAGATATGGTGTTCTTCTGCTCTTCTTTGGCTGCCAAGCAGTTTGACGAGCGATTTGTTGCAGTCCCTTTAGATAAAAACTTAGACACACCCACTGGTGATATAGGTTTATTTTATTCTAACCAATACACTTCAGACCCGATTACTAAATGGCTAGAGAGCTTGTTACGAAAAGCCATCAAAGCTGAGAATGCATAAATCACGACTATCACAACTAGCTGATTGAATTCATTAGCTATAAGAGTGATAATGTTTTGTAATACAATTGAGCAGTCAGACAATATCCCAGAGACTTTCGCCACCTTCTTTAGCGAATCTATCCTTCATGTCTGACGTGCCTACGCCTTCTGAAACACAACATCACATCCATTAGAAATCTTTTCTTGGATAACGGGGAGAGACCTTGAAGAAACCACAACCAGTACTGGGTAAGACCGGTATGCTATTTTTCCTCGTCATCATCAGTGCGTTTCCTCCATTGACCATCGACCTGTATTTGCCAGCACTTCCGCAAATGGTTGAGGTGTTCAATACCGATCAATCCATGGTTAACCTAACCCTAAGCAGCTACTTCGTGACTTATGCTGTAGGCCTGTTGTTCTGGGGACCGCTGAGTGAAAAATTTGGCCGTAAGCCTATCCTATTGATTGGCTTAGCAAGCTATATGGTCGCGAGCGTGATATGCGCAATGACCAACAGCATCGAACAATTGATTGGCGCTCGCGTCTTCCAAGCGTTTGCAGGCAGTGCCATTACGGTTATCGCCACCGCCATTGTGAAAGATCTTTATGAGGGTCGAGAACGTGAAAAGATCATGGCGACTATCATGTCACTGGTGATCATCGCGCCAATGGTCGCGCCTGTATTTGGTGCCTTCCTACTGAAAATCGCATCGTGGAGAATGATGTTCGTCACTCTCGCGATTTTTGGTGCGTTCGCCTCAGTATTAGCGTTCTGCTATCGAGAGACGCTAGAAACCAAGTACCAAGGTTCTATGTTCCGTTCATGGGGAAGAATGGGCGTGGTCATGAAAAACCGCTCGTTCGTCAAGCTACTGGTTATTTTCTCTATCACACCAATGGCGCTGATGGGCTTTCTGGCTGCCGGATCTTACATCTACATCAATGACTTCGGACTCACCGAACAACAGTTCAGCTACGCGTTCGCATTCAACGCATTGTGCGCCTCATTCGGGCCAACCATTTATATGAAGTTGTCCTATCGAATGCCAGTTCAAAAGGTCATTACCGGGTGTTTTGCTCTACTGGCGATCGCCGGAATCTTCACGCTGACTGTTGGTGGCTTGTCACCTTGGTTCTTTGCTTTCATCGCAGCCCCTGCCACTTTAATGGCCATCATCATGCGAGTGCCCGGCACTAACTTGATGCTGAACCAACAAGACCACGACACTGGCTCTGCAGTTGCACTGATTCAATTCTTTAGCATGATCTGTGGCTCACTAGGCATGGTCTTAGTTTCAATCCGCCCAGACTCGCTGATCGAAAACCTTGGCTTCATCCAATTATCCGTCGGCACCCTAGGCGGCTTAATGTGGCTAATGGTGAGAAACAAAGAGTATGTGACGACGAAGCTGAATTAAGGTTGTTCCAGTATCTAATTTTGTACTTAAACACGATTTAGGGCGTCCTCGATCGTGTTTGAGGTCTCGTGATACCTAGCCTTAGCGCATATTAACTCCAATCACCTCAATTGGAGTTAACACTATGAATTGGACACATTTACTGTTCATCCCCCTACTTCTTCTTTGCAATTCTGCCGTCGCGTTCGATGTCGGATTCACTCAAGTCACCTTAACTGACGATCCTAATCGCTCGCTAAACACGGCTATTTGGTATCCCACACAAGATGTTTCCGACACAATCTTGATTGGTGATAACCCCGCCTTCATCGGTACACAAATCATAAAGGATGGGGAGGTTCAATCAGGTAATTTTCCTGTGGTGCTTTTATCGCATGGCTATCGAGGAAATTGGCGAAACCAAAACTGGTTGGCGACCAAACTTGCGAGTCGTGGCTACATCGTAGCAGCCGCTGATCATCCGGGAACCACCTCTTTCGACCAATCTCCCAAGCAAGCAGCTAAATGGTGGGAAAGACCACGAGATGTGTCACGCATGCTGGACTACTTGTTATCCGATACCTCGTGGAAGCAGTCTGCTAACGCCGACAATATTACCGCTATAGGGCATTCATTGGGTGGTTGGACTGTGATGCAATTGGCGGGAGCGAAAATAGATAGAGCAACGTTTGAATCAGAATGTAAGACATATAACAATCCGAGAACTTGTGGGCTTTCTGAAGAGTTAGGGCTATCCAAAGTCCAAGCTAAAAAACCAAACAATAAAGATCTTTCAGATCCAAGAATTCAACGTGTGGTCAGCCTTGATTTAGGGCTTGCTCGTAGCTTTTCAGTCGGCAGCTTAAATGGCATTACAGTGCCAACTTTAATACTGGCAGCTGGGAGCGATATAGGAGATCTTCCTCAGGCACTAGAGTCTGGCTATATTGCCGAGCACATGCCACTGAACTTAAGACGTTACAAGGTCTATGAAAACGCCACCCATTTCAGCTTCATTCAAGACTGTAAACCAGGTGCTATACCAATTCTTAATGAAGAAGTGCCAGGCGATGGTATTATTTGCAAAGACGGCTTAGGGGCTTCACGCAGTGAACTACATCAATTGATGTTGAATGACATTGTTGGCTTTCTGAACCAACAAACAGAACAACAAGCAAACTCAATCTGACATTTGTGGTGAACTTCGAAACTCACTCGGAGTTTGCCCAGTGATTCTCGAAAACTCACGATTGAAATTAGACTTGGTCTGAAAGCCTGAACTGAGGAAGATCTCAGTTATCGCTTCATCAGTTTGCTTTAGGAGAGTCTTAGCGTGCTCAACCCGATAAGTGTTAATCACCTTCGAAATGTTTTCGTTATGAGTTTTGTTAACCGCCGATGATATTTTTCGAGCTGGAATGCCTAACTTTCTCGCTAGCCTATTGAGAGACAAATCAGGATCCTTGAATACTTCATGCTCCCTCATTAATGCATCGAACTTGGCCATGATCTGAGCAGTTTCTTCAGCTTGGTCTTCATCTAAGCTGATCGCTAGTGTGGTCGATGTGCCGGCCTCTTCTGGCGAGCGTTGTGACATGGAAGATAAAGCCTTCGCTTGCTGGTTTTTTTCTTCGACAGGCATACTAATACTGACAACAATCACAGCGGACACAATGGCTGGAATAAGAACCAGATAGCCAATCGATAGGATTAAGTTGGTGTGTTGCGAATCCAGCAACAAGATATCGTAAGAGAGTACACCATCGACCAAAGCGGAAAACAGTAGCATTCCGCCTGCAACCCGCTCTGCAATTAAGACTTTCGATACATCAGTTAGCCTTACCTGTTCCGGCATAGTGAACGATGATTTCAACAGCAAACTGCCATAGCCGAGGTATAGCGAAATCAGTAATACATCAATGGTTCCAACCCAGATATGCTGATACAAGAATGAACTAACCAGAACAACAACAGGGCCTATCCAATGCAAATGTGTATTTGGTTTACTTCGATGAGCCCCCGCAAAGCAGAGCCAAGCCGCCACTGGAACACTGGCTCCTAGAATGGGTTGTAAGAAGCGAAACAACGCAACATCTACCGTCCATCGCAACCCCACCACCGTAACCATTAACGCGCATAGAATGATAAACCAGAATAGCTTTTGACTGTTTTGTGGGTAACGATATCTAAGTAGCGCGCCAGTGATGAATAACAGCAACGCAGCGACAAATGGTAAGGGAATGGCGAGCATTAAAAGTCCATGTTAATAACTGAGTACATAGCCACGATAGATATCGATGACAACTTGAACTCATGGTAATCCATTCACCATATGTAATAAAGGCTCCCATTAAGGAGCCTTCTTATCACAATCAGTAATCACTCAGTTTATTCAGTTGCTACTAAGCGTTAGCCACTTGACGAGCTGGATGTTTGATAAACACAGCAACCACAGCCACGATAGCAAGCGCAAAACAGTAGTACGAGTTAGAGACAATCTCTAGCGGCGATAGGTTGAATACCGAACCTAATAGCAATACCTGAGCACCGTAAGGCAATACGCCTTGAATTACACAAGAGAAGATATCCAACAAGCTTGCTGAGCGACGCGGAGACACGTTGTTCTCTTCCGCCAGTTGGCGAGCCACGCTACCAGATACAATAATCGCTACTGTGTTGTTTGCAGTACACATGTTAACCAAAGACACCAAACCAGCAATACCTAGCTCACTCGCACGACCATTCGCTTGCTTAGAGTGTGAAGAACCAAACGCACGAATCACACCGCTTACAAGGTTAGTCAGGAACGCAAGTCCGCCTTGGCGACGCATCAGCTCACTCAAACCACCAATCAGCATCGACAGTAGGAAGATTTCCTGCATGTTACCGAAGCCTGCATAGATATCTTGAGCGTAATCCGTCAAACCATAGTTCTCAACAGAGCCTAGGCTCACACCACCCGCTAGCAAAATACCGATTGTTAGCACAACGAACACATTCATGCCCGAAACTGCAAGAATCAAAATAGTGATGTACGGCAGAACTTTCAGCCACTCGATTGGACCAGTTTCAGGTACTTGAGTTGCGGTGCTGTTGAAAGCAAAGATAACAATCGCAATCAATGCAGCAGGAAGTGCAATACGGATGTTCTCTTTAAACTTGTCTCTCATCTCACAGCCTTGCGAACGTGTCGCGGCAATCGTGGTATCAGAGATGATCGAAAGGTTGTCACCAAACATCGCGCCACTTAACACAACGCCGGCTGTTAGTGGGATGCTCATGCCTGCTGAGTCTGCAATGCCTAATGCAACAGGCGCTACCGCGGCAATAGTACCCATCGAGGTGCCCATTGCTGTCGCGATGAACGCAGAAATTAGGAAGATACCCGGTAGGATCATGCTTGTCGGAATCGCAGATAGACCAAGATTTACCGTCGCGTCAACGCCGCCAGACGCTTTAGCCACCGCCGCAAAAGCACCCGCCAATAGGTAGATCATACACATTGCGATAATGTCTTTGTGACCGACTCCACCCAAGAATTGTTCGATAGCACGGTTCAATTTATCTTTGCTTAGCAACAATGCCAGCATCACAGCAGGCAAAGCCGCAATCGGAGCTGGAAGCTGATAGAAAGCAAAATCGACACCTTGCAGTGACAAGTACGTACCTACGCCAATAAACAGCGCTAGGAACACGATCAGAGGGATAAGCGCCACTGCCGAAGGGGCAATTACCGCATTAGAATTTTTCGAATTGGACATGGAACGACAACACAATAGAACAGGAAGGTGAGCAGACTAATGTCACACTTAAGGCTTGTCAACGTCTAGACGTCTAAACGCCCAATTTAATGCAAAGTAATAGGCACACTATTGAACATCACATAATAGAAAAGGCTATTTACTCACCAGTAAATAGCCTTTTGAGAACAGATTGCTTTTCGAGGACCGATAGCTTCTAGAGAACAGATAGCGTTTATGCAGAAGCTAGCTTTTGCCTGCTTAGTGCTTTGCTAATTAAGCTGTTTTCTTGCTTAGTTTTTTTGTTGGAACGTCACTTGGTATCCACCAATGCCTTCGTAGTGGAAGGTCGTTGGCTTATCGAAGCCCATCTCCACGATACCGCAGTATGAACCCGTGATGATTGCTTCGCCCGCTTGGAAATCAACGCCACGACGAGTCATGTAGTTGATCAGCCAGTAGATAGGGCTTGGTGGTAATGTATTTGGGTGCTTACCTGCGAATGCTTGAACTTGTTCGCCTTGGGTCACTTCGATATTGATCTCAGCAGAAGTGAACGCTTTTTCACGATCAATCTCTGGGCCAATGAACAAACCTTGGTTTACTAGGCCGTCAGCAAGCTTTTCGTAGAACTCAGCGCCGCTGTCATCAGCAAAACGAGACTGCATTAGCTCAAGAGCCATGTGGCAAGAACCGATCGCATCGTTGATCTGCTCTTCGCTGTAGCCTTCTTGGTTTGCAGGTAGGCTCTTAGCAAGCGTGAATGCAATTTCAGGCTCAACACGAACTACGTCGTTGTCAGCAAACAGTTCGCAAACTTCACCTTGTTGAACGCTACCTGAAAAGATAGGTGCAACAACAAACTTGTCTTCTGCCAGAGGAAGTAAACACTTCCAACCACCAACTTTGTCGCTCTTAAGATCGATCATTGATGATTGGATCTTTAGCGCATCTTCCAAGTTGTTCGGACGGTACTGTTCGTTCAATCTTGGTGCTTTGGTTCCCGCGACACGGCGACTTAGCAGTTCTTCAGCCGCTTGTTTAAATACATTTGTCATATAATACCACCTTTAGTTTTATGACCCGTATAATATCGGATTTATTGAAGCTTGAATAGACAATTCAACAACGATGCAGCACCGAAAATTCAGCGCTCAATTTTCGCATACTCTAGACGCAAACAACTGAAACTATTTTGATTTAAATGTAAAAAAAGCCAGTAATTTCGTTACTGGCTTTTCGATGTATTACTGATGATTAGGCTTTACTGCCCTTTCAGCGTCTTCTTCAGATTCTGCATGAAGTTTCTGAAGTGAGGCATGAAATCAACAAACAGAGGGTGTTTTCTATCTTGCATCATCAATGGACCTAGCAAACGAATGCTCACCCCGAGTCGTGCTGCTGATTGTTCGTCTAAGCCACTGTCTTGTTTGATCTTCTCAACAATCGCGAACATATTTTCTCTGTCTTCAATTTCAAACTGCATGGTTTGAAGTTCACGATCTTCTTTGATGTTCACTTCTTCGATAGTGATACGGTAGTTATTGTGTTTGCCTGTGAATGCTTTCATGTGGATCTCCTAAAATGCTTAAAAAGTGTTTTGGTTAGCTCTTCATGAATCGTTCGAGCTTAGGTTTTACCGTCATCGACATTACGACCATGATCGCAAGGCCAATGGGAAGTGCGGCAATAAATCCATTAAACCATCCACTGGTAAACGCCGATGTATCCGAAAATCCAATGTTATTTGCCGCTGTTACAAATGCCATGATGGACTCCATGATAAAAGCCATAATCAATCCCACGATTAGGTTGCGAGCTTTCTCGCCGTAATAGGGTAATACCTTGGCGACCAACTTAGTCACCAAAGTCATCATTACCATGCCAACTGGCATCATAATCACGACAACTAGAGCTAACGATGAGAGCCAGTTGCCGATGAATGCCTCACCAAATCCGACATTCATGTAGGTCATCACGGCCGTTAAGCTGCCGCCAATGGTTAGCATTAAGCTCATCATGACCAAAATTTTGTATAAAACGGGTGTGCCTTTTTGCTCAGGAAGAGTTGGCGTTAGTGTTGCTTGAATCGTCATATCTATTTCCTGTCTTGAATTTACGAACAATTAAGTTGATAATGTCAACTATAAATATAGTAGTTGATAATGTCAACTACTTTTCTGAGGATCGTTTATGTCTGATAACACATCGCTAGAATCCATCTTTCGCTTAGTGCACTCTTTGAAACGTCAAATGAGCGAGCAGATTGAGAGCTTGGATTCTGAGATCGCACCCATGAACATTCGTGTCATGAAGATCATCACTAAGAAGTCTCCATGTACGGCTATCGATATCGCGCACTTCTTAAATCGCGATAAAGCGCAGGTCACGAGATTAGTTAACGCCTTGATCAATCAAGAGCTTGTGAAGAAGTCTCCAAACCCAGAAGACAAGCGCAGCCAGTTATTGGTTCTGACCGATAAGGGTGAAGAGATCATGGGAAAAGTCTCGAATATTGATCGAGAGATGCTGCAGAGAATGACCAAAGGCATGGCCGAAGATGAACTAGAACAGTTCCGAAAGGTCGCCAACAAAATGGCTAAGAATCTGGAAGATTGCGCTAAGTAGAAGAAGCCCTTTCAAACAAGCCATTCGTTTCAAAGAGCAAAAACGCCACCGAATCCTACGATCGGTGGCGTTTTGTGTATGAGTTGGGTTTGTACAGTTTAGCGGTTTAGCTATATCTAGCTTGATACAAGCTCTAATTCGATGCCAGTTTCCACCAAGCTTGAACTGGTACTGGTTCTGAAATGACGAGTCGTTCACCCATCACAGGGCTCACCATTTGTACATCTCGCTTTTTACTTATCGCCAAAGCTTGTTCCATTGGGTCTTGCCAGTCGTGCATAGAAAGATCAAACGTACTGTTGTGGATTGGCATCATCACCTTACCTTGAAGGTCGATGTGCGCCTGAACGCTCTGCTCTGGGAACATATGAATATCTGCCCAAAGTGAGTTGTATGCGCCCGTTTCTACCATGGTTAAATCAAACGGCCCGAAACGCTCACCAATCTCTTTAAAGCCATTGAAGTAACCAGAGTCACCACTAAAGAATACTTTCTTATCTGAAGCGTTAATCACCCAGCTACCCCATAGGGTTTGGTCACGGTCAAGCAAGCCACGGCCAGAGAAGTGCTGTGTCGGCGTCAAGGTGAACTCGATATCTGAGGCTGTTGCCGATTCCCACCAGTTCAACTCAATGATCTTTTCTTTATCCACGCCCCACTTTTCCAATAGTGCGCCGACTCTGAGTGGCACCAAAAATGTCCCCACTTTGTCGGCTAACACTTTAACCGCACCCTTATCTAAATGATCGTAATGGTCATGACTAATCACCACTACATCAATATCAGGTAATTCTTGCAGTGAGATTGGTGTTGGGTGGAAGCGCTTTGGCCCCATCCATTGAACTGGCGATGCACGGTCACTGAACACAGGGTCGGTCATCACGAGCTTGCCATCCAGCTTCATCATCACACTTGAGTGACCTAAGCGGTACGCAACGTCTTCTTGCTCTTCGATCAATTGCTCAGCTGTCATCGGCATTAAAGGCAATGCAGCACGTGGCACTGGCTCATTCCTTTCCACGGTTACATACGCTTTCAAGATTGAAAAAATATCAGACATGCCCGATTTGTACTCTAACTCACTGTTAGCAAACTTCTTTGGAAGCTTATCTAGATTGTCATTTGATTGTGAACCTGTGCTTACGATAGCGACCACGGCAAGTACTCCTAAAATCAGTAATAGATATTTTTTCATTGGTATCTCTTCAACCGTTGGGAAAGACCCAACCCAAAAACTACACTGGCTAGTTTACATATCAAAAAACAAAAGTAAACCAGTGAGTGTAATTTTTATCTTATCTAAACGTGAGCGTGCCAAAATCGATTTTGGAAAAACCGACTTTGGAGAGGAGTTACTTTATTTGGTAGGCAAGGCTAGTCAGCAGACCATACATTCTTGAAGTCGGGCCATCCCCAGTTGGTGATGGCGACGTTTTTCAAGATGCCTTGGAAACGCACGGTTTGTAGGTGGTGAAACATTGGCACTAACCAATAATCCGAGATCAATGTCGATGCGATAGGCTCTAGTTCTGCTAGGTAATTGGGCAGTTCAACCGACGCTTTGTGATGGTCTAAACGCTGCTTGAGCCAGTCGCTATTCATATGTCCCAATGCAGAGTGCAAAACAGGATCGTTCATCAACCACGAGAACAGTGAAGATGGCGCATTGTCGTCTAGGTTTAAGTTACACAGCACCAAGTCTTCTTTTAAATCGCCACTCTGCGAGAGCTGCGCCAATTCGCGAAAGCTGTAGGTATTCACCTCCACTTCGACGCCATATCGTTTTAAGATGTCTGATACACAAATAGCACAACGATAGAGCGCGTAGTAATTGTATACTGCAATGCTCATCTTCTTCGGCAATTGCACCTCTTTCGAAGGGGTTCGATACAGTTTCTGCCAACTTGGTAGTATGTTCTGAGCTAAAGACACACTGAACAAACCTTGATTTTGTTCCAATTGAGACAAAATAGCTTGTGGGTTCGCAAGCCCAGAAACGTACTTACGTTGCTCGTCGCTTAACAGGTTCGCCGCTGAGTTTTGATTGAACAAGATAAACAAACAGCCATCTTCAACTCGGCTCCGAAGGCCGTCCGTTTCAGCAGATACCAGTTCTACGTCGCTTTTCCCTAACTGGTGAAAACAAGACGAGTCTTCATAAGGTGACACCTGCATCTGGCTATCATCGAAACGAGCACTGCCCGTCATAGACTCTTCGAACTGCCAAATGGTCACTTCATCCGTTAAAGAACGACAACCATAATAGTGTTCAAATGCGGCAAGCTTGATGCGTTCATTGTTGGTTTCGACCACTTTGAACGGGCCCGTCCCCACCACCGCGTGAGACACAGAACTTAATGGTGACGGCTCACGGGTCACTTGTGCTGCAGGTTGAATCGAATACTTAACGCCAGCCAACAAGCCTGCGAAGCCGGTGTCAGCTTTAGTCAGTTGGAAGCTGATCCTTAACGGCTGCTCGCTGTAAACCGAAGCTACATGAGCTAACTCTGTTTGATAGAAAGGTAAGGTTTGCAAGGCTGAAAACAGCGAGACTAACTGCTTAGCATCAACGGGCTGTCCATCGTGGAAGGTTAGTCCTGGGCGTAAATAGAAGGTCCAAACTAACTTCTCAGCATCATATTCCCAATGGTGCGCTAACTCAGGCTTCAACTCGCCTTTGCCATTACATGTGACGAGGCAACTGAATACTTGCCTGATCAAAAATCGTTCGCTACTGCGGTGAATGTGGTGTGGGAATAGGTCTTCAAACTTACGTTTATAGGTTAATTGAACGTGCAGCAACCCTTCACGCATTGTCGCGCCAGAGGTTTCTTGAAGGAGAGAACCAAAGATTGCGCGGTCGTTATCTAGAATCGAGAGCGCTTTTTCGTATTTACCTTGCTCTATCAATTTGCCAGCAACATGTTGAGTCAGCTCTTGATTGCTAAAGCGTAAGGTCAGGTTAGATCGTTGATTCCTGCCAACTTTTGGTTCCCACACTACCCATTCAGCTTGATGCATCTTACCTAACAAGGTTCGAGCGTGACGCAAACTCGTAAACAGCTTGTCTGCGACCTCAGTTAAGGTCACCGAATGTGAGAGATTAGGCTCGAACGAATCTAGCCTTGTGTAGTAACGCATCATGTTTAGATCAGACAAATAATGAACCTTTTTAGAAACAACCCTTCCTGATTAAGCCCATTATAAAACACATCGACCAAAAAGTTGTGCTAAAAGACAAAAACAGGAACAACTCACTAAAAACCCATCTGTTTATTACTTCCTATTAAACAACCATAATTAACGGGTCAGCAGGGAATGTTGAGTTCCCACCAAAGCCTAATACAAGAGAAGTAATCATCATGAGAAAATACTATCTTAATAAGTTAAAAAGCACCTGTAGCAAGCTCGAAAGAGAAGCACTACGAACACTTATAGAGCTATGTAACTGGCGTTATTAGTACACTTTTTAGCACCGAGTTAACGCGAGTTGAGCACAACCTAATATGCTCCTACCCCCAATATGAGTTAGGTCTCAACTCGCTTTTCCATTCCAAATCCCCTCTCAAGCCTGCTGTACCAATAGCTCACACATTCGATAAATTTCTGTTGTCGACTCGACAAATTTAATTCGTTTTCTTAGTTAAACGAAAAGCCTTAAGGTTCGCCCCGAAGCAAGCAAGGAGCCTAAGAAAAAACTGAAAGCTCAGCTAACAACTAATTTATTTGCAGTTACCAATCAGGTATTAACTAAGGAAACGCCATGCGTATCGCAATTCTTTCTCGTAACGAAAATCTATACTCTACCGCTCGTCTAAAGCAGGCTGGAGAAGCACGTGGTCATCAGGTCGATGTTATCGACACGCTGCACTGTGATATAGATATCGCGAGTAACAATCCGAAGATTCGCTACATGGGTGAAGAGCTACCTCAATACGATGCTGTTATTCCACGTATTGGCGCTTCCATTACCTTTTACGGAACTGCGGTTGTTCGCCAATTCGAAATGATGGGTACTTTTTGTATCAATGAGTCAGTAGCAATCAGTCGTTCTCGCGACAAACTGCGCTCACTACAACTGTTGTCTCGTAAAGGTATTGGCTTACCAAAAACAGGTTTCGCTAGCCGCCCAGACAAGATTCAAGACTTGATCAAAAACGTAGGTGGCGCGCCACTGGTTATCAAGCTTCTTGAAGGCACTCAAGGTATCGGCGTTGTACTAGCAGAAACAAACAAAGCAGCAGAAAGCGTTATCGAAGCGTTCATGGGCCTAAAAGCGAACATCTTGGTTCAAGAGTTCATTGAAGAAGCAAATGGCGCAGACATTCGTTGTTTTGTTGTTGGCAATAAAGTAATTGCAGCGATGAAGCGTCAAGCTGGTGAGGGTGAATTCCGCTCTAACCTGCACCGTGGCGGTACAGCTCAACTGGTTAAACTATCTAAAGAAGAGCGTGCTACAGCGATCAACGCGGCGAAAATCATGGGGCTAAACCTATGTGGTGTAGATATTCTACAATCTAAGAATGGCCCAGTGGTAATGGAAGTGAACTCTTCTCCAGGCCTAGAAGGTATCGAGAAAGCGACAGGTAAAGATGTAGCAGACATGATTTTCGAATTCATCGAAAAAAATGCAAAACCAAACGCTAACCGTACTCGTGGCAAAGGCTGATTAAACGCCGTTAACTCATGATTGGAAATAACATGAACAATAAAATGATCATAGGGAATACTGAAGCACTTTGCTTACCAGAATTAGGGATAACTGGACTACATACACGTGTTGATACAGGGGCTAAAACCTCTTCTCTACACGTAGACAATCTACTATGTGTAAAAACAGACGGTGAGAACTTCGTTGAGTTTGACCTTCACCCAGACGTTTATCACCTAGAAGAGACAGTGCGCTGCAAGGCGAAGCTGAAAACAAGTAAGAAAATCAAATCATCTAACGGCGAAGTTGAACACCGTTGTGTGATTGAAACCATGCTAAAAATCGGTGGTCAACAATGGCCTATCGATATCACACTAAGCAACCGTCAAGATATGACTTATATGATGTTGCTTGGTCGCCAAGGCATGAGTGACAAAGTGATTGTTGATCCAGCGGGTGAATTCCTGCTGACTCACTAATCCGAGTCATCGTAACCGCTCCACAGGTTATAACTAAAGCTAGTCACAACGATATAAGGCCAGTCTCATGACTGGCCTTATTGCATTCTATTCTTTAATTTCTATTTTCTGCTTTTACTTTGGGCTTATCTATTTCTTGGATTTACCATGAGACTGAAAACCAAAACGCCAAATCGATAACAACAGTTTCTTAGTTTTGATTTTGGTTACCCGCCAATGCGTCACAGGTCTTCTTGGGGCACTCATCAATAAGTGTTCAAAGGCTGTCTGACTAAAATCGACTTGTCCTCCATGCGCCACCAGCAAGGTATCCAGCTGCATGTCATAGATTCGAGATACTGACTCTCGGTACTTGTTAGGATGAAAGATAGGGAAAGGCGGAATCAGCTTCTTTTTCACTTCCACCATTAGGTCTGCTACATAGGCAACGCTGTGAGATGGACAATAAACCGAAAGATCTCTGTCGGTATGACCCGGCGTTTCGAGAACCAACCAATCATCAAAACCCGGAATGCTCTCACCATCCGACAGCTTGTAGTCCGGCTTTAACTTCCTTGAATACCATAGGTTTGCTTTAGGTTTCCCTAAGCGATTCGCCATCCATCGTGCCAGCGCCAGATCCGTCAAATGCATCAAGATACCATCAATTCCGTGATACCAGTCTTTGTCTCGATTTGCTGCTACCAAGTTACAGTTCGTTAGCTTTCTGAGCTTGTGCGCGGCCCCAGCGTGATCAGGATGCATGTGTGTCACCACAACCGTGTGTAGATCAGAAAAATCACGCATAAGTTCGGTTTCAATGAAAGTCTTCAAATGCGGGATGTCGGCTCGACATGCGCCATCAAGCAACAGTAATTTGTCTGGATACTCCACCAAGTACATGTCTTGGATGTAACCTTTAATGGTATGCAGCTGCAAACCCACTCCTTGTGATAAACCAGCTGGTCAGACCTATACCATAGCAAACTCACAGCTAATTGTGATCATTTTGTTAACATCAACATTTATAACCCCTTTATTTTCATGGCTTATAAAAAACACACCTCTCAGACAAGGTCAAAAAAATCAAATAATTCAATGACTAACTAGCGAACCACCATTAAGAATAAATACACTCCCAAATATATTTCGATTTTTATCGAAATATTTATTGACGGTCTAATTTCGCAAGCGTATATTTCGACTATTCCAGAAATATAGAGAAAATAAATTATGACTATTACACAAGATATGGTTATGGATACCTTAGGTATGTTCGGCTTCTTAGCGGTTGAATTAACACTACTATTCCTATTGATCAGCTACATCGTAGGTGTACTGCAGGAGTACATTCCACCAGAGAAAATACAAAGCATTCTGAGTGGCAAAAATGGTAAGGGTTACTTTGTTGCAGGCTTATTGGGCGCTATTACCCCATTCTGCTCATGCTCAACAATTCCATTTTTGAAAGGTCTACTGCGTGCAAAAGCAGGTTTCGGCACCATGATGGTGTTCCTATTTGCTAGCCCACTTTTAAACCCAATTATCATCGGCCTATTCGCCGTGACATTTGGACTAAAAGTGACGGTGTTCTACTTTGCTATCGCAATGGGTGTGTCGGTAATCGCGGGTTACACCTTAGAGAAACTTGGCTTTGAAAAATACGTAAAACCAGAGGCTTACATTGCTCCTGAAGCGAAAGGCTGTGCTTCTTCATGCGGCGCAAAAGCAAAACCTATCAACAAATGGGTAAGAATTTGGAACAGCACATGGGCTGACTTCAAAAAAGTGGTTCCTTACCTAATCGGTGGTATTGCTCTTGGCTCAATGATTTACGGCTTTATGCCAACGGAATTTGTGGCAAGTGTAGCAAGTGAAGACAACCCATTTGCGATTCCAGTGGCGGCTGTAATTGGTATCCCACTGTACATCCGAGCTGAAGCCGTGATTCCTTTGAGTGCAGCATTAGCAGCGAAAGGCATGGGACTTGGAGCAGTAATGGCGTTGATCATTGGTAGTGCTGGTGCGAGTTTGACTGAAGTGATTTTGCTTAAATCTATCTTCAAAAACAAAATGATTGCAGCGTTCTTGTTCGTAATCTTGAGTATGGCAATTAGCGCTGGTTTCTTGTACCAATTCATCTTCTAACCCTGAAAACACACTCTCTTGAGTGTGCTTTTCCAGTATCAAAGAATAAAAAAAGAACAGAGAAACAAGTAGATAAACGAATCACTCCACAAGTCAAAGAATCAGAGGTGCAATATGGTTGAGCAAATCATTATTATCGGCGCAGGCCAAGCGGGTCTATCGACCGCCTACTACCTAAAAAGAAATGGGCTCAACCCACTCATTCTTGATGCGAATCCAACGCCCGGCGGCGCTTGGATAAAAGGATGGGACAGTTTGATGTTGTTCTCACCAAAAGAGTACAGCTCGTTATCTGGGTTGATGATGCCGAAGACTGAGCTCGAATACCCGAGCCGCAACGAGATCATCAGTTACTTAGGTCGCTACGAAAAACATTACGACTTTAGAATCGAACGCCCAGTGCAAGTGCAAAATGTTGAGAAGAAAGATGGTCTGTTTTACATCACTACCGACACTGGTGTTTATCAGTCTCACACTTTGGTGTCAGCCACCGGTAACTTCTCTGGTGCATCGACTCCCTACTTTGAAGGCACTGAGCAATTCAAAGGTAACCAGATTCACTCAAGCGAGTACCAACACAACAAGCCGTTTGAGAAACAAAATTTAGCGGTGATAGGAAGCGGCAACTCAGGCTCACAGATCCTTGCGGAAGTGTCAGAAGTCGCCCACACACACTGGTTTACGAATCGTCCACTGCAATATCTTGATGACGATTTAGATGGCCGATACCTGTTCGACCTTTCAACCAAACGCTACTACGCCTCTTTGAAAGGCGAGACACTTGAGAATACTGACGACTTTTCCAAGATTGTGATGACAGATAGCGTGAAAGAAGCCCGAGATCGAGGCGTGCTGCTCAAAGAAGAAGACATTATTCGCTTTACCGAAGACAGCATCATCACCAAAAACAAAACGATTCCGATCGATGCGATCATTTGGTGCACGGGCTTTAAAACCCAACTCGATCACTTAAAAGGTTTAGAGCTAGACAGCGATCTTAGCAAGATCTCCGAGGGTACTCGCTCCAATCAACATCAAGGCCTGTGGTTTATGGGCTATGGTGAGTGGTCAGGGTACGCCTCCGCGACCATTGTTGGCGTTCAAAAACACGCGCGAGAAGCCGCTAAACAAATCACTGAAGCGCTCGCATCAAGGGTAAGTTAACTCGGCCTTCATTCTAGCTATCGCTTAATTCTAGCTATCGCCTCATTCGAATTCCCCCTCACAATTAACGCCTCTGCGTTGGCCTAATATGGGCTGGCTCTGAGGCGCTCTGCAAGCTTTCTCATCTCCCAATTTAGACACCTTCTGCGGTTTTATCGTGACGACAAAATACGTGATTTGTTGGCCTGAGTTATTAGGACTATATATGCGCCTCTAATTTATTGTCTGAGTGCTATACATGAACCAACTAATCGATGCTCTTTCTACCCAAGGTTACTTTGTTTGGGATGACTTCTTAACGCATGAAGAAGTAGTGGCATTGAGGGATTGCATTCCAGAGAACTGGAAAAAGGCTAGGATTGGCCGTAACGATGAAGTAACGCGAGAGTCGACCATTCGTAGTGACAAAATTCAGTGGGTACGCCGCGACATGGGCGAGCCAGCTTCTCTGTTCCTAGACAAAATGGAGCAAATTCGTTTAGAAGCAAACAAAGCGTTCTTTTTGGGTCTGTTCGAGTACGAAGCGCACTTTGCTAAATACGAGAAAGGCGACTTCTACCAAAAGCACTTAGACTGCTTCAAAGGCAATGAGAACCGCCGTCTGACTACCGTGTTCTACATGAATGATGAGTGGACAGAAGAAGACGCAGGTGAACTGGTGGTTTACGATCTAAAAGACAATCACATCGCAACCATTCCGCCAAAGTCAGGCCGTTTGTTTGTGTTCTTGTCTGAACAGTTCCCACACGAAGTTCTGCCAACCAACACAGAGCGATTCAGTATCGCAGGTTGGTTCCGTATTAACGGCGTGAAAGACAACCAACTCGATATCGCGCACTAAAGCGGGATTTAATATTAGAGACTTTTGTCCAAAGTCCGTCACTCAAAGCCTCTCCATCGAGAGGCTTTGTTGTTTTTGGCATAATGCGTATCTCTACCAACCATGACGCATCAGAGTCACCGACAAATACATCCCAACCACGATAACCGTTCCCACAAACCAAGTGCTTAAAAACGGTACGCCTGAAAACGATAAGCGTCGTATCAGCTTGCGCTTATTAAAATCTGAGCCACACACAGCACACGATGATGAGTGTGACTGAATGCTGCCGAATTGCTGATTCGCAGTCCATGCGTGACAATGTTTACAGAAGCGTAATTTGGCACTTTCTTCATGTGTATTTAGCTCCAGTTCAGCGTTATTTAAACTTTGGATCGATAAAGTAGCCACCGTTTCTAACGATGATTTTGGTGATTGATACGACATGATTAAGGTGTCCGGTAGCGAGTCATTGATGCCGAGGACGATACCCGCAACGCGCTCAAATAGCCTGTTAAGTGTTATTAAAAGCAATGAAACGACATTAATTGAGCTTTAGACACGAGTTAACTCAGCCTTTGCGACAATCTAAGCCACTGAATTACTGAACAATCTCACTAACATCTAAATTATCAATAACCTTCCCCTTAAATAAAATCGAAATGAATCTTTCATAGCAGTGAAACGGTTTAGCCACGTAAGTGAAATACGTCCTGTTCAAGATAGCTTAAAACGACACCCCTACCGTCTCGTTAACACTCTGACTCAATACCCCTACATAGATTTCATCCAAAAGGAAAAGAAGATGAATAAGCTAATTTTGGCAGGCGTTCTTTCTGCAACAGCAGCAATGCCAGCGCTCGCAACGACTCAAGTCACTTGGTGGCACGCAATGGGCGGCCAACTTGGAGAAACCGTCAACAAAATTGCGACCGACTTTAACGCGTCACAAGATGATTACGAGATCACGCCAATCTACAAAGGGTCATACACAGAGACCTTAACAGCGGGTATCGCTGCCTACCGAGCAGGCGAAGCACCAAACATTCTACAAGTCTTCGATGCGGGTGCAGCAACCATCATGAACGCCAAAGGTGTCGCGAAACCAGTACAGGATATTCTGGTTGAGTCGGGTTACAGCTTTGATTCAAATGATTACCTAGCAGGTGTTCGTAACTTCTATGCCGACAACCAAGGCAAGATGGTCGGCATGCCTTTCAACAGCTCGACACCGGTTCTTTACTACAACAAAGACCTTCTTGCGGAAGTGGGAGCCGAGGCTCCTAAAACTTACGAAGAACTCGAAGTGGTTGCTAAGAAGCTAAAAGCAGAAGGCCACATCGCCTTTTCTCAATCTCTGACACCGTGGATCATGTTCGAGAACTTTAAGTCTCGCCATAACCTACCGGTCGCTGACCAAAACAACGGCTACGACGGCCTATCGACCAAACTGATGTTCAACACCAAAGACATGATGATGCACGTCAGCAAGATGAAAGAGTGGTCAGATTTAGGCTACTACAAGTATTACGGCAGCGACTGGGATGCAAACCAAACACCTTTCGAACGCCAAGAAGTGGCAATGTGGATGGGTTCTTCTGGTTCGTTTGGTGGCTTACGTAACCGTGTACCTTTCGAGTTGGGCACCACCTACCTTCCCTACTGGAAATCAGTTAACCCAGATGCAGGCTTAACCTTCATTGGTGGTGCAGCATTGTTTGCGCTGAATGGCCACGACCAACAACAAGACAAAGGCGTCGCGGCGTTCTTTGATTACCTAACCAAACCTGAAACTCAAGTCTACTGGCACAAAACCACGGGCTACGTTCCGGTAACGACAGCGGCTTATGACCTAGCGAAAGAGTCTGGCTACTACAAAGACCAACCAGACGCAGAAGTGGGCGTTAAACAACTGAGCCTAAAATCTGGCGAATGGACTAAGGGTTATCGCTTAGGTTACTACCCTCAGATTCGTGAAGTGATGCATCGTGAATTCGATAACATCTTCGCTGATCGTTCTAGCGTCGAGAACAGCTTAGACAAAGTCGAAGATGAAAGCAGCAAGCTACTAAAACGCTTCGCTCGCACCATGAACTAGATAGGTTGATGAGCTAGTCCTGTGTCATGGACTGGCTCTGTTAACGAAACAAAGCAGTTCATTACTCCTCACTACTTGTCAGTCACCTTGAATCAATAGAGTGATAACGAGTCGTGAGGAGACTCTTCACTCACGCCATCTCTTGCTCCAAAAACTACAACTCAACTGGAAGCATGCCTTGTTATAGCGCGAGTGGTCACGATAACTAACAGTGGTTCAAGCCACTCATTTGGGGATTACCCTGTGGAACGACGTCAGCAATTTTTTCACTCTCCACTGCCTTACTTATTTTTGGCGCCTCAGATACTCATCATCGCGGTTTTCTTTATCTATCCGGCGGCAAAGGCGGTGTATCTTTCCTTTATGCTGGAAGACCCTTGGGGAACTTCTTCGCTCTTCGTGTGGTTTGAGAACTATCAAATGTTATTCGGATCGAGTGAGTACCTAAGCTCGATTGGCTTCACCCTGATGTTCGCGATCGTGGTGTCTTTCTTGTCGCTAGCGTTGGCGCTGCTGCTCGCCGTAAAAGCCGACAACATCATTCATGGTCAAGGGGCTTACAAAGTCACCCTCACGTGGGTATATGCCGTTGCTCCCGCGATTGCAGGTGTTATCGGTGCTTTCCTATTTAACCCACACATTGGCGTATTCACGGAGATATTTGCAGTGGTAGGTTGGGATTTCAGCTTCCAGACTGATCCTGTGGATGCCACGTTCGCTCTGATATTGGTGTCGGTGTGGAAGCAAGTCTCAGTGAATTTCATCTACTTTCTTGCTGGCCTTCAATCAATCTCATACGCGGTAAAAGAAGCCGCGATGTTGGACTGTGTCTGCGATTCAAAACGCTTCTGGACGATTACCTTCCCGCTACTCGCACCAACGGGCTTTTTCCTGTTGGTCATCAACCTCACCTACTCGTTCTTTGAAACCTTTGGCGTGATAGACACCATGACCAATGGCGGCCCGGGCGGCGGCACAACCTCGTTAGTGTACAAGGTGTATCGCGATGGTTTTGTTGGAGCAGATTTGGGTGGTAGTTCGGCACAATCGGTTGTGTTGTTGCTGTTGGTACTGACGCTCACGTTTATCCAGTTTCGTGTTGTTGAAAAGCGTGTTCATTACTAGCCCATCACAGCTAGGTTTTAACGCGACAGGAGTTATTAATGAAAAGTAATAAGGTCTCTGACCACCTAATCTTGATTGCTGGGATGCTGTTTATGTTGGTCCCTATCTGGCTGCTCTTCGCCAGTTCGACCCATAACCCGAACACCATTGTCAGCGAGGGTTTGCAGTGGTTACCAGGCGATAACTTCGCGGCTATCTATAGCGAGGCTTGGAACAAGAGTATGGGGTTTAGCGGTGAAGTCACCGCCAGCAAAATGATCGCCAACTCGATGACCATGGGACTCGGTTTTGCGATCGGCAAGATCATCATCTCTATGATGGCTGCATTTGCTTTGGTCTATTTCAGGCTGCCTTACGCCACGGCGTGGTTCTGGTTGATCTTCGTTACTCTGTTGCTGCCACTAGAGGTTCGTATTATCCCGTCTTATGAAGTGGTTGCAGGGCTTGGGCTGCTCAATAGCTATACCGGTTTAATTCTGCCTTTGATCGCCTCTGCCACCGCAACATTCTTCTTTAGACAGTTCTTCAAAACCATTCCCGATGAACTGCTCGAAGCCTCTCAACTAGATAACGCAGGCCCGTTTCGATTCTTTGTCGACATATTGCTGCCGCTGTCTAAAACCATGATCGCTGCAATCTTCATCATCATGTTTGTGGTGGGTTGGAACCAATACCTGTGGCCAATCATGATGACGACGGATGAAGGCTACAACACCATCGTGATGGGTATCAAACAAGTACTCAATAACATTAATGAAACCAGTTTACCGCGCTACGACTATGTGTTCGCCATGGTGATTTTAGCGATGTTGCCACCCGTTTTAGTGGTGGTTGTATTTCAGCGTTGGTTTGTAAAAGGGCTCGTAGAAAGTGAAAAATAATAACGAAACAACTCAAATGAATGATAACCGAATCCAGTCACTCGATGAGTATAAGACGTCTCACCAGACTTATCCCCAAAAGACAGAGGACACTTCTATGCCTATTCGCAATCACTCGTTAGCTCACAAGAATGCTGGTAGAGGGCATAAACTCAAGGCCAAGCCGCCCGCTATGCTGGGTATCAAGAACTTGGTGAAGACATACGAAAACGGCCATCAAGCTGTAAAAGATGTCTCACTTGATATCAATAAGGGCGAGTTCCTTGTATTGGTTGGTCCTTCAGGCTGTGGCAAGTCTTCAATTCTGCGTTCTATCGCAGGCTTGGAAAGCATCTCTGGCGGTGAGATTCACTTGGGTGGTCGTCGTGTTGATAACGAAAAACCTGCACAGCGTGATATCGCGATGGTCTTTCAGAATTACGCGCTCTACCCTCACATGACGGTGTATAAAAACTTGGCTTACGGCTTAAAGAACCGAGGTGTCAGCCAACATGTGATTGAAGAGAAGATTGAGAAAGTCGCCAAGACACTCAAAATCGAAGAATACCTAGATCGAAAGCCAGCCAAGCTCTCAGGTGGACAGCGCCAACGTGTGGCGATGGGCCGAGCGATCGTTCGCGACCCGCAACTATTCCTATTTGATGAGCCTCTGTCTAACCTCGATGCCTCGCTGCGTGCTCACATGAGATTAGAAATCAAAAAGCTGCAACGTGAACTCGGCGTGACCAGTGTTTACGTAACTCATGACCAAGTAGAAGCCATGACGCTGGCAGATAGAATTGTGGTCCTCAACAAAGGTCAGATTGAACAAGTCGGCACACCAAGAGAGGTCTACCACCAGCCAGCTAGCACCTTTGTCGCGAGCTTCATTGGCAGCCCCGCGATGAACTTTTTACCTGCCACACTCGACGATGGTTATCTTGAAATCGGCGATCAACAGATGTATTTGCCAGAGTACGCACACGTTAAGAACACGAAAATAACCCTTGGCATTCGTCCTGAACACTCTGAGGTTTGTTCCGAATTAATGATGAACACCTTACCTCTTGAACTGCGTATCAACGTGGTTGAGCCGTTGGGGCCAAATCAACTGGTACACGGCCTTGTGAACGATCAGCCTTTTATTGCCGTTACGCCAGAAACAACCCTATGCCAAGCGGTGCCACTCGGATTAAGTATCGATAAATCCAACCTGCATATTTTTGATGGCCGCGGGAAGCGTATTCAGCCAAATAACTTCACCTCACAAGAGTTACACGAAGAGACAACAAGCTTAACGACGGCTCTAGCTTAATGGAGTACACTGATATTTAATGCGTTTTTACGGTGCGTCTTTAAGAAGGATTAATTATGTCGTCTATCATCGTAGGTCATCGGGGTGTAGCAGGTACTCACCCAGAAAATACCAAAGCAAGCATTGAACAAGCCGCTAAACTCGGTTTGAAATGGATTGAAGTAGATATTCAGCCAACTCAGGATGATCAACTTGTGGTTTGTCATGACCACACTCTTGAGCGCTGCAGCGATGGCAAAGGGCGTGTTGATGAACATACCCTTGCCGAATTGCGTCAGCTAGATTTCGGCAGTTGGAAGTCTGAGCAATTCGCTGGAGAGAAAATACTGACGTTGGAGGAACTACTCGCGCTTGTTGAGCAGTACGATCTCAGCGTTAACTTGGAAATCAAAGTCGATAGCCGACACCAAGCTCCTCACGTGGTGGATCTGCTGCATTCAGAACTGATTCGTTCAAACCTCGATACCGACAGAGTGCTGCTTTCAAGCTTCAGCCATCAAGTGGTTGCTGAAATGGCTCGTCACCTCCCAAGGTACCGTGTCGGTGTGATCACAGAGCAACTGACGCAAGACGATTTACTGCTGATTAATGAAGTAAAAGCGTTCAGCTGCCACATGAATTACGAACACGTGATTCAGAGCGATCTTGATACGCTCAGCGAAGCGAACATTCAAACATGGTGCTACACCGTAAACGATCCGTCTCGCTTCGAATTCCTCTCAAATGTGGACGCGGTATTCACTGATTTTCCAAATAAATTCAACTCGATAAATTGACCTCGCAAATACTACAAAAATCACGCTGAGAGACTTTAAAATTAACCTCTAGAAACCTCAAAATTAGGTAGTAAACATAAGTGAGTAGGAGTACATTCCGCTACTCACTTGGTTTCATTAGCTCGCTCTATTCAGACAGCTTCATTGGTTACTTAATTTATGGATCTCATTTTTAGTCCAACTTTCCCAATTTTGGGTGCAATCTTCATTTTCGCCGCTATTGTTCGTGGCTTCTCAGGTTTCGGTTTCACTTTAGTGGCATTGCCATTAAGTGCGTTGTTCGTGCCTGTTATCGAACTGGTTCCTGTTTTCATGTTGATCGACCTACTTGGCAATGTTCAATTGCTGCCTAAGGTTCGAAAACACGTTAACTGGCGCTGGGTTTCAAAGGTCTTTATCCCTTGCTTTGCCTTCACTCCTGTTGGCTTACTTCTGCTTAAATCGGTTAGCCAAGACACGATCATCTTGATCATCAGTGCCTTCATCTTTGCGTCTGCATTAATGATCTACAAAGGTTTTCAGTACAAAAGCGAACCAAGATTTGCCCCTTATATTCTAGGTAGCCTTGCAGGGATCATGAATGGCGCGGCGTCGATGTCTGGGCCTCCAGTTGGTACGCATGCCTTAGCAAGCCCAGTCGCTCCGCACATTGCCAGAGCTGGCCTGATTGCCTTCTTCGTTTTGGCGGATTCGAGTGCGTTTGTTTCAGCATCCATCGCAGGGTTAGTCGATCGAGATGTGGTGTGGCTGACTCTTGTACTCTTGCCGAGCAGTATGTTTGGCGGCTATGTGGGATCTAAATTGTTCGAAAGATTTGGTGGAGAGAAATTCAAGCCCGTGACTATTGCACTGCTTATCGTGATTGCTATTTTCAGTGCAGGACGAGTTTTACTGTAACGAGCTTAAGAAGGTTTAAAGTCACTCTATAAAAAGAGTCTTGGAAATGGATGCCAATATCTACCATTCGATATGGATAGGGGTGCCCATTTTTACGAGTTGAATAAACTCATCCATGTCTTGATTGGTTAGTGCAATACAGCCATCGGTCCAATCAAAGCTTTGAATAAAGCTCGGTGAACGACGCTCACCATTCTTGATGCCGTGGATTTTGATATTCCCACCAGGGTCGACATCATTGTTTTCTGCCCACTGCCTGTCCGAAGGTTGCGGGTAGTTGATATGCACTGAGCGATAGAAATCCGACTCTTCCATCACATAGTCGAGCTGGTATTGCCCTTCTGGCGTTCGGTTGTCCCCTTCAAAGCGTTTATGCCCTTTCGGTTGCTTGCCGAGTGCAATTCGAAACTCCTGAATCACCTCATCCCCTTTCATCAGATACATTCTGCGTTTCGACTTATCCACTTTGACCAAGGTAACCACTTGCAGCAATGGATCTATCTCAGGGACATCGTCCGGCACGTTGTAAAACTGTCGAGATGAGCTTTGAGGTCGGCGTTTAGATGAGCCTTGAGAAAGCTGAGCAACCTGTTTGTCTGAATCATTGTTAAGCACATCATCGACAATAATCACATGTTGGGATTTTGAGCCTGCTGAAGAGGACGAAGAAGACGTTGATACACGCTGAGAATGGGAAGGTGCAGACTCAAACACAATGGTTTCAATCGCGGTCGCGTCAGACACTATTTTCTCAACCACAACCTTTTTGGCGTCCGGTGACGGAACATATTGCGGGGTATCGGTAGCAGAGGCTGTCACTGAATAAATCAGCGAACTCGATAAAAGCATGCACAGTGTTAAAGGCAAAAAACGACGCACCTTTAGATCTCCTCAAAACTCATGGACATGGTTCGAGACTGAGTTTCCATTCCTAGCGACTCATAAAAACTTTGAGCTTGTTGGTTAAACTCCATCACCTCTAACCTAAGTTCTATCGCACCTCTCGCTTGCGCCCATTGGTTGAACGACTTCATTAATGCGCGCCCAGCGCCTTGGCTCTGAACCTGATCGCTCACCACTATGGTATTTACCCTTGCCACCTTGTGTGATTGGATAAAACTGACGCCTTTATTCTGCGTGACCTTACCCGCTAAAAAGCCAACCACTTGCTTCTCATCAACCGCAACAAAGAACGCGCCAGTCGGGTCAATCATCAAGCCTAACCAATACTCTTCACTGTCTGCAAAGCTTTGAGAAGGCGGCGCAAATACCATAGGAGCACCAAGATGATGTTGACGGTTTATCTGATCAGAGAGCGCTAAGATCGCGTTAATGTCAGTTACCTTCGCTGTCCGGATTTGCATATCATCACCTTGTTTGAATTCAATAACACCTTAGCAAAAATGGCTTAGTTGTGCACCGTTACACTGGTCGACTCAGACGCTCTGTGAAGGCGAGTTACTAATATTAGGCACTAAGTTTGGGGAAATTGTTCCGTAAATCTCAGGCACATTGCCAGCCTTTGAGTGCTACTATCTCTGCAGAATCAATACACTAACGACTGGATACCTCTATGATTAAGTTCGCTGTAATTGGAACCAATTGGATTACACAAAAATTCGTTCAAGCTGCACATGAATCACTATCGATGCAGCTGGCTGCGGTTTATTCACGAAACCTAGAGAGCGCTGCACAATTCGCACAAGAATTTGGCGTCGAAACCATCTACGATTCACTCGATGCTTTAGCCAATGACAGCACGGTCGAAGCTGTGTACATCGCTTCACCAAACTCACTGCACTGCGAACAGTCCATCTTCATGATGGAGCACGGTAAGCACGTTATCTGTGAAAAGCCGGTTGCATCAAACATTGATGAGGCAACACGCATGTTCGAAGTGGCTGAGAAAAACGGCGTGGTGTTGTTTGAGGCGTATAAATCTCAATTCCTACCAAACTTTAAGCAAGTCCAACTCGGCCTAGAAAAGATTGGCAAGGTGCATAAAGCGCACATCAACTACTGCCAATATTCATCGCGTTACCAGAAATACCTGAATGGCGAGAATCCAAACACCTTCAACCCAGCTTTCTCGAACGGTTCATTAGTCGATATTGGCTTCTACTGCGTAGCTGCAACGGTTGCTCTGTTCGGTAAGCCTGAAAATGCTCAAGCTTCTGCAAAGCTGCTTGAATCCGGTGTAGATGCGCATGGCTGCGCGATCTTCCAGTACCCAGAGTTTGACGTAACTCTAGCGCACTCTAAAGTCAGCGACTCTTACGCACCAAGCGAGATCCAAGGTGAACAGGGAGCGATCATCATCGATCACATCGCAGAATGCACCGACGTTAAGATCCGCTACCGTGATGGCAGCATTGAAAATCTCACTCAAGCACAGAGCGAAAACTCAATGAGCTACGAAGCACAAGCCTTTGCAGGCTGCATTGAAGGTGATAACGAAACTCAAGCTCAAGCCAAACTGCGTGCTCTAACCGTTGCCAAGTTGATTACAGAGATGCGCCAGCAAGTTGGTGTCGTTTATCCAGCTGATAAATAACATCACCATTAAGTTAACCAGCTGATTTTTAACAAATACCGATTTATGCATAACTAAATTTAATCTTTACGACAAACAACCGGATTAGTCGATTGGGGTACCATCTGTTTAAATCCGCGTTCGATATCTATCGTATTAATTTAATTTATTGAAGGTGTGTAAAGTGTTTTCAGTTGATGATCGCGTTGTAGCAACAAAAGGTGTTGAGCTAGGTGAAATGGTTGTAATTGGCCTAAGTGCTGGTGGCGGCTACGTTCACGTTACAACAGTAGAAGGCGCAATAATGACGCTTACTTACCCTGCAAAAGACCTTAAAAAAGCATAGTTTAACCGCTCCGCTCTTTTAGTAGTCACTCTGCTAAAGGTAACAAAATTGAGGCCTTGGTTGATTTCACTCTTCTGCATTAGAGTGAACAGCCAGGGCCTTTTTTATGCCTGCGATTCCTTAACAGGCTTCCCATTACTTTACTCGTTGCAGTAAAACCGAATCCAACAGACAATAGAATCAATCAAAAAGTATTTACACCAAGTACTTATTGTCTGTTGATGCTTAGTATTCGCAACACTTTCTGGTACATTAGCATTATCTTATATTTATAATGACCTGAACTGAGGGAAGCTATGAAGCTTTATATTTACGACCACTGCCCTTTCTGTGCAAGAGTAGCCTACATTGCTCAATCTCTAGGCTTGGACATCGAGCTTGTCTCTGTCGATTATGATGACGCCCAAACGCTTATCGATCTGATCGGTAAAAAAATGGTGCCTGTATTACAAAAAGACGACGGTTCTATCATGGCTGAGAGCCTAGATATCATCGCCTACTTCATGGATTTAAAATCAAGTGACGAACAACGCGTACCATCAGAGCAAGTCACTGTGTTCCAAACTCGCGCATTCCCGCTAAGCCAGCGCATCGGTTTGCCACGTTGGTGGAAACTGGATCTTGCTGAATACCAATCACCAGCAAGCAAACAAGCATGGCGCGCAGCCAAAGAGACTGAAGAGCTCAACTTCGATAAGCTGATTGAGCAAACTCCCCAGTTTGTTGAACAGATTAACCCGCTTCTGAAAGATGCAGAGCTACTTCTGAACCTAGAAAATGGTGAGTCGTCACTGCCTCTTATCGACCAAGCGGTGTACTTCTCTATGTTGCGCGGTTTCTGCGTAGAGCCAAGCATCACATGGCCACCAGCGCTAGAACGTTGGTTAGAGAAGCAAAGCGAGACGTTGAAGTTGTCTTTACTTCGCTAAAAACTGTCTTTGATTCGCTAGCGCGATTGCAGCTAGCACAAACAAAAAATCGAAGCTCTCAGGTACTACCCTGCTAGCTTCGATTTTCTTTTAGCTGCCTATTATTTCTATCTGACCAAGCCTTTTATTACAGCAAGCTCTTGTTACACTAAACTCGTGTTACTACAACAGGCGCCTTCTCAAGCCAGTTCGCTCTAAGATTCGTGTCGAGATCTCTTCTACCGATAATGAAGACGTGTTGATGTAAGGTATCGCTTCACGACGGAACATCGCCTCTACCGTTTGTAGCTCATACAAACATTGCGAATCACTCGCGTATTCACTGCCCGCTAAACGGTTCTCACGAATCTCGGTCAGCCTCTCTGCGTCAATGGTTAAACCAAACAGCTTGTGTCGGTAAATCTCGAACTCAGGCAGTAGCTTCAAGCGCGCTAAATCGTCATGGATGAATGGATAGTTCGCTACGCGTAGACCAAACTGCATCGCCATGTACAAGCTTGTTGGTGTCTTACCGCTTCGAGATACACCCAGCAAGATGATGTCGGCTTCTTCCAGCCCTTTGAGCGTGATGCCATCATCGTGTGCGAGTGTGTATTCAATCGCAGCAATACGGTCGAAATACTTAACCGAATCTTTGTTCACACTGCGTGAACGTTGCAGTTTAGGTACAGGTGCCATCTGAATATCATCCTGAACCTTCTGAACGATACTTTCCAACACGTCATAACAGTGCGCAGGCGCTTCAAGCAGCTTAGCCTTGATATCAGGGATCACGATTGAAAAGAACACGAGTGGTTCGACTCCATTATCGCGATACGAAATTTCGATCTCTTTTAATAAATCAGAAAGTTTGTCCTCACTTTCCACAAACGGAAAGGTTTTTTCATTGGCTTTGAAAGGGAATTGACCTAGAACAACATGCCCTAAAGTCTCACATGTTATGGCCGTCCCATCAGAAACATAGAATACATCACGACTTTGAATATCAATTTGCATTTTTTATTTAATGTTTAAAATTATTTTGAGTAGGATGGGAACCATAATATATATAACAAAACCCTGCTGACTATTACGTCCCCCACAGCTTTAAAAAATAATTTACATTTTTTTAAACTGATACGTAATCGTTTGCCTTTAAATCCCTACAATGCTTGCTATGTTTCTGGAGAAATAAATGCAAAATAATACCCTATGGTTCAATGGCCTATCCATGGAAGATGTCGACAAAGTCGGCGGTAAGAACGCCTCACTGGGCGAGATGGTTTCTAACCTATCCAATGCTGGTGTTTCTGTACCTAATGGTTTTGCTACCACTTCGTATGCGTTTAACGACTTTCTTGACTACAAAGGTCTTGATGAGCGCATCCACCAACTACTTGATGAACTTGATGTTGAAGACGTTGACGCACTGCGTAAGACAGGTGCAACGATTCGACAATGGGTTCTAGACGCCCCCTTCCCAGAATCACTAGAGCAAGACATCCGTGATAACTACCGCGAGCTAATTGAAGACAACGAAGAATTGTCTGTAGCTGTGCGTTCATCTGCAACCGCAGAAGACCTTCCAGATGCTTCATTCGCAGGCCAGCAAGAGACCTTCCTTAACGTGAAAGGCATCGACGCTGTACTAGAAGCAACCAAGCACGTTTACGCGTCTCTGTTTAATGACCGTGCTATCTCCTACCGTGTACACCAAGGCTTTGACCACCGTGGCATTTCATTGTCTGCGGGTATTCAACGCATGGTTCGTTCAGACAAAGCCTCTTCAGGTGTGATGTTCACGCTTGATACGGAATCAGGCTTCGACCAAGTGGTGTTCATCACTTCTTCTTGGGGTCTCGGTGAAATGGTTGTACAGGGCGCAGTGAACCCAGATGAGTTCTACGTTCACAAGCCAATGCTAGAAGCGGGTCACTACCCAATCGTTAAGAAGACGTTTGGTTCTAAGCTGATCAAGATGATCTACTCAACCAACCAAGAAATTGGCAAACAAGTTGATATCATCGACACCGATACGCAAGAGCGTAACGAGTTCTCATTGAACGATGAAGAGATCAAAGAGCTAGCAAAACAAGCGATGATCATCGAGAAGCACTATCAACGTCCGATGGACATTGAGTGGGCAAAAGATGGTATCGACGGCAAGCTATACATTGTTCAAGCTCGCCCAGAGACAGTATGTTCTCAAAGCGACCAAAACGTTATCGAGCGTTACGAGCTAAACAACAAGGCCGATGTCTTGGTTGAAGGCCGTGCTATCGGTCAACGTATCGGCTCTGGCCCAGTTCGTCTGGTTGATTCTCTAGACCAAATGTCACTGGTTCAAGAAGGCGATGTACTGGTAACAGACATGACAGACCCAGACTGGGAACCTGTGATGAAGAAAGCCTCTGCGATTGTCACTAACCGTGGTGGCCGTACTTGCCACGCAGCAATCATCGCTCGTGAACTAGGCATTCCAGCAATCGTTGGCTGTGGTACAGCGACAAGTAACCTAAACGACGGTGACACCGTGACAGTGTCATGTTCTGAAGGTGAAACTGGCTACGTTTACCAAGGCGAACTCGATTTCGAGATCAAACGTTCTGAAGTTGATGAGCTACCAATGCTGCCAACCAAAGTAATGATGAATGTGGGTAACCCAGATCGCGCCTTCGACTTCGCACAGATTCCAAACGAAGGTGTTGGCCTTGCTCGTTTAGAGTTCATCATCAACAAGATGATCGGCATTCACCCGAAAGCTCTATTGAACTTCGATGCTCAAACTGACGAGCTAAAAGCGGAAATCAGTGAACGTATTCGCGGCTACAAAGATCCAATCGACTTCTACGTAAGCAAACTGACAGAAGGCATCGCGACTATCGCATCTGCATTCTGGCCTAAGCGTGTGATCGTACGTATGTCTGACTTTAAGTCGAACGAATACAGCAACCTAGTCGGTGGTAAAACGTTTGAACCACATGAAGAGAACCCAATGCTGGGCTTCCGTGGCGCATCTCGTTACATCTCGCCAGTATTCGAAGACTGTTTTGAGCTAGAAACTCAAGCGATCAAGCGCGTTCGCAACGAAATGGGTCTTAAGAACGTAGAAATCATGATCCCATTCGTTCGTACTCCAAGCGAAGCAGCATCAGTTATCGACATTCTGGCTAAGTTCGATCTTCGCCGTGGCGACCAAGGTCTGAAAGTCATCATGATGTGTGAGCTACCATCGAATGCAATTTTGGCTGAAGAGTTCTTGAAGTACTTCGATGGCTTCTCTATCGGTTCAAACGACATGACACAGCTGACGCTTGGTCTAGACCGTGACTCTGGCGATGTTGCTCACCTATTCGATGAGCGTAACCCTGCTGTGAAAGCGATGCTGAAAATGGCTATCGACGCAGCAACCAAAGCGGGTAAATACGTGGGCATTTGTGGTCAAGGCCCATCTGACCACGATGACTTAGCGGAATGGTTAATGGAACAAGGCATCAGCTCTGTTTCGTTGAACCCAGACACGGTTATCGATACTTGGTTGAAACTAGGCAACGTTGCTAGCAAGTAACCTTCTCTAATCGAGATACGAATAAAGCCAGTCATTACGACTGGCTTTATTATTTACAGTATTTCAATACAAGATATTGAGCACTTTAGAAGTAGTATCTAACGCCAACCCAAGCTTCCGTCTGCCACTCACTTGCCATAGACACACCGTTCACATCGATATCGCCTTTGGTGATGTCATAACGAGTATTTAACCACCAAGTTCGAGCACTGTTCATTGGTACATTCAGTGACGTTTTCAACGAGAAGTTCTGCATGTTGATATCGCTGCCCGATAGGTCTTGCCACTCTGGCACCAAAGAAACATAAGCACCAGAATCACCTAAGTGCTTCGCCGTGATCAGTCCAAGTGAATAACCCGTTAAGTCATCTTTAGATGAGCTCATCGCGGGGATTTCCATGCTGCCTGTCATCAAGCCAGCTCTTGGAAAAACTAAGAAGCCACCGGTATAAGCCGGATTGATCGCCACAACACCGCCGACCGACAACAAGTCATTTTTAATGCTTGTGCGTGTATTAATGTAGTCTAACGACAGACCCACTTTAGGCGCGGCTTTAGCACCAGTCTCGAAGACATGGAAATATTGAATTCGCGAGTTGCTGTATTCCGAACCAAAGTCGTTCGGATCGCGTTGTGATTCGTCATTGTCATCAACAAAGGTCGCTTCTGCGAGTAACGCAAATTGCTGACCATTGTCCATACCACCAGAAACCTGTCCCTGAAATTGAATATCAGAGCTGCCGCTCACCATCAACGCAGTTTGTGTATATACCTTAGTCACGTCAGCAGGGTCGATAACTCGCTCTGATTCGGCATAGGCAGGAATCGATAAACCTAAGCTCAATGGAATTATAAGGGCAAACTTTTTCATTGTATCTCTCGAAAGTCGTTTGCTTCTTCCTTGAAGCTAGAAAGTCCTTCTGTCTCAAATGGGTTGTTATTTGTCAGCAAGTAGTTTTGCAGCAGAACGCATTAGTGCAGGGCCTTTGTTCTCACCAAAACCAGAGTGGTACGGGTTGTTCGAGAACATTACGCCAACAAAATCACGCTCTGGGTCGATGTAAATGAACTGGCCAAGGTTGCCACTTTTCGACATTGCACCGTCATTGAAGATGAAGTCGAATTGGTAAGCGTTGTAGTCCGCTTTTTCGTTGTAGGCATGCAATGAGCTGCTCTCTTTGCTGGTACCAACAAAGGCTTTTGGATCGCCGCCGTTGCGAATACGATCAATCACCGCTTGTGAGATAACCGGCTCCTCCGCTACGGCTTTCCAACTTGGTGTAAACAGAGTGCCCCAGCGCGCCATGTCTTCAACTGTGGTCGATACCAAACCAACAGCGATCGCCATGCCATCAGGCGTTAAGTTAAATTCCATTGATTGGCGAGCATGTACTTTCGACCAAACACGGTCTTCAAACACTTGGGTCCATGTTTTGTTTTCGATGTTCTCCACCATTTTGGTCAGTACCATGGTGTTGATAGAGGCATAACGGAAATGGTCGCCCGCTTTCTCGCCTTCGATCTTCTGAGCGCCTTTAGCCACATTCATCCATGTTTCCATTTCGCCTGTTTTGGCTCTTGGCGAATTGAATGAAGCAGCAAAGAAACGCACCACATCTGAATCTGGGTTTAAGATCGATTCAAGCGTCTCTTCGTTATCTAACGCGGTAGACATATTGAGCACCTGATGTACGGTGATCGCTTCCCAGTTGGTCCCTTTCAGTTCTGGAACATAGTAAGTGATGCTCTTTTCTGGATCGACTTTGCCCTCTTCCACTAGCATCGCGACAACTGTGCCGACGGTGGTTTTAGCCGTTGAAGCCCAAACGTGACTGTCTGTTGGGCTCATACCCGGATACGCTTCGTAAACGATCTCGCCTTTGTGAATTAGCATGAAGCCTTGAGTTCTGAACTGTTCATCAGCAAGGTAATCAGCCATTGTCAGCTCACCTTTGGTGTCTGTTTCAACCTTCAGCTCGGCAAGGCGTGGATCGATATTTTTAACCAGTGGCTTGTAATTCTCGCTCGGTGCAGCAAACGCCGTTGGCATGAACTCACTCATGTGCAAGTTGTAGTAAACACTGTGGTCACCACCCATTTGCCAATGGAAGTTATTGAAGTTTTCTCGTGCTGAAGCAACAAAAGCAGGGGTAAAAGATTGTTGAGCATCTTTCACTGTAAGGGTCACCGCAGCGCCTTCGACTTTCAGTGCTGCTTCAACTGGGTTCTCTGCAAAAGCCATGTCTGCAAAGGCAAGTGATGACACAGCAAGCGATGAAATCGTGAGTGACGAGATAATTAGGGCAAGGGGCTTAAGTTTCATATTCTTCTCCTCATTTGGGTTGGAAGAAGTATATGGAGTTGCGCTACACTTAATTAGGTCATTTGGTGACATTTAAAGGCAAACTCAAAAAGCTATGAAAACTAAGAAAGCATCATCGAACACCGCCAACATACTGCTAAGCTCTACCAGTAACATCGCGCCCTACATTCAATATTGCGAAAAACGCTCTCTTGACTGGCGCTCGGTTGCCATCGAATGTGGACTGCCAATTGAGCTAACACACTCCAACCAGTGGCTACCGACTCAAGACTTGATTCGCTTTATTCATGGCTTAGAGCGTAAGTTTGGTTATTCCATTGGGATTGAGGTTGGGCGTAAAGCCTCTCTAGAGCAACTGTCGCCAGAGTTAAGCCAAAAAATCGACCAATGCACATCACTTGAGCAGGCAATACGTTGTTTGATTACTGAGATCTCTACCTTGAGTAATCACGTCACCATGTGGACAGAGAAACGAGATGGGATGTGGTGGCTATGTCATCGCAGTTGCTATCACCCTTCTACCGCGGGTTTTGAACAATCTGAATGGTTTCGCACGCTAACTGTGATTAGCTTGTGTCGTAAGTTCATTGCAAGCACATGGCAGCCATCACACGCGAAGCTAATCTCGACAAACAACCGTGAGCGCAAGTTACCTAAGCATTTCTTCAATTCGGACATTCAGTTTGAGCAGCAATATGGCGCGATCACCATTCCCTTGCCGGATGGGTATCGTGCTATCTCTGAGAAGGACACTAACCAAGATTGGCATCAAGCCGTCCAAGCCTTGATTAACACGTATGCGACTTTGCCGTGGTTCAACATCGAGTGGTTTGCGACCATGCTCGGCATGACCAAGCGAACACTGCAACGCAACCTGAAGAGTAAGAACATTCTGTTTAAGCAAGCTAAAGAACAGGTTCGAGAGAGCAAAGCAAAACAGTTACTCCATGAGACCGACCTGTCAGTGCAAGAGATCAGTTGGCAGTTGGGTTACAGTGATTTGAGTAACTTTAACCGTGCATTTAAAGGCTGGACTGGTATGACAGCGCCGAGTTACCGAAGTCGAAATAAAAAAGTCCGGTCAAATAACCGGACGTAATCGAAGATCTAAATATCGCTTCATCACTCTAACAGAGCTCTCGCGTTATCGCCCTGCTCGTAGATATAGAGGCTGACACGAGACAGTATGGTTATCTCTTCCATGCTAACTTGAAGTGAGTTCTGCCCTCTTCCTAGATTCGCTCTTAGGCGGTTAACGAGTTGTTGAATTGCCTGCAAATCATCTCTTGCTTTTGGCACACGAGTATTCATAAAGGAGAACCATTTTTCACTCATGTTACGGCTTATCTTGGCGAGCACTTCGCTATTGGTAATGGTAAATGCTTTATCAAGGTTGCCTCCGTCTCGAAGGATGTCATAGATAATGTGGCCGTTCTTCTTCGCCACCATCATGTTCTTGGTATTGAGTTGCAGCTCACCAATGTGTCCGTTGGCCATTTTTAAGAAGAACTTAATGTCTTTATAGCCAGCGTCAGTTGCACCACAGTTGAACTTAGCGTTGTCGCCTTGACTGGTGCCGTAGCGATCTTTCATCGCAGATTGGTGATGCTTAAGCTCGACAAACTCTTTGGTCAGAATGATCATCGCTTTGGCTATGATCATATCTTCCATGGTTTCAAATACGATGGTCATACGGGCTGCATCTTTCAGATCACCAATATCGTAATGACGTTTACGATTGGTGATCTTATCTAACGCGCCATGGAAATCTTTTACACCTAAATAAGCGCCAGGCGGTTGTTTGAGTGTTCCGTTACACACCGAAGCCACTTTCACAGCAAACTCTCTGAGCGCTTCTTGTGCTTCAACCGTTTCCATAAACATCATGAAGAGCTGTTTCTTCTTTAGCGTGGCGTTGGCAACCTGATTTCGAGAACCAAAATCGAGGCTCCCATTCGCTAGCTTCTGACTCGACGTTTCATCCAGATAGTTATGGATCTTCTCTTTCTGAGTCATGATGTCGAGAATCACCTGATCTTGCTTTTTATTGGCGTCATTCAGGTAATCGAAATTTTCTACCTTTTGCTTCAGTGCCTGTAGCTTCTGTTGGTAGTCTTTGACATTAACCAAGCGAAAGCCCTGCGACATAATGCCTTGCTGGTTAATCTTAGCGAGTACCTTCGCTTTGTTCTTCCTGACTTGCTCTTGGCTGATCTGAATTTCTTCTGTCGTCGGCATATTTAGGTTCCCTCTCCAATATGCAGTTAAATTTATGCTTGCTGACTCGCAATTCGTTTCCCTACAACGATATTAGTTTATGGATTTGATAATTACATTAAGCAACAACGATAACCCTATAAAATAAATAAGGTTTGAGAGGTAGTTCCATAAAGTCACAGCACAGAATGCTCTAACTCGATTGAACTCTGAGTTAAGGAATATGCCGAGATCCGGTAACAATTATTGGTATCGAGCTGACCTTACGTTATCCTTTACGCAATTCTTCACAGACGGGCTTTCCCCACAGTGAGCCTATCTTCAAGACCAATAAGACAGATATGAATTCGACTACCGCAACTCCCTCACCTTCGCTTGGCCGACAACTCTATACCATGACATGGCCAATGCTGTTTGGGGTGCTTTCCCTGATGAGCTTCCAACTTGTAGACAGTGCCTTCATTGGTCAGCTCGGCGTTCTACCGCTTGCTGTTCAAGGTTTCACGCTTCCAATACAGATGATCATCATTGGTATTCAGGTTGGGTTAGGCATTGCAACCACGGCTGTCATTGCGAGAGCCATTGGTGCCAACGAAACACGTTACGCTAAACAACTGGGCGGACTGGTGATTGCGATGGGCAGCGTGAGTGTCGCGCTTTTCTCGGTCATCATCTATCTGCTTCGTGGACCTATTTTACAACTGCTCGATGCGCCACCGACGGTATTACCGATCATTGATTCTTACTGGATCTATTGGTTGGTCAGCTCTTGGACAGGTGCTCTGCTCTACTTCTTCTACAGTGTGTGTCGTGCCAATGGTAATACCATGCTACCCGGCTCAATGATGATCGCGACCAGTATCATCAACTTGATATTGGACCCAATCTTCATCTTTACGCTCGACATGGGTATTAATGGTGCCGCGATTGCGACTATCTTGGCGTTCGGCTCAGGCATCTTTATCGTGGCTCCCAAAGTGACCAAGAAGCATTGGATGACATTCGATTGGAGCGACCTAGATATAGGCAAGAGTGTTCGATCGATTGGTAACATCATGGGTCCTGCGATGATCAGCCAACTGCTGCCGCCAGTCTCTTCTATGTTGGCGACTAAACTGCTGGCAGGTTATGGCACCGCAGCGGTTGCAGCTTGGGCTTTAGGATCTCGTTTTGAGTTCTTCTCTATTGTGGCTGTGTTAGCACTGACCATGTCGATGCCACCTATGATTGGCCGCATGTTGGGTGAAAAGAACCTTAGCAACATACGTAGTCTTGTGAAGATTGCCGTTACCTTCGTGTTAGGTTTCCAGCTGGTCATCGCATTGGTGACTTGGTTATTCTCTGGCGGGTTGGCGAACCTCATGACCAGTGACAGCGAGGTCTCAACAATTCTGAACTACCACCTACTGATCGTGCCAATCAGCTTAGGGCCTTTGGGTATCTGTATGTTGATGGTTTCGATTTCTAACGCGTTGGGCAAGTCTTACACCGCATTAACGATTTCTGCACTGCGCCTGTTCGCTTTCTTCTTGCCTTGCTTGTGGGTTGGCTCTCAACTTGCAGGAATTGAGGGCCTGTTCTGGGGAGCTATGGTAGGTAATGTGCTTGCCGGTACCTGTGCATGGTTTATGTACCGACGCGCGCTTGGGCAAGTCGAGGCTAAGCTAGCCAGCTAGTAAACAGGAAGAAACAAAAAAGCAGCCACTTAGGCTGCTTTGTTAGTTATCTAAGTTCTGATTTACGATCCTTCCGCTGACTATCCTCTGTTCATGAAGTCCCTTCGATTAAGCCTTCCTTACCACCAAAAAAAGAATACCGACCGGTCATCATTTTAGTCTCAGAATTGCTAGCTAGATTTCCTTACATAAAAAACATCAATCGAGCCGATTTTTATGCCATCTTAGAACTTGTCCTAGATCATTAAAGTATTCGAAAACGTAACCTGTGGTTTTAAATATGTAAACTTTGATGGAGTTTAAGAAATTAAACCATATCGAAGATGGTTTGGTGATCCTGTTCAAATTACGCTCTTAATTTAAGTTAAATTTTCGTTATTTGTTGATGTTTTAAACATTTTTTACGGTTTACAGAAGTTTACTGCATCTTGTTCAAATACCACCAAAGGAGTAGATTTCAGTCATTGAGTTAAAAAATGTAAACCGAAATCATGAATGTAAAACAAGTTCGATTCACCGATGAAGACAGAGAATGTTTAAGCAATTACTTCCGCTTAGCGGACACAATTGCTGACTTGATTGGCCCTTACTGTGAGGTGGTCATTCACTCCTTTGAAAGCTTAGAAAACTCTGTCGTGAAGATCGTCAATGGTCATCACACAGGTCGTGAAATCGGCTCGCCTATCACCGATTTAGGTTTACGCATGTGGAGTACCTTCGAGAAAACTGGCGAAGTTTCTCCAAAGAGCTATTTCACCAACGCAGCAGACGGTTCCCTACTGAAATCGACCACCTGTGTACTGGCTGGTCCACAACAAAAGCCGATTGGCATGCTGTGTATCAACATGAACTTATCTTTTCCATTCCCAGAAATCGTCAAGACGCTGATGCCGCAGTGCAATGTGCCACAAACCATTGTCAGCGAGACCTTCAGTAACAATGCAAATGATGTGATTCAGCAAGCATTGAGTTCAGCCATTAAAGAAGTTGACCAAGACGAGACGATTTCTTCCAAAGGTCGCAATAAAGCCATCATCCGTTGCTTATTTGATAACGGAGTATTTGAGCTAAAAGAGACGACTACACAAGTATCAGAGCAACTTGGGATCAGCCGTCAGGCGGTTTACAAGTTTATCCGTGAATTTAAATCAGAATAAAACCAATAATTTAGGAGTTACATCGTGAAACAAATCATTGCCACTGAACAAGCACCTGCAGCTATCGGCCCTTACTCACAAGGTACGTCTTACGGCGACATGGTTTATACATCAGGCCAATTACCTCTCGTACCAGAAACCATGCAGTTTGTTGAGGGCGGCATCAAAGAGCAGGCTCGTCAGTCTCTAGAAAACTTAAAAGCTGTATTAGAAGCGAGTAATGCGGGACTGGACACAGTGCTTAAGACAACCTGCTTCCTATCAGACATGGAGAACTTCGTAGCCTTTAACGAAGTGTACACAGAAGTGTTTGGTACAGAGAACGCACCTGCTCGTTCTTGTGTTGAAGCAGCAAGATTACCAAAAGACGCATTGGTTGAAGTTGAAGCCATCGCATACAAGAAATAACCGACTTAGTTATTAATGGGTATCATAGGAGATTCTCATGAGCGTTTCATTTATTGGATTAAGCATACTGTTCTTTGGGTTCTACGCACTGCTGTCGAACTTCAAAAAGCAAAAGAAAAGTTTTAACTTCCGCGTACTGAGTGCGCTTGCTGCTGGCTTACTGTTCGGTGGCGCTATTCAACTTGTTTTCGGTGTCGGTAACGTTGCGACATCTGGCTTCGCTGAACTGATTTCGGTGTTCGGTAAAGGCTACATCAAACTTCTACAAATGATCGTTATCCCGCTCGTATTCGTGGCGATGATCTCTTCGATCATGAACGTTGAAGGCGGCGGCGCGCTATCTCGTATCGCACCAAAAATCATCGGTATTCTACTTTTCACTTGTGCAATCTCAGCGGCTGTTGGTATCGCAAGTATTTACCTATTTGGTATCGATGCGAACGCACTAGTAAGCACAATTGGCACAAACAGTGCGATTGAAGCTCGCGGTGATTCACTGGTAGCAACACAAGATGCAATGGCGAGCAGTGGTCTGTCTGGTATGGCTCTGTCTATCATCCCAACCAACATCTTCGACATGCTAACGGGCTCTCAACGTACTTCTACACTATCGACTGTACTGTTCGGCATGTTCCTAGGCTACTGTATCCTTCAAGTTAAAAATCGTAAGCCTGAGAAAGTGCAAAACTTCGTTGATTTCATCAACTCTGCAAAAGAAGTGGTGCTTTCAATGGTTCGTGAAATTCTGAAGCTAACGCCTTACGGTGTATTCGCTCTGATGACCACGTTCATGATGACGAACGACCTATTCGCACTGGCTGAAATGGGCCGCTTCCTTCTAGCAAGCTACGTTGCAATTGGCGTGATGTTCGGCATCCACTTCGTGATGGTGTCAATGTTCGGTCTGTCCCCTGCTAAGTTCATGAAGAAAATCTGGCCAGTATTGGTATTCGGTTTCGGTTCTCGCTCAAGCATGGCGGCTATCCCACTAAACGTTGAAACACAAACTCAACGCCTAGGCGTAGACGAAGAAACAGCAAACATGTCAGCGACATTCGGTACCAGTATCGGTCAGAACGGTTGTGCGGGTATCTACCCAGCAATGCTAGCAATCATGGCAGCACAAGTGATGGGCATGCCAGTTGACCTAGGCTTCATCCTACAACTGATTGCTGTTATCGCGATTGCTTCATTCGGTATCGCTGGTGTGGGTGGCGGTGCAACGTTCGCAGCGGTAGCGGTACTGACCATCATGGGCCTAGACATCACAGTAGTAGCGATTCTGGTTTCTATCGAAGCGCTAATTGACATGGCTCGTACAGCGCTAAACATCTCAGGCTCTATGTTGTCTGGTGTTCTAACGGCTAAGAAAAACGGCTCGCTAAACACAGAGCAATACGACGCTGACGTTACAGCGACTGTATCAAAAGAAGCAGCAGTATAATTCTCAAACTTAATTAAGAGCACTCCACGTGAGTGCTCTTCTGTTTTTCCTGAGTTCAGGTTATTTAGGTAGTAAATATGAAAGTTGTTGTTATAGGCGGTAGTGCCGCCGGTATGAGTTTCGCAGCAAAGTACAAACGTAATCAACCATCAGATGAAGTCATCGTGCTAGATAAGCGTAGTTACATCTCTTTTGGAGCATGTGGTCTACCCTACTTTGCAGGCGGTATGTTTGATGACACAGAACGAATGATTTCTCGCACACCAGAACAAGCCATTAAATCAGGCTTGGATGTACGTGTAGAAACAGAAATGGTGTCGTTCGACCGCACTAAAAAGCAAATTACGGTACGTCACCAAAATGAAGAAAGTGTCATCGATTACGATATGTTGGTCATTGCAACAGGTGCGCGACCAATCGTTCCGTCATTCGGCGAATTCAATCCAGAACACGTATTCACACTAACAAGCATGGAAGATGGCTTGGCGGTTAAAGAGGCGCTAAAGGATAGTAACAAGCAGCGTGTGTGTGTTATTGGAGCTGGCTTTATCGGCCTGGAAGTATTCGACGCTGCACACGGCTTAGACAAACACGTGACGATCATCGAACGCGAACAGCACATCATGAGCCGCCAGTTCAGCCCTGAGGGCATTGAAGTGGTCGAAGGTGCGATTCGAGAATCCGGTGCTGACCTTAAAACAGGTTGTAGCGTGTCTGCTATTCGCGATGCGGAGCTAGGTGGTTACATCGTTGAAACTGATAACGGAAACGTAGAAGCCGATGTCGTGATCCTGTCACTCGGTTTCACACCAAATACCGAAGCATTCGAACTGCCAAAAGCAGCAAATGGTGCATTGTTAGTGAATGAATATGGTGCTACTGAAGACGCTTACATTCATGCGGTAGGCGACTGTGCAGTGGTTCATCACATGGCCTTAGGCAAGCCAGTATATGTACCACTTGCAACGACAGCTAACAAACAAGCACGCATGATGGCTGACAAGCTAGCAGGTAAAGATACTTACATGTCAGGCTTCTTAGGTTCATCTTGCTTGAAAGTTCTCGATTACGAACTGGCATGTACTGGCGTGAATGAACTTCTGGCGAAAGAACATAACTTAGATGTGAAAGTATCAACAATTTCTGACAAGAACCAAACCGACTACTATCCAGGTCAAGAAGACATAAAAGTGAAGCTGGTTTACCACCCAGAAACCAATGTACTGCTTGGTGGAGAAATCGTTGGTAAGAAAGGAGCAGTAGGCCGTATTAACGCACTAGCGGTTGCAATCACTGCAAAGATGACCACACAGCAACTTGGTTATATGGACTTCTGCTACGCGCCACCATTCTCCCGTACTTGGGATGCGCTAAACGTGGCAGGTAACGTAGCAAAATAACGAGTGTAAGTTCCGAGGAACGTACAGTTCAAACATTAAAGCAGAGCCTGAGCGCTCTGCTTTTTATTACCTAAACTCTACATAACCTGAAGCAGAATAAGATAACAACGTATCTAATAGTATTTGAGCTTTATTTTGCCAAATTCAAGACGAAAAAAAGCCCGCTGATTTCTCAGCGGGCTTTCTAATGGTGGTGGAGGGATAGGGATTTGAACCCTAGAACCGCTATTAACGGTTGCCGGTTTTCAAGACCGGTGCTTTCGACCACTCAGCCATCCCTCCAACAAATTGTCATCAACAGATTTGTGCACTGTTGAGGTTGTTATTTACTATGCAAATAACGAAGCTTTTTGTCTTCACTTTTGAAAAGTGAAAATAAATTTGGAGCCTGGCGATGTCCTACTCTCACATGGGGAAGCCCCACACTACCATCGGCGCTATTGTGTTTCACTTCTGAGTTCGGCATGGAATCAGGTGGGTCCACAATGCTATGGTCGCCAAGCAAATTTTAAAATTCGGAAAACTGTATTTAAAAGTAACTCTTCAAACTCATTCAAGGTCTGTCTTTGAGTCCACAAAACCCCTTGGGTGTTGTATGGTTAAGCCTCACGGGCAATTAGTACAGGTTAGCTCAATGCCTCGCAGCACTTACACACCCTGCCTATCAACGTTCTAGTCTTGAACAACCCTTAAGGACGCTTATAGCGTCAGGGAAAACTCATCTCAGGGCTCGCTTCCCGCTTAGATGCTTTCAGCGGTTATCGATTCCGAACTTAGCTACCGGGCAATGCCATTGGCATGACAACCCGAACACCAGAGGTTCGTCCACTCCGGTCCTCTCGTACTAGGAGCAGCCCCCTTCAATTTTCCAACGCCCACGGCAGATAGGGACCGAACTGTCTCACGACGTTCTAAACCCAGCTCGCGTACCACTTTAAATGGCGAACAGCCATACCCTTGGGACCGACTTCAGCCCCAGGATGTGATGAGCCGACATCGAGGTGCCAAACACCGCCGTCGATATGAACTCTTGGGCGGTATCAGCCTGTTATCCCCGGAGTACCTTTTATCCGTTGAGCGATGGCCCTTCCATTCAGAACCACCGGATCACTATGACCTGCTTTCGCACCTGCTCGAATTGTCATTCTCGCAGTCAAGCGGGCTTATGCCATTGCACTAACCACACGATGTCCAACCGTGTTTAGCCCACCTTCGTGCTCCTCCGTTACTCTTTGGGAGGAGACCGCCCCAGTCAAACTACCCACCAGGCACTGTCCGTAATCCCGATTCAGGGACCAACGTTAGAACATCAAAACTACAAGGGTGGTATTTCAAGGACGACTCCACCACATCTAGCGACGCGGTTTCAAAGTCTCCCACCTATCCTACACATGTAGGTTCAATGTTCAGTGCCAAGCTGTAGTAAAGGTTCACGGGGTCTTTCCGTCTAGCCGCGGGTACACTGCATCTTCACAGCGATTTCAATTTCACTGAGTCTCGGGTGGAGACAGCGTGGCCATCATTACGCCATTCGTGCAGGTCGGAACTTACCCGACAAGGAATTTCGCTACCTTAGGACCGTTATAGTTACGGCCGCCGTTTACCGGGGCTTCGATCAAGAGCTTCGACCGAAGTCTAACCCCATCAATTAACCTTCCGGCACCGGGCAGGCGTCACACCGTATACGTCATCTTACGATTTTGCACAGTGCTGTGTTTTTAATAAACAGTTGCAGCCACCTGGTATCTGCGACTCTCGTCTGCTCCATCCGCAAGGGACTTCACTGATAAGAGCGTACCTTCTCCCGAAGTTACGGTACCATTTTGCCTAGTTCCTTCACCCGAGTTCTCTCAAGCGCCTTGGTATTCTCTACCCGACCACCTGTGTCGGTTTGGGGTACGATTCCTTACAATCTGAAGCTTAGAGGCTTTTCCTGGAAGCATGGCATCAATGACTTCACTACCGTAGTAGCTCGACATCGTATCTCAGCGTTATGAAAGTCCGGATTTACCTAAACTTTCCGCCTACGTACTTGAACCTGGACAACCGTCGCCAGGCCCACCTAGCCTTCTCCGTCCCCCCATCGCAATTGTAAGAAGTACGGGAATATTAACCCGTTTCCCATCGACTACGCCTTTCGGCCTCGCCTTAGGAGTCGACTTACCCTGCCCCGATTAACGTTGGACAGGAACCCTTGGTCTTCCGGCGAGGGAGTTTTTCACTCCCTTTATCGTTACTCATGTCAGCATTCGCACTTCTGATACCTCCAGCAGCCCTTACAGACCACCTTCAACGGCTTACAGAACGCTCCCCTACCCCACATACCCTAAGGTACGTAGCCGCAGCTTCGGTGTATAGCTTAGCCCCGTTACATCTTCCGCGCAGGCCGACTCGACCAGTGAGCTATTACGCTTTCTTTAAATGATGGCTGCTTCTAAGCCAACATCCTGGCTGTCTGAGCCTTCCCACATCGTTTCCCACTTAGCTATACTTTGGGACCTTAGCTGGCGGTCTGGGTTGTTTCCCTCTCCACGACGGACGTTAGCACCCGCCGTGTGTCTCCCGGATAGTACTTACTGGTATTCGGAGTTTGCAAAGGGTTGGTAAGTCGGGATGACCCCCTAGCCTTAACAGTGCTCTACCCCCAGTAGTATTCGTCCGAGGCGCTACCTAAATAGCTTTCGGGGAGAACCAGCTATCTCCAGGTTTGATTGGCCTTTCACCCCTAGCCACAAGTCATCCGCTAATTTTTCAACATTAGTCGGTTCGGTCCTCCAGTTGATGTTACTCAACCTTCAACCTGCCCATGGCTAGATCACCTGGTTTCGGGTCTAATCCTAGCAACTGTACGCCCAGTTAAGACTCGGTTTCCCTACGGCTCCCCTAAACGGTTAACCTTGCTACTAAAATTAAGTCGCTGACCCATTATACAAAAGGTACGCAGTCACACCACGAAGGTGCTCCTACTGCTTGTACGTACACGGTTTCAGGTTCTATTTCACTCCCCTCACAGGGGTTCTTTTCGCCTTTCCCTCACGGTACTGGTTCACTATCGGTCAGTCAGTAGTATTTAGCCTTGGAGGATGGTCCCCCCATATTCAGACAGGATATCACGTGTCCCGCCCTACTCGTTTTCACTGATGATGAGATGTCGATTACGGGGCTATCACCCTTTATTGCGGCACTTTCCAGAGCCTTCATCTGTCTCATTAAAAGCTTAAGGGCTAATCCAATTTCGCTCGCCGCTACTTTCGGAATCTCGGTTGATTTCTCTTCCTCGGGGTACTTAGATGTTTCAGTTCCCCCGGTTTGCCTCCTGTTGCTATGTATTCACAACAGGATACTTACTTATGTAAGTGGGTTTCCCCATTCAGGAATCCCAGACTTAAAGGTTATTACTACCTAATCTGGGCTTATCGCAAGTTATTACGCCTTTCATCGCCTCTGACTGCCAAGGCATCCACCGTGTACGCTTAGTCACTTAACCATACAACCCGAAAGGGTCTCTGTTTTACTTTCACTTTTGAAAAGTGAAAACAAACTAGTATGGCAACTAACCAAGGTTTTTGGTTGTCACTAAGAAGGTTTAATTCTCAATGACTGTTTGCCGGACTCAATGTGATTCAAACGAATTTGAATCGAATACAAGACACTTGAATGTGTTTGTTGTGTTTATACCGTTCTTATTAAATAAGAGCAGATAAACATTGAGAACTTTTAAATTTGATTTAAATAACTTCGTTATTCAAATCAGTCAGCTTTCCAAATTGTTAAAGAGCAAGAGTTTTTCAAGTTTTAAACTTTCAAAACCATTTTTAAAAACTCTCCGAGGAGAATGCTTAAAGATGGTGGGCGATACCGGGCTCGAACCAGTGACCCCCTGCTTGTAAGGCAGGTGCTCTCCCAACTGAGCTAATCGCCCATAAAGTTTCCTTTTGTCTTCACTTTTAAAAAAGTGAAAATAAAAGCCATTCTTATGGAAGGAATGGTGGAGCTATGCGGGATCGAACCGCAGACCTCCTGCGTGCAAGGCAGGCGCTCTCCCAGCTGAGCTATAGCCCCATATTTTTATTTCCTTGGGAGGAAATGGTGGGCGATACCGGGCTCGAACCAGTGACCCCCTGCTTGTAAGGCAGGTGCTCTCCCAACTGAGCTAATCGCCCCAAATTTTATTTCCTTGGGAGGAAATGGTGGGTCGTGCAGGATTCGAACCTGCGACCAATTGATTAAAAGTCAACTGCTCTACCAACTGAGCTAACGACCCAATGGTATCCCGTAGGGGAGTCGAACCCCTGTTACCGCCGTGAAAGGGCGGTGTCCTAGGCCTCTAGACGAACGGGACACTGGATTGAAGAACTTGGGAGTTCTTCTTCTCTTTGCTTTTCTAAACCTAATCAATCTGTGTGGACACTTATCGTGAATATCTTCGTATAAGGAGGTGATCCAGCCCCAGGTTCCCCTAGGGCTACCTTGTTACGACTTCACCCCAGTCATGAACCACAAAGTGGTGAGCGTCCTCCCCGAAAGGTTAAACTACCCACTTCTTTTGCAGCCCACTCCCATGGTGTGACGGGCGGTGTGTACAAGGCCCGGGAACGTATTCACCGTAGCATTCTGATCTACGATTACTAGCGATTCCGACTTCATGGAGTCGAGTTGCAGACTCCAATCCGGACTACGACGCACTTTTTGGGATTCGCTCACTATCGCTAGCTTGCTGCCCTCTGTATGCGCCATTGTAGCACGTGTGTAGCCCTACTCGTAAGGGCCATGATGACTTGACGTCGTCCCCACCTTCCTCCGGTTTATCACCGGCAGTCTCCCTGGAGTTCCCGACATTACTCGCTGGCAAACAAGGATAAGGGTTGCGCTCGTTGCGGGACTTAACCCAACATTTCACAACACGAGCTGACGACAGCCATGCAGCACCTGTCTCAGAGCTCCCGAAGGCACACCTGCGTCTCCGCTGGCTTCTCTGGATGTCAAGAGTAGGTAAGGTTCTTCGCGTTGCATCGAATTAAACCACATGCTCCACCGCTTGTGCGGGCCCCCGTCAATTCATTTGAGTTTTAATCTTGCGACCGTACTCCCCAGGCGGTCTACTTAACGCGTTAGCTCCGAAAGCCACGGCTCAAGGCCACAACCTCCAAGTAGACATCGTTTACGGCGTGGACTACCAGGGTATCTAATCCTGTTTGCTCCCCACGCTTTCGCATCTGAGTGTCAGTATCTGTCCAGGGGGCCGCCTTCGCCACTGGTATTCCTTCAGATCTCTACGCATTTCACCGCTACACCTGAAATTCTACCCCCCTCTACAGTACTCTAGTTCACCAGTTTCAAATGCAGTTCCGAGGTTGAGCCCCGGGCTTTCACATCTGACTTAATGAACCACCTGCATGCGCTTTACGCCCAGTAATTCCGATTAACGCTCGCACCCTCCGTATTACCGCGGCTGCTGGCACGGAGTTAGCCGGTGCTTCTTCTGTTGCTAACGTCAAGAGATAGCGCTATTAACGTTACCCCCTTCCTCACAACTGAAAGTACTTTACAACCCGAAGGCCTTCTTCATACACGCGGCATGGCTGCATCAGGCTTTCGCCCATTGTGCAATATTCCCCACTGCTGCCTCCCGTAGGAGTCTGGACCGTGTCTCAGTTCCAGTGTGGCTGATCATCCTCTCAGACCAGCTAGGGATCGTCGCCTTGGTGAGCCATTACCTCACCAACTAGCTAATCCCACCTAGGCATATCTTGACGCGAGAGGCCCGAAGGTCCCCCTCTTTGGCCCGTAGGCATTATGCGGTATTAGCCATCGTTTCCAATGGTTATCCCCCACATCAAGGCAATTTCCTAGGCATTACTCACCCGTCCGCCGCTCGACGCCCATTAACGCACCCGAAGGATTGTTAGTGTCGTTTCCGCTCGACTTGCATGTGTTAGGCCTGCCGCCAGCGTTCAATCTGAGCCATGATCAAACTCTTCAATTTAAAGTTTTGATTACCTAAATTAATAGGTGTGACTCAACGAATACTGACTTCAAAATCCATCCTCACTCGAAAGTAAGAAGTAATTCTAAAGCTATTATCTTTCCAACAGAAAGATAATGAATTGACTGTGCCAAATAACCGAGGTTATTTGTATTGGTCACTCAGTTCATTGAAATCAATTTTGATTCCGAAGAATCTGTTTTATCTAACGATAAAACGTTTTGATATTCATCAACGAGTGCCCACACAGATTGATAGGTTTAAATTGTTAAAGAGCTTTGCTTATCGAAACTTTCTTTTTACAAAGAAACCCTTGAAAGCGGACGTGAATTCTAGCGATTTAATCTTAAGTGTCAAACACTTTTTAAAATTAATTTCTTTCGAACTTTCCGTCTTGCTGATTACTGCTGAAGCCTTATGGCGTCTGCCGTGTCAGTGAGGCGGCATTATAGAGATCATCGAAAACATGGCAACCCCTTTTTTGATAAAAATTCAAAAAACTTGCTTAAGTGGCTACTTTTACGTCAAAAGGTTCTTTCATCGCTCAAAGCTCATACAATAATGGGCATATTACTTAAAACTTTGCGATTAGATCTTTCGAAAAAGCCTCTATATCTAGCTCAATGCTCCATTTCTCACTCAGTTCTAGGACGTTATCTAGCGATTGCTGAACTGTTTTTATCGTCAATGTGTTGTTGTCTAGGTCGTATACCTGTTTTTGCGTGGTGTAATAGAAGTAAAGGATAGCCAGCGCGTCTCGGTCGCCTTGCTCAGCTTTAGGTTGAATACGCTTGAGCTTACGATAGATTTGATTATGGACTTGTTTAAGGTTCCATACATAAAGTGCTTCTTTGAAGTAATCATGCCCTTTCACACGACTCGCGATAAATGCATTCAATGCGACTGAAAAGATCACACCTAATACGTTCAAATGGAAATTACCTGTCGATTCACCAGCGATTGATTGCCCTGAACCGAATAGGTCGATCAGTATGGTTCCGAATACAATGGCGAACACGGCGAGTGAACCAACCAACGAAACCAACAGCAGGTTCATCTTCTTTCTATATTCTTCTTTATTGATCTTCTGTAACTTCATCGACTACTTCCTTATGTAAGCCACCTAATAATTTGAGCATACTATCTACGTAAACATTGGGTCGCTTCAACCCTTACCATCTTGTAATGTGGTCATTCTCTATTTAATACGTAGAGTTCTTCTGGTTGGCGCTATACGCAACTCTATTTGACTTCATTAATAGAAAAGAGTTACATACCGCCACAATTTTGGTTATTCATCAATTCATGTTGATAAAGTTCATTTCGCTTTATCACATACTGACAAGGTACATTCTATGCGTTCATTTGTATTACGCGCGCGCGCAGCCCCTACAGAGAGCAAACTTATCTTAGAAGGTGTTGGGCAAGATGCTCATACTGAGATTTTGGCTCATACTCTGATGAACACGATCTTCGTTGCTCAATCTCACCGTGAGAATGTCACCGTGCACCTTGTATTAGAAAGTACTAAAGACTTTTCACGTACGATTACATTCGATTCAAACGAGATCACCAACATTGGTGGCTTCCATGAGTCTGCATTGTTATCAGCGGTAGTAAGAGCGGTTGACGCTTCTCAAGGTATGACAAAAGAGCAGACGCGTCAGGTTGAACCGGGCATCACCGTTCGTACGATGAGTTTTGAAAAGCTGGTTAAAGAGCTAGCTGAAGACCACCAGCTGTACATGATGGATAAGAAAGGCGACTTTATCCGTGATGCAGAGATTGCTGAAAACCCATGTTTCCTTCTAACTGACCACATCCCTATGCCGAAGAAGAGCTACAACAGCTTAAAGCGTCTGGGAACTGAGAAAATCAGTTTAGGTCCAAACATGTTGTTCGCTTCTCAATGTGTCGTGTTGATCAACAATGAGCTTGATATTCGCGGTTTCTAACTCGAAGAACACAATCACATTTAACAAAACACAGTGAACAAAGCCCGGTTATTCGCCGGGCTTTTGATTTTTTGGATGCTGAGAATCACTTCTATTATATGGCCAACTAAGCCCGTCACATGAGATCTCGCATTAGCGTCTCATATTGTTCGGACACCAATACCACCAGATGATTAAGCTCTTTTGCATCTTCCTCTGCCAATAAAAGTTGCCAATCTGTCTGTTGACCACTTTCATCTCGACCAAGCACTTTAGTCTTCCCTTTTTCAGCTTCAAAGGACAAGTGATTAAAGTCGGTATCATGATGTTCATGAGACTCTAAAATCTCAAACTCTAAATTTCCGGTTGGCTTTACTTGAATGTGGGCATGAAAATGTTGCTGATTCTGTAACTCATATTCCCTATGTATTGCGAACATACTCCCTCCTATAAACCTCAATCTAAGCTCGTAAACGATCTGTTAGAAATTACCCGCTATTCATAGGTTGCGCCTGAACAGCAAGTTTCTATACAAAGTGTAGGCTTCAGATTTCGGCACTAGAGAAAAATCTGCCTGCTGTTTGATACTAGACAAAATAGCGTTGAGTATTGTGACACTTCGATTGATCTTTCTTGACGGGTATAACCGAGCTCAGGAGTCCAATAGATATGACCAAATAATGAATTTATAAAACTTGCGCTTCGTTCCATTTCTAATGCCTGTTGGTCTGACCTTTACGAATAAATAGACATTTCTCTCCAACCTTTTGATTCGGCAGTTATACTTCCGATAAATCCGGTGAATTAATTTAAGGGAATGCATGTCAATTTTTACCGTATTCTTCTGTGGAACAGGATCCAACTCAGAAGACAACAATCACAAAAACTATGTGTCTGGCGAATTGATTTCGACGTTAGCAAAGAATGCAACGGGCAGAGACATGATTGACTACATTCAAGTGGATGGGGTTGGTAGTGGCAATCAGAACGAGTGGTTGAAGCAAGGCAAAGATGACACCTACTCAGCAGTGAGAGGAACGCTGCAGGGCAAAGGCATTGATAGCAATATGCGCCATGTTCTGAATATCTTGCGTGGAAACCAACAGGATAAGAATGACTATATGAAGCGAGCGAAAGGACTGCTCAGTGAGTCTCGCCCTGCCAAATCGGCTTGGCCTTTTGCAACCAACCAGAAATATCAAGATTGGTTGAAAGATTCGCAAGAATTAGCGGCTGACCTAAAACACGGTATGGCAGCGCGCCAACAGAACATTGCGATTGAGCGCCAAAGTAAACCGATTAGCCAAGTTAACATCGTGGGCTGGAGCCGCGGTGGTGTAAGTTGCTTTGAATTGGCGAACCGTATGCTCAAAGATCCCGAACTTAGCCACATCCCAGTAAACATCTTTGCGTGTGATCCCGTACCCGGAGGGATGAACGCATTCAAGGATTACAAATCACTCGGTAAAAACGTTAAACAGATAGTGTGTGTTTTCGCTGAAGACGAACGCTCACTCGCTTTCAAAGCAAGAATGCCCCGCTTGTCCCCTTCAACTAAATACTACACAACCTACATGCCTGGTCGACATGGAACTTTGGTTGGTAATGCCAATACCTCTGGCGGAAGCAAAGGTGCAGGATTACTCACTGGCCCCGGCCTTGTCACACGAGACTTCATGGAAAAGGTATTAACTGGTTGGGGAACGCAACTTAAAGCGAGCACAACATTAAACTTCTCACGACAACGCATCATCGAGTTATACGAGCAGATGCGCAGTCACGAAGAGTACTTCAATAAAATGCACGGCATGACTTACACTGCGAAAAACCGACTGTTATGGACAAGCAAAGATCGAATCGGTCAACAGAGAGAACGCCGTTACGGTATTCCAATGTATCGTTTTCAGTTTCCCGGCATAACCAACAACTACGGCGATGCGATTAATCGTCACCACTGTGATGTGTTAGCGACTAATGCTTTCGCAGCACACGGTACTTCAGCGGCAATACCAAACCCAGTCTGATACGTGGGGTTTGTTAGACTCATTTCAGGATGGACAACCCAAACAAAAAAAGAGCTCAACTAAGTGAGCTCTTTTTTGTTATCTGTACATTATTATCAATCGGGTTATCTAGGAATCAGACCTGATTAACCAAAGATGAAGCTGTATAGGAAGCCTGCACCCATCGCCATGCTTAGGATAACGAATAGGAATGCTGCAATCATTTGGTTTTTGAAGATTGATTTAAGCAGGATAACTTCAGTCAAACTTGCACCCGCACTACCAATGATCAATGCCATTACCGAACCTAGCGCCATACCTTTTTGTACTAGAGCTGCACTTAGTGGGATTACCGCTTCAGCACGAATGTAAAGTGGAATACCAATTACAGCTGCTACAGGAATCGCATACCACATACCTTCACCTGCGTACTGTGCAATTAAGTCTGTCGGAATAAAGCCGTAGATGAATGAACCAATCGCGATACCCATCATTAGGTAAGGGAAAACTTGTTTGAAGTCTTTCCAAGTTGAGAACCAAATTCTCATCCAACGGCTAGGCTCTTTCTTCTCTATGATTTCGGCAGTCGCGCTTCCATCCGTTGAACAGCATGAAACAGTAACTTGTGGCTCTTCTTTTTTAGAATCGCAGCAAGATGTCTCTTTCGCCATTACTGGTGCAGGTTCACCACATGCACTTGTGCCACATGAAGATTCAGCTTTTACTGGTGCAGCTTTCTTAGGAGCCGAGTCACCACAACTAGTACCACAACTTGAAGAAGAACCTGTTGATTCATACGCTTCTGCTTTTACGTAACGCTCAAAACCTAGTTTTTCTAGTACGTAACCTGCCACTACCGATACCGTCATTGCTACTAGGAAGTAGAACACCGCTACTTGCCAGCCGAACGTAATCACGAACAAACCAATGATCACTGGGTTCAATAGTGGGCTACCGAATAGGAACACCATCATTGGACCGAAACCCGCTCGTGCACGCAGCAATCCTTTTAAGAAAGGAATGGTCGAACATGAACAGAAAGGCGTAATCGCACCCAGTAGCGCTGCAACCACATAGCCCTTACCGTTACGCGAACTCAGAATAGATTGAATCTTCTCCGGTGTAAGAAACTCTTGCAGAATCCCAACAATGTAGCTGATCGCCAAGAAAAGGATGATTAGCTCTACTGCTAAGAAAGCGAACATATCAAGTGCGTCTTTTAGCATTGTTAACATTTCATTGCTCATAATTAACTCCAAACTGGATTGAAGGCCGGACTCTATGAGGAAAGTAACCAACCCTTAATTTCGAATATTCTCGAATTATAGAAATATTTAGTAACAGATCAAGCTTTATTTCGATAAAAATCGAATTGAATTTCAAAAGAACGGATTTTCAATGACTTACATAATCACGCTTTTTACATTTGTATTTGGGGTACATTTCGACTATTATCGAAATTAAATCTTGAGGAGTTAATATGAACTTAGAAGTCGTTGCGAAAGCACTTAAAGAGTTGGGGCACCCTATCCGCCTAACTATCTATAAGAGTGTCGTTAAAGCTGGCTACCAAGGCATTGCAGTTGGCGGCCTACAAGAAGAACTCGGTATTCCTGGTTCTACCTTGTCTCACCATATTTCAAGCCTAGCGTCGGCAGGCCTAATCAGCCAAAGGCGTGAGGGAAGAACCCTATTCTGCGTGGCAGAGTATGAATGCCTAGAAGGCGTGATTGATTTCTTACAAGACGAGTGTTGCGTGAATGAACAGTGTAACTAAAGCACCTTTGAATAGGGCTTCTTTGGAGTTAGAACAGGTTTGGGCTGAGTACCAACAAGCGTTAAAGTCTTTTTTGCATTCTAAGGTCAACAACACCGCTGATGTTGACGACTTGCTTCAAGAAATCTTGATTAAGACGTATCAGAACTTAGACAAAGTCAAAGATGCAAGCAGTGTGAAATCGTGGCTATTCCAACTCGCTAATCACACGATCATCGACTTCTACCGTAAACATGCTCGCCAACAGCGTGACAGCCAAATTGATGCTGAAGATCTTTGGTTTGCCGATTTAGACCACGACACTGAGTTTAAACAGAAGCTTTCATTGTGTATTGAGCCGTTTATTCAGGCATTACCAGAACAAAGTTCATCGCTACTGCTTGCTGTTGATATCAAAGGCCAAAGCCAGAAAGAGATCGCAGAGGCACAAAACATAAGCTATTCAACGGTAAAATCTCGCGTTCAGAAAAGTCGTGGGGATCTTAAGAACCTATTTGAACAGTGCTGTAATTTGTCACTGGATAAGCAAGGCAATGTGATTGATTGTGAGCTTAAGTCGGACACCGATTGCGGTAAGTGCTAATAGATGTACTGATATTAGTTAGCTCAAACCCGTTATTGAAATAGAACAAAGCCAGCAATTGATGCTGGCTTTGTTGTTTTCATAATCTGTAAGTCAGTTGGCTTAAGCTAGCCTAGTGCTTGAGCGAACCAAGTGCATGTGCGGACTTAGCTACGCGGCTTCCGCTTTGACGACCGGTTGATAGCGCCCCGGTTTATGGTTCATCGCCAAAATCAAGTTGGTGACTATCGCGCCCAGTACAGACAACAGAACCAATGACACATCAACGATAAATAGTGACAGCACAACAATCGTGCAGTCTAGTGCCATCTGAACCTTACCGGCACGAATTCCAAAACGTTCTTGTAGGAACAACGCGAGAATATTGAAGCCACCCAAGCTCATCTTGTGACGGAAGATCACCAGCATGCCGGTACCAATTAAACCACCGCCCAGTAACGCTGCATATAATGCATGAATTTCGGCAATCTGAATCACGTGATACAAATGATCCACGGCGAACGAAACAATCGAAACGGCAATAAAGGTATTGATAGTGAAGCGCCACCCCATACGAGCGACCGACAAAATATAGAAAGGTAAGTTAAGTGCGAAGAACACTTGGCCAAAGCTCAAGTCTGTCACTTTAGTAATGAAGATCGCTAGACCAGCCGTGCCTCCGGTGAGCAAACCGACCTGATTGAAAAAGATAACGCCGAGTGATACCAGTGCGCTACCTAAGATCAGCGCCAGTAAGTTTTCGCGAAGGTTATGATCTTTATCCATGTGAATGACTCTCCCTGAATCTTTTAACATCGCGTTTCAGTCATGTTGAAACGATTTACGCCCAAATTTACGATGTTTAGCAGATAAGTCGAGCGAACAGCCGATCTTGCGAGGTAATTAGTTTGTATATTAGTTTTTACAGTTTTGTGAAATCTCTCAATAAAGCAATCAGTTACGAACATGAAATTAAGTATCTATTCTGAATTACACACTTCTACCGTTGAATCAGTGAGCATAGCGTTTTCCTACTTATTGGTCATGTTTCATCCTAATTCCAGCGACGCATAGATATATGCATAAAACGCATAGACTAAATCACAAATGGTCATTTGATACATAACTCACTGGTCATTATGATGCGCGACTTCTTACAACATAGAGCGCATGTAGACACCTTATGTTTTCACAATCTCTTTTTGCCCAACTGGCCAGAATGACGTTATTCCTCGTCATTAGTTTGGTTATTGTGCATCACAGTCAGCCATTGATTGATCTCTTGGCTCAGCATGCCGTAAGCAGTGGTTGCCACCAACAGTCAGGGCATGATCATTCTGGGCACGAACATCACCATGAGATGACTGACCAACACATGTCAGCGCAAGACCACTCACATCACCACCATTAATTTAAGAGTATTAGAATGAGCATTTTCCGTTTTCCTTTACTGGTATGGCTTGGGATCGGCACACTTATTATCAGTCTAGGGATCAGACAATCATTCGGCATTTTCATGATGCCTATTTCAGAGCATTTCGGCACGGGTCGAGAGTTTTTCAGCTTCGCTATTGCTCTACAAAACCTGTTGTTCGGTGTGTTCCAACCTTTTGTTGGTATGGCTGCTGACAAATGGGGAGCAAGACGCATCATCATTGCTGGCGCATGTGCTTACGGTTTGGGTTTACTTCTTACATCAATTTCTACCGAATCAAGCATGCTTTACGTTTCACTAGGCGCACTGGTTGGCCTTGGGCTAAGTGCAACAAGCTATGTGATCGTACTAGGCGCTGTCGCGAAAGTTGTACCCGCAGAGCATGCCGCTAAAGCATTCGGCTTAACTACAGCTGCCGGTTCATTTGGTATGTTCGCAGTGATTCCGGGCGCGCAATACATGTTGAACGAATTTGACTGGCAGAGTGCGATGCAAGTGTTTGGCGTATTGTGTTGCTTGATGATCTCTTTTGCACTGTTCATGCGTGCGCCAAAAGCGGCATCAAACAAACAGGCACAAGCAGAAGACAATCAAACATTGAAAGAAGCCCTGTCTGAAGCGTTCTCTAACAAGAGTTACTGGTTGATTCATGCAGGCTTCTTTGTGTGTGGCTTCCACGTAATGTTTATCGCAACGCACTTACCAAGTTACTTAGCAGACAAGAATTTACCTGCGAGCAGCGCAGCGATGGCACTGGCTTATGTCGGTATCTTCAACATCTTCGGATCTTACTTCTGGGGTGTAATGGGCGATAAATTCAGCAAGCGTCATGTAATGTCAGCACTGTATTTAGTGCGCACTGTGGTTATTGGTGCGTTTGTGACTCTGCCAGTTACGGAATCAACCGCAGCTATCTTTGGTGCAGCCATTGGTTTCTGCTGGCTAGGTACTGTTCCACTCACTTCAGGCTTAGTTCGCCAAATCTTTGGTGCTCGTTACCTATCGACTTTGTATGGTTTGGTATTCTTCACTCACCAAGTAGGTAGTTTCTTAGGCGCTTGGGTTGGTGGTCGTATTTACGATTACTACGGATCTTACGAGCCAATTTGGTGGTCGACGGTGATATTGGCATTTGCAGCAGCACTTATCCACTTACCAATCAATGACAAGCCGATTGAGCGTATCAAATTGGCAATGGCTTAACATTTAACGCTGACTCCCCCAGCAGCGAAAATCGATAAGCAATCCAATAAGAGAGTGGATATTGAAAGGAGCGCATCCTGAGATATTCACTCTCTTTTTTACTGGGCTTTGAAATCGAAATTATAACTAGCGAAACTTGCATAAACCTCACTGAATAATAAGACTATTCCTGCCGTTTTACTTTATAGTATTCGTTCGCTCCTTTAGAACTTATTCGCAGGCTTATGGAATACCTAGATCAGACCGCCCTTATCGCGATGGCACTCATTTTTGTCGGCTCGTTTGTACAAACCGCAATCGGCTTTGGCTTGGCTATTGTGGCTGCCCCGTTGTTGTTTTTGGTCTCGCCTGACTATGTACCCGCGCCTATCTGCCTTGTTGGTCTGTTCATTTCTGTATTCAACGCGTTTAAACACCGAGCAAATATCTCGATTGGCGGATTAAAAATCGCACTGTTAGGCCGTATTCCGGGTTCACTGGCTGGCGGGGCTTTACTAGTGATGGTTTCTACAAGCGTATTATCACTGTGGTTAGGCTTATTGGTTGTATTCGCCGTGATTGTTAGCTTACTGCCGTTTAGGTTAGAACCGACGCCTGCCAAAATGGGCATCGCGGGATTCTTCTCAGGCTTCTTCGGTACCAGTTCAGGTATTGGTGGGCCGCCAATGGCACTACTGCTTCAACACCAAGATGCCAATCAACTTCGTGGTAACCTTTCTGCATTCTTTGTGTTTAGTTCTATCATTTCATTACTGGTACAGATCCCGATTGGCTTCTTCACTATGCACCATTTGATCATCACAATCCCGCTGCTTCCAGCGGCTTGGTTGGGTTACAAGGTAGCGTTATTGACGACGCAAAGCATTCCTAAAGAGAAGATACGTATCGGCTCTTTGTTGCTATGTTCTATCAGCGGCTTGACTGCCATTTGGCAAGGCTTAGCTGGCTAGTTCGAAGCAGAAGCTAGAAGCAGAAACATCGATAAAACAACAAACACGCAGATCCACCACCAAACTATTGAAAGGGCGTTCTATGACATACGATGAGTTCAATGCATTCTGTGAATCACAAGCAGCCACCAGCTATGTGATGCAATGGAATAACTCTCACGTTTGGAAAGTAGGTGGGAAGGTGTTTGCGATTGGAGGTTGGGGACCGAACGACGAGCCTGCATTTATCTTTAAGGCATCTGATCAGAATTTCGACTTTCTAAAAGAAGAGCCCGGTTATAAACCTGCGCCCTACTTTGCTTCACGCGGTATGAAGTGGATTCAACTGTTTGAGAGCAAACCAGAAAGGGATGAGGAGTTGAGATACTACCTCACTGAATCACACCGAATTGTCTCTTTAGGGCTAACCAAAAAGAAACAAGCAGAACTCGGGCTCAATCAATAGCTAGAATTTCTGCTTGTTAATAGACCACCCAATACTAGATAACCTTTCAAAACTTAGCCCGCTCTAAGGAACTTGGGCAATAGAGGCTCTATTTTTTGCGTAGGCACCAGTGGCACCAATAGATAGATTAAACCTGCAAAAGCAATAGACGCCGCTAAGTCTTCAGGGCGATGCATGCCTAGCCAAACACGGCTATAAGCAACGCCGCCAGCCCAAACCAACAAACCACCCACTAGGTAAAAGCGCTTCGCTTCTAAGAACAAGCCACCAAAGAACGCCAAACACACACCAACGAAAATCATGTGTCCAGACGGGAACGAATAGTCGGTTTCGCCAAGCCAGTGACGCGTTCGCCACTCACTGACCTTATATTGCACAGATTCGATCGCTACGTTCTTTTCTACCAATGGCAGTTCATAAAACAGCTCTGGCATTTCAACTACTTCTTGCGTAACTAAATACTCAGAGTAAGGGCGTGGACTCTCTGTTGAATGCTTTAAGAAGGTTTTCGCTGCAAAGCTAAGCACCAACAAAATGCCTAGTTGCAGACAAAGGCTGACCAATTTCGCTTTGGAAAACTTCATCGTGAGCACTACTAAAGACAAAACAGCGAGCGTTACCAAGAATCCTTGATTGCCTGCCGAGTAAGTCACGAAAGTCATGAAGGCGCCATAGAAAGGCAGAACCGCACTTCCAAGGTCGAAATCAGATCCAAAGATCAAAAAGGGTACGAGAGAATACAAACTTAGAACGAGCAGTAATAAGCCTTTGGATTTGTTAGAGAACAGAGAAGTCATGGCTAAGATCTTTTGGGTAAAGTGGTCGGATGCTATCGCAGCTTAGCATCGCCAATATCAATTTTATGTCAAAACGGTCAGTCAGCCGTCATGGTGTAACAATATTCGATTAATGCGGTGCTTGAGTATTGATTCGGTGAACCCTCACCTCATCACCAATAATCTTTGCCATCCATTTATACGCATACCGACAGTAAAACCAACTCAAGGCAAGCTGTACCGCACTAAACACAACGGCATTGTGTTCTGCTGATAAAGTGAACACTCACCGGATTATCAGGTTAGAATCTGAAAAACTTTGCTGTCAGTCCTTTAAATCCACTATTGAAAGGATTACCATCTGGTCTGCTTTCAAAGCAAAACAAATTATTAATTTTTATTCTCAGGGCGGGGCGAAATTCCCCACCGGCGGTATGTCCTTAGCAACATCTAAAGATAAGCCCGCGAGCGCTCGATTCGTCGAGGTCAGCAGATCTGGTGAGATGCCAGAGCCGACGGTTATAGTCCGGATGAGAGAGAATGGAAACACACTCGTTTAAGTTGGAAAGGCGTACCTATTTATTGGGTTCATGCCTCCAACTCGAACGGGTGCATTTCGTTTTGGATAAAACCATAATGAGCTAAGGCAAACTTGTAATGAGTCGGCTTTGTTGTGCTCGGTTGAGATCCCTCATACAGCCCTGATTCTGGTGATATTTTAGGAGTTTAACCATGAATCAGTCTTCACTACTTGCCGAATTTGGCGAACCAATCACTCGCGTTGAAAACGCACTGCAAGCTCTGCGCGAAGGTCGTGGCGTACTTTTACTTGACGATGAAGATCGCGAGAACGAAGGCGACATCATCTACTCAGTAGAACATCTAACCAATGCTCAAATGGCGCTAATGATCCGTGAATGCAGCGGCATCGTGTGCCTGTGTCTAACTGACGAGCAAGCAAACCAACTTGAACTTCCACCTATGGTTGTTGATAACAACAGCGCAAACCAAACTGCGTTTACCGTAACTATCGAAGCAAAAGTGGGCGTAACAACAGGTGTTTCTGCCGCTGACCGTGTAACAACGATCAAAACAGCTGCTAACCCAACAGCTAAGCCGACTGACCTTGCTCGCCCTGGCCACGTATTCCCACTGCGTGCTCGCAAAGGTGGTGTACTTGCTCGCCGCGGCCACACAGAAGGTACTGTGGATCTGATGCAAATGGCTGGTCTTCAATCGGCAGGTGTACTGTGTGAAGTAACCAACCCAGACGGCACAATGGCAAAAGCGCCAGAGATCGTTGCTTTCGGTAAACTGCACAACATGCCAGTACTGACCATTGAAGATATGGTTATGTACCGCACTGAGTTCGATCTTAAGCTTGCATAACGTTTAGCCTTCAATGCTAAACACTTAGCATTGAAGCTAACTACAGTGCGAAATGAACACTGAAAGGCCTCACTCTTACTACTTTTTATAATTAGAAGCATATAAGGGTGAGGCCTTTTTAATTTCCGCAACTTAAAACGAACCAAAGATGGATCGCCAAAGTGTCTCTACTTATCGAAACCTCCCCAACCTAATCGTTAGAAAAGCGTAACCTCTCAAAAAATCCTGCAAAATATGAGAAATATTCACTCGAATGGTGAAGTCATGCACCATGATTGATCATCCATAATTAGACTAAAAACATAACCCAATGAAATATAACACTTATTTATTTTGGCACGGTGTCTGCACTACCACTAAGTAGGTATACAAATATTAGGAGTTGAATATGTTTGTAGTTATTTCAGTGGGGTTATCCCTATTAGTTCTTGCAGCCCTGTTTCATTTCTCAAGGAAGAGACAAACAGCGCTATCACACAGGTTTGAAACCTTAGTTCTGCTTAGAGAGTTATTGTTGTTATCACGCAAACACCGCGCAGCAACGCATTACGCTCTAGCGTATAAATTGTCTAGCGACTCGATTCGCAAAGTGAACGAGATTTACGACAACATACTTGAGGTATCTGAGCTGCTTCAGTCTCATGTGTCGTTTGATAGCCGCCCTATGTATCGCATCTATCACCTCAAGCTCATCGCCATGCACAGCGATTGGCAAAACCGTAGCTTGGTGCGTAACCAATCGATTCATGGCAAAACGATTCGTCATAGCATGTTCTTGATGGATGAAGTGATGATCATTTGGCTGATTCAGTCTGAACGAGAAGACATGAGCCGTGAGTACCACATGAATTGGCAACAGATCTTGGATTGCATGGAGATCCTGACCAAGCTCAGAATGTGTATTCCAGATATGGAAAAGCCTGAGGAGTATTTAAGATTCAAATTCTACGCGTCTCAGACACACAGAAAACTCAACCAATTATCGATTATCTGCCCAATTAGCAGTGGGTCACCAGTTTGTACGCGAGCGATGCATGCACTTACAGAGATTGCATCAAGCAACGAAGCGACCCAACCGGCAGATAGCATGTACGAATTAACCAGTGATATCTCTAGCGTCGTGTCGCAAGTCTACGACCAAGTATTATCCGACATTACGAGAAGCTTGTATCAGCCTTTACCAGACATCAACGAAAAGGTGATAAATACTCGACTATCCGTACATCATTACATGTAAAGACTTCGTGAGAGGAGAGCGTGCTGGAACTCTGAATTATTGAGTTCAAATCCGATATCACCATTGATATCGGATTTTTGTATTTATGGGCTTCTAAATTTCTGTCGCTGTATATCATTGCCTATGAAGTTTCAAACATCACCGGACTTGATATCGCTAGCCCAAGCTTGTGCCGCAAAATCAATGAACTGACGAACAACCGGAAGCTGATAACTGCGAGACAGATACACCGCCCAAAGCACGCTGCTTGGCGAAACAAACTCATCCAATATTCGTATCAATTTGCCATTCGCAATCAGTGGGTTGGCTAAGTCACAAGGTAAACGAACTACCCCTTTCCCGTGCTGTGCGGCGCGAGTTAGCACTCCAACATCATTGGCCTTGATAGTGCCAGACACCTCAACCGAATAGTGCTGATTATCCTTAACGAAATCCCACTTCGAAACATTCAAATGACGAAAGCAATTATGTTGTCGAAGCGCTTCGACCGTTTCAGGCTCACCATGTTTGTCCAAGTAGGCTTGCGAGGCACACACCACTGAATCAATTACCATTAGCTTTCGTGCAATCAAACTATCGTCAGGTTGATCAGTGTAGCGAAGTGCAATATCGATTCTCTCATCCACCAGCTGAGTAAAACGGTCTGAAGCAAACAATTCAACCGTAATATTAGGGTGGCGCTCGGTGAACTGTTCCACCACATCCAACAACATGTGTTGAGTTAAACCAATGGGAGCAGCAATTCGAATGGTTCCAGAAAGATCATCGGTTTGATTGAGTGAAGTAACTTCTAGCTCAGCGGTCTCATGGAGGATCTTCTCACAGCGCTGCAGAGCGATTTCCCCAGCCGCGGTTAAGCTCACCTTTCGAGTTGTCCTATGTAATAGCCTCTGCTTCAACCACCCTTCTATCTCTTGAACATGACGTGAAACCTGCAACCGACTCATGTCCAAATGCTCAGCTGCTTGGGTGAAGCTGGCACAATTCGCAACTTCGACAAAGCTACGCATTGCCGTCAACCTATCCATCACACTCTCCTTGAACTATTTCGTAGCTAGTCGAATCTTATTAGATCACTATATAGATACAATCTACATCATTTTGCGATATTTATCGCAACCTAGTGAGCTATTAGACTGCAATGGCTGTCGAGAAAACGAATCAATAAATTAGATAATTGGAGAGACATTATGAAAATTGCAGTATTAGGCGCATCAGGTTGGATTGGTAGTCACATCGCTCAAGAAGCTCAATCTCGTGGTCACGACGTCGTTGCTATTGTAAGAGATACAAACCGCGTAGAAACCCAAGGCATTGAAGTTCGTTCATTTGATTTACAAGACGAAGCTGCAAATCTAGCAAACGCACTAACCGGCGTTGATGCAGTAATTACTTCGATCGGAGGACGTGCTCTGGGTAATCACGACATCGTAAAAAACACTGCGGCTAAATTGCTGGCAACATTACCGAGCATCGGTATCGAGCGCCTACTGTGGGTTGGCGGTGCAGGCTCATTAGAAGTAGCGCCAAACGTACCGCTAGTGACCGTTCCTGACTTCCCTGCGGATTACAAAAACGAAGCGCTAGCACAGGGCGAAGCTCTTGAAGTGTTCAAGCAATCGAACAGCGAAGTTAATTGGACGTTCGTTAGCCCTGCAGCAGAAATATTCCCGGGCGAGAAACTATCGACCTACCGTACTGGTGGCGACCAACTGCTCACCGACGAAGGTGGCAACAGCAAAATATCCGTCAGCGACTACGCTATCGCGATGATTGATGAGCTCGAAGCTGGCAAGTTCCCGCGCCAACGTATTGGTGTCGCTTATTAGTTGTTTCATCGACGAGCAGCTATTTAATTGCATCGCTTACTAGTAGCTCTTTATTAGTAGATTGGCTTGCTAACTTTTCAACTTGCCCTATTGCCGCTTAATCCCACTGGTTAAGCGGCTTTTTCGTAATCTCCCATAAGTCCCATAATTAACTTGGCATCTTTTGCTAGCGGCATGTCGTGATGCGCGAGTGCGTGGCGCGATGGGATACCCTACTATTTACCTCGTCAGCAACAATATTCACAACAAGAATAATCAAAACAACGAGGAATCCCTATGAACACTTCAAACATTGCTTTAATCACTGGTGCATCAGGTGGTATCGGTCTTGAACTTGCAAAAATACATGCAAAGAAAGGTGGTGACCTTGTTCTTGTTGCTCGCACGCTGCCAAAACTCGAAGCGCTAAAAGCTGAGATTGAAAGCCAATATAAAGTCTCGGTTCATGTGATTTCTGAAGATCTGAGTGACCCTCAAAGCCCGCAACGAATCTTCGATTACACAGAAAGTCGTGGGCTTGAGATAAGCACTCTGGTCAACAACGCTGGCTTCGGTGGTCATGGGCTGTTTCATGAGCGAGCGCTAGACGCCGACTTATCGATGATTCAAGTAAACATCAATGCACTGGTATCACTGACGCACTTATACCTACAAGGCATGGTTGGGCGTAACCACGGTAAAGTGTTAAACGTGTCATCGACCGCTTCTTTCCTACCCGGCCCATTACAAGCGGTGTACTACGCAACGAAATCATTCGTGACGTCCTTCTCTCAAGCTATCGCTCAAGAACTAGAAGGCAGTAACGTCACTGTGACAGCGCTATGCCCAGGTACGGTGAAAACAGGGTTTGTTGAAGCTGGCGACCTGAAAGGTGTCGACGCTTGGAAAAACGCGAAGTCACCAGAGTCTGTCGCTCAAATCGGTTATCAAGCGATGGAAAAAGGCGAGTTGGTGGCGTTTAATGAGAAAGGACTAAAGTTCATGCTTGAATGGATTATCCCATTTATACCAAGAAAAATGGTGTTGAAAATGTCTCGCCAATCAATGGAAAAGCAGTAAAACAGCTTAGCATTAATGAACGTACTTCGCTCTTGATTGGGCCCAGTATGTTTATTCTTTTTCAAAAGGCTGAATTGGTCTCGAAAGGTTTGGTCGATAAAAAGCTAAACAAGTCTTAAAAGGGTAATTATGAAACGAGCGAAGAAATTCACCTACTCCCCGAGTTGGAGGCTATTGCTCTGCGACATGGGTATTGACCCGCTCGCAGTGCTCAAGCACGCCAAATTGCCGATGGATCTTTTCAACCGTCAGAATTTCACCTTAAATCCAAATGAGTACTACCGACTCTGGGATGGTATCGAAACCGCTTCTGGTGAAAAAGAAGCACCACTGTTACTGGCGAAATACATGACAGTCGAAGCGTTTGATCCACCGATCTTTGCCAGCATTTGTAGCCCAGATTTGAATACCGCGCTGCAACGTCTTAGCCAGTACAAACCTCTGATTGGCCCAATGATGTCTGACGTCGAAACCGATTCGAAACAGACCAGCATTACCATCAGTTGTTACGGCTACGACGCGGAGATCCCAAAATACCTTGGCGTGTCTGAGTTAGTATTCTTTACCCAATTAGCACGCTTGGCGACCAGAGAAAACATCAAGCCAATCGCTATCGAGTTACCACTACTGCCTAACAACCTAGCAGATTACAAAGCGTATTTTGGTTGCGAGTTGACACACAGTGAGCAGATAAAAATCACCTTCAGTGCTAAAGACGCCGCTTTGCCCTTCTTAACCGAGAACGTCTCTATGTGGACGTTCTTCGAAGAGTCGCTTAATAAAAAGCTGGTTGATTTGGATTCAGAAGCATCGACCTCTGAGCGAGTGAAAGCCGCTCTGTTGGAGTCGTTGCCAAGTGGTGAGAGTTCGATTGAAGGTATTGCGAGTAAGCTTGCAATGAGTAAGCGCACCCTACAAAGAAAGCTCACCAATGACGCTGAAAGCTTCCAAAATCTACTGCAAGAAGTGAGAGGTGAATTAGCCGATCACTATCTGGAAAAATCGACACTGTCACTGGGCGAGATATCCTTCTTACTGGGATTCAAAGAAGCGAACTCGTTTATTCGTGCCTACAGCAATTGGAAAGGGGTATCACCAGGTATCTACAGAGAACAAGTTCATTGATTTGTTCTCTGAGATTAATTCCAAACCAAAGCAGTGGCACAATTATGGCGCGAGCTAGTCGATCGGCAGGTGCCCTGTTTTGACTAAGATGACCGTCTCTTCTTCCACATAAGGGAAATGCTCGCTCATGTGAGGGCTGCGCATCCATGTATGTTTCGGATACTCGCCGTGTTCATCTTTGAAAGTGCCCGACAATACAAAGATCTCTTCACCACCAAAATGACGATGTGGCTGAAAGCGCTCGCCGACAGGCCACTTCACTAAAGCGACATGTTCGTGCTCAAACTCATGCAATGGCATGACTTGTAAGCCACCAATACCCGGAAGCCATTCCGTTTCTAGCGTATTAATGCGGACTTGAGTTAAGTCTCTCGCATCGAACTGATTAAGCTTAACCAAGATCGTGCAGCCATCTTTGCTTGATGGGGAATGCGCACTACCCGGCGGATTACGGATATAAGTGCCCGCAGGGAAATCTCCAGTTTCATCAGAGAAAACACCCTCTAATACAAAGATCTCTTCACCTTGCGGGTGCGGGTGCTCAGAAAATGAAGATTGAGGATCGTACTTCACCACACTGGTTGTGTGACCTGATTCTTTATCTTCCCTTTCTAACGGCTTACGCCATACTCCTTTGGCAGGGCTCGCGACCCAATCTAGTGGTTCGGTTTCTATAACCAGTATCTTTGAAAAGTCCATGTTGAACATAGTGGCGACCTTACTCTTGTTATCGTTTTAGTTATTATTGTCTTTCTAGCTTCTATTCTACGCGAATACTCATCAAGGAGGCCATCTCGTTGCTATTTACCTACGCGACAGCCACCTAAACGAATCCTAATTAATTGCGGCCAGCAATCACACCGCCATCAACATCCCAGATTGCGCCCGTTACCCAATCAGCACTATCAGATAGTAAGAAAGAGATGCTGTTTGCGATGTCTTTCGGCAAACCTACTCGACCAATAGGGTGGAATGCGTTGAAGCCTTCTAGTGCTTGATCTACTTCTTCCGGCTTAATGAATGATTCGTAGATCGGCGTTTTAACAACTGCCGGAGAAACCGCATTCACGCGAATGTTGTGGTCTGCGAGTTCCATAGCCATGTGTTGCGTTAAAGCGTGCAGACCCGCTTTTGCCATCGAGTATGCAGAAGATGGTGTCGCTTTGATTGCTTGCTTACCCCACATAGAACCAACGTTAACCACACTGCCGCCACCGTTCTTGATCATCAACTTGCTTATCGCTTGAGTGATGAAGAAAGTCGCTTTATTGAGCTGCATGTATTGCTCGTAGTCCGACTCTTGATGTTCGATGAAAGCTTTAGGGTTGAAGTAGCCAGCCGCATTAACAAGATAACCAATACCTTCTTCGATAGACTCTAGATGCGCAATAAGATTAGACACACTTGCATCATCATAAAGGTTAGCTTGCCAACCAGAGGCATGGCCTAGTGATTGAAGTTCTGACACCGCTTTATCTAACTTAGTTGGGTTATTGCCGACAACCAATACATGGATGTTTTGAGCGACTAACTGCTTCGCTGTTTCAAAGCCCATGCCGCTTGTGCCACCGATTACTACTGCAATACCATTTTTAGTGAAGTTCATTTTGTTATCTCCTAAGTCATGTGAACGTGGTAATCTTAGGCTTTGAACTAACACTATGAATAGTAAGTACAAATCGGTTAGGTAGGTACTTATTGGTACATCTTTATGAAAAATCAGGAAAACTTTTTTTCAAGAAAATCGGCACCAGAGCGTTCCGCTCGCATGGTCGAAACCATCTACGGTTGTAAATGGTCGCTAACGGTTTACCAATTATTGGCAAATGGCATTAATCGCCCCGGTGAAATGGTGCGTTCGGTCGAAGGGTTATCGACCAAGGTACTGAATGAATGCTTGAAGCGAAATGTAGAGTTCGGGATTTTAGATAAGCAAATGTTCAACGAACTCCCACCAAGAGTTGAGTATCAGGTAACGCCTTTTGGTGAGAAGTTTTTACTGATTCTGGATCAACTGGAAAGCCTACAAAACGAAATCGACGAGATGTAAGCCCAAACCAGTCAAACGAATAGCAGACACAGCAAGTACGCTTAACTCACTGGCATTTGCTCAAAGCGACCTTTTACGAAATCAATGAAGGTTCGAATTCGACTTGGTTGATAGCGGTCTCGATGGTAGATCGCTGAAAAGTCCACTTTAGGCACCACCCACTCATCAAACACCTGCTCTAGTTGTCCATCATTGAGTTCTTGTAAGCAATAAATAGTAGGAACTCGAATAATCCCGTTACCCGACTTCGCACCTTGCACCAACACTCGACCATTTTTACATTGCAGCCTGCCCGTCACATGTACATCGACCGTTTTCTTGGTGTCGTCCAACGCTTGAAAACTCCACTTACGCACCGAGCCCGTTAAGCAGTCATGGTGGATCAGATCCTTAGGGTGATTTGGCTTTCCTTTACGAACAAAATACTCTGGGCTCGCAAGTGTTCCCATCTCTATGTCCAAAAGCTTTCTTGCTATAAAACCCGCGTCTTCTAAGCTTCCCATGCGAAAAGCGATATCGAACGCGTCTTCAATCAGGTCGACTCGGTTACTGCTGAAATCAAGGCTAATACTGATATCTGGGTAGAGTTGCATGAACTCATTGACCAGATCCGCGATGATCACCTCACCCAAATAACCGCCAACACAGTTTACTTTTATGTCACCGCGCACTTCTTCGACATCGTCCACGGCAGCAATCAAGGCTTGGTCTATATTATCTAAGGCCTGTTCGCATCTCGCGTACAGATCTTGCCCTGCGTGAGTCAGCCTCAAGGTTCGTGTGGTGCGGATAAACAGCGTCACGCCCATCTGCTTTTCTAAACTACTCACTTGGCGTGATACGTGGGAGCGAGACACATCAAGCTCCTCCGCTGCTTTAGTGAAGTTACCTAAACGAGCGATAAGCACGAAAGAACGAATATCAGATAGGTTAATTTGATTGAGCATAGTCGCCAACTTACTTGTGAAATTTGAAGATGATGAAGCTATAGAGTTATGACGCTATAAAGCTATAGAGTGAATGCTTTTATTGTTGCACCACAGCAACAGTGTTTCAAGTAAAGCGCTATATATCAACAATGCTATTTTCCTTAATATACCTCCATCGCAACGAAACAAGACAACAAGCACTTGATTCGAATGCACTTAAACAATACGTCGTAGCCAACCGACGCAATTAAAGTACAGAGGAAATAAAATGAAAAAACTAATCGTAATTACAGGTGCAAGCTCTGGTATTGGTGAAGCAATCGCTCGTCGTTTAAGCGATGAAGGTCACCCTCTGCTACTTCTAGCTCGTCGTGTTGACCGCCTTGAAGCACTTAACCTACCAAACTCTCTATCTGTGAAAGTAGACGTAACAGACAAAGCATCTTTTGATGCAGCAATCGCACAAGGTGAAGCGAAGTTTGGTCCTGTCGATGCGCTTATCAACAATGCTGGTGCAATGCTTCTTGGACAAATCGATACTCAAGATGCTCAAGAATGGAAGACAATGTTCGATGTGAACGTAATTGGTCTTCTAAACGGCATGCAGTCTGTACTTGCTCCGATGATGGAACGCAACACAGGTACTATCATCAACATCAGCTCAATTGCGGGTAAGAAAACATTCCCGAGCCACGCTGCTTACTGTGGTACTAAGTTTGCGGTACACGCTATCTCTGAGAACGTTCGTGAAGAAGTAGCAGCTTCAAATGTTCGTGTTACGACTATCGCACCGGGTGCTGTTGAGACTGAGCTTCTGTCTCACACTACATCTCAAGAGATCAAAGACGGTTACGATTCTTGGAAAGAAGACATGGGCGGTGTATTGGCAGCTGACGATATTGCTCGCGCTGTATCATTCGCTTACCAACAACCACAGAACGTATGTATCCGTGAAATCGCTCTAGCGCCGACTAAGCAACAGCCATAGGCCTTTGTTATCGCGACTAAATCAGCGATGAACTAAAAAAACGCCACGACTTAACCAGTCGTGGCGCTTTTGTTTTGATTCAATCTAATTGCTAGCGATAAGCGAGATTAGAACTCAACGCGATAAACCGATGTGCTACCACTCACTTCGTTGCCAACCGCAATAAAGTGGTTACCAGAGCGAGTGAAATACTTGATTGACTCTGGGCCTAGATCACCCGCTTTCGAGTTATAAGTATCGTTGTCGCAATCACCGTCTTCATCAACTTTGGTACACACTGGTTGTGTAAAGTCTCGGGTGTTCAAGTAGCTGATGAAACTTGCGTTTTTAGGCTGTGTTACGTCGTAAACCATGATGCCACCTTGGCGCTCAAGACCAATAAAGGCATAGTGCTTTCCGTTAATCTCAGCCACTTCGATAGCCTCAGGTTCTACCCCTTTATCATCACTGCGATCGTCACCACTTTGGTTGTTATCATTGGTGCTATTGAAGTGTGCAGGATCTTGATCAAGAACGATTCGAGCAAAGTCATCACCGCTATCAAACACTAACTCGCCAGACTCATCCCAAATAGAGAAAGAACGGCTACCGAATGCTTGAATCTTTTGGTCAGCAGCAAGTGTTCCTTGTGGCTTAATCACCTTAAGGCGAGCCAGTTGTTTGTTGTCTTTCAACGCACCAGCCAATGGGTGGTTAGCGTCAACATCTAACTTCTTGCCACGCACTTCATCAACATAAGCAATACAAAAGTCTTTTTCTGTTGTGTAGTTTTCAGTGCCTTTGTAATCGTCACCATCCCACTCAAAACCTTTATCATCACACACTTTTTGCGTTGTCTTGATGCCATACTCACGGCCATCGCCTTCGTTTGCCGTCACGATGTATGTGTTACCATCAACACTGTAGCTAGTGATGCTGTCTGGCATGTAAAGCCCTTCTAACATAGCGTAGCTTTGTAGATTGCCGATATTTTTGTCTTTATTCGACGCATCCAACTGAGCGGTATCCCAAGGCTTGCCGCCTAGTCCAAGAATCGCATCGACTTGTGCACTTGCCACGTCAATTGCTGCCAATGCATTGTTCTCTTGCAAGGCAACGTAGAGTTTGCCGTTATCTGCAAACGTTAGATATTCCGGCTCCAGGTCTTGTGCAACGGTCGCATTAGGCGCTGAGATTCGAACCTTGTCGGTCAGTTCTACATGGCGAGGCTGACCTTGATTGAATGCCTTGAAATCAATTTGAGTCACTTTTGCTTGTAAAGGACCATTGGTTAAATCAATCAGTGTCACTGAACCTTCAGGATCAATGCTGTAATCCGCATTCGGCTCACCTTCGTTTGCTGATGCGATGTATCGGCCGTCTTTCGAAAAGCTCACCATGTCTGGTAATGCGCCAGCAGCGTATGTGCTAATCAACTCTAATGTGTCTGAGCGATACAGCGCAATTATGCCATTTTGTTGCTTGTCAGCATTTTCAATCGCAACAGCAACTAAGCCCTGATGAGTCGATACACTGTTCGCAGCACCAATATTGATACCCGAAGCTGTAGCGGCTGATTGAAGGTCGATAGAACCCTCAGATGTCGGTGTGCTATCAGCGTTCATCGACAACACATCGACTTTCTGCGCTTGCGCGTTAACCACATAAAGCTTATCGGTACATGAATCGTAGCTGACGATTTCGGCTGCAGAAGTATCAAACGGAGCGTCAGCAATAGAGCTGCCCACCAAAGTAAGCCCACTTACCACAGCATCGCTCGCGATTGGTTGCTGGATGGATTGGCATTGAAGGCTAAAAGCATCGAGTGATGTTTGAGATGATGTTGCAGGCTTTGAAGTTGATTGAGAACAACCAACGAGAGCCGAGCTTACTGCGATAGGTAGTAATAAAGTCAGCTTATTAAATTTACGATTCATATATCCTCCATAATTTGAATCGCGATCATAGAGGCCGCTTATGACAGTTATCTTTCCCTTTTGTTAACAATAGGTGACGACAATCGGTTTCTTTTACCCATAACAATAGAGGGTTGGAATGAGCATTCCATTAACAAGCAAGCAAAAAAAAGCGCCCAAGCTGGCTGGTGCTTGAGCGCCTTTAGTAAACTGAATAGGTAGGTTAGAAGTTATAACCACCACCGATCATGAATACCCATGGGTCAATATCAACGTCTGTTGAGTATTGTGTTGTAGTTCCACCTACAGTTTGCTTGTACTTAGCTGTCGTACCGATGTCTGCATACCAAACTGACGCATTCAGGAACCAGTCTTCATTGATCATGTAATCAATACCGATGTTGGCAGCCAAGCCCCAAGAATCATCAAGAGATAAGTCACTTAAGCCTGCAGCTTTACCCGTACCATTCAAACTTTCATCGAAAAATACAGTGTAGTTAATACCTGCACCCACGTAAGGGCGGAAGTCGCTGTTCGCTTCACCAAAGTAATATTGAACCATGAACGTTGGCGGAAGGTGTTTAGTGTCAGCCACTTTACCTAAGCCATTTACAGAAATATTGTGTGAGAATGGGCTTGCGGCTAATACTTCAAAACTGATGTTATCAGTAAACATGTAACCGAAAGTCAAACCAAGCTGAGTATCTGAATCAACTGAAAACTCTAGGTCTGAACTGTCGAGAACAGCGCCACTGCTGTCGTTTGGAGATACCGTTGCTGCACCTGCACGGATGATAAAATCACCTTCTTTATGAGCAAGAACATTCGTTGACATAAGAGCCGCAATAACCGCAATACCACATACTGTTTTTTTCATTATTATTTCCTTTTGAGGGCTTATTCTTTATTGGTGAATGAGTAATCATTTCTTATTTTGCGTGCAAGGTAACATACAATAACCCTACTTTATTGATGGAAATCAATTTGTGAAAGGTTATGATTATTTGTGTAAATTTATATCGACCCGATCACTTTATTCCTTCATTTTATTGACAGTTTTGTAATGCAACTTTTCCGTGCATCATTTTGTTAACTCTGCCTTTTCACTTTACTCTGATCTCTTTGGATCAAAATAGAGCAATCCAACATCCCGTACGCATCAATTTAGTGCAGTCTCGCAGAGTTCATTGTCACCTCGGTTAATATTCAATGAGTTACATTTGGCGTGGTGCTTGCAAGTCTATGTTCATAATCATAAATACATTGAGGTTCTGACTATGCAAGACACTCTAACAATCGTTCTGGCCGGCGGTGTTGGCTCTCGGCTTTCCCCTCTCACCGACAACCGCGCAAAACCTGCGGTACCCTTTGGTGGCAAATATCGAATCATCGATTTCACACTCGCGAACTGCCTTCACTCTGGGCTTCGCCAAATACTGGTGTTGACTCAGTACAAGTCGCACTCTTTGCAAAAACACTTACGTGATGGTTGGTCGGTGCTTAACCCCGAGCTCGGCGAATACATCACCAATGTTCCCCCGCAAATGCGCACAGGTGATAGTTGGTATAGCGGCACGGCAGATGCGATTTATCAAAACTTGTATCTGCTATCTCGCAGTGAAGCCAAGCATGTAGTGGTGTTATCTGGCGACCACATCTATCGCATGGATTACGCCCCAATGCTCAAGCAACATAAGCAGAATGAAGCTGACTTGACGGTCGCCTGTATGGAAGTTTCGATTGATGAGGCCAAAGAGTTTGGCGTGATGGAGATAGACGAGTCTCTGCAGATCAATAATTTTACCGAGAAGCCACGTTACCCCGCGTGCGTACCCGGTAGACCGACCCGAAGCATGGCTTCAATGGGGATTTACATCTTTGATAAAGAAGTACTGACACAGGCATTATTAGCTGACGCAGAAGATCCGGACTCAAGCCACGATTTTGGTAAAGACATCATTCCAAAGTTAGTCGGCAACAACAGTGTTTATGCGTATAAGTTTGGTGATGAAGAAGGACGCGTAACCCAAGACGCTTACTGGAGAGATGTGGGTACGATCGACTCTTATTACCAATCGAATATGGACCTGTTGAAACCAGCCTCACCTATCGATTTGTACCAACCGGATTGGGCAATTCGCACCTATGATCCGCAACTGCCGCCCGCACGAACCATTGCTTCGGTCGAAGGTAACCAAGGGATATTCATCAACTCGATGATCGCGAATGGCGTTGTGATAGAAGGTGGTTCAGCGCAAAACTCTATCTTTTTCCCTAAGGTGAAAGTCAGCAATGCTGCGATTGTGATTGATAGTATTCTGTTTGAAGACGTGGAGATCGGGCGAAACTGCCACATTCAAAACTGCATCATAGATAAGAACGTTAAAGTGCCAGATGGGACTCAAATTGGCATAGATAGCCTTGCTGATGCCAAGCGCTTCCACATATCAAAACAAGGCGTAATAGTGGTGCCCTCTTCTTATCAGTTTGAAGAGTGATGCGTCACTTGAAATAGCTTATCTCTGAACTAACAAAGGCAGCGAATTCGCTGCCTTTTTATTGAGTTAAGTGCTCTCAAGCATAGCTTATTTGATAAGAGCGGACTCTTTAGAATGGACCCAACTCAATCATTTGAGCGATCACAACCGAAACCAACGCACCCACTGACCAGAACAAGAATAACGGTAAGAAGAAACGAACCCACTTGGTGTAAGGCACTTTTGCAATCGCTAGTACAGCCAGCAAGCCACCATTGGTTGGGTAAATGTAGTTAGAGATACCATCGCCCAATTGAGAAGCCAATGCCGCAACTTGACGAGTTACTTCACCAATGTCCGCCAATGGAATGATGATTGGCATGGTGATAACCGCTTGACCACTGCCCGACGGAATAAATAGATTAATCGCTGCTTGTGAGAAGTAGATACCCGCCGCAGCTACAAGCTTAGAGCTGCCTGAAATGATCTGCGCAAGGTAATAGATAATTGAGTCGACAATCTTCGCGTCTTCCATAATGGTCAACACTGAGCGCGCGAAGAAGATGATCAACACAGCAACCAACACATCACTGACACCTTTGGTCCAGTATTCACAAATCTTGTTGGGAGACAAACCCGCCACCAAACCTGGAATGATCGCCATCGCCACAAACGCACCCGCAATCTCGGTAAAGCCAAAGCCCATAGTCAGGGTACCGAAGATCATGTAGGCAAACACGCCTAAGAATGCGATACCCGCGAACTTTTCACGCGTGGTCAGTGTTTTCGCTTCAACATTTGATTCGTAGTGGTACCCCGTGCCGTGTAACAAGCCTTTGGTTGGGTCTTGCTTTACTTTGCGTGCGTAACTCAACACATACCAAGCACCCGTCAATAGCATGAACATGCCAACAATAAAGCGGTACCACATGCCCGAATACATAGGCAGCTCAGCAATAGTGTGTGCAATACCCGTGAAGAATGGGTTTGCCAACGCGGCCGCGAAACCTGCGCAACTCGCGAGTAGGACTACACCAAGAGCCGTGATCGCATCATAGCCAAGCTTGATACAGATAGGGATCATCAACGAGATGAAAATGACATCAAGCTCACGCATCCCCGTGAAGGTTACGTTGAAGAAGATCGCTGTCATGATCACAGGTGCAATCACGTACAAGCCTTGTTTCTTAAGCTTAGTGGTGAGCGCAACAACCGATGCGTCTAGCAAACCCATGTGTTTGATAATACCGAAAGCACCACCAACAAACACCACAACACCCATCACGCCAGAAGCGGATTTGAAGCCTTTAAAAAATGATTCGAAAAAAGAGGCTAATGTTGTTGGATTGCTCGCTAATAGTGTGTAGCTGTCTGGGTCGATAACCGTGCGACCATTCATGACCACTCGTTCAAATTCACCAGCAGGGATAAAGTAGGTTGCGATTGCTGCAACAATTACCATGATGACCAAAGAAAGAAACGGGTGGTTTACTTCTTTCTCTGTCGAAGCTGTATTACCAGCTGGAGATGTAGGTACGGACGTAGATACCGTAGACGTCATATAGACTCCTTACTTGTCAGCAACCAAGAAGTACTTGGCCGCCAAGGGGGATTTTTGGGAAAACGAAACCCTTCACGCTGAACTAAGTTCGCGCTAACTAGGCTGTTTCTAAAAGGCCTTTGATAGATGGTGCTCTCAAATGTACATAGTGAAGTAGCGAGAACTACTCTCTTTGCGTCCGAGCAAAATGCAGATGTTCAGCCAAGTCAGGCCAAACTGAATGAGGTCATTACAAGCAGATAAACAGAAAAAGACTGTTTGGGTAATGCGTTTTTTATCAATTACAAAGACAAGCGGCGCATACTAGCACAACAGGCGGTAAAATGTCAGAAAAGCGTGATTTTTGTCACACTTTGTTGAGCCAGAAAAAAGCGCCCTGTAAAACAGCGCGCTTTGATAAATATATCGAGAGACAGATCTAATCGGTTATTTAGGTGCTAGCTCGTAGTTTTCTTGCATCTCATGAGGGGCAATACCGTACTCATAATCCGCTAAGTAGCCATCCTTATAAATCTTCATACCCTTTTCATCCCAGCTCACTTTAATCACCGCAGTTTTGCCATCTTCACTACCCATCAGCTCTAACATCTCAGCATCGATCTTAATCGCTTTGATGGTTTTAATGCGCTTAAACGGCTTAAATTCTGTGGTCGATGTTGGCAGTGAACCATAGCTGCTGATCCACGTCTCTTTTGGAACTAACCATTGGTTGAAAACATCATCAACAATCGCTTTCGGCATGCTTGCAATAACCACATCGTCTGTCATTACATTATTGGTTTCTATGCTGTAACCACCCTTTCCATCTGAAACGTAGGTAGGAAAATCAACGCCAATTTCAGATTCAGCAGGCAAACGGCCTAACGTCACCGACTTCTTAACGTAAAGTTCTGCAGTTTCAAATTGCTGCATAATCTCTGGAATTTTCTGAAACTCAACAGGCGCAGCAAAAGCATTAAAAGCGAAAGAAAGTGAAGCTGCGATGGCAGCCAATTTAACAGGCATTTTCATGGTAACGGATCCAAGTTTAACGGAGTTGTTATGGTATCCCGTACTAACAAATACCTCAATAAACTGCAGCCGCTTATATTGGTAATTGTGATATTGAGTGACGAAATCATCAGTAGTTAGTGTATTACCGTTCTCGAATCTACCGCGACGAAATTCCCTTTACCCCAATTTCAAGTCATAAATCAGTCCTATTTTTACCGTACTGTCAGCCTTATGTCAGTGGCGCAAAATGGTAAGTCCTGCATTCGAACAAAACTAAAATGAGACCTCGATCATCATTTTGAGGTTCTCATGAAGGCTATTTACATCATTGCTGCCGCGCTATTGCTGAGCAGTTCTTTGGCAAACGCAAACGTGCACAAATGGAAAAATACCGAATTTCAGACCTACTCAGACAAAACACAGGTCAGGTTTCTATTGGTAAACCGTTACACCAAACAAGCCGACTACTACCTGCGAATTGATGACAAAGAATTTCCAAACAAGATCCAATTGACTGCCAATCAAGAGATTGAGCTGGATATCAATGTGAAGACACCAGCAGGGCAAACGACCAAGAAAAAGATCTGCACACGCATGGTGACGGACTCTCCGAACAGCTACGAAGTGTGCACCAATCTTAAATTCAAGCGCTATTAACCCAATTCAAACGGTACTAACGATGCAAAAAATCATAACAACGCTGCGCAGGGCTTTATTGACTGTCGTAGCACTGGCTATCGCTTCATTGACCAGCCTTTCTATAACGAGCCCTGTATTGGCGAACCCGATACCGAGCGTATCCAACCCATCAGGAACCGACCGAGTTCGTACCTCTGAAGGTGCTTCGTGTGAGCAAGCCATTTCCACGGGCAAAACCGTTCAGTTTGGTACTTATGGCTCAACGGGCAATGAAGATAGCGACAGCTATTACAACAACTATTACTACCAGAATCAGGATGAAGCAGGCATTTACGCAGCTGTCACACTGCAGTTTGGTGGTGAAGATCGAGTTGACTGTCGTCGACTCTACGAGTTCGAGCTACGTGAGCGAGAACGTTTAGAAGAGCTGGCTCAAGCGGAACATGAGCTAAAGCTATTACAAATCGAAGCAGAGAAATATCGCCTGCTGAAGATGAAACAAAGCAATACCACTTTTTCGGAGTAAAAGATGCTTAATAAAAAACCATTACTTGGCTTAGCAGCCATATCTATTTTTGCCACTGGATCGGCATTTGCCCAACCTCCTGGTCATGAAGATGACAAAACCGGAGATGTCGTTTTCTCTGCATCAGTAGAGTCTCAATGCGGTATCGAAGCTACCGAAGATAAAGCCGACCTAGCCTTTGGCGAAAATTACAATGATTCCCATGCGACTGTGAAACTAGTTAGTAACAGAAACGGAATTAAAGTTAGAGCCGAAGAGATACAAATCGAATCTTTTGACGGACAAATCCAAAAAACTGATGTCTTTTTCCAATCAACGGGTACCACAGAACTCGACCAATCCGCTCTTGGTTGGGAGTCAGGTGTAGACATCACCCGTGATCAAATCCGTGAAGACAACAATATGAATCTATTCGCGCGTGTTGCTGTTGATGAAAGCAACCTAGATGCAAATGAAGATTACGAAGTGAAGACAAAATGGAAGATTGAGTGTAATTAACCATCATCTCTCCCACGGCAAGCCCTCTAATCACGAGGGCTTACTGACTCAGAGGCTTTATGAAAACCTTACTATTATTCTTGTCGATCTTATTTATCGCCCCCTACGCTGTCAGCACTGGGTTTGATAAACAAGAAGTCGAACAGTTCAACCAAATATGTGTCGATGGTTCAAACAATCACGAGCGCCGAATCTTTGATGCACTCTCAAATTCTGAATACATCGACTGGTCGAGTATTGAATTAATCGACACGGAAAGTCGTGTTAACTACACCGATACCACAGTCGCAGCTAAGCAAAAGGGGCGCGTCACTTGCGATCTGATTGTTGAATACAAATATCATCATGCCGACATTGTGCTGAGCTCGAGTTATCAGGTATCCCTCAAAGATAAGCAAACCATCAGCAATGTGGCAGTCACCGAACAAGCGGTCACGGACTTTATTGTCCGCGTTATGGTGAACTAACATGCTGCGTTTTGTTATCGCGTTCATACTACTTAGCTTATCTAGCTGTACATTTGCATCCAATAATCACTCTACATTGAGCTTTAAAAAGCATGTGCGGGAGCGCTGCGGGCTAGAGGTGATTAATAACCAAGGTGAGATGAGCTTTGGCCAAGACTACGATGGCCGAGCGATCACGCTTAAGCTGGAATCCAATCGAAAAGATTCGCGATTGCTGCTCAAACTGCAACATATTGATCTAGGCTCAATTGATGAGTCTCGTATCTCAGAGCTCGTACGATTCAAAGTTGAAACGCCCGTTCGTTATGAAGGAGACATCAATTATTGGCGTCAGGGCGTGGAGTTTCCTAGCGAGCAACTCGCATCGAATAAAGAAGTCGCGATTCAAGCGCGTATCACTATCCCAGAGTCACAACTGACAGCGGGTGAGTTTCACTTCAATATGGAGTGGGCAATTGAGTGTCTATAAATTCGTAACTTGAGCGCAGCTTTTTATCAAAACCAAAGATACTCACTAAGTGACAAGTTCGGAATTATAAAACTGACGAAGAGTGATTCACTGGGATTGAGCGCTACGTTAGAGCAAATTATCAAGGATGGGGTATTTTTGAACATGTCTCGAAAACACGAAACATAATATGCGATCAGTTATTCGGACTTTCAAGGGAGGAAGGAGAGATTATTTGATAACACTGAAGTCAATCACACATGTGTACTTTCTCTATTGGTTAATCTATCCGATGTTTGCTACGTTTAAATGACACAGTCATTGGAAAGGTATGATTTATGAAAATAAACGTTCAAACACATCACGTATCAATTAACGACGACTCACGTAAAGACATCGAAGGTAAATTCGAAAAGATATCTAACCATTTTCCATCACTGATTAGCTGCGACATCATCATTACAAAAGAACATGGTCAACATCAGGTTGAAGTGTTCACCAACTACGAAGGTGTACGTGTAAACGCAAAAGCTACAGATGACGTTATGTATCCGGCTATCGCATCAGCGATTAAGAAGCTAGAAGCAGGCCTAAGTAACCGTAAGGGACAATTAAAAGCAGACCTACACGAGAAACCAACAAGTACCAAGCCAGAGATTGCTTCGGACATCATCCAAGAGATGAAACTGGTATAATTACTCAAGTAGCTCGAGCTTACTAACGAATAGAAGCTTATCAAGAATTGCAAAGCCAGCACACGTTGCTGGCTTTTTCGATCTTGAGACTCAATCATCCCCTCTCGTTACCAAATCGCTATTTCAACTCAAATTCATATCGTCTTTAAATCCCTTAAGTCTCTGGTTGCTATAACAATCACGAATAGTATTTGGTAGAGTTATACCCAGAAACCTAGACCAAAATGGAATATTTGTTATGAAAAAAGTCGCGTTGATACTTTTCCTAGCCACTCAATTAATGGCTTGTACTGAGGTTGGCAGTGAAGCTTGGTGTGCAGATATGAAAGAAAAGCCTAAAGGTGACTGGACGGCAAATGAAGCGGGTGATTTTGCTAAACACTGTATTTTCTAAGCGCTCGCTTTCCGTTGAATACAGTTAAATACAGAACACACCGCATAAAAAAACGACCACTAGGTAGACCGAATTACCTAGGGTCGTTCGAGCTTTAAAATGCTAGATAGGCAAGCTCTCAACTTTCACACGAATCACATGTCATTAAAAGCATAGTGAACACAACACACCGATTAGATCAGTTTGTTACGGATATGGATAACCACCGCTTCTGCAACGACAACCACCGCAAAAATACTCACTAATACCATCGAAACTTTTTGCCATTCAAAAAGGTTTTGCGCATCGTTTAGCACCACGCCAATACCACCAGCGCCCACCAAACCCAGTACCGCAGATTCACGCACGTTGATGTCCCAACGGAATAACACGATTGAGTAGAACGCAGGCATCACTTGTGGCCAATACCCTTTCAACAAGATACTCATCCACGAAGCGCCCGTTGCACGTAAAGCTTCAATAGGCCCCATGTTCACTTCGGCAATGGCTTCCGCTAACAGCTTCCCTACAAAGCCGATACTGCGAATTGCAATTGCCATGATGCCGGCGAGAACACCGGGGCCAAACAGTGCGATAAACAGTAATGCCCATACCAGTGAGTTCACCGAACGTGAAGACACAAGGAAAAATTGAGCAAACCAGTTCAACGCTTTATTGGGAGTAATGTTTGGTGCATTCAACAACGCTAAAGGAATCGCGAACACCAAAGTAAACAGTGTACCCAAGGTCGCGATGTGCAACGTTTCAATCATCGCGGCATGGATCGTTTGTGGGTAAAAAGCGTAATCCATTGGCACCATACGCTGAAACATATCAGCGAACTGAGCAGGCGCGTCATAAAGAAACTCAGGAATCACTTCCACCGTCTGCCAAGACCAAACAAAGGCACACACTAGGCTAAGGTAAACGGCGAATCGAGCCACACGTTCATTAGGTGTAAAACGCTGCCACTCTCTATCGATAGATGCAGTTGTCATTAGAAGATTCTCCTAACAATGTTGGAAAGGAATTCACCGACAAGAATCAGTGCGATAATGGTGAGCAAGATAGCGGCAACGAAGTCATAGTCGAAACGTTGGAATGCAGAGAAAAGTGTTCCGCCAAGGCCGCCTGCCCCCACAATGCCCACCATAGTCGAATTACGCAGATTAGAATCCAACTGATAGCTTGCAAAGCCAATAAATCGCGTGAAAACCTGTGGCATCACGGCATACAGAATGACACTAACAAAGCTAGCGCCTGTCGCTTTAATTGCTTCAACCGGTTTAAAAGAGATCTCTTCAATCGCTTCAGCGAAAAGCTTAGCGATGAAGCCTATCGACGCAAACACCAAGGTCAAGATGCCAGCTAGCGCCCCAAAGCCCACCGCTTTTACAAATAAGATGGCGATGATCACTGGATGAAAAGAGCGACATAAGGCGATAAAAGCACGGACCGGCGTTGAAACGATCGCTGGCATCATATTTCTTGCAGCAAGTAGACCAAGGAATAATGAAATCACAATGCCAAAGAAGCTCGAAATAATCGCAATCTGCAAGCTCTCTGCGAGGCCACTCAATAGCAAACTGGTACGTGAAAAGTCAGGCGGGAACATTCGAGATAGTAATCGTTCACTTTCACCAAAGCCGATGATCAAACGCTCAAACGTCAGCCCCAATGTCGAAAAGCTATAGAACAAATAAGCGATAACGCCAGCGATGATCGCACGGTTCGTCCACGACGCTTTAAACGGGTTTTCACGGTTAGCTTGCGAAAGACTTGGCGACGAACTTGGGTTTAATCCAGCCATGACTCACCTCCGTAGATGATTTTCAGATCTTCCTCTGAGATGCCTTCTGGGCTGCCATCGTAATGCACCTTGCCATTACACATACCAATGATACGTTTGGCATAACGCTTGGCTAAGTTCACATCGTGGATATTCACCAACACCGGGATGTTTTTCTGTTCGGCAAAGGTTTCCATCAACTCCATGATCTCAACCGCGGTTTTCGGGTCAAGTGATGAGGTTGGTTCATCAGCAAGAAGGATATAAGGGTCTTGCATTACTGCACGAGCAATACCAACACGCTGCCTTTGACCGCCAGATAAGCTGTCGGCACGTTGGTTTGCAAAATCTTGCAGACCAACAAATTCCAGTAACTCAAACGCTTTTGCTAAGTCTTGTGCTGAGTAGTTACGGCGCCACGCATTCCAAGCGGTCATGTAACCTAAACGCCCACTCAACACGTTTTCGATAACCGTTAAACGCTCTACCAAGTTGTACTCTTGAAAGACCATGCCGATATGACGGCGCTGTTTGCGAAGTGCTTGGCCTTTTAGTTGAGTCAGGTCGGCACCATCAAAAATGATCTCCCCTTGGCTCGAATCGTTAAGACGATTGATACAACGCAGAAGTGTGCTTTTTCCGGTACCCGACGGGCCGATAATCGCGATGATTCCTGGCTCGTCGATATCAATATTAATGCCTTTAAGGATTGGCTTGCCTGCCACATATTCATGAAATAGGTTGTTGATCTTTATTCCGTCATAGCTTGCTACGGTCATACTGCATTTCCTTGTGCGAATTTTTGAATGATCTATGCCCTACCCGCGAGGGCATAGATTTTTAATTAAGGTAAGTGTTCTTGGAGACCTAGGCTTGATATGAAACCTAAGTCTTCTTTCAAACTAAGAGTTAGCCGTTATTTGCTTGTTTCGCTAACTCAGCGGCTTTTTTCTTTGCACGTTTAGCGGCGTCTTTTTCAGCCAGTTTTTTCAAACCTGCTTTGGTATAAGCCGTGCCTGTCGCGTGGGCGATATCACGAATCACATCCCACTCTTCTTTGTAGCTGATTGGCGAGAAACGGTCTGCACCTTTGAATGATGCACTCATCTCTGGTGTGAAGCGGTAACTGAAGAAAGCTTCGTTGATCTTCTCAACTAGCTCTGGTTTTAGGTTGTAAGCGTAACCAAAAGCAGACGTTGGGAAGCGTGGGCTGCGGTAAATGATCTTAAGCTCAGAATCATCAACACGGCCTGCTGCCACCATACGGTCGTACACGTCAGATGCCACAGGTGCCGCATCATAGTCTCCATTGAAGACACCTAGAATCGATTGGTCATGCTTACCTGAGTAAAGCACTTTGTAGTCTTCATCTGGCACTAACCCTTTAGCTGGGAATAACGCACGAGGAGCTAGGTTGCCAGAGTTTGATGATGCAGAAGTATGTGCAACCTTTTTGCCTTTTAGATCAGCCATGGTGTTGATGCCACTGTCTTTACGCACAATGGTGATCAGGTTGTAGCCTTGGAAACCAGACTCATCGCCTTTCACTGCAATTGGAACGTAACCCGCTAAGTTAACCGCATAGCCAGTTGGGCCCGTAGAGAAACCAGCAACATGCAAACGACCAGAACGCATCGCTTCTACTTGTGCAGAGTTCGAGTGCACCGTGTAGTAAATCACTCGCTTACCTGTAATTTTACTTAGGTGAGCTTGGAAGTCGGCAAACGCATCTTTATATAGCGCAGGGTCTTCTACTGGTGTGTAGGTGAACACAAGCGTACTTGGGTCGTTCCACTCATCTGAATTCTTCGGTGAGTCAGCCACCAAATCTTGGTTTTCATCACAGTATCGATCGTCTAACACACCACGGCTAGAGCAGTCGCTTGCCATAGCCATTGAAGGAAATAGTAATGAGCTAGCGATTAACAGTCCTTTAACACTGATTTTCATATTCAAACCTTACTTTTACTTATTGTTGAAAGTCACCTTCGCTATTGCAGCCTTTGTGCCATGTTTTTATTCATTTAAATTCAATGACTTAAATTACAATTTGAATCCAACAATCTATTTTGAGTCATTCATGTCCAACCCAAAAGCTTACATTTGGGTCATTTATGTCCCATCAATTTTAACGGTAAAAAAAGAGCCCGAAGGCTCTTTGGTTCACTGCTTTTTCTCTTATTATTCTTCAATAACCCAGATAATTTAGGCGTCGCTGTCCATGCAGTTTGCGTAGTAAGTGACAGTTGCAGGCCAGTCACTGAATACGCCCATCACACCTACATCTTGTGCCAACACATCGAGCATTTTCATCATGTCGCCATCATTGTTGATGCCATCTTTCACGCTCTTGTAATACCAACCACCGCCTTGTGCTAGTGGGCCTGAACGCTCCAGAGTCCATGCAATGATGTCGAGGTCTGCACCTTTAGCGAGCTTGGCGTAATTAGACGCAACCAGTTCGTTGTTCTCATCTAGATCAACCAACGCAAACAGAGGCGGCGCAATAATGTTTACACCCGCATCATGCAGCTCTTTCATGTTCTCAACAGACGCGACAAAGTCCGCTTGCTCGTAAACACGGTCATCAAGATAAACGGCTTGTTTGCCGAATTTTGGTGCTGCTTTAATCCAGTACTTCACATCATCTAGGTTGAACGATTGCAAATAAGTTTCTGAAGGTGCAAAGCCCGCTTCTTGTAATTCATCCACCAGCTTTTGCGCGTACATCTCTTGGCTGAAACCATTGAAAGGCATTTCAACCGCTGCCGATTTCAATTCAGGAGTCACTTTCACACCGTGCTCTTTAAATAATTCCGCACTTTCGGCGTGTGTCATCAGCGTACCGCTCTGGCTGTAAAGATCGGTTCTCCAACCCGGAGTGCCGTTCATGTACTCTTCGACTGTGGTGGCTTTCGGGTTCGCCCCATCCATTTTGCCTTTTAACGTCTTAAACTCCGCCAGCGTGAAATCGGAAGTTCGACACTCAACCTGAGCATCTTCGCCTGTCGCTGGGTTCGCAGGTTTAAATGGAACTGAACACTTCTTAGCAAGCTCTGGGTGAGCCAACACATCGGTTGTGGTGTGCAGGTCACTTTGAGAATGTCGACACACCAATTCCTTATCTTTAGTGAAGGTCACATCACACTCTACGACACCGGCTCCCATCTGAATCGCCGCTAAGTACGATTCTTTGGTGTGCTCGGGAAACTGCATTGCAGCTCCGCGATGCCCAATAGAAAAATCGCTACGATGAAAAGGCCCTTCGCTACAACTAAGCAGCTTGGTTTTCAAAGGGCTCTCGTCCATATTGTTGACTAAAAAGAGGGGACGAGGTCCTAGGTTTGCTGACTCTGTCGCCGCCCATGCTGTCATTGAGCTAACGCCGAGTATCAGAGCAATCGAACCTTTCAGTATTTGCTTCATGTTTGTATCTCCTTGCAACAAGCAATTATTTTTCTAATTTCCTTAATCCAGTCATATCTACTTTCTGTGAGATGACCTCATGTGGGCTGATGCCACAATGTAGGGATTGCACGCTTTGTGCCAAATGTTAAAACTCTTTTATTACAATCACTTGAAACAGTTACTCATTCGACTAAATGATAAATGGGTCATTGTTGTCTTGTGCTTTTTTCTTCTGCTTTGTCTTTTGGTTTAGGTTTGTTATTTGATAACCAACCTAGCGAGTTAAGCTTTAAAACTCTCTTTGTCCAACTGGTGTTTCTTCATTTTTCGATAAAGCGTTTTACGTGGCAGATTCAGCTTACTTGAGACCTCATTGATATTGCCTGCGCTCTCTATCAAGGCTTCGGTTAATACATTTCTCTCGTACTGCTCCATCTGCTTTTCAAAGGCGAAGTCTTCCCCGGTTGATTCACAAATTGGCGATTGAAGATCAAAGCCATCGCCGACAATACCGAGTACAAATCGGTCGGCAACGTTACGTAGCTCACGTACGTTTCCTGGCCATTCATGTCGACACAGCTGCTGTATCTGTTCAGGATAAATCGTCGAAGGACGCGTCTTGTACTTGTGGCTCGCTTGAATCACAAAGTGACGGAACAACACCTGAATGTCCTCTTTGCGTTGGCGCAGTGCCGGAAGGTTTAAGCTCGCAATATTTAGGCGATAAAAGAGATCGGCTCTGAATTCACCGGATTCACTGAGGCTTGCAAGGTCAGCTTTACTGGCAGCGACCACCACAATATCGACAGGTATCAATTCATTACCACCAACACGCTCAATCACTCGCTCTTGAATCACGCGTAGCAACTTAATCTGCACTGCAATCGGCATACTTTCAATTTCATCGAGAAACAGAGTGCCACCATTGGCTTGTTCTATTTTTCCGATGCGTTTCTTATTGGCACTGGTAAACGAGCCCGCTTCATGACCAAACAGCTCACTCTCAATAATGCTCTCTGTCATGCCACCACAGTTTATTGCGACGAACGGCTTTGCCTTACGACGACTAAACTGATGCAAGGCGCGAGCAATCACCTCTTTACCCGTACCAGTCTCGCCGTTAATGATGGTATCGACGCCAGTATGAGAGAGCGCAAGCACTTGCTTACGTATGGTGTCCATCGCTTGGGATTGCCCGATAACCACAGATTCAATCGGTAGTTCTGTATCTTGATCGTTGTCTAACGTTGTTGGGCTGTTCTGCTGACATTGTGCCAACGCCAAATCGAGCTTTTCTACCAACTCACTGGCATTGAGGGGTTTCTCCAGAAAGTCGAACGCACCCAGCTTCATCGCCTCTATCGCCATAGGAATATCACCATGCCCGCTCATCAGTAATACCGGAACATTGGCCGCGCGATGTTGGATTGAGCATAACAACGTAAGCCCGTCGACTTGTGGCATCCGCACATCACACAGCACCACCGACTGACTGCTTGCTTTGAGGGACTTCAGGCCAAGGTTTGGGTCGGTAAAGCTAGTGACACGAAAACCCTCGAGTTCCAACATTTCGCTCACGGCTTCAACAACGTCTGTTTCATCGTCGATAAGAACTATGTGTTTTTCTGAAGTCATGAGTTTGTGCCTTTTGGTAGAGTGACGATAAAGGTGGTGCCTTGGCGTTCAACCGATTCGACGTGAATCGAGCCGCCAAAGTCTTTAATTATGTTGTATGCGATAGACAAACCGAGGCCGAGTCCTTTACCTGTGCTCTTGCGGGTATAAAACGGATCAAACAGATAAGAAATGTCCTCTTCGGGTATCCCTAACCCGTTGTCTTTAACTAATATCTGAATGGTGTCCTGGTGCTCTTGAGTGAAGATGTCGAGCTGAGGCAGCTCTCTATGTTCAACAGCATCCAACGCATTGCTGATCAAATTCACCAACACCTGCTCCAAGCGAATGCTGTTGGCTCGCACCAATTGGTCGCGTTGTGGGGAATACTGAATCAGCACTCTACTCTGCCGCGTTTCAAAGAGATCGATCGCATCACCAATCACCTTATCTAATTCAACGTTATCTATTTTGCCATCGCTCTTGCGCGAGAATGCCTTCAAGTGACGTGTAATCGCAGCCACTTTATCTAGTAAGATCTCGATCTTTTTCAGGTTATCTTCTGCTCTGTCTGGCCTCTCTTTGCCTAACCACAGTTGCGCGCTTCGAACGTGACTGTTTACTGCGGTCAGAGGTTGATTGATCTCGTGAGTAATGCCGACACTTAACTGCCCCAACGCGGCCAGTTTTCCAGCTTGAACGAGCTCATCCTGAGTAACACGCAGCTTGGCCTCGGCTAAGGTACGTTCTTCCACCTCTGCCTCCAATTTGCGGTTGGTTTGCTTGACGACTTTGGCTGTGGTTTGAAATACCTTTAGGTACTTCGCCATTTGCGTCACTTCATCTTTTCCACGAATCGCGACTTCGGTATCTAAGTGCCCAGTCGAAATCGCGAACATGTTGTCTTTAAGCTGTAATAGCCTTTCTAAAATACTCTTGCGCACATAGAACCATGAGATAGCCGCGGCAGCTAACACACTGAACAGTGAGAGGAACAGTGATAAACGTTGGTTCGATTGCAAAGAGTGTTGCGCCTGCTGAATCGACTGATCAATATTGCGGTTCACTTGGCTAGTGTTACGTTCGATTTGTACCGTTAACTGATTCAAATGCTCACGGCTGTTTTGTAAGAAATACTGCTCTTGATAGAGATGGTCGAGCGCTTTGTTTTTAAGCCCGTACAAGCTGCTATCACTTGAGGCTAGGTTGTAAATTACGGTGAGTTGATTATCCAGCTCTGGAAAGGCACTTCTTAAATCACCACTAACCCAAAGCTGCCACCACTCTTCTCCAACCTGCTCGAGTCGTAAGCTGGTGTAATCCAGCTCATTAAAGCTCGAGTCGTTATACAGTTTTTCTACCAAGCCTAATTGGTAGTACAGCAGGGACTTTAATTGCGTGAATTGAACCTGCTCTTTGGCTGAATTAGGCAAGCTATCGAGTGAATCACTGGCTTGCTGCAATAAGGGGTAAAAGCCTTCGAGTAGATTACGAAGTTCTTGGTTGAGCTGTTCAGATTCAATCTCACTTTGGTACAACAGACTGAGACTATTGTTAACTTGAGCGATAAGATCTTTAAAATAGGAGTGATAATCGGGGAATTGCACCATAACGCTATTCATGACTGAAATAGCGTCTTCAATTTTGAGCATCGCTTGTTTACGTTCTAAGTTGGATTCAGCATCACTGAGTTGCGATGAGGTTGTGATAATGACGCGCACCATGTCATTTAAGCGAGCAGCGTTATCTAAAGCGGGAATTTCACTTTCTTTTAGCTCAACAAGGCGTTGATTTAGGTTATCAAAGGTGAAACTGGAGACTACCGATAGAAAGATGGTGGTCATCGATAACATGGCTAACGCCAACACTAAACGCAGCTCTATCCCTTTCCAGCCAAACCACTTACGACGCGGAATCTTGATCGGAAATGGACGTTCAAAACGGTCCTTGTTATCTATCACCTCTGAGACACGACTACTCACTCGCCCCACCTTCTTCTCATCAAAAACCAACAGTAAAGGTCAATGATTCAATCAGTTAGGTGGTTAACCTGACTTAAAGCCACTTCAAATAGTTTTAGTAAAACTATGAAAACAAGAGTAATCATTAACATTTCACATAAAACACCATAACAATTATTTTATAAACCCTAGGTTGTCTGTTTTGAGAGAGAAGAAAGTGACTTCGCCGACAGAAACGTGATTACTCTATCAATACAAAAAATCGCATAGGCTTTCACCTATGCGATTTCATTAGTATCACGTCAATCTACTGCTTGAGACTCAACAGCTTAGATAATGATCATCCCATCTTGATAAGTCAGTGCTGGCGACACGTCTTGACCAAGTAATACAGGGCCGTCGAGGTCGACGATTTCAGACTGCACGGCAATAGGCAGAGCCGCACGCATGGCCAGTGAGGTACCAAGCATACAGCCAGACATCAGAGTAAATCCGAGCCTTTGCGCTTCTTCGGCAAGTGCCAATGCTTCTGTCAAACCGCCGGTTTTATCAAGCTTAATGTTGACCATTTCATACTTACCCACCAGCGATGACAGCTGAGATGTGGTATGACAGCTTTCATCAGCACACAGTGGGATAGGATGCTTGATGTGTGCCAACGAGGCATCATGCTGCTGTGGTAAAGGCTGCTCAATCATTGCAATATCAAACTCAGTCAGCTGATTGAACAGTTCTTCAAGATTCAATCCAGTCCAAGCTTCATTGGCATCCAGTACAATTTTAACTTCAGGAGCGGCTTCTCGGACAGCGCGTATACGCTCTACTACTTGCTCACCATCAAGCTTCACTTTTAGAAGTTTTGCACCATTCGCCACATAATCGCGAGCTTGTGTTGCCATGGCTTCTGGTGTGCCAATCGAGACTGTCATAGCGGTAACAATCTGCTTAGGTAACTCGAACAAGCTATTCGGAAAGATCTGGTCGTTCTGCTGCGCTTGATAATCCCAAAGCGCACAATCGATAGCATTACGCGCAGCTCCTCCAGTCAATGAAGACTGAAGATGATCTCGTAACTCTTCAGGATCGGTCATGCCACGCTCGAAAGCCGTTTCAAGAGAGCTAGCAGCTTGTTGAATTTGCGCCAACACAGACTCTGATGACTCACCATAACGGGGATAAGGCGTACACTCGCCTTGCGCTTGTTTACCATTATGCTCAATGTAAACGCGAACAACATGACACTCTGTTCGGCTGCCTCGAGAGATGCGAAAAGGCGTTTGCATCGCGATAGTAATTGGTTCTGCTGTAATCTTCATAATTTCACTCGGTTGATGTTCGCTTTAACAAATGGAAACGTAGAAATGATGAAATCGTTAAAGTGAATGTCGCAAATGATCAGTAATATGTTGTACACCAAATCGCACTGGATCCGTCACTGGCACTTGATAAAGTGTGGTCCATTCTTGGCACAATGTCGCAGCCTCTTCAATGCTAATCGCCGATGTGTTCAGGCAGATACCCACCAGCTTCACATCTGGATTTGTCAGTTGCGCGGCTTGTAAATTTGCATCAATAGTTTGCTCTATTGTTGGCAATTTGGCATGTGGTAGATTGCGAATATGTGCTCGCCCTACTTCATGACACAGCACCAAAGCATCAGCTTGCGCACCATGCAATAAACCCAAACTCACGCCTGCAAAAGAAGGATTGAACAATGAACCTTGGCCTTCAATGATGTCCCACTCGTGGTCGGTAAATTCAGGGCTAATCGCTTCAACCGCTCCAGAAATGAAATCTGCAACCACAGCATCAATCGAAATACCGCTGCCTTCAATCAAGATACCTGTCTGCCCTGTCGCTTTAAACTGAGCTGATGTTCCCGCTTCTTTAAGCGATTTTTCAATCGCCAACGCCGAAAACATTTTGCCTACCGAGCAGTCGGTTCCGACCGTAAGAAGGCGCTTACCTTGACGAGGCTTACCATTACCAACCTGAAGAACACCATCAAAATGGCGTACATCATGAAGCTTAGTCAATCTTCGCTGCTGCATGTCAGCAAGCGGTGAAAATTCGTTCAAGCGCTGGTGCATGCCGGATGCAATCTCAAATCCCATTTCTGCAGCGGCTAATATCGTAGGTTGCCATGAGTCAGGAATAACGCCGCCCGGGTTTGCAGTGCCAATCACTAGCGTTTTCGCTCCCTTAGCTTGTGCCTGTTGCAAGGTCATATCCGCTAAGCCAAGAGAAACGGTCTCTTCTGTTAAACGTAATTGGCCAAGGCAGATTTCTGGTCGCCATTGGTGAATCCCGCGAGCGGTTTTTGCAGCCAGTGGGTCAGTAACATCCCCAAGAAAAAGAAGGTAAGGTTGAGCGATAGACATGTGTATTCCTAATTAATAAGTCCTTGTATGGATTTACTTTAATTAAGAAGTTAAGGCCTGCCGAATGCCAATTCATGGCGCGCCTATAACATGATGTTATAGGTTGTAAATTGGGCGAAAAATACTAGGTGATAGATAAAGTTAATCGTTCCCTAACAAGAACCCTTCAGTTCTGTAATGAACTGCTTGGCCGCAATCGACTGTGGCGTGTGTTCGGCGCATAGAGTCGAGACTGAGAATGGAATAGCTAGCTGCAGTGGTAATACGCAAACTGAGTCGTCATTTTGGTATTGTTCTGCCGTCCACGGGTCCACAATCGCAAAACCGGCTTGGTGCTTGACCAGTTCCGCCGCAGCGCTGTATCCGCGAACCGAAATTGGATGATGATAATGCTCATCTCGTGCAATCAAGCTTTGATGGAGCAGCAAACCCAGTGGGTCACGACTATCAAGCCCGATGATTGGCAACGGATAATTGATTAACTCATCAAGGGTTATTTCGGTCGGTAGATGATCAACAGTGTTGGATGGAACCAGAACCTTAAGTGATTCGGTTAATAGCGTTTCAGACAATATTGCTGGCGGTGCTTCGTCTCCAAATGCGATAGCGATATCGAGCTCATGTTTCAATAAGCCTGCACACAGTTCGTCGCGATTGGCAGTCAGCAATTCAAAAGAGAGTTCTTGTTTACTGGAATATTGCTCACAAGACATTTTGGCGATTACTGGAGTCAACAATTTGGTGGCTAGAATCGGCGGCGCACCAATACGTAAATGCTGATGACCTTTTTTCACTTTGTTAGTCAAGGAACGAAATTGACCCAGTTGTTGGTAGACCTTCTCGGCTTCTGGTAACAAGGTTTTCGCCTCAACCGTTGGCACCAGTCGACCTTTGACACGCTCGAACAAGCCAAACCCCAATTGCTGCTCGGTGTGCGCCAAAATACGCGTCACATTAGGCTGGGACACATGCAAGCTGCGTGCGGCTCCAGATACGGTTCCGGTCTGCATAATGGCGTAAAAGACTTCCAGTTGTCTTAGGTTCAAATTGACGTCCTTTGGTTCACCGAACAAGTTTAGGGCTTGGATTCAGTTGTATTAACTAAGCTGTCTGTCTATCAACTTAGCTGTCTACATGAATTTAGCTATCTACGTGAATTTAGCTATCTACGTGAATTTATTTTAGTAACTCAGCTATCGCAGGTTGAAGTACCTCAGCCCAAGCTTGATAAGCTTTAGCATTCAAGTGCAAGTCATCGCACGAGAACTCATTCGACAAAAGCTTGTTAGGTGACAATACTGAATTCACATCTAAGAACGCAATGCCTTGTTGAGTACAGTACTCGCTTATTTTGCTATTGAGCAGTTCCACCGAAGGGTTCAAGCTTTGTAGTTTAGACCCTACATAAAGCGTTGATTGCACCAATATTCGAATATCGTTTTCTTGCCACACCTTAAGCATATCAATGTAGTTCTGGTAGATATGCTCGACATCGTAACCTTGCGCTAAATCGTTTATCCCTGCCATAAAACAGACCAGCTTTGGTTTCACGTTTAACGTGGTATCAATGCGGCGCAACATGCCGGTTGTGGTATCCCCCGCTAAGCCGCGATTAACCATAGAGGTCTCACGGAAAATATCCGCCCACGGAGCCCATTCAGTGATCGAGTCACCAAACAAGACTAAGTCTGCATTTGGAGAAAAATGACGATGATTATCTGATGTCATGATGTAACGGCTCATGCTGTGGCCTCGTTGCTGAATCTCAGACTGAAGAGCAACTGCCTTGAGGATTTCACTGTCCGGTGTGGAGCTATCGAACTGAGCCAATAACCCTTCGATGTGAGGCTTAAAAGGACTAAGACGCGTGCTCAGTTGATGGTGCTCTTTAAGGGAAGATAGCTTCTCTAACAATACGTACAGAGAGCTGTTTTGACCAACTTCTTGGAATAACTGATATAGATCGAGGACAGGGTGCTGGTGTAGCGCGGCAAGTAATTGCTTGTCTTCCATGGTGTTATCTAACCCTTCAATTATCTGGTGATGAACCCAAGATAATATCCGATTGCGTACGGGATAGATAACACTAGAAGCAGAGAATTACTTTTCTTTGATTAGCAGATGATTTCGGTTATCACGGCTTTTCTTAATCAGCTCGTTGCTCTCGTCCATTTCATCAGATTTAGCAAGGCGATCGTAAAGCAGCACATTCACAGTCGCTGCCAAGTTCATGCAGCCAACTGTTGGAACGTACACAACGTGATCCGCTCTATCGGCAACATCTTGAGAAATCGAACCATCTTCAGGGCCAAAGATATAGATAGCGTTTTCTGGGTGTTTAAAACGTGGCAGTGGTGTTGCACCTTCTGCTAGCTCCACACAAACGATCTTAGTTTCTGGATCAAGATTGTCTAAAAACGATTCGACACCAGTCAACGGGATAGTACGCGCAGCACTCTTGGTATCGGTGTGAAATTTAGCGGCTTTTTCGTAGCGTTGCCCTGTGTATTTAACTTCGTCGACTTGGTAACAACCAGCCGCACGCATAACAGCACCAACGTTTGTTGGGCTCTTTGGGTTAGTTAAACCAATAATCACATGGCTTTTGTTCATGAATCTTTCTCACTTAACGAATAGACATAGCAGGGTGCTACAAAGCGTCGCATTCTAACAAAGCAGCGTCGAATTCAAAAGCATCGATACAAACTCACTTTTTCGCGCTTAAGCCTCTAGTTGCAAGGCTTCTCACCTCAAAAATCTAACCGTCATCATATTTATAAAACAAAAACACTCTAGGGTAACAATTAAACAACAAGCCCATTTACATTTTGAAACCACATTAATAATGTGTTGAAAATTGCATGAGACAATCACACAGGAAGCGTGACATGACCCTAACCATCAAAAACCGCCTTTATATTCTCTCTTTCATTCCACTGCTATTGATGGCAATAGGGATGATGAGCGTGACGTATATGAAGAGCACCGAGCTAACCGCACAACAAGTAGAATCGACGCGTAGCAATATGATGGCGATGAAAGAAAAGGAACTCAAAGCGTATCTGCAAATGGCTCAATCTTCTATCAGTCCGTTCTTGGAAAGAGGTGCAACATTAGAAGAGGCCTTACCGACATTAAGAACACTCGAATACGGTGAATCTGGCTACATCTTTGGCTACGACTCTAAAGGCGTTCGAGTTGTGGTTGGACAAAACAACGATGGCATTGGTAAAAATTACTACGATCTGCAAGACAAAAAAGGTAATTACCTGATTCGTGACCTCATCAAGAACTCGAAGCTTGGTGAATTCACCACTTACTACTTTCCAAAACTTGGTCAATCTGAAGCCCTACCTAAGCTCAGCTACTCGATATTCATCCCACAATGGGATTTGATGCTGGGCACCGGTTTTTATACTGACGATATTGATGCTGTGATCGCAGAAATGAAAGAGAGCTCGAATGCGGCACTACAAAGCTCACTCACTGCCATCGCTATCTTCTGTGGCTTAATCGCTCTTGTGGTTGCCGTGTTTGCAGTCGCAGTGAACCGCACAATTATGAAGCCACTTGAGCAGTTTGACCGTTCAATCAGCGCGTTTGCGAGTGGTGAAGCTGATTTAACCGCGCGAATGGAAACATTCAAAGCCCCCGAGTTCACTAAGCTCAGCGAGAACTTCAATGCGTTTGTTGCCAGTCTGCAAACCATCATTCGAAGCGTCAGTGATGTGGGTCAGCAAGTGGTAGCCGAAACGTCTAGCATGTCTTCTCGCGCAGCTCAGGTCGACGAAATTGCCACAGGCCAACGTGAAGAAACTGAACAAGTTGCAACAGCGATGACTGAGATGACCACAACTGCGCAAGAGATCTCCAGCAACGCAAGCCAAGCGGCCGATTCAGCGAAGCTTGCCGAAGGTAACGCGAAAGAAGCGCAACAAATCGTAAATGCAGCTGCGGATTCTGTTGCAGGCCTTGCTAGCGAAGTCTCAGAAGCCAACACTGTAGTATCGCGTTTAGAAGGTGATGTGCAGAACATCTCCTCTTCGTTGGCGGTGATTCAAGACATTGCAGAGCAAACGAACCTACTTGCATTGAATGCCGCAATTGAGGCAGCTCGTGCTGGTGAACAAGGTCGTGGTTTTGCAGTTGTAGCGGATGAGGTTCGCAAGCTTGCAAGCCGAACTCAGGAAAGTACGGGCGATATTCACAAGATGATTGAGCAACTAAAAGCGGCCTCAGACGCCGCGGTAAAAGCGATGGATTCAAGCCAAAACCGCAGTGCTCAAACGGTTGAAGAAGCAAACGCTGCTGCCGCTGCTCTGGCGAAGATCCAAGAGTCGATCGATACCATCATGGACATGAACTCGCTTATTGCTACGGCAACTGAACAACAAAACATTGTCGGCCAAGAGATATCTCAACGCATTGTCGTGATATCAGATCAAAGCTCGCAGTCAGCAGCACTAGCAAATCAAAACCGCACAGGTAGCCAAAACCTAAACAGTCGTGCGAATGAGCTTTACCACTTGGTGGATCGTTTCACAGTTTAATACCCCTGTATCTTTACCCTCTAAAACACTTCGGGCTTCAGAATCCCCATTCTGAAGCCCGAATTTTTAAGCCCTCTACTCCAACGCATCAAAAACATCTCCCCCTTTAACTTCCGATTTATCATAAGCTTTGAGTACCAATTTACAGAAGTCGGTTAAACTTAGTGAATTCGCAAAGATCATCGACTCGATATAGGTAGGTAACATGTTTAATTCAGATAAAAAGAAGGTTCGTGATTTACTGATAGCCACTCGCTTTGGCGTATCTGCTTCAGAGATGAAGACCATTATTGGTGTTGAGCAGAACAAAGCGATGAAGTGCATTCTGCAACTCAAAGAGGAAGGCGAAGATATTCGAACACTTGGGGAAGGCACCAACCCAGAAGAGTTGGTTTTGTACTCCATCGGAGAGATTGAGCCTTAAACGAGTTAAATTTTAGTCTGAGTTTTAGCTTCGATACACGTGCTGTTAAGCGGGCAGTCTTGACACTTTGGCTTGGGGTTACAGAACTGCTGCCCATGATCGACCAACAAGCCATGATAGTGACCGTACCTTTTTGTATCCAAAGGAATAGTGCTTTCCATTAAGGCTCGAAACTTCTCATACGATTTAGGCACATCGAGTCCATTACGAGTGAAGATCCTTCTTGCGTACGCATCAATCACAAAAGACGGCTTACCTATCGCATAAACCAGAATCGCATCAGCCGTTTCGCCACCAATTCCTTTTACTTCCAATAACTCTTTTCGAAGCTGATCTTTGTCCTGTTGACGAACCACTAACATGTCGTATTGGTACTTCGAAAACCATTCTGTCACAGCCTTTAACTTAATGGCTTTTTGATTGTAATAACCACTGGAGCGAATCTTTTGAGCAAGCTCATCAAGATCCATTGCTGCAACCGACCTTGGGTTGCATTGCTCACCTAAGTTAATGAGCGCTTTCTCTGCGTTCTTCCAGTTGGTGTTTTGAACCAAAATCGCGCCTAAAACAATCTCGTAAGGATCATTCCTTTGCCACCAATCAAAATAGCCGTAGTGTTGCTCAAGTGTATCGAACACACTGAGTATCAACTCACTTTGACTTGCTGAATGACGCTGAATTTCAGTCATAGGATTAGTCCAATTGCTCAGAAAGGAAGTCGACGAGCAAACGAACCTTTGAAGATAGGTTACGGTTCTGCGGGTAGAGCGCCCAGATCCCCTCTTTATCGTCTCGGTAATCGGACAGCACTTCGACCAACTCTCCAGAATCAAGGTCTTCACTCACGTAGTATTCTGGAAGTTGCACCAAGCCTATGCTCTGCTTTGCTGCATCCAATAAAGCTAAACCACTATTACACTTGATTCGCCCATTAACACGAACCGAACGAGGGCGACCATTTTCTTTAAAACGCCAGTGCTCAAAACCACCGACCAGGCATTGGTGATGGCTTAACTCTGAGAGCGTGTGCGGCTCACCATAACTCTCAATATATTTAGGACTCGCGCACACGTAGAGTTGTCGTTGGGAGAGCTTCTTTGCCACAAGACTTGAATCTTCTAAGCGACCAAGACGAATCGCCACATCAACGCCAGAATCGATAAGGTCGAGCTTTTGATTGGTCAGCATTAATTCTAGCTCGACTTGCGGGTGAAGCTTTAAGAATTGGTGAAGTATCGGGGCGAGTTGGCGTTCGCCATAGGTCACGGGCGCAGTCACCTTCAATAAACCTTTCGGTGTGGATTGCATCTGTGTTACGGCTAATTCCGCAATTTCTAAGCCCTCGACCAACAACTTACATTGCTGATAATAGAGCTGCCCGGCTTCGGTTAGAGAAACTTTACGAGTCGTTCGATTAAGTAGTTTTACCGCGAGGCGCTCTTCAAGGTTAGCCACCCGACGACTAATTTGAGCCACTGACGTAGCGAGCTTCTGCGCCGCACCAGTAAAGCTCTCACGCTCTGCTACTGCAACAAACTCACTTACCCCTTCCCAATTGGCCATGCCTTTACCTTATATTGAACGATGGTTACCCATACAGTGTATTGAAGTTACAAATTGCTGTCACCTTGCTTGATATGCTTTGCGCATAAATCTTCACCACCTACAATCGTTCAAAATCATTCCAACCAACTGCTGACATTTCTCATTATTCCTTACCGAACACTAACAAAATCGTCATCTCCCCTGACACTCCTCCTACCACTTCATTGATATGTTGGTTCTGTACCGGAACACAGGTACTTCAACACAGTAAGGTACTCCTATGAAAAAATTAATCATACTTGCATCAACTCTTGCACTTAGCACAACAGCGTTCGCAGCAACCAAAACAACGATTCAAGAAACAACGCTAAAATCTGATACATTTGTTACTGAAGCGGAAGCATACGATGCAGGAACTAACCTTATGGATGAATTAAGCGCAAAGACACCTTTTGAGCTTTCTAGAGAACTGCCACAGTTCCAACAAACAACAAAATACGATTCGTTCAAGATTGATGACGCGAACATGGAAGTGAAAAAAATCACTAACATGAACGGCGATGTTCATTACCAAGCGAACGTAAAAGTTGATTACCGTTACACATACAAAGACGGTCGCAGCAGCTAACACCGAATGATTGATTAGGTTCAAAACCGTTCACGCATTCAAAAAGAAAGCCCGCACTCATAGAGTACGGGCTTTTTCGTTAAGCGCTGATTAATGGAACCCAAACGAGCAACCATTATCAACTCATATTTGTCTACCTACTTTTGAAGGTTAAACTTCAAACTGAGACACAAGACTATCAAGCGCTTCACACTGTTCTGCTAGTGCCATACACGCGTTCTCTGCGCTACTTGCCATTTCAACCATCTGCATGGTGCTTTCTGCGATGCGTTGAACATTCTTGTTCACTTCTTCAGACACTTGAGATTGCTGAGAAGCTGCGGTGGCGATTTGTGTGTTCATGTCGTTCATCTTACCGATCGAATTACGAATCTCACTCAAAGAAGACGCCGCCGTACCTGCTTGAACAATGGTTTTCTCGCCGCTGGCTTTACTCTCGTTCATCACACCAACTGCATGTTTTGCACCTACTTCTAAGCGCTCGATCATAGATTGAATTTCGCCAGTGCTGTCTTGAGTTTTACTAGCCAAAGCGCGAACTTCATCCGCAACCACAGCAAAGCCACGCCCTTGTTCACCCGCACGAGCTGCTTCGATTGCTGCGTTTAGTGCCAACAGGTTTGTTTGCTCAGCAATGCCTTTGATCACACCAAGAATAGACGCGATGTTCTTCACATCAGTATCCAGTTCTTGAACCACTCCGCCCGCGTTCTCGATATCTTGCGCAAGGCGTTCAATCGATGTCACGGTTAAGCCGAGCGTAGTATCTGCCGACTCCACTTCATGGTTCGCCACATTACTTGCTGTCGCCGCGTCTAATGCGTTACCACTCACCACTTCACTGGTTGCTTGCATTTCATGGACGGCAGCCGCGACCACTTCACTTTCTCGCTGTTGATTAGACGAGAATTCAGCAACACTTTGCGTTAGTGATTTGATATTTTCCATCTCTGAGCGAACTGCATTCGATGTAAAGATCACTTGTTCTACCGTGACGTGGATCTTGCCAACAAACTGGTTGAAGGCAGAACTTAAACGAGCAATCTCGTCATTACCTTCTACCTTCATTCGCTGAGATAAGTCACCATCACCTGATGCGATCTCATTCATCGCTTTCTCAACGTTCTGGATTGGTTGAACGATGAAACGGTTCGACAACCACATCGCGAAAATTGCAGCAAATACAGCAACAGCCATACCCACTTCGATGATCAACTTGCTTGATTCAATAGAGTCATCGGCTTGCTGACGAAGCTCTTTCTGCTTTAGTTCAATCAACGTTCTGATATCACGCAGTTGCTTACGAATAATCGCAAACTCAGCGTCTAACGCTGGCGAGTAATCAATGTTGTATTGGTGCGCGTTCGCAGGGTCTGCAAACATAGGCTCGTGCAGCGAAACCCACTTACTCATCGCGTTAACCAGCTTTGATAGCTCACCACGAGAAGAAGGATCCAACACACCGGCTCTGTAAAGCGTTTCAACACTCTCAAAACGAGGAACCGCTTTATAAGCGTTGTCTTTAAATTCGAACTTTTGGTATTCAATCGCCGCCTGATCTTTAGCAAGCAACAGACCCTGTGCCGAAGCGATGATTTGGTAGATATCGCGGTAGCCGTCTTCTAGGTTATCTAGAACCGGTTGAACCACATTATTGAGCTCGTTATTAATCGCAGCTTGAGCATTTGATCTGATAACGTTGAGCACGGTAACGGTAGAAAAAACAATCACAATCACCAACAGCGGGATCGCGATTTTACTCTTAATCGAAAGATTATTGATATTCATTGGGATTAATAACCACACTTCAAATAGGGATGCGCGCGCAATATACAGCACACATATGAAATCTCGCTAAGCTTTTGTGAGCTCCATCTCATAGCAAACGATACCGTAAATTCGTGTGATGTTTTTTCAATCAAAGGTTAACTTTTAGCGACTAAAATACTCTCGGATTTAGACTTATTTGCCGCTGATACGCGCAAATACTGGAGAAGTGTTAGAAATAACACCATAATGTAGGGCTCTAAAATAAGTAGGTAAGAACATGAAAATTTGTGGTGTTGAAATCAAAGGTAACGATGCAGTCATCTGTCTTCTTTCTCTGTCAGACGGCGTATTTAACATTCCTGATTGCCGAGTTTCTAAGGTTGCGATTAGCGACGCAAACGACACACAGAATATGAAAGACTTTCAATTCTCTTTTGCAAAGTTAATGGAAGATTACCAAGTAGAAAAAGTTGTAATTCGCCAACGTCAAACTAAAGGCAAATTTGCTGGCGGTGGTTTCGGCTTCAAACTTGAAGCAGCAATTCAGCTAATCGACGGCCTAGATGTAACCGTTGTGTCTCCAGCTGAAATCAAAGAAAGCCTTAAGCGCAACCCTCTTATGATGAAGTTCAAAGAGACTGGCCTTAAGCAATACCAAGAAGCACCGTTTACAACGGCTTACGCTTGTTTGATGAAGCGCTAATCATCAATCGCTAGCGAAAAATTGAGTAGAAAAAGAGCCTGTATTATCAGGCTCTTTTTTGTTTTAACGATTTAAAGCCGCTTGTCTTCGCAACTTGACCAGCTCTGGCTTCTTCACCACTAGATAAACCGCAGCAGCAGACAACGCAAACCCCATTGCACCATAGATATCGAATGATTCACCGAAGATAAGCCAAGCTTGAATTGCGGTTGTTGGTGGAACGAGATAGAACACCGATGCAACACTTGAAGATGCTCCGTGTTCTACCATGTAAAGCAACAACAGTATTGCGACACAAGATAGAACGACCACCAGCCAAATCAGAGTTAACGTAAATTCTACCGTCCAGTTCACTTGCATGGTTTCGTAGCGCATTGCGAAAGGCAGAAACAGAGCTGCAGAGGCCAAGTATTGCACCATCGCACCGCCCACCATATCTGTCCCCTTACAGAAACGCTTTTGATATAAAGTGCCGCAGGTAATCCCTACCAGTGAGACTAAACATAACAGTGTCGCCAAGACTTTTTGGTCATCCGACTGCCATTCAATATTACCCATTAACACTAAACTAATACCCGCAAAACCGAGTGCCAAGCCAAGCCATTGCGCGAAGTTAAAACGCTGTGAGGTACAACTAACCATGATCAGCGCGGTAAGTATCGGTTGTAAGCCCACCAGTAAAGAGCTCAATCCAGCAGGCATCCCCATATCAATCGCCAGATAAGTACCACCTAGGTAAAAGCCGTGAATCAATATCCCGACCACACACGCATGAAAGAATGCTCGGCCACGAGGGATACGGCGTTTAAGGATTGCAATCAAAACCAAGAACAGCGCCACATTGGCTACCATCCTAAGTGAAAGTAACGTCGCGGGTTCGGCGTATTCCACACCAAGACGTGCGCCAACAAAGCCTGACGACCACAATATTACAAACACGAACGGAATCATTTTAATCAGCATTACAAACCTCTGGTCAACTCTTCATCAATGCTGTTACCTTAGTTGGGTACAGATAACTAATAAAGATACAGACATAACACTTTAAATGGTTACAGATTGAGTGTGAGCTATGAGGGAGAACAACGTGAAAGCAGAAGTCAGCGGCAATAAATATCTCGCTACCGAACAACATATTAAGGCTCAGATCGATAAGGGGCTCTTTCACCCAGACGATCGACTCCCCTCGATCCGCCAGTTAAGTGAACAATTAGGTGTCAGCAAAAACACCGTGATTCGAGCCTATCAAGAATTGGAGGCTACGGGTTGGGTTTACTCGGTTCCCAAGTCCGGTTATCGCGTTAAAGCACCGAACACGACAAGCTGGGATGCGCCCAGCCAACCACAAAAAGTTGACCTCTTATCTGTCACCAAATCGGTACTCTCTCGTCCGAAAGGTCGTATGAAGCTATTGGCTGGATCAGCTCATCCAAATATCAACAACCCTGCTATTCGGAGCTTGTACGCCGAGATCGGTCGTCACAGTCGTTTGCAAACTCAGCTTCCTGGTTATTACCAATTACCCCCCGGTGACGAGCAATTAGTAAAACAATTGTTAAAGATCACCCATGATCTGGGCGTACCCGCAGGATCGAAAGAGATTGCGATTACTCACGGTGCACAACAGGCGATCAGTTTAGCGTTACGAGCATTAACCAAGCCGGGTGACATCGTGGCGGTAGAGTCACCGTGTTACTTTGGTAACTTACTGTTACTTGAATCACTGGGTTTACAAGCACTTGAAATACCAAGCAGTGTTAGCCACGGAATCGATATTCCTTCACTACAAAGCGCCCTAGATAAATGGGAAGTGAAAACGCTACTTTTGACACCCAACTTTACCAACCCGACAGGCTCAAGAATGCCTTTAGCCAATCGAAAAGCGCTGTTAGAAATAACCGGATCTTTGCCAATTATCGAAGATGATGTGTTCGGTAGCTTGGCGTTTGATGCACCGATTGCGAGCTTAAAAGAACTGGATGACCAAGACCGAGTGATCTACGTGAACTCACTATCCAAGACTTTGGACTCTCGCCTTCGTGTCGGTTGGTTGCTTTCAGGGCGCTATCAGCCCTTAGTCGAGAAGTATCTGCTATGCGATAACATGGGCAGCTCGAACCTCATGCAATCCGCGGTCGGCCAATTTCTCACGACAGGCAAATACCGCAGCCATTTATCCAAAATGAAACGGCTCTATCAAACCAATCAAAAACAGTTTCAAAGCCTATTAATACAAGCTTTGGATAGCTACCCACATCTTGTCGGGCGCTACCACTTATCCAAACCTGAAGGATCATTTCTCAACTGGATAACACTGCCAGAATCGGTCGACAGCTATGCCGTTTATCAAGATTGCTTAAAACATAAACTGGGAATCTTACCCGGCACTGTGTTTGGCACACACGACCAATACAAACACTGCCTGCGCTTCACTGTCGCCAACATCGAAGAGAGCAAAGATTGGAAAGAAGGAATTGTGACGCTGGCGAAGTTGATCGCGAAGCATGCACGTTAACTGCTTAGCCAAAACAAACTAGATCCTAAATACAACAAAGCCCCACTCAATCGAGCGGGGCTTTCTTCATTCTTGCCTCTGACTTAATCAAAAGTAGATTAACCTTCCCAAGCAAACTGTTCGAATACTTTGTCTACAGGTGTTTGAGCAACGTGGTTTACGTAGTTACTGATCACTTTCTGTGACAAGCCAAGAATCACTTCTAATACTTGTTGTTGACCGTAACCCGCTGCAAAGAATGCTTCCATTTCGTTTGCTGGCACATTACCGCGATTGCGAACCATACTTAGCGTGAAGTCGTGCAGTGCTTGTAACTTTTCAGTTGGCATTGCAGTGCGATTACGCAGTGCTTCAGTGATCGCAGGATCAACCTTCATTGAGTGTGCAATGCCTGTATGCGCAGGTACACAGTAGTGGCATTCGTGTTCAACGTTAATGGTTTGCCAAACAACCGTAAGCTCTTCGGCATCAAAAGATGAGTCGTTAAAAAGCTGATGAAGCTCTCTGTAGGCTTTCAAAGTATTTGGAGACTCGGCTAGCACACCAAACAACCCCGGTACTCTCCCCATCTGTTTTTTCGCGCCCTCAAGAATGAGTTTGCTTTGTTCTGGTGCTGACTCTACTGAGTGAATTTTGAAATTGCTCATCGTTCTATTCCTATCAATTCTGATGCTAAATTTTGTCATTTACGGAGATTTAGTGACCGCTCTCCGTTGGTGTGAAAACAATATAAACCAAAATAGAACGGTCGTTCAAGTTATATTTTGAACAATCGTTCAAAATAAATATCGAGGAATGAATTAAAAGGGAGAATAGACTATTTAAAATCGGGTTATTGTTAACTTATCCTTTTGATTAAAAATAAAAAAAAGCCCATCAAGTGAAACCTGATGGGCTTTCATTCATTTAAGATTTTATTTTTGAGCGACTACCAGTATTTGGCATGAGCCAAAGCTTCAACACAACTCGACTGTTCACTCGCCACTTTAATCTCACCGCCAATCAGCGATTGAGCTATCCAACCGTGAGGGTAGCTCAAATTGAATGGTGCTGGGATCTGTTCAACAGTGATTTGCTCAAAGCCAACTCTTGAATAGTAACTAGGATCACCGTATGTCACAGCAAGCTCAACACGCTGTTCCTTCAGAGTCTGTAAGCCGAAGTTAATCAACTTTTGGCCGATCCCACGCTTTTGAACCTGAGTACTCACCGCTACTGGTGAAAGCAAATATGCCTTGGTTTCATCGTCAAATGAAAGCGGAGTAAAAATAATCGCGCCTACAATTGTGCTGCCAGATTCAATAGAATCATCTTCCGCGACAAAGCAAAGTAGCTCTGTCGAATCTGTGGTCGTTAAAAGATCGTTGGCAAGCTTACCCACTGTTTTACCTTCGTTCTCGCCTTCTGAATCGGTAAAGGTTTGAGTAAAAAGTTGAGTGATCGTTTCGATCTCGCTTGAATCATGGTGTCTAAATTTCATGGTGTTCTTCACTTACTGTACTTTCTTCAACACGAAGAAGTGATAATCAAAATCACGCTTAGCTGAGCCTTGAGAGCCTTCGAAAGATTCGCTCTTAAGCCTGCTGTTATTGAAGAATTGTTGAATTTCATTGTCGCAATCTGCGAGCGCTTTTGAGTTTGACATCGATGCTTTCAAAGACTCGACTTGCTTTTGCAAAGGTTGATAATAGGCAAGCCACCCTTCATCGCTCATCGCAAAGTCACCCAAGACTTGATACCCCGCCACCTTTGCATATTTGATACGTTCAGCTACCGTGGTCATATCTGGATACTCTTTCTGCCAGAACGCTTTGATTGATTCGCTTGGGTTCTCTGTGTTCCAGACCAAATCATTCACAACCAAGGTGCCATCATCGGTAAGTAGCTTCCGCCACTGCTTTAATGCCTTCTGAACACCCATGATGTAAGCGCTGCCTTCTGACCAAATCAGGTCGAACGACTTAGCTTCAAACGGCAAATCCATCATGCTTGCGCACACGGTTTGAACATTACTTTCTAATCCAGATGCTTGTGCTTGCTGAGTTAGAATGTCCAAACTCGGTTGATCATTGTCGACCGCAATAATGTGTACATCAGCTTGGTGCTTTTTGATGGCTTTCGCTAACACATTGGTCGCGATACCTTTGCCACAACCTATCTCAAGTACACGCTTTGCAGAAATAGGAACTTGTGCCAATGCCGCTAAAGTATCTTCAGCCGTTCCAGGTCCTAAGCGCTCTAAGCCCTCAAAGATAGCGCCAAAGTCCGCCATGTATTGCTCATGTTCATTCATGTCTTTCGATAACCACTTCAATCGCAAAGCCTGTTTCTCATCAAAGCCCTGCTTAATTAACCAATCGAGGTGTGCATCGGGCGCAAGCTTGTCCATCGACTCATGCCACTCTTCTAAACCACCTTCCCCCAGCATTGCTGCCAGTAGGTCGCGTGAGCGTTGCTTTTGAACGAGTTCTTCATCCAACTGCTTAAGGCGATTTTCTAGCAAGTTGCGTTCTATCTTTGCATCTAGACAAGCTTGGCACTCTTTGAGCGTCAGCCCACCCGCTTGCAATTGCTGTAACAAGCGAACACGTTGTAGATCCTTTTCAGAATAAAGACGATAGCCATTGCTCTGGCGTTGAGCTTCAATCAAACCTAGCTTGCCGTAATACAGCAATGTGGAGCGACTCAACCCGACTAAATCAGCCAGTTCAGAGATACGATACATGCACTTCCCCTCTCATTTCGGTAGCAAAGATAAACTATGAAGCTATAGTCAGGTCAACAAACTTTTAGACATTTATTTTGTCTTTCCCTTCTTTGCCTTCAAATTGGTAAAGCTCTCTGAGTGTGTCTTTTAACCATAGAACGATTGGGTTGTAGGCATTGCGCTTGTGCCAAATCATGGTGAAGGGAATCAGCAGCTTATTGGCACTCTCTTCATCTAAAGGGATGGGTAAGCAAGTAAGGTTGGGGTGAAGTTGCTCTGCGTAACGTCGACAATAATTAGGCGCAACCGTCGTCATGGTGTGATTGGATTGAGCCGCCATAAACAAAGACTGCTCAAAGCCAGCTAGAGTTAGAGCAATGTTTCGGTCTAGTTGGAGGTCGGTGAGCACTTCATCCAGCGCCCACGTTTCACTTTTTTCCCAAACTATATTGATATGAGGGTATTTGAGGAAAGCCTCAAGGTTCCACTCTTCCTGTAAGGCAGGGTGATCTTTTCTTAGATACACCACTGGCATGTCGTGGAATAGCACCTCGAAGTCGATGAAGTATGGTAGCGCGTCTAGAGACTCTTTTGATCGTGGGTGGCTTTCTCGCCCTGAAAAGCCAATATCAGACTCACCACGCACGATAGAGTCAATTGAATCGTAATCCCAGTTGCGCATTTTGATCTTCGCATTCGGATAGCGTTGATACACGCTTTGCGTCAGCTCGTTAAGCATGATCAGTGACAGAGGAGATTCTGCCTCTAGATTCAATCGCACATCTCTCGGCGCTTCGTCACCACGAGTCGTAAGAATCTGACTGCCAATCTGTAGCCAATCTTGAAGATCTTTCACCATACTTAGTGCAAGCGGTGTCGGCGTTAGACCTCTTGGTGTTTTCACAAACAGAGGGTCATCGAACCAGTCTCGAAGCTTGGTCAGTGATTTACTCACTGTTGAAGGCGTAACGTTAAGCTTTTTGGCTGCTTTTGAAACACTCAGCTCTTGCAGCAACAATTGCAGAGTGAACAATAGATTCAGATCAAGACGGGCTAGTGGCTTCTTCATAATCACTTTTAACTTGGGAAGGACCTACCCATAGTATTAGAGCAATACTGATAACTCCACCAGCAGCCAGTATAAATACCAACATATTCAATACACTGAATCCGATAGCGCCCATCAACCAGATAAACAGTGCCGACGTGCACACCTGAGAAACGCCCAATATCGAGCTCGCGACACCTGCTCGTTGTGAATAACAACTCAATGCTTGGCTCATCGCGACACCAAAACCTAGCGAGAAACCACCACACACAAAAGCAAAGCCTAGCAGGGTTACATAATGCCCTAACCCACCATCAATCGATGCAAGCAACAAAATAGCTGCAATAACAAAGCACGTTTGAGATGTCAGCATGAGGCTTTTCTGCTTAAACACATTCAGTGCAAACGGCGCTGAAAACGACACCAACATACTGACTAATGCTGTGAGAGCCATGGTATAGGAGTATTGACCACGGTCGAAACCAAGCTCAGTCATGATCAGCATTGGAGACACATTCACGTAAGTCAGAATCGCCGTCACGCCCAAACTAGTCATGATCATTCGGCTGATAAACAAGGGTTCCTTGAAAGTTTCGGTTGAAGATGATTGATACACGGAAGCCTCTGTTACTTCTGAACCTTTGCTATTCGGCTTAGTTTCTCTTAGTACTAACACCGACAACAAACACACCACAACTCCCATACTTGCCATGGTCGTGAACAGACTCGGCCAAGGGTACACCGTCATGATGAGGTGGCCGATCACAGGCGCAAGCACTGGCACTATGCAGGTAATGCCATTCATCATCGACAACACCTTGGCGCGCTTTTGGTCGTCTAACACATCTCGCAAAATGGCGAATGCCACTACATAACATGAACCCGCACCAACACCTTGGAAAAAGCGTACCGCTAGAAACGGTTCCGCGCTAGTCACGACTCCACCTAACATCGAAGAGATAGCAAAGACAATCGCACCGAAAATAGCGACAGGCTTTCTCCCTACATTGTCGGCAAATTTACCTGCGAACAGCATGGTAGTTGCCATGCCCGCAAGATAGATAGAAAACGCCACATGGAGTTGCGCCTCCGAGGCATTTAAATCAGCAGCGATTTGAGGCAAGCCAACCAAATACAGATCAATCGCTGTTGGATATAAGAGAACAAGCGCGAAACTACAAAACAGAAAACGATACATAACACCCCCACATAATTGATGTGAGGATAATAAGAGCGAAACGCCAAACTACCGAGTGGCATCTACGACAACGGATCTTTCCATTTACGACAAACCCTCAGTATGTGGAAAAGGCGACAGATAACAATGAGCGAAATAAGCAAGGTTTTGACTCAATTCTGCTGAAATTAAGACACCGATTTATCAGCTATAAACCGCTGCCTATTCATCGGCGAACAATTTACAAAGGTTATCAGAACGCTAAAACAAGTCACCAAGTGAATACTTAAATTAACCACTCATATCCAACGCAAATTCCTGCTTAAATTTTTTAGAAAAATTCAAAAATAATTAGAATTTAACCCCTAACTTTACTGAGTAATTTGTTAGGCTTGGCAACAAATATTTACAATCCAACAAAAAATTAATTGGATACTTTGAGGTTGCTTTCTTGAATATGAAATTATTCGGCAGTTCTTTGATTCTTTCAGGAACTGCATTAGGGGCTGGCATGCTTGCTATTCCCATGGTGTTGGCCCAATTTGGCTTCATGATCAGCTCAGTGCTGATGCTACTTATCTTTATCGGCACCACTTACTCTGCACTCCTACTGGCAGAAGCGTGTACCAAAACTAAAGACAACAGTGGCATGAGCAGTGTTGCTTACCTCACTCTGGGCAGCAAAGGTAAACACTTTATCAATGCACTCTTTTACCTGCTGCTGGTATGCATGCTCATCGCTTATATCTTGGGCGTGGGTGACATCATCCATAAGCTACTGCTCGACGTCGGCGTGAACATCTCTGCTTCTGCTGCTTATACCGTTTTCAGCCTATTTATGGGCGTGATTGTGGTAGCGGGTAAGTCTTATATCGATAAGTTGAACCGTGGCCTATTCATCATGATGGTGGTGATGCTGTTTATTGTTATTGCCTCTCTGTTCAGCAATATTCGTCTTGATTATCTAACTCAAACTAGCCAATACACGGCCAATGATGTGGTTCAATACAGCGCGGTTATCTTCACCAGCTTTGCCTCTATGGTGGTGATCCCGTCACTGGTTATCTACAACCGTGAAGCGACTCAAAAGCAGATCCGCAATATGATTCTGCTTGGCTCAGTGATTCCGCTCGTGTGCTACCTCACTTGGTTATTCGCGATTATCGGTAACCTTGGTACAGACGCGATCAGCCAGTTCCACAACATTTCTGAGCTGATCTCTGCGTTTAGCGGGCAGTCTGCTTGGTTGAAAGTAGTGATTGCTCTGTTCTCAGCACTGGCATTGGTGACTTCTTTCCTTGGCGTGTCCATGGCGCTGTATGACCAAAACAAAGACGCGGTAACCAACAACAAGCTAATGGCTTACGCTCTGACCTTTGTACTGCCTTTGGTATTGGCTGAATTGTTTGCTAGCCAATTCGTAAGCATGCTCGACTATGCTGGCATGGTGTTGGTGTTCCTAGCTATTTGGGGACCACTCGCAATGGTAGTTAAGGTTCGTAGACCTGACTTCCCTCACCTACAAACCGAGGGCTGCTACACGGCAGCCGGTGGCGATACGGCACTAATGGCGACATTCGGCTTTGGCGCGTTAATTTTCGTGTCTTGGTTTATGGGCTAGAGCTTATAGGTTAGCCCAAACATTGCCATAAAAAAGCCCGTAAATCTCAGGATTCACGGGCTTTTTCGTTTTACTTAATCAGCTTTGTTTAGACGCCTTCGGACTAACTCTTAAACGTACCAGCGATCTCTTTCAATGAAGCCGCCAGTTCAGCTTGCTCTTTGGCTGTTGCTGCAATTTGTGTTGCGCCAGTGGTCGACTCAGTCGATTTCTGCTCAACCGCCATCACGTTTTGCGCGATGTCTTGAGTCACAACCGCTTGCTCTTCTGTAGCCGTAGCGATCTGTTCCGTCATACTGAAGATCTCGCTGATTGCAGCTGAGATGCTTTGTAAGGTGTGTTCTACCTCTTTGGAATCTTCTACTGCTTTGGATGACATCTTCTTGCTGTTATCAATCACGTTGAAGGCTGTTTGTACATCGGACTGTAGTGAACTGATGAAGCCTTCAATTTCCAACGTCGATTCTTGTGTACGCTGAGCCAGTGTACGAACTTCATCGGCAACGACCGCAAATCCACGACCTTGCTCACCCGCTCGCGCAGCTTCAATCGCCGCGTTCAATGCTAGTAGGTTGGTTTGCTCTGCTACCGACTTAATCACATCAATCACACTGTTAATGTTGTTGCTGCTCTCGTGTAGATGCGTGATCTTTTCAGCGAGGTCATTAATTTCAGATGCCAGCTTCTCGATAGAGTGGTAAGAATTTTGAACTGTACTCAAGCCTTCTTGTGATTGCTCATCAACCAGTTTAGCGGAGCTTGCTGTCTGCTGAGTTTTTGCGGCCACTTCATTTACCGTAGCCGATAATTCTTCTGTCGCCGTCGCAACTAGACCGATTTGATCTTGTTGTTGAACCAGCATGTTCGAATTGTAGTGACAAGTTTGTGAGGTTTCTTCAGCGGCTGAAGCCAAAGTCAGGCTCGACTGAGACAAGTTGTCGATAACGTTTGAAAACTTCTCTAGCGTTTCGTTGAGTGCCGAAGAGATCTGTCCAAGTTCGCTGTTACCAACGTACTTAGCACGAACCGTTAGATCATTGTCATTACGAACTTTAGACAACATCACTGTCAGGTCTTTTACTCTCATCGTCAGGTCACTGATCGCCTTAAAGCTGACGAAGGTTGCGAACAACGTAATCAAAGCAAACAGACCAATACTCATCATCATCGCAGACTGCGCCTGTGACATCTTTTTCTCGGTCAGGGCAATCAGTGATTCAGCTAGGTGGTTTTCTGTTTTCTTTAGCTGAACAATACGAGCAGTAGATTGAGAGAACCAGTACACAGGGTCAACATCAAAGCCGCTCATCTTAGATTCAGCCAAGCTACGAAGCTTTTCTACTTCTGCCACAGAGCGGTCATTCAACTGTTGCTCAAAGAAACGTACGTTGGCTGGGTTGCTCAACACTTCGAAGTTTGAGAAGTAGGTATTTTGCTCTGTCACCAAAGAGATGAATTTCACCAGCATACCTGGGCCAAATTCATTTTTAGAAAAGGTGTTATTTAGGACAGCACGCTCAATACCCGCTCGCTCTTTACCTTGTAAGAAGTTGTAGTAAGCGATGGTTTCTGTAGTGATGGTGGCATCAGAACTTAATTCAGCAATCAACGCCGATACGCTAAGCAACTTTGCATTCAGTTGGGTGTAGTAACCCAAGGCCTCAGAAAGTGGGATAGTTTGAGAATCTACTCGATTTCGAATCGTCGTTATTTGATTAAGGCTTTGGCTTATCTCTGTGTTCAGGCGATTTATCTGTGGCAGGTTGATATTGGCAGACTGCCAGTAATCGTTTCTTTCATTACGTCGGTTGTCGGCATTGGTTCTCTGCGCGGCTAATTCACTGACAAACTTGGTTCCTTGAGAGCCAATAAAGCCAGCTGTCATGCCTCGCTCTTTTTGTAACTCATGCACTAACTCACTGTACACAACCGAAAGGCGTGTCAGTTGATTCAATGAGGACATTTCAGTCTTTGTTTCTACGCCTTTGGATATCGCAGAAACACTGAGCCAGAGAAAACCTAAGATCGGTAAAATAAGCAAAGCGATGATTTTTTGCTTAAAAGACATATCGGTTAATTTCATTTTTATTTCCTAGCGGCTAACGAATCTTTATCTGTCGTGTAATTAGACACACTTCTAAAACGGTGTACCTTTACTGAGATCATAATAATATTTAGTTTTATCAATTACCGTGCCATATTGGACGACAATCGATAACGCTAGCATTTAACCTTACAGAATTCATTGACTTATTTATAAAACTGTTAGCTATGCGACTTTAGAAAACACAAAAAACGTGCAACAACATTTTTCCGACGTAAGTGACTGAAAAATGACAGTTTCTCATAACCCTAAAGAGGTATGTGCACACCCTTTTTCTGCTCAGTTGTCGCTACATATTCAGCGCCAACTATGTATAATTCCGGGCTCAAAAAGTTACGAATTCAATTAACGTAGAAGCATAATTAGAGGTTTTTATGGACTGTCCCGCTTGCGAAGAACACATTGGATGGGAATGGGTAGAAGAAGCAGCAATCGAACCTAATGAAGAATTCGATTGCCCAGAGTGCGAAGAAACGCTGATGTACACTATCGATGAAGGCACCTATTACGGCGCGCAACATAAAACCGTCGAAGTCGTCGACAACTAGCCCTTATCAGACTCGTGATTGAGCTGGGAAAAGTGATCACTTAAATGATGTTTTCCCACGCATGGCGCAATGGCATCACCTTCCATTGCGCTCAAGAAAAACTCCGCAGGCCCAACGCGACTTTCCGGTAGTCGCCTTATCATCCATAAAGCCAGTTTCCTGACCCAATCGGGAACATAAGTGATTCGCGCGGTTTTACCCTGAGATTGAAAAGCAAGCTCTGCTATTTGTGTTGCACTGAGGATATCTGGGCCACCTACATCTAACTCTTTTTCCGTATTAGACAGTGAAGCCAAGACAAATTCGGCTAGATCTATGCCATGAATTGCATTTAAACGAACATCCCCTGAACTAAAAAGGTGCACCCTTCCCGACTGAGCCATGTTGTAGAACTCTTCGATGTCGGCAAAAAAACCATTCGGACGAATCACGCAAGGTGCTAATTGTACTGATGCCAGTAAGCGCTGAGCAAAGCGCTCTTTTGCTTCAAGTAGACGCACATTTTTAATCACGTTCGCCCGAAATGCCGATACATAAACAAACTTCTTAACGCCTGCTCGCTCAGCTTCTTCCAACAAATTTAGGTTGGCTTGATAGTCGACATCCATATAACTCAGTCCCTCTTTCTGACGTGTGATACCAACACAAGAGATGACGATATCCACTCCATCGCAGCATCCTTTTAGGCTCTCGGCATCGGTCACTTGTGCCACCTGAATTTGAGAGTCGTTCAGGCCGAGATCCTTCAATTTATCAGCACTGCGAGCCTGCGCTTTGAAGTCAGCATCACACGCTTGGAGTGCTTCGATAAGATGGCGACCTAAGTATCCTGTCGCCCCAGCCACTAGAATTCGACTTTTGAGCTCATTCGTTACGTTCATTGATAGACAACCTCATTTATTAAAAAGCCTCAGTAATTAGACAGTTTCGTTTTCCGGACGGTAAGGTTCTTCGCGTAGAATGTGGCTGATTAATAACTTCAAATAGAACACAGGTAAGAACCACTCTAAGCCGGCAGGTGATTCCACAACATAAAGCGATAAGATCAAGCTCAGTGTATATAGAATCAAAGCAACCGGGCGCTGAAGATAGAGTGCAGTTTTCAATACCAAGGCACACGCCAACATCATGTAACCACCGGTCACTGCTACCCACATCAGGTTCATATCCAAGAACAGCCAACTGAATACTGTTAACTGAATGAAGTGGACAGCGATAAAGGTCATGTGTTGCTTAAACCCTTCCCCTTCTCTGTGGAACCAGCGCTTGGCACTTGATGTCGCGTTGGTGATCACCCCACCCAGCATGTCGATGGTTAGCAGAACTGCTGCTAAATATTGTCCCCAAGACCAGTCCAACTCGGCATAATTGGCATACGCAGCAATCAGCGCACCCGCTATGAACGGAATGTACAGTTGCAGGTTCTTCTCTGCTGATGTCGCACCCGGACCAATAAATTTATCTAGCCCGCCTAAGAAGCCCGCTCTGAATGGGGGCAGGTTCCAATCAATTCTCATAGTTACCTCGAATAATCGTCGTTTGATTTTTATTTAGAACACTTGGTCTTTTTAAATTAGATCGAAGTTTAACCACTGTAAAGAATTATTTTGACCACTTGGACTAATTTAAACTAAGATGACACTCATCAGCTGCATTAAGCTATTGCTTCAGTTGCCTAAATTGACTGAACCTTCAACTATTAAACTGCGAGGAAGACTCATGCCAAAGATCGTCGATCATGACCAAAGACGCGAAGAGATCGCACTGAAAGCCGCAGGTGTGTTTTTGGAGTTTGGTTATAAAGAATTGGGAATGAGACAGCTGTGCTCACACCTCAACATGAGCAAAAGCGCGGTTTATCACTATTACAAAAGTAAAGATGAGCTGTTCAAGGCTGCGACCGAAGCGATTGTTCGACACGATGGCGGTAACCTCGCCGACTTGCCTCTAGCTGTGGATGCAACCACTGAGCAGAAGATTGAAAACTTCGTACATATCTTTCAAGCCATCGAATCTCGTCACTTTCAAGAAATGAAATTGGTCTTTGATTACATTGATGTGATTGGTCAAGAAGCTGTGGCTGAAGATGCCAGCATCGCAATCGCCAACAATAAGTATCAACAACTGCTCGCCCAATACATCGATGCCGAGAATGCGATTGAGCTATATAGCATCCTCATCGGCCTGCTGACACACCAAACCTTATGTGGTGGCAAGCTTGAACCTGAGTATGTGCGTTCCGTGGCAAGCAAATACTTAGCCTAACCGGCTCTCGAAACAAAACATAGCTAAACAGTATCAAAGGCTTAGTTACTTTAAGACGCTCAAGCAAGATCGATTGCCCTCAAGCGGATCTAATCACCGCTTTACTAGAACGAACGTTCAGCATAAAATATTGAACATATGTTCAGATTAATAAAGTAGATGTTATGGCCAAGACTGCGAAGTTCGATAGACAAGATGTTGTAGATAAAGCAACGAACCTATATTGGGAAAAGGGCTTTCACGCAACATCTATGCGTAACCTGCAAGATGTGATTGATATGCGTCCGGGTAGCATCTACGCGACGTTTGGCAGCAAAGAAGGTCTGTTTAAAGAGACGCTTGCTCGCTATACCGAACTTGGCATCCTCAATCTGAACCGTTTCCGCAGCGAAACAGACTCTCCAATCAAAGCGCTCGAAAGCTTCGTCAAACGTGCTGTGGTCGAATCAAAACAAAGCTCACCAAATGGCATGTGTATGCTGGCAAAAACGGTGGCCGAGCTGACTGATGAGCACGCTGAATTATTAGAAGAAGCCAAGAAATCACTGAAGATCATGGAAGGTGAGTTCGCTAAGCTGATTGCCGAGGCTCAAGAGCTAGGTGAGATAAACAAAGAACGTGAACCCACTCAACTTGCTCGACATGTTCAAGTTCAGATCGCAGGCCTACGTACCTACGCGAAAACCTGTGACGACATCGATTTGCTTAACTCAATGGTTGAAGACGTATTTAAGTATCATCCTTTCTAAAAGCTGAGCTTATATAGAAGCCATACAAAAAGACTCCACTGTTAGCCTAAAGCGCTAGAGCGGAGTCTTTTTAGTTCTGATCTAGTCAACTTTATAGATGATTAACTTTAGTGTTTAAGGGTTACACCTTTCTCATGATCAACGCTTGCGCATTAAGCATCGCCTCTTTGGTGCTGACATCTAACGTTTTGACGTTCGCAAAGCGCTCGACTTCTTTAATCGCCACATCGTGAGCGAAGATCACCAACCTCGCCCGTTCGATGTCTTTTGGTGTGATGCGATTACCAATCCCGTTGGCACCTTGTGTTTCGACTTTAATACGAACCCCAAGATGATGCGCCGCTTTTTCCAGAGACTTAGCAGCGAGGAAAGTGTGGGCAACCCCTGAAGGACAAGAAGTGATTGCGAGTACATCCGCTTGCCCTTCTTCCGTCACCGAACCACCAGCAAACTGATTAGAGCGAGACTCATCTTCAACCACATTCTTTTTCAGCAGTATCACGATCAAAGCGGTGGTGAGAGCACCCGCCAGTGTGCCAATGATGTAGCCAATCTTGCCATCAACCACAGGCAGAACAATCCAACCTCCCCATGGTGCATGGTTTACCACATGGAACATAAAGCCAACTACGTTCCCGACAATACCACCAGCCACAACTGCAGGTAGAACACGTGCAGGGTCGGCAGCAGCAAATGGAATCGCACCTTCACTGATGCCGATCATTCCCATGATGCCTGCAGCTTTGCCGGCTTCGCGTTCGTCTCGTTTAAACTTCTTCGGCGATATAAAAGTCGCCAGAGCCATGCCGAGTGGTGGCGTACAAATCGCAATGCCGACGCCTCCCATCAACCAAGGTTGGGTGTTCACCTGAGTTTGAGCAAACAGTGTAGCGACCTTATTGATCGGGCCGCCCATATCAAAGGCGGTCATCGCGCCTAAAATACTGCCGAGCACCATTTTTCCGGAGCCCGCCATGCCCGTGAGCATTTGGTTCATCTCAAGCATTACTTGAGCTATCGGAGAGCCAATCACCCACATCACCGCACCGCAAGTGACGAAGGTGCCGACCAGTGGATAGATGAAGATAGAGCTTAGTGAGATCATGCTGTCTGGCAGCTTGATCTTCTTTAGTAGATTCACCACAAAGCCCGCAAAGAACCCGACCACAATTGCGCCAAGAAAGCCGGTATTGTATTGGTTCACTGCAACCCAAGAACCAATCATACCGGGCGCTAAACCCGGCTTGTCGGCCATTGAGTAGGCGATATAACCGCCTAATACGGCAGTAAAGAGAGTTAAGCCTGCGATGCCCATCTGCGCGATGTCCGCCAGAATGCCACTCTCTGGTACAGCGCCGTGACCCGACATCATCACCGACAAAGACAACAACACACCGCCAGCAACCACAAATGGGATCATGTGCGAAGTGCCATACAGCAGGTGTTCTTTAAGGCGATTGAGAGATTGAGCCCAAGGGCTGAGCGGCTCGATATACACTTCATGATGGCTAGAGGCATAGTTATCGAAGGAATCTGAATTAGCCTCAAGAAACAGTTCTTGAGCTTCCTCAACCGACTCCACTGCCTTTAATTTTGTAACAAAGCCATCTTCGATCAATTTGGTCGAGATCTGAGCCAATACCTCGATATGATGGTCGTCGTTGTTGTCTGGTGAAGCGAGCATAAAGAACACATCAGAGAGTTCACCACCATCAGCGCCATAATCAATGCCCGTTCGGCTGATGCCTACCGCGACAGCAGGTTTAGCAACCGCGGTGCTTTTCGCATGTGGAATCGCAATACCGTCATCAAAACCCGTATTACCAATGGCCTCACGCTTCCAGATATCATCAAGGAATTCACTTTTATTGGAGAGCTTGCCCGCACAATCGAGTAACTCGACCAGCTCTTCAAATACCGCCTGTTTAGAGTCTGCTTGTAGCTCCAAGCAGATAATCTCGGGCTCGATAATGTTAGTGATATCCATGGTCTATTCTGCCTCGTCTGATTTCAGACTGAAGTAATTAGGTTCTTCCGACCTAAATTAAAATTTCGATGTTAATAAGATGAAAAGATTAACGGTGTGGAGGCACTCAATATATAGGACGAAAGGTGCATTAACTGGATTATTGTAACCAAGAGTGCAGAGTGTGACGTCCACCTTAGAATAAAAAACGGCAATCCATAAAATCCACAGAACCCATAAACATATCGTCCCTCCTCTATGCGAGCTTTCCATACTGGATTTCCCACGCAAGATCGCTTTTGCAAGGTAACCTCTGAAAGGTAGCTTATGTAACGTAACAGGGACGAGATTAAGCCGAGAATAATAATGAGAATTGTAGCGGTAACTGCGTGCCCTACAGGCATTGCACACACCTATATGGCAGCTGATGCTTTAAATAAAACAGCCCCTAAATTCAACGTTTCAATCAAAGTTGAAACACAAGGCGCTATGGGTATTGAAAACTTACTGACTGCACAGGATATTACTCTCGCAGACAAGGTATTGATCGTCTCTGACATCGACATTGAACAGCCAAACCGCTTCGACCCAGCGAAAACCTTATTCATTCCTATGGAAGAGGTATTGTTGAGTGTCGATAAAGTCTTTATTAAGCATTGTCGCACCTAGACCTTTCATGAACGAATATCAGATCACCTTCTTCGTTGACGATCCTGCCGCGAACTCACACGTGGCGCAGCCACTTAGCCGCTTGGCAAAGAAATTCAAAAGTACCATCCGTATTATCAACATCACTCAAAACCGAACGGCCGATCTCTCCAAATCTGTCGCGATGTTGCAAGTGGGTTTACTTCGTGGCGATTTGTGTCAGATAACCGCGATAGGTATTGATGCAGAGCTTGCCTGTTTCGTTCTTAAAGACGTGATTGCTGAGCATTACGCCATGGTTGGTTCGCAAGTGAACCATGAGTTCTCGAACGACTTAATCCAACGCATGCCACAGATATGTCCACCTTGTGACATCAAGTGGCACCATGCCAAAGCGCAAACCCAACTGACCAAATTTGAATGTCTAAAAGGGCTTGCTCATTTGGTGTATCCAGAAGATCCAGATGAACTGATTCTGGCGTTTATTAAACGAGAAGAGCGCTCGTCTACGTGTGTATCCCCAGGTATTGCCTTGCCACATGTGATGTTTGAATCGACCCAAGATCTCTCGATTGCGGTCATCGTTAGTGACGACCCGATTGATTGGGCTTCACGCATTGGTGAGGTGCACGTTGCTATTGCTTTGGTACTGCCTACCAAGCCACAGCGAGAGCATATTGTGGCGGCCACCAACCTAACCAGAAACCTGCTTCACGATCAGGTCAATGAGCGTTTACAAAAGACTCGAAGCAGTGTCGACCTACAAGCCCTACTCATGTACATCTCTTCACGCCTGATTTAATTCATCAGTCCCTTCTAAACTCAATTTCTTAATCAACTAAGTGACTCACTCCATTGGTTGTAACTCCATGGTTCACATAATAAAAAACGGCTGAGCAATTACGCTCAGCCGTTCTCTTCTATATGGCTTAACTTTTGAGTTTAGTTACCTAAGCCGTTTTGTTCTCTTGTTTCGCATCTTCCACCGAGTCGTCCACGGCTTTCACCAACATCAGACCAACGATAAACACGATACCGCCACACAGTACGAACATCATTCTTCCCCAGAATGGGTTCGGTAGAGCAAACATCGCCATCACTGCCACACCAGACACTGCAATCAGTGAGCCCAGCATGTGACGTTGTTTGTTATCAAGTTTCTTCTGAGCTGTTGATTCAGAAACCAATGGCGTCGCAAGGTTGTTGAAGAAGGTATCCACATCTTTCTGACGAGACGCTTCTAGTGGTTTGTAGAACAGCGTCGAAAGAACAAAGAAGCCGCCCGTAAACACTAGGTGTGCAATCAGACCTACTGCTACTTTCAAGTCAGACCATTCGCGGCTCGTTAGCGGCTCTAGGTTGAACAAGTTCTGTAGCATTTCAGCGGTAATCACGAAGCCAACGATGTAAGAAACAATCGCACCGACAACTAGCGTACCCCAACCAGCCCAGTCCGGAGTCTTCTTAAGGAAGAAGCCACAGAATGCTGGAATGGTCATTGGGAAGCCAATCAACGCACCCACGTACATCATGGTGTCGAATAGGCTCAAACCTTTTAGAGAGTTAATGAACAGCGCGATAAGGATGATGGCAAGACCGAAGAAGGTAGACATCAACTTAGACACAATCATCAGCTCTTTCTCTGTCGCGTTTGGACGAAGAATCGGTTGGTAGAAGTTGATTACAAAGATACCTGAGTTACGGTTTAAGCCTGAGTCCATTGAAGACATGGTTGCTGCAAACATCGCTGCGATCAGAAGCCCCACCATACCAGCTGGCATGTATTGCTCTACGAAGTATAGGTAAGCAAAGTCGCCTGCTTTAGAGCCTGCATCTGGGTAATGTGCTGCAAGGTCAACGCCTTGTCCTGCTACAAACCAAGGTGGCATGAACCAAATGATTGGACCGATAGTCATTAGAATACATGCTAGCAGAGCCGCTTTTTTCGCGTTCTTCGAGTCTTTTGCCGCTAGGTAACGGTAAGAGTTCAACATGTTGTTGGTGATACTGAACTGTTTGAAGAAGATAAAGAATGCCCAGATTCCGAAGATGCTTACATAGTTCAGATTGTTACCAGAAACGAATGATGCGCCTTCAGCCACAGGGAAGTCTTTAACAATTTCAGTAACGCCACCACCTTGCACGATAGCAACCGCAGCACACGTTACGGTTACCGCCATGATAATAACCATCTGCATGAAGTCAGACGCGATAACCGCCCAAGAGCCGCCTGTCACCGACATAACAAGTACAACAAGACCAGTCAGAACGATAGTTGTCGTCATATCGAAACCAAAGATGCCCGATGCGATGATCGCCAAACCGTTCAGCCAGATACCCGCAGAAACAATACTGTTCGGCATGCCAGACCAAGTAAATACTTGCTCGTTGAAGCTACCAAAACGCATACGAATCGCGTCAATTGGTGTTACCACACGTAGTTGACGGAATTTCGGAGCGAAGTACAGGTAGTTCATCAGGTAACCAAATGCGTTCGCTAAGAAGATAACCGCGACAGCCAACCCATCGGCATACGCTTTACCTGCTGCGCCTGTGAAGGTCCAAGCACTGAACTGCGTCATAAACGCAGTTGCGCCAACCATCCACCAAAGCATGTTACCGCCCCCGCGGAAATAATCACTGGTTGTACTGGTGAACGTTCTAAACATCCAACCTATTGCTATAAGGAAAAGGAAATAAATTCCTACGATCAGAGTATTGAGTTCCATGTATAAGTCTTCTTTATTATTAATATCTGAAGAGCATATTATCCGTAGAAATTTTAATTTGTAGTATTATAAGTCAAGGTTGTGATAGACCGTATAAACTTGAATATTTGATTTTTAGGCATGAATGAAACGTCAATAAATAAAGAATAGAGCACTATAAACTAAGCATTCAAAATCAATGCCTTACAAACATTTCAATCAGTAACCCAGTCAGAAATAATTAACTTTTGTCGTCTCGATAAATAGATTGTAGTTTACTTAAAATTCATTTAATGCATCCGATTAATATCTGAATTCTTAGATATTTGATTCAATAAATAGCGCGCGAAAAACAATAAATAGCTCGCAAAATAACCTCTTACTGTTATTAATCGGCGTTATCTAGAGAATCGCGGAAAATACACAAAACGTGGGAGTCGGTTTAGTAATAGATAAGAAAAAGCCGTTGAAAAGAGGAAACTTAGAGGAAAGCAAAAATCAAATTGATTACCACAACACAGGGTCAGTTGCGGTAATCAAGTCATACAAAATACGGTCGTATAAGACCAGTTCGGGAAGATAATTTGAAACGGCATCAGTTTGAAGCAGTATCAGGTTGAAACGGTATTAGATTGAACCACGGTATTCGGTTGGGGTTCTTCCTGTACGGTTTTTAAATACTCGGCAGAAGTAGTTCACGTCTTTAAAGCCGCAACGTACCGACACTTCATTGAGTTTGAAGTTGTACTTCTTAAGCATGAACTTGGCACGGTCGACTCGCACTCGCGTGATGTACTCGGCCAACGTCATATGACCTTGCTGGCGGAACATTCGAGACAAGTGGTTGGATGAAATGCTAAAGCGCGAGGCGATGCTGTCTCGGGTGATGTGGCGGTGGAAGTTCTCTTGAATGTAGATACAAATACCCTGATACACATCCTGAACTCGGCTGTGAGATTTCTCGACGGGCGCATCCAACATGGTCTTACTGTATTGCAGCAGCGCTTGCAGTAATAGCTCATCCATTGGCTGCTTATTACTCTCCCTCGCAAGTGAACTGAGCGCCTCTAGAATGTTATCAATCGCGAACCCAGAGCGGGTCTGAATACTGTGCTTTTGAATATCGTAGAAGCTCTCTTCCCCTTTGCGCTTGCTCACCAAACTTAAACCAAGCTGACGACGACCAAACAACATACTCAGCACCGAACAGTCAGTATCCCAGTTTGGCTTGTTCCAGCAGTTAGGCGGGATGAAGATTGCATCTCCGGCTTTGGCAATAACGTTAGTGATCTTGCGATCATGACTCTCCATTTCATTTATATACTCTCCGTCTAGCACCAACTCTAAACGTGGAAAGTTCACCTGATAACTGCATGCTGAAGGCGTATGAAAATCTCCAGCAAACCAGATGTTGTGAAACGGTTCTCGCTCATTTAATACCGACGAGATTAGGTCATGAAATATCATTTATTCGAACTCTTATGGGCAGCAATAAGGCTACGGGAATAGGTATACTCCTTAGTGAAACATAGCGCTATTGAGCAAAATCACAATTTGAGATCTAGGTTACAAAAATCCAGTAGTGGAAATAAATCTCCAGTCACAAATCTGATATAGCACATTGTTCCCCCGATAACTCCACACGCCGAACCCCTTGCAAATAAAAGCCTCAAGCAGACTCAACCTATGTCAATAGAGGCCGAAAAACGCGCCACTAACCGATCAAAATCACACTCCATTTATAACGCAACAATCATCCAGTAAATGCGATTTTTCTTCACTACAGAAGGCAAGTAATCAATTTCAGAATACCCCTAACAAAATAAAAAAGAGTAGGGGTTCATTATGATCACGACATTGATCAATCAAGATTTGATTAAGCTTTCGCTTAACGCCAATTCCAAAGAAGACGTATTTAAAGAGCTGATAGACGTGCTGTACGCACAAGGTCGAATTTCAGACAAAGCGCAGTTTCTTGCCGACATTAAAGCGCGAGAAGAACAAGGCAACACAGGGTTTGAAGAAGGCATCGCCCTGCCACATGCGAAAAGCAGCGCAGTGATCAAACCTGCAGTTGTTATCGGTGTCCACAAAGAAGGAATCGAGTACGGCGCGGATGATGGTCAGCCTTCAAAACTGTTCTTTATGATTGCCTCTCCCGATGGCGGCGACAATCACCACATAGAAGTATTGGCAGAACTTTCTTCAAAACTGATTGAAGAAGGTTTCATTGAAAACTTCATGAATGCCGATTCCGAGCAAACCGCATTGGAGCTACTGCTTACCAAACCTGAACCTGCTGAGACTGAAACCAATGTTGAGAAGCAAAGTTTCATCATAGGTGTCACAGGTTGCCCCGCTGGTGTGGCACACACTTATCTGGCAGCAGAAGCGCTAGAGAAAGGCGCTGCGGCGCTTGGCTACGATGTTAAGGTCGAAACCAACGGTTCTATCGGCGTTAAAAACAGCCCAACTCAAGAAGAGATAGAACGTGCCGACGCAATAGTGGTGGCTTGTGACAAGCAGGTCGACATGGCTCGCTTTGCTGGCAAACGCGTGATCTGCACCAACGTAAAAGCACCAATCAAAGACGCGCAAGGCTTGATCAAACAAGCTCTCGAGGCACCAAGTTACCAAGCAGAACAAGCATCGACCAACCAATCCGTTGCCGAAAAAGCATCGCAAGCGCGTTCAGACCTTTACCGTTACTTGATGAATGGCGTATCTCACATGATCCCATTCGTAGTGACAGGCGGTCTTTTGATTGCCCTAGCGCTAGCGATTGGCGGTGAGCCAAGTGAATCTGGTATGGCGATTCCTACTGGCAGCATGTGGAACCAAATCCTAGAAGTGGGCGTCGTTGCCTTCACACTGATGATCCCGATCTTAGCTGGCTACATTGCTTACGCGATTGCTGACCGCCCTGCTCTAACCCCTGGCTTGATTGGCGGTTGGATTGCCAACAACGGTTCTTTCTATGGCGCTGACGCTGGCACTGGCTTCATTGGCGCAATCATCGCGGGCTTATTAGTGGGTTACTTCGTTAAATGGATTACTTCGTTTAACTACCACAAATTCGTTCAACCGCTTGTGCCTATCATGATCGCTCCGATCACTGGTTCTCTATTCATCGCGGGTCTGTTCATCTTCGTTATCGGCGCGCCTATCGCCGGATTAATGGATGCTCTTACTGCCCTGCTTACTAGCATGAGCACAGGCAACGTGGTTCTGCTTGGTATTGTCCTTGGTGGCATGGCTGGTTTCGATATGGGTGGTCCATTCAACAAAGTCGCGTTCCTGTTCTCGGTTGGCATGATTGCTAGCGGTCAAACTCAGTTCATGGGTGCAATGGCGTGTGCTATTCCTGTGGCTCCACTGGGTATGGCTATCGCAACCAGACTTGGCCGTAAGTTCGACCTGTTCGAATCTTCTGAAATTGAAGCGGGTAAAGCAGCAGGCGCGATGGGCTTAGTGGGTATCTCTGAAGGTGCGATTCCTTTCGCAGCTCAAGACCCGATGTCAGTTATCCCTGCCAACGTGCTTGGCTCAATGACCGCTGCGGTTATGGCGTTTTCATTTGGCATCACCAACAGTGTTGCTCACGGTGGTCCAGTTGTCGCTCTACTCGGTGCAATGAACTACCCAATGCTGGCACTTCTGTGTATGGCATCAGGTGCGGGCGTGACTGCGGTTACTTGTATCGCGCTTAAAAATCTACGCAAAGCCAAGCTAACAGCAGCAGCGGCTTAAGCCATTTCAACTCCAATGGCTTGAGCCCTTCTACCCTACTGTTTTTAGTAGCTAATAGTTTTTTAGGAACGAATAGAGCTCAAGCCATGTTTCCCTTCATGGTGATTTCGATGTCTGATTTTTCTTTAGCGAACGACTCGTTCGTACAACGCTTTTTCTACCCTATGACTAACGTGATTAAAAACTACGCATGGGGTAGCCCTTCTTCGTTTAGCCAACTGTTTGGTATTGATAACCAATCTGGTGAACCGCAAGCGGAGATCTGGATGGGGGCTCACCCGAATGGTTGTTCTATGGTCACTGACAACGGGCAGCAGACCACATTATCGAGCTTGATTTCTAAGAACTTAAACTTATTTTTAAGCGAGAAAGTGGCGAGTCGTTTTGGCGAACTGCCGTACCTATTCAAAGTGTTAGCGGCGGAGAAAGCACTTTCTGTTCAAGTTCACCCAAACAAGCAACAAGCCGAATCTGGATATGCACTAGAAGAACAGCAAGGTATTCCGATGACAGCAAGCAACCGCAACTACAAGGATCCTAATCACAAGCCAGAACTGGTATACGCCCTAACCGACTACACGGCGATGAATGGCTTTAGGTCAATCAGCGAGATCCTTGAGCACTTCCACTACCTCGATATTCCTGAGTTGCATTCGATGGTTAACGATCTCGCGGGCGATCAAACACCCAATGGCTTAGCCTGCTTTTTTGCCAGCTTACTGTCTCTGGAAGGTGAACAAAAAGGAATGGCGCTTACCATGTTGATCATGAAGGCCAAGCTTTCTGATAAACGTGTATTCAAATTGATTTCAGAACTGGAAGATCAATACCCAGGTGATGTCGGCCTGTTCGCTCCGCTGCTATTGAACGTGATTACCTTAAAGCCGGGGCAAGCCATGTATCTTGATGCAGAAACGCCTCACGCTTACATCAAAGGGACAGGTCTAGAGATCATGGCGAACTCAGACAATGTGCTGCGTGCCGGGTTAACGCCTAAGTACATGGACGTGAATGAACTGGTTTCTTGTACTCGGTTTAATGAAAAGCCTGCGGATAGATTACTGCTCAGCCCAATTGAGCAAGGTGATGTGATGGAATACGAAATTCCAGTCGAAGATTTTAAGTTCTCTATCGTGCAGAACTCTCACCAGAGAAAGATCACCACCGAAGGTGCCGAGATCCTATTGCCGCTCGATGAATCTATGGTGCTCACTCATCAATGTGGTGAAACCTGCGTAATTGAGAAAGGCCAGTCGGTGTTTATTCCCGCTTATGCTGAGAGCTACAAACTGGACTGCGCTGGACGCGTAGCGCGTGCTTACAGCTAGATCCATCACCACTAATCACACACTATCCATGCCCTGCTTTTGCGGGGCATTTTTGTTCCTACAGCTCTTTTCTTCCCAAAGAAAGCTATTTCAGCACCGAAATACACCATCAAATATGACCCATCTCACACTGGATGAATGATGCAAATCACACTTAATTTTGCTGGATACAAATGTACAGTGAAGGGCTTTTATTTGCTATTTCACGAATCGAGTTAATCCATTAATTTTAATTCAAGAACTTCAATAGTGAATGAGTTAATAAATGATCACACAGCTAACTAACGTCAACTTAATTAATAACAAACTTCAAGCGAATAATAAAAAAGAACTGTTTGAAGAATTGGCAGGAATGTTATTTGAGAACAACCGAATCAGTAATAAAGAAGCCTTCTTGGCAGACATCGAAATTCGTGAATCTCAAAGCATCACCTCAATGGACGGCATCGCTTACCCACACTCAAAAAGCAAGGCGGTAACAGAGCCAGCAATCGCTGTCGGTGTTAAACGAGAAGGCATTGAGTATGGCGATGAAGACGGCATTAATCCAACCGTATTTTTTATGATTGCTTCACCAGACAACGGTGCTGACCATCATATTTATGTACTACAAGAACTATTTGGGAAGTTCAGTGATGAATTTATCCAAAATATCCATAACGCAAAAGATGAACATCAAATCCTTAATATTTTAATTAATTCATAAGGCGTAGAAAATTATGAGCACCCTAGCAAATCAAGCTACGAATACCAGTAGCAATTCTAATAATAAAAATAGTAGTAGCGACTATAAAAAAATCCTTAGTACCATGAAAGGTCACCTGCTTTTCGGTACATCACACATGCTGCCTTTCATCGTAGCCGGTGGTGTCCTGTTGGCTTTGGCGGTAATGGCATCAGGTAAAGGTGCGGTTCCAGCAGACGGCTTGCTGGCAGACATCTCTAACATCGGTATCAAGGGCCTTGTTCTTTTCCCAATCATTCTTGGCGGCTTTATTGGTTACTCAATTGCAGATAAACCAGCACTAGCACCAGCGATGATCTCTTCTGGCATCATGGCAGATATGGGCGGCGGCTTCCTTGGCTGTATCGTGGCAGGTTTTATCGCCGGTGGTGTTGTACTTCAACTTAAGAAGATCCCACTTTCTACCAACATGACAGCGCTAGGTGCTTACTTCATCTACCCGCTTCTAGGTACGTTAATCTCTGCAGGTATCGTACTGTGGGGCATCGGTGAGCCAATCAAACTGTTCATGTCTTCAATGAACGAGTTCCTAGCTTCAATGGCTGGCGCGTCTAAGATGGTTCTGGGCACAATCCTTGGCGGTATGACTGCGTTTGATATGGGCGGCCCTATCAACAAAGTAGCGACCCTATTTGCTCAAACTCAAGTAGACACACAACCGTGGCTAATGGGTGGCGTAGGCATCGCAATTTGTACACCACCTCTAGGCATGGCATTGGCAACTTTCCTATTCAAAAACAAGTTCTCTAAACAAGAACAAGAAGCAGGTAAAGCGGCTGCAATCATGGGCTCTATCGGTATCTCTGAAGGTGCTATCCCGTTCGCAGCGAACGACCCAATGCGCGTACTTCCTTCAATCGTTGCTGGTGGTATCGTGGGTTGTGTGTTTGGCTTCATGACAGACGTTCTACTGCACGCACCGTGGGGCGGCCTAATCACAGCGCCAGTATCAAGCAATATTCCAATGTACGTGGTCGGTATTGCGCTTGGCTCGCTAACCACAGCCGTTATCGTTGGCTTCTGGAAACCAGTCGCAGTAGAAACAGAAGAAGACATGGTTGAAGCGACGCCAGTTCAAGCTCAAACAGCACCTGTTGCAGGCGAAGGTGAGTACGACATCGTAGCTGTAACATGTTGCCCTTCTGGTGTTGCACACACCTTCATGGCAGCGAAAGCACTGGAAAAAGCAGGCTTAGCGGCAGGCCTTAAGATTAAGGTAGAAACACAAGGTCAAAACGGTATCCAAAACCGCATCACCGACCTAGATGTAGCGAACGCGAAGCTGGTTATCTTGGCTCACGATATTCAAGTGAAAGACGCACACCGCTTTGCCAATGCGAACGTGATTGAGTGCTCAACCAAAGAAGCGATGAAGAAAGCCGCAACACTGGTCGTCGCATAACCCAACGTCAAGTTAGCTCCTAACTCTAGAGCCCTACCCCCTAAGGGCTCTATTTTTCTCTTCTCTATGAGCTCGTTACATGCTCTTCAGTCCCCACTTCTCAGCGGTTTGCTTGAAGAAACCTTGCGTCTTTTTCAATTCAACCCAGTGGTTAATGTAGTTAATCCAAACCTGATCATCTTGTGGTAGTAGCATCGCAATTGGAGTTGGTTTACGTGGCTCTTTCACCGGAACTATCGCGAGTTGTTTAAACTTCTCGACTAAGGTTGCAGCCTCTACGTTTGAAGTCACGGAGACATCGGCGCGGCGAGCTAAAAGCTCTTGGAAATCCCGTGCTGGCGCTTCAATCACGATGTGTTGTGCCGATGGGAAAAAGTCCTTCACCATTTTTTCTTGTACTGTGCCGAGCGTGGCGGCAACTTTGATTTCTGCTTTGTCAAAGTCACTCCAATCAGAGAACTTCTCTATGTCTTTCTTTTGCACAACAGGGACGAAAGCCAGATAGAAATAGGGTTGGCTGTACCCAGCGACTTTTGCTCGAGACATGTTGAGCGATGCGCTGCCAGTCACGTCGTATTTGTTGGCTGTGATGCCATTCACCAAGGTTTTCCAGTCTGTTGCGACGTATTCCACTTTAACGCCTAGGTCCTTAGCCAACTCAGTTGTGACATCGATATCAAAGCCGCGGTAGCTATTGGTCGCTGGATCCTTCATTGTCATTGGGTTCCAATCCCCAGTTGTACCAACGCGAAGAACTCCGGCATCGAGTATCTCCTGCAAACGACTTTGTGCATGTGCAATTTGTGTAAAAGCAAGTAAGCACATTCCTAATGCAATTAAGCTTTTCTTCATTTTTTATTCCTTCAAAGAATGCTGATTTCTAAGTGATGAATGTAGATATTCTTCTTAATTATTAACCATTAAACAGATTTGGTTGTTAACATAGCAATAACAAATGGAGTTTTTGGGAGTAAATGTGAACTATCGTCACTTATCGCTAGTTTCTCTGCTGTTTCTGACAGGATGTTCAGACTACCAATGGGGATGGTATGTACTCGACCCGTCGACGGAGCAGGGGCGAACTAACATTCAGTTTTTGATGGCTGGTTTTAGCGAGACTATTCAGGTTTCGTTGCTAAGCATGTTTTTTGCTATGGCTCTGGGTCTATTGGTCGCCTTTCCAGCGCTTTCTAGTTCTCCAATACTCAGGGGGATTAATCGACTTTACGTAGAGGTGATGCGTTCTATCCCTGTATTGGTATTGCTATTGTGGGTGTATTACGGAATGCCGACATTACTCGATGTCTCTTTGAACCACTTCTGGGCAGGGGTAATCGCATTGACCATTGCCGAGAGCGCCTTTATGGCAGAAGTGTTCCGTGGGGGGATTCAAGCGATTAATCGTGGCCAACATGAAGCGGCCAAATCCTTGGGATTAACCTATTGGCAAAAAATGCGATTCGTTATCCTACCGCAGGCATTCCGTCAGATACTGCCGCCCTTGGGCAATCAGTTTGTTTATATCCTCAAGATGAGTTCGCTAGTGAGTGTGATTGGTTTGAGTGATTTAACAAGACGAGCAAATGAGCTGGTGGTGAACGAATATTTACCTTTAGAGATCTATACGTTTCTGGTTTTGGAGTACCTTGTTCTTATTTTGGTCGTATCACAAGCGGTTCGTTGGCTAGAAAAAAGAATTGCGATTCCGAGCCATTAAATGGTTCTAACCCTCAAGAGTGTTTAGCTATCTCCAACAAAAAAGCCTCGGGTACAGTCCCGAGCTCCTGTTGATACTCCTCCTAAGAAAAATCCCCACTCATCTGAGCGGGGATTTCTTTATTTTGACTCTTCGACACATCGACTTATTCAGTCAGTGCTTCTTCTGTCTCTAAATCAAACAGGTGACACTGTGAAGTGTTGAAGTGAAGCACTGTCTCTTCGCCACTGTTTGCCGTGCGAGCAGCATCGAAAGGCACGCGAGCCACCAGCTTATCGGCACCCAATTTGAAGTAGAGATACAGCTCATTGCCCATCGACTCAACCACATCAAGCCTGTGCGTTTGAGTATTCACCTCAGATAATGGTGCATCGTGATTAGCCAGTTGAATGTGTTCTGGACGAACACCAAACCACACCCAATCACCCATCTTTTCACGAGCGATTGTTTGCTTATCTTGTGGCAGCGTCCAACGAGTACCACTTTCAGAGACCACGTTCATCACACCGTCAATCTCATCCAATCTCACCTTAAGAAGATTCATCGCTGGCGAACCAATAAAGCCTGCGACAAATTTGTTTGCTGGGTATTGATACAGATTCATTGGCGTATCGACCTGCATGATCTCGCCTTGATTCAATACACAGATACGATCGCCAAGAGTCATGGCTTCCACCTGATCGTGTGTCACGTAGATCATGGTGGCGTTCTGCCCTTCTTGCTTAAGATTGTTGTGCAGCTGCGCAATGCTGACTCGTGTTGAAACACGCAACTTTGCATCCAAGTTAGACAAAGGCTCATCAAACAAGAACACATCTGGCTTACGCACCATCGCACGGCCTAGAGCCACACGCTGCCTTTGACCACCCGACATTTCACCCGGCTTATTATTTAGCAGGTGTTCGATATCGAGAGTCTTGGCTGCGTCTTCAATACGCTCATTGATTTCATGCTTTGGCAGCTTCTGTTGCTTAAGACCAAAAGCCATGTTTTCGTACACCGACATGTGCGGATAAAGCGCGTAGTTCTGAAATACCATCGAGATACCACGATCTTTAGGTGGCAATTCGTTTACACGTTTATCGCCAATGTAGACATCGCCTTCTGAGATATCTTCAAGGCCTGCGATCATACGAAGTGTGGTGGATTTTGCGCAGCCAGACGGCCCAACAAACACCATGAACTCACCTTCGCGAATATTCAGATCGACACCGTGCACGGCCTTAAAACCATTTGGGTAGGTTTTCTCTACCCCTCTCAGTGTGACTTCAGCCATAACCTGTCCTTAAATCAATTCGTTAAATACTATCTTTGCAATCTGTCGTGAAACGTTTTAGCCACGTTCTTGCAGTTGATTGAGCTCAAAGTGGGCAACCGATGCAATAACCAGATCCGCCACTGGCTCTAACTCGCTGTGTTGAGCTGTGCCAGTTAACACACCGACATTGCTTGCGCCTGCGTTACGGCCAAATTCCATATCCGAAACCGTGTCACCAAACATGATCACTTCATGTGGCTCAATACCGCACTTTTCACAGAATGCATTGAGCAGTGCCGGCGCTGGCTTAGGTTCGATATCACCATCAGAATAACCGACATAATCAAACATCTCGCTCAAACCCGATTGCTCTAGTGTGTAGATCGTTGAGTCTTTAGTGTCTGCGGTCGCGATGCCTAAAATCATGCCTTGCTGTTTAAACAGACCCAGCTTTTCAGCCACTCCCGGCAGGGCTTCAATCCAGTTTGGATTCTCTTCCACTTCGTCATTAAAAGCCGCTTTGGTCACCTTAGTAAACTCTGTAAGCGAGACATTAGGTTGCAGCATGTTGAACCACGCTGTCGCGGTATCTTCCACTGGGTTTGAGGCTAATAGTCCATAGTTATCAACCACATCACCTTCCACGCCGATGGCCAAGAGTAACTCAGCAGGTGTGACAGTTTGATTACCTTGATGCTGGTCACTGTAAGATTTCACACGCTCACAAGCACCACGAGAAACGTTAAGCCACATCTTGTGGAACTCTAACAATGTGCCGTCTTTATCAAATAACATCGCCTTAAACTTCATAACGGCTCATTCGCTCCATTAGTTCTCCCCAAGTACGCACTAAGGGTTGGTTAAATTCTGGTTGTTTGCCGTCGAATACGGCGTTGATGCAGCCTTCAAACTCACGTTCGTCAGATGCAGGGTTAGTACTGTTCATTAGTGCTGAAGAAAGCTCTCCGCGACGAATATCCACTCGGCACCAACGGTAGCCCTCATCAATATGGATACTTTGCAGCTCATCATTCAGAGCGATTCGTTCAACAACCTCGCCATCCACCACGCACTCTGCGTAGTAAGGGTTTTCTGAATCAGATACCGCAATTCGATATGTTAGTGGTTGGCCTTGAGAGTCGTTGCCCGGCAGTAAATCACCTAAGTTGATATCAAACTTCAAGCCGCAACGGCGCTCTAGATAAACTTGCCCATTACGCAAACCAGACAAGATGCCTTCGCCGCTCAAGCCATGGCTGTATACGAAAGTTGATGGGTCGCCATAGATAGAAGGTTCATCCGACTTTGGATTGCGTTCATGGGGCTCAAGGTGTGAATCGCTGCCGCCAATCGCTGTAACCCTCTGGCCGCAATTCCACATTTCATTGAGAACCAATAGCGCCTCTTCGGTCGCTTTCGGAGAGGTCGACCAAGTTGGGTCACAACACACTTCAAAAGTAGACACTTGGCTGAGATCCACTTGATCGTAATGCCAATGCCACGGCTTCATCATAGGATGATTAATGCCAAGGGAACTGTGTCCACTTTTAGCTAAGCTCAATCCCGCTTCCATGGTCGCTTGGCTGCTGTGTTCAACGTCTCTAAGGTCCAAAGACTTGACTGGGCCATGCACATTGAAGTGCCCGAGATCGGTCGTGACTTCTAACGCCGGTAAGAACAAACACTGATTGGATACAGGTAGCTTCGGCTGGCAAATGTTGTGCTCAGTGAAGAAGAAGAAATCGAGGCCTTGTGATTCCACAATCTCTTTAGCCGCAGCCAAGGTATTGTGACCATCAGAAAGCTGAGTGTGAGCGTGTAAATCACCTCGATACCAGCGAGAATCAGAACTCAGCATGTGGCCGTAATCAAACTCGATATCGTGTTCGCTTGTCACTGTTGGGTTTAGTTCTAGCCCGCTCTCAACTCCATCAGTGTTTGACTCATCAGAGCAAAGCACATCGACTTGATATTGCATCGCGCGCTCGGTGCGAAATTCGCCTTCAAGGTTATAAAGCTCTAAGAACCACTCGCCCGATGGAATCACACCATCAATCGCGCCTAGCCCTGAGTTCTGCGGTTGGATAGTGAGTGACTTGTGCGCCTTTTCAAACAACACTTTGCCACGAAATGCTTGGTTGGCATCGTAGGCTGCCGCGTATAAAAATCCTTTTTTCACCGTCGTGCCAGTAATGGTTACGCTGTGAGAACCTGTTGGCACATCAAAGGGGATACGTACTCTGCCAAACGGCAGCTCACCTTGGAATTGGGTCATTGTCTTCACCAAATTCGTCCTAATTGAAGGACTGGGTCAAAAAGAGGCCCACCCGAATAGATGGGCCTTTGTTAGTCAATCGCTCTTTGTTACTAATAGCCAAGAGCTAACCACTTTACAGATTAAGAACGATTCGCTCGGTCTAGTGCACGTTGTGCTTTCTTAGCCGCTTGTTTTAGCGCTTTGTCAGCAGGCACGTTTTGGATTTGAATTTGGTCTGCAGCCACCTTAAGCGCATCCATGATCTTACCGTTGGTAGGATCTAGGAAATCTTTGGTCGCCGTGTTCGCTTGCTTCAAAGGGATCAGAGCTTGCGGGTTATCTTTAGTGAACGCTTGATATTCTGGTACTTCAGAAACGCTGTTACGTACTGGGATGTAACCCGTGAACATTGACCATGCCGCCGTGTTCTTCGCGTTGGTGTAGAACTCAACAAACTCGAATGCACCTTTTGCTGCTGCTTCGTCTGTGCCTTTTGGCATTACGTAAACCAACGCACCTGCTTGTGGTGCAGAAGGGTTTGAGCCCCAACCCGGTTGTGTGGTTGCCGAAAGCTTAGTGAAATCCAAATCACCTTGGTCACCCGATGAACCGGTGTAGCCCAACGCGTTGTCTTTCATCACGTCATCAATGGTTTTGTACCAGTATTCCCAGCCCTGACCACCGTAGTGAATACGCATGATTTGATCATCGTGGATCCACTTACGGAAGCTGTCCCACACCTCAACCCATTCAGCTGAATCAATTAGCACTGTTTTGCCGTCATCACTGATGATCTTAGCGCCGTTAGAGAAAGCCGCGTCAATCATGTTGTCTTGACCCCACATCGGCTCCCAGCCGTAGAAGGTCACGTTACCTTTCTCGTCACGCTGTGTGACTTTCTCAGCAACCTTAGCCACACCTTGCCATGTGTTTAGGTCTTGCTCTGTAAAACCGTTGTCCGCCAACACTTGCTTGTTGTAGTAGAACACTTGAGTTGTGCCGTAAGCAGGTAGACCGATGATGGTGCCATCGTCTGCCGTCACTTGATCTTTGAACGCACCGATGAAGTCAGAAAAATTGAACTCTTCATCCATGAACGGCGTTAGGTCTCGGCTCAGACCACGCCCGTGCATCGCTTCCGCACGGCCTGAATCTAACAGCACAAGTTCAGGTGCCGTTTTCGACGCTAAACCAGCTTGCAGCTTCTGGTAGGTTTCCGTGTAGTTACCTTGCAATGCAGGCTTCACCACATACTCATCTTGGCTCGCGTTGAACTCTTCGATGAGCTTAGTCATCATTTGCTGTGGTTTAGTACCACCGGAATACCAAAAGTTAACTTCGGTTGCGGCAAGAACACTGCTAGAGAACATAGACGCGCTTGCTGCGCCAGCACACACTAGTGCGAGAGTTTTTAATTTCATTTCCGTTTACTCTTTTACGCCGTTATCGGCGATACCTGAAAGAATCGTCTTTTGACAAATGACGAATAGAATTAACAAAGGCAATACTGCAATGGTGCTCGCCGCCATAATTTGCGACCAGTTCAACCCATAGTTACCTTCGGCAATAAAGTAGTGACGAATACCAGTAGCGATCAGGTTTAAATCCTGAGTCGTAATCACCAGACTTGGCCACATGTAGCTGTTGTAATTGGTAATAAAAGTGATGAGGAACAGTGTTGCGACTGCTGCTCGGCATTGCGGTAAGATGATTGCCCATAAGATTTTGAGCTCACCTGCACCATCAATTCGTGCCGCTTCAATCAGCGACGGATGCACCTTGATAAACACTTGGCGTAGATAGAACACACCGAACACCGACGCCGCGTTCGACGCCACCAAGCCCATGTGTGAATCCAACAAGCCCAGTTTTGCCAAGGTGATGTAAGACGGAATGTAAGTGACTGCACCCGGCAGCATGTAACAGCCCATCACGATGAAATAGAGCACTGTCTTTGAACGAAACCTCAGCTGAGTCAACGCGTATGCAAACATCGCCGAATTCACAATCACCAACAGGGTCGTGAACAAAGCCACGCTAAAACTGTTGAAGATGTACAAGCCAAACGGCGCGCTGTGAAAGGTTTCGACAAAGGTTTCCCAGCGAAACTGCTCTGGAATCAAGTCCAGCGGGTTAGCAAAGATCTCATCGTTGCTTTTCAGCGAACCAGACAACATCCATAAAAACGGGAACACCATGATGGTTCCGCAGGTTGCCAAGAACAGGTGCTTCGCCAGTGCGATAAACGAACGGCGATCCACTGAAGCTTTCTTTGACGCAATCTCTGATTTGGTCGCTTTGGTTTGGGCTCTAACTTTGGCTTTAGCTACTCTTTGATTTAATACTTGGTTCGCATCCAATACTTGCGTGGTCATAATTCTGTCCTTTCAAAAATCGACTAGTAGTACACCCAGCGCTTGCCGATGTAGGTATTAATAAGTGCCAGCAATCCAGTAATCAGGAATATCACTAACGATGTCGCGGCCGCAGGTCCCATTTCGTAACGTTCGAACGCTTGTTGGTAGAACAAGTACAACAAGGTACGAGTCTCACCGCCCGGCCCGCCTTGCGTTAGGATCTGGAACTGATCGAACGCTTGCATTGCCGTAATAATATTGACCACCACTAAAAAGAATGTGGTTGGTGAAATCAGCGGCAGCGTTATCTTCAAAAAGCGCGTTAAGCTGCTGCAACCATCAATCAAAGACGCCTCATACAGTGACTCTGGAATTTTGTTGAGTGCACTGATGTAGAACAGCATCGTCCAACCAATCGCCTGCCAAACTGTCACGATAATCACCGCAATCAAGGCTGTGTTTCCGTTCTCTAACCATGGAATCGCGCTAAACCCTGCCGACTCCAGTAAGTGGTTTGCCAAGCCTGATTTGGTCTCAAATACCCAAGACCACACAATCGACACCGCGACTGTAGGTGTGATCCAAGGTGAGAAGATCACTGCACGATAAAACTGACTGCCCTTGAAGTTTTTGTGCAGCAACATGGCAAACACAAGGCCAAGAATAATGGTGGGAATCACCACACCGACCGAGAACCAAAACGTGTTAAGCATCGCTTGGATGAACTCGTAGTCCTCAACCATGTACTCGTAATTCTCTAAGCCGATGAACGAATAATCTGGCGAGATGTAATCCCAATCGGTGAAGCTGATGTAAATCGAATAACCAAATGGTACGAGCCAAAAAGTAAACAGTGGCACCAACAACGGTGCAGTAAATAGCAGTACCTTTAAGCGGTTTTTCATTGGTTCTGAGAAAGCACTCATGGTGACCTCGTCCTTATTTGTATGCGGTTAAATTAAGGGGTTTGTGTGACAGGTTAGTAAGAGCGTCCTTCATTTTTTTTATGGCTACCCATTAGAAAATCTTTCCTCCAGTTCACCGTCTTCCATCTGGTGATAAAGCCAATCACAAAAGAAATTCACCTTGGCACTGCGTCGGTGTTTGGTAATCAAATAGTGGGCAGACTCAGCAGGCATCGAAGATTCCGTAGCCAGAACAAGATCGTTTTTTTCCAACAACTCAGACACTGCAAGCGAACGCACCAACAGCACGCCAATCCCATGCTTAACCGCTTCTAGAGCGTGCAAAGAGTTACTCACTTCGAGCAGCACCTTCGGTAAAGTCATCTCGAATTGGTTGTGACTCAGCCATTGCAGCCAGTTCTCTCGATAGCCTTTTACTTGCACGGTCGGCAAAGCAGAAAAATCATGTTCAGCCAACGAGTCTTGATATTGTTTTTTAAATTCTGGGCTACACACCAACTGCCAATGCTCTTGAAACAATCGCTCACTATGAGTGTCTTCGCTTTCGACCTTACCGTTGGTCAGTTCGATATCGACATTCTGACAAGGGTTGGTAGATGGCCAGTCCACAAGCTGAATATCGAGCCTGATAAAAGGGTATTTTTGATAAAAAGATGGCAGGCGAGGTAACAGCCAGTTATGGCAAAAGGTGTGATTAACGCGCAGGCTCAACACATCGGTTTCTTTTTCCCCGAACAGGATTTGAGTCTGTAATTTCAGGTGTGCTAATGAACCCGCAACAATCGGTTGATAATGCTGGGCAGCCGACGTCAGCTTTACGCCTTTGGAGCTGCGTTCAAACAGCGTGGTATCGAGAAAGGTTTCTAAACTTTTAAGCTGCTGACTCACCGCAGCTTGTGTAACACAAAGCTCTCGCGCGGCAGCGCCAATAGAACCGAGGCGGGCAACAGCTTCGAACGCAACAAGGGCACGTAGAGGGGGTAACATGGCTTCACCTGATTGAAATAAAAGTGAAAAATACTTCAATCAGGTTTCAGTTTTTTGCGCTTACCGTTACAGATTAATGACGAAGGGACGTTGATCAGATATTTATGATCAACGTCCCTTTTCTCTATTTCATATTTTTAGCAGTGTGTCACCGCGTGAATCAAACGCAATTACTCTGTGATGTAGAGATCCTTAGAGTAGATACGTCCTTCTACATTGTTCTTCGCAAAACCACCGACACTTGGTCGCACTAGGCGAGCCTGCATATAGTAGTAGATTGGCGCAATAGGCATGTCTTCTGCTAGTAATTGCTCTGCTTGGTCATAGAAACCTTGGCGATCTTGCTCGCTGGTTGCGGCCAATGCGCTGTCCATCGCTGCGTCGTACTTGTCATTGCTGTAGCGAGCAAAGTTACCTGAAGAACCTGAACGCAACAGGCTCAAGAAGGTTGATGCTTCGTTGTAATCCCCACACCAAGAGGCGCGCATTACATCAAAATCACCTTGGCGACGTGACACCAAGTAAGACTTCCACTCTTGGTTTTCTAGTTCGACTTGTGCGCCTAAGTTGCCTTTCAGCATTGATGCAATCGCCACTGCAATCGACTTGTTCGATTCACTGGTGTTGTAAAGCAGTTTGAAGTCCAACGGATTAGACGCATCGTAGCCCGCTTCTTTCAGTAACTCTTTTGCTTTTTGATCACGTTCTTTCTGAGTCCACGTGCTGTATTCAGGTTGTGTCGCATCAAAACCAGCCGTGTACTCATGAGCAAAGGTATAAGCCGGTAAGTTGCCCACCTGAGTAACACCATTGGTGATAACGTCACGCATCATGGAATAAGAGACAGCCTTACGGACTCGTGCGTCATCAAACGGAGCTCGTGTTGTATTGAACGCGTAGTAGTAAGTACACAGCAAAGGCACCGCGGTAAACGCATCTTGGTATTTGGTTTTAAGTTGCTGCGCCATATGTGTCGGCACGTCCGAAGTAATATCGACCTCGCCCACTGCATAGCGGTTAATCGAGGCATTCTGGTTCTCAAACGGAATATATGTCACTTCGGTTAGGTACGTATCTGAACTGTCCCAGTATTTCGGGTTCTTCTTCAATTCAATGCGCTCGTTCACCACCCATTCGTCTAGCACAAACGCGCCGTTACCGACAAATTGCTTAGGATCGCTCCACGGCTTGTCGCTACTTTCTAAGGCTGCTTTGTGCACTGGCATCATGGATGTGTGGCCTGTCATCGCCACAAAGTAAGGCACTTTACTATCGAGTTCGAACTTCACCGTGTGTTTATCAACAGCCGACACGCCTAGCTCTTCAATCGGCTTCTTACCTTCTGCCACATCAGCAATATTGTTGATTTTGGTGAGCTTTAGATACCACACATTTGGCGATGCCGTTTTAGGGTCTACCGCTCGTCTTATCGCATACACGAAATCATCGGCCGTCACCAGATCGCCATTCGACCATTGCGCGTCTTTACGCAGGTGGAAGACAAAGGTCTGGTTGTCTTCGGTTTCCCAAGATTCCGCTACACCTGGGGTGATATTGCCATCGCGATCTTGAATCACTAAACCTTCAAACAAGTCACGTAGAATGTGCATTTCCGGCAAGCCTTCTGCTTTCGCAGGATCGAGTGTCGCAGCCTCTGCATCATTCGCGCGCACTAAGTGTTGTTCTTTCGCCAGAGAAGTTCCCGCAGGCAATGTGTCAGCAACGGCAGTCACTGATATAAAAGGGGTCAATAGAGATGAAATGAGTAAAGCCGTTGAATGTTTCTTAAAATCCATATGTTTTTGCTCTCCTAGCCTATCTTTGAAGCAAGTAATAAAATTAACAATGCGACTGTTGACGAGTTTTAACGCTTTAGTTTATTTAAGTAGGTTTGTGTAATCGTTAATACTTGATAGTACTTGATCAATCAGGAGATAAAGGTGAGTTTAATTCCAAGAACGGAAAGAGCTGCATTTTCAATAAAGCCGCTGTCATATGGAAAGTCAGTATTGGGCGCACCCTTACTTTACTTCCCCGCGCAAATAGAAAGCGAATCTCGCGGGCTGATTTTAGCGGGCACACACGGCGATGAAACCGCATCTATCGCAGGTTTGTCTTGTGCGCTAAGAAGCTTGCCTGCAGCCAACTTACGACATGATGTGATCTTGTCAATGAACCCAGATGGCAACCAGCTAGGTACCCGTGCCAACGCCAATCAAGTCGATTTGAACCGCGCCTTTCCAACTCAAAACTGGACAGAGAGCGGCACCGTTTATCGCTGGAGTTCCCACACACCAGTCAGAGATGTAAAAGTGAAAACTGGGCAAGCCGATCAGCTTGAACCTGAAGTGCAATCGCTCATCACACTCATTGAACAACGAGAGCCTAAGTTCGTCATATCTTTCCACGAACCACTCGCTATGGTCGATGACCCAGCTCAATCCGAACTCGCCACTTGGCTGGGTAAACAGTTCAACCTTCCGCTCGTTGAAGACGTAGATTACGAAACCCCAGGCTCATTCGGCACCTGGTGCCAAGAAAGAAACCTACCGTGTATTACCGTAGAGCTGCCACCTGTTTCTGCGGATCTGACGATAGAGCAATATTTGGATGCGTTTGTGGCGGTGTTGGGGTTTGAGGGAAGTATGATTGAGTATACGATCCAATCAGGTCACTACGATAAAAAATGAATCAATGACACATAGATCAGTCGCCCCAAAAAGAATTTGAGGCGACTTTAATATTAAACTTAGGACAAAAGTGTCTTATGTATTTTCACAACCGCTTTTTTTATATGTTGTGGAAGCTGTAAACAACAACCTGGTTTATGGGGTTGCTCTGGGAAAAACACAGCAAAACAACCGGGCGTAAGAGCTAAGCTTGATGGTGAATCCATTGAACTCACTAGATAAAAGTCATCATTCGCATTGTATTCAGTTTCAGCTATGTGCTGCTGACTTTTTAAAGCGAACTGGATTTTCTCTTCACCGTGAATCAGAACCTGTAAATCAATATATTCCTTATGTACTTCGGCTAGTTTTTCATCCTCATGAGCCGTATCAAAACTCATCACATTCACGAACATTAAGTCACCATTAATGTCATGGCGACCTGTTTCCAAGTTATCTAAGTCTCTACTGGTTAGGAATTCTAAAGCCGTCAAAATTGACGCTGGAATTACGCATTTATCAGGCTGAGAAATATGTCCAAAAATCATTGTAACCTCGGCATTTTACAATGCTCTCATTGCATAATGAGAGCTTGAATTAATTGTTATTTTTTAGATGATGTGAGAACAAATTCTTTACTTACATCTTTAGGTTCTTCTTTCATTAACAGTGCCGAAATGTAGCCTACAATTACGACAGTCATCGTCCCGATGGCACCATAGAAGAAAAAGTTTAAATCAGTTAAGTAACGAGCACACAGTGTTGCGATTACACTAACGATAACCCCTATGAGTGCACTTCTCGCTGTTGCGTTACGAATAAACACACCCAACATGAATAGACCTGTCATCGGCCCTCCCATAAGACCAAGTAAGCTGTTAAATGCATCCCAAATTTGGCTCTCTTCTGAGAAGATCAAGTATGTGGAAGTGGCGACTCCTAATAAACCAGAGCTTACGGTAACAATACGACCAATACGCAGTGTATTTTCTGTTTGACGATCTTTACTTAGGCGGTGGTAAATATCACTTGTATAGCATGCGGAAATACTGTTCAAACTACTTGAAATGCTTGACTGAGATGCTGCAAAAATAGCCGCGATAATCAAACCCGCTATACCCGCTGGAAGCTGAGTAATAATGTAAAATGGTAGAATGCCACCTGTATTAAAATCATCTGATAATAGGCTTGGATTTTGTGTATAAAATGCATACAAACCAGCACCAACAGCAAAGAAGAATATAGGAACGAACGCAACAAATTTTGCATTGGTTATTAGTGCTTTCTTTGTTTCTTCAATTGAATCCGTCACGATATAGCGTTGCACCACATCTTGACTTGCTGTGAACTGCTGTAAGACTGAGAAGAAAAATCCGATCATGAGAACTGGTATTGTTGCTTCTGACCAACTCCAACGAAATTGCTCTGCAGGAAAGTACTTATCAGCCTCTGCCGACATTGTGAAGATTTCACTTAATCCACCATCAACGTTGAAACAAAGCACAATGAAAATACCAACAGCCGCCACAGAAAGCATAATGCCTTGCATCACATCAGTCCAAATAACACCTTCAATACCACCTAGGAAGGTATAAATGATACATAAGACGCCTATTAGAAACACGATAGTCAGCGGATTCATGTCAATAAATGGCACAAGTGCAAGTGCTGTCAGATAAGTAACAATTGCGATTCGCCCAATATGGAATAGCATGAAAGAGATACTACCGAAAAGGCGCATTTTCAGATCAAACCGTTTCTCTAAATATTCATATACCGACGTCAAATTTAGACGACGGAAAAATGGAATATAGTAAATAAATACAAACGGCAAAATAGCGATTGCAATGTATTGACCAATAAGGAATGTCCAATCGTCTGTATACGCCTTAGCAGGGATTGACATAAATGTAATTGAACTTAACGTCGTTGCGAACACACTAATACCCGCAGCCCAACCGGGGATACGTCCACCAGCTTTAAAATAATCATCACCAGACTTCTGTCTGCGAGCAAAATAAACACCCACCCCCATTACACCTGCAAGGTATAAAAAGAGCACTATGTAGTTCAGAGTTCCAAAAGAATTTGCTTCCATCGTTTTATAGACCTTTAATTATTTTTTTTTGTAATATTGATGAGCCCAATGAGCTGCACCTAATAAACCGGCATCAGCGCCGGCTTGGGCGAGTTTCAGCTCAGGACGAAACACTCTAGGGTTTGTATTAAGTTCAGATTCAACAAGCTCTAGGTAGCCACTTGCTAGACCAACACTGCCACCCAGTGTGACGACATCAATATCCAATGTAATTCGTAGGTTTGAGATAAGTTGAGCAACAGCGTGAGCTGATTGCTCGAAAATAGCTTTTGCGTTGTCACTTCCCGACATCCACTTGTCGTGAATATCTTTTCCAGTTGATACAGATGCCCAACGCTTTTTACCCGCTTTAGTTATCGCAGTTCCAGAAGCAATTGCTTCTACACAACCGACACGACCGCACCCGCATATAGGTCCATCAGGATCTACTTGCATGTGTCCTGCATGCCCAGCGATACCGCGGCGTCCCACCAATAACTCTCCACCAAGAACAAGGCCAGCACCAACTCCTGTTGATACAGTGATAAATGCCATATCTGTTATGTCACTATTGATCTGTTGATATTCAATCCAACACGCTGCTTGAGCATCGTTGATAACGTAGCAAGGTAAAGAAGTGATATTTTCTAAGGTGGTCTTTAGCGGGTAGTTGTTTAATCCCCCAAGATTTTCAGGGTTTAATGCAGTTAAAACGCCATCATTTATGATGCCGGTTGATGCGACTGCAACATAGTCAGCTTGCCCAATCAGTGGAGAGATCAAATCATCAAGTGCTTGGCTCATCGCCGATGGAGCTTGCGATGATGGCGTGCTTACTTGGGTACGCTGTGAAAGGTGATTTGATTCAATTAACGCAGCTGCGATTTTCGTACCACCAATATCGATAGCAAGACAAACACTCATGCACTTTTCTCCATAGTTTCTTGGCGACCAGCGCTCACAGCGGTACCAAACCATGAGCAAATGTGTTCAATACGGGTTATAGCAGATCCAACAGTTACGCAATCAGCACCAGATTCAATAGCACGTTGTGCTAGTTCAGGGCTGTTATAACGACCTTCGGCCATAACAAAACACCCCGATTGTTTCAGCCTTTCAACAAGCTCAAAATCAGGCTCTTCAGGTATAACGCCACCCGTGTAACCTGACAGTGTAGAACCAATGATTTCAACACCTAGCTCTTTGGCATACATACCTTCAATGTAGCTAGAGCTATCTGCCATGGCCAATCGACCGAGTTTATGAATTTCAGCAACCAAGGTATCAATCGCAACCGGACGAACACGGTCAGAGGCATCGATAGCAATAATATCTGCGCCTGCTTCATGTAGCGCTTGAACATCTTTAAGATAAGGCGTAATTCGTATTGGAGAATCATCAAGATCACGTTTAACAATACCAATAATAGGTACAGCAACGTGAGGGCGAACCGCTCTAAGGTTCTCAACGCCTTCAATTCTCAGGGCTATCGCGCCCCCCATAACAGAAGCAATTGCCATTGCAGTTACTATATCTGGCTTGTCCATAGGACCGTCGTCAACAGGCTGACAAGATGCGACAAATCCTTTCCTAAGAGTGTTTAAAATGGTGGCTTTCTTAACTTGCATAAGATTGAATACTCCATAGTTATATTCAATATTGAAATTTAACTCCACAATGCCACTATGGAGTTAAACTTCAACATAAAATTACAAAATGGAAGATCCTTGTCACAAACTTGTCTAATCTCCGTACAAAACCGTGAAACAAAAGGCTTTAAATGATATCCATTATAAAAACAACGGAGTTAAACTCCAAAATGGTATGTAATATCACTTCAAATGAAGTGATACTCCCTTAATAATTTAGAGCCTAAAGAGAACTACAATGACAAAGACCTGCACTCCAAACCGTTATGCTCTGGTCAATATCGATATATTTAACGGTACTGAAATACTTAAAAATCACATCATTATTATCGAAGGCGATCATATTGCCGAGGTTGTCCCAGCTGAATCACAGCCAGCGGTTCTTGAACAAGTTGATGGACAAGGCTTATTGGCCTGTGCAGGCTTCATTGATCTTCAGTTGAACGGCTGTGGTGGGGTTTTGTTTAACACAAATCCATCCAACTCAACTCTGAAAATTATGAACGACACTAATCTACAGTACGGTACAACCCAGTTTCTCCCAACGCTGATTACAAGCGATATCGACGATCTGAAACTGGCTGTTAATTTGATGGAAAAAAATATAGAAACTGAAGAGCAAGGCATCTTAGGTCTTCATTTAGAAGGCCCTTTTATTAGTCATATTAAAAAAGGGGCACATAACGAACATTTCATTCGTCAATTAGATGAACAAAGCTTAGCCTTCCTTATTAAGCACCGAAACATTATAAAAATGGTGACATTAGCTCCTGAATGTAATGCGAAGGCCGACATAAAAGCGCTAGCTGATGCTGAAATCTACGTTTCATTGGGGCACACCAATGCCACATATGAGCAGCTCAATGAATGCGAAGGATTAAGTATGGCCACGCACTTGTACAATGCAATGAGTCCTTTTAACTCTAGGGAACCGGGAGCCGTCGGTTATATCTTTGACAAAAAATTATACGCAGGAATTATCGTAGATGGCATTCACTCTAACTTCGCTAATGTACGTATTGCACACCAAGTATTAGGTGAAAAGTTATTTATGGTTACCGATGCTGTTACACCGGCTGGAACAGATATGAAGCAATATGACATGGCTGGGACTCCTGCCTTTGTTACAGACGGGCGCTGTCACTATCAGGATGGAACACTAGCAGGAGCGGCTATCACTATGATTCAAGGTGTGAAAAATCTTGTTGAAAAGGTCGGACTGTCATTGGAGCAAGCACTAAATATGGCATCTCTGTACCCAGCTCAAGCTCTGAAAGTAGATCAAAAATATGGTCGACTTGAGGCTGGATATTACGCAAACATAACGCTTATCGATCAAGGCTTGGATGTCCATAGAACCATTCAAATGGGCAAAATCAAGTATGAAAATACAGAGTTAGTTAAAAATTTCTAGAAGCGAAAATCTTGAATATTTAAGGCGGTATTGACTATAGCGCCTTAAATACTTCGCCGGAGTCTAATCCAGTGATAATGCTTGAGTAGTACGAAGTTTACTAGCATGAGCATAGCTTTCATCACCTTGGACCAGCAAGCAATAGATCATATCTAGTACAAATAGCTGAGATATTTTTGTCCCTATCGAATCCCCTTGTAACTGGCCCTGACGGTTTCCATTTACCAAGACATAATCAGCATATTCACAAATAGAAGAGCGAGGGTTGTGAGTAATAGCAACCGTAGTTGCCCCTGATTGCTTAGCAATTTTGAGTGCTTTGGTCGTTTCTTGTGATTGGCCTGAATGACTAATGCCAATAGCAATATCCCCTTGAGCAAGTAATGCTGCTTTCATGTACATATAATGGTTAGTCGTCAATGCATCAACGTTTAAGCCGATTCGCATAAATCTATATTTGGCATTCTCGGCAGAGATGCCAGATGAACCCACCCCTAAAAAGTAAACCGACTTCGCTAGCTTTATCGATTCACTCACTTGGTTGAGTGTTTCTAGGTTCAGTAAATTGAGAGTCTCGGAAAGAACCTTATCAATAGTCTTCTGTAGCTTTCTACCAATAACCTCAGGTTTGTCCGACGCCGTTACATCGGTGTCAAAAAGACTATCATCGGCTTCGTCTCGCTGCGAAAGTTCTATCGCTAAAGCCATTTTAAATTCATGAAATCCCTTAGCTCCTAAGGAACGGCAAAAGCGAATAATCGAAGCGTCCCCTGCCAAAACTAATTGCGACAACTCAGCAATAGAAAGTGTGCAAACTTCATTTGGTTGCTCTAAAACAAAGTCAGCAATACGCTTAGATGCTGGAGTAAAGCTATCATAAAGACTACCTATAGTATCAAGGACTTTCCCTGCTCGAAGTGTATCTGTTTTTCCAACCATTTAATCAATACCCTTAAAAACTCTGCTTTCGCACTATATTTCTATTGTTGTGATGTTCATATCTATGAATAGGCATCCTATTGTATGTCATTACACTCCGAACATAAACTTTGATCTGGTGCACAACTCCATGAATATACTCTAACACTTCTCAAAAATAACTATACAAGGGAGTAAAACTCCATAATATTTAAATAAAGTACAGTATGACGCCAAATGGCGTTACATTCTTCAAGACTAAGAGTATTCTTAATATGAAAAAATTAACTGGTTTGATCGCCGCTCCCCATACCCCATTTGATGAAAATAACCAGGTGAACTTTCAAGAAATTGATAAAATTGCAGCTCATCTAATTAAAGATGGGGTTACTGGTGCCTACATTTGTGGTACGACCGGAGAAGGTATTCATTGTAGTGTTGCAGAAAGAAAAGCAATCGCAGAACGCTGGGTGCAAGCCGCTGATAAGCAATTGGATTTGATTATTCACACTGGAGCTCTAAGCATCGAAGACAGCCTAGAGTTAACTCGTCACGCAGAAACATTAGACATTTTAGCAACATCTGCAATCGGTCCATGTTTCTTTAAACCTAGCTCAATTGATGCGCTCGTTGAATACTGTGCAACTATTGCAGCAGCTGCACCATCTAAAGGTTTCTACTACTACCATTCGAGCATGTCTGGCGTAAACCTGGATATGGAACAATTTCTGATAGCCGCAGATAAAAGAATTCCAAATCTGTCGGGATTAAAATTTAACTGTACTGATCTTTACGAATACCAACGCTGCCTGCGCGCGTGTGATGGCAAGTTCGACATCCCATTCGGTGTAGACGAGTTCCTACCAGCAGCTCTTGCATTGGGTGCTAAGAGCGCAGTAGGTAGCACATACAACTATGCCGCTCCTCATTTCCACGAAATCATCGCTGATTTTAACAATGGTGATATCGAAAAGGTAAACCGCGGTATGGACAGTATTATTGAGTTAATCAGAGTGTTGGTTGATTTTGGTGGAGTCGCTGCGGGCAAAGTAGCGATGGCACTGCACGATATAAATGCCGGCAACCCTCGCCTACCATTAACACCGTTAAGCAATGCTCAAAAAGAAACGGTTATAGAAAGAATGCGCAAAGCAAACTTTGTAAAGTAACCCCCTAAATATGGTAGTGGCTAAAAGTCACTACCTGTTCCCTATCTCTATCTCTATCTCTATCTCTATCTCTATCTCTATCTCTATCTCTATCTCTATCTCTATCTCTATCGATATTGACAAAGACGTTCGAACAGTTTTACAACAACTCTGAAGACTCATCGAGTTGAAACTCATCACTCTTTATTGCTATCCGACAGCATGCAATAGAAACAGCAACCTGAATCGCCAGTTAAAACCACCGTGAACATACGAGCATCCTAATGACTCACCGACGTTGAAAACAGGTTAATAATTACCACACCTGCCAAAATCAAAGCGATACCAATGACTGCGTAGATGTCGAGCTTTTGTCCGTAAACTAGCCAAGACAGTGCTGCGACCAGCACAACTCCTGCCCCACACCAAATCGCATACGCCACACCCAAAGACATGGTTTGCACTGTGAGAGACAACAGATAAAAAGCACAGCCGTAGCTAGCCAATACTGCGACAGTGGCCGGTAAAGAAGTAAATTGCTGCGTTTTAGGTAGTAGAGAAGTTGCGACAACTTCAAGCACGATGGCGAGTGATAACATCACTGGTGGTGGGAGAGATAAAAGCATGTTTGAGTCCACAACAATAAAATACGGCGCTCAGAATATTGTAGTTTTATTTCCAATTCATGCGATTTTCAGTAAGCAATTATTATGACGTACCCTAAAATGTCTTAACTAGAAACCCCTATGAATAAGTCTTTTATTATTCATCTCCGTACGAAATTCCAGAGCCCGTTTGCTCATGGTTAATGGTCATTGTTCAAATGTTCCCTAACACCAACTATTACATATATGTAATAATCATTTTCCATTTCGGGGGATTATCAAAACCTAGAGTCACACCTATACTAGCTCCAACAAAACGAGAGAGCGGAAACAAACTTGCTCAACTACGCTTAATACGTTGAGCATATTGAGAATCAAAAAGTCCGCTGTAATGACATAAATAGGAAGCATCCAATGACTATCGAAATCAAACCTGGTCAAACTCATATCCAATCTAAAGCTATGGTCGCTTGGAAAGCGGGTGAGCCTCTAAAACGTGAAACTGTTGACGTTGAACTGCCAAAAGCAGGTGAAGTTCTTGTTCGTATCGTAGCGACTGGTGTTTGTCACACTGACGCATTCACATTATCAGGTGACGATCCAGAAGGTATCTTCCCTTCGATTCTTGGTCACGAAGGTGGCGGTATCGTTGAAATGATCGGCGAAGGCGTTACCAGTGTTGAAGTTGGCGACCACGTTATCCCACTTTACACAGCAGAGTGTGGCGAATGTAAATTCTGTAAATCTGGTAAAACTAACCTATGCCAAGCGGTTCGTGAAACGCAAGGTAAAGGCTTAATGCCAGACGGTACAAGCCGCTTCTCTATCAATGGTGAGACAATCTTCCACTACATGGGTTGTTCTACTTTCTCAGAGTACACAGTACTTCCAGAAATCTCACTAGCAAAAGTAAGCAAAGAAGCACCGCTTGAAGAAGTTTGTCTTCTAGGTTGTGGTGTAACTACAGGTATGGGCGCGGTACTGAACACAGCTAAAGTTGAAAAAGGCGACAACGTTGCTGTATTTGGCCTAGGTGGTATCGGTCTTTCTGCAATCATTGGTGCTCGCATGGCTGGTGCTGACCGCATCATCGGTGTTGATATCAACGAGAGCAAATTCGAGCTAGCTAAACAGCTTGGCGCGACAGACTGCATCAACCCAATGAACTTCGACAAGCCAATCCAAGACGTTATCGTTGAGATGACAGACGGTGGTGTTGAGTACTCTTTCGAGTGTATCGGTAACGTAAACGTGATGCGTCAAGCACTTGAGTGCTGTCACAAAGGTTGGGGCGAATCAGTAATCATCGGTGTTGCAGGTGCAGGCCAAGAGATCGCAACTCGTCCATTCCAACTAGTGACTGGTCGTGTATGGCGTGGTTCTGCTTTCGGTGGTGTTAAAGGCCGCTCTGAGCTTCCAGAAATCGTAAACCGTTACATGGCGGGTGAGTTTGGTCTTCAAGAGTTCATCACTCATACAATGAGCCTTGACGAAGTAAACGACGCATTCGACCTAATGCACAAAGGTGAATCTATCCGTACTGTTCTACACATGGACAGATAATTCTCCTTGGTCTCGATACTTAGGTGTCGAGACCACAGTTCTGACTTAAACATCAGAGCGAAACTGTCTTCACCACCTCCTGCCCGGTGGGTGGTGAAACTTTATGTAACATAGACAAATTTACTCCCAAACCATCAACCTAACGGAGCACAATAGATGACAATCGAAAACATTAGCCAAGCAAAGGTTGCTGGTGGTTGGCACAAACAATACACCCACTTTTCTGCAACGCTTGACTGCAACATGCGTTTCGCGATTTTCTTGCCACCTAACGCAAGCAAAGAAAACCCAGTTCCTGTTTTGTATTGGTTATCAGGCTTAACCTGTACCGATGAAAACTTCATGCAAAAAGCCGGCGCATTCAAAGCCGCGGCTGAGCAAGGCATTGCCATTGTTGCCCCAGACACAAGCCCACGTGGCGAAGGTGTTGCCGACGATGAAAACTACGATTTAGGCCAAGGCGCTGGCTTCTACGTGAATGCCACTCAAGCACCATGGGACAGCCATTACCACATGTACGATTACGTGGTAACAGAGCTCCCGGCGTTGATTGAATCTTTCTTCCCTGTGACATCAGTAAAATCAATTTCTGGTCACAGCATGGGCGGACACGGTGCCCTAACGATTGGCATCAAAAACGAAGATAGCTACCGTTCTATCTCGGCATTCAGCCCAATCACTAACCCAATGCAATGCCCTTGGGGACAAAAAGCCTTCAACCAATATCTAGGCTTAGATATTGAAGAGTGGAAACAATACGACGCCTCTGAGCTTCTAAAAACTAAAGGTACTAAACTGCCAATGTTGGTAGACCAAGGCGAAGCAGACAACTTCCTAATTGAACAGCTAAAGCCAGAGCAATTGGTCGAAGCAGCTAAGGTAACTGATGCCGATTTAGAGCTACGTATGCAGCCAGGTTACGACCACAGCTACTACTTTATCTCTAGCTTTATTGATGAGCACATTGAGTTCCACGCTGCTTACCTGAACAAGTAGTCACACCTATTTAGCCCACACCTTGCAACCGTAAGGTGTGGGCTTTTTTATGCCTACGGGTTTCATAATTGCTAATTTATAGCTCTTGATTTATAACTGCTGAATCCGCTGCTTTAACGCTTCTAAATCCACATCATTTCCAACAATTCGCAATCGAACATACTCTTCGTTCATCGCGTCACACGTAGTGGCAAAGTCAACACCGGAACACGTCTTAATACCGATCTTCTCAAATAGCTTCGAAAGGTTGGTTCCCTTTTTCTTCAACAGCATAATGGGGGTTGATATTGATGTACTGAGCACATCAATATTGTGTTCAGACAACAAACTGATCATTTGCTGTTTAAAATACTCGGTTTTGCTGCGGTTGGTTTCTAAGAAGTGTTTCGCATTAGGTAGGGTCGCCGACGCGATTTTTATCGAAGGGTAAGTTGGCGTAAACACGCTCACCGCGGCTTCTATCGCCGAAGTCAGGTTTTCACTGCTAGCCAAGTAACCTAATCGAATCCCAGCTAGACCTAAACCTTTAGAAAAGGTGCGTAAAACAATTAAGTTATCCAAGACCAAGGTTTGATCGAGCATAGATTGCTCGACAGTCAGATACTCACCATAGGCCTCATCGACAATCAAAATAGAGCCCGAACGCTCACATACTTTTGCTATCTCGACCAAATGGGCTCTGTCGTAGATTCGACCCGTTGGATTGTTCGGATTATCGATATAAACCAAGGCTGGCCTTTCCATGCTGACTTTTGAGGCCAGCACACCAAACAGATCAGACTCGTTTTGATAATCAAACATGTTGATGGACTGGTATTTTCCACCAACCAAATTGAACTCTGATATTGCTTCAACAAACTGAGGACCAATACCTATCATGGTGCGATTGCTGTGATCGATAAGTTTGTTGAAGATAAGTTCTAGCGCCCCGAGAGAGCCCGTAGTGTAGGTAATACGACAATCTTCAACCCCAATAAACTGACGAGTTAGATAAGTCAGCTCTGAAAGCTCCCTATGACAATAGTATTTATCAATACCGTGAAGTATCTCTTTAACCACATGTTCAGGGATTTCTGGTGCGCCAAATGGATTGGAGCCGAGTGAACAATCGATGCGGAATGAATGATCGACATAAGAATGGTAGTCACCGCTTAACCTTGGGTTTAAATGCATAAGAAAACGCTCAAAAAATGTTCATGCGTTATTCTTATCGCATTCAATTTTCTCTATATAGGTCATTTCGTGACAGTTACTCACCCAGTTTCGAGAGACTGGTTAAAACCACGGATTGGTTCAAACAACGAATATTCTTAGAGCCATAATCTATACTTAAGCACTCGTGTTTCCATTTCGAGTTAACCAAACCGCTTTCTTTGCGCTAGGTTAAGCGGAGATAAGATAGAGTAAGAACAGAGCTTGCATCTTTACTCTCCCTAGTTACCATAGCCCCATTAACATCCCCATATTTTGAAGGTTGCTATGAAAGCAATTAAGACTCTTTTCTTCCTGATGGTTTTACTGAGCGGTCTGTTTACCGCTTGGCTGTTTATCCCGATTCCAGCCACCATGGACAAGCAAACGCTTGATGTTCCATTAACAGAACCGTTCAAGCTTGTGGCGTATCGCAGCAACCCAAATGATGCGAGCAAGCCGCTCACTTATCACTACTATGTGATTTCAGATGTGGTTGGCGTGGATGACATGGATCCGTTTCTGATTACGACAGACCAGTTCGTAAAACTTGGTGAGTTCGATGAGAACACATTCAACCTAACGGTTAACGGCAAGATCGAGAGCTACACTAACGATTTGTGGATCAAAAAATCTGACGGCAAGCTTCAGCACTGGTACGTGAGTATTAATGCAAACTATATTCGTTAGAGTCGATTCCCAATAGACCCTACTTTAAAACTGCGCTTTGGCTTCCAAGCGCAGTTTTTGTTTCTAGCCTCCCACTTAACAAGCAAAGAAGATCTCACAAGCCATGTAGGTGTCATAAGCTCCACAGATGTTATAAGCTCCACCTATGCTCGACTACCAATAAATCAAAAATAATAAAGGATCACCCGTGGAATTTACGCTCGACAAATTTAACGGCATCATCATTGACCCAGAGACAGCGCCTCAAGATGCTGATTCATTCAACGCCGAACTTAGCGAGATCACCCAGTTTTCGAAGCAGAATAACAAAGGCATTATTTGGATTAGCCTGCCTATTTCGCTCTCACACCTCATTTCGGTCGCGACCGAACTTGGCTTTGTGTTCCACAACTGTCTAGAAGATGAGATTACGCTGATCCACAAATCCGAAATCGTCGAGTTTGTGCCTTTCATCCCGACTCACACCCTGGGCGCAGGTGCATTGATCACCAACGAACACAAACAAGTGCTGATGATCAAAGAGCACGGCATGACAGGCTACAAATTACCTGGCGGCCACATTGAGCTTGGTGAAGGCATTGAAGAATCGGTAGTTCGAGAAACTCTGGAAGAGACTGGCATAGAAACCACGTTCGTGTCAGTAGTTGGCATGGCAACGCGCCACCCATATCAATTTGGCAAATCGAACCTCTACTTTGTTTGCCACCTTATCGCCCAAACTCAAGAGATCGCAATTCAAGACACCGATGAAATTGCAGAAGCAAAATGGGTCGATGTAGAAGAGTTCATCAACAATGCTGAAAACTACCCGTTCAACCGCCAAATGGTTGGTTCTTTGATTGGCAAACAAGGATTAGAGCTTACCCAGTTAGAAGGCAACTACGGCCCAACCCACAAGCCCGAGATCTTCTTTTCGAAAAGCTAGAATACTTCAAACATAAAAACGCCCAGCTCAGATGAATTGGGCGTTTTGCTTTTAGTTTCTGTTTTATTTAAGCCGACTGCGTTGTTAATTTTCTCTAATTCAGAAAGCTATCTTTAGAACATGTCTATTTTAGAGAAGCCTAGTTTAGAAAAAACCTAACGGATTCGTATCGTAGCTGATCAGCAAGTTCTTGGTGTTTTGGTAATGATCGAGCATCATCTTATGTGTCTCACGACCGATGCCTGATTTCTTGTAACCACCAAACGCCGCGTGTGCTGGGTAAGCGTGGTAACAGTTCACCCAAATACGCCCCGCTTCAATATTACGACCCATGCGATACGCTAGATTTGCATCACGCGTCCAAACGCCAGCACCCAAGCCATATTCGGTATCGTTGGCAATCTCCAACGCTTCCGCTTCATCTTTAAATGTCGTTACCGCGATAACAGGGCCAAAGATCTCTTCTTGGAAAACACGCATCTTGTTGTTGCCTTCGAGCATGGTCGGTTGAATGTAATAACCATTACCGAGATCATCCGGTTGTTGAGCGATTTCCCCACCAGTTAGCACTTTTGCGCCTTCTTGGCGGCCAATCTCTAGGTAGCTCAGAATCTTATCAAACTGCTCTTGAGAGGCTTGTGCGCCAACCTCAGTGTCAGTATCTAATGGGTTACCTTGCTTGATGGTTTGAGCGCGCTCGACCACCTTAGTGATGAACTTGTCGTAGACCGATTCGTGGATCAACACACGTGATGGACAGGTACACACTTCACCTTGATTGAAGAACGCGAGCAACATACCTTCGACACACTTATCTAGGTACTCGTCCTCATGATCAAAGATATCAGGGAAGTAGATATTTGGAGACTTACCGCCAAGCTCAACCGTAGACGGAATCAAGCTTTCAGCCGCACATTTCAAGATATGGTGTCCAACTTCAGTTGAGCCAGTAAACGCCAATTTCGCCAAACGATCGCTGGTTGCTAATGCTTGGCCTGCTTCGCTACCAAAACCATTCACGATGTTTACAACACCTGCAGGCAGAAGATCAGCGATCTTCTCCATCATCACCAAAATTGAGGTTGGTGTTTGCTCGGCTGGCTTCATCACCACACAACAGCCCGCAGCAAGTGCTGGTGCCAGTTTCCAGGCCGCCATTAGAATCGGGAAGTTCCAAGGAATGATCTGACCGACTACGCCAATTGGCTCTGGGAAATGGTAGCTTGCGGTGTTTGAATCTAGCTCGGCTGCACTGCCTTCTTGCGCTCGAATACAACCCGCAAAGTAACGGAAATGGTCAACGACCAATGGAATATCTGCCGCTAACGTTTCACGTACTGGCTTGCCGTTTTCCCATGTCTCAGCGACTGCGATTTCTTCTAGGTTTGCTTCAATGCGATCAGCAATTTTAAGTAGGATGTTCGAACGCTCTGTCACACTGGTCGCCGCCCAACTAGCACGAGCTGCATGCGCCGCATCGAGTGCTAAGCTAATGTCGGCCTCGGTTGAGCGCGCGACTTGGCAATACACCTGACCATTCACGGGGGACGTGTTATCAAAATACTCACCGCTGACAGGCTTTACCCACTCACCACCGATAAAGTTATCGTATTGAGCTTTAAAGTTCACCACTGCGTTGTCACTACCCGGCTGTGCGTAAATCATAGTTAGATCCTTCTTCGATTTGTTGTTCGTTATTGAGCGAGAGCTGTCTTATTTTTGTGGCGACTTCTCTTGAGAAAAGAACTCATGACAAGACACCCATGTTTATGCTTTCTGTTTAAAACACTGATACTTCGTGTTTTCTTCACAACAAGAACAACGCAAATCACACGCCACAACCTCAAAACTTGCTGTTAATAAATTGTAAAACTATGATTACCAAACATTTACAACCCAAAGTGAGTTGGCATTGAACGGCCGTATGGAAACCACTCCAGTGTTCAACTGTTCCAATTTGGTACACCCTCACTGTTACGACATGGAACAGTCATGCACCTTCAACAAGCAAACACCTCAGATTGGCTTTCGTCCTCTTGGCACCGCAGCACTGAAGCGGGGCTAAAACAGAGGCGACTTCCCGAAGATATTCGCCTGCCACAGTCGATTCTTAAGCAGCGACGTCATCAATCATCGAACTTGATTCAAATCGTCGAACGCAATGCACTGCCTCTGTTTAACCAGATGTTTGCACGCACCGACAGTCGTTTGATTCTGACCGATATTGAAGGGGTGATTCTGGCTAGTTGGGGGCAAGAGAGGTTCAAGGAAAAGCTGACTTCAATTGCACTCAGCTCTGGTGCGTGTTGGCAGGAACAACTCAAAGGGACCAACGCCATTGGCACGGCGATTGTGGAAGCAAAACCCGTGACCATCATTGGTGAGCAGCACTTTATCCACCAGCATCGATTTATCAGTTGTTCTGCAAGCCCAGTATTTGATCACCAAGGGAACATGGTCGGCGTATTAGACATTACCAGTGAGCAGCAACAACACGACAGTTCGGTGCAACTACTGGTTCAAAACATGGTTCAGCTTGTTGAAAATCAGCTATTAAGTCATATCCCGCAAGGCACTACTCGCATCGACCTCGCATGTGAGAAATCGTTGCTACACAGTGGCTGGCAAGGGATTGTGATAGCCAATGAAGCTGGTGAGGTGGTGGCGCACAATCAGGTCGCCTCTCAGCTATTGGATCAAACCTCAATCGTCGGCGAGTGCATCGATACACTCTTCAATCGAACCTCATTAGACACGCCTTTTGTATTTGAGAAACAGCACCTCAAACGAACTACTACCAAGCGCACGCGCTCTATTTCGGCATCGTGTGATTTACACCATGGCGAGCAACAAATAGAACACGCTTGGCAGCAAGCCAACAAGGTTATCGATAAAGGGATCAGCTTGTTGATCCTAGGTGAAACGGGCGTCGGCAAGGGAGAGTTTGTTAAGGCGTTACACAAGCAAAGCCAACGCAAATCGTCCCCCCTAATGGCGGTGAATTGTGGAGCGCTACCTAAAGATCTTATTGAATCTGAACTATTCGGTTATGCGCCGGGGGCTTTTACTGGCGCAAGCCACAAAGGTTTTCAAGGTAAGATCCGCCAAGCGGATAAAGGAATCCTGTTTCTAGATGAGATCGCCGACATGCCATTGGAGGCTCAGTGTCGATTACTGCATGTCCTGCAAGATAAATCCGTGGTGCCTGTGGGTTCAAACCAGAGTTACCAAGTCGATTGTCAGATCATCGCTGCCACACATAAAAACTTAGAACAGTTAGTCGCAACTGGAGAATTTCGACAAGATCTCTTTTATCGCCTGAATGGCTTAGCCTTTACCTTACCAAGCCTGCAACACCGACAAGATAAGCACGCCTTAATCGAAAACATTCACCGTAAATACGCTGAAGATGAGCAGACAATTTGCCCACATTTGATGAGTTTGCTATGCGCCTATTCTTGGCCGGGCAATATCCGAGAATTAGACAACTTACTTAAGGTTGCTGCTCTATTGGCAAGTGACGAACCACAACTCACGCTAGAACATGTACCGAGCCATCTTGCTCAACACCTCACGTCATTAGCGCACGATAATCACCATCAATCGACGACTTCTAATGCCCTCAAAGGCACAGCGAATAACGATTTAAGAAGCACCGTTGAAGAAACCTTGCTGCAAACCTATCAAGCCAACCAAGGCAACATCAGCAAGACTTCGCGAATACTTGGCATCAGCCGTAATACCATTTATCGAAAACTGAAAAGCTTGGGTATTCTTCAATAATAACCACAGACGAACTTGGCCTGCCCTTTCATTATCAATAAATAAATTCACGTCCAGTGAGACATTTGGCCCTCTGACTCGTAATGCTTCAAAACGAACGAGGGCTCAGATGCAAACAATCAACATAGTGTGGCTAAAGCGCGATTTAAGACTCACCGACCACGCACCTTTACAACACGCTTTATCAGATCAACACCCGACGATATTGCTCTATATTTTCGAACCCATGCTGCTAAATAATGCCCACTATTCTGAGCGACATTGGCGGTTTGTTTGGCAGTCACTGCAATGCATGAACCAGTCATTGAAAGAGTACGGGCATGAGGTTTCAATACTCCATGGCAGTGCTATGGACTGCTTCAAAGCGATCCAATCTCGTTACCACATCCAAAGTGTATTCTCCCATCAAGAGATAGGTTTAAATTGCACCTTTGAGCGTGACATACAACTATCTGCTTGGCTTAAAGAGCACAACATCCCATGGCAAGAGTTCGCACAGGGCGCTGTTGTGAGAGGGTCGAAAGACAGAATCGGTTGGGACAAGCATTGGAACAGTGTGATGCGTGCTCCCATCGCAGAGAGTCAGTTGACCACAGAATCACTGTATACCCTTGATGCTGCAGAGCTTGAGTTAGCAATGGAACCTCCACAAGCATGGTTAACCAAAGGTAACGGCATACAAACGGGCGGCAGCGCACTGGCATGGGCAACGTTACACGACTTCTTTGAGCGCCGTGGTCGCGATTACTACCGCAGCATCTCAAGCCCAGAAGCCTCACGACATGCCTGTACTCGCCTATCCCCATATTTGGCTTGGGGCAACATATCGTTACGTGAAGTTTATCAACACCTGTTGGGACACTGGCAAGTCGCGGGGTTTCGTCGCAGCTTGATTGCCCTCTCTTCAAGGCTTCATTGGCACTGTCATTTCATGCAGAAGTTTGAATCGGAATGCGAGATGGAATTTCGCTGTATCAACCACGCCTATGAAGCGCTATTGCAGAAAGAAACGGTAAAAGATCCAGCACGTTTGAAGGCATGGAAGATGGGGTTAACAGGCGTGCCATTGGTCGATGCCTGTATGCGCTGCCTACATCACACGGGTTATATTAATTTCCGTATGCGCTCTATGTTGGTGAGCTTTCTCACTCATCATATGAATATGGACTGGCGTGATGGTGTCACTCACTTAGCGCAGCTGTTTCTCGATTTTGAACCCGGTATTCACTACCCACAGTTTCAAATGCAAGCTGGAGTAACCGGCATCAACACCATCCGAATTTACAACCCAACCAAGCAAGCCCAAGAACACGATTCTGATGGGGACTTCATCCGTAAATGGGTACCAGAACTTTCAGACATACCCACCCCACTTCTATTTGAGCCTTGGAAGATGACACCCATGGAGGTGATGATGCATGAGCTTGAACCAGATTCACCTTACCTTAATCCGGTCGTCGATCTCGACACTAGCGCAAAAGAAGCACGCGTGCGTTTATGGTCGTGGAGAAAGCTAACCGAGGTAAAACAAGAGCGAAGCCGTATTTTGGCTCGCCATGTCAGGCCGTCGAAGAAGCAAAGCAAATCGACACGGGCGAGCTAATACAACGTGTCCCCTCTTTAAATCACTTATAAAAAGAGTGGTAATTCATTAGGTTAATTAAAATTAATTGTGACCGTTGTCATATAATGAGTAATCGACACACGGTCACAAACTAGAAAAGCTGGATCGCAGCCTTAGGAAAACATCAAGCTGTGCTAATCATCATAAAAACTAATAAATACAGAAGGTTAGCGATTGATAAATGATAATTTTCATCGTCCTCTAAACGTTGCGACCAAAGCCAAAACTACACGTTATGCAATCCTATTTATAATTTTGATCTCCCTATTCTTTTTGTGTTCATTATTTTGAATTTTCCATTCACTTATCTTGTTTAAAATCTCTGCAAAACTACCACTATTTGGTTACAGGGGTCTTATGTTTAACAGTATACGCACACGAATTGCGGTGAGTGCGGGTGGGGCGATGGCTTTCACTCTATTGATCGCAATGGGGATGACGACCAACGCATTTACCGATGTGAACAAACAAGTCACTGAAAAAGTAAAAATACAGCTAACGGATGCCACTACAACGGACTTACAAAACACGGCCCTTCAACAGGGTTTAAATATCGCTAACCAACTTGATCCTGTGCTAGCAAACCTAAAGCAAGCACGATCAATCATCGAGCTAAGTTCAGAAACCAACGCAAGCGCAGACCTTATCGTTAAACAGTTTACTGCCGCCTTGGAAGCACAAAACAAAGCTGTATTTGCAGGTTACATGGTTTGGGAAAACAAGACATGGCCTCAACAAACTGAATTGGACAGCAAGCTCGGCTTTAACACAGAATTAGGTTTTAACAGTCAGGGCTACCTTGCGCCTTTCTTCTCTCCAAATGACCAAAATAGCTTTGATGCCGTTGCAATGGAAAGCTTTAGCAATACAGAACTCAATAGTAACGGAGAGCGTAAAGACGACTGGCACTTAATGCCTTACCAAACCGGTAAGACATTTGTTATGGAACCGTACTTCTATCCGGTTCGAGGTAAACAAGAGCTCATCACCACTATCAGCCAACCAATCAAACAAGACGGAGAAATCATTGGCTCAATTGGCTTTGATTTGTCTTTGTTCGAACTGCAAAGCCAGAGTGAATTGTTTGCACGTAACCTATTTGATGGCAAGGGTAAGATCCTTATCACTTCATGGAAAGGCATTACATTGGCCAACAGTCGTGCTGGAAACATGGTAGGTAAAAGAGTCTCTTCTGAGTTGGAATCTGAATGGTCGAAGATTCAATCTATCGCTAAACGCGAAGGCGCTGGCCTTGTTACTTTCGGCGGAGATGAGTATGCAATTACTGCAATTGATACCAGTGATGCACCATGGGTAGTCATGGTATCCGTTCCCAGTAGCCACCTTACAAAAAGCGTCGACGAGTACACACAATGGAGTGATGCTCAGAATTCGAAAGCGCTTGAAAAAGGTATATGGGCGGGGATCATCGCAGCTATTCTAGGCATTACCTCAATGGCATTTATTGCCAACTCTCTGGGCAAGGTTCTGAACAACTTAGTGGAGCGTTTTAAAGATGCAGCACAAGGTGAAGGCGACTTAACTTATCGCATAGAGGTAAAAGGAAAAGATGAAACCGCGCAACTTGCACACTGGTTCAACACCTTCCTATCTCGTATGCAAGAAATGCTACTTACCGTCATGGTAACGGCCAATCAAGTCGATAAAAACGCCTCTGAAGGCCAGGCACGTGCTGAGGTTTCTCGTGATCAACTGAACTCTCAAGTTAACGAGGTAAACTCACTTGCCACTGCTATTAATGAAATGAGTGCGACTGCGCAAGAAGTAGCAAGTTCAGCCGTTCAAGCAGCCGCGGCAGCAAGCCAAGTACAAAGCAATAGTCTCAATGGCATGACGCGCATGGACAATGCCGCGAGTGCTGTAGACAGCTTAGCTGTTCAGGTTAATGATGCGCAGCAACAAACACAAAACCTAGTCGATTCGAGCACCGCTATTCAAGGTATCTTGAGCGAAATTGGTGGCATTGCAGAACAAACCAACTTACTTGCGCTTAATGCCGCCATTGAGGCAGCACGTGCAGGTGAAGCTGGACGAGGCTTTGCTGTCGTGGCAGATGAAGTGCGTAACCTCGCAAATCGCACTCAAGGTTCAACCGAAGAGATTCGCTCGATGTTGGCTCGCCTAGAGCAAGAGACTCAATCTATCGTGATATTGATGGAGCAAAGCCAGAAGCAAGCGAACGATACCAAAGGTGAAACCCAAGCAGCACATCTCGCCTTGTCGGAAATTAACCAAGCGATTGAAGTGATCAACGACATGAACAATCAGATTGCTTCGGCTGCAGAAGAGCAAAGCTCAGTGTCAGAAGAGATTAACCGTAATGTAGTGATCATCAATGATACCGCTGTGGAAGTGATGGGTACTATGACATCGTCGGTAGAAATCAGTAACGAGTTGACGGTAAAAGCCGGAGATTTACACGGTGAGTTAAGCAAGTTCAAGCTTTCTTAATTACCAGTACCGTCTCATAATAACTAGGCCGAGAAACGTAATATTCTCGGCCTATCAATTCCCTCATATCCTCTCACCTTACAGCTCATCTATCGAAATTCACCTAATAAAGATCTCCCAACAGAAAGCTAATCAGAACCCAACTCGACAAGTTGATTGAGCACCTCTTTATCTAATACTGGGTGATGCTTGCTTGCGAGGATCAATACAATATCCACCGAAGGCAGCGGTGGCATGTCGTCGAGGATTTTCAAATCTGGAGTTATGCTGAGTTTACCCATCGCTCCAATCGCTAACCCTGCTTTTACGATTGCCCGCTGCGCTGAAGCCGTATTGCTGCAAGCCAACAGCTGATAAGGCGTGCCCTGCTTGGTTAAGCCATTCACGGCAGCAGCGTGGTACTTACAATCCGTTTGGAACAGAGCCAATGGCACCGGCTTGGAATTATCAAACGCATAATCAGGGCTGCTTATCCAAACGCCCACATCATGAGTGAGCCAGTATCCCTCTTCGCTGTCGGGTGCTCGGGTGACAATCGCGGCATCGAGCCTGCCATCATCTAACCACTCTCTCAGCGTAATACTTGGCAGGCTGAATACTTGGATGGAACAGGTAGGTTCTGCTTGCTGCAACAGGCGTATCACTTTCGGCAAAATATTGTCGTTATAATCTTCAGGGCAACCCAACCTCAGAGGCTGCTTGTCTTCATAACGCTTCACTTGTTTAAGCGCAGTATTGTGGAGCGCGACCAACTGCTCCGCATGAGAACGCAGCGCTAAGCCCGCTTCAGTAAGCACTAAATTACGCCCCTCTTTTTGAAAAAGGGTCACGTTAAGCTCTTCTTCTAATTTACGCATCTGCGCACTGAATGCCGACTGGGTACGATTAATTTGTTTTGCGGCACGCGTGAAGCTACTGGTTTCCACGAACGCTAGAAAGCCTCGCAATGCATCAATGTCCATATTGAAATCACCACCCATCGTTTTTATTAATGTCTACCATCAAAATTATCCGTTAGTGCGCCGCAATACAATCCCCTAAGCTCAAATGCATACCCACCAAACGCAAGGAAGCATCTATGCAGCTTTATATCGCAAACCAAAACTACTCAACTTGGTCACTTCGTGCATGGCTCATATTCGATCATTACAACCTCGACGCAGACATTATTAAGCTCAAGCTGTTCACCTCAGACTTTTACGACACGTTAGCGAAAGTGACACCGACAGCCAAAGTCCCGACCCTAGTTGATGGTGATGTGGCGGTGTGGGATTCATTGGCGATTCTCGAATATATTAACGATGCCTACTTGAATGGTGCGGCATGGCCAGCTTCCGTCGCAGAACGCGCCCTCGCCCGTGCAATCTCGGCAGAAATGCACTCTGGTTTTTTTAGCATCAGAAATAAGTTACCAATGAACTGCCGAGCTAAAAGAAAGCTCACGCTCAGTAATGGCGCATTGAAAGACATCGCTCGCATCGACGCAATATGGTCTGCACAAATGGAACAATACCCTGAAGGATGGTTGTTCGGTGAATGGTCGATTGCCGATGCGATGTTTGCACCTGTGGCGCTGCGCGTAGAAACCTATGGCATCCAGCTTTCGGAAAAAGCCCAGCAGTATCAACAACGCGCGCTCAACAGCCCATCAATACAAAAATGGCTAGCAGAGGCGAGCTTAGAAACTGATGTGGTTGAAGAAGATGAGGCGGGGGAGCCTATATAGGTAGACTAATATGAGTCTCGATATAACATCGAGACTCATTGTTTTCATAAGGGAATACGCTTTACTAAATCGCTACTCGGCAGAAGCGCTGTCGTGGTGAACGTTCGCTTCAAATTCCAATATATCACCTGGTTGGCACTCTAACACTTCACACAACTTGTCGAGTGTCGATAGTCTCACCGCTTTGGCCTTGCCATTTTTTAACACCGACAAGTTGGCTTCGGTAATCCCGACCTCTTTTGCCAATGTCTTCAATCGCATTTTTCGCTTGGCCATCATAATGTCTAAATTAATGCGGATAGTCATGACAAGTCCTTTAAATCGTTTGGCTGTGCTCATCAGCCAGAATATAACCTTCTTTCATCACCCATGAGATGATCAAAATAATTATACCTAATATAAGTGTCAAAAAGTCCATACCCACAAAACTAATCTCAAAGATACGCTCACCTGGTGGATTATTGAACGACAAAATCACTGACATCAATGAACCATAGATAACCGACCCAAATACCCAATAGAACAAGCTATACCCGAGTTTCTGGTATGACATTGCGTTTTCCAAAGAGAAGATTTCGCCTCGCTCATAGTTGCGGAATAAACGTATCAGAACCATTAGTGCGTATATCAGGATGCTGGACATCGCTAAACTTGTGAACGCAGCAACCATTCTTGTTGTCATAGTAAGCGGCAACATCGTGTAATACCCGATGTCATAGGTGAGATAAAAAATACCTGTCGCACTTATAAAGTCATAGGGAGTCTCAACGGTTAACCAGAAGTAGCACACCATGATAGGAATAAGTACAAGAAAGAACTGCAATAGCATGCGAACACGTCGGCTCTGTTTTTGGATGTTAGACATAATGAATGTTCCTGTTAAGTTGACAGGAGGATATTAAGATCAAAACAAATGATGATCAATAATAAATTATCGATTTACGATAATTTATTGCCTTTTAGCATTTTAGTTAGGAAACGAAATAGCGTTAGATTCATCAGTTAATGATCAAGGCCCTAGCTCGCTCTCGAGTCGATTCACTTAACCACCGATCACCTGAACCTTTACCCATATCGCAATAATTTTGTCGACTGTGATCGCCGAATCACAATGTGCAGACCTGATTGTTTATATTCAACTAAATTCAAATCATTAAGATAAACATCATGTTACGAGCAACCATCGCATTACTCAGCGTGACCAGTTTCGCTGTATCTGCCAATGTCACCCTTCTCTCTGGAGAAGACTGGCTCAACCATACGACAGAAGGCTTAGCGCCATACTGGCTAATGCCGAGCGCTCAGGGAGAACCGATAGGCAACTTCCCCACTTTCCGCTGTGATGATGGAACATTGCTTGATGTGACTAACGTTTGCCCTGAGTTAGACCGAGGCTGGATCACGCCTCACTTTGGCAAAGAGTTCACACGAATGAAATCACGCCAAACCTATGCTTATGGCGTGCTCTACCACCTGACTGGCGATAAGCAGGCATTAGCGCTCGCTAAGCAAGGGGCTTACTACCTTATTAAACACTTAGAAGATGAGAAAAATGGCGGCTTCATTAGCTTCACTAAAGATGGTAAAGCAGGATTGGAGTGGCAACAGCGAACGGCCCAAGATCAGGCGTATGCATTGGTTGGATTGGCGATGTACTACTACCTGACGCAAGACAAAAAGGTAGAGGAAGCGCTCATCGCCCAACAAGCTTTTATCTTTGATAAATATCGACTTAGCGACAACAGCGGCTTAGCGTGGGTACTTGCTGATGGTGAAGATGGAAAAGCCACACGACGTGAATTGGTCGCGCAACTTGATCAGATTAACGGTTACATGCTGTTAGTTGCTCCTCTACTGAAAGAGCCTGCCAAATCAAAATGGCTTGATGACCTGAATTGGCTAACCCAAACCATGGTCGAGCACTACCACTCTGAATATGAACAACGCTTCTACGGTGCCATTCACAGTAAAGCAGCGATGATGCCGAATGCCAATCACAACGATTTTGGACACACCATCAAAGCATATTGGATGACTTACCTTACCGGACAAACACTGGATAACTCTGAATGGAAAGAGTTCGGTATGAAAGGGATGAAGCACACTTTAGCCCAAGCTCAATATCAAAAAGAGTTCGTCGATGTATCCCAATATTTTGGCGACAAGCTTCAGAAGGCATGGCAAGAACAAGAGATTACTGGCTGGCAAAGCAGACCCAACACAAATTGGGCGTCATCATGGGAATGGGCAGAGCTCGATCAAGCAGCGATGACGGTATCGCTAGTCGATGGTTCAATGAAAGAAGTTCTGCAATATACGCTACCGACGTTTCATTATGTGTGGGTCGACCACAAGTACGGTGGCGTAGGGCTTGAACCCAAGCGCTCCAAGGCTTTCCATTGGGGCAACGGCTACCATCAATTTGAACACGCTTTAATTGGCTATTTATATGCTCGACAAGAGGAAGGTAAACCCGCTGTACTTCACTACGCAAGGCCAACCAATAGCGAGATGCCATTGGAACCGTATTACTATCATGGGGATGTGGTGAAACTAGATAAACTTGGGGATGGCTCGCAGGCAGTCAGCTTCAATAACATTCGACCTTAGCGTTAGTTGTTTGATTTGGTCGCGGCTAGAACACAACTAGATAAGGCTTAAGCAAGCGATCTCATTCTAAAGTCATTAAAGAAAAAGCCTGAGGAATAACTTCTCAGGCTGTTTAAGTGCTACTTTCTTTTACCCTGTTCAACTAACTTCTCATTCCATGCCGTATTACCATCGCGCTTGGAGACATCGTACTCTGCACAGAACTGGGATATGGTCATGTTGTTGTCGCCAGTCGCTAATTTTAGTGCCAGCTGAACTTGTTGAAGCTTGCTTTGCAGACGCAGGATCTGACCTGCATTTGGGCTTTTCTCTTTGGCATATTTTAAGGCTGCATGTTTACGCTCTGCCGCGCCAGCTCTACGATCCGCTTCTGATAACAGATACTTTAGTTGCGCGACACTCTTGCCCTTCTTAAAAGCAGGGTCAAGCAACTCAACGCATTCATCAAAAGATGGATCTATAACGTAGGGATCAACTTTATGAGCTTGTTGGCGCATCCACTCTAGTGCGAGTTCTTCATCTGACATATTCGAATCTTTACCAAAGAAATAGCCGTATATGGTATCGCTCAATAGCAAACCGCTGCAATAGTAAATTGAATGAGTTCGCACCTTTTTGGTCGGAAGCTTGTGGCTATGACTATCAAACATCAGCTATCAAACATTAAATCTAAACCGTCTGTTCTCAGCCACAGCTCAATCCAGAGATGCTTCCCCATTCAATTCATCAACTGACAACGATTAGCGCATCACGAATAGCTCTTCGTGGTAGTGCTTTTCAATATCAAATTGATAGGTGTCTAATTCTTTTTTCAACGATGTTGAGAACAATTCTGGCCCGCAGAAATACATCTCGTATTCGTTGAGGTCACCGCATTGATTGACAATTCTTCCGGCATTCAGTCGCGGTGAATGTAAGGTGTCTATCACGGTTAACTTCACACCAACCTCATGTGCCAGGTGCCACAACTCATCGATTAATTGCTTATCAACGCCGCGAGTACAATAAAACAGTTCGATACGAGGGTGATCTTGCTCTGTTTTGAGCGCTTCAAGCGTGGCAAAGAACGAAGCAATCCCGACACCACCTGCAATCCAAATTTGAGGCTTGTTTAGGTCAAAATCAAGTCGACCATAAGGCCCTTCAACCGTAACCGCATCGCCCGCTTTCACTCGCTCATAAAGGCCATTGGTAAAGTCACCCAATTCTTTGATCAAGAAACGCAGTTCTGAATCTTCACTGCCAGAAACAATGGTAAACGGATGCGGATCTTCATTACCGAAACGCAAGTAAGCAAACTGTCCTGCTTTGTAACCTTGCCAAGATGCATCCGGCTTTAACACCAGCTCCATCACTTCAGCCTGTGGAAAGTAGCGAGTCGAAGCGATAGTCGCTGCGTGACGATTACGACGCCCAACCAAACCCAACAAACTGTAAATCGCTGCGATAGATCCAACCAAAGCAAATGCCACCGTTAGGTAATAAATCGGCTCTCCCCAATACGCTCGTTTAAGCAGTATTACCGAGTGAAAAGCGATAAACAGGTACGCGACCGACATCAGGCGATGTGACAATTTGAACGGTTTGTATTTCACTGCCGCCCATAGTGACGCCACAAGTAAAACCAGCAATAGATAAAAGCCCCACTCGCCGATACTTTGAGCAATATCGCGCAGTTCGTTGACCCACATTTCCCAACCAGTCAACACAGCTTGTGGCCCTGAACCATTGTGTCGAACAGGCTTAGCCAAGATACCAAAAGTCACCAGCGACTTAGGAATTTGGTACCACAACCAGTGTGTGACACCCAATGCCACACCACCGATACCAAGCCATTTATGCACTCTGTATGCTTTATCCATACCTTTGAGCCAATTCTCGACCATAGGCAAGCGCATCGCCAAAACCATGGTGATGGACATTAACATCAGAGACAAAATACCTGAGTACTGAATCATGGCTGAGCGCCATTCAAAGACATCGCTTGAAGCGAATAATTGCGGTTCCATCGCAAACCAAAAGGCTGACATTGTGGCAATCATTGCCCAAATGATATTGCGGACTGTTTTCATTTTTTAACACTCTTAAAGACGACATAATTACTTTAGCTTGCGTGATGTAAAGCAACGTCAACATGCGTAAATCTATGCAAAGACACACGTTCAGCTGATCGTTAGAGGGTGCTCCCGCGTAAATGTGCTTTGGTTAGTGAACAAGTCTTAGAAAACAAAAAAATGGGAAGAAAAGAAGATATGAAGGACCTCACCCTGTCAAAACAAGACCTCCAAGCAATGGACCAGCGTCATCGCACTCGCTTGATCAATTCTTTGTCTGGATTCAAAAGCGCCAATCTCATAGGCACATGCGATAACCAAGGGGGCACAAACTTAGCTGTGATAAGTTCAGTGGTTCACTTAGGGTCACACCCGCCACTGTTTGGCTTTATCGTGCGTCCTAGCAAACGCCGTCGCCACACCTTAGAGAACATCCTTGAAACCAAGCACTTCACCATTAACAGCATTGGTGCGGACTTCGTTAAAAAGGCGCATCAAACCTCGGCTCGCTATCCAAAATCAGTATCCGAATTCGAGACGGTGGGTCTTACACCTTATTACGACGATGATTTTCCGGCACCATTCGTTTTAGAAAGCAGTTTGAAAATCGGATTGGCTTTCAAAGAACAGATCACAATCGAGAGTAATCAAACCCAGATGTTGATTGGAGAGGTGATAACGATTCATGCTCCTGAAAGCGCAGTCATGCCAGATGGCTACTTAGATTTGGAAGCGTTAGATACCGTCACCGTATCAGGGCTAGACAGCTACCACGTGACCCAAAGGCTACACCGATTAAGTTATGCTAAACCCGATGAACCTCTGTTTCCGCTAACCCGCGAAGGCGATCCAACATCGTGGTAGATCTTTGAAGTAAACTCGACTCATTTTGTTCGGTAATTGGTTGCGAAAAGTGGTAACTTTCTCAGCTTAACCCTGTGTACCAAACAAGATGGCGACTCTGTATTTGCCACCACTTTGCACCCAGCTCCAAGGAATCCTTTGAAGTTAACCCATTTTAAATATAAGACGCGCAAGGGCCCCGACTATCGACATGGCGATCAGGTGTCTTTTATGGACATCAAACAGACCTTCGGTATGGGCAGTATTCGTGTGGGCGCTTGGGTAACCAAAGAAGAGAAAGACTTAGCCGCGAATCTGATATTCGATTCACTAGCAGACCTCGCTTACATCTTGGCTTTACCACCAGAAGCGATAGGCCTGCGAGGCACATTAGGTTTAGCGTTCGGCAGTGGCGGTAGAAAAGGCGTGCAAGCACACTACGCGCCTAACCAACGTGAATTAGCACTCGCCAAGAACGCAGGTGCGGGTGCACTCGCCCATGAATTTTGGCATGCTTTTGATCACTACATCGCCGAAAAAGCGTTTGAGATTGGCGATACATCAGGCCCACGAAAACACATCTTGTTTGCCACTGACTGTTGGCTACACGATAGAAAGGTGCGACCTCACCCATTAAACGAGAGTCTGATGTCGCTGTTCGACACCACGTTGCTCAGCGAAAATAACTTGGATAAACACGATTATGTGGCTCGAAGTGTCATAGCCGACAAAGCAACCTCTGCCCGTTACTTCTCATTGCCAACGGAGATGATGGCTCGCGCTTTTGAATCTGCGATTGAATCCTGTTCAGATATCGAAAACGCTTACCTAGTCGATGGTACGACCAAGCCAGACATGTTCCCTCTCTTTCCCGACCTTGAGCACAGAAAAGAAATCTACAATGCGATGCAGGGGTATTTTGCACCGTTAGGCCGCTCTTTGAGCAAGTAGCTCTTTAAGTAAGTAGCGTTTTGAATAGCTAGAACAATAGATGACCCAATCTTCAAAACTGTTTATAGTCGACACAAACTTCAACACACATGATTCAGAGGCAGTAATGATCCGTTGGCCATCTTTAGTAAAGCTCGACGGCGATGATGAGCTTATTTACGTCGCATCCGAGAACGATTTTCAGGCAGAATGCTCAGACATGATCTTGGGTGAAGATGATTACCTCATCGATTCTGAAGGTGACAGCTACGCACTTCAATCGAGCTCAAATCAACTGTCTCTAGCAAAACGACCTGATCAGTATTCCGTAGAAAGCGTGACTAAACTGATACGAAATCATGAATTCCAGAAGGCAGAAGTGTGCTTGATGAAGATCCACTTCCTAACGATTGAAGAAGCGATTCAGTCTTTGGCTTTTGAGCCACGTTAATATCGCTTTAGATTCGGATTAGAACTTCCGAACAGTACATACAAAAACAGCGCCAATTTAGGCGCTGTTTTTCATTTCACTTCGTTAACAGGTTAAGCGATAAAAATCTGAGCCAGTGCGTAGCCTAAGCAACATGCGCCGACGACACCGATTAAACCCACCGACATGAATGAGTGGTTGAAGTACCACTTACCAATCTTGGTTGTGCCAGACACATCGAAGTTCACCGTTGCGATGTCAGATGGGTAGTTCGGGATAAAGAAGTAGCCGTACACCGCTGGCATCAAACCGATCAGCAAGGCTGGGTCTAATCCTAAACCAAGGCCAACAGGTAACATCATACGTGCCGTTGCGGCTTGCGAGTTCACCACAACCGATACGATGAATAGCGCCAATGCGAACGTCCATGGGTAGTTAGTTACCATTTCCACGATGCCAGATTTGAACTGAGGCATTGCGTATTGGAAGTAGGTATCTGACATCCAAGCGATACCGAAGATAGCAATTGCCGCCACCATGCCGGATTTAAATACCACGCCATTTGGCACATCACGTGGGTCAGTTTTGGTCGCCAGCAAGATAATACCGCCGAAACAGAGCATCATCATTTGGATGATCACCGACATCTTGATTGGCTTGTCGCCGTCTACGATGGTTCTAATTTCTGGCACCATCGCTACAATAACTATCACGACAATTGAAAGTAGGAAGATCAATACTGCATTACGCGCTGAGCTTGGAAGCACTTCATCCAAAGATGTCGCCGTCGTGTTTTCAATGCGCTTTTTCCACTCAGGATCTTTTAAGCGCTCTTGATAATCAGGATCGTCGTTCAGTTCTTTACCGCGTTTCAAGCTGTACAGAGAAAGTAACAGCGTACCGAACAAGGTTGCAGGCACCGTTACCAATAGAATCGAAAGCAAAGTGATAGAGTGTTGAATATCCGATAGCTGCGCTAAGTAATAAACCACGGCGGCTGAGATTGGCGATGCGGTAATCGCTAGTTGAGATGCAACAGAAGCTGCCGCCATTGGGCGCTCAGGACGAATTCCGTTCTTCAATGCCACATCACCAATGATAGGCATAATTGAGTAAACAGCGTGGCCAGTACCCAATAGGAAAGTCATCGAGTAAGTCACAAACGGAGCTATCAAGGTGACGCGTTTCGGGTTCTTTCTCAGCACCCTCTCCGCGACTTGCAGCATGTATTTTAAGCCACCAGCCGCTTCGAGGATCGAAGCACAGGTTACCACCGCGAGAATAATCAGCATTACAGTGACCGGTGGCGATGTTGGAGGCATCTTGAAAATAAAGACCTCAATCACCAAACCAATGCCCGAAACAACCCCTAAACCAATACCGCCATACCGAGAACCGATATAGAGAACGACAAGTAAAAATAGAAACTCAAAATACAACATAAGCAACCCTGCTAAAAATGTGGACTAGGGATATTTTGTCTGTATGTTCAATACTTTACTTATTGGTATGTCACACAATTATTGAGCGTTTTAATGGATTGTTTTTTATAAGATTAGGGTCACGATAACAGGCGATTAAGTATCGAAAATGTAATTTTTCACTCAAGTGAAACTCAAGGATTGTTATGCATTCTGATGTTCATTGTTTCTTTTAGAACGCCTGAATCTATAAAATTTAAATATCATAACTAAACGCTATCACCCATTCAGAAATCCATAACGAATTGCGCCTGCTCCCTTAAAATTTTGTAATACAATTATCGCCGTTTTACTGAACTCTAACTCGCCTATCCCAAAACACTGTGTCAAAATACCCGCCCTTACGATGACAACACATAAAGAACCACGGATATGAATTTTCAAGCTGCTATTTTTGATATGGATGGACTGCTGCTCGACACCGAGCGACTTTGTATGCAGGTATTTGAAGAAGCATGTCACGCGCAAGGTGTTCCGTTTTTGCAGGATGTTTACCTAGGCATCATTGGCTGTAACGCAAAAACCATCGAACAGATTTTTCGAAATGGCTACGGTGAAAACCTAGACTACCCAGCACTGAACAATGAATGGCGCACACGCTACAGTGCGATTGTTAAAAACCAAGCGATCCCCGTAAAAGACGGCGTGATTGAGCTACTTGAATGGCTAAAGTCGAATGACATTCCAATCGCGGTGGCAACTTCCACTCAACTAGATATTGCAAAAAAGAAGCTTGAGTTAGCAGGCCTAGACTCTTACTTCACTTCACTGAGCACAGGCTGCGAAGTGACTCACGGCAAGCCTCACCCAGAGATTTACTTACTGGCGGCTGAGCGCCTAGGTGTTGCACCTGAAACTTGCTTGGCATTTGAAGATTCAAACAATGGTATTCGCGCTTCTATGGCAGCCAACATGATCAGCTTCCAGATCCCTGATTTAGTAGAGCCATGTGACGAAGTAAAAGCGCTTGGACACACCATCAGCCCTTCTCTGCATGATGTGTTAGCACAGCTTCAACAAGCTGCTGCTTAGGCTCTCACTACCGTTGATATTACTTTTATCAACCTAGACAAGCCTCTCTATTAAGCCGACTCACAGAGTCGGTTTTTTTGTTGCTATTCCTTTTATAAAAGATAAAAACTCGCGCTTTAAACTGTTAAAGTCGATTTGAAAGACATGCTAAATAATCAGCAAGATTGCTAACAGCTAAATATGGAGACAGATACGCGTGAAGGAAAAGTTTGAAGACCAACTGCTTGATTTTGCACAGCGAGAAATGACACAAGATGCCGCGCACGACATCAGCCACATTAAGCGCGTCGTTAAAACCGCCAAAGCTTTGTGTGCTCAAGAACAGGCTAAGCTTGAAATCGTTTTACCCGCCGCTTACCTTCACGATTGCTTCACCTTTCCTAAGAACCACGCAGACAGAGCCCAAAGTTCGCAAATGGCGGCAGACAAGGCGATCTCTTTCCTCAAATCTATCGACTATCCCGTGTCCTATCTGGATGAGATCCATCACGCGATTGTCACGCACAGCTACAGCGCAAACATCACACCTGAAACCATAGAAGCTCAGATCGTCCAAGATGCCGATCGCCTTGATTCTCTCGGTGCAATTGGTATCGCTCGCTGCTTATACGTAGGTCAGAGCTTTAACGCTGAACTCTATAAACACGAAGACCCGTTCGCTGAACATCGTGACTTGGATGACAAGCATTACAGCGTCGACCACTTCTACGTGAAGCTATTTAAGCTCGCTGAAACTATGAATACAGAATCCGCTAAGTTAGAAGCCAACAAGCGTACTGACTACATGCGTGGCTTTCTTGAGCAGTTGGGTGCGGAAGTTTAGCGGCTTAGAAAAAGAGACACACGATAAGGAAGAGACAAGGATATGGAAATAAACCGCTTTAAAGCCTCCGATGCCGACGAGATCGTCACTTGGTTCACATCCCTAGAAGACTACGTACTGTGGGGCGGACGAACCTTTGGTTGGCCTTTGAAAGCAGCTTCGATCATCGAACGTTCTCAAGAGCCCCACGTCGAGCTTTACACATTCTCCACGCCTAGCACTAACTCGAATACCAATGATTTGATCGGTTTTATGGAGTTTCAACGTATGTCGGACAACGAACTTCGCTTTTGCCGAGTGGCCATTCACCCAAACCAACGAGGCAAAGGGCTTGGGCAATCCATGATAGAAAGTGCATTAGAAGCGGCGAAACAAATCCCTGATGTCACCACCATCAGCTTGGCGGTATTTCAACAGAATATCGGTGCAAAACGTTGCTACGACAAAGCGGGCTTTCAAGTAGTCGACAAAGAGCCAAAGTTCAAAGAATTCAATGGCAACACCTGGCCTCTATATCAAATGGAATTAAAGCTCAGCTAGTTTGTTTTACTCGGCTTGATCGTTTTCATTAACAGAATGATTTTAATTGCCAGATTTGACCCCATATCATTAAACATTGGCTACACAGATGTAATTTGGAACCTTCAATGACCCAAGAAAAATTCGACACCATTTACCAACGTGCTGCTCACCGCAAAGGCGGCGCAGCAGAGCTCGAAAAGATTGTTCGAGCACCTCTATCACAAGCCGAACTCTCACAAATTACCGACGACCGTTGGTTGGCAGCCTTTACTGAAAAGGTATTCCAGTGTGGTATTTCCTGGAATGTGGTGAGGAAGAAGTGGCCGCAATTTGAAGAAGTGTTCTTTGAGTTCGACATCGAAAAAATGTTGATGCTGCCGAATGAGATGTGGGAGCAGAAAGCACAAGATCCACGTATTATTCGCCACCTCACCAAGGTGATGACCATCCCTGCCAACGCAATGATGATCCACAATGCCAAGCGTGAAGCCGATTCATTCTCACAAATGGTTGCCGACTGGCCATCAGAACGCATTACAGAACTTTGGGATTACCTGAAGAAACACGGTAAGCGATTGGGCGGAAACACAGGAGCTTACACCTTGCGCCAAATGGGCAAAGACACATTCATCTTATCTTCGGACGTTGAAGCGCACCTGCGCAGCACAGATGTGGTTGATAGCGGTCGCAACACCAAACGAGCACAAGTCGCGGCAAGTAAGGCTTTCAACGAGTGGCAGCAGCAATCAGGTCGTACCCTGAGCGAAATAAGCCAGATCGTCGCCTACAGCTGTGGCGATAATCGCGTCTAGTTCAAGAAGAATGGCTTAAAGCTTTAGATTGCACACAGTTCCCTGCAAACTAAATGTTATAAGTCATTAACAAATAAGCGTGCATCGCACTTTCATCCGGTGGCATTGTATAGATAAATGTATACAATATAGAGTAACACTCATGAATTATTCTCGACCAACCCAACTCGACTAAACAAGGGCCCTTATCTCTATGACAGCTCTCAAAAATTCTGTCTCCAAAGGTGTAAAAACAAAAGTAACAGGCCAGACTCAAGACGATGTTGTTTACTGCCATATCTTCGACGCGATACTAGAACAAAGGCTTCCACCAGCCACCAAATTAAGCGAAGAAGCGTTAGCAGAAATCTTTGGCGTTAGCCGCACGATCATTCGCCGTGCCTTATTGCGTCTCTCATTAGAGCAAGTTGTGGTGATCCGTCCAAACCGAGGTGCCATGATTGCTGCGCCAACGGTAGACGAAGCCAAACAGATATTTAAAGCGCGAGAAGTGATGGAGCTTGCTATCACAGAGCTTGCCGTAAAAAACGCCACCAAAGCTCAAATCGAAGAGTGCAGAAAATTGGTCGCGAAAGAGAACTGTGCCTTTGACCAAGGTGACTACGGCTCTGGATTACGTTTGTCTGGTGAGTTCCACATCAAACTGGCAGAGATGGCAGAAAACGCACCACTGCTTGCCTTCCAGCGCAGCCTAGTGTCGCAAACCTCACTGCTGATCGCTCAATACGAAACAGGTAATCACTCGAACTGTTCTTTGGATGAACACGAAGATTTACTTGATGCGATTGAGTCTGGCGATGAAGAGCAAGCCGTCGAGTTGATGAAAGAGCACTTGAGCCACATTCGTTCGAAGCTCAATCTAGACAGCAGCACCGCATCGAGTGACCTGCATGTTGTGTTCTCAGATTTACTTAAGAACAAGTCATAACGAGTTGACCATTCCAATCCAGCTCTAACAACTTTCTTTTAACAACCTTTTGTTAACAAGACGGGAGAGAAGTAAGCCTCTGCGTTTACTTCTCTTTTTTATGCTCTCCCCATAATGATAGACGCGAAGATCGGCGCACTTTCGCCTCAAAATACTCTCGATTCTGAACAGAATAGTGCTCTTAGCCTCTATAGCATTTGCTCCCTAATGCCAAAATTCTTGTCTTTATTTTGTATACATAGTCATTAATTCATTCACACCACAAAACTCAGCACTTCCAATTTAAATCCCAATAAAACAAGCAACTAAAGATAAAATTAGATTGTATACAATCTACCAAGTCGCAATGTTGTTGCATTTTTGTAAATAAATAGTTGACCACAGGGTCAGGATGGATAATTATTGACCTAGAAGTCAAAAAGAATACACATGGAAAAATGTCGATTTACAAGGAGGTCTCTTGATTACTTTTTTGCTCAATCAGGAAATAAGACGTGAAGACAATCTGTCGCCGAATATGACAGTGCTCAATTACCTTCGTACCAAGGTTAATAAAACCGGTACCAAAGAAGGTTGTGGGTCTGGTGACTGTGGCGCATGTACCGTCGTTTTAGGTGAAGTAGTGGATGGACAGCTGCAATACCGCTCGGTGAACTCTTGCCTTACGTTCGTTTCAGCGCTGCATGGTAAACAGCTAATCACAGTAGAAGATCTACAAAACCGAGATAAGTCACTGCACCCAGTGCAAAAAGCGGTGGTTGATTTTCACGGTTCACAATGTGGTTACTGCACGCCGGGCTTCATCATGTCGATGTTTGCGCTAGGCAAGAACAAACCCGATGCGAGCAAAGAAGATGTCATGGAATCCCTGGCGGGTAACTTATGTCGTTGTACTGGCTACCGCCCGATTGTTGATGCTGCGATGTCGCTTTCAACAGACCAACCTTTGATCGACCAATTTGCTGAACTGGAACGCAACACCATCAAGAAGCTAGAAGATATTCAAGACACCGAGGCCAACTTACGCCTTGGTCACCTCACCGCTTTTTCCCCGAAAAGCACGGATGAGCTGGCCAAGCTTTTTCAAGCACATCCGAACGCGAAGCTGGTTGCTGGCGGCACGGATTTAGCATTGGAAGTGACACAATTCCATCGCGAGATTGAAACACTGATCAGCGTAAACCTTGTTGAAGACATGAAGGTGTGCGAAGAGACCGACACCGACTTAATCATTGGTGCCAACCTTCCAATCAGTGACTCTTACGCACTACTGAAAAAACACTACCCAGATTTTGGTGAGCTACTGCACCGCTTTGCTTCCCTACAAGTACGTAACCAAGGCACCATTGGCGGTAATGTTGCTAATGCTTCACCTATCGGTGACACCCCTCCTCTGCTGATTGCCCTTAACGCGAAGATAAAACTTCGTTGTGGCGATGAGTCACGCACCATGCCGATTGAAGATTACTTCATCAGCTACAAAGTGACGGCGCAAAAAGAGAGTGAGTTCATTGAGCAGATCATCATTCCTAAGCCAGCTAACGACAGCTTCCGAGCTTACAAACTGTCTAAACGTTTAGACGATGACATCTCTGCGGTGTGTGGTGCGTTCGATATTCAAATTGAAGATGGCAAGGTTTCTTACGCTCGTATCGCCTTTGGTGGTATGGCTGCAACGCCTAAGCGCGCGGCGCGTTGTGAAAACACGTTATTAGGCAAACCGTGGACAGACGCTAATATTAAGTTAGCGATGCAGGAACTGTATAACGACTTTGAGCCGCTATCCGATTTCCGTGCAAGCCAAGAATACCGTTCATTGTCGGCAGCCAATATGTTGCGTCGCTACTTCATTGAACAGCAGAACAAAAACAACCAAATCGAAACAAGGGTAACGTCTTATGTCTAATTCGAACAAGCATGCGATGACCCACGAAGAGATGGTTACCATTGCAAAACAAGACCTAAAAACTGGCGTAGGTAAAAGCGTTAAACACGACAGTGCAGCCAAGCAAGTCACGGGCGAAGCGGTGTACATTGACGACCGCCTAGAGTTCCCAAATCAACTGCACGTGTACGCACGCCTGAGTACTCAAGCACACGCGAAGATCACTAAGATCGACGTATCACCGTGTTACGACTTTGAAGGTGTAGCTATTGCTATTCAAGCCAAAGACGTACCGGGAGAGCTGGATATTGGTGCAATCCTACCGGGTGACCCACTGCTTGCAGACGGCAAAGTAGAATATTATGGCCAACCCGTGATTGCCGTGGCAGCTAACGATCTAGAAACCGCACGCAAAGCCGCACACGCAGCCATTATTGAATACGAAGAGCTACCTGCCATCCTTGATGTCAAAGAAGCGCTAGCAAAAGAGCACTTCGTGACAGAGAGCCACACTCAACAGCGTGGTGACTCGAAAGCCGCGCTGGCAAAAGCGAAACACGTGATCTCTGGCGACCTAGAGATCGGCGGCCAAGAACACTTCTACCTAGAAACCCAAATCAGTAGCGTAATACCAACCGAAGATGGCGGCATGATCGTCTACACCTCGACTCAAAACCCGACTGAAGTTCAAAAGCTGGTTGCGGAAGTGATTGGCGTACCGATGCACAAAGTCGTGATTGATATGCGTCGTATGGGTGGTGGTTTCGGTGGTAAAGAGACTCAAGCGGCCTCTCCAGCCTGTATGGCAGCGGTTATTGCCCACCTTACAGGCCGACCGACCAAAATGCGCCTGCTGCGTAATGAAGACATGCAGCAAACCGGTAAACGCCACCCGTTCTACAATCAATACACCGTCGGTTTTGACGACAATGGTGTGATTCAAGGTGCCGACATTACCGTTGCAGGTAACTGTGGTTACTCACCAGACTTATCAAGCTCTATCGTCGACCGTGCGATGTTCCACTCGGACAACGCTTATTACCTAGGCGATGCAACAGTGGTCGGTCACCGATGCAAAACCAACACAGCATCGAACACCGCATACCGTGGCTTTGGTGGCCCGCAAGGCATGATGACTATTGAACACATCATGGACGAGATTGCGCGTTACCTGAAAAAAGATCCTTTGGAAGTACGTAAGGCGAACTACTACGGCGAAGAAGGCCGTGACGTGACCCATTACTACCAAACCGTTGAAGACAACTTTTTACCTGAGATAACCGAACAGCTTGAACGCAGCAGTGACTATCACGCACGTCGTAAAGAAATCGCTGAGTTCAACAAGCAAAGCCCTATCTTGAAGAAAGGTCTAGCGATCACGCCAGTGAAATTCGGCATCTCGTTTACTGCGACTTTCTTGAACCAAGCAGGTGCGCTCATCCATATCTACACCGATGGCAGTATTCATTTGAATCACGGTGGTACGGAAATGGGGCAAGGCTTGAACATCAAAGTGGCACAAATCGTTGCACAGGAGTTCCAAGTCGATGTCGAACGTATCCAGATCACCGCTACAAACACAGACAAAGTTCCGAACACATCACCAACCGCAGCCTCATCGGGCGCCGACCTCAACGGTAAGGCCGCGCAAAACGCCGCAATAACCATTAAGCAGCGCCTGATCGACTTCGCTTCTTCGCACTTCAAAGTGTGGCCTGAAGAGGTGATGTTCAAGAACGGCATGGTGCAGATCCGCGATGAGATCATGACCTTCAACTCATTTGTTGAACTGGCTTGGTTTAATCAAATTTCGCTATCGAGCACTGGCTTCTACCGCACTCCAAAGATCTATTACGATCACGAGAAAGCGCGCGGTCGCCCGTTCTACTACTACGCGTATGGTGCCTCTTGTTCAGAAGTCATCATCGATACCCTAACCGGCGAGAACAAGATTCTGCGAGTCGATATCCTGCATGACGTGGGCGCTTCATTGAACCCAGCGATTGATATCGGCCAAGTCGAAGGCGGCTTTGTGCAAGGTGTCGGTTGGTTAACAACGGAAGAGTTGGTTTGGAACCAGCAAGGCCGATTAATGACCAACGGCCCGGCGAGTTACAAGATCCCTGCGATTGCTGATATGCCGATTGATTTCAGAACGCACCTTTTGGAAAACCGCAGCAACCCAGAAGACACCGTCTTCAACTCGAAAGCCGTGGGTGAACCACCTTTCATGTTGGGTATGTCGGTATGGAGTGCACTGAAAGATGCGATTAGCTATGTCGCTGTCGATGGTGCGATTCCTAAGCTCAACACACCCGCAACGCCAGAACGCATTCTGATGGCGATTCAGGAAGTAACTGAAACGGCTAAGACTTCGGTCGATGCACAATCAGAAACGGCTTAGGGCGTAATGAATAGCTAGGAAAGCAAGGAAGGGATTTAGGAGGACATATGTTTAAGGATAATTGGATTCACGAACTGGCAAAACTGGAAGAGAACTACGAGCCATGTGTAATGGTGACGGTTCTTGAAGACAGAGGCTCAGTGCCGCGTGATGCGGGTACCAAGATGCTTGTCACTCGTGACCGAATCATCGCTACGATTGGTGGTGGTCACCTTGAACATGTGGCCACTAAAATGGCGCGCGAAATGCTGATTGCCAGCGAAAAATCACTCAAAGTGGAACGCTTCAACCTAGGTGCTCGTTTAGGCCAGTGTTGTGGCGGTATGGCTACATTGAGCTTTGAACCAATAGGCACTCAGCAGAATCACCTTGTGTTGTTCGGCGCTGGCCACGTTGCCAAAGCGCTGCTGCACATTGTCGCGACCCTGCCCTTCCGTGTGACCTGGATTGATGAACGCGAAGAGGTATTCCCTGAAGCACTGCCACACGGTGTGAAAAAACTTGTCTCAGACGACCCTGTCGGAGAAGTGAAACATATGCCGCCGAACAGCTATTACCTTGTGATGACGCATAACCACCAGCTTGATTTCGACTTAACTAAAGCCATTATCGACCGTGAAGACAGCCGTTACTTCGGCATGATTGGTTCGCTTACCAAACGTAAGAAGTTCGACTTCCGCTTAGAGCAACGCGGCTACAGCCAAGAACAAATCGAAACCATGATTTGCCCGATTGGCATTAGCGCCGTGAACGGCAAACATCCGGCTGAAATTGCGGTATCGGTTGCGGGTGAACTGATCGCACACTATCAAGGCCAAGCGCTTGAACAAAAGCGCCCAACCAAACAATATCGAAATCAGGATTTGACCGATCAACACAGTCAACCAAGCGATGTAGGCGAACCACCATTGGAAGAGAAGATCGCCTAACACAAGTCGCAAAGCTTCAGTGGCCATCACGTCGCTGAAGTCATTAAAAGGAAGTAAACATGACAACGCAACGCAAAGCTTATCGCGCCAGTATTTTACATAGCGTAGCCGATCCAAAAGACGTCGGCATCGATGAGTCTTACAACTATTTTGAAGACGGTGTTTTAGTGGTAGAGAACGGCCACATCGTCGACTTAGGCCATGCCGATGAAGTATTGGCTCGCCAGCCTAAAACACTCGAAGTAAAAGAGTACAAAGATAAACTGATCACCTCTGGCTTTATTGATACGCACATCCACTACCCTCAAACGGGGATGATCGCGTCTTACGGTGAGCAGCTACTTGATTGGTTAGAAAACTACACTTTCCCAGAAGAGAAACGCTTCAAAAACCCAGTCTATGCACACAAAGTGGCGAAGCTATTCCTAGACGAATTAGCAAGTAACGGTACTACTACAGCACTGGTTTTTGGCACGGTACACAAAGAGTCAGTTAACGTATTCTTTGAAGAAGCCGAGAAGCGCAACCTACGTATGATCGCGGGTAAGGTTTTAATGGATCGCAACGCGCCTGATTACCTCACCGACACCCCAGAATCTGGCTACGCTGACTCCAAAGAACTGATTGAGAAATGGCATAACCGCAGCCGTTTACTTTATGCCGTAACGCCTCGTTTTGCGCCAACCAGCACACCAGAGCAATTGGCTACCGTTGGTAAACTGCTAGAAGAGTACCCAGATGTGTACATGCACACGCACCTTTCTGAAAACGAAAAAGAGATTGAATGGGTAAAAGAACTGTTCCCAGAGCGCGACAGCTATTTAGATGTGTATGACCACTATGGCCTACTGCACAAACGTTCAGTATTCGCCCATGGCATTCACTTGTCTGACTGCGAGTGTAAGCGCCTAGCGGATACCGAATCTGCTATCGCTTTCTGTCCAACCTCAAACCTGTTCTTAGGCTCAGGTTTATTCCGATTACCCGAAATGGAAGAGCACGGCATTCGTGTTGGTATGGGTACTGATGTAGGCGCAGGCACTAGCTTCTCAATCCTGCAAACCATGAGTGAAGCCTACAAGATCATGCAGCTTCAACATAAGAAGCTGCACCCAGCCAAATCGCTGTTCTTGGCAACATTAGGTGGCGCACGCTCCCTGCATTTAGAAGACAAGATCGGTAACTTAGAAGTCGGTAAAGAAGCCGATTTCGTGGTACTCGACTTACACGCCACACAATTGATGCGCTTTAGAATGGAACAAGCAACCAAGCTTGAAGAAAAGCTGTTTGTGCTAATGAGTTTGGGCGACGACAGAACCGTCAGCGAGACTTACATCTATGGTGAGAAAACCTACGATGTGAACTTCAAAGACTACAAGAAGCTCGTTAGCTAGACTGAAAACCGAGTAACAATCGCTAGACAGCGACAGCCGTCGTTAATTAAAAATCCGTCCAGATTTATCTAGCCTTTAAAGACCAGTTGCTGATGCCACTGGTCTTTTTTGTGCTTCATTCAAAGAAATATAAATTAACCGCTCACAGACAACGATCTTCGGTGACGCCAAGTCATTATATTGATAGGTTAATGTTTATACATATCGACTTCATACTTCACTTTAGCGTCTCTCTTAAACATTCGTTTCTCAGCTAAATGGAAGCACTCAATCTAGAAAGGAATTCTATGTTCGAACAGGTCGTCAGCATTCTGTTTCCCGTTTTTGCTTTAGCCAGTGCTGGCTTTGCGGTCGGCCGTTGGCTCAAGCCCGATTTCAAACCGATCAATCGCATTAACATGGATGTCTGTATTCCTGCTTTGGTGTTTGCGTCGCTGACCACCATGCCCCTCGACACCGAGCAACTGCCACTTATCTCAGCCTCTCTGGTCGCAGTGTTAGTGCCAGCCTTATTGATGATTCCAATCTGTAAGATCTTTAAGCTCAACTTCAAAGCTTGGGCTCCGCCACACATGTTCCGCAACAGTGGCAACCTCGCCATTCCCCTGTTCACTTATACCTTTGGCGAAAGCGCATTGGCCCCTGCGGTATTATTGTTTGTGGTATCGGCATGTGTGCACATTAGTGTCGGTTTAGCGCTACTAAGCGAAGGTAATCCGATCAAGCAGATCCTCAAAATGCCGATATTCTTAGCCGCCGCATTAGCGATGACGTTGAACCTATCTGGCATTGCGGTGTGGAATCCAATCTACGAAGCCACTTCGCTGCTTGGGCAGGCTGCTGTCCCAATCATGCTGTTGTCGCTGGGTTCGCAAATGGTCAACTTGAGGCTGAGCGGATTAAAAGTCGGCTTGTTGTGCACGGCTCAATCGCTATTTACTGGCGCCATCGCCTTTACCATCATCTACTTCTTTATTCCGCTGCCTACGCTACACCTACAAATGATGGTGCTGTTCACCATGCTGCCACCCGCCGTGATGAACTATCTGTTCGCAGAACGCTTCAATGTCGAGCCACCTAAGGTCGCGTCTATGGTGTTGTTCGGCAACTTCTTAAGCGTAGTAACGCTACCGATATTACTGTCGTTCGCGCTGTCTTTATCGAGTTAGCTTTTTACGCATTTATCTAATTTGAGCTCTGCAGTCACTTTCGTCAAACGCAACGCAATTGCGAAGCAGACCAAGTAAGGACTCACATACCAGAAGATGCTTTCTAGTGGCTGCTTCACCTGCGCTTCTCTGGTTTTAATGTATTGGTTCTTCTGTTTTTCATACTGACTCAGCATTCCACTCACCCACACGGCGTCGCTTTCCACCAGCGATACGCTAGGCGCAGGAACCGTAAAATCAGCGGCGTTGGGCAACAGAGTGAAATCGACATCTTTGAATGTAATAGCCGTGTTCAAATACCACAAACACGCTTCATGGTGCTGTCCATTAGCGTCTAAAGATGGCTGACCTGTACAGATGTCGCTTCTTAATTTATCCAAAGAAAACTGCTGAATCGACTCTAAAATAGTGACTGCTCTAGTTTGTTCAGTCTCGACCCAATCACCGGCTACCGATGCCCGAATTTCAGACACTGCACCCAGCATGCCGATACCCGCCAACAGCGGCCATAAATAATCCATAAGCTTCCATTTGCGTCGGCTCAAGTTGAACCCACACCAAATTGGAATATGTAAGATGAGCGTTAGCCCTAGTGATAGCAAAACGAAATTCAAGGAGCTAGAGAGCATGAGTTCGCTATCGAAGAAGTGCTTCATAATGAGTTACTTGCCTGTATGACAAAGAGTAAATTGATACTAGGTTCGATATTAGAAAAGAGTGTAAGAGGAAAGTAAAAACAGCACCAAGAATTGGCGCTGGCGCTGTTTATTTGAGCATGTAATTACCGAGACAAAGCTTACTTTGGAATTATTCGATAGTACTGAAATCTAGGTTTCTAGGTACCGCCACACTAACCACCTGAGTGCCTGCGATTAAATCATGCAAGCAGCGTCTATTTTTGCGGAAAACAAACAGGTAATTAAGAATCGATATAAACTGACCAATAACAGGAATATAAACAAAGATGCTCATAGGTAAGATTCGTTTGATCACTATGTTGAACAGTCCTATTTGCTTACCGTCCATATCAACAATCGCAATTTCCATTACATTTTTTCCGATCGTTTGTCCCTTTTTTTGCAGTAAGTAGCCATGACACAAGAGGAACACCACCCAGCCATAAATAAACATCATTATTTGTTCGTGTAGTTCAACGCCCCATTAGAAACGGCTCGATCGAACAAATTGGTATATAAAGCAACTGGAATCATAGCAGCCGCATAAATGAGGCCATCGATAACAAACGCCCAAACGCGAGACCATCGAGATGCGAGCACAATTTCGGGTGTATTTTCTACTACTTCAGACATGTCCTTTCCTAAAGTGATATTGATTATGAACGTCGAGAAATCGATTTTTGATAGCGTTAGGCTGATGTACTGATAGACAAATCTTGAAATTAATTCGAAAGAAAACACTTTGCTTTCAATAGATAAGATACGCTTTATAAAATCGAGAAAAACATAACACAAGCAAATGCCAAAACTAATACACCATGCAATATATGTGAGCTTAGTTGCTTAAATTTCGACTATGAAACGCAATAAGATAGGTAGAAGGGAATTTAAGAAAGTAAATTCCCAGAGGCAATGATTTTTTACTTAACAGTTTGTATTAATAATATTTTTATCAATTGGACGATGAGAGGTGAGGCGCACTGGTGCTATTTCAAAGCCAATACATGCTCAATGAAATGCGCTTTCTTTTCACGGTACTCATCTTGTGGCCAACCTTCACAAGACATTTTGAGGGTGTTGTATTGCTCCACTAATGCCGGATTCACACGTAGCTTGTCACGAAACGTTAGAAAGCATTCAAACTCAGAACCATTAGTGACCACTTGCAAGGCCATATCATCAACGGATGTAGATTCCAACATACACAGTTCTGATGTTCTTAACGTATCGAGTTTCTCTTTAAAGCCGAGTGTTGTAAGTCGCTCTATAGCATCCTCAAGTTCGCCAAGCTCAACTCCAACGAAGATATCTAAATCGCCCTTAGATACGGCGGATGGAATAGAAGATGCGCCTACATGCTCGACTCTCGCGTTAGGTATCAGCTTTCTGATGTCACGCTCATATCGAGCAAACATTTCATGACAAGCCGTTTGGTATTGTTCAGCAGGGTAGAATTTCATACTTCCTCACTTCTATGACTGGCTCTAAGCATTAAAAACTATTGAACACACCAATAGCTAACAGAAATAGCGCAATGCTAATCGCCCCGATATAAGAGATTCTGGTTCGCTCTTTTTCACTTGGAATCAATGAGGGGAAACGCCCTAATGTGAAGACTTTACAAACTATCCAGCCAGAACCATAACCATAACCAATAAATTCGATCACGAGCGACTGAAACATATATCTGAAGAATGCGCTTAACGCCCTAAAATACGCGACTATCAAGTCTTCCATTTTCTGTCCTAATTAAAGTCAATTTGGAACAGAAAATGCCATGGGTAGAGATTCATATTAAGTATCTTATACAGAACTACACACGTAAAGAATAGCTCTTAAAGGTAAGCGCTCACCACTGACATGCAATGATTCACAGAATCTTCTTTCTCACCAACAGGCGCAACATAGTGAATTGCAGCTTCGGCATGCGCTTGATCTGCGAGTTTACTGATAACCCATGCAGCTAGATATTTGGATGACAAGCAGCCGCCTGCTGTAGCAATGTTTCCTTCCGCATAAAACGGCTGATCCAACACAGTCACGCCGGATTCAATTACCCATGGCTTCGTTGTTAAATCAGTACAAGCTGGAACCTGATTCAGCAATCCCAATACCGACATTAACAAAGTCCCTGAACATTGACCGCCAAGCAATTGTGTTTGTGGGTTAAGGTTTAACCTTGAGAGTAATTTAGCATCTTGGGCGATATCGCGGGTCAGCATGCCACTACCGAACAACACGGCATCAGCAGTATTGGCAAACTCCAGAGGTTGCTGAGATTGAATTGTGACTCCATTCATTGAAGTCACTGATTCAGTGGGGCTAGTAATCTGCACATTCCAGCCAAACTCTTTCATTCGGTTCAAAATACCCGATGCGATGAAAGAATCCAGCTCATTAAATCCATCAAATGTTAGTACGGCAATATCCATATTGGCTCTATTCCTACCTAGTTATATCGCTGCTTGTTGATTATCTTTAAATTCGAAGCCTAAATTGATTCATAGAAACAAAGTATTACAAGCCAAACCTTTCTTTTGCATAATTTAAAGCGAGAGACTTTACCACCGAAAACGGTACATCAATAATCACTCCACCTAGTTTAGACTTAACTTTCGACATAACTGACTCCGAACTAATACTGTCTAGGAACTCATGTCCCTCCCAAGACAACCCAAACGGGTAGACTGATATTATTCTCTCGGGTGTCGTAGTTGAAACAACTTTTTCAGCGTCTAACAAGCCAGCTTCAAACATTCTTCGTAAATGATAAGACACTATTTGGTCATCATAATTTGGAACTTGTAGCCCCTGAATCATCGATATTTCTTGTCTACTTTCAAGTAGCTTAAGAATAATTACAACTAACTCCAAATCTCTCTTCATATTATCTTTCTGAACCTAGCTAACTCTAAGTACAAACACTCTAAACCACATATGCATATGGAGTCACCAAGTGAATAATATTTCTGCTTTCTCTTGTTCAAAAACAAAAAATCCCCGGCGATAGGAGCCGGGGGAAGATGGGGAAAATGAGTCTGACGTATGCCTGCGATCAAACTCCCCCGAAACCTCATCTAAAGCTGATGTCCTAGTTGAGGGATTGGCAAATGGTTGTTGAAATGTCGTGTCTTACTTTGGCAACGATTCAATCAGAGAAAGCCATCATCTATCCTCTATATTCCGCTTGATCATGCGATAAACCAGAAATGCAGCGACAATGCATAGAACAGTCATCACGATGCTGCTAATACCAAGAAAAACGTAAATTGGTTCCACTTCTTCTCCCATCACTCTCTCCAGAAATAAGCCTCGATGACTCTAACATCATCAGTAACACACTAATATTTAATGATAATTTAAAGGTTAACACCCTTTATTTGGCCGTAATTTTTGTTCTATCGCTAATTATTAATTAGCCAAAGCCAACGAACTGTTGTTATACTCGCCCAAAATAAGGGGCGTCATCCTTTATTTTTTTGAAGTCTACGTTTAGTCAGACTTATCGTCAAGCTACTTCGTAACCAAAAGTCAGAATAACCGCTCAACTCTATTGACGTTGGGTTCCTAAATTTGAACATAGGGTCACCCCTTACAAGAGCAAAACATGAAAAAAGCAGCACTCACTACCCTCATTTTAGCCATGTCTTTATCGGCACCAATTAATGCTGAAATTGGCGTAGGCCTAACCGCCAGTTACTCGCCAAATGTTTACAAGGGAGGCGATACAGAAGTTACGCAGTTCCCTCTCATTAGTTACGATAATGGCCATTTTTTCATTGAAGGTGTCCAAGCTGGCTATCGCTTGGCTCCAAAAGGCAGCGTGAACAATCTCGTTATCTTTGCGGCCTACGATCCTCGCACCTTAGACGCGAAGGAATCCGATGATCCCGATATCAAGAAGCTGAATGATCGCGATCCTTCATTCATGGGTGGCTTAGCTTATGTATTGACGACGAATGTTGGAGAGCTCAGAGCAGGCATGGGTACCGATATTGGTTCAGTTCACAATGGCCTTTATGCAGAAACTCGTTACAGCTACCACATCAATATGGGGCCATTTGGTTTGATCCCAGCGATAGGATATTCACTCAATAGCGATAAATTGAATGAGCATTTGTACGGTGTGTCAGCGTCTGAAGCAGCCAATACCCGCTTTGAAGAATTTAACCCAAACTGGAGTGGACGTTACTTTGTCGGTTTGACCGGTTACATGCACTTATCAAAACAATTACGTTTAACGGGTGGGGTTAGATATGAAAACCTCGACTCTGAAATCGAGAAAAGTCCGATACTTGAGAGTACAACATCGGTTATTGGGAATGTTGGGGTCAGTTACACTTTCTAGTGGCTTGAGCGCATTTAACACGACTGAATAGCAATGAAACTGGTTTAGAAAAAGGACTTTCTACAACCTTGAACGCTAGTAGAAACCGCTATACGTACAGATCTATTTTGTTCATTTTCTTAACCACATCTTCCCCTTGAATCCTTTTTAATACCGTTCCATTCGACGATGAGATAACAATTTGCTTTTGGCTATCTAACTTGGCTGACAAGTCAGTTTTATTCGCTGAAAACGTGGTGTTGATGTAATCCGTTGCACTATTCAGTTTGTGACTGCTCAATGGGGAATGTATCAGGTTGGTCATCATTTCACGCCTTTTAAAAAATAAAGGTTAACAACCTCTATTCTATATGCTAAATGTATAATTTCAATAGCATGAACTCGATGAGGTCTTTTTGAGCCATTGATGTTCAGTGACTTAACGATCGATTGTATCGCAAGCTTTGTGCCTTTATTCTACGGCCTGTTACTGCTTATTATCGATGGCACATAAAACACAACTATCATCCAACGTTCGGAGGCAAGAGTGGGAAGAGCAAGCGCTGCACAAGCGATTATTACACGCCAAAAGATCATCGATGCTGCATTTGATATCGCATTAAATGAAGGCTTCGACAAGGCAACCTTTGCTTATATTGCTAAGAAAGCCGGAGTGTCTAAGTCAGGGATTAATGCTCACTTCGATAGGAAAGCTGATATTGCTAAAGAGCTTGAGCCTCTTTTTGCGAAGATCATCAATGAGCACTTAAACTACGAGTCAACCGCGGCCTTCTCTAAGACATGGCAGAAAGCCATTGATAACGAACCTAGTTTTGTAGCGGCCATTGTCGCATTCGGCCCTATTATGCCAACCGAGAAAGGCATCAAAGGGCTGCAAGCCAAAATCCAAGGTAAAGAACAAGAAGTGCTCGACTGTATTTATCACTGTATTGGCTATGCCGTTTGTAATATTCAATCTCGCAAATCCGCTTAATTCGCCTTTCCTATACCCGATGGTCCAAAAACAAAAAGCCCCGGTTATAGGAACCGGGGAAACAGGGTGGGATGAGTTTGGCGCGTGCCCGTAAACCAAACTCTCCCCAAGCCTCACCTAAGACTCATGCTCTTAGGTAAAGGATGCTGAGTACTGTTATTGCAAAGTACGGTTATTGAAGCGTCGCGCCTTGCTCTACCCAAGTGCCGATGAGTGCGCGCTCTTCATCAGTCATTTGAGTCATGTTGCCAAGCGGCATCACCTTGGTTGTTACCGTTTGAGCAACAATTCTTGGTACGTTTGCTTTGATCTCTTCTGGCGTATCAAACATCACACCACCTGGCGCAGCAGCAAAAGCGGCGTGGCTAGGGGTTGATGAGTGACACACAGAACAACGCTCTTGAATGACTTTGTTGATGGTTTCAAAGCTAACGCCTGCGCTCGCAGATTGCGTTGCGTGTGCTGGAGCCTGTTGAGCATCAGTCGTTGCAGAAGCGGTACTGCTCGCAGCAAATTCTTCTGGAGCCGATTCTGTCGCGCTCACTTGCGCTTCTTGAACCACTGGCGCTTGCACAACCGGAGTCATCTGTTTTTTCGCGTAAGGTGAGGTAACAAACGCGAGAGTAATCATACCCAATGCCGCTACTGGCACAGTCCATGCAAACTTCTGACTACCATGACGTGTATTGAAATAGTGACGCACCAAGATACTGAAGATCGCTAAGCCAGCAAGAATCAGCCAGTTATATTCCGAGCCATAAGTGCTTGGGAAGTGATTACTGATCATGATGAACAGCACTGGCAGTGTCATGTAGTTGTTGTGACGAGAGCGCAGTAGACCTTTCGCAGGCAGTGCTGGATCCGGTTCGCGTTTCTCTTCAATCGCTTTCACCAAGTTACGCTGTGCAGGCATGATAACGCGGAATACGTTACCCACCATGATGGTACCAATGATGGCACCCACGTGGATGTAAGCACCACGACCACTGAACACTTGAGTTAGGCCATAGGTCGCAGCGACGAGCAGTACAAACAGAACAACGCCAAGCAGTACCGGGGTCTTGCCTAATGGTGAGTCACACAGTAAGTCGTAGATAAACCAACCGGCAACGAATGAACCAATACCAATCGCGATTGCCGTTGTTGAATCAAGGCCAGAGCCCGGTGCAATCAGGTAAATTTCAGCGTTAAGGTAGTAAACCACACCCAGTAGACACACACCGGTAATCCACGTGAAGTAGGCTTCCCATTTGAACCAGTGCAGGTGCTCTGGCATTTCTGGTGGCGCGAGTTTGTACTTCTCTAGGTGATAAATACCACCGCCGTGAATCGCCCATAAGTCGCCTGAAAGGCCCGTTTTAGGGTTAACTCGGTTAAGGTTGTTCTCTAACCAAACAAAGTAAAATGATGCGCCTATCCACGCAACACCAACAATCATGTGAATCCAGCGAATCGCTAAATTCAACCACTCTGTAATATGCGGATCCATAATAAACTCCTGTATCACAACGCTTTAGCTAAGCGTTGCTCTTCCTTGTTGCCTTCCGTTGGCAGATCGTCCAAATGCAATGCCACTCGGTCGCTGTCGAAATAAACTTCATCACAGTTATGACCTTCTCCGCCTCTATCGACAATCAAGAACTGGTCTTGATCGGTGAGCGCGAGAACTGGGTGATGCCACACCCCTTTGTGATAGTTCACTCCTTGACGGCCGTTGCTTAAGAAAGCTCGGCTATTGGCTAACGTTGGGTTATCGCCTTTTGGTGCAACAACAATTAAATAGGGTTGACCAAGTAATGGAACGAATGCCTGAGAGCCAAGTGGATGACGCTCTAACATTTCGATGGTCAGTGGGTAGCTCAACGGTGTGGCCTGGAAGATGCTGATGATCGCTTCTCCGTCTTGGTCTTGCACATCCGTTGCCGCTAGCTTGTGGTAGCGACGTGTTGATCCACTGTTGATCATGAAGAAATCACTATTATCGGACTCAATAACATCGCCAAACTCTGCAAAAGCTTGCTTGGTTAACGGTTCGATAGATAAACGACGTATTCCATTACTCATACTCATTTCCTTACCTATTTCGCTTTCGTACCAAATAGACGCAAACGGCTGATGCCACCATCTGGGAATATGTTTGCACGTACGTGGGTAATCGCACCAAGGTCGTTTACCTCAGAAATGAATTCGTGAATCTCGTGCGCTTGTAGCTTTTGTGCAGGCAAGAGTTCACGCCAGAATAGGCTTTGTGTTTCCACTTGGTCGTCGGTACCACCTTTCACGTAAGCCGCTTGGATTGAGCAGCTGTCTGGGTAGTTACCTTTGAAGTGTGCCGTATCCACAACGATACGTTCGATGTTTCCTGGGTGGCCTAGTGCCACGATTACCCAATCATTACCCGGTGTACGACGACGTGCTGTTTCCCAGCCATCACCCATGTTTTCACCGCGGCCTGGGCCTAAGATGTTGGCTTTGTTGCCGTAGTGCTCATCGCTACATGCGAGTGCTCGGCCACCGTGTTCAACGGCTGCTAGGTCGACTTGTTGCTGAGAGTCTATTGCGTCCCAATCCACGCTTGGTCGGCCATAAATACGTAGACGTGCGACACCACCGTCTGGGTAGATGTTCAAACGTAGGTGTGTAAATACTTGGTCACTTTCGATGTCTTCAAGATGATGATGATCACCCTGTAGTGCCATTGAAGGCAGAATTTCTTGCCACTCTGTTGAGTCAGTTGGCTCACCTTGTGGTGAATAACATGCGTCGATTGATGCCGAAGGTGGGAAGTTACCTGTGAAGAATGAGGTATCAATATCAACGCCAGCAATGGTGCCAGCTAGGCCAAGGCGAACGACACAGTAGTCGTAACCTTCGCCACGTTTGCGTCTGCTTTCCCAGCCATCCATCCACTTGCCGTTGTCGTCGTATAAGTCGTCTTTCCACTCTGGTGCTGCGTGGCTGAGTAGACGGCTTTTATCTGCGAAAAAATCGTCGGTTGCGAAGATAGCTTCTGCGCCGAGTTTTTCGTCTGCAAGGTTTATGTACTGTTCAAATTTATGGGTCATGTCCGTGTAATCCTATGAAATTAATCAAGTAATAATAAAATGAGAACTTAGTGGCTTATGTTTTTACAAATCAAACCTTTAGCGCACTAAGACTGGGCTGAGATAGCTGTTAACTCCGTTAACTTACATATCCCAGAGACGAAACATCGCGATCTTGTTGATCTCTTGAATCGCCGTAGCAAACTCAGTTTCACTATCATTTCCTAATCGCATCTCGAACGACTCAAGAATTTGGTAACGATTGGCTCCCTTCACCGCCATGATAAAAGGGAAATTGAAGCGACTTTTGTAGCTGTTGTTGTAAGAAGTGAATTTTTCAAATTCTTCGGCGCTGCATTGATCAATGCCCGCCCCCGCTTGTTCTTTTGTCGACGACTCAGTGAGTTCGCCGTTTACTGCTGCTCTTCCCGCTAAATCTGGGTGAGCGTTGATCAAAGCCAACTGTTTGCCTTGATCGGCATTTAACAAGGTCGATGCCATTTTCAGATGAAGATTCTCGATATGATCATCTTCGGCATTCAAACCTTGGTCATACACCGCTTCAGCAACCCATGGGCTGTGTTCGTACACATCAGCAAAGTGCGCGACAAACATATCGCGACTCATGGTTGTTGGTTGGCAAGATCGAAATTCAGTCACGTTAAGCCTCCTTGCTGTTCGTTCTAATTTTGTTGTTCGTTGTATGGGTGATGTTGGTGCCAGTGGTTGGCGATATCGATTCGACGACATAGCCACACGCTGTCGTGCTGTTTTACGTAATCTAAGAAACGCCTTAATGCAGCAATACGACCGGGGCGACCAATCAGACGACAATGCAGCCCAACCGACATCATTTTCGGTGCGGTTTCGCCTTCCATATAAAGGGTGTCAAACGTGTCTTTTAGATATTGGAAGAACTGCTCACCCGAGTTGAAACCTTGCGCGGTTGAGAAGCGCATATCGTTTACATCGAGTGTGTATGGGATCACCAGTTGTGGATGGCCGGTTTCGGTGTGCCAATAAGGCAGGTCATCGTCATAGGCATCTGAGTCGTAAAGGAAGCCACCTTCTTCTGCAACTAAACGACGAGTATTTGGCCCCGTTCGACCTGTGTACCAACCTTGTGGTCGTTGACCCGTCACTTGTTGGATGATTTCGATAGCTTTAGTCATGTGGTCGCGCTCTTCTGACTCATCAATATATTGATAGTCTATCCAGCGATAACCGTGGCTACAGATTTCGTGACCCGCTTCGACCATGGCTTTGGCTACGTCTGGGTGACGCTCAATTGCCATAGCGACCGCAAACACAGTCAGTGGGATTTCATATTCATCGAACAAGCGAAGAACACGCCACACACCCGCTCGGCTACCATATTCATAGATGGATTCCATGCTGATGTGACGTTCGCCTTTGATCGGTTGTGCTGACGGGATCTCTGAGAGAAAGGCTTCAGACTCGTCGTCTCCATGTAACAAACAACGCTCACCGCCCTCTTCATAGTTCAATACAAAAGAAACCGCGACGCGCGCATTACCTGGCCATTGAGGGTTGGGAGGGTTAGCTCCGTAACCGATCAAATTTCTTGAATAATCCTTATTCATCCAAGTACTCCTAACATAAGTGGTTGGCTTAGCCGCTGTTTAGCTGGTTCATCAATATGATTCTGCTATTGGTGATTCCGCTATTGGTTATTTCAAAACCGAGCAACCTTACCCCTGTGCATTTATTGTATACAATTATTTATCTCAATGTAAAGATTTTGTTATTCAAGTTAAATTTAGACACTTTTACAATTTAAAAACAATAACTTAATAAATAACGATCTCACCAAAAAACGATAATCAGGATCTATAAAATCAGAAAAAAAGACACAATAGTTAACATTTTTCCAACAATCCGCTTTACTAATTGTGTACAGTTCGTACATAGTTAGTGATAACAAAGTGACCAGTTGCACTCTTTTGCAAGGTCGATATGGACAAACAAACCACGGAACAGAGGAGCGCCAAAAGCGCTATTAAAGGACTATGGGAAGATTAACAACACACGTATTAGACACCACACACGGCTTACCTGGCGCAGAGATCAAGGTAGAGCTTTATAAGGTCAACGAAGACTCAACAGAAAAGCTGGCGACCGTGCTCACCAACTCAGATGGCCGTACCGATGCGCCGATTCTGGCTGGGAATGAATTCCGACCGGGGAAATATCAATTGGTGTTCTATGTAGCCGATTACTACAAAAACAAAGGTGTCGAATTAGATGGCGTGCCTTTCCTAGACGATGTGGTTATTCGTTTCGGCTTGGATGATCCCGATGCGCACTACCACGTTCCGCTTTTAGTCTCACCTTACAGTTTCTCGACTTATCGGGGCAGTTAGTCCCAATGCTTAGAATCCCGATCTAGGCTCAATCACCCAATAATAAACAGATACATGTGTACATCCCAAAAGGTGTGCACTCACTAAACACGCTCATATAAAAATACTAACAACGTTAACAATTTAAAAATGAGCCTCGAAAAGCTTATTCATAACGAGTTAGAGCTAGGAAAAACCTTAAAACTTAATATTGAAATCTCGCTGTATTCAATAAATGGATCACAACATAAAAGGACTTGCAGACATGAGTGAGAGTAAAACAGAAATACTCAACCAAGATGCGAACAACGGAATTTTAGAGAAACTCTTTAAGATTAAGGCACACGGAAGCAGCGTAAAAAATGAGTTAGTCGGCGGTGTCACCACCTTCGCGACCATGGCTTATATCATCTTCGTTAACCCACAAATCATGGCCGCTTCAGGCATGGATGCAGGGGCAGTATTTGTCGCTACCTGTATTGGTGCCGCGATTGGTTGTTTGTTAATGGGCTTATTTGCGAACTGGCCTGTCGGCCTTGCACCGGGCATGGGCTTGAACGCCTTCTTCTCTTTCACGGTTGTGAGCGAAATGGGTTACAGCTGGGAAGTGGCGCTAGGTGCGGTGTTTATTTCCGGTATCTTGTTTGTCGGGATGAGTTTCTACAAAGTCCGCCAATGGATCATCGAGAGTATTCCTGAGAGCTTGCGCTATTCCATGACTGCAGGTGTTGGTCTGTTCTTAGGTCTAATTGGCTTAAAAACAGCGGGTATCGTGGTCGAAAATCCAGCGACTTTGGTTTCACTGGGTGATTTCACCAAGCCAGAAGCCTTACTTGCAGCTATCGCATTCTTGATTATTGCGGTTCTGAGTGAGCGCAAAGTATTTGGCGCGGTGCTTATTGGTATTTTGAGTGTAACGCTGGTCGGCATGATGCTTGGCCTAGTTCACTACGATGGCTTCTTCGCTGCACCACCAAGCCTAGCTCCTACCTTTATGGCAATGGATATCGCAGGTGCACTGAACGTATCGATGATCAGCGTTATCTTGGCTTTCCTTTTTGTAAACATGTTCGATACAGCCGGTACCTTGATGGGCGTAGCTGAGCGTGCAAACCTAACTAACCCTGAAACGGGCAAGATTGAAGGTCTGAGCAAAGCACTGAAAGCCGACAGTATTTCAAGTGTGGCAGGTGCGTGTGTGGGTTGTCCGCCAGTAACCAGTTATGTCGAAAGTGCAGCCGGTGTTGCTGCAGGCGCACGAACAGGCCTCTCAGCAATTGTGGTTGGCGTATTGTTCTTAGCGGCAATTTTCCTATCACCGCTAGCCGGTATGATCCCTGCTTACGCAACGTCTGGCGCTCTTATTTACGTTGCATTCGTGATGATGAGCAGTATGCAGCACGTCGACTGGAAAGACTTTACCAACGGTGCTCCCGCTGCAATCACTGCACTGATGATGCCACTGACCTTCTCTATCGCGAATGGTATCGCACTGGGTTTCATTACCTACACCGTGCTTAAGCTGGCGACAGGTAAAACCAAAGATGTGTCTATCTCGATGTACTTCCTAGCGGCTATTTTCATCGCCAAGCTAGTGTTCATCGGTTAACCCTATAGTTCCTGAGCAGTCGTTTCTTGATTGCTCACAACGTTGCTTGGCTCGTTCGCAAGCCAAGCAACACATGATTTTTAAGAAAGCTAATTGCATTGATGACGAGAGAGCATAACCCCTGCCGATTCAGTGCACCTTTTTTATGACCCTACGCAGTTTGTAGAAGTCATTATTTGACCGCCAATCGCCTGTAAACGGAAACGCAGGCAGAGGAATATCAAATGAAACTTCTGTACACCCTTAATGAAAGACCGCCTCATGGGCTAACCCTTCTACTTGCTTTACAACACATGCTCGCCTCAATTGGTGGCATCGTCGCTGTCCCTCTTATTGTCGGTGCCTCTATCGGCTTACCCAACACAGAGATCGTCTCACTGATCAATGCAGCGCTAATGGCGTCTGGTATTGTGACTGTCGCGCAATGTCTTGGCTTTGGCCCTGTTGGCATTCGATTGCCCGTTGTTATGGGTTCGAGCTTTGCCTTTTTAGGTGTGGCTATTTCCATCGGTAACGAAGGTGGTGTCGCCGCTATTATGGGCTCGGCGCTTATCGGTTCATTCGTGGTAATTGGTGCCAGCTTCTACATGGACAAGGTTCGTAAGCTGTTCCCAACCGTGGTAAGTGGTGTGGTGGTTACCCTAATCGGCTTAACCATTTTACCCGTTGCCATGAACTGGGTTGGCGATTCTCCTGCCAACACGGAACAATTCGCCACGCTACCTAAACTGTTTCTCGCACTGGTCTCTTTGGGGATTGTGGTTGGCGTATCGGTTTACTGTAAAGGCGCGGTTGCCGCTTCAGCTATCGTGATTGGTTTAGCTGGTGGTTACATTGTGGCGCTATCGCTTGGCATGGTCGACCTTGAACAAATCAGCTCTGCTGCTTGGGTTGGCGGACCTGAACCCTTCAAGTATGGCTTTACCTTTTCTGCAAGCGCCATTATCAGTATGAGCTTGGTGTACATCGTGGTTATAGCCGAAGCGACGGGAGACTTCATGGCATTGGGCAACAACTGCCAAACCCAAGTCAGCGGTAAAGACCTAAAACGTGGATTACTGGGCGATGGCCTTGGTAGTACGCTCTCTTCTATTTTAACAGCGATGCCATTGGCGTCATTCAGTCAAAACGTTGGCATTGTAGGCATCACAGGTGTAGCAAGTCGCTATGTAGTAGCTGCAACCGGTGGTTTACTAATTTTAGGTGGTTTATTCCCGAAATTAGCCGCTATTGCCGTCACGATTCCGAAACCTGTTCTAGGTGGTGTGGGCTTTGTGATGTTCGGTATGATTGCTTACGCGGGCATCCGCATGTTGATCAAGGCCGCAGACACCAAACGAAATGCCTTGGTAATCTGTGTAGGTTTGGCTTCTGGCTTAGCCGTAACTTTCGAACCAAGACTGCTGCAACACTTGCCACATGATTTGGCCAACTTCCTTCACTCGGGCATTACCACAGGCACCATCATGACGGTTCTGCTAAACCTTGTGTTACCAAAATCATCAAAAGCTGAAGAACAAGAAGCGTTAGCCGAGAGCCAAGCGCAAGTTGAGCTAGAAATGAAAGAACAGGCTGAAGAAGAGCTACACTCAGACGAGCAATTAGAGATTCAACAAGCAAGTACAGAAGCAGACGTTCAAGCGGCATCAGAAAATCCTGAGCCAAAAACGAACTAGCTGATTCTCGAACTAACTAAGTCTCAAACTAACTAGTTCACAGGCTAACGTAAAACCGATTTCCGTAGGATCAGGGCTGATTAGAGCATTGAACGTTTTAACGTCCCTGATTCGAATTTATCTTTCACTACAAATACCAATAAAGACCCTCTTCCCTGAAAAGGCTGAGATGGCTAAGGACTACTATGAATGGAAACCATCTGGATTAAGAATCCTCTCGCAATCTACACTGGCTCACTGGCTGATGCAGAAGGTGGTATTGTCATTAAAGGTAATAAAGTCATTGAATTGGTTGGCAAACACAAAGAGCCGACCTTACCCGTAGATTACAGCGTCGACGCCTCTCGTCATGTTGTAACTCCCGGGCTTATCAATGCGCACCACCACTTCTATCAAACCCTAACGCGTGCTTACCCTGGCGCACTGAATAAAGAACTCTTCCATTGGCTACAAAGCCTCTACCCTGTTTGGGCTAACCTCGATTCTGAGATGATGAGCCTTGCCACAGAGTTAGCTCTGGTTGAGTTGATGATGTCGGGCTGCACTACCGCATCCGATCACCATTACTTGCTACCAAACGGGCTTGAGCACGCTATTGATTTACAAGTCGAGGCCGCAGAGAAGCTAGGCGTGAGAGCGATATTTACGCGTGGCTCAATGAGCTTAGGGGAAGATGAAGGTGGACTACCTCCAAGACACACCATTCAAACTGAACAAACCATCATTGATGACAGCCAACGCTTGATTCGTGATTACCACCAGCGTGATGAAGGGGCGATGATCCAAATCGCTCTCGCACCTTGTTCGCCGTTCTCGGTCACTACTGACCTGATGAAAGAGACCGCCAAGATCAGTGAGCGTGAGAACGTGATGATGCACACGCACCTATGCGAAACCTTGGATGAAGAGGATTTCTGTATTGAGAAGTTTGGCTTGCGCCCTGTCGACTACCTAGAAGATGTGGGCTGGCTGAATGAACGCACTTGGCTCGCTCATGGTATTCACTTCAACCCAGAAGAGATCAAGCGTTTGGGTAAAGCAGGCATTGGCATCAGCCACTGCCCAACTTCTAACATGATGCTGGCTTCCGGTATTTGTAAAAACAACGATCTAGAAGCCGCTGGCGTTAAGGTCGGACTGGGTGTTGATGGCTCAGCTTCAAATGACGGCTCTAATATGATTGCCGAAGTGCGCATGGCGATGTACCTGCAACGCCTGCAATATGGCTCAGCAAACGTATCTCACTTCGACGCACTGCGCTGGGCAACTTCAGGGTCTGCTGCTGCAATGGGCAGAACGGACATTGGTACGCTTGAAGTTGATAAACAAGCCGACATCGCGATGTTCAAACTAGATGATATTCGTTTCTCTGGCAGCCACGATCCATTAGCTGCATTACTACTCTGTGGCGCTCAACAAGCGGATAAGGTGATGGTTGCCGGAAAATGGCGAGTTAACGATGGAGCTGTAATTGGCGTCGACATGGAACAACTAATGCACCGCCATCATGCTGCTGCAATGAAGCTCGGTAAGTTGGCGATGAATAACAACTAACTAAGACACTTGCCCATCAAACACTGCGAGCAGAAGTGAGTGGTTTTGATGGGTAAACATCCAGAACATCCACAAAGATTCGAAAATATCGCAAACATTCTAAAACCCCATGAACATGATGTCCTCTCACCTATGTATCCATCTATTTCGTTAAATAAAGCCAGCCTTAATAAACCCAAAACAATGCCACTAATTAAAGACAATCTAATTTAATTATATCTAATACAAGCTCCACTAATAAAACACTCGCTAATAGTAAGCCACTAACAGAAACTTTCCTTAATATAAAAACTGAACATTATCTGGCACAGATCAAATTTAAAACGCTCGTTCTATTTATATATTCATCAAATTAATCAACAGATTTAGTAATAATGGAAATTATAAGGATAATTATACTTTTATCACTTATCGCATTTATGAATAGAATAAAAACCTCTCGAGACCTTTCCATACCTAGCCTGACAAAAGACACAAGAGTAGTGACTTAAATATCATTAAATTCAATAGATCAACAATCAATCAATATGAATTCAAATGTGTGATCTAAATAGAACTTTTCATTATAAATCTACTATAGATTGACCAAATCTTATAAAAACAAAAAACACATTAAAGGAGTCAATTTTAAAAACAAAAAATAATTATAAGAATAACAATATAAAACTATTCAATAACCCTTCATAAATATTTAAAAATGCCATCGAATGGTAGGGGGATTATTGTCTTTGTAAAAAGCTAATAACAAATCTAACAGGGCTAAACGATGAAAAAAATCACTAAAACACTCGTACTATCTTCGATTTCAATTGGGCTACTTTCTTCTTTTGCTTTCACTTCTCAAGCAGCGCCAGTTCAAATTAATCAAGCGTCAGCTGAACAAAACATACCTCAAGTCACCTACGATACGATAATCGGTGAGAATGGCGTCTTTATTGATTTAGATACCGACAACTTTATTCTCAAGCAGAAAGAGTGGTATCAGATCCAAGCCTATGTTGAAGGTGCTTTGGCACTGCCCGTGACAGAAGCCAGTATGAAGTCGACTTTAAGTATTCCTAACGACATTCCTTTCTCTAATTTCGAAGCACTGGTTCAGCAGTACTCAAGTATTCACGATACCGCCTTCTATTGGAAAAAAGAGCTTTATCCAAGCATCGTTGACCTGTCATTAAGCTTGGCCAATTACGTCCAAATTAAAGACTTCATGCTTAACCCACTAAGCGATGCTTTGAATGAAATGCTGGCCAAAGCATTCTCGCCGCTCCCGGAAGATATCGAAGCGGTAGAACGCAATAGAAAGGTAGCGATCGCTTACCTGAAAAGCCTGCAAAGTTTTTCAATGAGATACCAGCAAGAAGTGTCTGACGCTGGCGACAACCTATTAGAATTTTCAGCTACATTGGACACACAAAAATTGCAGTTAGATGTGTTGGAAGGCACTCACAACGGTTGCCTAAGCGACGATGGCAGCGCGCTTCAGCAACGAGTGAATGACATCAATGCGCGTATTACTCAACTTAACAAAGATTACACTCACTACGTTACCGTCGCCTCTACTGCGGTGACTTATGCATGGTTCCCTCTGGTTGCAGGTCCAATCATGGGCGTATACGGAGATAAAGCAGAAAAAGCACGTAAACTTCGTAACGAATTACAAAACGAAGTAAAAGAGCTTCAAGAGCAGTTAACTTACACGCAGAAAATATATAACTCTTATCATCGCTCTTCAGAGAGTATCGATATGATTTCTCAACAAATTGAAAATGCGATTCCACATATTAATAAGCTGAAACTGAATTGGCAGAAAATGAACGCCGATTTCACTTCACTGCTTGTGGCATTAGAACAAGCTCAAAATAATGCCGACATCATGAAAGACGACGCAATGCTTGGTGCGATAGGTGCGCTTGCCAATACAACGGTTGCAGAAAGTAACTGGAGTAATATCAGCGAGAAAGCAAAAGCGTTTGCAAACAATGCATACATTCAAGAAATGGAATAGTCCCTATACATCTCGAAGAAATAGCGCGACGAATAACGAAAAAGCAGCGCTATATACAAAACGAGACAGCTAAAAATATAACGAGATAGCCAAATAACCCTCCGAATAGTAAGCCGCACCTTATGAAAATTAAGGTGTTGGCTTCTGCTACCCAAAATTTGGCGAATACTAATTTCGACAGGATATAAATATGAGACTTCTACCTATTATTATTTCTCTTTCATTTTCTCCACAGGCTTTTTCTAGCGACTGGCTTGAACTGAACAATTTACCCAATTCAACTGAATACCCAACTTGGGTTCAATCGGCCTATTCAGATGTTGGCGTATTGTCTCGCTCAACATCCGATCTGCACATCAACCTCAGTGATTGGATAGAGGAACAGAACCTATACGTCACCAACCCTTCAAAAATCGTCGTGTTTGCAGACACCATCGAAGTACCAGAGAACTTCAACTTACTTGTAAACAACCAAAACATCCTGATTTTTGCGCGCAAAATTGTTGGTCCAGGTACGCCAACGTTTGTGCTCGGACAACAAGGTTCTGCAGCATCGATTTCTGTGATTGCTGGTGAAATAGAAACACCGATTAATGTGCTCGCTTTCCAAAGCGATGGCAGCATTACACGAGATGCCCTAACAGGAAATACAGGAGATGGTGAATCCGTTGTCTTAGCAGGAGAGCACTACCGAAGAACCACCATAGACTCAAACATTACCGGACAAATGAAACTGGCTACCGAACCTTTTACCGACATAATTAACCGCTCTTTTGATATGGCTGCCAGCTTGTTCGACACCAACCCAGAGGTTAGCCTCGACCTTATCAACTGGATTGAGCAGAGCTTACGTTATTCAGAGTCTGTGGTGGAAGACGACCCGATTCTTTCAGACCTTTACCTGCAAACGGTCGCGTTCAAGCAGTTCATTAGCTTCAGTACCAAAGAGAGCCACTACGTACCTTATCTCGACAAAGTACTTTACCAAGACAAGTACGAAGCGTACCTGAATGCGATGGTTGCGTATCAAGCTAAGTGGGACATTATTCAAGACAGAAGCACCGTCATTGAAGACAAAATAGAAGCCGCTAAGTTAGCGCTCGCTAACATTGAAGACGTTCTTCGCGCTCAAAGCTCGATCATCACACAAACCCAATCCAACATAGACAAGATAGGCGATAGCCTGACCGAGGTAGATAGCCAATACAAAGCTCAGGAGTTAGTGACTCTCGATGCAAGAACGACTTATTTAGTTGGCGTCGAGAATTGGAAAACCCAGCAGCAACTCAACGCTGCACTGGCGATTTTTAAAGCAATCGCGGAGATTGGTAGCGCAGTGAGTGGCGTGTTCACAGGTAACCTTTCTGGGGTGAATGACCTAACCGAGCAGTTAGCTAAAACGCCTGAAGCATTAGAAAAAGCCAAAAACCTCGTGACCAATATCAAGTCGGTCACAGGCATTATTGATAGCGTCACCAAAACGATTTCTGGTATCTCTCAGCTCACCGCGGATATCAAATCAACCATCAAGTTCCAGAAGATTTCGGAAGCGATGGATGGTTTTAATTTCAACATCCCAACCATCAATGAAAGCAATCTAGCGTGGGACCTGATGATCACCGAGATCCGCAGTAACTTAAGATATGCTGATAGTTTGGGAATTAAAGGGACAAGACAATACTTACTTGAGCTAGAAAAACAGGTACTACTCGGCAAGGCGATTAACATCACCCAGCTTAATTTCGCTCAGGAGCAAGCAAAGCTGGTCGACTTACTGTTAACTAACAACGTAACCATCAATCAACAGCAAAGATTGAACGATGCTATTGAGGGTTATCAAGTCGACACCGACAGCTTCGATTCGATTGAACGTGAACTATCAAGAGTGTTGATGCACTTCAAACGCCCGATGTTCGTTGCGTTGTCTAACTATGTTCAGGCATACGAATACTGGGCATTGAAGTCAAGCGAGATCACGCCATCTCTGAACAAAAGCTACTTGGACTACCAATTTGATTTGGCGTCCATCGAAAGTGAGTATGTGAATGCTCTATCTTCTTTCCAACCCGCGCCACAAGATTTCACCATCGATAACTACACTATTTCTAGCCCAGAACAACTAGAGAACTTTGCAACAACCGGACAGCTAAATTTCTCTATTCCACTAGAGCAAGTCCAATTGTGTTCATTTGACCGCGTTAGGCTTTCCACGGTACGAGTGTTCTTAGAGGGTGGAAACTTACCTTATGGCAAACAACTAAATCTGCGAGTCTCCAGTTCAGGCAACTATGCCGATCGATATGAAAACCAAGATTATCAGTTCAGCTCAAACCCCGTGTCACGTGCGTTCTACTACCGTCTAGATGATCCAACCACCAACGATGTCAGCATCATCACCGACGGTGCCGTAGCGAATAAGTTTGAATACGCGTACTTCCAACCTACCCCATTCACCTCATGGAATGTCACACTCAACAATTTCGATGAGACAGACCAAGCCAACAACCAATATCTAAAAGATGTCGAACAGATTCGCGTCGAATTCTTAGGCAGCGGTATCCCGAATGGCAATAGCTGCTCGAATTAACCAAGTGCTTCTCTAACTAACCGAGCGTTGCTTTAATCCAAGGAACCGAGGTTAAAGGGATAAGCCAGCTACAAAAAGGCCGACATGATGTCGGCCTTGTTCATTCAGTTCGATTTTTAGAAACCGATTTACATCTTAATCCATCAAACTCTTAGATTTAATCGCTTTCTTAGAAAGCTCTTTGGCAAACGCTTTAATATCAGTTTCAAACTCATCGACGCTTTGGCGTATTTCATCCAGCTGAACGGTTTGCATCACTCGATTTTCCATTACGATTTGACCGTTAACAATAGTGGTGTCGATGTTGCTCGGATTCGCTTGATAAACCAAGGTCGCGTATGGGTCGTAATTTGGCATCATGTTCGCCGATTGTGTCTCTACAATCACGATATCCGCTTTCTTACCTGCTTCAAGAGAACCGATTTGATCTTCCATGTGTAGGGCCTTCGCGCCACCTAATGTCGCCATCTCAATCACCTGTTCAGGAATCATGATGGTGCGGTCAGAATGTTTTAAACGTTGCATGTTCGCTGCGTAGCTTAGTGTACGCATGATATCGACTTGGTTAGAACTCATAGGACCGTCTGTTCCCAAACCGATTCGCATATCAGCACGGTACATCTCCCATGCAGGTGCGATTCCCGTAGCGCCTTTAGCATTAGCCATTGGGTTATATGAGATACCTGCATCGGCTTGTTTCAGTAGCTTTTGGTCGTTATCTGACAGGTGGATACCGTGCGCAATCACGACACGTTCATCCAGCACGCCAATTTCGTCCATGTATTCGACAGGTGATGTCGCTTTGGTTTCGTCCTTGATGCGCTTTTCTTCATTCGGGAACTCAGCAACGTGAATCAACACAGGTACATCATATTGAGCAGACAGCTTATTGATTTCTTGCAGCTTATCTTTGCTCACGGTGTACACCGCGTGTGGTGCATAAGCAGGTGTGATTAACTCATCGTTTTCGTATTGCTCAATAAAGCCCTTGGCATACTCGATGCCGCCGTAAGGTTCTTTGGCATCAACCACAGGGAATTTAATGACGGTTTCACCTAACACGGCGCGCAGGCCGACTTCTTTGGTCGCCTTTGCCATTTCATCCATGTGGTAATACATGTCAGCGTAAGTTGTGACACCACTTTGCGCTAATTCGATGCTGCCTAGCTTAGTCGCGTTGTAAATCAGTTCACGGCTTAGCTTTTCGGCTTCAAGCGGGAAGAAGTAAGCAAACAGGCGATTCGAAATGCCCTCTTCTCCTAAACCACGAAACGCAATCATAGGTAGATGGTTGTGAGCATTGACCATGCCCGGCATAACAATCCCGTCTTGAGCATCAATCACCTTTTCAGCGCGGTATTGAGTAATCAAATCCTCGTTACCAACAGCGATGATCTGATCGTTTTTCACGACGACAACACCATCTTCAATCACATCCATTTCTGAATTAATCGTCAGTACCTGTCCATTTTTGATGATCAGATCAGCGTTGTATGTTTGAGTCGCGACTGTCGAGCCGCAGCCTGCTAGTAGAGCTGCGCTGATGGTGCATGCCAAGCTTTTAAGCGTCATTGCTAAACCTATATATTGTGCGTGTAATATTGTTAGAAGCTTCACTTTGGTGTTCTGAGCTATTCGCTTTGAAGACCAGTAAGTGCCGCCAATTTTTGCGACACTATACCCTTATCTTTAAATAAAATGGCATACCTAATCGAGCCAAATCCAATATAAATGAGTTATTGCACAACGGGTCACAAAAATACAAAACGAACATTACACAGCGGCTTCTAGATCATTTGACTTGGTGAAATTCAATACAAGTATTCAATCCAACCACCGACTATAAACATAGGTAAAATTTCGAACAGATTACGTCCTTTAGCTCCTTGATCCTTTCAAACATTAAAAAATAAACGTTTGAGTTTCTTATAAACCACATACCGATAACCCATCACCTACAAAATATAAACTTGTATTTAAATTAATCTTTTCATCCTGAAAGAAGGGCCACAATCAATTAATGTAAGGTTATATTGCTTATTACAGAAATACCCTCATCTGACCTGTAACATTGAAAACAACCTTTTTATACAGCATTTTTTCGATGAAATTCCAATCTAAAATCATACTAACGACCAGTCTTCTGTTCTTGTCAGTTATTACTTGTATCGGCTTCATTCAACAACAAGCCACCAGCAATACTTTTAAAGAAAATATACACCTTAGTGTCCAAGAACTAATCAAAAGCGTCAGCTATACAGTTTCATACCAACTCAACGCTAGCCGTGAGTTAGTGGGTTCAGTAGTCCATTCATTGAATATGATTGATGCTACTAATCACGACCTTGCGTACGAAGCAATATCGACCTCGACGTTGAAGAGTAGCTTTCAAGCGGTTGGTATCGGATACGAGAATAATGGTCTTCTCATCTCAAATGACGGCTGGGTTCCTAACCAAAGTTATGATGTACGTTCTCGCCCTTGGTACATCGCAGCAAGCCAATCAGATGGCATAGTAGTGACCAAACCTTATGTTGACTCATCTACCGGCGATATGATCATTTCTATTTCTTCATCAATCAACGATACCAATGAGCAATTTTTGGGAAATGTAGTATTTGATGTGTCATTAACCCCCCTTGCACAACTAGTCAATCAAACCAACCTATTCGACTCTGGCTACCTTTTCATGGTGACAGGTGATGGCACAACGATTGCTCACCCTAACAGTGATTACAATGGTCGACTTTTAACCGATTTTGCTCCAGATGTAGAACTCAAAACGGGTGTAAAGGAAGTTATAATTAATGACGCACTGCATCTGATCAGCTTACAAAAAGTGAAAGGAGAAGACTGGTATATTGGTGCGCTCATAAATGAGGAACGTGTTTTCTCTAGCCTAAATAACCTAACCTCCCACCTAATATTGATGGCTTCAATTTCGATCATTATTATTGCCATTCTCTTGTACTGGGTGATTGATTACCTATTCCGACCGGTAAAAGAATTAAATTCAGCAATCAAGAACATTGCTTCTGGTGAAGCGGACCTAACTCATCGCTTAAAAACAGACAATGACCTCGAGTTTGCTGAATTGGCAGGAAACTTTAACCAATTCGTTGAAAACTTGCAGGTTCAAATGTTGGAGTCAAAAAGAGTGGCATCAACCTTGAAAAGCCAAGCAGATACAACTCAAAAGACAACGCAAGAGGCAGGGTTCAATGTGAATCATCAGATGTCAGAGTTAAGAAGTTTAGTGACAGCCATGGAGCAGATGTCGGCTTCTGCTCGCGATACAGCCCAAAGTGCCCAAGATGCGGCAGAAAGTGCCAACTTTGCTGAAAAAAATGTCATTAAGAGTGTCGATGTTGTTCAGCAAACCGAACAAACGATCAAAAGCCTATCGCTCAGTATTAAACATGCCTCCACTCAATCCGACAACCTAACCGAAGCTACGAATAGCATTACTAGTATTTTAGATGTCATAAGTGAGATTGCTAATCAAACCAATTTATTGGCTTTGAACGCAACGATTGAATCAGCACGAGCGGGACAAGCTGGTCGAGGTTTTGCGGTAGTTGCTGACCATGTACGCTTACTCTCCTTGAAAACACAAGAATCAACAACAGAGATACACTCCAAAATAAACCAGTTAAAGAACGGAACGAGCTCAATGGCACAAGCTATAACCGTCAGTGAAGCAAGTGCAAGAGATGCTATTTCTTGTGCTAAAAAAGCCACTGAAGCACTCAGTTCTGTACAAGCAAACATCACCCATATTTCTGGTTTTAACGATCAAATAGCGGCAGCAGCAGAAGAGCAAAGCTCTGTATCTATTGAGATAAATCGTAATACACAACAAATCAGTCAATTGAGCCAACAAGTAGCAGAACAAGCTATGGAGATGAGCAGTGGTATGGATACGCAATTGAGCGAGATCGATAAACAACAACAAATCCTACAACGCTTCAAATTATAACAGCTAGACCTTTGCTCTAAGTAAAAACTCCGATGTACATCGGAGTTTTTACTTGTATTTCTATTCAGGTTTCAACCACTCATTTCTAGCCCATTTAATATGATTATGAATTATTAGGCTTTCTTGAAAAGAACAACGCATACATTGCCGGTATCACCAAGAGTACAACAGGTAATGAGAACAGCAGACCATAGCCCAAAGTGAGCGACATTGGCCCCATAAACACATCGGTACCACCTAACCCGTAGGCGAGAGGTAACAAGCCTGCCACTGTGGTCAGCGATGTCATAACAATCGGGCGCAGACGACTGACTGCCGCTTGAGTTACCGCGTCTATCGCGTTCAAACCTTCGATTCTTAATTCGTTGATTCGGTTAATCAGCACCAGGGAGTTATTGACCACAACGCCCGTCATCCCAAGTACGCCAATCAATCCAAACAGAGACATCGATTGCATGTGAACCACGAGCGCCATCAACGAAGCCATGATCGCAAATGGGATAACCGCCATAATGAGCAGTGGTTGGAGTAATGAGTTGAACATTACCGCCAATACAAAGTAGATCGCTACCATAGCTGCAGGGAACACCACCATAAAGCCACTCATTGTCTCGTTAGTACTTTCCGCCTCGCCGCCTACGTTAATCGTCACGCTTGATGGGTATTGACCTGTAAGCTCTGTGACTAGCTCATCGGCTAATGCTACAGGGCTAATGCTTTCATCAGATAATGCAGCGGAGACCGTAACTTCACGCTCGCCATTGTAGTGCTTAATAAGACGCGGGATTTCTATCTGCTCAACCATAGCCAAGCGACTCAATGGTACTTGTTGCCCGTCAGCGGTGTAAATCTTGGTGGTTTTCAGCTTTTCAAGGTCACGAAATTCCTCATCTAATACCACACGAATATCGACTTCTTGATCGCCAAGCCAAGTGGATGTCACGCTGTTACCATCAAAGCCAACACGCAGCGCGTTCGATAGATCACTTACGGTGAGGTTGTATTTCGCCAGCCAGTGATATTGAGGAACAATATTCAACTGAGGATCTTTCAGTGCTTCACTGTGATTAATGCTGGTCACGCCTTTATAGTCTTCTAGCCAAGCCATCACTAGTTCAACGGTTTGATTACGTTCACTCTCCGTTCCACCGAGCACACGAACTTCAACCGGGTCACCCGGAGGTGGGCCGCCCGCGTCAATTGAGAACTTGATAAACATGTCTTCAGACAGAGCTGCCAACTCTTCGTTAAGTGCCGCGATAATCTGTTCGGCTGAACGGGTGCGCTGGTCAAAGTTTGTCAGGTTAATAATGCCCTGCGATACCGGTGATGAGTAAACCAATTCGTAGCTGACCAGTTCCGTTTCTGGCAGAGATTCGATTGCTTGCTCGATAGCCTGATGAGCATCTCGCACCTTTAATAATGGCGTACCCGCTTTCACTTCGGTGTACACATCGATGTATTTTCCCGCCTCAGTTGGGAAGATATCCACTTTCAACGACGAGACTAAATAGCCAGAAGCTACGAACCCAACAATAGCCACTGCAATCACTGATTTTTTGTAGTTCAGTGCAATATTCAGCAGTGAGTGATAGCGGTTTGAAACCCATTCAAAACGATCTTTCTCTGCGACTTTTTTAGTGGTCTCTTTCGCCGAAGATAAGTGCGCGGGCAGCGTTAACGTACATTCAATGAATGAGAACACGAGTGCTGCGATAACGGTAATCGGGATCACCGCGACTGCTTTACCCATGGTGCCCGGAATGAACATCATCGGGATAAACACCAAGGCCGTTGTCACTAAGCTTGCCATCAAGGGCTTGATTACTTTTAAAGTTCCTGACACCGCAGCATCGACACCTTTTTTTCCTGCTTCCTTTTCTTGGAAAATACTTTCGGCGATGATCACTGAATCGTCGACGATAATACCGATAACCAAGAGCAATGCTGCCAATGTGATGCTGTCTAAGTTCAACCCCATGATTGGCAGAACCATCATCACACCAAACACACAAAATGGGATGGAAACCGACACCCAGAAAGCGACACGACGTTGCAAGATCATGCTCAAGATAAGCAGAACCAACACCAAACCTATCGCGCCATTGGTTGCCACGATAGAGAACTTCTCGCCCATGTCCTTGCCAAGATCAAGACTCGTTTGGAAGATGAACTGGTCGCCAATACGTTCGCTTTCTTTGTCCAATAAAGCCTTGATGCTGTCGATGGTCGCAATCACATCAGCACTGCCACTGTTGGTGATAGAGAAAATCACCGCAGGCTTCCCGCTCATCACAGGATCTTCGGTTGCTCGTGCAAAAGTATCGATAACGGTCGCCACATCAGACACACGAACAACTTGACCAGAATCCAACGCCTTAATCACGATGTTAGACACATCCCCCGTCGACTCTACTTTGGTCATGGTGACGATCTTCTGCTCTTGACTCCATGACTCTACAAAGCCGCCCGACTGTGACAGGTTATGCTGCTCGATCGCAGTGCTGATATCATCAAAAGCAACTTGATAACGACGTGCTTTTTCAGGATCAACCTCAACCCAAAACTCTCGTTCGTTAAAGCCGGACATCGTAATAGAGCCGACGCCACCAAGGTTATTGATCTTCTTTTCTAATTGATAAGCGTAGTGCTGCAAAGACGCGGAATCTGAGTTGCTATCCATTAGGCTCACGCCAAAATGATACACATCTAAAGAAGAGGTTTTCTGCTGAGTCACAACCGGCGGCGAATCTATATCTTTCGGCAGATTCCCGACTCGATCTACTGCTTGCTGTATATCTCGCAAGATCACCGCTGCGTCTTCACCAGGCAAATACTCAACCTCGATACGAGATCGCCCTTCTGAAGATTCTGACGAAAAATAGGCAATACCATCGACGGAACGAAGTTCTTTCTCTATAGGATTGGTGATGTTCAGTTCAATGTCTTGAGCTGTTGCGCCAGGGTAGCTAGTTTCAATTTCCGCCGTGTCCATCGCAACATCTGGGTACTCTTGCAAGTTGAGTTGCATTAACGACATAGCGCCCGTTAGCAACACCATGACCGTGATGATACGAGCCAAAAACTGACGATTGGCGAAGTATGCTAAGAAGTTCATCGTTACTGCCCTTTACCTTCGTTTGATGCTGCTTGGTCCAATGCGACTTGAGCGGTTGTCATGCCTTGAATAGAAAGATCTGTCGAGGCGTAAACTGACATGCCTGGCTTAAACTCATGGCCTTGGTTAGTGATCTCGACCAATACTGGATAGGTCAAATTTTGCATCTCAACGCCAATGCGCTGCACTTTTGCTTCCATCTTGAATTCTGGATTGGTTTCAGACCACACCACCACTTCTTGACCTACACTGAAGTGCTTTAAATCGTACTCACTCGCCATGAACGACAGAGTCACTTTGTCAATGTTGACCACTTCATAGAGCAAATCCCCCTCGCTCACCCAAGCGCCCGATTGCGTAGGTTTATTGGAGATGTAGCCCGAAATTAGGGATTCAATCTGAGTGTTTTCTAGGTCCACTTGAGACTGTTGATAATCAATTTGAGCGACAGAAACCGCGGCTTTGGCGCTTAGAAACTCTGCGCGCGCCGTATCTAGTTCCCCAACTGACAAGCTGTTCTTCTTAATGAGTGCTTGATAGCGATTGTAGGTTGCTTTTCGTAGCGCAAGATCCGCCTCGGCAAGCGCTAGATTGGCTTTAGCCTTATTGACACTAAACTTAAAATCATCGGCTTTAATCTGAGCCAATATTTGTTGTTGGTTTACGGCATCACCCACTTCAAGGTTATTCATCTCTACAACACCGGGCACTTCTGCCACAACGCTATGTTTGTTCAATCCTTGAACGTGACCGATTAGCTCGGTAGCTTGAGCCATTGATATTTGAGTTGTTGAGACCCCAAGAAGTGCTGCAAGCGCGATAATTTTAGTTTTCATAATTCAACCCTCACCTATTGATGTGAGCTATTGTTGAATTCTCTTTGTCGAATTAAAGTCGAAGTGGATTCGACATTGAAAAATAATCGGATGACACTGTATTTTTGTGTGCAACACTATCAATTAGACATAAATTCGACATAATTTTGGATAGGCTACATTTTTACTGACCGTAGAGTTTTAGGTGGGAACGAAAGATGCTTGAGCGCAGTCGTATTTTGGTTGTTGAAGACAATATCGAACTTCAAGGCATTATTGCCGACTTCTTAGAGGTTAAAGAAGCCGTTGCGGATTTTGCTTCCGATGGCGAACAAGGCTTCAATCTAGCAATGCAAAACGACTTCGATGCGATCGTCTTAGATGTCATGCTGCCTAAACTTGATGGTATGCAGGTGGCTTCGAAACTACGTCAAAATGGCATAACGACACCGATTTTGATGCTAACTGCGTTGAATGGCCAAGAAGACCTGTTAAGTAGCTTTGATTCCGGTGCCGACGATTTCGTTACCAAACCTTTTCAGTTTCCTGAGTTAGAAGCTCGCCTATCAGCGCTGATCAAACGCAATAAAGGCTTAGTCGCGAAAAAGACACTGAGCTTTGGTGAAGTGATTATTGATGAGAAAACGCACACGGCTTCAAGAGACGGCAAAACGCTAACCCTTACTCCTATCTTGTTCCAAATTCTGAGAGAGTTAGTCAAAGCTCAAGGCGAGGTTGTGTCTCGTGAAAGCCTAATCTACATGCTCTGGGGCGATGACATTCCAGACAAAGATGTACTCCGTAGCCATATCTACCTGCTGCGAAATGTACTTGATAAACCCTTCGATTTCCCAATGCTCAAGACCATTCCAAAGCACGGCTTTCAGTTGCTCTCGTCTGCTAGTGAGCCTCAATAAAGATGAAGATTCGAACAAAGCTAGGCAACTCAATCGAAGATGTCAGAATCCGTACCATGCGTACCTTTGCTGTCATCGCTCTAGTTTCATCATGCATCGTATTTTTCGTGTTCTCGCTGCGGTTGGTTTGGCAGGAAGAAGCTCAAATCGAAAATCACCTCAAGTCATTCAAGGGGGTAGCACAACAGTTCTATCACCAGTTGTCGCCAACTGGCAGTCTCAAGCTGTCGGACAACGTGACGGTTTATTATGGTAAAGCAGACTTTACCGACCAACTCAAAAAGTTACCCCCAATGGCGCTGGAAACGGTCGATCGTCAACGCTTTGAAATTAGAATTTCTGAAGAGCACATTCTTATTCCCGGCGTGCTCGTCTACCACTTTGCCTTTGAAGACCAAGGGAAAACCATTCCGACTTACATCACCATCAGCTCATTTGATATGGACCTATGGGACGACAGTTGGGGCGTGTTGATGGCGATTTCCACTCTTTTGATGCTCGGGCTGATCATAGTATTGCGGGTTACTCTCAAGCGAGTGTTCGACCAGCTAATGGCACCTATTTCAGACTTAAGTACTCAACTCAGTCAACATGAATCTGATAACTTCAAAGTACCGGATCGTACGATTGATGAACTGCAGATGCTCACCTCGCACCTCAACAGCTATTCAAAAATGAAAGACAGGCTTGCCAAGCAAGAGATGATGTTTGCCAAATACGCGAGTCATGAATTAAAAACACCGATAGCGATTGTGATTGGCGCTGCCGAACTGCAAGCCATGAAGCTTGATGACCCAGCATTCCAAACTAAGCAACGCGAGCGTATTTTAGGGGCAGCCAATGGGATGAGTAACACGGTCGAGGTACTGCTTAATATTGTGAAACAAGAGAACTCTTCAACCGAACAAACGTTAACGGATATCGACGACAGCTCTATCGACTTATCTAAGTACCAAGCGATGTTATCCCCTGGCGTTGAATTGGTGTTAAACATTGAGCCAGACACCACGCTCAACATGCCCTTGCCATTGGTGAACATGGTGCTGAAGAACTACATTGAAAACGCGATCCGATTTATCACGCAAGGTAAAATCACGGTAACCATCAACTCAAACACGATTTCAGTTTCTGATACTGGCTCGGGCTTAAGTGATGATACAAAAACCGAACACGGTCTTGGTTTAATCATCGTCAAACGTATCGGAGACAGCTACGGCTGGACATCCACGCTAATAGATAACGCACATTCAAACTCGATATTAGCCAGCTCTGGTTGCACTGCGACCTTTGCTAGAAACGATATATAAATACAGAAGGACGAATACAAAAAGGACATCATGTGATGTCCTTTTTGATGAACCTGAGCAATAAACTACTCCGCCTTTCCTTTCACACCGCAACCTTTAATCACTAGCTGAGTGATGAACTCCGCGGCATCGGCATAGTCTTTATCATCGAGCTTATCTTTCTGCATCACGCTGCAAATCTGCCAGCCAAAATCGGCGTAGGTTTGGGTTGCCGCCCAGATGGTAAACATCAGGTGGTGCGCTGGTACGTCATACATTAAGCCTTGTGCTGACCAAGTGGAGAACTTATCGAGGATCATTTGAGATTGGTTATACAACTCATCGCCGATCTCTTTGGGCAACACTTTGGCACCAGACATCACTTCATTGGCAAATACCTTAGAAGCGTGTGGATGGTCGCGAGAGATGATCAATTTGGTTTGAATATATTGAGACAAGGCTTCAACGGGATCACTCAGCTCTTCAATCGGGCGAGACGCTTCAAGTAACGGCTGCGTAACGGTTTCTAGAACGGCATTGTAGAGTTTGTCTTTCGAGCTGAAATAGTAGAATACGTTAGGCTTGGGAATGTCGGCCGCTTTTGCGATATCGGCCATTTTTGTTGCGGCATAACCATGAGTGGCGAATTGTTCACACGCGACCTCGATGATTAAATCTTGATTCTTTTGTCTGATCCTAGACATAGTACTTCCTTTACAGCTCATTACTTAAACTATAGTAATCAACGTGCTTCATTAGTCCAGAAGATAATCTCAGAACTCGAGGTCACCGCATTGATAGCAATAAAATGGTCGTTCTTATGTGCAGAAGAACGACCATTCAACCGTGTGTTTTTCATCGGATCAGCTTAAAGAATCAATATTGCACGGAAGTCATTTACATTAGTGAGCGTAGGCCCCGTCGTCAGTAACACGCCCGTTTGCTTGAAAAAGTCATAACTATTATTCGCCTCTAGATAATCATCTGCTTTAAGTGACAAGCGAGTCCCTTCTTGCCATGTTTGTGGGGTTATCCATGCCCCGGCATTGTCTTCCACACCGTCAATACCGTCGGTATCGGCAGCCAATGCAAATATATTGTCTTGGCCTTTGAGCTCGTTATATAGGCTCAACAAGAACTCACAGTTACGCCCACCGCGACCATTGCCTTTAACGGTTACTGTGGTTTCGCCACCAGAAAGTATCACGCAAGGCGCCTCAAATGGATGCTTATGATTGGCCACTTGCTTAGCCAGCGCAGCGTGAACCTTCGCGACATCTCGCGCTTCCCCCTCTATGCAATCACTCAACACATAAGCCGGAATGCCCAAGCCTTCAGCTTCTGCAGCAGCGGATTCCAATGCCGACATTGGTGTGGCGATAATATGGTGCTCGGCGTTTTTCCAACACGCGTCATCTGGTTTCACGGTTTCTGATTCTGGGTTGTTCAACCATTCAAATGCCGAAGGTGGTGTTTCAATTCGATAACGTTCCAGTATTGCCATCGCATCAAAGCGGGTGGTGGTGTCTGGTACGGTTGGGCCCGATGCAATCACACTGATGTCATCACCCGGCACATCTGAAATCGCCAATGAGACGACTCTTGCTGGGTAAGCGGCCTTTGCTAGTCGCCCACCTTTGATTGACGATAAATGCTTACGCACACAGTTCATCTCATCAATGGCGGCACCCGACTTAAGCAGTGCTTTATTGATTTGTTGCTTCTCTGCCAAGCTGATGTCACCACCGGGCAGACTTAACAAAGCAGAGCCGCCGCCAGACAATAGGCAAATAACCGTATCGTCAGCGCTCAAGTCACTCACCAATTGCAGCATACGTTGGCTTACTTCTAAGCCCATCGCATCCGGAACTGGGTGCGCCGCTTCAATCACCTCAATATGTTCGCAAGGGGCGGTGTGCTCATAACGAGTCACCACCAGGCCTTCAAGGTCACGCAACGCAAGGTCTTGTTGTTTCTTTGCCTGCCAAACCGCTTCAAGCTCAGCTGCCATTGATGCTGCCGCTTTCCCAGCCCCAATAACGACGGTTCGCCCAGCTTGATTAGCCGAGCGATAAAATATGTCTTGAGGAAGAAAAGGTTCGATGTGATTTTTGGGTAGTGCCTGGTTTACAGCACTCGAGAAAAGGGTTTGCAGAAACTGCTTAGCATCAATGTCCATCAGCCACTCCTTAGTTGACGGAGAAAAAAAGAACCCCAATACAAGGCGAAAGGGTGCCTGCTAAGATCAAGTTGGAAAGGAACAACTTCAACCTTTGCCTCGTATCGGGAACGCGTATAAAAGGAGACGAAACTACGCGATTTATAAACAAACTGTTTGAAACTGGTGGGCTAACTTATCGATGTTAGCCCTGATTCATTGGTTTTGGTTTCAGCAGAAACGACAAAACCAATGTATTAGACAGATTACTCGTCAAGGATTAGCGAATTGAGTGATCAGAACGCTTCTCTATCGCTTGGATAAGCGCAGAGTGGTCCCAACCTTCACCGCCCATCTCGGCACACTCACCAAACAACTCTTGAGCATTAGCCGTATTCGGCAGTGCAACCCCAAGCTCTTGTGCGCCCGTGAGTGCTAAGTTGAGATCTTTTTGATGAAGCGAGATTCTAAAGCCCGGGTCAAAGGTGCCTTCAACCATTCGTTCACCATGCACTTCAAGGATCTTAGAGTTGGCAAAGCCGCCTAATAGTGCCTGACGAACTCGCGCAGGATCAGCACCAGCTTTTGATGCAAACACCAGTGCTTCAGAGACCGCTTCAATGTTCAGTGCAACTATGATCTGGTTAGCAACCTTACAAGTTTGACCCGCTCCGTTATCACCCACCAGCGTGATGTTCTTACCCATGATTTCAAACAGTGGGCGTGCTTTATCAAAGGCATCTTGTTCGCCGCCCACCATAATGGTCAGCGCTGCATTGATCGCGCCTACTTCACCACCTGAAACAGGCGCATCTAGGTATGAAGCACCACCTTCGTTGATTCGTGCGGCAATCGCTTTGGTCGCGATTGGCGAGATTGAACTCATATCGATAACCAATTTTCCAGCCGCGCCACTCGCCATTAGACCTTGCTCGACACCGTTATCACCAAACAGCACCTCCTCTACTTGAGGGGTGTTCGGCACCATAAGAATGATGACATCCGCCTGTTCCGCGGCTTCGGCTGGGGAATGACAAACCGTCGCGCCTGCTGCAACCAACTCGGCAGGAGCAGCGTTGAAATGATCCGACAGAATCAAGTCGTGACCCGCTTTTTGAAGGTTACTCGCCATAGGTTTACCCATGATGCCAGTTCCGATAAATGCAATTTTAGACATGTTGTTCTCCTTAACGTTTGAGGGTTACCAGACGCAATTAACGGTACTGGTTTAGCCAACCAAGGCCTTCTGTCGTTGTCGTTTTCGGTTTGTATTCGCAGCCAACCCAGCCTTGATAACCAAGCTCATCAAGGTAGTTCAGTACGAATGGATAGTTGATTTCTCCGGTACCCGGCTCGTGTCGACCCGGGTTATCCGCCAGCTGTACGTGAGCGATTTGACCAATGTTCTGTTGCATGGTCGGCGTAAGATCGCCTTCCATAATTTGCATGTGATAGATATCGTATTGAATAGAAAGATTATCGCTTGCCACCTCTTTAATGATGGTTTTCGCTTGCTCCGTGGTGTTCAAGAAAAAGCCTGGAATATCGCGCGTGTTAATCGCTTCAATCACTAGGCTTATACCTTCTAAAGCTAACGCATTTGCAGCATAGTGAAGGTTAATCACAAAGGTCGCCTGAGCGTCTTGCGGGGTCACTCCTTGTGGGACAATGCCCGCCAAACAGTTCACCTGTTTACAACCAAGCTTCTTGGCATAGGCTATCGCTTTAGGTACGCCCGCTTGAAACTCTTCAACGCGTGCTGGGTCAACCGCAATACCACGATCGCCAGCATCCCAATCCCCTGCCGGCAAGTTAAACAGCACTTGCTCCAGATTATTAGCCTCAAGCTTTTGTTTAATCTCATCTACATCAAATGCATATGGGAAAAGGTATTCGACACCTTGAAAACCCGCCTCTGCGGCGGCTTCAAAGCGATCCATAAAATCAACTTCCGTGAATAACATTGACAAGTTTGCTGCAAATTTTGCCATGACTCTGTCCTTATTCTTTATTTTTTAAAATCTGGTTATTTGTAGTAAAGCCTCGCTCTATTGGAGACTTTCCGTAGAGCGAAACCTCGGCTCTACGGACACACATTACTTCGTGATTACTTATACGCTAGCGCGGTTGGCGCATCGCCTCGGCTTTCGGCAAGTGGTTCAAATTCGTTGATGGCGTTGATCTCTACGCCCATCGCAATGTTAGTCACTCGCTCCAGAATCAGCTCAACCACCACAGGCACCTTGTGCTTGTTCATTAGCTCTTTGGCTTGTTCAAACGCTGCTGAAATCTGGTCTGGTTCACGAACTCGAATCGCCTTACAACCTAAGCCTTCAACAACCGCTACATGGTCGACACCGTAGCCCTCAAGCTCTGGCGCATTTTGGTTATCAAACGCCAGTTGTACACAGTAATCGATATCAAACTGACGCTGAGCTTGGCGAATCAAACCTAGGTAAGAGTTATTCACTAACACATGGATGTATGGCAAGTTGAACTGCGCACCTACCGCCAGTTCTTCGATCATGAACTGGAAGTCGTAGTCACCAGAGATAGCGACAATATCGCGACTTGGATCGGCCGCTCGTACACCCAGTGCGGCAGGTGTTGTCCAACCAAGCGGGCCTGCTTGACCACAGTTGATCCAATTACGCGGCTTATAAACATGCAGGAACTGAGCGGCAGCAATTTGCGACAAACCAATCGTGCTCACGTAGCAAGTATCACGACCAAATGCCTTGTTCATCTCTTCATAAACGCGCATCGGTTTCATTGGCGCTTCATCGAAATTGGTTTTACGCAGCATAGTCGATTTGCGTTCCTGACACTCACTTGCCCAAGCGTTTCGATTTGGTAATTTGCCAGCATCACGCCACTCTTGTGCCACTTCAACCATTAGCTCAAGTGCTGATTTTGCATCTGAAACAATGCCTAAATCAGGACAGAACACGCGACCTATTTGAGTCGGTTCTATATCGACATGAACAAACTTACGCCCTTCGGTGTAAACATCGACAGAACCGGTATGACGGTTAGCCCAGCGGTTACCCACACCAAACACGAAATCAGAGTTCAGCATGGTTTCATTACCGTAACGGTGAGAGGTTTGTAACCCCACCATGCCTGCCATTAACTCGTGGTCATCAGGGATAGACCCCCACCCCATCAAGGTTGGAATTACCGGTACACCTGTGATCTCAGCAAACTGCTGCAACAGTTCAGATGCGCCTGCGTTGATCACACCGCCACCGGATACAATCAGAGGTTTTTCCGATTGAGACATCATGGTTAATGCTTTCTCAACCTGCGCACGGGTTGCTTGTGGCTTGTAAGGTTCAAGTGGCTCATAAGTATCAATATCGAATTCAATCTCAGCCAATTGCACATCTAAAGGCAAGTCGATCAGCACCGGGCCAGGGCGTCCAGAACGCATCAAATGAAAGGCTTTTTGAAATGCGCGCGGCACTTGAGCAGGTTCCAGTACCGTGGTTGCCCACTTAGTGACTGGCTTAGCAATCGATTCGATGTCGACCGCTTGAAAGTCTTCTTTATGAAGGCGAGCACGCGGAGCCTGACCAGTGATACATAGGATAGGGATCGAGTCAGCGGATGCAGAATAAAGACCCGTGATCATGTCCGTTCCTGCCGGGCCAGAAGTACCAATACACACACCAATATTATCCTGATTAGTACGTGTGTAGCCTTCAGCCATATGTGAGGCACCCTCTACATGTCGAGCTAAGACGTGGTCGATTCCTCCGAGCTTTTTCATCGCTGCGTACATTGGGTTTATCGCTGCGCCGGGAACACCAAATGCGATGTCTACTCCTTCACGTTTAAGCACTTCTACCGCTGCTTCAATCGCTTTCATAATTGCCATTCGAACCTCCAGTTCAGATTGTATACAATTAAACTAACTTTTGTGTACTATGAATCATCCTCAGCATTTATCAAGTCCAATTTGAAACAATTTTGTTACATCAACCTATCCTATTGAACAGCAATCAAGCCTGAAAAGCTTACAATTCATTGCTTTACATAAAATATCTTTACGTAAAAATAAATCACAAAAAGATCAAATGATAAATAAATGTTAAATACCATTTGCTTGTTTACAATTTCTACAATATAAATATCGTTAAAAAGAGCATTTTGTATACAAAATGACATCGTATTGTGTAAAGGAGACAAACAATGATGAATGACGTGAAAGAAAGAGAAGAAACGCTGTGTATGCAGGTACTTGGGAATATGGACAACCCCGAGTACAAAGAGATCTTGTCTAAAGATGCATTGAAATTCTTAGAAGCTATCGTTAACAAGTTTGGAGATCGCCGTCATGCCCTGCTAAATGATCGCGACATTAAACAAGCGCAATACGATAACGGTGAGCTACCCAACTTTAGAAAAGACACTATCTCTATTCGTCAGAATAAAGAGTGGAAAGTCGCAACACCGCCGCCAGAATTGCTGGATCGCCGAGTAGAGATCACTGGTCCTATCGAAAGAAAGATGGTGATCAACGCATTAAACTCGGGCGCGAAAGTCTTCATGTGCTGCTTTGAGGATGCATCTTCTCCAACTTGGGCCAACATGGTCGAAGGGCAGATCAACCTAAGAGATGCCAACTTGGGCACCATCAGCTATTTCGATGAGAAGAAACAAAAGAACTATCAGCTAAATAGCGATCCTGCTCTATTGATTGCTCGTCCTCGCGGAATTCATTTGCCTGAACAGTCCATTCAATTCAACAATCAACCTATCGCTGGTTGTCTGATGGACTTTGCGTTGTACTTTTTCCACAACTATCAATCACGTGCGCAGCAAGGCTTAGGCGTTTACTACTACATTCCCAAGCTAGAGAGCATGGAAGAAGCACAATGGTGGGACGACATTTTCAGTTTCACCGAGCACTATTTCAATGTAGCAAAAGGCACCATCCGCGCGACCGTGTTGATTGAAACTCTGCCAGCCGTCTTCCAAATGGAAGAGATCTTGTACGCCATGCGTGATCATATCGTTGCGATGAACTGCGGCCGTTGGGACTACATCTTCAGCTACATCAAAACTCTGAAAAATCATAAAGATCGTATCCTGCCTGACCGTCATGGGATCGGCATGGATCAAGAGTTTCTGAACGCTTACAGCCAGCTGCTGGTTCGTACTTGTCACGCTCGAGGGGCACTGGCGATGGGGGGCATGTCAGCCTTCATTCCAGCAAAAGATCCGCAAGAGATGGAGCGTGTGACCGCCAAAGTTATTGAAGACAAACAAAGAGAATCGCAAAACGGCCACGATGGCACATGGGTCGCACACCCTACCCTAGTCGACTTAGCGATGTCAATCTTCGACAAACACCTTGATGGCAAAGTGAATCAAATGGATTTCCAAAGTCCTGAACACACCATCAATGCCGACACCTTACTTAAACCATGTGAAGGCAGCCGCGACGAAGCCGGCGTGCGTAAGAATATCCGTATTGCGCTGTATTACATCGAGGCTTGGATCCAAGGCTACGGCTGTGTACCTATTTACGGACTAATGGAAGATGCCGCCACCGCGGAGATTTCAAGAGCCAACATTTGGCAATGGATCCATCATGGCGTCACGCTAGATGACGGCCAAACCTTCACCAAACAACTGTTCCACTCTTGGCTTTACCAAGAGTTAGACACAATAAAATACGAAGTCGGAGACTCGCGCTATGCAGCAGGTCGATTTGAAGAGACAGCCGATCTTTTCTATCAACTTTCTACAGCAGAAGAGTTCGCTGCCTTCCTAACTTTACCCAGCTATGGGCTATTACAAGAGTCCAGTTAGGACTCTTGTACCAAGCTGAATCAGTCAATGATATTCACTAACAAGAGTAATGATTGACTGGCTGAGCTTGGTACGAATGCCCCTTGAAAAACTAGGAGATAACATGGGAAGTTTGACTCTACAACAAGCTTTAACCATCATCGATGGCACCTTAAAAGCAGGAAACAAAATCCACACAGAACCTTTGACGGTCGCCATCTTAGACAGCGGTGGCAAGTTGATTTCCCTGCAACGTCAAGACGGCTCTAGCATGATGCGACCAGACATCGCGATTGCGAAAGCCTGGGGCGCACTCGCATTAGGGTGCTCCTCTAGAAAACTCGCCCAAGATGCTGACAATAGGCCGGCATTTATCTCCGCTGTAAACGTACTCGCACACGGAAACATGGTGCCTGTACCTGGAGGGCTACTCATTAGAGACAAAGATAAAACGGTACTCGGAGCCATTGGCGTCAGCGGTGATATCTCAGATATCGATGAAAGCTGCGCTATCAACGGAATTGGTTGCGCAGAACTGTTTAGCGACGAGATGCTGCAAGCATAGTCCAGTCATTAACGGGACTTACGAAAGAAAAAACCGAAGCCTTGAGCTTCGGTTTTTTAATGAATCTAAAAAGAGATAAGCGAACCTACTCGTAGGCACTCAACCACGTTTTTAAAAGTTGGTTGGTGTTTTTCTTCTGACTAGCAGATAAAGACTTAACCAGCTTTTTCTGCATCTCGACGTGTTCAGTCATCATCTCATCAATCAGAACTAGACCATCTTTGGTCAGTTTAACACTTACGCTTCGTCGGTCTTCTTTACTGTGCTCTCGGCTGATTAGTCCTTTGGCTTCCAGTTTATCAAGACGATTGGTCATCGCACCTGATGTCAGCATCATTGAGCCAATCAGTTCAGAGGGCGTTAGTCGGTAAGGCTTTCCAGAGCGTCGTAAGGTCGCCAATACATCAAACTCGCCCAATTTCATGTCGTACTTTTTATGCAGGTCGGCAACTTGCGTTTCCATATACTTGGCAATACGCATGATTCGGCCCATCATTGCCATAGGCTCAGTTTCTAATTCGGGCTTTTCCTTTGCCCATTGCTCTACAACGCGGTCGATAGCATCCATTTGCAATCTAGCTCCGTTATTAGTCTGATTACTTTAAACTAGTTTAACATAAAGATACTTTACAACCACTAGTTCTCAGTATACAGTTCACACAATAGTTATCTTAACGTAAAGATATTTTAGATGAACATATTATTAGCAATGATTCCCGCGTTCTTTTGGGGAACAACTTATGCAGTGACGCAATTTACGCTACAGGAGTGGCCACCATTATTATTAGGTGCTTTGCGTGCATTACCTGCTGGTTTGTTATTGCTAGCGGTAAAACCAACTCTGCCGAAAAAAGGCGAGTGGCAGATCATTTTCACTTTAGGCCTTATCAACATCGCGACCTTCTTTGGTTTGATCTTCGTGATGGCATTAACACTGCCTTCAGCGATTTCAGGCGTGGGTATGATCTCCGTGCCTGTGTTCGCAATGATCTTCCATTGGGTAGTGAAAAAGCAGCGTCCGCATCTGATTCAAGCCCTGTCTGGTATTGGCTTGATCACCTTAGCTTGGATTCTATTCAACCCAAGTCAAATCGCATTAAACCCTATCGGTTTGGGTGCAATGTTTGCCGCGATCATGTGTATCGTTATCGGCAGCAGCATTACCAAATCATTGGGTAATCGCATGCACTGGTGGAAGGTACTCACATGGCAGCTGATTCTGGGCGGTACGATTTTGTCTGTCGCGTCTGGCGTTCATGCCTTCATCGACCCACAACCTTATGTGAATGCGGTGACTCATTTCGATACTCGTAACGCAATGGGCTTGGTTTGGGTGATTGGGCTAAACACAGCACTTGGTTACGGCATGTATGTGTGGTTACTGCAACGTATGTCTGTGGTTGATTTCACCTTCGGTGGCATCGCTAACCCGGTAGCAGGTATCGTTACAGGTATGGTGTTGATGGGAGAATCCTTCACTGCGGTGCAATACTCGTTGATGACCGGCATGATCGTGATGTCTCTACTGCCTCAGTTGATTCTTGCAGTAAGACAAACCAAAACGGTCAAACCCGTTACGCAGTAAAAATTTAGAATGTTACTGATAAGCCCGCCAAGTGCGGGCTTTGTTTTATCTATAAAACTATTTATTGCAGTGTAACCACGCAGTTCTGCGATCGTCTTCTTACCCTTTCACTTTGCCCCTCGCTTTGAAGCTCATTTTTGAGCCTGTCACGTATCAGATATGTTTTTTCGACTAGCATAAAGTAAGTACATCGAAACGAAACTGAAAGGTGACATCATGATTAAGTCGAAGCTGAAAGCACTTGTGTTGGCGAGCAGTCTCTTTATCTCACACCAATTACTGGCTACGGAAAACTACAATACCGATATTCCGCCAAGCATTATGACGCCGGATACGGTGCAAACCAGCATCGGTGAGCTGAACTTTAAAGATGGTGCACCAACGGCTGAAACTGCGCAAAAGCTGTATGACAACCTAGATACGCTTCGCTCAACAGAGGTGTTCCTCAATGCGATTCCAATGGCTTCGGTTGAAGCACTGCGCGTTGGTCATACTGAGATTGGTTCAACTTCATCAAACCAAGTGGTGGTGTTTGATAACTTGATGGATTCGAATCCGTTATTTCTAACCGGTAACACCGACACCGTTTATGCTTCAGTTTTCCTCGACCTTGAGAAAGATGGTCCGACCGTCATTGAAATACCAGAAGGTATGGGACCAACGACGGTGAACGATGCGTTTTTCCGCTTTGTTACCGACCTAGGCATCGTTGGGCCAGATAAAGGCAAAGGCGGTAAGTACCTGATTCTTCCTCCGGGCTACGAAGGCGAAGTACCTGAAGGCTATTTTGTTTCACAATCCACCAGCTACACCAACTGGTTCATTGCTCGCGGGTTCTTGAAAGACGGTAAGACCGATGCCGCGGTAAAAGCCTATAAAGAGAAACTTAAGATCTACCCACTAGCGAAGAAAGATGACCAACCAAAAATGGAGTTCATCTCGGGTAGTGGCAAGTCGTTCAATACCATTCATGCTAACGATGAGCACTTCTACACAGAGATTAAAACCGTGCTAGATAAAGAGCCGATTTCATTCATCGACCCTGAGCTGCGTGGATTAATGTCGAGCATTGGCATTCAAAAGAACAAGCCTTTTGCGCCTGATGAGCGCATGAAAAAGCTAATGAAAGATGGTGTCGCGATTGGTAACGCAACGGCAAGATCTCTGTACTTCCAGCCAAGAGACAAGAAAGCTTACATCTATGAAGACCGTCTATGGAAAACGGCGTTTATCGGCAAAGATTACCAATGGTTAGTCGACAAAGGTGAAGGTGGACGCAACCTAGATGCACGCTCTTACTTCTTCTATGTAGCGACAGTGAATACACCCGCGATGGCTTTGAAGCTTATCGAAAAGGGCTCTCAATACGCGCTGCTTGATCAAGCGAAAGACGGTGAATACTTCGATGGTGGCAAGCACTACAAATTGAATATTCCGGCGAATGTTCCGGCTAAGAACTTCTGGTCTATTGTGGCTTACGACACGCAAACACGTTCAGAGCTGCAAACCAGCCAACCGCTGCCAAGTAAGAATAATCAGCGCGATGATTTTATCGAAAACAAAGATGGTTCGGTTGATCTGTACTTTGGCCCTACCGCTCCAAAAGGCAAAGAAGCGAACTGGATTGAAACGGTACCAGGTAAAGGTTGGTTCACGATTCTAAGACTCTACGGTCCTCAAGAAGCTTGGTATGACCAAACATGGAAGCCAAGCGATATTGAAGAAGTTAAGCTGTAACACTCAGTAGGTTCAATCGACATCTGCAGCTAATAACTAAAACGCGCCTTCATCGGCGCGTTTTTTGTTGTTGTCATCTATATGACCAATAGCTTTCTAAGCTCTCACTTAAGATCTGTTCAATGCGTTTGACTATCGGGTGCTGATAACAAGCACGGTGATACTGAATACCAACATCAAACGTCACTGCTTCGCCATTGAATAGCACAGGCCGTTTGCTGAGTCCACTTGGGATAGAAGCCAAATCCATATCAAAGCCAACGTACACATACTGACTTACTTGAACACATTCCAACGCGGAGGAGACCGATGCAACGGTCAGCTTTTGTTGCAACACCAAGCCTGTGCGTTTTTTTAGGCGTTCATAATAGGAGTTAGCATCCAATGATCCCATCGAAACACGCACCGTATCAAAGCTTTCTAACTGGTTGAGGTCGATGGCTTCGTTTTTGGCTAGAGGATGTGTATCAGACACATAAGCAAACAGCTCTAACGACCCCACTTTACGCTCTACAATACGGTCGTTGAGTTCATTTGGGTAACCCGACACACCAATCGCCAAGGTGCCCGCCTTCGGAAACTCAACCCCATCTAACGACCAGTCCATCATCGATATTTTTGGCTTTGATTCTTCACTTGTTAAACCTTTCAATAAGGGAACGGTAAACAATGTGCTCAACGGGTTGGCGGCATGAAAAACATATTCAATGTTCGAATCGGTACCAATAAACGACTGCGATATTTGCTGCGCTTGCTCTAGCTTTTCTAAAGGCTCTTTCACCACCAGCATCAGTTGAGTGGTGAATAAGGTCGGCGCATAAACACCTTTGGTTGCAATGAATAGCTCATTAGCAAACAAGTCTCGACAATCCGAAAGGTGACGATTAAACGTTGCACGGCTGATATCCAAAATATGGCACACCTTCGCCTGAGACTGTTGCTCATAAAGCAAATCCAAAAATCGATACAGATTTAAGTCGATTGTGTTTTTCAAATGCCCTACCTCATTTCCATGCTATGTCGACCTTTGTTCAGTATGAACGTGAACCAAATAAACCTTCAACACTCTATGCTATAAGTTTGTTGTCAGTAGCGTTTTTTACAGACGTTATCTAAACACCACTGCCCACCAAACTCCAAAGTCGAGCAAATCTGTCAATTATCTTCCGTTGCGGAATCATACATCCACTCGTCAAAATTAGACCTTACAAAGAATAATGCATTTACCTTAATCTCTTTTTGTGAAATTTATTTACCTCAAAAGATTACATTATAGATTTAATTTCTCCATTTCATTTCAATTAGAGACAAAAAGACAAAATTTTTCTCCGGTGACCTACTTATACTGTGCCACGTCATTAAGGCGCTACAAGCCTATGATTTAAAATAATTATTAATGAGTAGTCACCATGAATTCGAAGTCGCTAACTATCTTGCTTTTTGTCTCTGTTTGCTTAATTTGGGGAACCACTTGGTTCGCTATGGAAGTGGCATTGCATTCTATCCCACCTATTTTTGCCACTGCATTGCGCTTTTTACTGGCCGCACCGTTGCTTGCGGTATTGGCGAAAGTGTTCAACCAACCTCTGCTTTTTCCTAAGGGTAAACGTCAATGGCTGCTGATTGTGGCACTGATGTATTTTGCTATTCCGTTCACTTTGATGATCTACGGTGAGCAATACATCTCTTCTGGTTTGGCGTCGATCATCTTTGCAAACATGCCAGTAGCAGTGATGCTGATGTCGGGTTTGTTCCTCGGCCTGCGCTTAGCAAAGCATCAGATATTCGGTCTGATTACTGCTGTTGTGAGCCTGTGTTTAATCCTTGGTAACGAAATGCAGATGGGTGGCGATGACTACCTTATCGGCACGGTTTGCTTAGGCCTTGCGGTTGCGATTCACGCGGTGATGTATGTGTTGGTGCAAAAGCACTGTAAAGGAATCGAAGTACTGACTTACAATGCTGTACCGAGCTTAATTGCTTCTCTATTCTTGTTCGCAGTTTCAGCGATGGGTGAAAGCGTTAATGTTGAATCCTTCACTTGGGATTCAATCTCAGCCGTGGTTTATCTAGGCTTTGTAGCGAGTGTTGGCGGTATTGTGGCTTACTTCAAATTAGGTCAGGTTTCGACTCCGTTCCAAGCATCTATCTGTTTCCTAATCTTCCCAGTGGTTGCACTACTGATCTCATGCTACATCAATGGTGAAGTCCTCTCTGAACAGTCACTGGTTATGATGATTCCGCTGCTTTGTGGCATCTTGCTGACCAAGGCACCTAAGGGCATCTTCAAGCTACGCTCTTCGCTGAAAACAGCGAGCAGCAACTAAGCTCTGCGTTTATTCATCCTAGAAGCTTGTAACGAGCTTCTAGGGTTTTATTCTATTGTTGGTACTTAAACTTCTGCTTCACTTCCTCTGCACATGCTCTAGTTTGTTTCGTCACTCATAGCTAATCACACCAAGCGAATGACTTAAAAGTCACTATCGACTACATTAGAATCAGCTGAGCAGCGACTGTTACCGTTATCTACACAGCACTCACTCCAACAAAGGAATGTCATGAGAACTCCCATTAAACACGTTCGTCTTATTAAGGGTCAGCCCTGTCGCGCAGCGGAGCTATCTAACAGTGATGACACGTTCTTAGAACCACACAGACATGAGTATTGGGAGTTGGTGTGGTGCGTGGATGACCTCGGTAACCAGAGTATTGATTTCGTTGATTACGACAACAAAGTCGGACGTATTTTTACCATTGCTCCGGGTCAGGTTCACCGATCTGAACTGGTGGGAGAAAATGCTCGTTTACTGGTGTTTACCCCAGGCTTTGTCAAAACCAACCATCGCAACACACAGCTGGTCGATACCGTTTTTGCCATGCATCAAAGTCGCCCGCCCTATTTGGACTGCAACGAAGAAGGCAACCGCTACCTGCTGCCTATTTTCACCATGATCAAAGAAGAGTGCGAGCGAGAGAACAGCGACTGGGATTTAGTGGAGTCTCTCGTTAATAGTTTTTTGCGCTACATATTGCGCTTCGCAACCCAGTCCTCGTTAAAAGGCGAAGTGCGTGACAGCCGAGTAAACAAGGTGGTCGATTTAATTGAGCAGCATTACACCACCAACAAGCATTGCGATTTTTATTCGCAAGCGCTGTCGATAACCAATAAACGCATCAACGAAATCGTCAAGGCTGACAAAGGCAAAACCGTGACTCAATTAATTCACGACCGAATCATCTTAGAAGCGAATCGAGAATTGATCTTTTCAACCAAGACCATCAAAACCATCGCTTTTGAACTGGGCTTCGAAGATCCTGCCTATTTCAGCCGTTTTTATCGCGGTCAGATGAACGAGTCACCCGCAGAGTTTCGAGCTAGATGTGCAGATAGTGCAATATAACACGCAGATCATCCCTTTTTAGAATCCAGTTAAGTTCCGATAATGCTCGCTCTTTATTATATCCACTTTGGTTACATCCAATTTGTTGGGAGCTTACTCAAATGGCCATCAACCTAAAAACCGATCCAATATCTAAATCCTTTTATCAATACCTTTGGCCTGCGCTAACCGGCATGGTGATCAAGTCTCTTTTCATCATGGGAGACGCTTGGTTCGTAGGGCACGGTGTTGGCCCAGACGGGCTCGGTGCTATCGCGTTAACCATCCCTGCTTTCTCTATATTCACTGCCATCGCGATGATGGTGGGTATTGGTGGCGCTGCGCTTATGTCGATCGAAGTCGGCAAAGGTAATGTGTCTTCAGGACAAACTCTGTTTAGCCAATCCATGCTGGTTACCGCTCTGTTTAGTACCATTACTGTAACTGCCGCCTTGTTTTGGTTAGATGAAATGGTGGTGTTGATGGGCGCGACGGGTTACATGGCTGAACTCGCTCACGATTACCTATCCGTCATGTTGCCATTCTTTGTTTTGTATTCATTGGCATGGGTCATGTCGTGCTTTGTGCGTAACGATACCAACCCGAAACTGGCGACGTATGCTATGTCGATCGGCGCTGTGGTTAACCTTGTATTGGACTACTTCTTCGTCTTGGATTTTGGTTGGGGCATGAAAGGGGCAGCCTACGGTACAGCCATCTCACAAGTCGTGATCGCCTGCATTTTATTGAGCCACTTCGTACGTAAACAAGGTACCTTAGAGCTGAGCTTAAAAGGGATTGGTTTCAATAAAGTACCAAGTATCCTCAAGATCGGCACCCCGACCTTCTTCATCGAAGTGACGGCGGCAATGACCATTTTGTTGTTCAACTATGTGTTACTTCATCAATTCGGTGAGAACCACATTATTGCTTACGGCTTAACAGCAAATGTAGGTGTATTTGCCCTGTTTGTGATGGTCGGAATCGCACAAGCTTGCCAGCCAATCATCAGCTTTAATCATGGTGCAAGCCAACCTAAACGTGTCGATGAAATCTTCCGTCTTGGGCTAAAAAGCGCAGTAGGCAGTGCCTTAGTCTTTATGGTTTTGGTGTATCTGTTTGCACCGAAAATCGCTGCCTTTTATTTGGGTGCCTCAAGTGACTTGATTGGGCTTTCAGCAACAGCGTTAACCTTCTTCTTCTTTGCAGTACCACTGATGGGAGTCAACTTGGTGATCGCCAACCTGTTTCAGGCAACGGCTAAACCTAAGCAAGCAACACTGATATCTCTTGGACGAGGCTTTGTATTCGTCGCATTAGGCATCATCATTTTGCCAAAGCTGTTCCCAGAACAAGGGATTTGGGCGAGCATCTTATTTGCAGAAACCGTCACTGCGATATTCAGCCTAAGTATGCTGCGAGCCTACAAGAAGCGTTTCTCGGGTTCGTTAGAAGAGCAAGCAGCTTAGAGCGTTACGCTTTTGCCAGCACATACAAAAAAGCTCCAATATCGCTATTGGAGCTTTTTATTTATCTCGTCAGAGCTATTCCGGCTTAGCGCCAGCTAAACACTCGTACTTCGTTGCCCTCTTCAGGCTTCTTAGGAATGTTTAAAGATAGCGCTAAAGAAACCGCCGCCATCGCCGCACCAATGTAGAAAACCGTTGCAGGGGACGATAACCAGATCACACCAAACGCGACTGGAATAACAACTGCGGCGATATGGTTGATGGTGAAAGACACACCTGCGGTTGATGCCATGTCTGCTGGGTCTGCAATTTTTTGGAAGTAAGTTTTAATCGCTAACGCCAAAGCAAAGAACAGATGATCGACCACGTACAGTGCAGCCGCCCACTCAGCGCTTTGCACCAAGCCATAACCAACAAACACACCGATCAAACCAACATATTCGAAGATCAACGCCTTGCGCTCACCCACCACACCGATGAATCGTCCAATACGTTTCGCGAACAAGAAGTTAAACAGGTAATTCACTAAGAACAGTAACGTGACATCGGCAGCAGAGTAACCGAACTTTTCTACCATCAAGAAGCCCGCAAACACGGTGAAGATCTGTCTTCTCGCGCCACTCATAAACGTCAGTGCGTAGTAGAGCCAGTAACGCTTCCTTAGCACCAATTTCTTATTTTGTTGGGTCTTGGTTTGAAACTCAGGGAAACCAAAGGTCATCACCAATACTAAAATGAAACCGATGCCTCCGGTAATGCCATATACCCAAGCGAAATCGAGTTTTAGCTGTTCTAACATCACCCAAATAGATCCATAGGTGAGAAGAGAGGCAAGTGCACCCACCGAGATCATTTTGCCTAGCATCTCTGGCGCTTCTTCTTTGCTTAGCCATTGCAGTGACAAAGATTGCTTCAGCGTTTCAAAATAGTGGAAACCCGTCGACATCAAAATAGTGGTAAGCAAAAGGCCTGTCAGTGAAGGGAATAAACCAGTAATCGCCGTGCCCACGGTCAGCATCGCTAGCGATATCAACATGAAGCGTTGCTCACGGATGAAAGCTAAAACAAACACCACAGTAAACGCTAAAAAGCCGGGTATCTCACGAACACTTTGCAGCAAGCCTATATCGGCACCGTCAAAGTTCGCTTTCTCAATCACGAAATTATTAAGCAGAGCCATCCAGCTCGAAAACGCGATAGGTACAACAATAGAAATCAGTAATAAAAAGTTTTGCGGCGTTTTCCAGCTCGCGGGTGATGCTCTCATAGCAGCCAAATCCTAAATAGTAATCTAGTATCATACTCCGGTTTTATGGTGATTAACAAACGATTAACTTTTGTTTTCTCATGTTCAGACAGCCCGAAAATGCATATGACAAGAAGGTATAAACAGGAGGAATGAGTGGTTATGTATAGAGAGAAGGATGAAATGAAAAAGGAGGAATAAGAAGGGAGAAACTCTCCCTTCATTAAGGCAATTAGCCGTTAAAGACCTTTATAAAAAGTTAACCACTCCCCACGCTCTAAACCGCTCACGTGGACTCCAGAGATACCACTAGAGGTCGTTGCGTTCGTCGGTAAGAATGACAGATTTACGTTTTTAAATTGATCGGAGATTTCACTTTCCGTGCCCGTTTGAGAAAGAATGTAACCCAAGTTTGTTGAGCTCCAGCTAGAGTTACCCCTGTCTTCCCACTTTTTGAGGAGTTCTTTTGTCACCAATTGGCTACCAACCTTGAGAGCTGGGCCGCTGATATTGCGGAACTGGTAGTAGTCAGCGCCTGAAGACGTTAACGCGATTACCTTCTCAGACAACACATATAAAGATTTGATGCCATTGCTACTCAACGACTCTTTGGCCAGTAAGGTTCTCGTCTGGTTATCTACGATATAAAGAGAATTCGCGGTTGTAATAGCACTGGTTTTTCCATCACGAGATGTCGCTATCTTGCTAATTTCAGCATCAACGACCAGTTCTCCAAGTACGGTTTGTTGTATTGAATTAGACACCCACTCAACCTTATTGCTATCCAGCCCCAACAATATCTGCTGGTTTACAACAATATTGGCTGTTTTGAGATTTAACTTATCAATAGTCATCTTAGTGGAAAGGTTAGAGGTATCGATAATTTCTGCGGCTAAATTGCTGTTTGAGAAGTAGTTCTTATAGACAATCAAGGCTTCACTTTCGTCATAAGATGGCATGACTTGCGGCGAAGAAGCTTTCAACGCATGGCTCCAGCTTTTCATATCAAGCTTATTAGCACTTAACGATTTGAGTTCTTGCTGTGAGTATAGCGAGCTTCCAGTATTTTTAATCGCCAACAACGAGCCGCTTTGTAACAGAGGGATCACTGCTGCAAAGTTATCGTTAATGCACGACTCACTCGATTTAGGCTGAACCGCAGGGTTAGGTTTTGGTATGGGTGGAAGCGTGCCTCCACTGCGACTGCTGTATGTATCAATCGCAAAAGCTTTGACGCCGACATTGTTGTTATTCGAACCATTGAGACTCGTGAGGAAAACACCATTAGCGCCTTGGCTATTACAAATATCACTCGCTGTCGGTGAAACGTAAGCTGTCGGCTTATAAACTTTGTAAGCCTGAACACCATTTAACGCTGGCACTAACTGGATTATTTCATTTGCATCTACCGTAGTTTCCCCACCGCCAGTACCACTTCCATGATCGCCACCGTGGTCATCGTCATCATCATCATCGTCGTCGTCATCATCGTCGTGTGAACGAATGCTAACCAAATCAGAAGCCGTTTGAGATGCTGGGTCACCATTGATTGTCACCGGTTTATTGCGTGACGAACTATCAATCTGCATAACCACATCGTCCGCCGTTACGAACACTATCTGGCTGTTCGCAGGATTCAACGCAATAGACTTAGCAGCATATAATTCTGGTACTGACTGAGAGCCTCTTACCACTAATGAATTTTCTATTTGCAAGTGTCTCGACACCGCTCCAGCAACATCAATCGCCGATAAATCCAGAGTTTTATGTTCGATCATCAGATCTAACGCGTGAGCAATATTTGTATAGGAAGATTGTTTACCGTCCGTTTGCGCTTTTTTCAAAGAAGTTAGCAACAAATCAGATAAATCTTTTGGTCCATAGGTAGTATCAAGCACACTGAAATTGATGCCAACATGATCCCCTAATTTACTCTGAAGTGATGCTTTTGCTTGTTCAACATCATTGCTTACGCCGGGGTTAAACATCATCTCGCTATGAATCAAAGTCGTGAAGGGTGTCACCAATTCCATGCTGGGAGAAGCGGTTAAAATTGCACCATCATATTGCCTCTGTTTAGCGTACCCAGAAACCTCTTCAAGCTGTTTTTCTTGGTCACTGCATACGCCATTCAGATCTGCATCAGCACATACTAATGAACCTTGATAGGCATAGCCTGAGGCAGGCGTTCCAACAGAGCTATTCCCGTCTGAACCTCCCCCACATCCAGCGACCATTAAGACACTAGAGATAGCTAGTGACAATTTGCATATTAAAAATTTATTGTGCATTTTTTCGACCGATTCACCTAGTTTATTATTGGATTGATAGTATTTTATTTTGCTATTAAATCACTTAACGAAATAAAAGATCAAATGATATTGATAATTACTATCATTTAAATTAATATCCTCCGCCTTTCCTATGGGTAATTTATAAATTATTTGGAGTTCAGGTGGTCAGGAATCCATACAAATTAATGAGTGTTTCACTCGTTTCCACAATGCTCATTGCTTGTGGCGGAGCAGAGTCAGATCCGAAGCTTAAACAGTCACAAACTCAGCCAAATTCTCAGAATGTTTCGGGGATCGCTTTGGATGGTTATTTACACAATGCGAAGGTTTGTTTCGACAAAAACAGCAATGCCATGTGTGACTCTGCTGATGGAGAGATTGCCACTACGGACGCCGAAGGAAGATTTCAGCTAGACGTCGACAATGATGTCACGCAATACCCAATATTGGTCGAAGCAGTTGCAGGTGTCACCATCGATATGGATTCACCGAATCAACCTATCGAATCTGGATTTACGTTAGAAGTGCCTAACAACAATTCGGACGTAATCAGCCCTGTGACATCTCTCATTGCCAGTGTGTCGAGAACCAGTGGAATCAGCTTTGATGAAGCAACTCAGCTTGTGGCCGATGACTTAGGTATCGATACACATCTGGCAGTTAGTGATTACTCAGCCTCGAATTCAACCAAAAGCCGCGAGCTACACATGTTTGCGCGCGGCGTTACTCGCGTACTTCAAGAAGCACAAATAGCGTCTGTCGATGCTGGTATCGACCAAGTCAATGCTCGTAAAGGTGCAATGTACAAACTGGCCGAGCTTGATTTGGCAGAGTTTAAAACCAAGACCGATTTACTGTCTCATGGCGCATCTGGAACCGACAATGCTTTGAAACAACTGGGTAAGGAATACCGAGATCAACTCAAAGTTTCCCAAGAAGACGTTGATGGCAATGACATCATCACTAGACCGCCAGCGCCTAAACATGGTCAGGTCAATGACGCCTCAGACACCTTCAATTGGCAGTTTGTTCGTGGCTTCAACCAAAACACAGATTACGAATATTCATTGGATTCAGGTAAGACGTGGACAACCGTGATTCGTAAACCGATTGTTGTAGGAAAGCTAGCGTTCGAAAAAGGAACCGTTCAAGTTCGGGTTGCTGCGTCTAACGTTCGCAATACTCCTGCCGGAAAGCCTATGCTCTCAGACACAGCATTCACGTTAACGACTGTGCCTGCTGCTCCAGCTTGGATTACGGTGAATAACGCAATCAATCAATTTGATTGGGCATTGGTCGATTCATTTAATGAACTGGATCTTTATGAATATTCATTGGACAACGGTTCAAGCTGGACAAAGGCAACTGAAAAGCCACAGAACATTCAAGATCTGGATATTCCTCTTGGACACTTAAAAGTTCGTGTCGCTAAAAATGACTCTCTAGGTCACCCAACCGGCTTAAGTGCAATGTCAGAGAAGCCGATGACAGTAACACCAGCCCAACCAGCAAAACCGGTGTTGGAATTTGCTAACGACAGCACGAATCAAATCAACTGGCTTTGGGTCACTGGATACAATGCGCCATCTTTCTACGAAATTAATCTAGGTAGCGGTTGGAAGGACGTAACCTCACTGCCGTACCTGGTTGGTAATGTGTCACTTCCTGCAAACTCGATTTCGGTTCGCGTTAAGTCAAATGCATTGGATGCTCGCCCTGCAGGTATTCCGTTGGTTATCAGCTCGGCATTCACTCGCTCAGAAAATCAGCCTGTAGCACCCACCTCACCGATTGTTGACGATGCAGAAAACACATTCGCATGGACGAACGTTGAAGGATTCACGGGGAGTGATTCCTACGAATACTCTCTCGATAGAGGCATTACTTTTACTCCTGTGACTAGCAACCCACAAGCTATCCCCGATGAGATGCTTACCAAAGGACAAGTCTGTGTACGGGTGAAAGCAGAATCGGATCCTCTACATGATCCTGGCGAAGCGCTATGTTCAGACAAGAGCTACTCTGTGACTCCTAGTATGCCTGCCGCACCAACATCACCAATCACTCATGATGGTTTAGATACATTCGACTGGACGTTCGTAACTGGCTTTTCAGAAGCAACGGATTACGAGATCAGTGTACTCAACGCAGGTTGGGTTGTGGTTACCCAAAAACCATACCAGTTAAACGACCAAGCCTACGCTATTGACTCAATTCAAGTGCGTGTTAAGCGAGACCCAATTACCGGTCGCCCTAGCAGTTCAGAGTTGACCAACGATGTCGCGTTTACCGTTCGTCCGTCAGCACCAAGCGCCCCGACGGATCTGGTGGTTAACGACATCGACAACACACTCGATTGGACATACTTCGGCGATTTCACTCAGCCCGAGCACTTCGAAGTCACACTCGACTCCGGTTCAACTTGGACAAAAGTCACCACGAAGCCTGTTGTGATTGGTAATGTCGACAAGAACATCGCTGAAGTGCAATTACGAGTAAGTGCAAACCCTAACAATGGTATGCCTCATGGCGCGTCAGCATTGACAGCACAAGCCTTCACCAAAGTGTTTGAGATTCCAGCACCAACATCGCCTGAGATTACCAACACTTTCACAGGCTCAAACCCAATCAAGACCAATGGTTTTGAGTGGGACTACTTAACTGCCAACGTTGATGGCCAATCTGTTCGCTTTGATGAAGCCGAACACTATGAGTTCACCAACGACAAAGGCCTGACCTGGCAACCTGTTGTTTCGATTCCTCAATTTATTGGCCCAGAAGCGTACGACAAGGCCAATGTCGGTGTTCGACTAAAAGAGAATGCGAAACAAGGTGTATCAAACTCGATCAGTGACACCCTTTGGGCTACAGCGGCGAGTAGTCGCTTCACGGCATTAAAATTCGTACCGATGAAAACCCGTTCGCAGGCCGCTGGTTTTAATTACGGTGGCTCATGGAATACCTACTCCCTAAATTGTATTGCTGAATACGATGATAAAGGGCAAGGGGAACCGACGTTTTGGGCGGAACGATTCTCTTCAGAAATAGATACTGTATTCGATAAAGTCACACAGCTGGATGATTGTGGTATTGCGGGTTGGACACTTCCAGACACCAGTGAAGTAATCACGTTGTCGCAGAGAGATCCTGCAACACTGCCATCAAATCTAAGAAGTGGTTACTTGGTATCGAATAAGTCAGTGAATGTATTAGCGGATAAAAATGGCGTCGCTGTCACTATCAACAAAGGCCAAGAATCTGTTGAGCAATATTATTCAAAATACGCATACGCTAAATGGCAATTGCCATCAGGTGCAGAGTTACTCACTGGTGTAGATAGCGCGACAACTGAAATAACCACCTTTCTGAGTACACAAGATACGAAGATTAACGCTACGGAGCTTTATTTAGAAACCTGGCTAACCGCCAACCAATCTAAGAGCAAAGGTTACGCTGCATTAGAAACGGAAGCGCAAGCTAAAGTAGTAGAACTGCAGGCTTTGACCCAACCATGGGCAGATGATCTTAAGAATACGCAGCTAAAGCTAAAAGCTCTTGAGTTTCAGGCGTCTGTCGCTCAAAGCCGAACTGATGCGGAAAGCCTTGAATTCATTACCAAAGTAAAAGCATACAAGGAACAGGTCGCTCGATTAGAGCAAAACACAGTTGCGTTAAGCGCATTAGTATCTGGTTCTGAATTTGCTCAAAAATTGGCGTTCTTGCAACAGAAATCCGTCGCCCTAACCAACGCAACCAACACACTCAGTTCAGCCTCACTCGCTAAAGATATTCACCAAGCAAGTTTAGACCTGTACAACGCGATTTCAGATTTGGAACACCAATATGGCTTGGTTAATACGTTCGTAAACGAGCTGAATACCTCGACACAATTGATGGGCTCAAAGTTTGACACTCTTGCCGCTCTGTTCCAGAAGTTTATCAGTGAGATGAACACCACAGCCCAAGCCCACAATCTAGTGCAATCAAAAGTGTTGGCAAAAGACGGACTAAAGCTGGCTAATGACAATGGCTTTAGTGTCTCGCAAGCAGACGCGACCATAAGCAGCCGCTTCGCTAAATTGGATGAGTTAGGTAACTACCTACCGAAAAGCACCACCTACCAACAAGGTTGGAGCTGTGTTGAAGACACCCAAATAGCGGGCAAACGCCGAGTATGGACACTGCTTAAAGACGGCCGACCAAATGGTGCTGACGATCTCGCTTATGACGCTTCAGCATCAGGTGTAGCGAGTGTCTTGGGCAGTAATGGTCTGCTAGAGAGTACTAACAACGCTAACTTATGTGGCTTCAATGATTGGAAGGTACCAGGGCTGTCTCAGCTGTTATCACTACAGACTAAAGCTATCTCGAGTTCAAACTCGACCATCACAATCGATACAGACGCATTCCCTCATCACCGAGGACTGGACCCGGAGTATGACAAATCTAGCTATTACGGTGGCGTGACTTTTTATTACTGGTCGAATCAAGCGAAGGACTCTAAGCAATACGTCACAAACTACAGCTCTGAACGCAGCTACCAAGATGTACGTAGTTCGAAAATCGACGGTACTGAAGATGCTGTCATCTTAGGACGTCTTGTCAGAGAAAAAGCGACCACATACCAGTATCTAGATATGCAAGGGAACGTGGTGGCCGATCGCCAAAATGCCATTTGCGCGCAAGACACTGACAGTAACCTCGTTTGGCAGCTGTTTACCAACGGAGACACTAGCCGTTTCAAGAAATACGTAGAGGTAACGCCTTTAATTTCAACACGAAATACACAAACAGTATGTGGCAAGACGAACTGGCGCTACCCATCGAAAGCAGAGCTATACGGGTTGCTGCCGATCAATGCGAATGTCTTTAAATTTAACGAAGTGACTGGTGGAGGTTATTCCAACCATAGTTCCTATATCACCAGCGACCCCGCTCCTTACGGTCGAGTCCTCGGATTGAATATGACAACCATGGATGAAAGCCAAGTTGGCACTCAAAGTTACGACGGCCGCTACCTATACCGACTCGTTGCCAAATAGGCACTCAAAACACCTTTATTAATGACTACAGCAGCCTCAGCTGAGGCTGCTTTCATCTAGGAAATAACAACATGTTTAACAAGAAAAAGCAGCGCGGCGCGGCCGCTATCGAATACGCAATTCTCGCGGCAGCAATGTCTGTGGTCTTGCTTAATTTTGTAGGCGGCGAAAATGGTGATCTAACCGAAGCCATTACTGGCGCTTACCAAACTGTCGTCGATCAGCTCCGCGAAGCTCAAGAATCAGAATAAGTCCGTTTACCGTAAATTAAAGGAATAGTTATGACTGCCAAGCGACTCATGTTGCTGTCGTTATTTTGCTCGGTGCTCGGATTGTCCGTTTTACTGTTAAGCCAAACCAATAGCGAGTCTGCGACCACCTCTTCTAAACACGCCGCTAAGCAAACGGTTAAAGTGCTGGTTCCAACTCGCACGATTGAGATAGGCCAAGCCTACACTCCAAACTCGTTCCGATGGAAAGAAGTTCCACAGCAAGAGTTGGAGAACTACATCGACCATGTAACGCCGGAAGATATTTCTGCCGACCACACGATGTCAGGGCTAGCACGTACCAAGTTAGTCAAAGACTCAGTGCTATCGAAGACCGATATTACAGAACCTAAAGGTGGCTACTCGCTCTCATTGAAGTTGCAACCGGGCTATCGCGCGATTTCGGTTCCTGTCGATCAAGTCACGTCTAATTCAGGCTTCATTGAACCGGGCGACCGAGTGGATATTCTCCTACTCGGTTCACAAGATGGTGAGCTACTTCGTTACGGCAATTCATCTCAAGGACTGTACGTTACAACGATAGTGCATGATGCAAGAGTCTTGGCATTTAATAACAAGCAAACGGCAGAATCTTATCAAAAGGCTCGGGAATCGAATGGTTTCGAAAATGGTATCCCTGACGACAGCAGTGTCTCTTTAGAAGTGACACCCGAGCAAGCAAACCAAGTGGTACTTGCGAAACAATTAGGAAAGTTAACGCTTGTATTGCGTGGGCAAAACGAGGCTCAAGATCAACCTCAACACGCAAATGCAGTGACGCTGAAAGTCATTTCTCCAGACACAACTCAGGTATTACCTGACGTGGGATTGGTGGAATTTAGAGCCGACAATAAAACGGTTAAAACTAATACTGGAGCTGATAACAATGGCTAATATCTGTCGTTGGTGGGGTGTTCTCCTGCTCTCAAGCCTATGTGTCTCTTTTGCATCTGCAGCATCAACATTTGATGTGACGATCAATGAGGCAAGAATGATTCACTTACCAGAAAAAGCGAAATCCATTTTCATCTCGAGCACCCATATCGCTGATTACCAAACCTTGACCAATACCAAGGTGATGATATTCGGTAAGCGAGCGGGCAGCGCTACGATCACCGTTTTGAATGAACAAGAACGCGTGATTTATACCAACAAGATTCGCGTCACGCATAACAGCCGTGAGTTCAATGAACTGGTTAAAAACAAGTTCCCAGAAGCGTCAGTCAACGCGGAGTCTCTGGGCGGAAAGTTATGGCTTAAAGGTCGTGTTCCCTCTCCTATGATGGCACACAATATCGTAGCGCTAGCGAAAGGCTACTTATCCCCTATTATCGGTTCTACCGAACAACAAGAGAGCTCGAGTTCACAGGAAAACAGTAACAACAGCAGTAATTCAACCAATCAAAATCAGCAGACTCAATCCAATGATGATGAACTGATCAATCAGTTGGTTGTGACCATGCCAAATCAGGTCAACATTCGTGTGAAGATCGCGGAAGTCTCAAGAAATGTGTCCAACAAGTTGGGAGTGAAATGGGGCTCGATCGCAGATGGTGTGGGGCAATTTTCATTTTCAAAGCTGCCTAATGTCAGTAGTTGGGGCAAGCCGAGCATTACTGCTCTGATTGATGCACTTGCAACCAATGGGATGATGTCTGTACTTGCAGAGCCTAACTTGACCGCAATGTCAGGCGAAGATGCCGAGTTCTTGGTGGGTGGACAAGTTCCCTTACCATTGATTACTGCTGATACCACTCAAATCGAATACAAGGATTTCGGCGTAAAGCTGAACTTCACCCCAACCGTGCTCAGCCAAAACCGTATTAGTTTGAAGGTGAACCCTGAAGTTAGCAACGTCTCAATCGAAAGCCAACTAGTCATACACGGGACTAACTTCCCATCGTTTACGACTCGTAGTGCGTCCACCACCATTGAATTGGCCAGTGGGCAGAGCTTTGCTTTGGGTGGGTTATTGAAATCGGAAGACATCGAACAACTGCAGAAAGTCCCGTTGATTGGCGAGGTTCCCGTTCTAGGTTCACTGTTCCGTTCCAGCGAGTTCACTCGCAGAGAAACCGAGCTAATCATCATAGTAACCGCGTATCTGGTGCAACCGACTCGCTCAGATTCAATGCCACTACCAACCGATGGATTAATCCCGTTGAGCGATGTTGAACGATTACTGGCATGGCCAAGTAATCAACAAAAAGCATCAAATAATAAAGCGACTTACACCGACAACCAGAAGCCTCGCTTACTGGGTGACAACGGGTTCTATTACTGAGGTCATCATGAATAAATTATCCTTATTGCTCCCTGCCCTATTTGTGTTTGCGGGATGCGCTCCAACGCTTACACCACAGCAACCTTCTGTCGATGTCGTGTCCGTGACAAACAAACTGACTTTAACACTGTCGGGCAAAACATTGTCGACTCAAGAACAAGCGGACATCTCTGACTTTATTGTTCGTCGAGGCACGCTGTCCAACTTAATGGTCAAGATCGAAAATACGACTCCGAAAGGTGAAAGCCAACTAGAGAAAGTAAGGCTTCACCTTATCGAATCAGGTCTCTACCCTGCGCAAATTTCAGTGTCAGACGAAGTAACAGAAGGTAAAGGTGACATCACTATTTTAGTGGAATCTTACCGTGCGAAAGTCATAGCCTGTGACGCAGGGAAAACGCCAAGAACCACACTCAACGCTTATCGTACTCAGCGCAACTTTGGTTGTGCAAATGCGAGCGCACTTGCACAAATGGTGGCGAATCCAAAAGACCTAATTGTTGGTCAACCCATCGACAGCGCACAAGGACAAAAAGCGGTGTCCAGCATCGACAATTACTTTGCGCCACCAGCACAAAACCAACAGACCAACTCTGGTTCTTCGAATACCACATTAGGAGGCTCGCAATGAATCAAGTACATAACTTAGCGGTACTCATCGCGGCATCGGAGCAACTCGATACGTTAGCACTCACATACACATTAAATGACTGTGGTATCAACAACATCACGACCTCTTCGATTCAAGAAGATGACATAGTGAGACAGGTACTCAAGAACGATATTAAAACCCTATTCCTCGATGTTCTGAATTGGGATCTTTCAGAGTCGAAACAGGTTGTGCAACGTTTGATCAAACGTACTGGGTGCCAAGTTATCGCGATTGGGCATTCAACCGAAATTCTTGCATACCGTGGAATGCTCGCCTCAGGTGCCAGTGACTACTTGGTCAATCCTGTGACATCACAAGATCTTGAACATGTCTCGTTTGCTGCTTTGCAAATCAATAGCGAACAACGCCATGAAAAAGTCATTTCTATTGTCAGTGCGAAAGGGGGTTCTGGGAGCAGCACCATTACCGCTACGCTATCTCAGCAGCTTGCCGAGCTCGATAAACGAGTGACTTGTATGGATCTCGATTTCTCGATGGGCGATTTGGATCTGCTACTCAATGTTGAAGGCAACACGGCGTTGGTTGAACTTTTACAGTATCCAGAAAGATTAGAGCCCCTCGTGTTCGAGCGCAGCGGGATCAGTGTGTCACCCGAGCACACGCTCTTTACCGGTTATCTGCCTTTAGACACAACACCATTCTGGCCACAAAAGAGTGCATTCGATCAGTTTACAAAGTTCTGCCTGCAAAGCTCAGACTACTTGTTAATCGACATTCCAACCTATTCCTTGCGTGACCAGGTTGGCTTTGAAGCGCTAAAAAGTGCCGATATCCGCATCATAGTGGTGGAGCCTACGCTCAGCTCAATCCGCAATGCAGGCCAAATAATCAAACGACTTCAAAACCAAACGGACTCACAAACGATTGTGGTGCTGAACCATTGTAAATCTGATTCTGCATCCCTGATTTCAGCCCATGATGTGAAGAGATCACTCGGAACATCGGTAGATGTCGTGATTCCATTTTTACCAAACCATTTCTTGAGAAAGTCATCGCTTGGTCAACCGGCCCATAAAGGCAACCGGAAAGTGAAACTCGCCTTTAACTCTCTACTTGAATTGGTCACTGGTGAGCCGCAGCAAAGCAGCCGCCGTTTTTGGAAGCGAGGCGCATAATGTTTGGTCAGAACACGAAAACCATTGATCCGATTGAAGTGAATAGATCTCTATCGCATAAATCCGTGGCATCAACACCTTCAGTTCGTGAGCATTATCATGTGATTCATGAAGAAGTGATTAAGGCGATCGACCCATCGGTTGTTGTAAGCTTAAGTGCGTCCGATCTTGAAGCTAGAATTGCCGAAATGGTGTCAGATATAGTGATCTCTAAGCAGCTACCGCTTGGTCACAAAGACGTCGCTCATTCGGTGGAACAACTGCTCAATGAGTTTCTCGGTTTAGGCCCACTGCAGCCCTTGCTTGAAGACCAAGGCATTACCGACATCATGGTCAATGGTTACCGTGAAGTTTACGTAGAGCGCTCAGGGAAATTACAAAAGACTGCTGTTCAATTTCGTAACGAGGAGCAGCTACTCAACCTAGCAAGACGCATCGTCAGCAAAGTCGGGCGAAGAATCGATGAGTCAAACCCGTTAGTCGATGCACGACTGGATGATGGTAGCCGTGTCAATGTGATGATCCCACCGCTGGCGCTAGATGGAACCTACATTTCCATTCGAAAATTCAACGAGAATAAGCTCACACTCAACCAATTAGCGCAGTTTGGTGCAATGTCGAAATCGATGATTAAGCTTATCGATATTATTGTGCGCTCCCGCCTTAATGTGCTTGTAGCAGGAGGCACTGGTGCAGGTAAAACCACATTGCTCAATGCGATGTCTTTTAGCATTTCACCTCAAGAACGCATCATTACCATCGAAGACACCGCAGAACTGCGTCTACAACAACCTCATGTTGTGCGCGCAGAAACTCGTCCTGCCAATGCAGAAGGTTTAACGCCGATTACTCAGCGAGAGTTAGTGCGAAATGCGTTACGTATGCGACCAGATCGCATCATTTTAGGCGAAGTTCGTGGTGATGAAGCCTTTGAAATGATGCAAGCAATGAACACTGGCCATGATGGTTCACTGTGTACGTTGCACGCCAACTCGGCGACTGACGCCTTGGTACGTATGGAAAACATGCTAATGATGAGCCAAGTGACTCTGCCCTTGTTCTCATTACGCCGCCAAATTGCAGACACCATCGATGTCGTTATCCAAGTCGAAAGAATGCGTGATGGCAAAAGGCGCATTGTTTCGATCACCGAGGTGCAAGGGTTAGAAGGAGAGCAATACATCACTCAAGACTTGTTCGCCTTCAAGCCATTATCGGAAGATCAACAAGGTAACCTGATTGGCGAATATAAGAGTGCTAAGTGCGTACCGAGCTTCAATGAAAAAGCTAAGTACCACCAACTCGATGCTCAACTCAGAGTCGCTATGGAGCTTGAAGCCGGATGATTCTAGTTCTCACTGTTTTCGTTTTGCTGCTCGCGATCGCGTTGTTCCGTTTGAACTCAAAGCAAGCCATTGTAAATAAGCGCTTGTTGTTAGTCAGTGGTGGTCAAAGATCACTCTCAGCAGACGTTTCAATAAAAAAAACTAACCACCAGCGAAACAACAAACTGCACGCTTTCTTCTTACGAGTTAATGCGTTGCTGCCGATTTGGGATAAATATTTTATTGCCTTATCGGCTGTCGGCTTCCCGGTTGCGGGTCACATGTTATTCCCCCAACTGGCAATGCATCATCAACTATTGGCCGCTGCTGGGCTTTGGTTTGTATGCGCATGTTTCTTGGTGATGTATCGCCGAAAAGTGCAGGTAGAGGAATTCGAACAAGGCATCATCAATGTGCTGGGCTTAATTTCTAGGGCTGTGGCAGCGGGGCTTTCGGTTCCACAAGCGATTGAGCAAGTCTCAGAGACACAGCCTGGGCTATTAGGGCGTGAGTTCTCTTACATTCGCGATAACTTAGCGCTTGGTTTAAGCCTTCGCCAAAGCCTCGATGATGCATGTGTTCGCCTTCCTTACAGCAGTTTCCGCTACTTCTCGGTCGCGTTAATCCTGAACCAATCAAATGGTGGCCAACTGCGCGACATTCTTCAAAGCTTAAGCCGAACCATGCATGACAACCGAGCGATGAGAAAAAAGGTCAAGAGCTTGACCTCAGAGCCTCGTATGACTGCCCTGTTTTTATCTCTACTGCCAATTGGTTTATTAGCCGCGATCGCGGTAATGGAACCGACGATGATAGATCGCTTAGTCAATACAAAATCAGGACAAGATGTGTTGGTTTATGCGTTATGCAGCGTCTGCTTGGGAACCCTAGTCTTGAACTCTCTCACTCGTAACAAGAGGTTCTCGTCATGATCTATGTTGCCTTGCTTCTGTTGGGGTGTGCATTACTACTCACGCTTATCGCGCACTTATCTTCTTTCAAACGAGATGTTGTAGCCGAACGACTGACTCGCGTATCGAGCTATTCCTCTAAATACACCGCAGCTCCAAGCAAATGGCGTTTCCAAGGCGCAAAACCACGACGCCAGAAATTGATCCTCATTGGCTGGTTGAACCCGAATGCCGAGATCTATTTTCTTGGCTTGAGACTACTGGCAATGATGACTGGCTCTATTGCTTGGTATGCCACTCGAATCCAGGTGCTTAGCATCAACTCTGCGGCCGAATGTATCGCTATCGCCATTGTGGTCGGCATCCTGTTCGATCGCCTTCTAGATTGGCGTGTGAACCAAGTCCGAATGCAAATTAGTCGCGTGATTCCTGATGCGGTCGATTTGATGGTGGTGTGTGTTGCATCAGGTCTAACACTTGAAGCCGTATTTCGCTGTGTCGGTGAAGAGATGCGCTCTATCTCTCCAGCGTTATCACGCGAATGGTTACTCACTGCGACTGAAATATCGGTTCTTGATTCACCACAAACGGCACTTTCAAACCTAGACAAGCGAGTGCAGCTTCCTGACATCAACAATATTGTGACCACCATGAATCAAGCGCTTCAATACGGTACGCCTCTCGCAGAAGCATTAAAACTGATTGCCTCTGATAGTCGTCAGTATCACTTTCTCGAGCTCGAAGAGTGGGTAGGAAAAATACCAGCCAAGATGTCATTTCCCTTGGTGATACTCATTATGATCCCTTTTGTCATCATTGTTGTTGCGCCAATCATGTTAACCCTGAAACAAACTCTGGGGGGCTTATGAACAAGATTTATCTCTTGGGTTTGGCGTTGATTTTAGTTGGCTGCCAATCAACTAGTAACGTTGAAACAGAGACCACTGAAGATATGAAAGTCGCTGAGGTTGCACTGATGAACGGCAAGCCAGAAAGTGCCATGGATCTTTATAGAAAATTGCTGGCAGCGAATCCCAATGACCCACAACTGCTATTGCTGATGGGCTCTGCCGCGAATCAAGCCAGTCGTTATGATGAAGCTCTGCATTACCTACAGCGTGGTATCGAGCTTAACCAATCGAGTGCAATTTACAGAGAGCTTGGCCGAGCATGGTTAGCCCTAGGTGAAATAGAGCAAGCCACATCAGCTCTCGAAGAGTCTGTCCGATTGGAAGCGTCAGATGATGTTGCTCAAAACAGTTTGGGCGTAAGTTACTCGCTCAATAAACAATACTCAAAAGCGCGTGAGTCTTACTCACATGCTCTTAGCTTGATGCCATCCAGTAATGAGTACCGCAACAACTTAGCCATGGCTTGGATTCTCGATGGAAGGCCAGAGCAAGGGATCCGAATTCTGCACCCGATCTTTGTCCGAGGCGAAGCGAGTGTAAAACTTCAACTCAACCTAGCACTGGCTTACGCACTTTCGGGAGACAGTGATTCAGCGAAAAGTATCGCTCGCGCGCACCTATCTCAACCGGAATACGCCAACAATAGCCTGTATTACCAAGAGCTTGCAGCTCAAGCTGACAAGGGAGCACTGTAATGCTCTCTCGTCAGAAAGGGGCGCAGAGCGTCGAGTTTGCAATGTTGGTGGTACCGTTCCTGATACTGGTCATCGGTTTCTTTGAGATCTGCCGCCTGCTGTTGGTCAACATCATCCTTGATGTAGCCGTTAATGCGGGTGTTCGTGAGGCCAAGACACGGCCGATTAGTCCTATTTCAGACCAAGCTTTTGCCGAGACTATCGCAAAGTTCCCACTGATAGATAAGAGCAAGCTCGTCTTGGATCCATCGCCGCTATACGCCGAAAACTTCTCAGATTTAGTTAATGAGAAACCGGTATCCAAAAGCAGAGCAGTGTTAGGCGAGTACAAGGTGTCTTACTCATTTTCATTTGCCTTATTACCTAATCTATCAACTCAGTTTTCTGAGTCTATCGGCAACATGACAACCTTGAAAAGAAAGGTACTGGTTAGTTATGACAACAAATAAAACACCTCGAAAAAAACAAGCGGGTTCAGCAGCGATTGAATTCCCCTTCGTTGTACTCGCACTCATGATCATTTTGTGGGGACTTGTTGCTACCTACCGCTTATTCAACCTACAGACTCAGCTCGACAACGTGGCATATAACCTAGTCAACGCCGTTTCACTAACGCAACTGAAACCAGAGCAAGGCCCAAACGGATTACCTAATACGTTAAAGGATCAGCTTCTCGATCTCGCCGAACGTTATCTTCCGCAAGACATCAAGCGCAGCGATATTGGGCTGGTACTTGAAAGCCGTGTATTTGATGCCACTACTTCGAACTGGGAATACAAGAACATCCATGCCGGGATCACCTGCCAAAAGTACACACCCATCGATCAACTAGAGACACTTATCGTTGAGGGAAGCGGCGACCCTGCGTTAGTTGGAAGACCATCCACCTTGGTTCAACTCACTTTATGTGTGAATACACCGTTTGACTACAAGCGGCTCGATCTTCCTAAAACACTCTCAAGTTCATCAGTTGTGATAGGAAAGCATTATGGTTAAACCAATATTCGGCAGCATTGCGCTTAAAAAGCAGCAAGGCTCCATGACCATTTCATTCTTGGCGTTACTGTTTCCAGCGCTTTTCATCGCTGTTGGCACCCTGATGATCTCCGCACAAGTGATGGTTTCAAATCGAGCAGCGCAAGCCGCCGATTCGGCCGCATTAGCGTGTGCTTTTGCTGACACAGCCACACTCCCAATGATGCGGGCTTACCAAGAGTACTATAAGCCAACCCTAAAAGGTGTGAGTGGATTAACACCACAAAACCAAGGATCAAGCTGTCGTATTAGCCTTGGTTATTCATTGTCACCGTTACTGCCCAACTTTGAATATGAAAGCTACGCAAAAAAAGTAACGGCGACAGGTGGTGGTTATAAAGGTGTAGTTGAAAGCAAGCACTCTTCGATTCCAACAGAGCTGGTATTAGTCCTTGATGTGTCTGGATCGATGGGTTCAAACATCCAGTCGTTGAAATCCATTTTGTCCGATGCTTTGAATACGATTCAATCTCAGAGTAGGAATGCTAACGATTTAGATTCTGTCAGCATTTCAATCGTTCCTTTCGACTCTGGAGTCGCAGCGCAGCGCCCACCTTGGATATCCAAAGAAGCGGCAGGAATCTACTGTATTGATGGGCTTAGCTATCGCAATGGCAATTTTTCTGCGGCACTGACCGTCGACAACCTAGCGACGCTGCACTCAGAACGCCCTGTGAAGTTTACACCTCCAAGCCAATGGTTAAGCGACTGTAACCAAGATTCACCAATGCTGCCATTAACCAGCGTCTTTTCTCGCGTCCAAAACTCGATAAACAACCTAACGGCGAATGGCGGCACTCGCTCTTTTCACGGTTTGTTATGGGGAGTGAGACAGCTGATCCCGAGCTGGCAACAAGCATGGGGAATCAACGTAAGTACAGTACCTGAAACCAGAAGAAAGCTGGTGCTCTTCACCGATGGTGCTGACGAGGGAGACACGTTTGACCAACTGGTTAACGCTGGGTTCTGTACTACCGCAATCAATCAATATGGCATCGAAATGAACTTCATCGGCTATGGCGTCAGCTCGTCTCGAATCGCCCAATTCGAGCGTTGCGCAGGGAATCCATCACGTGTGTTTAGTGCCACGAATACCGTCCAACTCAACGAGTATTTTTCCGACATTCTCGCCGTTGAATACTCGGCAACCATAAAACTCACTCAAGCATCTAATTAGCACTTCTTAATTAGAAACACTGAATTTTAAACACAGTTAAAAACAATGGAGAACAACATGTTTACACGAGCCTTAGCGTTATTGGCGCTGTGCCTTTCTTTACCTGCATTGGCTTATCAAGAAGGCGATTCTTTATCACCAGACGTTATCGAGAAACTGCAACTAAACAACGATGAGCTGACCATTATCGACTTCTTTGCAGAGTGGTGTGTCTCTTGCCGTGAAGAGCTACCGGAAGTCAATCAACTCTACACCGAACTCAAAGGCACAGGAGTCACATTTAAAGGCGTCGATGTTGATGAAGATGTTGAGGTTGGCTTGGCGTTTCAAAAGCAGCTAGGGCTGGAGTTCCCTGTTGTTAACGACCCTGAACAGGCGTTGATTGCCGAATTCAAGCCGATCGGCATGCCAGCGCTTTATTACATCTATCAAGGCAAGGTTATCAAGATTCGCTTTGGTGCCATTAACCACATTGGCGACGTCATTACTGACGACCTCACCAAAATGGGAGTGCAACTGTAATGCTAATCAAAGCCACCCTTATTGGGCTACTCGCTATTCCGATGACCGCAAACGCGGCTCTTGAACTCGATCTTAGTGGTTTAGGCAAAAAGCCCGTTGAACAACAAGCCAACGATAGCGGGAAAAGCGAAGGCCCAATCATTGAAGAAGAGATCATCTCCAGCACTGTTTATTCAAGTGGCGGTGATTATTCAAACCCAGAAGCAAAACGTGCAACCAGACGAAATATTGAAATGGTGAAGCCCAAGGCAAAGCAACTGGTCATCGAAGAGAAAGCACCAGAAATAAGCAACGAACCCTCTGCTCTGGCTTTCGTCGATGAGTTTCTTGGTATTGAACCAGTAAAGCCTTGGGAAAAAGGCACATTGGCTCAAAAAGAGATGAAACCCGGTGGCCCAGTACCTGAGTTCGACGTCTTTTCTGAAAAGGTCTTCGCTTACAAACAAGGTTCCGTCGGCGGCAGTGGTGTTGGTGGCGGTGGCTGTGGTTGTAACTAACCGAACCATCAACGAACAAATCAGTATTTAAAAACAAAATAAGAACAAAATGAAAAAATTACCAATTACGCTGCTCAGTGCAGCGGCAGTGGCTAACGTGGCATTAGCTGAAGATCATATCTCTGTTCACTACCTTAGTTATGAGGAATACGATGACAGAGTATCAGCCAATGACACCATGGTTTCGATTGAGAAAAGCATCAGCTTAGATTGGACATTAAACGCAGAAATAAGCTACGACAGTGTTTCTGGAGCATCACCAGCGTGGGGGCCGACGACACCTCCCGCGTCCAATGCCGATCAAATCAATCGCGCCTTGAAAACTCAACAAGCACAAGACAAAACCAACGAAGTGATTCGTGCGGGGTACGATCCTCACCGTAGTGGTTATGAAATCCAAAAAGTAGGACTTGAAGACACCAGAAAATCCATCAGCTTGAGCGCGACCTATCGCGACACCTTACGTAACGAATGGACCCTCGGTGGTAATGCTTCACAAGAAGAAGATTATGAAAGCCTTGGTATCAATGGTAAAGGTTTAGTCTATGCCGACAGCACGAAAAACCGTTCGTACAGTCTAGGTGGCTCAGCCCTTTTCGATAAGACTCAAGCGTTCGGCAAATACTCATTGGGCTCATCCAATAGCCAGAGCTGGGAAGATATTTTCACTGGTAGCTTGGAAGCTGGGTTATCACAAACCTTCACGCCTAATTTATATAGCATTTTTACTGCTTATGCGGGTTACCGCAGTGGCTATTTAAGCAATCACTATTTAACGGTTCTGCGTGAAGTCGACATCAATGACGACGGTAAAATCGATGATGACGAAGTGTTCTTAGGGCAAGACTCTCGACCAGACACGCGACTCTCTGGCGGTATTAATCTCCAAGCCTTTTACTCGCTTTCCGATAGCCTAAAAATCCGACCAAGATACAAATGGTTCATGGATGATTGGGGCGTGATGTCTCATCAGTTAGGCGGCAAATTATCTTGGCGTGTGAGCGAATGGCTAACATTAGCACCGGGCTATTTCTGGTACACACAAGACGCGGCCGATTTTTATCGCGATCCAAGCAGTGCTGATCCTTCTTTTGCTTCAACAGGCTACGCCACTTCAGACCTTCGCTTAGGTAACTTCACAGCCAATGCTTATGAACTGGGTGCGAGTATTAAAATCCATAAGAAATTACGCTTGAATGCGCTTGCGGCGTATTACGAGCAGAGCAACGGTTTTGAAGCTCAATGGTGGGCGGTTGGAGCAACCTATGAGTTCTAACCTACCCTTTGTACATCGTTTTCATGCGATGACCGTGCCCTGTGAAGTGCAAATTCTGTCGATTGATATAGCTAACTTTCCAGAGGCAAGTGCAAAAGAAATCACCGATGAGATAGAGCAAAACACGCGCCGTTTAGAAGACAAATATAACTTCTACTGTGACGACTCGTGGCTAACACAATGCATTAATCACCGAACGTCATGTGATGTCGAACTCGACCCTGAATCTGCCGAAGTATTCCAACATCTCGATCGATTAAGCCAAATGACGTTCGATACCTTTGATACTACGGTCGGCAGCATCAAACATCTTTTAAAACAAAAGCCAAAGATGCTACACAGCCACGCCTTCCAAGCTCTATCTTCTGCTTTAGGTAAGCAAGCATGGGAGCTGAAAGGGGCAATGGATTTAAAAGGAACCGACTATCTACAAGGGACTGTCGATCTACAAAGGACAAGGCTACACGTCCCTGATTCACGCACTCGTTTCGATTTTGGCGGTGTTATCAAAGAGTACGCCGTCGACCAAGCGATAGAGATTGGCAAGCAACGTGGGGCGACGTCGATGTTGGTAAATTTTGGCGGCGACATCTATGCGCTAGGCACCAAACCGGATGGTTCGGCATTTAATATTGCGGTGTTGGATCCAAGAGACAACAAGACACCATTTTTTGCAGTGCCCCTAACCAATGCAGCGCTCACGACTTCGGCTCATAGCGAACGTCAGATGCAATTTGGCGACAAGACCACCTCTCATATTTTGTCGAAGCAAGATGTTGAGAAGAAGATTCTATCGGTTACCGCGATTGCTTCTTCCACATTGGAAGCGGGCGTGCTCAGCACATCTCTAACACTGAATCCCAATATTTCAGTGCCTGAAGACAGCGCTGTTATCTACATCGACGATCAATTACACATTCACCAAAGCACGGAGTTTTTGCATTCATGAAAAGCTACCTACTCACGTTAATTTTATTGTTTAGCAGCTTTTTGCATGCTCAGGAAAACGAATTTATTCCTGTTGAACAAGCCTTCCCTGTCACATGGGAAGCAACAGACCAAGGCGCGGTAATCAGCTTTGATACCCACAAGGGCTACTACCTGTACCAATCTCGATTCTCGTTCAAAGAAGAGTCGTCATTATCGACACAAGAGCCTCAATACTCGCTGCCAGGTGAAGAAAAACAGGATCCTAACTTTGGTAACGTTGTTGTGTTTCACGACCCGCTCACCGTTACAGTGCCTTACACCGGCAGTGGCAAACTCACCGTGCGTTACCAAGGCTGTGCAGACAAAGGGCTTTGTTATCTGCCACAAAAGTTAGTGCTCGATTTACCTATGATCGAGACCTTAGGTGAAGCACTTGTCGAGGAGCAATCAAACTCTCTGGTTCAAACCTTAGGTGAGATCAGTGAAGACACCAATGGCTTATCTTCGTTCCTATCCCAAGCCGGTAAATTACAAGCGCTGCTTGTGTTCTTCTTACTCGGTTTAGGCTTGTCCCTCACGCCATGTGTACTGCCGATGATTCCAATTTTAGCCAGTATCATCGGTGGTGAAAAAGCGATGACAGGTAAGAAAGGCGCGGCACTTTCTAGCTCTTATGTTCTGGGTATGGCAACCAGTTATGCGATGACCGGAATCCTAGTTACCACATTAGCCAGAGGGGTCAACCTACAGGCTGCGATGCAACAACCTTGGTTATTAAGTACCTTTGCGGCGGTTTTTGTTCTGCTTGCATTAGCCATGTTCGGCTTCTATGAACTTCAACTACCAGCCGCACTGCAGCAAAAACTCAACAGCGGTTCAGATAAGCTTGGCGGTGGCAAGATCGCCAGCGTGTTCGCCATGGGCGCAATATCTGCCTTGGTTGTATCACCTTGCGTCAGTGCCCCATTAGCAGGTGCACTGCTTTACGTTTCAACGACTCAAGATTGGATGTTTGGCGGAGCGACTCTGTTCGTTATGGCGCTTGGTATGGGTATACCGCTAATCGCTATTGGAGCAAGTGGTGAACGCCTGTTACTAAGAAGTGGCGCGTGGATGGTATCCGTAAAACAAGTGTTTGGCGTGCTGCTATTGACGGTCGCTATCGTGTTGTTGAGTCGTTTTGTTGCTCCATCGATCATCATGATCTTATGGGCGCTACTTGCTATTGGGACTGGTGTACACTTCGGCGCGTTAGAAGCAGCACAACCGGGTTGGGCACGCACTCGCAAGTTCTCCGCTCTGCTGCCACTAAGTTACGGTTTGATTCTGTTTGTCGGTTATTTCCTAGGGAACACCGATCCGCTTAACCCGCTTGCGAACCGTGAGTCAGCCCAACCTATTGCGGCTACTCCCTTTGAAAAAACAGACTCGATTGCTCAGCTAGAGAAACAGATACAAACCGCAGTCAACGCTAAACAGAAAGTACTGGTAGACCTTTATGCGGATTGGTGTGTCTCTTGCAAAGTGATTGAAACGAATGTGTTTAATGACCAACAAGTGAGCCAAAAACTGAAAGAGTGGAAGACCATAAAACTTGATGTGACCGAGAGCTCACCAGAACAAATGGCATGGCTTAACGACAAAAATGTGTTCGGCCCACCAGCTATTTTCTTTTACTCACCCGATAGCGGTGAAATAGAGCCTGCGCGTGTGATGGGAGATATTGATAAAGAAGGTTTCAATAACAAGCTTAAACTTGCCAATCAGCTTGCTGCGACTCGCACAATTGAGCCAACCAGTTTAGCGAATTAAGCACACCCTAAACAAAAAAAAACGCCCAATCATCGACTGGGCGTTTTTTGATTTGGTTTGCTGGCTGAAGAAGCTTACTTCGACATTTCCAACTGCTGAACCACCACTTGAGTCAGCTGTTCAGTATAAGGATTGATCTTCCAATGCTCTGGGCTCCAACCTTTGACGAAACGTTGGAAATCAGCCCACGCCACGTAAAACATTGGTCGCCATGCCTTTTCAACATCATCAAACGAAAGCTGTGGTTGATAGTGTGCCAATGCTTCTTTCAGGTGTTGGAAGTAAGTATCTAACACCTGTGATTCAAGCTCTGCGCAATCTTGCGGCCTAATCGCACTGCTCATGAACAAAGCCACGTCTTTCATCGCACACCCGTTTCCAACATATTGAAAATCAACGGCAGCAGCGTTTTCGCTTTCTGAATCAAAACAGAAATTAGCTAGCTTAGCGTCGCCATGGACCAAGGTTTGATACGGGCACTCTCTGAGCAATCGATCGATATTTCGTGCTTGATTCTTCAATGGTAAATCAGCCAAAGCGTTCAACTCATCGGGGCGAGTGTCTAGGTGCCAGTATGTGCCGACTTGCCACAATGATACCGACTGTTCTTGATCGATATGGATGTGCTTTGCGTGAAAGTGAGCGAGCCATTTTAGGCAAGCATTACGCTGTTTAATCTCGACAAATGTATAACGAGGTTGAGTACCTTTTACAACCGACTCATCAGAAGCGGCAAGCACATCGAACTGAGAAGTTAACGGGAAGCCGATATCCGCTAGGTCTTGCATCACGATAAGCCACTCGTTCTCTGCTAGCTCACAATGCAGTCCAACAGGAACAGGACAACGCTCGTCCCACTGTTGAGTGAAGGACTGATACCATGCTGTTTCGACTTGGTAAGAGTGAACTTTGCGCTGGTGAGAGAGCTTAGTGTTCCAGCCTTTCGGGTGTTCAGTTTTGTCTGGCAGCGCGACATGTTTAACGATGATGCTGTTCATAGAAGGGCGACTATCTTTAGCAAAAACCAAGCGAACTAACTCGCCGTAACCGCCCCACAAGCGTTGAATAACTTGAACATCAAACCCTTGCTGGCAACCCAGTGAGGTCGCTATTTTTTGATAAAGTTCAGGTTGGTAACTTGAACTCGCTTGTGGTTGAGCAAGGTTGTTTGAGGGTATTGATTGAGACATATAACTCGTTACTGTGCTTTATCGGAGAGAAGATGTGACCACTGTTTTTGCCTGTTCATGTAGTGCACCACGTAGCTACACAATGGTACAATTTTGAAGCCAGCCTGTTCAATTTCAGGTAATACCGACTCCATCATCACCTTGCCAAAGCCTTTGCCTTGTAGTTCATCAGGAATACGCGTCGAAGTGATGTGCAATACATCGCCATCCTTCTGATACTTAACAACCGCGAATTGGTTCGGTTCTAGCTCAACTGTGATCTGGTTCTCTTCTTGAACCCATTTTACTGCCTTCATTCTCAACTCCTGCAAATAATTGATACGACAAACAATTAAAGTTTGAAGTATGAGTTCCTTGTAATAGACTAACGCAAGTGCATATAAATAAAACTAAGTACTTACAAACAAAGCAAATATTTTTAGAGTTCGCGAATTTACATAAAATCAGCGACAAACAAAAGCACTCTATAAATCATGTAAAGTACGCCTAATAAATCTAGCACGTAATAACCCCTTGTTAGCAAGTTATCAATATATCTAACAGACGCATGTTGGCGCATGGAGAACAAATAATGAACGCACCACTGAAGAAGCCTTTGGAGCATAATCAGGCACTTCAAGATCCTCGTAACCGCACCATTTCTACGATAAACAGTACCGATGCGCTGGCCATGATTGAGCACGGCAGTGAGCTGACGCTGAACGTCTCGACTCCTGTTGGCACCAAGTTTCTTGCCACCACCAAATTTATCGGGACTCACAGTGATAACTGCATTGTGATTGAGGTGCCGGAAGTATCGAGCGATGATCTACGCTTTTTCTTCCAAGAAGGTTTTTGGATGACGGCTCGTGCTTACTCTTTAAGAGGTGAAGGCGCACTGATCCACTTTAGATGCCAGATTCACCATACCATCGGCGAACCCTTCCCTATCATCGTGCTTTCAACACCAAGCACGATGCAAGTGACTCAGCTGCGTAAAGAGACACGCTATGAAGTGAACCTAAGCTCTCGAGTTATCTTTGATGATCAGCGCATGAACTGCGAGATTCGAGACCTATCAAAAAGTGGCTGTCGCTTTGTGACCTCTCCAACCGCTCGTTCAATTCAGGTTGCCGATAGAGTGTCTATCGAAATCACGCCTGAGAACTACAACGGCCCGTTGATTCCACCACTGAGAGGGATTGTGTGTAATCTTCAGAAATCTACGCACTACGCACGCTATGGCGTCGAATTTGATGATATAGGTCGTGCCAACGCTAAGAACTTATTGGGTAAGCTCAAGTTCGATGGCACCAAGCTTCGTTTACGGAATGCTTAAGCACTAGAGATTGTAAGAATCAAAAAAAACAGCCATCGATAATATCGATGGCTGTTTCGCTTTATGGTTAATGGCTATTTAGCTAATTTACATAAAGCGATAAACTATTTACGCAGCGCGTTAAGTTTGGCCTGAGCAATACCAAAGATAGTATCGATTGGGTAGCTACCCTCATCACTCGGTTCACCAGCGGCTTTACCCGTGAACAACTCAATCGCTTCGGTCACATGGTCAATCGCCCAGATATTGAACTCGCCCTTTTCAACCGCTTTAACGATATCGCTGCGCAGCATCAGGTTGTGAACATTCGAACGTGGGATGATCACCCCTTGCTCATTTGAACGCCCCTTGATTTCACAAACATCAAAGAAACCTTCAATTTTCTCGTTCACGCCACCAATAGGTTGAGATTCACCGAACTGGTTCATCGAGCCAGTAATCGCTATGTCTTGACGGTTTGGCTGCTTAGAAAACGCAGACACCACCGCACAGAACTCGGCCATACTCGCACTGTCACCATCCACACCACCATACGATTGCTCGAAGGTGATATTGGTAGTGAGCGGTACTTTGGCCGTCTTACCAAACACGGAAGAAAGATAAGCCGACAAGATCATCACGCCTTTGGAGTGAATGCTGCCGCCTAAGTCTACGTTTCTTTCAATATCAATCACTTCACCATCACCGTAAGCGGTGGTTGCCGTGATTCGGTTTGGCGCACCAAACATATGATCGGTCGTGCTGAGTACAGAAAGCGCATTCACTTGACCAACCGCCTGACCATCCACATGGATAAGTGTTGTGCCATTAGTGAAGGTTTCCATTACGCTGTCTTGCAATCGTCCGACACGCATCTGCTGATTAGACAGTGCTTGATCAACGTGCGTTGCGCGAATCAGGTTCGATTTTGAGCCTCTCGCCACGTAGTTAGATTCACGAAGCAGATTGGCAATATGCGCCGAGTGCAGAGACAACTTACCTTGGTCACCCGCCTGACGAGAACTGTGCTCAATGATGCGCGCAATCGCTTTGCGGTCACAATGCAGCATATTGTTGTCATGCACGATACTCGAAATGAAGCGCGCATAATGCATTTCTGAATCGGGAGTACGCTTCATCTCGTCTTCAAAATCGGCCGTCACACGGAACAGTTCACCAAACTCCGCATCGTAATGTTGCAGCAGTTGGTAGGTACGATAATCACCAAACAGGATGATCTTAACGTCTAGTGGGATAGGTTCAGGATCAAGTGAGACCGCACCCGTTAACGTCACCTCTTTTTCAAGTGAAGTGAAGCTCAATTGACGCGAACGAAGCGCACGCTTCAAGCCTTCCCAAACGTAAGGTTGTTCAAGAACTTTCACCGCATCCATCAGTAATACACCACCGTTAGCTCGGTGTAAGCTACCAGCCCGAATCAATGAGAAATCGGTAAATACGGTGCCTTTGAACGTCGCCGTTTCTACATAGCCAAACAGAGAGTGATAATTCGGATTCTCTTCCACCACGATTGGCAGAGTGTCTTCCTTTTGGCTCACAATCACGTTGACCTTGTAACGACGTGGCATTTTCTTGTCCAAAGAAGCGGTCGCCACTTCGGCTTGCTCAGTGCTCTCTTCTAAGAAAATATCGGCGTTATCGACAATGTCTTTACGCAGTGCTGTGAGGTACTTCTTGATGTCTGGATATTGACTGTAATCTTGCTTCAACTGCTTGATGAAGTGAGTGATCACATCTCGTGCCGTATCATCATTCAGCTTTTGAATTTTCTCAGTGTAGGTCTCTTCCAGTTCCGTCAGCTCACGAGAAATGGTGCGCAGGCCGACTTCCAAGGCATCAATGGTTTTATCGAACTGGTCTTGTTCTTCTTCCGAAAGAAGATCGAAGCTCTCTTCGGTATGAAGATCATCGCCATTCATCGCCACAAACTGGTAATCACCCTGAGTGGTGATCGTCAGGTTGATGCCTTTCTCTTTCGCTTCTCGGCTAATACTTTCTAGCGCCGCTTGTTGCTTAGCTGCTAACTGGTTTTTCAGCCTATCAGCACGGCTAAAGTACATCTCGTTATCAAACGCAAGAGGCATACCTTTCAGCAGTTTACGCATCAGCTTTTCAATATCTTGCTTTAAGCTGCTGCCGACACCTCTTGGTAGCTTGAGTACCTTAGGTGTACGAATATCTTCAAAGTTCGCGATATAACACCAATCAAAAAGCTCCTGAACTTCTTGAGGATGTCGGTTTAGATAGCGCAGGATCATGGTGCGTTTACCGAGACCATTTCGCCCTATCGCATAAATGTTGTAACCCTTTTCCTTGATTGACATCGCGAACTCAACGGCCTTTTGAGCGCGTTCTTGCCCGACGATCTCGTCAATTGGAGCCAGTTCTTTGGTCGACTTGCATGGTAACTTCTCGAGTTCTGCTACCTGATACAGCTGTTCTGTATTGAGTCTTTGAATCGCCATCGCCGCCTCCTTAGTCCTTCATTACTTGGGTGTAGATAAAATCAGTGTAGATGTAATTTCCTATAAATTTAGTGACTTACGCTACACAGCTGTTCAACTGTTCAAATAACACACAATTTAGCGAATTTTTACGAATATCGAGGGTTTTAATTCACCAACTTAACATGTGAATGATTTTAATTTGCAATTGATAATAAATATCATTAACATTTTCAGATATTGTAAATTGAGGATGTGGACATGGAAATTGAACGATGCTGGATGCACTACCTAAAAGCTGAACAGTTAATGGAGCAAGGTCACTGGCCAGAAGCACAACGCCTTTATGGTGATGTTCTCAATTCTCTTCCACATCACATCCAAGATGCGGCATACCAAAGCGATATTAAACCCTGCCAGTTTGCTTGCCTACTTGCAGGTTTAAGAGACGCGAGTGTTGCTCAATCTGAGATTCTCAACCGTTTAGGACAGCATCAACAAGCCTTTGATACCTTGAACCAGTCTTACGCACTGATGCAATTTATCTCGCTTGAAAGCACTGAGCTGATTCAACGCACCTATGGGCTATTGGAAAAGCAGAGTGAAGATTTGCTCAATCACTTAATTGCTTTTTGTAGTGCTCAGCGCAGTTCGCATTGGATGCTCGAACTAGAACAAATTCAACGTGCTCATCACCATTTTGGGCAACTAAAAACAACGTCAGAAGTTCAATCTTCACCTAATGTCTTAAATTGATAAGGATATATCATGTCGGACCGGGCCATTCTTAAAGTTAATAACCTCTCCGTAAGTTTCAAAACCAATGATGGAATCATTGATGCGGTAAAAAAGGTTAACTTTACCCTTAACTCAAGCGAAACCTTGGCCATTGTTGGTGAATCAGGTTCAGGTAAATCCGTCTCTTCCAACGCGCTGATGCGTTTGCTGCCTGATAATGCGATTATCGATGAACAATCAGACATCGAGTTTGAAGGTCAATCGATTCTTGGCAAGACTGAGCGAGAAATGCAGTCGATTCGTGGCGATAGAATCGGCATGATCTTTCAGGAGCCAATGACCTCTTTGAATCCATACCTGCGTGTCGGTACTCAAGTGGCGGAAGCCATTATGTGTCACCGTAAGGTATCGAAATCAAAAGCAAAACAACGCGTGTTAGAGCTGTTTAACCTTGTGCATTTACCTATGCCAGATCAGGCTTACACCAAATACCCGCATGAGTTTTCTGGCGGTCAGCTACAGCGAATCATGATTGCGATGGCTCTGATCAATGAACCAGATATTCTGATTGCAGACGAACCTACAACAGCATTAGACGTGACCGTTCAGGCTGAAGTACTTTCTCTTATCAAAGAGATACAAGGCAAAATGGGGATGGCGATTCTGTTCATCACCCACGATTTAGGTGTGGTGAAACACTTCGCTGATCGCGTGCTGGTGATGTGTAAAGGTGAATTAGTCGAAGAAGGGCTGACTCAAGATCTATTCGATAGCCCTAAACACGATTACACACGCATGTTGATTAACTCAATTCCGAAAGGCGCGAAGGTTCCTGTTGAGGCATCTGCACCTGAACTGCTTTGTGCAGAAGATATTCGCGTGAAGTTCTTGATCAAATCTCACTTTATCCAAAGTAAGAACCAGTATTTCGAAGCAGTTAAAGGCATTTCGTTAAAGCTAAAACAGGGCGAAACCTTAGGTATTGTGGGCGAGTCTGGTTCAGGTAAATCAACTCTTGGACGCGCATTGATCGGATTGCTGCCAAGTAGTGGGCGTATTGTCTACAAAGGCCAAGACGTCAGCTTATTAACCGATAAAGAGCGTCACAAGCTTAAGAAAGATGTTCAGATGGTGTTCCAAGACCCTTATGGTTCTTTATCACCACGTATGACGGTTGGGGAAATCATCACCGAAGGCTTAACGGTGCATCAACCTCACTTGTCAAAACAAGAACGTTTAGAAAGAGCGCGTAAAGCACTGATTGAGGTTCGCTTAGAGCCAAACTCAATTAACCGTTACCCGCACGAATTCTCTGGCGGACAAAGACAACGTATCGCGATTGCTCGTGCGTTGATTCTTGAGCCATCTTTCATACTGTTGGATGAACCGACGTCAGCACTCGACCGCTCAGTACAACTGACCGTGATTGACCTGCTGAAAGACATTCAAGCTAAGCACAATATCGGCTTCCTGTTTATCAGCCACGACCTTTCGGTAGTGAAAGCACTTTCTGATCGTGTATTGGTGATGCAGAAGGGTGAAGTGATGGAAGAAGGCGCGGCAGAAGAGATTTTCAATGCGCCGAAAAACGACTACACCAAGAAACTCATCGCGGCGTCATTCGACTTAGAAAATAAATCGGAAAAAAATGCCGCTTAGAGGGAACTAATCAAGATTAACAGCGTCTTATAAGTACATTCTGAAAAAGCATCTAATGGATTGCACTCTAGAATGGATATAGCAAAACTGGTTTGGCCGCCAAAAGAGAAATGTCGCATGGATGCGACATTTTTCGTTTCTGGCGTATATAAAAATCAACTCAGTGATTATGAAGGCTTGCTAAAATTGACGGATTTTAAACAGGGTTAACTGGTAGTCGGGTCATAGTCCCAGAGCGGCTTCATTCAACTCGTTTTTGGACATTTCTGAGTTACGCGTCTCCCAAGTTATCATGTCATGGATTACTAAAATTATTCGAAAACATTTAATCTAATGTCCAAATTTACTCATTCGTTACAGTTAACAAAGCTGGTATTTACCATAATGACAAGGTAAAAAGCCAAGCAGAGGACTTAGATAAGATGCAAGTACAGTGCTTTAATCGGGTACGATGATAGATAACGTCAAGAACTTGATACACAGAACTTACCATGCAATGAGAGAATGTACTAACCACACTATCTCGCTCGGCGAATTTTGTTTTCGATATAACCGTCGATTCTGTTTACAAAGAATGTTGAGCATTTTACTGATTACATCAGTGAAAGCATAACCTATATCAGCAATACTACTTAAGTTAGCTAAAAGTCAATGGTAATCCGGAATACTATAAAGTCAGGTTCTCATTCTGAGTCGAATAATTGATAAAAGAAAGGACGATACTTTCATGTCGCCCTTACTAAGCTTTTACTGGGAAGTTGATTACTTATTTGAAGAAGTTTGTTTGTCTATAGCCACAAGCTGTTCAAGTAATAGCTTTTGCTCACGATCAAGCGAACCCAATACTTTTTTTAAGTTTGTTTGATAAGTATCTAGCACGTTTTTGTCCGCACTAATGGCAAGATCAAGTTGACGCTCGTACTTCTGCAAAACTTGTGTCGTACGCTGAATATTATTCATATTTTCACGATGTTCCGCATGCATAAAGTACAGTGTGGAGGCGGCTGTAATAATCACAACCAACTTATCAATCGATAGCCAACCCGACTTGCTTTCATTCTCACTAGCCAATTGCTCAGATATTGCTTGCTCGCTCATTATTCGATGCCTACTAATTTCAATTTAAATTTAATTCGTTCTGCAGTGCGCTGCAGTTCCTGCAATGTTTGATCCTGCAAGTGGGATTGGTATTGCACCAAGCCCGTCGCCAACGCATAAGCCACTAATGCTGAAATGATCAACCAGCGATGAGACTTAATTGCTTGCTTCAATTTTGTAATCAAAACAGATCCCCTCTACATTTAAATCGGCTCTGGCCCTCAACTTCTTGTTGGCGAGATATCTGCAACAAATTTTCAATGGTTAATGGCGGCATCTGAAAGCACTCATAAACACTCCCATTACCACGCTGAACAAAAATCAAACTGTTATAGCGTTCTCTATCCGTATCATGAATACGCTTTATTTGAGGATTATTAGATCGCTGCATCACGATCAATGCTCGCTGCTCAAGAAGTTCGCGTATAGACACTCGCCCCATCTGCTTGATCTCTTTCCAACCTTCCATTGAGTCATAGTTTTGTAATAGCAACAAAGCATCTGGGGCTGGATTCGGCTTGAGGAACCATTTCTGATCCAATAGATAACCAACCTCTTTACTGGCCAAGATGTTTGGTAGTGCAACTCCCTCTAACCAGCCATCGCTGCCATAATTCAAACCAGCATAAAATCCCATCCTTTCATCGCGCTTAATGACAGCAACGTTAAAATCGTAAGGGACCTCGACTTGACCTGATATAACAGCCAAATCTCGTGCCAACTGGTCAAATCGTTGAGTCTGTTCGAAAGTACGGTAAACGTTGTTGGGTCGCTCACTCTGTGTCTGTGTATCAATAAAACTTGACAGCGCGGTTAACCCTTGACCACCAGTCAAGTGCAATAACCACTCTTCAATATCGATGATGCCACCCAATAATGTGGCTGTCGCTTTGTCCAACAAGCTCAGTTCAGCAGTCTTTACAACCGTCTGTTCAATAAACTCATTCATGGCCATTGCGTATGAGTTTCTATGATTAATTCCGACAGTACCTATTAAGGCAATCCCGATACCAATCACACTAAAATAACTGACGCCTATCACACGGTTGCTTTGATAACTAGCGCGACCAAACTGGAAAAGCAGGGAGAAGATAGCAAACAAACTCGCTGTAATCGCCACTGGCGGGATGAATGATAAACGAACCGCATCACTGCCTATTTGATAGAACATCCCTCCTGGTGCAAATGCCGATTGTGCCGTTGCATCGGTTAACATACTCACAAAGTTTGCGTTGTCTAGTGATGCCACCCAACGTTTAAATAGCTGTTCACGACCGGTGGTATGTTGGTAGCTACTATAGTAATGCTCTTTCAAGATCTGCTTGAACATCGCCCGAGTGTTACTGTGCTTAGCGATATCAATCTTATCCATATTTCGATTGCTAAATTTGAGCTTACTGGTGGATTGATATTGACGCCATGTTTTATCAATTTCTACACGCGCGCGTTTTTGCAACGAACGACGAATCGGCGTTGAATCATTACGCGACCACGTTGCCGACACTTTGTATCCTTGATCCCGAGCAACTTGTACCACGATTTGCTTAATGGCAGGTTGGGTAACGAATTCATGTTGCTCTAGCTCATCGTCAAATGGGTATCGGTGCTCCAGATAAGCGATTCGAGCATCTTGTAGTTTGGCTCTAAATGAACGCGTAATACCTGCTAAGTACTTGTGATATAACCAAGGTTCGTCATCTAAACTCAATAGACGCAAACCCGCAATTCGGCCCGAATCTATTTCATTTTGCATATAGTCGTGCCACTGCTGGCGTAACGCATCGACACAATTAGAATCACAGCTTTTCGCACGTAGGCGTTTAACTTGCCCACGATAAACTTCTACATAACGTTTGACTAAAGGCTCAACAAATTCCGCATCATTATCAAAACCTTGCTGATAAGCGAGCCATTCTTGAGCCAATTGCACATCAATTTTACGTTGCAACTCACCAAATTCACGCTTAAACGCACTTTGCCTTGTATAATTCTGACGAATTCTTGCAATCGCTCTTTGAGTTGCCAAATAATGTTTTAGCTCTTGATCATATTGTGTTCGTGCTTGCTTATATAGTGGGAAAATTTTGCTACTAAAATACGCTTCTTGATCACGTTCCATCAAAGTGACCATCATATTTTCGGTCTGATCGGCAATCGTGCTATCAACAGCAGAAGACATCAAAGCCAATGATGGCAGTAATGCAACGAGGAGCTTACGACGTTCGTCATCGGCAACGATCGAGTTCATGGCCTCGGCTCGGTCAAAGACTACCATTTGACGATCTAATACTTCTTTAAACAAGAGTGATCGCACTGCAGCAAGCTTAGTTTCTGGCGATGTTGAGATGACAAGTTGATCAACCGTGATACGCAGCGCGGGTATCGATGCGACCCAAAGCAACATAAACACTACAAAGCGACGGCTGAAAGTACCAAAAAATGGCACCATGTTTAACGCCAACATGTTATTCGGAATCGCAGTCGCAACCACTAACGCTAAACCAAATCCACTGACAATACGACCAATCAACTCAACATGTTCAGCCAACTGCGCGTACTCGGCCACTAAAGTTTCTAAGCCTGATGCATAAAGTTGTACGAGCACGGTATTTAGCGACACCTCAACCCACATATAAGCAAATAGGCCAGGTAGAACGATAAAAAGCAGCAAAAGAATTGGAATGGATCCATTATTGGGTTTCGTTGCGGTCACGTTTTGGTTAGGCACCATGTTTGCCTCCAAAGACGATCACTTTCTTTTCACGCGCACTGCTATCGTCAGCTTTGGAGTGGCACAACGCTTGGTTACTCTGACCTTGCCCCGCTGAACATCGGTCGATCAGGGTCGCGATATCACCTCTATAAGTAAGGTAACGCCCACTTGATAGCAGAGACCGTTGCTGCTTAAGTTGATTGAAATCCGCATCAACTGGCAGCAGCGAAACGAGTTTTACCTGAGATTTGGTACTTTCTCGGCTATAGCGTTCGGTAGGTACACTGATCATCGTGCCCTGAGTCAGAGCTTGGCAGCTGCGTAAAACATCACCTTGACTAAGTACTAAAAAGCGAGGCATATCTACCGCATCTACAAATTGCATCGACAGCTCACCCATGGAAGAAGCACGTTGACCAGTCGCAATCAAAATGTTCCTCGTAGCAAACGGTAGATGTTTTTTCTTTAGAAACTCATGCTGCTCGCCAGTAACCAACAAAGTTTGATCAAGGTCAGCAAAATGAGTGACCCAATCTCGAACTAGTGTTTGTTTATCGATGCTCGTCAGATCAAACAAAGCACTATCGTAAGAAAAAACCATTAGTTCAAGATCTTGTGGTTGGCTGTCGTTTGGGAAAAAATAATAGTTATCACCTTGTTTTTTTAAGGTGATAAAAGTGTAACCAAACGAAGAGTATTGGCTGTGCTCAACCTCAGTGACCGAAACAGCACGAGTCCCTATTGGATAACCACAACTTCCTGCATCCAAAGGAACAATTCGCCCAAGTTTATTGAGCACTAAGCCGCGCTGCATTAGTGCATCTTGCAACTCAATGTTCTTCACTGATCTATCAGCATGATTAGGTAAACTTAGCGTGAATGACAAAGTAGGCGCAACATAACGTACTGGTGGAGGACTCGAGCAACCGATTAAAACTAACAACAGTGTAATCCAATATATTTTCCGTTTCATTTTATTATTTTTGTTCCATTTGAAAAATTTGGCGAACTCTACAGTATTTTTTTATTATATTAATTGATTAAAAACACATTACTCGCTTTTATTTTTCATTCGATCAATATACAACCACTCGTATTTAATTAGCTGTGAATAATTTACTATTCAATAAAATTCAACAACCACACCTCCAGTACAATATATGAACATATGATTTCTAACGTAACTTGAAGTTCATAACAAGTATTTCCATCTTTCCTTCATACACTCCCTGCACCCTTCCGCCATACTAAACGATTATCCTTTCAAGAACATAAATAGTGTTAGCACAAATGTGTAAAGTCTTGGTAGGTCAAAAGTACCCTAATCAACAGTCCAATCAAAACTAACACCTACTTTATTGCTAATTGTCCATTAACTTCATCGCGATTCCTATATTTAATTACCCCAACAAAACTTCCTACTTCGATTTTTTCCAGGCAAGTGTGTAACCTGAGTGCTCTTGTTTATTTTTTAACGACCGATATGAAAAATAGTTATAATTTATATATGTTGATTAAAGACATAGTACCTCTATAATTCACTTTATTTTTACAAGGTGTTTAAAAATGTCAAAAGATATAATATTTCAAAATAAACATAACAACAAAACTAAACTGGTGAAGCTTGGTTTTTCATGGACAGTTTTATTTTTTGGGGGGATTCCAGATCTTTTCCGAGGTCACTGGAAAGGACTAGGGGCTATGATTCTAATCCTTGTTGCTGCAATCTTTACATCAGGCTTAGGATTGATTGGTCAAATTGTCTATGCATTTTATCGCAATAAGTTGCTAATCGATCACTACAACAATGAGAATTGGCAACTATTTGACGGAAAAGCACAAGATATTGAAGCCTACACTGGCAAAAAATACATTGTGGAACATAGCGTGGCTTAAGTCAGATTAAAAGCGTTTCAACATGGTAATGCTAGTTTAGCTATTTGAGTATTAGTTAATATCTTATCGAGGCTTTATTCCAGAGCGAAAGGGCCTCTTTTTCAAAGCTTCGACACTATTTATCCACTCAAAATAACACGGTACACAGCATCCAAACAACTCATCGTAATTATCAATGTAGAGACTATAAACAATTAAAAATTTATTTTAACAAAACAGTAACCTAGGTGAATTTTCTGACACGAAGTAATGTGTTCTTCTTTATCAATTATTACATTCATTAGCAATATGGTCGAAAAATTGGCGACTTTTTTGTGAAACTGAAAAGATAACCAAAAAACAATTTATGAATAAAAAAATGGTAAACGGATCTTAGTTAACCGCCGACACCAGATACCAAGAATGTCTGGTGACTCACTCCCTTATACGATTATTTTATATATTAGCTCCATTATTAATTATGTTTGCTGCATATTCATTATTTAAAGGTGAATATACGATAGATAAGTGCGAACAGCGGTTAATTGAGAAAGATAAAAGCATAGGCATAGGCATAGGCATGTTCATATCTATCATTAGTTGTTTTAATATGTATTATTAGTTGTTTTAATATGTATTATTAGGTTGTTTGATAAAGTAAGTTTTTCTCATCATTTGGAACCCTGCAAAAAAAACGAGTTTTTCAACTATCCGTTTATAGCTGTATTCTGGGGACTCTTGGTCTTATCTAGTGCTACATTTAATGCTTACTGAAGACAAGGGGGAGATTTCTATCTTTCGTACACTCTTAATATCGTCTCTTTACCCAATTTTTATTGACACTGTACTTAACGTTACATCACTCAATGAGGAGCTTGGTCAAGTCTTCGATAAACTAATGGCGTTTGCTAGACTATTAGAAATAATTCCTGACAAAGCCATTCAAATATTAATACCATAACTTCCTTTATCTCTACTTTGCTGTAAGTAGCAGATTTCAGTTACTGAGAGTTATCCATAATTCTGGACGCTCTCAAACCTACTGCCTCAGGTAAAATTCACCAAAACATTCGTTGATTGCATCGCGTAGGTATAACTCTTTTTCGTTATTTTCCCACTTGCAATTAATAAAAGAAGAATACTACAAGTCTTGCTCTTGACAACTTTATTGAAGGCTAAAAAACTAGCTATCCTAACCCCACACTCATCCAAATGATCATCGTTGAAAATTTCTCGATTTCTTCTCATGATCGTATTGGTAATACTTCAGTTCGATAGATATTACACTGATAAGAAAAAGTAGGTCAGATACCTATCAGTTAACTTTGACGAGTCCGTTCGATGCCTTAAAAAGTGGAGCAGAAGTGGTTAGCTTACCTGCCCCATATTGAACAATGTGAAGACGTAAATATCAGCAGCAAAATCGATAGTTTTACTCAGCGGCATTCCGACCATGGTTCACATTGATATCAATACGAATCATCACGGGCGAACCGACTCATACTCATCTTGAAATTAACGATACAAAGACTTAGTCGACTCTCTGACGATTAAATCAATCGGTGGTAATCGCGCTTCATGCCTCTCGCCTGACAGCAAGTTCAAAATCGACTGCGCACACACCTCTCCAATCTCTTCAATCGGCTGTCTTAAGGTGGTTAATGCTGGCGTGAAATATTTAGACGTTGGCAGGTCATCAAAGCCAATCACCGACACATCCTCTGGTACCTTGTAGCCGTGATCATGCAACGCCTTAATCGCGCCGTAAGCCGTCTGATCATTGGCCGCGAACAGAGCAGAAAAGTGAATCTTCGACTCGATTAATTCAACGGTTTTCTCATAACCAGACTCACTACTGAAATCGCCCTGTTTGACTAGCTTTGGCATCACTTTAATACCCGCCTCTTGCAGCGCTTTCTTATAGCCTTCAAAACGATTACCCGCATCTGGTTGGCTCGAAAGCCCTTTGATATGAGCGATGTTCACATGCCCTTGTTGCAATAAGTGAAGCGTCGCCATGTAACCGCCCAGTACATTATCGATATTGATTGAACGAACATTGTCTTCAGCAAAGTCATAACCGACCGCGACAATCGGGATGTCTTGCGCATACTTGGCAATATCCTCTTTGGTGATGCTGCCCGTTACGATGATCATGCCATCGACATTGCTCTTAGCCAGATACTCTAAAGCGTGTATCTCGAGCTTTTTTTGCCAGTGCCCGGTTGCTATCACTAACGAATAGCCTTGAGCTATCAGGGTTTTCTCCATGTCGTTGAGGATACGACTGGTATAAGGGCTGTCAGGATGTTGTACCAATACGCCTATCGTGAGAGAACGGCGATTGATGTTCTCTTGCATCTGAAAATTGGGCTTGTAGCCAGTGTCTTTGATGGCCTGCTCGATGTTCTGGCTTTTATCATCCGACACATAAGTGGTTCGATTAAGAAAACGAGAAACCGTGCTTGGGGAAACGCCGGCTAGCCTAGCTACATCGTATACGGTGGTTTTTTTAGTTTTCGTGCGCATCTCGATACCCTAATCCAGTGACATTTGGGGAGCCCCAGAGCTCCCCATCCATTTCAACCTGCATACCACTGCTTTCGTTGAAATACGTGTCATTAAGTTAATACATGTAGGCGAAGATCATCCCCGGTCTGAAGTAACGACCAGCGGTATATTTCAACCCTGTGCTCAATAGCCATTTATGAAGAACCATGGCTTGCTCAGTGGAAATTTCGCCTTGCAGCATACTAACAAATTTATCACTGTCTTTAGTCAGCTCAGGATTAACTCGACCGTCAGACAGCACACACTTTTGCAATTTAAGTGCAGTAAGCCACTTTTTCGCATCATTTTGTGACAATTCAAAAGATTCTGTAAGATCTTGCTCATTGAAAGAGACAGAACAATTGAAGCCTTCTGGTGCGGCAAATGGAATTTTTGAATAGTCATACAGCGCGGTATACACGGTATCCATCAATGTTTCTGCTTGCTGAGATTTACCCGCCAAGCTCAACGCTGTTGCGACACTAAATTGCACGCCAATCCATACATCTTGGGCCTGAAAAGCCTCATGGGGTGAACCGTCTGCCAATGTCATATTCGCCACACCCAACTTTGGGCTGTTGATCTCAAAGTTATGTTTATAAACATAGTCCAATGCGCGTTGAATACGCTCTTGCGGGAAAATACCCTCTAAGCCAATCAACTTTAGATAGCTATCTGCAAGCAGCGCATCACCAAAGCTATTGTCTGAATCTGGTACTAATTCTAGATACTCTTGAGTGAAGGCTTGGGGCGCGGTCTCACTCAGTAAGCGTTTCTTAGAGACTCTTTGAGATACCTTGCTGATGTTGATGGAGGTATCGGTCTCATTAAGATAGGCATTGAGCGTACTCTTGTCAGCAATCGCGTCGCCCGTCAAAGTTAGGCCTAAGGTTTCCAGAGCTTGGTAGCCTTCACCCGTTAGATGCTTGGCTTGAACTGGCGTCACGAAGAAGTGGTAGTAGCCTTCTTTTTCATCCCACAAGCTTTGTTCAACCGTCGCTAATGCCTTTTTAGAACGTGTTAGATAACCCGCACCTAGATCGTTTTCACCCATCAATTGTGCAAGTTCACTCGCGGCTTGAAGACCAGCAACCCACAAGGTAGCGCAGTAAATTGAGATACCATGAGAAGCCAGGTTATCGAAGGTATCATCTGTGCCTCGGGTTAGCGGTAAATCATCGCCCTCAGCAATCAAGTTCGATAAGAAATCGATGCTTTCAGTCACAGCTTGCCAGCACTCTTTTACCACAGAAATATCTTGTGTGTTTTGGTAGTGGCGGTACACCATCAGAATGTATTTCGGTGCTAAGTCCTTCCACTCTTTAACATTGTGCCAGCTATACGCGTCAGGCTGGATGTCGAACGGGCTACCTAAATCGTGAATAACCGCACCTCGAATTGCGCGCACACCTTGGTACTTCTCATCAATCAATTCAGCATTCGGTGTCGCTTCGTATTCCCAGTATCGGCGCTGAGTGAAGTCTTCGGCCAAGATGGCTTTTGAGAACTCTTTCATCACACAGCCATCAAGCTCTGGCAGCAAGTAAAGCAGTGAAAATGAGCCGTAGAAATACACATCCAGAGAGTTAAAGAATGGGTAATCGACACACTCTTTCACCAAGAACTTATCTTCTTTATCCCACACTGTGGATTCGGCTAAGAATGATAGTGAGTTCATCGCCATCGTCGCATAGCGAAGTGCCGCTTCAGGTTTTGAAATCTTGCTTTGAGCCTGTTCGAGGAAAGCCGTTTGTTGCTTCACGATCTGCTGTTCAATGCTCTCAAGCTTTGGCAGAACATCCTCTAACATGGGTAAGGCAGGCTTTGCTTGCGGGTAGAATTGAGTGTAAGCCTTGTCTGAGTGCCAACCATTGAGCATAACTTTACTGTGTGCCATCACCTGTGCAAAACGCAGGTCAACGGATTCGCCCGGCTCCAGTTCAACCTGAACCACAACCAATGCACTCAATGCTTCGCGTCCAGTGTAGATCCCAGTTTGGAATTCGGCGTTAGTACGGCCTGTTTTCAGTGCGAACTCTGTTTGCTGGGTCACTTTCGAAGTATAAAGCGTCGGCTTAACAGACACCGATACCTTGCCAGACTCTAGTAAGTGGTTATCCGTTTGGACACCAAACACCACCTCACCCTCAATATCACTTTGATAAGGGGACTGGCTAGTGAGCTGAACACCGCTAAAACCGTGGCTTTCACCGTTTACCTTCACCGCTTGATGCTGCTGAGCTATCGGATTTTGAGATAAGGTACACGCCGAATCTTGAATCCCATCGCGACCTTTTCGATAGGTTGAACCAATCAAATTTTGCAGAGGTTGAGCAAGCGTAATCACGCGAGTTTGCTGTGATTCGTTGGTGAACTGGAAGTGGTTCCAGTGCATCGGTAAAGAACAGAGGCGTTTATCGTCTTTAACGATCGGTGAGACGACCTTACGCTTTATTTTAATATCATCGAAACTATTATATTGATATTCAGCTAATGGATATAAAGCCTTATATTCTATATCGCTACCATTAACCCTTTCTATATCACCATTATTTCCCGCAGTTAGTGATAGCAGTCTCGTTGCACCATTTATTAATAAACCATTAAAGAAATCTAAGGCTACATATAATTGACAAACAATCGACGATGAATCTAATTCAATTAATAATTGAGTCTTATTAGAAAATTCAACATTCCACTTTATAAAGCTCTCTCTATTTTCTTTATAGAAGTTGCCATTTTTTAATGCGTTACGAATGAGGTTAATCGCATTCGAACTATTATCTATTTTCTTGCCATCGAATAATGCCGGGTAGAAATTCAGGTGAACACTAAGCTCTTGTTCGTTAAGAACCTGAAGGGTATCAATGGTCGGCACATCCATAACCGAAGCATAAAAATCATTAAAATTAACAACTTGCTCTGAACAATCAACAAATATTCCTGGAATAAAACTGAAGTTCGGCGTGTTGCCGTTTGGCGTCAGTGTAAATGTATTGCCAATACCGCCCACAGCCATACCGGTATTTTCTGGTGTTGTAGAAATTGGCGTGTACCAAGGTTGAATAAATTCAACTGCATCACCTTTTTTACACAGATGTTCTGAATTTCCTGAGTAACTCGTATATGGAATTTTATTATTCATTTTAAAACCGCCATTGAATATTTTTTTCTTCTTGTTAATATCTTTTTTAAAATGGAGACATCAACATGTTTAAAATTATAAATGAAAAATTTGGAAATATTGACTCTGTCACATTAATAAACCACCAACATGGTATAGAACTTCAAATAATCAATGGATTTGGTGCCGTTATTAATAAATATACCGTAAATAACAGTCCATTCTCTTTTATTTGTGGCTATCAGAATTATGATGAACTGATCAACCAACATCCGTTCTTTTCCCGCAGTGCTAAATTATTCCCTTTTCCAAACCGTTTAAACTTAGGTCGTTACAGTTTCGATAACCAAAACCATCAACTCCCAGCTAATTTTCCTTGGTCTGATCACGCCGTACATGGCCTGCTCTACAACCAACCTTTTTCAATCACAAACAGCGTAGCCACTGAAGAATCCGCCAGTGTGACGTTGCAGTATCAAACGTCGTCTTTGCATCCTGCTTTCCCATTTGCCTTCAACCTTGAAGTGACCTTCACTGTCGATATCACGGGTAGACTCACTTCCTCAACGACCGTCTCTAACCTGGGTGATTCAGCCTTCCCATTCGGTGATGCTTGGCACCCTTATTTTTCACTCGGTACTGAGCTAGCACGATGTGGGCTCGCTATGTCGCCTTGCTCTGAGGTCATACACGAAAACGACCTACCCAATGGTGAAAAGCACACTTTTGACCGTTTGTCTTTGGACGATTCACTCACCAATCAAAGCTTAAATCACTGCTTTGAATTCGATTCCAAAACAACCAATCAACTTGCGTTTACACGCTCAGATTCGTCTGCCGCTATTCGCTATCAACAAGATGAAAGCTACCCATTCGTTCAGCTGTACACGCCGACTAGCGAGCAAAGTATTGCAATAGAACCAATGACTTGCCCAGCTGATGCATTCAATAACCAGATTGGCTTATTGACGCTTAGTCCGAACCAATCTCAAACCTTTACTTGGCAATGCCAAGCCACCTATCAGCCACAGTGATGCAACCCAAATAACGAAACTAAACCAAATCAAGGCAACTGCTGAATGCGAAGTCAGCCCCCCAGAGAACGCATTGCTAACGAAACAACTACAACGAAAGAAGCAAACTAAAGAAGCAATAAAGGGCGCATAAAGCGCCCTTCTCTTGTTAACCTAAAATCACCTCGATGGTGTGCTCACCTGATGTAAATACCGGTGCTTTGTTGCCTGAAATTAGGTCACCATTTACCTTCATTTCAACCACACCTTTACACACGTTATTCGGGTTAGTGACATGAATATGATAAGTCGCACCACGGAACTGACGACGTACTTTGAACTCTGACCACTCAGCAGGAATACATGGATCCACCAGCAAGCCATCCACTTCAGGGCGAACACCTAGAATCCATTGCGTACCCGCCACATATGTCCAAGATGAAGTACCAGAAAGCCACGCATTACGCCCTAAACCGAACTGTTTATGCTCGTCACCCAGAATATTTTGTGGGTAGCAGTAAGGTTCAGATTCAAAGGTATCAATGTCATCGTTCTTAGAAGCTGGGTTGATTTGACGGTAGTACTCGTAAGCACGCTCGCCGTTGCCCATTTTCGCTTCTGCGATCATCACCCATGGGTTTGAATGCAAGAAGATACCGCCGTTCTCTTTCGCACCTGGTGGGTATGTTGATACGCCACCTAGTTGAGGATCAAAGCCGTTATAACCCGGAGTTGAAAGCTTAATGCCATTGGTGGTGTTCAGTTTGTTGTAAACCGAATCTAGTGCTTGCGTTGCACGTTCTTGAGTCGCGAAACCAGAAATTACAGGCCAGCTTTGACCATTGGTGTAGATCTGCCCCTGCTCATTTTTATGAGAGCCGATTGGCAAGCCCTGCTCATCAAAGTAACGAACAAACCATTCGCCATCCCAGCCACACTCATTGACTGTGCTCTGCATCTGTTGGTACTGATCTTTAAACTTAGCTGTCAATTGCGCTTCGCCACGCAGCTCACACAAGTCCAACATGTCGAGCAGTGCTTTGCCGTACATGTTCGCCACCATCATCGACTCAGCACCCGTTGGCAGGTTCACCGTGTCATTCCAGTCAGCAAAACCTAATAACGGTAGACCGTGCTCACCAGTATTGGTGTAAGTAAATTCAATCGCGCGGCACAGGTGGTTCCAAACCGTTCCCGTTTCAACTGGGTTGCCCGCTTTGTCTTTTTGATAGAACGGGATCTCTTTATTCAAGAAGTCTGCATTGCCCGTTTCTTTCACATATTGAGTGACCGCGTAGATGATCCACAGGTGATCATCGCCGTAATAGTCAGGGCGATCTTCTTCTTCACGCGAGTCACCCGCGTTCGCTTCCATGGTTGATGGGAAGAACTGATGCATCGCAGAACCGTTAGTATTCTGAACAGACAACAGACGCTCAATGAACTCGCGCGCTTCTTCTGGCATGTGAGTAATGACGCCTAAAGTATCTTGCGAAGAATCACGGAAACCGATGCCACGTGCGCCATAGCCCAGCTGATAAAGAGACAGGTAACGAGACCAGTTTTTGGTTGTGTGACACTGACGTGGGTTATGTACGTTAAGCATTGAGTTCATTGCTGGATCTGGCGTTTCAACCTGAACCGCTTGTAGGTAACCATCCCAATGTTCAGCCAGTTCAGCGAAAGCAGAATCGACCACTTGATGGTCACGATATTTAGCCAACAGAGGAAGTGCGACTTCTAGGCTCTGTTCTTGCGCGATTTGTACAATCGTACGTTCTGTCTGCTCTGGAGATAACCAACCTAGACGCAGATTCAGTGCGCCAATGTTGTCGCCACGCAAACACTCGGTGTTGCCTAATTCATCATTGTTTAGTGCTTCTGGTGCTGCCCATGTACCGTAGCCCAAATTACCTAGGAACGATTGGCGATCACCATCAAAAGACGTCGCAGGGCGATCCGCTGTCATCAGGTTCACCGCGTAGTCACGCTTCATGAAGGCATACTGCTCAAGCACGGTATGACCCGACTCTTGCTGGTGTGCTTTTAGCGTCATGGTTTGTGGAACCCAGTCCGCATTGAGTAGCTGTTTGAGCGCATCGAAGTGCGTGAATTCGTAAACAGGCACTACATCAACGTGCAGCGCTTTGTCTGAAATGTTGGTCACTTTGATGTCTTGTAGCAGTACTTGGTCAGCTTTTGGCACGAAGAAGGTCGCTTCACAACGCACACCAAACGCTTCTGCAATGATGGTGGTGTAAGACAAACCGGTGTGGTTTTCAAACTTATCTAACGGCTTCAAGGTTGGGGTGTAGAAAGGCGAGAAAATTTCTACGTTGCCCGCTTCATCACGTACCTTGAGGTACATGGTCGAGCCTTTGAAGTCTGAGTTTGGCAGTTGAGCAATGTACTTAGTGATACGGTTGAGTGCCGGATCGCCCTTACACAGCAACACGCCGCCGTTGCTATCGACAATGCCACCGAAATCTAATGTACCCACATAGTTACACCATTTGATCGGTGTGCATGGTGTGGTTGCTACGTATTCTTTGTTTTTATCGTCAAAATATCCGAATTTCATCATCACTATCCCTAGCCCCTCCCAAATCAGGAGGAGCCAAAACAATTTGTCGTAAGTTGGTTGGTGTCAGCTCGTTGGCTGACTTAAGTTGACTGGCTAGATCGTAATTGGCTAGCTCGCTAGCGAGTTCTCACTCAGTGCGTCAAACAGGTGGAAAGCATCCAAATCCAAGTAAAGAGTCAGCTCTTTCACATCTACCTCAGCAGCTTGGGTTTCAACCATCAGCGGTTGGCCGCCAATTTCTGTTTTCAAAAGAATGCTCGCACCCAACAGTTCCTTGTCTTTGATTTTCACAGGGAATGGCAGCACACGATCGTGGTCCACTTGCTCAGCACGTAGGTGGATATCAGTTGGACGGACACCAAAGTGAAGCGCTAGATTTTTAGACGCCAGAGACTTAAAACGCTCCGGCAATGGGATGTGAACATCGCCAAGTTCAACGAAGTATTCGCCTTCTTTTTCAATCAGCTTCGCTTCCAACATGTTCATTGATGGGTTACCAATGAATTGCGCGACAAACTTGTTAGCCGGGCGCTGGAACACCTCTGTTGGTGTACCCACTTGAGCAACGTAACCGTCTTTCAGAATCACGATTCTGTCCGCTAATGTCATCGCTTCGATCTGGTCGTGTGTAACGTAGATCGTGGTAGTTTTCAGCTCACGGTGTAGGTGTTTGATCTCTTCACGCATCACGCCACGCAACTTGGCATCGAGGTTAGATAGCGGCTCATCAAACAAGAACACTTTAGGTGTACGAACCATCGCACGGCCCATTGCCACACGCTGACGTTGACCACCAGAAAGCTCTTTTGGCTTACGGTTCAGTAGAGGGTCAAGCTCCAGCATTCTCGCCGCTTTTAGTACTTCTGCGTCGATTTCTGCTTTCGGCATGCCTTTCAGTTTTAATGCAAAGGCGATGTTCTCGTACACCGTCATGTGTGGGTACAGTGCGTAGCTTTGGAATACCATCGCTAAGTCACGGTCTTTAGCATCGACCTTATTCATCACTTTGCCACCAACGACGATGTCACCAGAGCTGATGCTCTCTAGGCCTGCAAGCATACGTAGTGTGGTCGATTTACCACAGCCAGATGGGCCAAGGAAAACCACGAACTCACCGTCTTCAACCGTAAAATCAAACTCTTTTACAACCTCAACATCACCGAATGATTTTTTGATGTTCTTAAATTCTACTTTAGCCATTATCTGTTCTCCTCAGCGCGCTCTTGAAGCATGTTTCGGTACGCAATTGCGCTCTGTTTCAGTGTTCTTTCTTGGGTGGTGTAATCAACATGGACAATGCCAAAACGCTGGCAGTAGCCGAATGCCCACTCAAAGTTATCCATCAGGCTCCAAGCGAAATAGCCATCAACTTTCACACCCGCTTCAACGGCGTTGTGAACCGCTTCGATGTGGCCTTGGAAGTAACGAACACGTTGGTCATCCATCACTTGTCCGTTAACACGCTCGTCGTTACCTGCTGCACCGTTCTCTGTGATATAGATAGGCGGCATATTTTCGTAACGCGCATCCAGTCTTACCAATAAATCGGTTAGGCCTTGTGGGTTAATTTCCCAGCCAATGTAAGTGTGTTCAGCGTCAGTCTGTTTTACTGATTCAATGTCGCCGTTCTCGTTGAATCGAGCGACATTGCGTGTGTAGTAGTTGATACCGATGTAATCAACAGGAGCACTTATGATGTCTAGATCACCTTCAAGAATCATTGGCATGTTCATCGCTTGGCGCTCAACGACCAGCTGCGGGTATTCACCCTTCAATACTGGGTCGATGAACCAGTGGTAGTTCTCGGCTTCGCAGTAGTCTGCGGCACCTTGATCTTGTGGTGTTAATGGGTAAGCCGGAGTCGCGTTAAATACCACGCCATGCTTAGCATGAGGCGCATTGTTACGAAGAATAGGCATTGCCAAACCGTGTGCCAGCATTAAGTGGTGAGACGCTAGGTAGCCCTCTTTTTCACCCTTGATACCTGGTGCATGTTCGCCCCAGCGGTAGCCTAGGAATGCAGACACAAATGGTTCATTGAGTGTGGTGTACACATCGATATTGTCACCAAAGTACTTACTCACCACTTCTGCGTATTCCGCAAACTTGTAAGACGTTTCACGGTTTAACCAGCCACCTTTGTCTTCAAGGTATTGCGGTAAGTCCCAGTGATAAAGTGTGACAAACACCTTCATGCCACGAGCATGACACTCATCGATAATCTGACCATAAAACTCAAGACCTTGCTGGTTCACCACACCGTCTTGCGGCAAGATGCGTGGCCATGCAATTGATAGGCGATAAGCATCAACACCTAAGCCTTGAATCATCTCGATATCTTGTTGCCACAAGTGGTAGTGATCACACGCCACATCACCGTTGTCACCGTTATCTACCTTACCCGGTTTCTTACAAAACGTGTCCCAGATAGACGGTGTGCGACCGCCCTCTTCAACGCCGCCTTCAATTTGGTATGAAGATGTCGCGACACCGAATACAAATTCCTTACTGCGTAACTTTGAATCACTTGGAAGTTGAAATTTATTCATTGTTATAACCCTTAAACCTAACCTTTAACTGCGCCGGACGTTAAACCACTGATCATCTGTTTCGATGCGAACAGGTATGTAATCACGAGTGGTAAAATAGAAATTGTGGTACCTAGCATTACCGCGCCCCATGGCGTATTCGGAATACCTTGAACACTTCGTAGTGCTTGTGTGATGACGTAATTGTCTGGGTTGTTTAGCACCACGAGAGGCTGCATAAACATGTTCCAGAAGAAGACGAACTGCACGATAGCCAATGTTGCTAGTGCTGGTTTCATCAGTGGCAGTACCACACTCCAGTACGTTCTGAACTCACCTGCACCATCTAACTTCGCCGCTTCTAACAGCTCTTTAGGAATCGATGCAATCACGTGCTGACGCATCAAGAAGATACCAAATGGCGTGGTTGTGAACGGTAGCCATACCGCCATGTGGTTATCCAGCAAGCCTAAGAACTTCACGATCATGAAGTAAGGGATCAGGCTAAGCACAGGCGGAATTGCCATTGAGCCAACCAGCATGCCGAACAACACGTTCTTTCCGCGGAACTTAAACACCGCAAACGCGTAGCCACCCATGCTACAAAACAGCAGCGAGATGGTAGTGCCTAAGAAAGCCACGTAAATCGAGTTAAACATCGCTTTCCAAAACGGCATGATTTCCAGCAGTTTTGCGTAGTTCACCATTAGGCTGTCGCCAATCGCGAAGCTGATGCCTGAGCCGAAGATCTCCGAACGGTCACGTGTTGAAAGCAGAGCTGACCACACAAACGGGAACACCGTAATGATTGCGGAAACAATCAGTAATATGCCGAGCATGACCATCAAGATCTTAGTCATGATGCACATGGTGCGTTCGCTTGGCATTAGGCCACTTAGTGGTGAGGTATTTGTCTTAATTGATGTCGACATCTTAATGTTCCCCTAAGCCTTTCTTACCGAAGAATAAAAATTGAACCAAAGTACAAGACGCGATGAGTGCAAACAGAAGCCATGAAATTGCTGACGCTGTGCCCATTTCTAACCATTCCCAACCCACTTTGTAGAGGTACATAGAGATAGTTAAACCAGATTGACCTGTACCACCTGTACCACGCGTTAGAACGAACGGTTCTTCAAACATTTGCAGGTTACCGATGATAGTCATGGTGATTGCAAAGAAGATGAATGGACGAATCATTGGTAGTGAGATGTTCCAGAAGCGGCGGAAGGCATTGGCACCATCCATACGAGCAGCTTCTAAAATGTCTTTAGGAATCGTCATTAAACCTGTGGTGTAAAGGACGATGTTAAAACCGGTGTATTTCCAGAAAACCATGATCGCGATAGACGGCTTCACCATAGTGGCATCGTCTAACCAGCGGATTGGTTGAAAATCGTTAACCCAAGCAAATGCCCAACCAAACAATGTGCTATCGGCCAGTGCCATCAGTGTTTGGTTAATGATTCCTGAGTTAGGAGAGTACATATTGAAGAAAATCAGTGACGCTGCGACCGTTGATGTGATGAACGGTAGAAAGTACGCCGATGTTAGCCAGTGACGCATACGGTCACCCATTGAAACCAACATGTAAGCCACTGGAATAGCAACTAAATGCTGAGCTACACCCGATGTGATTGCTAGCCACAATGTGTTCTTTAATGAACGCCATAGCCACGGGTCAGTCAAGGCAATGTGATAGTTCTCAAAACCAACGAACTGCATTGCGTCCATGCCCTGTACTGGGTTCCATTCGTGGAACGACAGGTAAACAGAGAACAACAGCGGGAAGATCCCAAATACAGAAAAAATGATCAGAAACGGCAGAAGAAATCCATACGGTGTAAGCGCTTTCAAATTTAGACGAGAAAAAAAGCTTGGCTCCGAAGGTTCTATCGTTGTGCTCGCTGTATGATTCATAGTAACGACCTCTTAAAAAAGGAAGCGCGTTATCCACGCTTCCTCACTTACTCAAAGTAATAACAAATTAAAGATTGCGCGTACGACGCTTGATTAGGCGCTCCGCCTCTTTAAGTGCTGTCTCGATGTCCTTGCCTTCATCAAGCACTTCCATCAATGCGTTCTCTAAGATGATAGAACGTGCAACGTGGTCGCCTTGAGCTGGAGATACTGGTTTGATGTTCTGTGCCACTTCAGCAAACAGAAGACGCGCTTTCTGACCACCTAGGAATTCCATCTCTTCTTGGAACAACTCATCGTCATACGTCGTTACGTTCGCAGGGAAAGCCGCAATCGTTTCGAAGTGCTTAAGTTGAACGTCACGGTCAGTCGTCATGTACTCGATAAGCGCCCATGCTTCATCTGGGTTTTCAGATTGCGTTGGGATAGATAGGAATGAACCACCCCAGCTGCCGTAGATACCATCAGGAAGGTTCTCTACTGCCCACTTACCTTTGGTTTCAGGTGCAATCCAGTTGTTTAGGTGACCAAGTAGCCAAGCGCCAGAAAGTTGAGTTGCAAATGTGCCGTTGCGGAAGCCTTCGTACCATTCGTTAGACCAAGCCAGAATGCGGCCGTCTAAGCCTTTGTCGCGAATCTCTTTTGCCACTTCAAAAGCGTGAACAAAACGCTCAGATGTCACAACTGGGTTGCCGTCTTTATCGAAGTAAAGACCTTCGCCTTCAGGAACTGTGGTAAAGATGATCGCTTGTGCCACGTCGGCTGCTGAAGCGATAAGTTGTACGTTTTGCTCTTTCAGTTTTTCACCCGCAGTGATATATGAATCCCAATCTTTGATTGCGTCTTCTACATTGATTCCCGCTTTTTCAAACACGTCGGTGCGGTAGTACATAACACCTGGACCAAGGTCGACAGGGATACCGTACATGTCGCCGTCAGCGCCTTTGCCTTGTGCCCATGCGTAAGGTGCGAATCGTTCTTCGTATTTATCTGCACCGTAATTTTCAGACAAGTTAACTAGGCCGCCAGAGCCAACGAATGGACCGATTTTCTCTACGTCCACAACAATCACATCACCTGCACCTGAGCCAGTTGCTAGGTTAGTCGTTAGTTTTGTGTGGTGGTCACCGTGGTTGTTCATAAGGTAATCAACTTTGATCCCTGTTTCCTTTTCGAAATCAGGCAGTAATACCTTCAGGCTGCTATCGAAATCAGGGAAACCGTCGAAACGAATCTCTTTGTCAGCCGCGTTTACAGCTGTTGTACCTAATCCTAAAGCAACCGCGCATGAAAGCGCCAAGGTCTTAAATTTCATGTTCTATCCTTAATATTTTTATAGGGTAACGAGTAAATCCGATACCGAGTTTCTAGTGACCAACGTCGGCAGCAATTTAAAGTTCACGTCATGTTTGATTTTTTTTAGCTTTTGTAGAGTGAGCTGCACTGCTTCGATGCTCATCTCTTCAATGGGGAAATTAATGGTGGTCAAACTAGGGGTCAGATAACGCGCGAAGATGGTGTTATCGAAGCCGACAAGAGAAACGTCTCTCGGAACAGACAGTCCCTCTTTATGCAAAACTTCGAATGCGCCAAATGCCATGTGATCGTTTGAAGCAAATACCGCCGTAAAGTGGCATTTTCTGTTGATCAACTTCTTCATGGCGCTGATGCCAGTCTCTTCAGTAAATCCCGCCTCAGAGACTAAGGCTTCATCGTATGGCACACCGGCTTCTTCCAGTGCCTTGCGATAACCCTGCAAACGCCCCCTAGCGTCCGCTTTATCTAAAGGCCCGGTAATACACGCGATATCTGTATGTCCCTTTTGCAAAAGATATTGGGTAGCGAGTAGCCCCCCGACTTCGTTATCAATATCAATGCAACTCATCGCCATTTCTGGGATGAAGCGGTTAATCAAAACCACAGGGGTCCCCTGTTCTTCCAATTCAATTAAATAGTCATCACTGAGCAGTTGAGTATGAAGAATCAAAGCATCGACACGACGCCCCAACAGAAATTCCACAGACTCGCGCTGCCCTTGTTCGGTGTTCGAACCCGCTGTAACCACAGCGTGGTAACCGAAGCGGCGTAGGTTTTCCTCTATACAATGCAAGATGCCTGAATAGAAAGATCCGCCCAGTTCTGGAACAACAACACCCACACTTCCGGTACGACTTGAAGCCAAAGCCTGAGCGATAGAGTTCGGGCGATAACCCAATTCTTTGATCGCTTTTTCAACCTTCAACTTCTTGTCATGACTCACTCTACTGGTGCCGTTGATAACCCTAGACACTGTCGCTTGAGACACACCTGCATGTTCTGATACGTGTTTAATTGTAGCCACTCGAACCTCGATACTTCATTAGCTTGTAACCGCTTACAAAACGATTATTAAGAAATTACGTTTTAGTTGAAGTGAGTGTCATCACACTAAACTTGGAGGTAAAAAGGCTGGATTTGGAAATCTTGAAAGCGCTTACAGATTCACTTCACGCCATGAAACTGTTTCATGAGATTATTGCTCACCTTAGCAAAACGGCACTTGGTTGCTTGCTCTCAAAGTGCTAACAAGCATGCTTAAACTCCGTTATTCAAAAAGCACTATTCAGTGATGAACCCGCAGCAGACGGTAATATACGGGGCGAAATTGACCCTATTATTTCAGTTGCTATGCGAAATTGTATGGGAACATTTCATAGGCACTTCGAATTCGCTTTGCAGAACCAGAAACTTGAAACAACAACGCCCAGCAAAGGCTGGGCGTGAAACAGTGGAAGAGCTTAGAGTCGCCTCTAAACCTTGCTTTCTGATTGCTCAGCGAGCTTAAACTCTTGAGTTAGTGAGAATTGCTGCTGCGACATGGTTTCAAGCTGCTGCCCATGGGAGAACAGAACCTGAGATCGTTGAGAGTTATCTTCTGCCAAGGTGTGTATCTGACTGATGTTTTGCGTAACCTGAGAGGCGACCACTTGATGTTCCGTGGTTGCGGTCGCGATTTGATGGCTTCTTTGCTCTACCTCATTGAGCAGCTCAGAGACCGTCGATATTGAGTGATTCACTTCGCCCGTTTGCTCAACACATTGAACCATCCCCACCACACATTGATTTATTTGCTCCACCGCCAGTTTAGAACTGGCTTGCAGCTGTTCAATCTTGTTGTGTATCTCTTGCGTTGAGGCATTGGTTTTGGCCGCTAACACGCGAACTTCATCGGCCACCACAGAGAAACCTCGTCCTTGTTCGCCCGCTCTAGCGGCTTCAATGGCGGCATTCAATGCCAACAAATTGGTTTGTTCAGAGATCCCAGATATCACATCCAAAATCGAGCCAATACTGGAGCTTTCGCTTTCAAGCTGGCCAATGGTCGCTGTTGATTCTGCCAACTTACGCTCTAAACTGCCCATCAACTCGACGCTTTTATCCATCGTCTTCTGGCCATCACTGGAACTCGATACCGCTTCGGTCACCAGCGTTAGCGTTTGATTAGCCGCTTGAGTTATTTCTGTCACCGAGCACTCGATCTGTTCCATGGCCGTGGCCACCATCACCGTCTGATTGGTTTGGTCTTGCATCGCCTCACTCAATGAACGGCTCGTGCTTTGGTTCTCTAAAGACGCCTCTTTTAAGCGCGTCGACGATTGACGCATGTTCTCAATCATTTGAGTCAGGTGACTGATCACTAAGTTGACCTTGTCGCTCACTGAACCGAACTCATTATTGGCTTGATATTGCACCATTACGCTCAAATCCTTGTTAGCAACTTGGTCGAGTGCACTTTGCAGCAGCTTGCTTGGTTTACGAATCCCTTTGGCAATATTCAACCCGATCAGCAGAGCAATAAGTACGGAAGTAAGTGCAATAACGCCCTGCATCAAAAGGGCTTGCTGTGAAGAGTTCATCGATTCGTGATACAAGCGCATCGCTGTGTCTTCAGCGTACATTGAGAGCTCATTAAACTGGCTTAACTGCTGATCAATTAGCTGTTCGATTTCCTGCTTTTGGAGGGAGATAGACTCATCGAGTTTAACGGTTTCTTTATGGGTAGATACTGAACCATTATCTGAAAACGCATGTGTAGCGAGCAGTGATAAAGACTGTTTACTGCGGCGCAGCAATGACGAATCTAAGTTATCTAAATCTGCTGCCGCTTGTTCGAATCGCTCTTTTCGACTTTGCAGGCGACGCTCTACCCCACGAACCTCTGAAGATGTTTGCAGTGAAAACGCTTCGTTGGCTTCCGCTGCAATCAAACTCAATTGCACCAGTAAAGCCTCTATCGCCTTTTGTGTCTGCTCTGAATCTGCACTCGCGAGTTGATTCACCAAGGTATTATTAAGCTGCCCCACCACAGATTGAAATTGCGCTTGCCCCATCGAACCGAGATCTTTGCTATCCAAATACTCGAAATATAGTTCTAATACCCGCTCTATCTTATCGATAGTCGACACGCCGGTTTGAGTGATGTTGTTCAGCATGGCTTCCATTTGTGAACCAGCCTCACCCTTACCTTCGAACCAGCTCAATTGCTGCTGATATTGTTCGATGTTGTTTAAGACGGTTTGTTTCAGTGGTTCCAATTCGTCGATGTAATTGGCGGATAAGTAGGGAGTGGTGCTGCGATTAATGTCCAAGAATCGAATCGTCAGCGCAGAGGATTGAAGCATTAATGGGGTGGCTTGCTGGGTGATGTTTTCGATTCGAGTGGTGATGTCTTTATTGCTACTGATGCTTAACCATGCTGAACCCAGCATGATCACGATCAGTACGAAGAAACCTAAATATACTCGAGACACGATGGAAGAAAGTCTCATAGTGAATCCTTGATCTAGTGGCGAAAAAAAGGGCACAAAGAATGTGCCCAAGAATGGAGTTATATAACGTGCCCTAATCAATCTGCCTTTAGGGCTAAAATGGACAGTATTACGTGCTCTTAACAAGCATGGATATTCGAAAGCATGGCTCCTTGAAAATATGCCGAATTCAAAGAGCTGCGCTTTCTATGCTGTGATTACCACCAAGCTTCAAACATTGCACCGAACGACAATGTATCAACATTCGTTGTCTTCACTGTGTTGCCTTTCGTTTCTACATCACCCACTGTTGTGTAGAAGCGAAGCATTGGACGGCTCCAAGGTAAACCACCTAGAGAAACGTTTTGAGACAGCGTTACTTTCCACGCGTTCTCTTCACCGTCGTCATCGTAATCAACCATGCCGTAGCCTGCTTCTAACCATGTAGAGTGAACATCATCCCATTGGTATTGTGGACGAACGATACCCGCGTATTCCGTGTTCTCGCGGTCTAGATCAGAACCAGAGTTGTCTTTATACGACACTAAGTAATCGATGATGAATTGCTCAGATGCTGCGTAGCTACCTTCCAAACTTGCGTAGAAGGTTTGGTAATCACCTTTCAGTTCATATACTGACGAATCAGCACCGTCACCATACTTAACAACCAACTTGTTAGACTCACCCAAACCTAAGGTTGCACCTACTAGGTATGCCGTTTCGTCACTTACTTTTGGCTTTCCGACTTCATCTGCTTCATCTGATGCAAAACCGTAGTTCGCGTATAGATCTAGCTGACCAATGCCTGCGTTAATAGAGTGCAACTTAGAAGTAATTGCGTATCGACCGTTGTCGTTCACTAGGCCGCCTTTCACTTGGCCAACAAAGCCCATGTCTAGCTTGGCGCCACCGAAATCTAGGTTGTTAAAGCCAGCACCTTGACCATCATGTGTCATCCAGAAGTAATCGTTCAAACCTTGTTGCGGACGTTGATGGAAATCACGACCAGCCCACATGTACAGCTCTGGCTGGCTTTCAAATACATTGGTTACACCAGCGTACATTTTTTTCATGCTCAGGCCGCCGTCATCAGCCCATGCGTCAGCTTCCCAGTGGTCAGCCATGAATACGATGTCCCAGATAGCGCCATTGTCAGCTTCGAAAAGCTTAGCTAACTGAACCTCACCACCGTTAGCTTCGTTACCCAAACGACCAACAGAGCGACCTGTTGTACCGATGTCTACATAACGCTCATCACCACTTTTGTAGTGAGCGCCGTAACGAGCGTAACCAGAGAAGACGATACCGTCTGGTACAGTTGTTTCTGAAGTTAGAACCGCTTGTTGTTGATCATCAACATACTTGATGTCACCAACTTGAGATTCTAACTCTAAGATTCGTTGTTCTAGAGCGGCAAGATCCGTTTCTGCAGCAAAAGAAGAGAGTGAAGCAAGCGACGCCGCCACTGCGACTGTTATTGGCAAAAGCTTAAATTTTTGCATTGTAATTCCCTATTATTTTTTTGAGTTTTCATCGAACAGGGAAATATTAAGCAATGAAAGCGTTGAAAAGTTAGTCGCTGTTCACACTGATAAATTAGCCCGAGAGCCATGAAACTTTTAGAAAATTCATGACCAAAACTATTAAATTAAGATCAATCAGTTAGAGAGGGAGCTGCGTAAAATATCAGCTTGAAATCGCTTTCATTTCATCAATAATGGCGGGGTCTATCACGGAAAACAGTGTGTGAAAATGAGGGAAATATGGTGCAGTTTTGACTAGTTTTCATATATATGAAAAGCCTCAAAATCTAAGATCGATTTTGAGGCTTTTTGGTCTAAGTCAAACACCCAATTATCTAGAATCAAGTATTATCTAAAACGAATCTAGAGATTCAACGCCCATATTGAACAGCGTAAATGCATAGATATCGGCAGTGAGATCGATCGCTTTACTAAGCGGCATTCCCGCACCGTGACCCGCATTAACATCAATACGAATCATCACAGGCGCACCACCTTCATGCTTATCTTGCAGCTCTGCAATGAACTTATAAGAATGGGCAGGTACCACGCGGTCATCATGATCGGCGGTCGTGACCAAAGTTGCTGGGTAATCGACACCACGAACCACATTGTGAACCGGAGAATAACCAAGCAGGTATTCGAACATCTCTTTGTTTTGAGCGGAAGTACCGTAGTCGTACGCCCAGCCCTCGCCAGACGTGAATGTGTGGTAACGCAACATGTCCAACACCCCAACCGCAGGCAGAGCCACTTGGAACAGCTCAGGCCTTTGTGTCATACAAGCACCAACCAACAAGCCACCGTTAGAGCCACCACGGATCGCTAGCTTGTCACTGCTGGTGTAGTTTTCTGAGATCAAGAACTCCGCTGCAGCGATAAAGTCATCAAACACATTCTGCTTTTGCTGCTGAGTTCCGGCTTTATGCCACGCCTTGCCGTACTCACCGCCGCCTCTCAGATTGGGAACAGCATACACTCCACCCAATTCCAACCAACTGCCCACCGTACCCGAGAAAGAAGGCGTTAGGCTAACGTTGAAGCCGCCATAGGCATACAACATGGTTGGGTTATTGCCGTCCAGTTTTAGTCCCTTCTTATAAGAGATAAGCATCGGAACCTGAGTGCCATCTTTTGAGGTATAGAAGACCTGCTTAGATTCGAACTTGTCCGATTCAAACGGTGACTCAGAGCGCTGATAAACTTCTGAACTGCCCGACTCAATATCAAAAGAGAAAATGGTTGGCGGCGTAACATAATTGGTAAAGGTGTAATAAAGCTGAGTTTGCTCTTTCTTACCACCTAAGCCATTGGCCGTTCCCAGCCCAAGTAAATGGATTTCACGAACGAGGTTACCTTGGTAATCCAGCTGCTCAATTTTCGACACCACATCCACCATGTAGTGAGCAAACAAGTAACCACCACCGGTGCTGATGTCTAATGGCTGTGGCTTTTCAGGAATGATATCTCGCCACTGCTGAGTGCCAGTATCAAAGCTCACCACCTTGCCGTTCGGCGCATCGAGATTGGTGTATAGAATGAAGGTTTCATCTTGGTTATCGATGAGATACGTATCGCTATCCACATGATCAATCAACGTATTCAGTGATTGTTCTGATGATTTTAAATCGATATAGAACAGTCTGTTACCCGACGTTGATTCTTTGCCAAGAATAATTAGGTAACGATCGTCTTCGGTGGTGTAGCCGGAAACATAACGGTGCTGCTCAGCGTTGCTCGCACCAAAGATCACCTTGTCGCTCGCTTGCTCTGTACCTAACTCATGGAAGTACAGCTTGTGTTGCTCAGTACGAGCTGAGAGTTCACTGCCGTCAGGTTTGTCGTAGCTAGAATAATAGAAGCCACGATTGCCTAACCAAGAAATGCCGGTAAATTTGGCGTCAGTGATTTCCGTTTCGAGCTGTTGTTTAGTCTCGGTATCAATCACGAAAATCTTGCGCCAGTCACTACCGCCCTCAGAAATACTGTACGCCACCAAGCTGTAGTCTTTTGAGAACGAAACAGAGCCCAGTGATGTGGTGCCATCTTCCGAGAAGGTATTCGGATCTAGGAAGATTTCAACCTGCAGCCCCTCTTTCTGACGATAGAGAATGCTGTGATTCTGCAGGCCATCATTCTTATAAAAATAAGTGTAATCACCTCTTACGAACGGCTGCGAGCTCTTTTTGTAGTCTTGTGCTTTTGCTAGCCGCTCTCGTAGTTCAGCGCGATACGGGATTTGAGCAAGGTAATCGAACGTGACTTCATTTTGGCTCGCCACCCACTCCGCAGTTTCGTCACTTCTGTCGTCTTCTAGCCAGCGATATGGGTCTTCGATTATCTGACCAAAATAGTCATCGCTGACGATCTGTTTATTGGTGATTGGATATTGATACTCTTTTAAATAGCTCATCGTGATCCTTATTAAAAATAATGTGAAATCGTCAGATAACGAGTTCTGATGTGTTCAATCAATAACTTAATCTTGTTAGGCGGCTGGCGCGTAAAAGGGTACACCGCATAAATACCGAGCTTCTTACCCACTAAGTCAGGGAATATGTCCACCAGCTGACCATTGCGAATGTCGTGATAAACCAGACAACGTGGTACATACGCAACGCCATGTCCGCCCAATGCGGCTTTTCTTAATGCCGTCGCGTTGTCGGTCGAGAAAGACCCCGAGACACGCACGATGTATTTATCGTTGTCGGTACAGCCATCTTTACTGTGCAGGAACTGCCATTCACTAGCACCCGTTGTTTGATAGGCGTATTGCAAGCAATTGTGCTGCACTAAGTCTTTAGGCAGCATCGGCTTGCCGTTTTTAGCAATATAAGATGGCGAAGCACACACCACCCATTGTGAATCCAATATATGACGAGCAATCAAGCTGGAGTCTTCCAGATAACCCGTACGAATCACCAAGTCGAGACCATCCTCAACCAGATCGACAAAGCGATTGTTCAAAGACATATCGACCGTTAAACCTGGGTGCATATTACAAAACTCCGCAACGGCGTCTGCCAGTATCAAATCTCCAGAGATAGTAGGCACTGACATTTTGATATGACCGCTAACATTTTCACCAAAGCCTGAAACTGCGTCCATAGCCTCTTGAGCCGCCTGCTTCACATTTTTGGCGCTGTGTAACATTGCCTTACCTGCTTCGGTCAGGGTCAATTTACGCGTAGTTCGATATAATAATTGCACGCCAATCTCTTCCTCTAGGCGTGCAATTCTCTTACTAACTACCGAATTTGTAAGGTTATTTTGTTCTGCCACCTTACTAAAACTGCCCAGTTCTACTACCTGTGAAAACAGGATCAAATCGTCTGCTCGCATCTGATTATGCCAATTTTGGAATTAATTATTTTCATTATTTCCCTATATCAATAAAAAATAAAGGGGTAAATTCACGCCAAATTAACAAAACAATTACAAAAACAGTCATTCCAATTACAAGAGTCGCTCAAATAAGGTGCCCGTTTAGAGGGCAAAGCGATTCAAATGACGACAAACCATAACGTGATCTTTACTTCAAACATGAACGTTTGAAAACAGTACGAGGAAGTACCCATGAGTGAAACTCTACTAGCTTTATTGGCCTTTTCGCCAATAGTTGTTGCAGCGATTCTACTGGTTGGCCTGAACTGGCCAGCAAAAAAAGCGATGCCAGTGGCATTTGCACTAACCGTTGCTATTGCCCTATTTGCTTGGGATATGTCTGGCACTCGCGTGCTAGCTTCTGTGTTCCAAGGCTTCGGCATAACCGTGTCAGTTCTCTGGATTGTGTTCGGCGCCATCTTCTTATTAAACACTTTGAAACACACCGGAGCTATCACCACTATCCGCAACGGCTTCACGGATATATCTGCTGACCGTCGCGTTCAAGCGATCATCATCGCTTGGTGTTTTGGTTCATTCATTGAGGGCGCATCTGGCTTTGGTACGCCAGCAGCTATCGCCGCTCCGCTACTGGTTGCTATCGGTTTCCCAGCGCTTGCTGCGGTACTGATGGGCATGATGATCCAATCTACGCCAGTATCATTCGGCGCGGTTGGCACTCCAATTATCGTTGGTGTGAACAAAGGTTTGGACACGCACAACATCGGTGAAAGCCTGATTGCTCACGGTTCTACTTGGGATGCTTATCTACAACAAATCACGTCAAGTGTCGCGCTGATTCACGCCTCTGTTGGTGTAATGATGCCTGTGCTGATGGCGATGATGCTGACTCGTTTCTTCGGTAAGAACAAAAGCTGGACGGAAGGTTTAGATATCCTACCGTTTGCGCTATTCGCAGGTGCTGCTTTCACGATTCCTTACGCACTGACGGGTGTCTTCCTAGGCGCTGAGTTCCCATCACTGATTGGTGGCTTGGTTGGCCTAGCAATTGTGGTTACTGCAGCAAGGCGTGGCTTCCTAGTACCTAAATCAAAATGGGACTTTGAGAGCGAAGACAAATGGCCTGCAGAGTGGCTAGGTTCTTTGAAAATTGACCTTGATGACAACAATCAGAGCCATAAGAAGATGAGCATGGCGATGGCATGGGCACCTTACGTACTACTTGCTGTAACTCTGGTTGCTAGCCGCGTGAGCCCTGAGTTCAAAGGCCTACTGAAGAGCGTTAGCCTTTCATTCAGCAACATCCTTGGTGAGACAGGCGTAAGCACAGCGATTCAACCTCTGTACCTACCGGGCGGCATCTTAGTCTTCGTCGCGCTGGTTGCAGTTCTCATGCAATCTCGCAGCGCAACGCCACTGGCTAAAGCCTTTGGTGAATCAAGTAAAACACTGATTGGTGCAGGCTTTGTGTTGGTGTTCACCATCCCAATGGTACGTATCTTCATTAACTCTGGCGTGAACGGTGCAGATTTAGCAAGTATGCCTGTAACCACTGCAAACTTCGCAGCTGACCTAGTTGGCAGCGCATTCCCAGCATTGAGTGCAACAGTGGGTGCGTTAGGTGCCTTCATTGCAGGTTCGAACACAGTATCAAACATGATGTTCAGCCAATTCCAGTTCGAAGTAGCGCAGACTTTAACTATCTCTAGTGCGGTGGTTGTCGCTCTGCAAGCTGTTGGTGCAGCAGCAGGTAACATGATTGCGATTCACAACGTGGTAGCGGCATCAGCAACCGTTGGCTTGCTAGGACGCGAAGGTGCAACCCTACGTAAGACAATCATTCCAACGTTCTACTACTTGGTGATGACTGGCATCATCGGCCTAGTGGTTATCTACGGATTCAAGATGACAGACGCACTTATGTAAACCATAAGTCGTTCCAAAAGCACTTGGCGTTAATACTCAATTCCCCGACAGCGACACCGTCTAATAAGACAGTTGATGAGTTCCGGGATGGATACTAGAGCACATCAACACCCTCGGGTATTAACGCCATTTTCCCGAATTAAAGCAGCCCAAACCAAGCTCTCAAAGAAGAGCAACATCCCAAGAATTTAGGACTGAAATTATGATCATATCCGCATCGACTGATTACCGCGCCGCAGCAAAAGCGAAATTACCACCGTTCCTTTTCCACTACATTGATGGCGGTTCTTACGGAGAACATACCCTACGCCGCAACACAGCTGATCTTGCAGAGATTGCGCTAAAGCAGCGCGTACTCAACGACATGTCAAATCTTAATTTAGAAACCGAACTGTTCGGCGAGAAGCTGGCGATGCCAATCGCACTGGCGCCTGTGGGTTTAACAGGTATGTACGCACGACGTGGTGAAGTACAAGCAGCAAAAGCCGCAGACAACAAAGGCATCCCTTTTACCATGTCGACTGTGTCGGTGTGCCCGATCGAAGAAGTGGCACCTAAGATCGAACGCCCAATGTGGTTCCAACTTTACGTGTTAAAAGATCGTGGCTTTATGAAGAACGTTCTTGAGCGCGCAAAAGCAGCAGGCGTGACCACCTTAGTTTTCACGGTTGATATGCCCGTACCCGGCGCACGCTACCGTGACATGCATTCCGGAATGAGTGGTCCAAACGCCGCTGTTCGTCGTGTATTCCAGTCGATGCGTCATCCTAGTTGGGCGGTTGATGTTGGCTTGTTGGGTAAACCACATGACCTAGGCAACATCTCTACTTATCGTGGTTCTCCTACCAAACTGGAAGACTACATCGGTTGGTTGGGCGATAACTTTGACCCATCAATTTCATGGAAAGACCTAGAGTGGATCCGCGATTTCTGGGATGGTCCAATGGTCATCAAAGGCATTCTTGATGAAGAAGATGCAAAAGACGCCGTGAGATTTGGCGCAGACGGCATTGTGGTATCAAACCACGGCGGCCGCCAACTTGATGGTGTTCTATCAAGTGCTAAAGCATTACCTGCAATTGCAGACGCGGTAAAAGGCGACACCAAGATTCTTGTCGACTCTGGCATTCGTACTGGCTTGGATGTGGTTCGAATGATGGCATTGGGCGCAGATTGCACCTTGCTTGGGCGATCTTTCGTTTACGCATTAGCAGCGCAAGGACAAGCAGGTGTTGAAAACCTACTCGACCTTTACGACAAAGAGATGCGCGTTGCGATGACATTAACAGGCGCAAAGACAATCAAAGACTTAACTCGTGAATCTTTGGTGGGGCTAGATTAAATCTCCATGACTCAGATTCAGACTCATGCTTTGGTCTACTTAGACTGAAGTTCAATCGGTGTCACAGCAATTCCACTATCATTGTGACACCGTTTAAGCACTGGAAAATAAAATAAAAAGCTAGGGCGTGTTGATCTTTCGAGCTGATTTTTGCAGCGAGTTGCTGGATATTTATACAAGGCAGAGGCGTCGATGTGTAGCTAGCCTACATGAGAAGCCGATAACGTAGTAGAAATGGCCAGCAAACGCTGCCCGAAGGGTTCAGCTAAAAGCGTTTTACTCTTTGTTGAGGGGGATTTGCTTAGAGTGACTAGGCTACTTCCCCCTCGCCGCGATTAAAACGCTTTTGTCTTGAACAAAATTTAATCACGAAAGGTCAACACGCCCTGAACAGTGCCAAATAAGAAGCACAAGGAAGCAAAGATGGAGACAAACACATCCCATGAGCGAGTAATAGACGTACAAGCTTATCAGCAGCTTGAAACAATACTGGCTCAAAAAATAGAAACGGAACGCATTGTCACGCAAGAGGCAAAGCGCTTGGCTTACGGCACCGATGCGAGTTTTTATCGCTTGGTGCCGAAAATGGTTCTAAGGCTTAAAAACTTAGACGAAGTGATATTCACGATTCAAAGTTGTCGTGAACTGGGCATTCACTTTACCTTTCGCGCGGCAGGTACCAGCCTTTCAGGGCAAGCGGTTTCAGACTCGGTACTCATCACTCTGACCGACGACTGGCGAGGCCATGAGATTGTTGACAACGGCAATCAAATCATTCTTCAACCCGGTGTGATTGGTGCTGATGCCAACAAATATCTAGCCCCTTTCCAACGTAAAATAGGCCCAGACCCAGCCTCCATCAACACCTGTAAAATCGGCGGTATTGCCGCGAACAATGCCAGTGGCATGTGTTGTGGTACTGCGCAAAACTCGTATCGTACTGTCGAGAGCATGAAAGTCGTGTTGAGCGATGGCACCCTGCTCAATACCGCAGACAGTGCAAGCGTTGAGGCATTCAAGCAGTCACACAAAACGCTGTTTGAAGGCATTGTTGAATTGCACCGTCAAACCAGCTCAAATAAAGAACTCGCCGACAGAATCCGCCACAAGTACCGCCTTAAAAACACCACGGGCTACGCGCTCAATGCATTGGTCGATTACCACGACCCTATCGAGATCATCAAACACCTGATGATTGGTTCAGAAGGTACGTTAGGCTTCATCGCCGAAATCACCTACAACACGGTGATTGAACACCCGAACAAAGCTTCGGCTCTGCTGGTGTTTGCTGACATAGAACAAGCAAGTAAAGCCGTGACTACTCTGTCCAAAACTCCGGTTGCAGCTGTTGAGTTAATGGATGGCAGAGCGCTACGTTCTGTCGCAGATAAACCGGGTATGCCTGCGTTTATGCCAAGCTTGGATTTAGAAGCGGCGGCTATTTTGGTTGAATCACACGCCAGCTCCCAGCAGGACTTAGATTTACAATGTAAATCAATTTTGGACGCATTGGCTGATTACACGATTGTTGAATCGGTTCCTTTCACGTCTGATCCAAAGACAGTCGCAACCCTATGGGGCATCCGAAAAGGCATGTTCCCAGCAGTTGGTGCCGTGCGTGAAGTCGGCACAACAGTCATCATCGAAGACGTTGCTTTCCCAGTCGAGAACCTTGCGAACGGTATTCGAGAGCTGCAAGAGCTGTTCGACAAATACGACTACAGCGAGGCGATCATTTTCGGCCACGCTTTAGAAGGCAACCTGCACTTTGTGTTTACTCAAGGCTTTGACAGCCAAGAAGAGATCGACCGTTACGGTGGTTTCATGGATGATGTTGCCGAGCTCGTCGCCGTGAAATATCAAGGTTCTCTAAAAGCGGAACACGGCACGGGCCGTAACATGGCACCTTATGTAGAGTTGGAATGGGGCAAAGATGGTTACGCTTTGATGCAACAAATCAAAGCGTTGTTCGATCCAGAAAGACTGCTCAACCCCGGCGTTATTATCAACGACAATCCAAACTCCCACATCACAGACTTAAAGCCAATGCCTGCTGCCGACGACCTTGTTGACCGCTGTATTGAGTGTGGATTCTGTGAGCCTGTTTGTCCGTCTCGCACACTGACCTTATCACCACGGCAACGTATTGTGCTGTACCGAGAACTACAACGCCGCCGAGAAGCAGGGGAAGAGATAGAAGCTAGCGAACTAGAGAAAACCTTCGAATACCAAGGCATCGATACCTGCGCGGCAACTGGCCTGTGTGCCGAGCGTTGTCCGGTAGGTATTAACACCGGCGACTTAGTGAAGAAGCTTCGTGTTGCCAAGTATGAGAAGTTCACGCCAATCGCTAAATGGACTGCGGATCATTTCTCCACCACCACCAAGCTGACCAAGGCTGGCCTCAAAACCAATCAAGTAGCGAGCAAAGTACTAGGCGCGAATACGGTCGGAAAGCTCACCAATGGCTTGCGCTCAATGACCAAAGGCGCAACACCAGTTTGGATGCCTGAGATGCCGCAATCCAACAGTCACTCACTCACAGCTTCACCAATGACAGCCGAAACATCGAATAACACTAAGAAGGTGGTTTACCTCCCTTCGTGTGCCAGTCGAACCATGGGACAACAGAGCGATGCGGGAGATCAACGCCCTCTTACTGAAGTGACCATGTCTCTGCTTAACAAGGCGGGCTTCGAGGTAATTCTGCCGAAGAAATTAGATGACCAATGTTGTGGTATGCCTTACGACAGCAAAGGCATGACCGACCTAGCCCAATCCAAAGCGCAACAGCTCGAAGAAGTGTTGTGGCAAGCGAGTCGTCAGGGTGAATACCCAGTATTAATGGACACCAGCCCGTGTGCCAAACGCAGTATTGAGCAGTTCACCAAGCCATTAGAAGTGCTAGAACCGACAGGCTTTGTGAATCAATATTTGCTAGAACACCTGACGCTTGAGCCACTTAAAGAGACCGTGATGCTGCATGTGACCTGTAGCTCTCGCCGAATGGGCTTAGAAGGTGCGATGTTAAACCTTGCTAAAGCTTGTACCGAAGAAGTGATTGTTCCAGAGCATATTCAATGTTGTGGCTGGGCAGGTGACAAAGGCTTCACTACGCCAGAGTTGAATGAGGCAGCTGTACACCCACTCAAGGAACAAGTACCGAGCAACTGTACTCGTGGTTTCAGTAACAGCCGAACCTGTGAGATCGGTTTGTCGCATCACAGTGGCATTCCGTATCAATCAATCTTGTACTTGGTGGACGAAGTGGCTCAGTAGCTCGATTCATACTGCGAACGACGCGCTCTAACAAAAAACGAAAAATGGCAGCCCAATCAGGCTGCCATTTGTTTATTCGACTTGAAATATATTATTGAGCTAGATGCTATTGAGCTAAAACTACAGAGCCTTATGTTATTGAGCTAAGCTCATCAACTCTTCTGGCGAGTAGTGTTCAGCTTCTGCACCTTTGGCGATCAGGTCAATCACTTGGAACTCACTCATATCACCAAACTCTTTGGTCAAGTAATCACGAAACGCTTTTTCGTTCGGCCATTTTCCTCGCACGATATAACCATCTTCTTTGTCAAAATCTTCCGTCTCAAAGAAAGAAAAGTCGGTCATACCAATATTGTGGCAATACAAAACGAGATACATGTTGAATCCTTTACACTTAACTAGGGTCTATTGAACTTTCGAGCAGTTCTAAAAGCAGGCTTAAGGTTACATCATATTCAGCTAATCGAAAACTTAAGCCCTCTTCCTTCTTAGTTAGTCATCAAACATCATGTTGATGGCAGCACCCAATAAAATCAGCCCAATAATAGGCCCCATCACAGCCAATGGTGCGCGCTCAATGTATGGCAAGTTCTCTGCAATCATCAAACCCCATTCCGGCGTTGGTGGCTTTGCCCCTAACCCGATGAAGCTCAACGAAGTCAGGCTCAGAGTGATTACTGGCAACCTCAACAACGCGTGTCTTAGCAACGGCGGTAACACATACGGAAGCAAGTAGAAGCGGAAGATTCTCAGCTTGCTGGTACCCCACAATGGCGCGAGGTGCGTATAAGGTTGAGCCTTAGCTTCCACAATTAAACTAGAGCAGTGCGCCGCTAATGGCGCCCAAGATACCAATACAATCGCGATTAATGCGCTGTTCGGATTCATCCCTGTTAAACCCGCAACCAAAAGGCCAGCAATGATGTAAGGGATACCCTTAGTAATCTCGATAAGGCCTTGGCTGAAGCGGGTATTGAAACCCATGATAATGCCCGTCACCAAGCTCAAGAAGGTTGCCAGAATACCCGCTTGGAAGGTCGCGACCATACCAGAACCGATTCTCGCTAACAGGTCTCGCCCAATGCCATCCGCACCCAATGGTGCTTGCCAGCTCGGTGATGCCAAACGTGCGAATTGGCTGGTGTATGGGTCTCGGAATGCCGCCCATATCACGATAGCAATCAGGAATGAGAAGATCGCAAAAGCAGTGACACGCTTGGCGCGGCTCTGGGTAAAACGAAACGAAGAGTGACTACTGATGAGCTTGCCGCTTTTCAGGCTGTGGCCCAGAATCAGCTGCTGAACAAACAAGCTGACGCTGCTTACCGCAATCGAAAACAACAGTAAGACCAATAGGCCGCCTTGTAACATTGGCAGATCTTGCGCCTTCGCAGCACCAAGAATCATACGCCCGATACCCGGAATCGAAAAAATAAGCTCAACCGCGACTGCGCCACCAGTTAAACCAATCACGATCATCGCGATTTGTGGGATCAAGCTGCTCAGCGCTCTTTTCAGCGCAAAGCGAATAATTTGATTAGAGTGAACGTTGGCACTGAGCCAAGTAATCACCCAAGGTTCATTAAGAACGCGTTGTAAACTGTCTCTGAGTAGACGACTAAACAGACCGCTAGCAGGCAGTGCGAGCGCTAAACTCGGTAGCCAAATGTCTTGCCAGCCTTGCCAACCATACGGTGGTAGCCAACCTAACCAGATTGAGAACACCAGTATTAATACCGAAGCCACCACGTACTCTGGCAAGGATATTAATACGGTGCTTAAACTGCTGTAACTCTGCCCCAATTTGCCTTTCTTCCAACTACGTAAGGTAGCCAGTAAGCCTGCACCACACAGTACGAAAGTCATCACTAATGCGCTCGACATCAAAAACAGAGATGTAGACGCTGTTTTTTGAATGCCTAATGCAACCGAAGAGCCGTCAATCCAAGATTTACCTAAATCACCGGAAAAAGCACTTCCTATCCAATCGATCAGGCGCTCACTTGCCGAACGGTCAAGCTGAAGATCAGCACGTACCGCCGCTAAAGCTTCAGGCGTAAGCAGGTGTTGTTGCCCCGCTCTCGCACGCAGAATGGATTGGCTTGGGTCGATGCCTGCAATGTCAGGCATCAAGCCAACAAGAATCACCACCACAATCAGTGAGGCGATTCTTGATAGCCAAGGCGTCAAGATAAATAAGGTTCGACGCAGAGTCTCAGCAGATAGCATTTATTTAGTTAACCTGTGTTGCCGAGTTAACTTGAGTCGTTTGATCAACCAAGCGACGTTCACTTGGGTCACGAACTACATTGCTTACACGCTCGCTTTCACCTTGAATCACGCGTTCATGAAGCAATGGAATAGCAGCGAAGTCGTTCAGGATTTTTTGCTCAGCTTCAATGATCGCTTGTTGACGCAGTGCACCTAGTGGTTGCAGATCAGCGTGAGTCAGCGCTTGGTCGACTTCTTGAGAACAGAATTGACCAAGGTTGAATGAACCCTTACAGCCAAAGTCACTCATCATGTACGCCACTGGGTCACCAGAATCTAGAACGGTTGCACGAGAAAGGATAAACGCGTCAAACTTGCCTGACAGTGCATCGTTTTCAATCTGAGCGTATTCACGGATATCCAGCTCAACTTTGAAACCAGCCGCTTCAAGTTGCTGTTTAAGTAGTGCTGCCACTTCTGGAAGCTCAGCACGGTCAGTGAAGGTACCGATAACAATGCTTTCACCGTTTGCTTTTAGCGTTTTGTCTACAGCCTGACCTTCAGGTCGAATCGGCTCAGCCCAAGCAAGTGCAGGACCTAATAGGCCTTGCGCGATGTCCGCATGGTTTTCATAAACGGTATTCACGATTTGTTCACGGTCTACCGCAGCAGCCGCGACTTTACGTAGTTCAATATCGCTAAATACGCCTGACTTATTGTTCAGGTAAAGCGTGTTGGTACGAGGCATTGCTACTTCGTAAAGCAGGTTCGAATCAATGGTCGCGATTTGTGAAACTGGCACAGCTTCAACAATGTCAGCCGTACCTGTTCTTAGAGCCGCCGCACGAGCAAAGCCGTTAGGAACGTATTCTGCAATTACAGATTCAACTTGTGCTTTTTCACCCCAGTAACCGTCGAAACGTTTTAGTTTCGCGCTAGTTGTGCCGTTAATTTCTGTCAATTCAAACGGACCAGTACCCGCGCCAATTGGGCTAACACGACCATCTTCTTGGTACGCGCTTGCTGCTAGGATCGCTAATTGAGGGCTTGATAAACGGCTTGGTAGAAGAGGGTCATCGAAGCTGGTTTTGATCTCTACACGATAGTTGTCCATCGCTTTCACTTCTAGCTCTACACCATCTAGGATGCGTGGCTTAGGTGCCGCCTCTAGCGCTTTCTGTAGTGAGTTCACAACAGACTCTGCTGTTAGTGTTGAACCATCGTGGAATTTAACGCCTTGGCGAACCGTGAATTGCCAAGTCAGTGGATCAACGTGTTTCCAATCTGTTGCCAGCATCGGCTCAGCTTCTGAAGTTGGGCTCAGGTTAACGAGCGTTTCAGCTGTGCTCCAACGCGATAGTTTGAACGCGTCATCAGAAAGTGGCGATAGACCTGTTCTTGGTGGCTGCATCATCGCAACACGAATTTCAGATTTGACCGCAGCTTCGCTCGACTCAGGTTGAGAGTCAAAACAGCCCGTCAAAGGCAGAGCCAGCGCTAGAGCGCAAGCCAGTTTGATTGAATTAAAACGCATAAGTTATTGTTCTCTGTAAGCTGTATTTCGTAATAAATAAGGTTGTGTTTAACAAGTAGATTTCGAAAGAGGCTGAGATTCGATCAGCATCTGAGTCGCTGGATGAGCAGGTACACTCATCACTTGAGGTGTCGGTCCATGCTCCACCATCTCGCCATGGTCAAGAACCAGAATTTCTTCGCAAAGCGCTTGTGCTGCGCCTAGGTCGTGTGTCACCAAAATAAGGCGCATATCGCGCTTCTTTTTTAATGAATTCAATAAGTCGAGTAGCCTCTGACGATTCACCGGGTCTAGGCTACTGGTTGGCTCATCGGCAACTAATACTGCGGGTCTAACGACAAGCGCCCGAGCAATTGCCACACGTTGAGCTTGGCCTGTAGAAAGCTGATTGGGTTTTAGTGATAGCAAAGTGGCAGGTAAGCCCACGTCCAACAGCGTCTCTTCAATGATGCTTTCATGATTGCCAGAAACATCTAGGTTGCTTAGCGGCTCGGCCAAGATCTGTCGAACGGTGTAGTAAGGGTTAAGACTGGTGTGTGGTTCTTGTGGCACCAATTGGATCAAGCGACACACAGCTGCTTGCGCTTTGCTATTGCGAATAGGCAGCGAATGACCAAACAAGCTGATGCTACCGAGAGTTGGCGCTTTCAAACCAAACAGCAGTTCAATCAGCGTAGATTTACCAGCACCAGAACGTCCAACAATAGCCAGGCTTTTGTCTTCAACATTGAGGTCGATGTTCTGTAGCGCTTTAAACGCCTTACCACCCAACCAACTTGGCACTGAGTAGTAATGAACCCCGACATTCTCGAACTTAATCTCAATCGGTGTTTGTGTTTCTGAATCAATCACAGGCATTGACGGTGAGACTTCTGAATTTAGTGATAAGGTCGAGCTCATTCGATTAGGTCTCTCAATGAACAGCAGAAAGCGTGAGAGCTCGATTCAAGCGCGTGTTTCGGTGCACCATAAGCCACCACACCGCCATCATCGATCACCAGTAACTTGTCACAGGCTAAGGCGCTGTGCAGGTCATGGGTAATAAGCAAACCACCAATTTGGCGTTGCTTTACATTGTCTCGAATCAGCTTAAGTATCTCTTGCTCTGTCACCGGATCTAACGCGCTAGTCGGTTCATCTGCAATGATGATATCGGCGTTACTCAACAAGCCAATCGCAATACACACTCGTTGACGTTGTCCTCCGGAGATTTGGCTCGGATACAACGGCAAGATGGTTTCTGGATTTGGGAATCCTAACTGCACCAACAGTTCGGTGAGCTTGGTTTTGTCTTGTGATTTAAGCTTAGTGCGAGTCCCCGTCAATGCCAAACTGAGTTGGCCTTCAATGGAAACAAGGGGGTTTAACGCTTGAAGTGCATCTTGAAAGATAACCGCCGGCCTTTGTGCTGCGGTTCTTTGCAACATTGGCAAACCGCACACAGCTTCACCAGATAGAGAAATATGACCTTTAGCCTCAACCGTTTCCGGCATAAAGCCCGCGATCGCGCGTGAAAGCATCGACTTACCAATGCCTGAAGGACCCATGATCGCCAACAGTTCTCCTCGATACACATCGAAGTGGATATCTTGGAAAAGTGTTCTTGAAGAGGTTTTGATCGTTAGTCGGTCAACAGACAATAATGGGGCGTTCACGCAGATACTCATAGATAGATGTTATAACATAACAACTTTATCATTTAGCTGAAGTGATGAAAAGAGAACATTGAACCGTATCGCATTTTATTTGCTATTTAATTGACCAGTTTTCGTTAGGGCGAGTTGACCTTTCGAGCTGATTTTTACAGATACAAAAAAGCGCCCTCTAAATTTATCGTATAACGATAGTCAGGCGCTTTCATAAAGTCTTAGAAATGGCGGTGGGCGTTCTAAATTAATGACACGCCGCTGAGGTATCTTCTGCTGGGAAACACTTTTGTTTAACCTGAGAGATAAACGGGTACAGGAATGCGATACGCCCAAGATAGAACAAGGTAAACGCCAACCACAGACCATGATTGCCCCATAAATCGACCGAAAATGCCTGTACAGCCAAGAACACCAACAAGGTAGCGATGCTAGAGTCTCGAACCGGACGCGTGGTTCCTGTTCCAGTAAAGATGCCGTAAACCGTTAAGCCAAAGCCTGCCACCAGCGGGAACACAATCAGCCACGGTGCCATCTCTTGATACAAGGCAACCAGCGCTGGAATATCGGTGAACAAGAAAACAATCATGTCTTTGAATATCAAGGTTAAAAGCGTCAGCGCAGCAATGAAACCTGCCGTCCATTGAAAATTGAGTCTTAATACACGATCCAACATCGACGCATTTTTCTGACCCACCGCTTTACCTGCAAACACACTCGATGCGTTAGCAATGCCATCAAACATGTAACTGACGATAAAGGTCACCTGCATCAGAATCGCGTTAGCGGCCAGAACATCGGTACCCAGTTTAGAACCAGTACGCGCCATCATGTTGAAGAACACCAAGATGCAAATTGTACGTAACAGTAAGTCAGTATTCGAAGAGATGATTGTCGACAGGTCTTTCTTGGTCATCTTCGAGCCTTGCAGGAACTCAGAGACCGAGATATTGCTCGTCTTCATAACCAGCGTCATACCAATCGCAAAAGTAGTGATTTGTGCAATCAAACTTGCGTATGCCACACCCGCGACACCTAAATCGAAATAGAGTACGAACACCGCATCTAAAACAATGTTCAACACGTTGCCAAACACTTGCGTGTAAAGGACTTCTTTGGCTTTCGCCTGCCCCATCAACCAACCGATAATGGTATAGTTGAGCAGCACAAAAGGCGCACCATAAATCAAAATGTTGAAGTAGATATGTGCTTGCTCAGCCACATTCACTTCAGGCTCTATCACCCACATCGCACCTTGCCAGATGAGGGGTTGTATCAAGATAAAAATCAAACCCACCAAACCAGACAACACGAATGGACGCATCAAGCTACCCGCTAGCTCAGAGCGATTCCCTTTCCCCAATGCCATCGCACTTTGCCCTGTCGTGCTGACACGGAAAAAGCCAAATAGCCAATACATGGTGTTCATAATGATGGTGCCGATCGCCACACCACCGATCAGTTCAGCGATGCCAAGCTGACCAATCACGGCGGTATCCACCGCACCAAGCAGAGGCTGGGTAACCGTTGAGATGATGAAAGGGAAAGCGATTTTTAGATAATCTTTGTGGGTAATGGTCATATTCTAGCGAGTGATATTAAGAACTATTTGCAATTGGAAAGGGATGCTATCGCTTAATCCGTACGTTGTCATCATTTACTGGGGCAAATTATCAACAAAGCATCTTTATCTTAGCCCACCTACATAGAATTGTTGGCAGCTATTGGTCGTGCTAATTTGTCTCAACAAAAGATCAAAGTCTGGTTCAACAAAACAGCACAACCATCGATTAGTAAAAACTCACGGGAAGGTAGAAGTCGAGCTCAAACACTTCATCGGTGTTAAGAAAGTGATTCTGATGATAATGCACATAAGCTGGAGTCGAACGCTGCTTGAAGCCAGACGTAGGTAGCCACTTTTCTAATACCATGCTGATCTGTGGGAGCAGTTCTCCATAACGACCATTGAGTCGAAACACCGCATGTAAGCCGCCCGGAATCACCATCTGATTAACCACACTACGATACTTTATCGGCTCATCAATCGCGATACACGCCACGTAGCGACACTGATCCATCTCAACCCAAGCAGGGTTTGAGTGATGCAAACCAAATTGGCTCGAGAAATCGCGTTGTTCGGAGTTCGCCCACGCGTTCAATATCAGCCACGCATTACGTATAGAGCGGTTATAACCCGTATGTCGCACATAAGCTGCCATGCGCTCAGGCACTTCAATGATCTTAGGTTCAGGCAATACTCGCTGCGCGACATTCAAATAGCCTGCTGCTACTTCAGGATCTTTCAAGTAGGGCTTTTCGGCGATCTGTAAATCGTGCTTACGCCACTCACCTGGCGACATGTTAAAGGTTGCTTTAAACGCGCGGCTAAACGAAGACACTGAACTAAAACCACACTTACTGGCGATTTCCACCACCGAGGACGTGGTATCGAACATCAATTGGTTGGCAGCATACTCCATTCGGGTGCGTCGAATGTATTGATGTAACGACTCTCCAACCACGCTTTTGAAGGTGCGATGAAAGTGCTGTTCGGAATAAGCTGCAATCTCAGAGAGCGCTTTTGCCGACAAAGGCTGGCTAATGTCTTGGTGAATATGGAACAGAACATCATTGATTCGAGATATGTGTTGACGCGACATCGTTTAAATAGCATAAATGGACATGTTTAAGAGCATAAACGGACACGCTTATTTTTACAATTGCCGTGTAATATCAAGCGATAGAATAAAAACGAAAAACGACGAGACACAACACATGGAAATCGCACAGTCATTACAACAGATTCAATCTTCATACATTCGAGAGATCCTCGCAGCTGCAAGCGATCCAAATGTCATTTCATTAGCCGGTGGTTTACCAGATGAGAAAACATTTCCTATAGATTTGATGAAGCCAACGCTAGAAAACCTAGCGAACATGCCTGAAGTTTTCCAATACGGTTCGACTGCAGGTTACGGCCCATTGCTTGAGCACCTAACGCAAAGCTACCAACTGCCAGAGACTCACACAGCAATGATCTGTACTGGCTCTCAGCAAGGTCTAGATTTGATTGCTCGTGCGTATGTTGATCCGAATGATGTGGTTGTCATGGAAGCGCCAAGTTACTTGGGTGCGATGCAAGTGTTTGGTTTGGTTCAAGCGAACATTGTGACTGTGTCTCAAACTGAATTTGGCCCGAACCTAGACGAACTAGAGACTTGCTTTGAACAGCAATCGCCAAAGATGTTCTATGCGGTGCCAGATTTCCATAACCCGACTGGCGTTTGCTGGACAACAGAAACTCGTCAAAAAGTGGCTGAGCTGTGTATCAAATACAACGTAGCATTCATTGAAGATGCGCCTTACCGTGAGCTACGTTTCACAGGTACAGAGTTACCGTTGGTTTCATCTTTCTGCCCAGACAACTCTATCGTTCTTCGTTCATTCTCTAAGATTGCATCGCCAGGCTTACGTATTGGGGCGGTGACAGGTAAACGCAGCTACCTTGAGCCACTGATTAAAGTGAAGCAAGGCGCGGATTTACACTCAAGTGTACCTATGCAAGCGCTGCTTGTTGGTCTTCTAAAGCATGAAGATTTCAACCTGCACATGGAAAACATTCGCACACTGTACAAATCACGTTATGAAGTGTTGTTCTCAGAACTAGAGAAACAACTGCCTGCAGACTGTGTACTGAAAGCAGTAGACGGCGGGATGTTCATTTGGGTAGAAATCCCAGAGTGTGACACCTTCGAGCTGGCTAAAACTCTACTTTCGAATGGCGTAGCGGTTGTACCAAGCCCAGTATTCTATCCAAAGGCTGATGAAGCAAAAGCTGCACTGCGCTTAAACTTCACTAACGCCAACCCAGAAGAATTAACCGAAGCGGTAAAACGCTTAGCGGAAGTACTTAACCAAGCGTAATCGCTGATTAGATAAGACAGATTAACACCAAGGCCCTGCTGTATTTTTACAGCAGGGCCTTTTTGATTGGCACCTTCACTGTTTAGTCTTTCAATCTTTCAAATATGCATTTATCACATTCAATATTGTCTATTTTTGAATGCTAAAAACCTGCATAAGATAAGCACATCAAACGACACCACCACTTATCACTGAAAGGTTATGACTATGAGTACACAACAACTGATTCTTGAGCTTACGTTAATCGGATCGATGTTTTTGATCACCGGCTTTTTCCTATTTCGCTCATACAACTCAAGTGATGCGCTATCTCTAAAGGCACAAAAAATTCTAACTGGCTTACTGGGTGCATTCCTTTTGATGGCAGGCACAGTAAAGTTCTTTGACCCATTCACGACCATGTTTGCGAAGCAGATTGCTTTGAGCGAACTTCCTTTCCCAACGCTTTCTCGCTGGGCAGGTCAGTTAGGTGAAATGGCGGCAGGTGTGCTGCTGTTGGTGGTTATGATTGGCGGACGCAAGCTGAACACCGAATTACGTAACAAGGCGATGCTCGCTTCAACTCTATTGACTACCGCGATCATGGTGGTTGCAGTATACGTCCACCTTTTGCCAAGCGTGCCTGCAGAAGTGCTACCACTGCAATCGAAACCGCCGGTGATGACGTTGATCATCCTTGGTTTAGCTTGGCTTAATGCTTACCTGTACCACAAGAACAAACAGCCGTTATCTAAATAGTTCGAACCTTAACGCCAGCTTAGTCTGGCGTTATTCGTTTCTATCTTCATTAATCGAAGCCAAAAACTCAGCAGAATTCTCAAACCTCTCAAAGATCATATCCCTAAACGCCACTACTCGGCTTGCTATCAGCTTTCTATCCGCCCACAACATAAACGCTTTGCCTGTTGGGCATTCTACGTCTGGTAACACCTCCACCAATTTATCTTGCGATGCAAAGCGCTCAAATGACGATTTCGGCATCAAACATATTCCTGCCCCTAATACAGTCGCCTCAATGTTGAGCCTTAAACTGCTGACCGAATACTTAGGTTGGTAAGGCACACGAATGGTTTTACCTCGCTGCTTCAAATCCCAGTAAGGCATGTTATTTCCAGACAACAACCGATGTGACACCAGCTCTTCAGCACTGTTTGGCGTACCGTTTTTCTCGATATAACTTGGGGAAGCCGCTAACACCAATGGCGATTCAAACAGCTGGCGTTGGATAAGATGTGTGGCATGCGGAGGGCTAGTCACCAAGGCCAAATCGATCTGCTCATCAAAAAATCGCTCTGTACCTGCGCTGAAATGAATCGAGATATTCACCTCTGGGTGCATCTCCATAAACTCAATCGCGAGCTTTTGCAGAAAGTAATCTGCAAATGGCTCTGGGCACGACACTCGAATCTCACCGGTCAACACAGGTTGGCTATTAGATAGCTGAGTCCACTCATGATCAAGCTGAGAGAAAAGCGAAGCAAAGCGTTGATAGTACTCATCCCCCGCCGTCGTGAGTTGGAACTGCTTAGCGTTGCGGTGCACCAGCTTTTCACCGAGTTTATCTTCAAGGTGAGCCACGGCTCTTGATAACGTTGGCGCAGACACATGAGTTTGCAAACTCGCAGCGGCAAAGCCACCACACTCAACAGACTGACAAAACAGGTATAGATTGGAGATATCTTTAGCTTTCATATATGCACGATTCAGATTCAAAACTGTCTATTTTTGGTTGTTACTACCGAGATTAGAATAGTGCCATCAATGAGTCAATCGGAGCACATCATGAAAAAATTTCCACGTAAATTCCAATACCCACTAATGGTTTCTATGGTACTGCCAACCATGCTGCTCAGCATGCCAGCCATTATGGTCGCTAAAAATCTCCCACAAGGCGGCGTATTTTTTGATGCTTGGCTAACCGCTGTCGGTCAAATACTTCCATCCGCATTATTGTTACTGGCTGTGGTTGCCCCAACGGTTCGACTGTTCGTGACTAAGGTGTTGTTAGAACCAATGAGCAAGTAGCCATAATATTCGTTGATAGTATCAATATTATTGACAGCAAACCGTCCTTGCGATTATTGTTGATACTATCAACGTATATTTCTATGGAGAGAACATGTCATCAGTTATGCAGATCAGAAGCGAGCTACGTTATCTCGTTCGCGAACTTGGGTTACTGGATAAGAACTGCCTCAACTCAGGCTTATCACTGACACAAGTTCACCTTCTAACTTACCTGCGCAAGAACGGACCGACTCCCTTTTCTGAGCTCAGCATTCAACTCAGTGTGGAAAAGGCATCGCTAAGCAGAACGCTTAATTCTCTAGTCGAAAAGCTCTATATCGAGACCTCGCCCAGCGCAACGGATAAGCGCCAAAAGCTGTTTTCTCTGAGACAAGAAGGATTACAGCGACTAGAAGAAGCCGATGAATCTGCTAATAGCGAATTGTCTCAACTGCTCAACTTGATGAACCCCGAAGACACACAAAATGTGATTGATGGGCTGCGAGCGTTGCGACTGAGTGCCTTTCGTAAAAACGCCACTCACAACAAAGCCAGAATACAGATCGAAGCTTGCTCGCCTGTGTATCGCGCTGAAATTGATTCACTGATTAATGACACCTTTGCGGATGAACAAAGTATTCCCGGGGATCTCATTCCTCTTTCTGCCGATATCCACCAAAAGTGGTGGCTCGCACGATCAGGTGAATACGTATTGGGTGCAGTCGCCGCTTGGGAGCAAGAAGGCGAATGGCACTGGGGACGTTTTGCGGTCGACAATCGATTCCGCGGCTTGGGTATCGGCAAAGCATTAGCGCGTTATTCGCTGGTTCAAACTCTAGACGAGACCAACCAAGTTCATATTGAAGCACGCGACACCACCGTCAACATCGTAAAAGCACTTGGCGGAGAGGTTATTGGCGATAGGTTCGACTTCTATGGAATGCCAGTCACACCCATGTGTTTAACCCTAAATCAGCTTGAGGAAGCGACAAAAGCGCAGGAATTCACCCTGCCCACTCACCTGTAGTCCTTCTTTTATTGCTCACGTTACCCGTTATCAAACAATCACCTGCCTAGGACTTCACTGGCAGGTGAGGTGAATCATCAAAACCCTATTTATTGAGGTGTTAAATAGCCCTACATTTGGTTGGTTTTTGTCCTACATCGCCTTGGTTATACTGCAGCGGATTTTAATAAGCCATCATGACAAGCTAGGTTTCGTTACCCAGCTATGATCAGAATAGGCAACCGCTCTGGATTTACGTTCCAGCTCGCAGAAAGGAAAAACCATGTCTCAATATGTTGTATGTGCTCTGTATAAATTCGTAGCACTTGATGATTACCAAGAAATTCGCCAACCACTCACAGAATTGCTAGAAGCCAACCAAATTCGCGGTACTTTGTTACTTGCGAGTGAAGGTATCAACGGCACCGTTGCTGGTAAGCGCGAATCTATCGACGCTCTTCTTCAATGGTTCAAGCAAGACTCTCGCTTGGCTGATGTCGTTTACAAAGAGTCGTTCAACGAAGAACAACCATTCAACCGCACCAAGGTTAAGCTTAAGAAAGAGATCGTAACCATGGGCGTTGAAGGCATCGACCCTCGCCACGTTGTCGGTACGTACGTTAAGCCAAACGAATGGAACGACCTTATCTCAGATCCAGATGTGATCTTGGTGGATACTCGTAACGATTACGAAGTCGATATCGGCACATTCAAAAATGCCGTAAACCCAAATACGGAAACCTTTCGTGAATTCCCTCAGTACGTTGAAGAAAACCTCGACCCTAAGAAACACAAGAAAGTCGCGATGTTCTGTACTGGCGGTATTCGTTGTGAAAAATCAACAGCCTACATGAAAGAACAAGGCTTTGATGAGGTCTACCACCTTGAAGGCGGCATTCTTAAGTACTTAGAAGAAGTACCAGAAGAAGAGAGCATGTGGGAAGGCGACTGCTACGTATTTGATGGACGTGTTGCGGTTAACCACCAGCTAGAAAAGAGCGGTTACGATGTATGTAACGCTTGTCGTCTGCCAATCACTGATGAAGACAAAGCGTCTGAACACTTTGAGAAAGGCGTAAGCTGCCCTAAGTGCATTGATAAGCACAGCGATGAACAGAAAGCGCGTTTCCGCGAGCGTGAAAAGCAAGTTCAGCTGTCAAATGCTCGTGGCGAAACCCACGTAGGTGGCGAAGCTGCTCACCTTATCGAGCAACGTAAGAAAGAGAAGCTAGCACACAAAGAGCAACAACGCTCTGGTAAAAAAGCGAAGTAAGCTTTCTGCTTTAGACCTATCGTTGTAAACGGGTAACTTATAGCTATAAACAGAAAAAAGGGCGCAAGTTCGAAGACAATTCTTCGAGTTTGCGCCCTTTTTTGATCGCTTTACTTCTTTGTGTTTTGAACCACATTTCTTTCGATAAATTGCTTCTATACTGTTAGTAATTCGACTAGAGAGGAAGTGCCAATGCTCAATGAAAACCATGCCTTTATCTTAGATTTCCCAGATCTTAAATTAGACATTGTTCAGCTCAACCACGACGACGAAAAATTCAAAGCAGACATGCAGAAATACCACCAACTCGACTACGACATTCGCCAACTAGAAATCTCTGGCAGCCCTATCGATGACGACAGCATGCACAACCTCAAAGTAGAACGCATGGAGCTAAAAGACTCACTTCACAAGCAACTCACTCGACATCACGCGCTTAAGTTGGTTTAAGCTAGCCCTACAAATACGACTTTCAGAGCCACGCACACCGCGTGGCTTTTCGTTTAATACGCCTATAAATCGATTATGGTATTGTTTGCTTATACAGAGCTGAGAACAAGGAAGTGGAAAGAGTGACAGTCAAGGATAACAAAATACAACTCCAACTCGTTGCGAACTCAGAATTTGAAGAACTGTTTGCTTGCGTCAAACAAGGCATTTTCGAACATGTCGACAATGTGTTTGGCTGGGATGACGACTTTCAACGTAACCGACTGTTAAACGACTACCACCCCTCTTGGTTTCATTGGATATATAGCAAAAAGGAAAGAGCCGGACTCGTCTGCTTTAAACCTTACGATAATGCATACCATATCCATCTACTAATTATTTATCCTCAATACCAAGGCAAGATGCTTGGTAAAGAAGTGATGTCACTCATCCACAACAAAGCCCTTCGAGAGCAACGAAACCAGATCACCCTCTCTAGTTTCAGAAGTAACACTCACGCCATTCGCTTTTATGAGGCACTTGGCTATCAGGTTATTGATGAGAGCAACGCTCATTTTGCTTCCTTAAGCTTGAAAGTTTATAAAATACAAGAAGATATATAACAATATCAATTGATAAGTATGTAAATTACAGGTACTAAACATTCACCATAGATATCACTCGCAGATGTTACTCAGCTAATAAGATATGTCTCTAGAATAAACACTCCTGCTATTTCCGCTATATACCGTTTTGATACATTCCTCACCAATGGCACTCAATTTATAAATAGTCATATTTATCAATGACATTCTCCCAATTGATTCCAGAGTAATAATTTTTTATCAATAACTTAATAGGAGAACTAGCATGAATGGTCAACGTTCACTGTTAGCAGTGGCAATAGCCCTAGGGATAGCTGGTTGTGGTAGCGATAGTTCGGGTAGCTCCACAACTGATACTGGCGGTTCAACAGCAACTTCAGCGTCTTTAACAGCAAAGGCCGCTGATGGCTATCTGGTAGGTGCTAATGCATGCTTGGATCTAAACAGCAATAAAGTGTGTGATAAGGATGAGCCAAACGCAGTAACAGGTGACAATGGTGAATTTACCATCGATAACCTGACTCAAGAGCAACTAGAACAGAGCACTCTGTTGATTGAAGTGGTAGCTGGACAAACCGTCGATACCGATAACCCAGGTGTCGTTCTAAGCAAGAGCTATCGCTTAACTGCGCCACCAAAATCCACATTTATTAGTCCACTAACGACTCTGATTCAAAATGAAATCGAGAGTGGTTCTTCGTTAGAAGAAGCTAAATCAGCTATTCAAGAGAAGTTGGGGACAACACTCGATCTAACACAAGATTATATCGAAGCCAAAAACAATAATGACTTAGCCGGTTCACAAAAAGCGGCTTTTGAAAACCTACACCGCGTTGCTCAAGTTACTGCTTCAGTCATGGCAGAGAATACTGATGCACTATCAGAAACCGCTGCGGGAGCTGGTATCTCTGTAGAAGCGCTCACGGCCTTGATTAATGAAGAAGTTACTCGAGTCTTAGACGAAGTCGTAAAAAATATTGAAGCAGCCGGAGAAAACTTCAATCCAAGCGACATTGCTGGCAGCATTAATCGTGATCACATCGCTATTGATGACTCTAATCTTGAAGATAAAATTAAAGAAAACGAGGCAAATAAAGGCTCTAAGCAGGCCGATCTTGCGAAACTCATTAAAACAGATGGCATCAATTGGTTTGGCGGCGCGAATGAAACAGGTACAGACTTAGTGGTTGCTTATGGAACACTAAAGGCTGCTTCCGATAACTCAATCACTGAAACCGGTTACATTTATGACTACTTTGCTGAGCAGTTTGTTGAATTTGAAAATACTCCCGACGCAAATAGCATGGTTTTAGGAAAAGACGGTTGGGAAGCGAGCGATGATACCTTAACGAGTATTAAGACAAATACAGGTGGCAGTGTAACCCTAGAGTCTAACAGCTCAATTTTTAATGAAGTTGCTAGTGCTAAGCAGTTGGATATCAGTGGACTTAATGTTCGCTCAATAATGGATCAAACAGATGGTGAGAACGTTTGGTCTCAAATTATGCCTGCAGGATTAAAATTCCCAGATAACACCACGGCATATAAGTTATCAGTGGAAGATCTCTACGACAATATTTTTACCTTTTACAAGGGTGATTGGTGTGCAGAGTACGACCCAAACCGCTACGAAGCACTTAATAACTCGTGTAACGGAATAAGCGCCTTCAAGAATGGCAGCGATACATGGCTTGCGACTTTAGCATCGACCATCGCTGAAGATGAATCGGATCGTCATGACACTGCATATAACAACCATGCAGATTTAATTCCAATGGCAGGCATGGAAAGTGCTGAGATATTTGCACAGCTTCTGTCCAACGGTACAGTGGTTTATTATTCGAGAGCCTGGAAGCTAGACTCTACATTCTCCAGATTACCAGAACTCGGTTCGTGGGAAGATCAATCAGTGAATGGCGAGGTATTACGTAAAGTTACCATTCCTGAATCTATCCACTCGCAAGCTACATGGTCTAACTACCAAAAAGAAGATAACTCCGCTTACTTGTCTGTAGTCGAAGGCTTTGTGCGTATTACCTACAAAGAGCTGGAAGAGGCTGGCAGTGAAGCTTATATCTTTGACGAAGCGACTAAGCAGTTCATTTTGGATAACGCATTAACACCACAACCTTTGCACCCTCTCAACCTACAAGCTTGTCTTGACTCACTACCAGATGCAGGGTTCGTCTCAGCAACCAATGACGTCACGGTTTACGATGTACAGCGCACACCAATATGGGATCCTGAGCCAGTAACACAGAACCTAACTTATGAGTTTACCTATCTTGGGAATACTTTCTCTTGGCTGAATGACGTTACGCTAGTTACCGGACTTCCAAGTTGGATTTCGGACTTGGCAGGTAGCTTAGAAAAAACGCGTATCGATATCAAAGATCCGGAAGGTGTTTTGATGGGGTATGAGTATTCATATAGCTCTGAAGATCACTATCTAGGTCAAGAGGGCTTTAACTCTGATGACTCACTAGGTTGGGGATCGGCTAAAGCAGTATTACCACTGGCAATTGCAGATAACCAAAAAATCATCAATCAAATGGTAGATTTCGGAACCTCAACCAATGCACCACTCACATCACAAATCGACTATTGGTATGACGAGATCAGCGGTGAATTCGGTGAAATAGAGTACCCTGGATTAAGAACCGTTTCTGTAGAGACTTCACTAGACAATATTATCGATGCACAAACTTACTTTCTATCAACCTTCAACTACCAAGAAACCTACCTAGGTAAAGAGGAAGTCACTGTGCCTGCAGGTACCTTTGCTGCATGTAAGGTAGAAAGTGAAACTCAATTTGAAAATGACGGACCTCGTGACACTCAAATAACTTGGCTTACAAACCGAGGTTCAATTAAATCCATTCGAGAGGAGTCCTCTTGGGGTATGTCGATTGTAATGGAGGCAAAAAGCTTACCTTCTATTCAATAATCGATAAGTAATACGAACAAGCCAATATCTTATTGGCTTGTTCACCCTTCCATTAACCCTTTAAGACAACATCTTCATTCGCAAAACTTGATAGTATTTCCAGCTGACCACTTTCTTAGTTAAAAGCTCTAGCAACTCGCCCTTCACTACTCAGTTCGTAATGACCAATGTAGGCTGGGATAAATACCGATTGCCCTTTAGTGAGTGTTAAGTGCTCGCCTTTCTGACTCATTAGCGTTAGATCATCATCTATTGCCATTAAGATTTCAGCACCGCTTGTGATGACTCCCTCTTGCTGTGGGCAATGGAAGATATTGAAACTAAAATCGCTGACAGGAATAGCATAGCTATCACATTGCCCCAGCTTTGAGGGCGCTAACAACAAACGGTTAAACGGAATTGGAATGAACTCTGTACAAGCTATCAACTCAGCAACATCAATATGCTTTGGCGTTAAGCCCGCACGCAACACATTGTCTGAATTTGCCATAATCTCGAGCCCGGTTCCGTTAATGTAAGCGTGCGGAGTGTTCGCATTCAAATACATCGCTTCGCCCGGCTGTAACGTGATCAAATTAAGTAGCAGAACACAAAACAGACCTATATCGTTCGGGTATTGATGGCTAAGCTCAGTAACCAACGCAAACTCCACCTGGTCTTGGTGAGCAGCTGCGTAGGTCAGAAGTTGATCTAATGCTTGATGCTTACGTTGGTTATTTAACGTGAGTAAATCGCGGAAAAACGTCTCTAAACCTAGAGAATTAAGGTTGTTACCAAACTCTTCAACCAAACCAGCAAGCTCACTAGAATTCAATTGTCTGAATAGGCCTAATATTTCATCGAACTCTCGAAAACCATTCATCGCTTGATATTTAGTAATCGCGTAAACCAATTCAGGCTTGTGGTTCGAGTCTTTATAATTGCGGTGATCAGCAGTCAGAGGGATCTTTGCTTGCTCTTCTCTCGCAAAGCCTAACTCAGCTTGTCGCTTGTTTGGGTGCACCTGAACAGACAGCGCTTTTTCTGCTGCCAAAATCTTAAATAGGAACGGTAGCTCACCAAACGACTGCGCAATATCGGTTGATAGGTAGGCCGGTTTATTCTTGTTAATCAGCTCAGATAGAGGCACTAAATGTTGATCAAGCTTCACCATTGAGCAGCCTTTTGGGTGTGCTCCCATCCAAACTTCCGCTTGTGGTTGTTGTGACTCATTTTTGAAGCCAAACAGTTCACGTATCGAAGAGATACTTCCCCATGCATAATTTTGGATAGTGTTTTCCATTGGGAAAAATGAGTGTTCTGAGAAGTGACTGAGTGACATGGCTTTTTCCGTAGTGAGCCCTCTGAAGGCAGTTCAAGAGCGCTGATTCTAATAACGTGAATAATTAGAAAGACTACAGAGAGCAGCTAGAACCCACATGAGATGGGGTCTTAGACGCAATAGGAAAAATTCTTAGAAACGGATGAGATAGATGAAAAGCGTGAAAAGAGTCACATTTGAATGCTACGTATAAAGACGCTTAAGACAAAAATAGCTGCAAATAACCATAGGGCCGTAAACCGCTACTTTGTTGACAAAAAAGTACCTTATAAAACAGAGCGAGCTTCTGCACTTTTCTGAGGTGATTGAGCTTGTAAGAAAGGCAGTAGAAGTAGCCCGATAACGGCCGCACAAGTTGAGATGGTAATGAAGAACCCACTCCAACCGTAGGTTTCTAGAACGAGCGCTAATGGATAACCAGAAAGTGCCGCGCCCATATAAGCAAATAAGCCGACAAAACCTGTAGCCGCCCCGGCAGAATCTTTATGCGAACATTCTGCGGCAGCCATACCGATAAGCATTTGAGGACCAAAAACAAAAAAGCCAACACAAAATAACCCAGCAGCTTGAAACACAAAGTTGGTTAATGGCATCAACCACAATGCAGAAACTGAAAGAAATATGCCGATGGCAAACAAAATATTCATCGGGCCACGGTTGCCACCAAATAGCCTATCCGATCCCCACCCAGCAACAAGTGAACCAACGAAACCACCAATCTCGAACAGAGACAACGCAGCGTTGGCGTTTATCAGGCTGTAATCGTGCTCTTCGGTTAAATATAAATTGCCCCAATCATTAACCGCGGTTCTTACGATGTAGACCAACACATAACTAAAGGCGAGCAACCAAATGTACTTGTTGCTGAACACGTAAGTTTTCAAGATGTCTCGATAGCTTAACCCTTGGCCATGGCTCTCTTGCGCCAACTCTAGATGATCGTTACGCCACTTCCCGACTGTCGGAAGCCTCATTGTGGTGGGCTTGTCACGTAAGCGCCAACAAACGATAAGACCAATAAAAACACCAATCACACCCGGCCAAATAAACCCTGCTCGCCAACTGAATTGAAGAGTTAGGTAGCCTACAAGAATAGGAATTAGTGCACCACCAACGTTGTGTGCTGTATTCCAGATAGCCCAGCGAAAACCTCTTTCAGAGCGGGAATACCAAGTCGTCAATAGCTTGGAACACGATGGCCATCCCCAACCTTGGAACCATGCATTGAGCACCCAAAGTGAGATGAAAGCCGCCAACGAACTTGAAAAGCCAAACGCGATATTGATCAAACCTGTCGCGATTAGGCCAAGTCCCATGAAATAACGAGGATTTGAACGGTCGGAGATCGTGCCTGAGATAAATTTCGATAAACCATAAGAAAGATAGAAGAGTGTGCCAATCAAGCCGATATCGCCTTTGTCCAATCCAAGATCAGTGATCATTGCTGGTGCGGCATAATTAAAGGTTTTACGAGTGAAGTAAAAACCTGCATAGCCAACATACATTCCTATCATGATGTGAAGACGCCAATAACGATAACTCTGATTGACCTCATCATCGCTTAGGGTATGACTTTTTGACGTTGTTGAGCGCAGAAATCCAAACATATTCGTTCTCACACTTTAGGTAATATAACGCTGATATCGGAACCCGAAGAAAGGTCTTTGGCGTTGATTGTCATCTTGCCGCCGAGCGCCTGAACACGCTCTTGCATACCACGAACACCCATTCCTTTGAGAAGATCCTGCGCTGTAAAACCAACACCATTGTCTGTAATTCGAAGATAAGCTTGATCGTCTAAAGTCAGTTCTATCCTAATTTCACTTGCTTCAGCATATTTGTGGGCATTATTTAAAGACTCTTGGCACAGTCGGAAGAGAGTAACCTTGAGCGTGTCACTCAAACATGAGTAGTCACCTTGCCAATTTAACTGAATATCAACACCGTGATCCGAAAACTCCATTTCACGTATGAGCTGTTCAACGGAGTCCTTCAGGTCAAGGTCGTCCAACATTTTTGGTCTTAGCTTCGTTAGCAAACGCTTGGTGGTGTCATAAACATTCAACGATAATGATTCAATCGTACCAGCACAGCGAACGCTCATTTCAGCCGCATCGACACGTTTGATAATGCTCGCTTGAGTCCGAATTGCCGTGATGTTCTGGCCTATCTCATCATGTAACTCACGGGCAATATCACGACGAACCGATTCTTCAGCGGTGACTAACTGACGGGAAAGGTTTTGATTCCTAGAGAGCTCACTTCGTAATTTCGAGTTGAGATCTTTTTGTTTTTGAACCGCTAAACCAAGCAAGATACCTGTGATGGTCTGAGCGGAAAGAGACAAGAGTAAATCAGTAATTTCGAGTTTGGACGTGCCACTGTGGGCTGCAATCAACGCGACACTGTTCAATAGAGTAGCCAGTAAAGCACCTTGCCACCCGTAACGAACGGCGAGCAAGATAATAGGAATCGCCATACAGAACGGGGCGAAGCGCCTTAGTTCATCAGGCAAACTGGTTTGTATCAAAATACTGGCGACCAACAAGACGCTGTATAAAGCGATGTGACGGATTTTGAACTCAACAACATTGTTGATTAAGTAAGAGCTCAGTGGTGCCCACTTGTTTTGGAATAGATAGTTCCAGACCAGATAACACATCGGCACCAACATCAAACCACCTGTGATACTCACCAACCACACCATGTAAACGGCTGGGACATGAGAGCCCACCACGGCTACATTAATCAGTGAAGTGACCATGATTAAGCTCGCCATCACTAACAGGTGACGGTTTTGGTCACCGTAATAATACCGTTTGGCAAATAGAGTAGCTGGAATGCTTAATCCGCTGGCGATTAAAATAGTTAACCATTGGGGTTCATCCAGTAATAGAGCCAAAGCGATCGCGAGCCCCCACTCTGCAACATAAATGGCAGGCCAATAGTGAGTGCGAGTGTGCAGCGTCATACCCAATCTTAACGAGAATGGGAAAAGCAGAATGGCTAACTCTGGGTCGTTAATAAAATAGAAGGCAATAACCCATAAACAAAACCATGCGCAGCCAGCCATGAAGACGCCACATAAGGAGGTGGCCAGATAGGAACGCATTAGTATTGTTCTTGCGTGAACAGTTTCGCTAACTCAACGTTGTTTTTAACATTGAGTTTATCCATCGCATTAGCGCGGTGCACATGTACCGTTTTATGGCTGACACCCAATTCTACGGCGATAGATTTCACATCGAGCCCTGTTGCTAATAGCTGACAGACTTCACTTTCTCTTCGGGTGAGCTGATTTATCGAGGCTTTGTTCTTTATTGGTGTCGCGAGCTTGATAGCGATATCGGGTGTGAGATAACAGCCACCGTTTGCACTCGTGTGTACGGCTTGGATTAACTCATCAGGGCTGCAGCGTTTGCTGAGGTAGCCTTTGGCGCCTAACTCTAATGACTTTTCAACCATCGCAGGAGAATCATGAACGCTCAACATGATGCTAGCAATGCCTGACGGTATCTCTTCTAACAAACTCAGGCCACTTTCACCCTGCATTGAAATATCCAAGATAACCACATCAGGATGACAACTTGGTAATCCGAGACGAGCTTCTGCCGCAGAGTTAAATTCACCTACTACCGTAATATCAGCTTCAAGGCTGAGTAATTGAGCAAACCCAGATCGAACAATAACGTGGTCATCAACAAGCGCAACATTAATCATGATAGTAACCAAAATTAAGAGTAAGAAAGAAAAATAGCCCCAATAGGAGCTATATAGAATTAAGTTTATTGATAGAGATGATACTGAATCGAATTAACGATTGGTATGATCTCACGTGCTTTAAACCAATAAATCACGTGAGACTATCTACCCGAAACTATGCTTTCGAGAACAAGTACCCAGACAAGCTACGCGTTTTGGGCCGCTAAGTGCATTTTCTTCGCGTGACGAATCTTCTTCTCTTCGGCAACTGCAACAAATAATAGCAATACGATACAAATAGCTGCTGAGGTGTCGAGTGCAGCGAACGTTCCTTTCCAGCCTGTTAAGCCGAAAATAGGTGTTCCGTCCGCAATCATACCTAAGCCAAGTTTTGCAAAGCTATCACCGATTAGGTAAGCAAATGTGCCCTTCACACCATCCGCAACGCTGATTGCTTTCTTAGGTACGAAACCTACCGCAGCAACACCAATCAGTAACTGAGGACCGAACACTAGGAAGCCCAGCACAAACAGTGATGCTAAGTACATGAACTCACTCGTTGCGTGCTGGTAGAACTCTAGAGAAACGATAATCAGACCAAGCGACACACAAGCAACCAAAGCACGACGTCCGTTCGCAAGATCAGATAAATAACCCCACATTAGCGTGCCGACCAGAGCGCCAACCTCAAACAGCGTGAAGCCTGAAATCGCGGTTTCTTTTGATAGACCTAGCTCTTGATACGCATAAACGGTAGACCATTGATCGATACCAATACGAACAATGTATAAGAAGATATTCGCGAAGCAGAGCAGCCAAATCACTTTGTTTTTAAGGATGTATTCAACAAAGATCTCTTTCTTCGTCATCTGATTTTCTTCAGCGGCCGTGTCTTCTTCGCTGACTTCTTCATCAAACAACTCTTCAACCGTACCTAGGCCGTATGCTTCTGGAGAGTCATTACCAAAGCGCATACCAATAAAACCAACCACAATCGCGATGATTGATGGGAACACGAACATACCGATCACGTTGCCATCAAATAGGTAGTTAGCACCAAATAAAGCAACACCAGCAGCGCCTGCGCCACCCACGTTGTGTGACATATTCCAAAGGCCTAAATAAGAACCACGCTTGTTACGAGGCGTCCATTTAGTGATGGTTGAGTAACTTGAAGGTCCACCCGTACTTTGGAAGAAACCACTCAACGCATAGAAAGCCACCATCAAGAATAAACTCGCGCTGCCGCCGCCCATACTGAAGCTGAAGCCCAACATGGCAATACCGGAAAGAACAAGCATGAATGGCAGGAACTGTTTGGTGTTTTTACCATCGGCATAGTAGGAAACAACCGTCTTACCGATACCGTAAGTAATTGAGAAACCCAAACCGATAAGGCCAAGATCCGTCATCGACAAACCGTAAGTAGAAATCATGTCGTTTTGTGCGACATTGAAGTTCTTACGGATCAAATACATGGTTAGATAACCGATGAACACCACTAGGTAAGATTGTAGGAAGGGCTTGAACCACATTTTTCTTCTGGTTTCGACCGGAAGATCCAGTGTCGGTTTTCTAACCTGATCTAGGAACTTTAGCATTGTAAACTCTCTTATTATTGATGAGGTTTGCACGGCATATTACAGACCATGCATTCTTTGCAATTTGATAATTGAAATAATAAGGAGTCTAAAAAGCGACCACATGAGAGAGGGTCTTAGAATAACTAAGAAAAATTCTTAGTTCAGAATAAGGCATCATGAAAACGTGAAGAGTATCACTTTGTTTAAAATGTGTTATATCGTTTGGAACGATTTGGAGATAAGCCATCATTCAAGCCATGCTCGATCCCTTCTGAGCAACCAAAGACCTATTTCATAGAAATGTTTAGTAGAAGTCTAATGTGGCAAATGAAAGCCACATTAGACACGCTTTCCAGTTTCAAAACCTAAGCCATTGAGGCTTCGATTTAGTTGTTCTTAGGAACATCCAGATGATTGAGCAATGAAGGATAACCCCAACCGTTCTCACCTTCGACCACTGCCTCTCCGGTTAAATATTCAAAAAGCGTCGGTGCTAACGAGCCATTGGCTTGGATTTTTAATGGTTGTGAGTTTTCACCAATTGGCGTGCCCCAGAAACCGATGAATGCATCTTTCTCTAAGTAGTCTTCACCAGCATGACGACCCGGTACCTTGGTGTTATAACCAATTCCAGCTTTCGGGAACAGGTTAACCGTACCAGCTCTATCTTCAAGGTAGATGTTGGCTAGTTGATTGACTGAATCTGGTCGAGGAGTCAGTTGGGTTAACTCTGTCCACTGCGCACTGCTACACCAGGTTGTGACATCTTCCTTGATTGCGCGGTTTATGCACTTTTCCACTAGCTTGGAATAATGAGAAAAATCAGCCTTGCTTGGTGCCACCAAATACGGATTGAGCGTTTGGGTGTTAAGTAAAATTGGAGGTCGATTGCCATCCAAAGATTCGTAGAAAAGCTTGTCACCTTCGCGTGTAATCAATTCATCAACTCGTTTTAAGTCGCGATTACCTATCACACGAACTGCACAACTTTGCGGGTCACAAGTACTCTCTCTGACCACCATGTAATCAAGACTTTCAGGCAAGCGTTGCGTTATCTGAGCAATCACATCAATGTTCTCACCTTTCGGCGCTGCAAGTGGTGTCCATTGTTTGAGTTCTTGATAGATAGGTTGCACCTGCCAGCCTTGGCTTGAGTTAAAGAAGTCCATCATAAAGTTGCCACCAGCAGTCGAGGCCACAACAACATCAATGTCCTTCGAGCTCGGATAGCTTAGAGCATTGGTAATTTTAGGCCCCTCACCTTCGTCTGATGATATTTTCTTAACGACTATTGGGTAATCCAGATCCGCCTGTAACCCTTCAAAAACTTGCTTCTCAGGGTTAAGCGCGTAAAACACTGGCGTTAATCCATGATCACCAGCCATACCCCATAGAGTTTTGTTGTAAACACCTGCGCTACGATAAGTCGCTTCAATTTGACGAATCCAATAATCTAATCGGTTTAGCTCGCCGGTCGGCATTAAGATCTCGTCACTAAAAGGCCCCGTGAAGTGTGCAAAGTGATCCGGCCATGGGTTATAAACCAAGGTGTAGTCCGGCATCCCTTTCCCATCGAGTTCAGCGTACTGAGTGATGGCCTGCTTCACCTGAACTTTCTTTGAATATTTGGTGAAGAAATCAAAGCCAGATATAGACTGATACGCTTCAATATCTTCAATCAAGGCTGCACGCTTTTCTCGTAGAGTCACTTCGACTTCAGAACGCTCTTGCAGTTCTTTAACGCAGCGTTTCTCACCATAATCACGTAACGACTCTCCCAAACCTAAATTCACTAGGCCGTCATAAGTCGTGTGCGCATTCCAGTCATATTGAGCGTTACAGTTCAGCGTCTTAAGGTAATCAAGGCGATCAAACATGGTTTGCACTTTGTTGTCTGCCATCAATACATCCAACTGCAACGCATCATTACCGAAGAAGTAATACGCTCGGTCGATCTCTCTATCAACAAAGTGGAAGTTAGGAATACCAGTACCACCTTGTCCCGACACTTTTGTGCCAGTCTTAATTATTGGCAGGTTACGTACGCTGATCGTCGGAGTAGAAGATATACCGACTCGACTAATATTGTCACGATGCTCTTGATAGAGCTTTTTGAAGAAAGGTAGATAGTGCGGGTCGCGGTAGGTTTGTTCAGATAGAACTTCCATGAACCGCACCTGTTGTCGATGCTCTGGTTCAATCACCTCCTCTGCTTGAGGCTTGTACTGCGCTCGATTTTTATGATTCTGATAAGCCACCGAGATGAAAGGCGTACTCTCATCGACTAAACCTTCGATTAAGCCTTGTTGTAGACCATCAACAGTCACTTGAACCGCAAAGCGCTTGTTCTGTTGAGAGTCTAAAAATTGAATGAGCTGCTCTGGCTTTTCACTAAATGCTTTTTGCATCCAATCATCGAGCGCTTCTGCTCGCTCTTCTTTAAACACAAATTGTCGGTAGGCTTTAAGCAAGTTTAAGCGCACGAAATCAATGAGTGTGATGGTAAGGGCTTGCGCTTTATTGTTCGGCTTATCGGCGTTTTCAGGCTTGCCATCTTCTACAATCGCAAGCATTGCTGATTTCATATCACCTTCATCCATTCCGGATGCGGCTTTGCCTATTAGATCAACAATGATCGGTTGAATCTGAGCGATAATCGCTAAATCTTCAGGGCTATTGATTAAGTAGGTGTAACTCTCTGGGAGGGTCTCCATGTCTTGCCAAACACCAATTTCAAACAGCGCATCGTAGATAACGACCATATTGGCAATGAAGTGTTCATCGATACGAATGCCTTCATGGTGACCAATTGCTTCAGTCGAGGTATCTGGCTCTTTATATTCTGATACTGGCTCGTCACCGACATAGTAGAGGCTATGTTCAAAGCCTTTTAATACCTCTTCATCATAGACTGTCGACAGGTATGCTTTGAATACATCTTCACTGCCCAAACCTGAATAACGGTCATAATAACTATAGAGAAAATAACCTAAAGGAATTGAATAAGTTGGGTTAGATAGTTGAGCGATCACTCGTGCTTTCGTTTTCGCATCTAAAGGCAGCGCGAGAATGTACGCATCTAACGTTACGCCGCCGATGGTAAACAGTGCCGCATCGCGAGTAAGCGTAGCCGAGTAGCTCAGGCTTGAAAGCACCTGATTTTTCAACACCTCACTAGAACTGAATACGCCACCAATAACAGGCGTTGTCGAGATATCGGCGAGACTGGGCGCTGACAAAACAGCCAGCGAAAGAGAACTGAGTAAACTGGCACAACCACGAGCTTGAGAATAGAAACTCATCAAATATCCTTTAGTTCAACGTGTTTTTATAAATATAAATTATCATTCCAGTTTACTTTAATTACTAAAAATATGTGTAGTTATGCCTATAAAAGTATTTGAATTTTCATCGCAATATATGACTCTGCCCGTAATATTTGAAACACTTCGCAACAAATAAAACACTGTTCATAATTATCTCCTGACATTGTATTGATAAAGTCCGATGCTCTTTATTTGTACACATTTTAAGGCCAAACTTATGAACTCGTTTACTAAAGCTTCGCTGACTGCAGCTATCAGTCTTCCACTACTTGCTGGGTGTGTGACACCGGGTGAAGATGATCCAAATGCAAGCACCAAGCAGGGTGCTGTAGGTGGTGCATTACTTGGATTAACGCTTGGCGCATTAACAGGTGAAGCGGATTTAGCGGTTCAAGGAGCGATGGTTGGCGGACTAGCCGGTGGTGTCGCAGGTGCGAGTAACGATATTCAGAACAATCGTGAAAACATCCGTCACGACAGCCGTAACGAGGCCATTGCACAAACGGGTGGCACGCAAGCAGTAAGCCCAGCGAGCACTGAAACAACTCAGCAAAACTGGCAAGAGCTTAATAATTTCATTGGCGAGTGGAACGTGACCATTCGTAACCATGTTGATACCAACAGCAATATCGACAGCCTTCAAGCTACGGGTAATCTAGCGAGTATCAGCCAAGCCAACATCAATATTGGAAACCAGCAGGGCGTTGAGCTATCTGCACAATTTTCTTATACGGCAGAACAAGGTTACCAACTGGATGTCATGAACGACGCGACTGACGTAACGGTTAACTTCGCAGGTGAACATCAACCACAAGCGAACCGTTACAACTTCTACCCAACCAACATTCAAGACATCATTTACCAAGACGTGAACAGTGCTGATGTTCGCCTAGAACTGGCGATGGTGAGTGATAAGCTATGGATTATCGACAGCTACGCGTACATCGATGGTTCTGAGAAGAAACTACAATCTATCCGCTTCAATAAAGCGAGCTAATAGAGTGATATAACAAAGCCAGCACAACCACTTCGCTCAACAATACTATCAATTTTGAGCAATGGTTTAATGCTGGCTTTGAACATGGTGCCCTATTTTTGGCAGCAAAGGCTATACCACTTATTTTCTAAAACCTGTGCTGCAAAGAATAGAGATAAAAACCTTACAAACGCTTCCCGCTGCCGTCTTCCCACATCACTTCACACTCTTCTTCGATGGCTGCTTTTAGCAACTCTACCAATGGAAATGCACGGCTACCGATATTCACTGGCGCTTCAACAACTTCATCTTCGTTATCGTCGTCTGCATCATTCTGTTCTACTGGTTGTTTTTGTTCGACCTCAAGCGCAGCACGTAAATTATTCAAAGCTTGAGGCACCTCAGAAGCATCAATGGCACCAGGGATAGCGCCACTATGTCCAAGCATTTTGATGAACTGAAGACCGATCTCGCCAAACATGGTGACGCTAGCATGAGCCTTGCAACTAAACGTAATTAACATAATAAGCCTCTATCAAATTCGATTGTCTACAAACTATGTTGAGTAAATCATTGGAAAGCAAGTACATAATCATCAAAGAACGGCCATCAACCTAATCATTTGCGACCACTTCCTAAAAGAAATCTGCACCGTCGGTGATATACATCACTATTAATAATGTCTAAATCAGTCTTTCATATGAAACCTTGATAGTAGTCACACTTAATAGGTATCTAAGTCTCTGCGTAGCTTGTTATTTAATCTACTATTAATACCATCATCAAAATTAGTGGCACAAATCACATGAACAGGCTGGTCGGTAGACACCTAGAAGAAATGGCGGACATTCGATCCACCCGAAAACAGAAAATTGTCTACTCCTTTTCCCTGACTGCCGCGGCACTATTTATTTTCTACACGTGGGCTTATTTTCAGGGCCAGCATTACACCTTGTCGGTTTTTGAGCTGTGTTTTGCGATTATCGCTATCTCGAATGCCTTTTACGTCAGAAAGGTTATCAACCCTAACTACTCGGAACTGATTCTAAGTGGTGTACTGCTCGTTCAGGGTGTGATTCTATTCTTGTACAGCCACGCAATTCCCGATCGAATCCTTTGGCTCTATCCTATTCTGGCGGCGGTAATTTTTATCAACGACTTCCGAATAGGTATCATCTTTAGCACCTCATTTTGCCTGTTTATCAGCACGCTGATTACTGCATTACCTAACAACTTCTCTTTGCCTTTTAATAGCACTCATCGCTTTGTTCTTAGCCTATTCACGATGAGTTTGGTGTGCCATACATCGGCTTATTACTACACAAAAGCAGTGAGCTATATTCAACGTTTGTACAAAGAAGGCATTGAAGATTTAGCCTACCGAGACCAACTTACAGGGTTAGCAAACCGTTGGAGTTTTGAACGCTGGGCTGTAGAGAAACTTGCGACAGTCGATAGTAAGCGGTCACTTACCGCACTGGTTTTTTTAGACATAGATGACTTTAAAGCCATTAACGATAGCTACGGGCACGATGTGGGCGATAGCGTCTTACAACATTTTGCCAACCGCTTGAGCAACAACATTCGAACCCGAGATAGAAAGAGTCACGAATACGATTATTCAATTGCGCGCTTTGCCGGGGATGAGTTCGTTCTGATGCTCTACGATATTCCAACTCGAAAGGACCTCGACGGTATTCTCGATAGAATATGTGGGTTATTTGAGAGCGGTTGCCAAACAAACGAAAGAATCAAAGAGCTAACACTCAGCGTTGGGGTGTCTTTGTACCCACAAGATGCGACAGAATTGCATGAGTTAACAAGATGCGCAGACAAAGCCATGTACGTGGCCAAGCATTCTGGGAAGAACCGATATGCCTATTATCACGACAACCCAGTATCGACATTGATAGAAGAATTACCGACGAATCTGCCTTGTTCAGAATCGGGGTCTTCTGAACTTGAAGAGTGTCTTGAAACGAAAGTAGAAGGGAACAATGTAACGCTGTTAAAAACACGTCAACGTTAGCCTGCCATATACATGACCCAAAGGCTTACCAGCCCAATCACAATAATCCATACAACCTGTCGAGTACGGTCTGGGTTAATACGCTTGGACCTAGCAACTGGCTTAAAGGCGACTTGTTTTGCCGAATGCATAAAAGCCGCTTCCACCTCACGCTTTTTTCCCCGTCGCTTAACGGCGTTATTCGCGACTTCAGTAAAACGCTGACCTTGCTCCGTTGTAAAATCATTATCAAAGCCCATTCGACCGTGCCTTTCGCCATGTTTTTGTTGTACTGCCATAGCGGCCTCCTTGGCGATTTCATCTATATTGAGTATAGACTTAATTTCATATTGTTACCTGTTCAAGATTTTCGAATAAGTCACTCAACCTTGTGCCATCTTCTTTTCAAATCAAATTCCATAAACTAGCCCTATTCAAGTTTACGAGGGTTTCAATATGTCGAATGTAAGAACCGTAGAGCATGTAATTTCAGCACATGCCACCTCAGATGGTGATGGCGTCAAAATCCAAAGAGTCGCTGGTTTCAATAACGCGCGTTTCTCTCCATTTTTGATGATTGATGAACTCAAATCGGATGAAAGCAAAGACTATGTTGGCGGTTTTCCTCCTCATCCTCACCGTGGAATAGAGACGCTCACTTACATGATCCAAGGTCACTTCCAACACAAAGACCACATGGGCAATGTCGGAGAGCTTCGCAGCGGCGGCGCTCAATGGATGGCCGCAGGTCGTGGTGTCATTCACAGTGAGATGCCAATGATGGAAGAAGGTGCGCTGCACGGCTTTCAGATTTGGATAAACCAACCATCAACACACAAAATGCAGCCTGCGCAGTACCATGACTTCCAAAGTGAAAGTATTACTGAGCATCAAAGTGAAAAAGGCGGTTTGTTACGAGTGATTGCCGGTGGATTTGAGTTACATAACCAAGCTGACTCAGAAACTTCGCGAGCACAAGGTCCACTGCAAAAAACAGGTGTGCCATTAAGCGTCGCAGATTGGCGATCTCGTTCAGGCCAAGAAGTTTCTTTGGAAACTGATGCGACTCACAATGCCATGGCTTACGTATACAGAGGCAGCATTCAGATCGGTGGTAAAGTCATCAAGCAAGGTCAACTTGCGTTACTGACCAAAGCTGAACTACTTTCTTTGAGCAGCATAGAAGATTCCGGTGTGTTGATTTTTGCTGGCCAACCGATTGATGAGCCTGTTGTGCATTATGGTCCGTTCGTCATGAACTCGATGGAAGAGATTGAACAGACTATTCAGGACTACAACCGCGGCGTTTTTGAGACTTACTAATGCTCGTGCTTTGAGCTTTGATGAGCTTTGAAAAGAGTACTGAAGAGGCTTAACAACGAATTTTGGTCGTCCATTTGATGACTGTAAAAACAAGTGACACTATCCACTGCCGGTTACTATCACTTATTTAACCACGCTCCTAGAGCGTGGTTTTTTCTTATTGAGCAGAAGCTAATTTAAGGCTTCTTATAGGTACTCACACAAGTAAGCTGTTGCTTCTTTTACTTGCAGGTCGAAAGAAGAATCGCCCGCAACGTCAAAAGACTCACCAGATTGGTATGTTGTCCAATCGTCATCGCCAACACGCTTTACAATCAGAGCGCCTTTAACCACGGTCATCTTTTCAGGAGCAGCAGTACCGAATGTGTATTCACCCGCCGCCATCACACCAACACTCACATCAGCACCAGACTGGTTAAACGCTAATGACTTAACGCCACCTTCAAAGTATGTGTTTTCTTTAATCATTGTACTTCCTTGTTATCTTCAAATTGCAGTTATTGGGCTCAACGAATAAGCCTATGCGTAAATTTAGGTGATAATTGTTTTAACCAATTCACGGCTTTCCCACAAGAAATAAATACGCATAGCTTAAGCATTTCGACAATTGAGATGCATTGATTGAACAAATACCACTAGAGAAACTGAAAATTATCCAAAGCAACCCATTTATCTAGAACATTCGATCCTGCTTCTAACTCTTATAACAATCTTTGCAAACTAAGATTTTAATTTATAGACTTAAGAACGGTACATGTGAGGAAATGAAGAGATAATGGCAAAAAAGCCCACTAAAAGCAGAGATCTATTTGCCAACTCGCTACTTTACAGCTTCCTATTAGCTGGTTTTATGATTGCCCTCACCGCAGGCTATTTTGCTTATCAAGCCCACCAGCAATCTGTCAGTCCAAGCAATGTCCATGGCACATGGATAGAAATTGGTGCTCCCCCTTACAAAACCGATATTCTAACGCTTTCAGACAATGGCGTGATGATGAACCATCGCTTCATCAGTACTTCGTTTGATTTTGATGGCAAGATCGTCACGATCAATACAGGTTCTGGACCAACGGTTTACACTATTAGTGGTACCTACGATTCACCTCGTTTAAAGCGATTGGTACCGAGTACACCCTCTCAGCAGTTCATCAAAGAAGGCTATGAAGATACCGCAACCGGTGACACTCACAGCATCATGCAACAACGACGCGCTTCACTGGCTGAACAATTCAAAAGATAGCCATCGCTCCCCTAAGAGCTCTCGATACGCTTTAAGCACTTTCTCAACACACTTTAAATACCTCACCTAACGTTCAATACTTTGTGATACTGCTTCAAGCTTGCGATATTTTCATATAGTTTGTCGCACCTTTACATAACTTCATGTCGTGTAATTTCACTTATGAGATTTTCCTACTGAATGATGTTTTATTTTATAAAACATGGACTCAGTCTCTCACTCATTAAGCAACAAAATTGTAACAAGATACAATTTTTTAGTTGTCCATCGAAAACGGATTTATTTTCAGTTATGAAATTAAAACTCTCTCGAATACTGACGAGGAAGCTCCTTCAAAACTGACTGGAGCCGCTTATGGGGCCATTTGGTTCTCGTAACCTTCAAGGAATGAGAGAAATAGTATGATTCGTATAAATACCTGTGCTGCAAGCATTGCTCTAGCGCTATCTGGTACAGCGTTAGCTGCTCCGACAGCACCTAGCATCGACATGTACGGTTCCAACAACCTGCAGTTTTCAAAAATCGAACTCGCGATGGAAACCACCTCTGGCTACAACCAGATGGTTAAATATCACGACAAAGCAAAAGTCGACGTTAAGTTCAACCAATGGAGCGGAACGTCAGGAAACACGTACAACATCTACTTTGATGGCGTTAAAGTAGCCACAGGCCCAATCACTGGCAGCCAAACCACGGCTTCATTCGAATACGGCCAAGGCGGCTTATTCGATATGGAAATTGAAGCGTGTGACGAAACTGGTTGTAGCAAGAGCGCACCCGCTAAAATCACGATCGCTGATACCGATGGCTCCCACTTAGCGCCACTTGCGATGAATGTGGATCCAAACAATAAGTCATACAACACAGATCCAAACACGGTAGTAGGTACTTACTTTGTTGAGTGGGGTATTTATGGTCGTGATTACACCGTTGATAACCTACCTGCTGATAACTTGACTCACATCCTTTACGGCTTCATCCCAATTTGTGGTCCTAACGAATCAGTAAAATCAGTAGGTGGAAACAGCTACAACGCACTCATGACAGCTTGTCAGGGTGTTGATGATTACGAAGTAGTGATTCATGACCCATGGGCTGCTTTCCAGAAGAGTTTCCCTCAAGCGGGCCACGAATACAGCTCACCGATCAAGGGTAACTACGCAATGATGATGGCGCTAAAACAGCGTAATCCTGATTTGAAGATCATCCCATCGATTGGTGGTTGGACACTGTCTGACCCATTCTTCGATTTCACAACCAAAGCAAACCGTGACACCTTTATCGCATCGGTTAAGAAATTCCTTAACACATGGAAATTCTACGACGGTGTGGATATCGACTGGGAATTCCCTGGTGGCGGCGGTGCTGCACCAGATCTAGGTGACCCAGTAAATGATGGCCCGGCTTACATTGCACTAATGGCAGAACTACGCGTGATGCTAGATGAGCTAGAAGCTGAAAATGGTCGTACTTACGAGCTCACATCAGCGATCGGTGTTGGTCACGATAAGATTGAAGATGTGGACTACGGCGATGCTATCCAATACATGGATTACATTTTCGCAATGACTTACGACTTCTACGGCGGTTGGAATAACGTGTTGGGTCACCAAACGGCATTGAACTGTGGTAACTTCATGCGCCCTGGTCAATGTGATGGCACAGGACTTGATGAAAACGGCGAACCATACACAGGCCCTGCCTACACCACAGACAACGGCATTCAACTGCTTCTTGAGCAAGGTGTTCCAGCTAACAAACTTGTTGTTGGTACCGCGATGTACGGTCGTGGTTGGGAAGGCGTATTACCATCATCACTTTCAGATCCTAGCGACCCTATGACAGGGGTTGGTAACGGCAAACTGAAAGGTAGCTCTGCACAAGGTGTCTGGGAAGATGGCGTTATCGACTACAAAGGCATTAAGGCGAACATGCTTGGTGCGAACAACCAAGGCATCAATGGCTTCGAATACGGTTACGACGAAATGGCAGAAGCTCCTTACGTTTGGAACCGCACTTCAGGTCAGCTGATCACATTTGATGATGACCGCTCGGTAAAAGCAAAAGGTGCGTACGTTCGTAGTCTTGGTCTTGCAGGTCTATTCTCTTGGGAAATTGATGCAGATAACGGCGATATCCTGAATGCAATGCATGAAGGTCTAGCAGGTGGCACCACCGATCCTGTAAACCGCAAACCAACTGCAGCAGCAGGTGCCGACCAATCCGTTGAAGGCCCAGCTTCTGTTTCTCTGGATGGCAGTGCTTCAAAAGACAGCGACGGCATAATCGCTAGTTACGCTTGGTCACAAGTGAGCGGTCCAGCCGTAACACTGGCTAATGCCAATGCAGCGGTTGCAAGCTTTGATGTTGTTGAAGTCACACAGCAAGAGACTCTAACATTCAGCCTAACCGTAACAGACAACGAAGGCGCAACATCAACTGACACAGTTGTTGTAACGGTAAATCCTAAAGACACAGGCCCAGTAAACACAGCTCCGGTAGCAGTGGTTACGGCTCCGACTGAAGTCAATGCGGGTGACGTTGTTGTGGTTGATGCGTCAGCGTCTAGCGATGCGGATCAAGACACATTAACCTTTACGTGGGATGTACCAGCAGGTATCAACGCAACGGTACAAGGCGCTTCGGTAAGCTTTGTCGCGGCTGAATACACGCAAGACACGGTGCTGAACTTCTCAGTGACAGTGAGCGATGGTACCGATACATCAGTCGCGGCTACTTCAGTGAAAGTCCTCAAGAAAACCACAGGCGGTGGCACGTGTACTAACGCTTGGGATTCAAGTGCAGTCTACACTGGTGGCGACCAAGTGACTCAAGGCGGTAAGGTTTGGGAAGCGAAATGGTGGACAACAGGTGAAGATCCAACAACGACAGGCCAATGGGGTGTGTGGAAAGAGATCGGCCCAGCTAGCTGTGCTAACTAAAAATAGGGTTTAGCTAAACGCGAACTAAGCGTCGACTAAACACCTAAAAGCAAGGCCAACCAGAACATGTCTGGTTGGCCTTTTTAGTGTTTTTTTTCTCAACTTAACCAATCAAATTATCAAAGCTCTCGAATACTTGCGGGCACTTCATTACTCGCCCGTGGCCTTGGCCTTGAGTGGCAATCAAAGTAACGCGTTCCATCTCAGTCGCCGCACGTTGAGAGACATCAAACTTAGTAAACTTGTCTTTCTCATCATGAACGATGATCGTTTGAGACTCACGAAGCGCCAGCTTTCCATAAGGATCAACAGACTGAATTGGGTAGTTAAATTGCTCTTCCACTTCACCGACTACCGCCTCAAAAAGCTTCATTGAGTAACCAGAACGAGCCACGCTGCCGAATAGGTTATCGAGGTAATCCAATACAGGTGCAATCAGCAACAATGGTTTGTTTTCCAACTTAACATGCTTACATTCCAACGCAGAAGCCGTACCCATACTATGACCGACTAAACCTGCCACTTCGCCAACCGAATCTAGAATTGCTTCCAAGCCGTTCACAAATGCAGGGATATGACCATGAACACCATCACTGCCACCATGAGCTGGGTGATCGTAAGCCAGAGCGGTAAAACCTTTCGCTGCGATATGTTCCATCAGAGGAAAGAACTGACTCGCGGTACCAGACCAACCATGAGTCAGCACCCAAACTGGGCCAGTACCCAAAGAGTAAGTTTTTAGCACGCCATCACGGCCTTTGATTTCACTCTTGATCAGCCCTTGTGGATCGGCATTTTTTTGCTCGGTACGCATTGGGGTCAGCAATAACTTACGCGCTGTTTTTTTTGCATGGCTCGGCGCGAGAATGTAATGCAGGTTGGTTGTTGCACCAATCAGGCTGCGCTTGAAGCTGAATTTGTTCGATGTATTAAAATAGATTTTGTCACTCATGACCGTTCCTTGTATCGCCATCTTGATTGGCGGATCGAGCTCGGCCCTAAAAATCGAACGACCGTGCTATTTGTTGGTATAAAAAATGGGGCAAAGCTGTGTTTAGCTGCTTGCCGCCACTTATCTTAAATTTGTTAGACCTTACATCTGCAAAGCTCACACGCTTTGCTAACTCTATGTTTTGCGAGCTAAGTACTTTGCGAACTGGGTGGTTTGCGAACTAAGCGGCTTACTCGTTAAACCGCTTTCCAGCTGGCGATTAAGCGCTCTACACCGCTCCAAAAATGCGTGTGGCTCGCTTGCTGCCCTCGTAACGAGTAAAACAAGTTCGCACTCAGGTAGAGACCGTATAACTCAAAAGTTGCCTGTTTCGGATCTAAGTCGGCTCTGAACTGCTTGCTCTCAACCGCTTTTGCTACCTGAATCGTCAAGTAATCAATCCAAACCGAAATGGTTTTCTGCAGCGCTTTCTGAATCACTGACGTTTCACTGCCTGCATCTTTCCAAGCATCAATAAACATACAACTGCCTTGGAATGAATGGTTCCAACCCAGCCAGTTATCGAGCAACTGCTTCAATTTTGCTTCAATATCACCATCTCCGAGCTCTCGCGCAGGAATGATGACTCTTTCAGTGAATATGGCGTTGGAATATTCGAGTACAGAGAGCTGCAGGTTCTCTTTAGAATTGAAGTGCGCAAACAAACCACTCTTAGACATGCCACACTGCTTGGCTAATTCACCAATCGTTAAACTCTCAAGCCCGTTTTCACTCGCAAGTGCGAATGCATGGCTCAAAATATACTCTTTGGTTATCTTTCCTTTGCTCATTATTCACCAACAATAAATCTGATACGTTATTTTTAGCACGTTCGTTCTTTTTTTCAAGATTTTTTACTTAACCCTTGGTATTCATTTTGTCTTATCAGAGAACTGTGGAAAAATGCGACAGTATTCAAAGGAAATTGAAATCGACTAACAAAGGAAAAAGAATGAACACACTTTGGGAACAGTTTGCGTTTTCGGCGTCAGTAACAGGCCCTATCTGTTTAATGCTGTTTCTTGGTGTGATGCTCAAGCGAATTGGCTTAATCAATGACAACTTCATTGATGTCGCATCCAAGGTGGTGTTTCAAGTCACTCTACCCGCGATGTTATTTCTCAGCATTGTCCAGTCTAACCACGATTTTGCCGCCAGTGGAAAGCTCGTCATCTTTGGCTTGTTAGCCAACCTAGCCTTCTTCGTGTTCACCACTGTCAGCACTAAAATGGCCTTTAAAAAGCCTCAAGACCAAGGTGTGATAGTGCAAGGTGGCTTTCGCGCCAACACCGCTATTATCGGGCTTGCTTATGTTGCCAATATATACGGCAACGATGGTGTCGCGCTTGCTGCACTTTATGTCGCCTCCTTGACGGTTCTCTATAATATTCAGGCCGTTATCGCGCTCACACCAAAGGGACAAGAGTCGGGTGACAAAGCCATTCAAGTCATCGTTAAAACACTCACCAAAAACCCTTTGATTATCTCGATCGCCTTAGGTGTATTGTTCTACTTACTATCGATCCCTGTACCGAAAATGGTGACTGATGCAGGACAATATTTCGCTAATATGACGTTACCGTTAGCCCTTTTGTGCACGGGAGGGTCGCTTGATATACGCTCGCTGAAAAAAGATAAGGGTCCAACTTGGTTCTCGACTGGATACAAACTGGTTTTGGCTCCGCTGCTGATCACGCTAGCTGCCCTGTTCTTCGGTTTTAGAGGGTTAGATCTTGGTCTTATCTTCTTAATGAGCGCCGCACCCACCGCTGCGGCGAGCTATGTTATGGCGCGTGCGATGGGCGGGAATTCAACATTGGCAGCCAACATTATCGCGCTCACCACAGTCGTTTCACTTATCACTTGCACGCTTGGTATTTTCGCACTTACTGCAATGGGTTTAATATAGCTGCGACAGACTTCAAAGAATCAATACAAGCCATAATACAAAGCTCGCAACCCTTGATTTAGCGCTAACTGATTCAATAAAAAGGCTGTTAGATTCTACGAAAATTTTCTTAGAGATCTGATATGTCTTCCGTTCAACATACGCCTTCACAACGCATTGCCAGTATTGAGTTGGGTCGAGTGATTGCTATCTTGGCGATCATTGGCTTACATGGCCAAATGGCACTTACTTATTGGCAAATCGATGAAGTGCCTTGGATTGGCTATGTGCTTAACCAAACCGCTCGCTTCGCTGTGCCTCTTTTCTTTCTTATCTCAGGTTATCTGATTCAACCTAAGCTCTCTGCGTCACCTTGGACAACCGTGGTCAACTACTCTAAACCACTCCTCAAGGTTTGGGTGGTTTGGAGCATCATTTGCTTGGTCATGCCATTCAACCTCGCGAAGGTGGAAGAGTTCGGCTACTTAGGCGAACGCCAAGGCTATTGGGGCTTTTTAATGAACACCCCGCTCAACTCTTTCTTAGAGGGTGGGTTGGTTCATTTATGGTTTATTCCCGCTCTCGTATGTGCCGTTTTGATCATCGCTCTAATGGTCGAAATGAAACTCGACAAACTGCTATTACCAACGGCGATTGTACTTTACGTCTATGGTGTTTTAGCGGGCAGCTACGCAAGCTTGACCGATCTGAGCGCTCCATTTTTCACGCGTAACGGCCCGTTCTTTAGCACATTAATGGTGACCTTGGGCTTCCTGATTCGTCAGAATCAATGGAAAGTGTCATCAACTAAAGCGTTGGTATTATTAGCGTTAGGCATGTTGATTCACTTTACTGAGGCGGCATGGTTAACCACGTTCGACGTCGGATTCAATATGAATGATTTCTTGTTTGGTACGGCACTATGGGGAATGGGCGTGTTTATGTGGCTTTTGGCTAATCCAAACATCGGTGATTACGCGTGGGTTCGTGCTATCTCGAACCGCATGCTAGGTATCTACGTTTGCCATTTGCTGATCATTATCGTGCTGTTCAATGTTTGCGGAGTCTTGGGTATTACGGAACTAGCTAAAGACGTTACCGTCTTCTTCGGCACCTTTATCCTGAGCTTTATGTTGGTTGCGGGTATCGAAAAAACGCCACTACGACACATGCTGCTTCGTTAGTGTTTGTGCCTAACATCATCAGCTAAATCAATTTTAAACAGCCACACAAAAGAAAGGCAAGATAACTTAATATCTTGCCTTTATTTCATCATATTGGAGCTGAGACTATCTCACTCGTGAGGTGTTATAAGAACGCCATCGCGCCTTTACCTACCCCTTCATAAGCCACGATTTGTAATGATTGGTTTTCTGCCAAGCTTGGGGCAACTTGATCCGCGATATAACCTGCCAGCAATTCCACCGTGGTATCGGTTGGTAAGATTTCCGTTTCGCTCTTCGCAATCGCTAACTCAAACTCACCTTGTGGCGCCGTGTAGCGGAAACCATAGTGGCTTTCATCGTTAACGCTGTTCGCTTGTTCACTCAGGTTAAGTGATGAAACCGAAACTTGGTCTTCTTTAGACCCTAGGTAGATGTCTTCCCAGCGCTTAGCAAACGCTAGCTCACGTTGTTCATCTCGCTGACCATCAACCAAAATTTCGACAGGAGAACGGTGACCATGAGCGATGCGCTGGCAGTTACCATCGTGCTTTTTCAAGCCATGAGTATAGTGGTAGAACGCGCCATTAATGTTTTCATGGCGAAGGGTAATCTCTAACCCTGTGACGTTACTTGGAAGGTTGTCACGAAGAATATCATAAACGTGTGCGGTCACACTCTCGATGGTGATCGCTTCAGCATCAATTAGGCAGTAGGCTTCATTAGGGCAGTGCAGATGCAGGCTCTTGTCACCACGCAGCACATCTACCTTAGAGTAACCCGCTTTGCTTGCTTGATGTACGATTGCAGCGTTTTTCATTGGCAGCAGTAAGCGGTGGTCAACATGTTGATCAACCAGCTGTTTGATTTGCTTTTTGACTCGGCTAAAGTCCAGAACCATGCTCATTTCGTTCAGTTCACCAGACATGGTGACATCTAAAATCCAACTATCTCCTACGACCCCTCTGTGTTCACAGATGTATGAAGAATCGATAACGGTAAGGTCTCTTACAAATAGGTTCAAGTGGAACTCCTTAGTGCTTTAATGAGATACGGGAGGCTGAATAATGTTCAGCAGGCACTTCGTCTCATTGATGTCTGATAAAATAGGACGGGCAGGATGTTACAACGAGCTTATAAAGTCCACCTTTTTACACAGTCATTCGAGAAATGAACAAACTACGCTCAATTTCCGATAAACATAGGCCAGTCTCATGCCAATAGCCATATTGCAGGTAGGGTTGCCAGCGCTTTACGACATATTTTGCTTTAGCCATAAACGTGGCGACATTCCCGCTACATGCTGAAAAGCACGCGAGAATCCAGAATAACTGTTGTACCCCACTTCATCTGCCACCCAATTGATTGGCTTATTTTGTAACAGCAAAGACTGAGCCACAGACACACGCCACTTTTGCACATAATCACCCGGAGTTTCACCCACCTCACGCTTGAACGCCTCGATAAATTGAGTTCGAGACATCGCCGCCAATGAAGCCATTTGAGCTATCGAAAAGTGTCGAGCAGGCATTAGGTGAATCGCAGTAACTACCGGAGCAAGTCGCGGATGAGCCAGCGCAGAGAATACGCCTTTATCGATTTGCTGTTGTTCAATGAGATGGCGGAAAATCAAAGCCATTAGCGCGTCACTCAATTTATCCATTAGATATTGCTGACCTGATGACTCTTGGTTCGATTCTCGAAACAGCACCTCAATCACCGGCATTAGGTTAGGCGCGTCTTCAAAAGGAATCACGATCACGTCTGGAAGTGCAGACAACAACGGATTCATTTGCCCTGAACGGTATTCCACACTCGCACACACAACTTCTGCACCGTCTCCAACCCCTTCAATCGCGTGTGGTGTACTATTGGGTAAATAGACGATACAAGGCTGGGAGAGCTTCCTGTGTCCTGTATTCGAACTCGACAGAGTCAACTCACCGGCACTCAATACGTGAAGATGCCCCTCTTTGCCTTGTTGCGCGTTAAACGACGACACTCCACACAGGTTCCCAGAATAGAAAACGCCAGTGCGTATCGAGAAGTGTTCCATTAGTTGTGACAGCAGATCCATGCATCCTCCGAACGATTCGCTTACTTTTTAGTTCTTTTGTCCCTTTATAGACCGGACGAGTGGGCTAAATTACTTCAAACAAGATAACTAACACTGACAAGGAACTTGATATGTCACACATGAAATCGACCAGTCAAAAAATCACGCTATTGGCCGCACTACTTGGAACTAGCTTTTCTTTAATGGCCGCAGACCTTGATATGAGCGTCGACAGCAACGACCTCGCGATTAAAGGCTATGACCCAGTGGCTTACTTCGACAATAAAGGGCCAGTGAAAGGCACACCTGAATTCACAGCCACGTACAAAAACGCCATTTATCAATTTGTGAGCAGTGAAAACCGAGACCAATTCCGCGAAGACCCACAATCCTATGCGCCTCAATATGGTGGTTACTGCGCCTTTGGTGTGGCAATGGGTAAGAAATTTGAGACTGACCCTCTAGCTTGGAAAGTAGAAGATGGAAAGTTGTACCTAAACTTAGACAAGTCGGTTCAAAAGCGTTGGTTGGAGAACACACAAGAATTCATCCAAGACGCCAACAGCAATTGGACCACTATAAAAACCGTCGAAGCCTATAAGCTCTAGGTTCTAAGTTCTAAGTTCTAAGTTCTAAGTTCTAGCATTCAACGTTTATCCATTGCCCAGTAACAAAAACGGAAGACCTTCTGTCTTCCGTTTCTCAATGCGTCCTTGTTAACCATTTCTATTGGTTAATTGCTTGCGTACATAAAACATTGATTTTCCTTACTCAAAGCTATCACTAGCCCTTGTCTATGTGATCTACACAACATTTTAAGTGGGTCACTTATTGATAATCTAACCATACACATTTGTTATGTTATAACATTTCAACCCCTCTACTTTCGATGGTATTTTCGTAAGCGTTTCAGAGGTCAATCTTGAGTCAAAGGAAATTATGATGAAACTACACAAGTTAGCGGCGCTGTGCGCTCTTGCTCTGGCCGGTAATGCATTTGCCGACGTCACCGTTAAGGAAACGGACAAATTCCAAGATGTGGCAGATAAAGTCAGCCAACTGACAGAGAAAGGCGAAAAACCGCTGATCGTTATTGATATCGATAATACGCTTCTGACATCAACGAGCGATATTGGTGGTGACATTTGGTATCAGTGGCAGCGAGGCAAACTGGATGTGAAGCCATCAGCAGAAGACAAAGTCAAATGTCTTTTCCAAGATTCTATCGGACTGCTTTACGAACTCGTTCCAATGAAAATTATTGAAGACGATGTGCCAAACACAGTAAGCGGCTGGCAAGATAAAGGGCTTACAGTAATGGCTCTCACTTCACGCTCGCCAAACTACCGCTATGCGACCGAACGCGAAATGGCTCGTAACCAATACGATATGACGCGTACTGCACTGAAAGAAAAAGGCTCAGACGAATTACCGATTTATATCGACAACCCTAAACGTCCTCTGAGCTACATTAACGGCATCATGATGACGACTGGAATGAACAAAGGGACAATGCTCGACTACATCCTTGATAAAACCGGTCAAAGCTTTAGCAGCGTTGTCTTCATCGATGACAGTAAAAAGAACATCGTCAACATGGAAGAAGCCTACAAAGATGACTCTTCCATAGACATCAATATTTTCCACTACACCAAGGTGGAACATGATCGCATGAAACAGTATGGCGCTGTTTTAACCCAAGATCAGGCCGATAAAATGGCCAGTGATTGGAAAGAATTAAATGTAGTTCTTGATAAGATTGCCCCAGCTCGACTTGGGGAAGCGTGTTTGGGGCAATAATCTAGACCGCTACATTTAGGGTCGTGGATCGCTAAGATCCACGACCTTTTTCTTATCCAACGTATGACCGCAGCAAACCCCTGCCTCGACCACTTACCATAACAATCCAACTCATCTCAGCGCGAATCAAAACCACTCTTGTTCTATACTCCTAACAGATAAGCTTTTCTTTTCATGGAAGAATAATGATATTACCTAGGATTTTGGTACTCGGGCTCTACGCGTTATCAACGAGTATTTATGCTGCCCCATGGCAGTTCGTCAAAAGTGAAGACGGCATCGTCATCCATAAAAAACCACACAGTGAAGGCTTGGTCGAAATACGAACCCAGATGCAAACGCCCACTACTTACTCTGGCTTTTTACTGTTATTGGAAGACAGTGAGAACGTGCCGAATTGGATAGATAATGTAGCGGAAAGTCGCGTGTTGATGCAGATCTCTGATGCGGAAAACATCGTCTATACCCAATTCAAAGCGCCATGGCCAGCCCGAGATAGAGACATGGTGACCTACTCGAAATACCGTGTTGAAGATGGTCAGTTTGTATTAGAGATTAAGGACGCCTCCAACTATTTGGCGAAAGAGTCGGGATACATTCGAATCTACGATGTGGATGCACTTTGGACGCTGCAACCGCTCACTAATGGCAACAGTTACATCACCTATACCGCTTATGCGAACGCGGGCGGCATCTTGCCAAATTGGTTAATGAATAAGTTATCGATAGGCAGTGCGCTGAGCACGTTTAAGGGACTGAAAGAACAGTTACCAAAGTACCAAGGCCAACAGCATCCAAACCTGCCAAGCGAGTCTCGCTAACGATACAGATACCGATAATGGAAAGATAAAACCATTAAGGTCTGTAGTTAAGGTCTTCTTGCGAGGTCTCGAGCTAAGATAAGTGCCAAGCCAAACACCTGCAGAAACAAGGCGATGTTCTTGTAGAAAGCCATTTTCTCATCGAGCCTCTGGATCAACTCAACCAAGGTCAGGTTATCCAAATAGTAATCATCGATTCGTGTTCGCTGCGATTCTTGGGCGCTGTTTATCAGCGTCATCAGCTTAGGTAAGTTATCCAAAGAGATCGTCGGCACCTCGTCACTCACCCAACGTCTGAGCTGCCCACGCAGAGCTTCATTGAGCACAGTGGCAGGCTGAGGCGCTTCTGTTGACAGTTTATCAAGGTGAATCAGAATCGCTTCACGCTTGCGCTCTAGGGTTTCGATCGTGTTCCAAGCCAATTGTATCGAGTACACATTGCCGTATTTGCGATCGTTGTATTCCGCTTTCTCAGCTTCAATTTTATCGAGCACCAAGCTCGACATGACAATCGCCATGACGTTGAGTATGAGACCTGCAAGAACAATCGCCCAAGCAGGAGGAAGGCGCAATGCCATAATGCTCCCTAGAACATTTTATCAAAAGGTAGGTAAACTAAGTTTAGGACAATCAAAGAGATCATGCAGATAAGCGTTAGCACCATGCCCACTTTTCGACCTTTGAAGTTCTTTGCCAAAATGCCTTTTGCATGAATCACTCGCCCTAGAATAAACGCCACACCCAGTACATGAATAAGCCATACATCGGCACCATTCATCTCTAACAATCCCATCAAGATAACCGTGATTGGGATGTAATCCATTGCGTTACTTTGTGCTGAGCGTGCTATCTGCAACGACTCAACACCGCCATCGGCATGAGCAACAAGATTGATTCGCCTCTGCTTAATAACTTCAATCGCTAACCAAATCATTACGACCGTCAGCAAGGCTGCGTAAAGTGCTGTTACCATCATATTTTCCTATTACTTGGAGTTTGTTGGGTGTGTTTCACCTGCCAATTAACGGCTGAGGTCAACATCGGAGGATATTCACGCCCGAACACTTGTAAGAGATCTCTCACATCGAACGTAAGAGATCACAATCAAGCTTCGCAGAAAATTCCTAAAATACAAACCCAAGCCCTTGTTTTGTATGAATCCACGCATAATTCTTTTGGTTAGCGAGGATATTTATTTACCCAGGTGAATTGCGACCAAAGCCCTTAGAGGGTTTAATACACATGTCGACAGGGAGTTGGCAGGAACAGGAAAAAGCCTAACGGATTAGGTATCATCAGGATGAAGATTTGATGACTTAGGATGAGTTATCAGCAAGGAAGTTATGCTCTAGGATAGAGTCACTTGTCAGGATGATGAGTTAGTAAGGACACCGCTAGGACGGCGATGAATTGGATAGGTTAAAGGATTTAGCCAAGTCAAGGAACGATGCAGGGAGCATGCGTTACCTTATTGAAAAATAAGTAACAACGTCAGTAGCAGGATGGCTACGAAAAAGAACAGAACCCGTTTGGTGAAAACCAAACGGGTTTTCCTTTTTCTAAAGCTTATAAAGATTCAGAAGTCAGACTACAGAATGATGTTCATCAAGAACATCGCGCCAAAAGCGTTCAGTACTGAAATCGCGATCATCACTGGGATGTAACGACCTTCAGTTCCGATTGGTCCCATGATACGGCCCATGTATTGCACCTGAGAACCCATCAGGTAGATAGCTGGTGCCAAAATAGCAATATGGTTGCCGTTCAAGATACCTTGGTCAAACAGCGTGATAACCACACCTACTGCACCACCCATCGACATCCACGCGCCAATCAATACCGCTGCAGCTTCACCTGGTAAACCAAATACTGCCATGATTGGAGCAAACACGCTGCCCATCAGATCCAATGCGCCCGTAATCTGCAATGCCTTGATAATCACAAACGCCATCAGAACATTTGGCACAGTCGAGGTGGTCGCAATAACCCAGCCTTTCTTAGCACCTTCAACGAAAATATCAGTAACCATAGGTTTCTTTGCTTTAACTTCGCTCATTATGCTACTTCCTCTTCCAGTTTTTGCTCTTTGTCTGATTTTGGTTTGTCTTCTTTGCCTTCAGTAATGTTGAGGTAAATGCGGAATAGGTTTGCACCGACAAACTTGAAGATGAACATCACCGCTACAGCAAGACCAATTGACGAGGTTACCGCCAAAGAGCCATCCATCGCAGTTAGAGTGAACAACACGGCACCCGACGAGAAGAAGTTAACGATCGCGGCACCCGCCGTGAACTGGAACATGGTAAAGACATCGGTTTCACGCTTAGTTAGATGCCCTTCGTCTTTTAGCTGACGCGTCATCGCTGCACCCGCATCGGTACTTTGCAGAGAAGCGATCAATGCCAAGCCAGAGTTACCCGGAATACCCATTAGAGGGCGAAGTAGAGGAGTAAGCAGTTTGCGAGCCGCATCCAGCGCACCATAGTGCTCAAGTACGTTGATCATACCCAGTGCAAACATCACGGTCGGAATAAGTGTCAAAGCAAAAATGAAACCGTCGCGAGCACCACTACCGCCTTTACCACGCAGAGAGGTGGTCGCCGCTTGGATGCCATCGGCCGTTTCACTCACATCGTAAGCGACCTTACCGAATGAACCGTTGAGCGTTGTAAAATCGAACACGCCATACCATTCATTCGACTGCATTAAGCCGGAGAAGAACACAATCGCAAAGGCGAGTGCGATGTAACTGCCGATCGTGACTTTACGATCGGTTTTGGTTGGATTAGTCATAAGGACCTCTATACATCTCGTTTATGTGGAACAGAACACGTATAGATAGTGCAAACTAATGAGCAAAAGGTTAATGACCAAAATCAAATAGCGTATAAGTTTGAATGAAAGAACATCAACAACATATAAAACTGTGATTATGGTTTAGATATAGAAATACATACTGACAAAATCCTCATATTTCAAATACAAAACTAATCATAATCCGCTTCAACAGCGCAACCGAAAACACACAAAATCGACACACAAATCAGGCTTCAAGAGAAAAACCTATCCACAGTCCGATCTCTGATAATTATGTGAGAGATCTCTTACATAGATTTCAGCAATGAAAACTATTTTTATTATAATACAAATACTTAAAGCGTGATTTCGCTTCCAAAATGCAACCGTTTGCCTCTCGTTAATTGAGTTTTGAGCCGAGCTAATGCGATGAGCCATTTTATAAAGGATTTGAGCTTGATTCGAAATTTCACCCATTAGAGGTGCTATAGACTTCGCGCTGCCAATATAGAAGGAGAACGGTGACTACTATGGAAATGAGAACACTTAAATATCAAGTAATGGGCAAAGGCATGTGGATCACTGCAACGGTATCTCGCGTAGTAGCGGACAAACTTGCGTTGGAATACCAATCCTACGGCTGGCCTGTTGAAGTATGTGCTGCAGAGCAAACAATGACGTTTGAGCTCGATGCTGCATAATATTGGCAATGTCGAATAAGCTCTATCGGCACCGAGTTCGGTAGGGCTTTTTCACCTAACCTCTATTTTCCTATGATCGATAATTTTCACTCCCTTCTGTACTTTTCGACCCAATCTACGGTTTCCCAATTAATCTACTTTCTCCACCATAATCTGTTGAATTATTAAGATATCTATCACACCCCACATGGTTATTTAGGTCTACGCTTTTACCCGTGTTAATGACTTATTAACTTCGGAGCGTAATCCATGTTAGGTATCCAGCTTTCTGCTGTTCTCTCTTTGTTTTTCTTTTCTACAGTAGCGGGCGCTGCCACATCGCCGTTAGGAGAACCTCTCAAGCTCACCAGCTCCTTTGCTGGCTATCTATCACTGACCATTTTCGTCATCGCTTACATAGTCGTGATGATGGAAGAATACCTTAAGCTCCGAAAATCCAAGCCTGTGCTGCTCGCTGCAGGTCTCATCTGGATCATCATTGGTTTCACCTACCAAGAACACAACCTTGTTGAAGTAGCTAAGCAAGCTCTCGAACACAACCTATTGGAATACGCCGAGCTGCTACTTTTCCTACTCGTGGCCATGACCTACATCAGCGCCATGGAAGAGAGAAGATTGTTTGATGCCCTACAAGCGTGGATGGTCGGCAAAGGCTTTAACTTCCGTTCACTGTTCTGGTTAACCGGTATTCTGGCGTTCTTTATCTCCCCTATTGCAGACAACCTCACCACGGCTCTTTTGATGTGTGCTGTGGTTCTCAAGGTCGCGGGTTCCAACCCAAAATTCGTCAACCTTGCTTGTGTGAATATAGTGATTGCCGCCAACGCTGGCGGGGCATTCAGCCCGTTCGGCGACATCACAACGCTGATGGTGTGGCAGGCAGGTTACGTGAGCTTTACTGAGTTCCTTCCGTTGTTCATTCCATCGGTGATGAACTATTTGGTACCAGCCTTAATCATGTCGTATTTTGTTCCCACAACTCAGCCCGACACCGTGCATCAACATGTCGAACTCAAGCGTGGCGCAAGACGCATCGTGTTCTTCTTCATCATGACGATTGCGACCGCGGTTGCTTTCCATGCTGCACTCCATTTCCCGCCAGTCATGGGCATGATGATGGGCCTCGCCTATCTACAATTCTTTGGCTATTTCTTGCGTAAAACTCTACCTAATTCTTTAGCGAAGAAAAAAGCGGTGGCGATTGCCAATAACGATGAAGGTGCCCTGAAGCGACTCGGCTCGGTGGTGCCTTTTGATGTGTTTCGCAGAGTCTCACATGCCGAGTGGGACACATTGCTATTCTTCTACGGAGTTGTCATGTGTGTCGGTGGTTTGAGCTTGCTTGGGTATTTAGAGCTGGCCTCTGGCGTGATGTATAGCCAATGGGATCCAATTTGGGCGAACATCATGGTTGGGATCTTGTCTGCAATTGTCGATAACATTCCGGTGATGTTTGCTGTGCTATCCATGGAACCACAAATGTCGATCGGCAACTGGTTATTGATTACCTTAACGGCAGGTGTCGGCGGTAGTTTATTGTCGATTGGTAGTGCCGCTGGTGTGGCATTAATGGGCGCGGCGCATGGTAAATACACCTTCTTTGGTCACTTGAAGTGGATGCCAGTGATCATGATTGGCTACGCGGTCAGTATCGCCGCTCACCTATGGCTGAATGGTGCTCTTTTCTAATTCGATGAACCTTTGTTCGGCTTCTCAATTCGTGTCCAGACATTGCTCAATTGCATCGCTGGACACGTATTGCATGTAAGCACTTCACCTTGATGCTGAATTCGCATCACCAAATCTGAATCCGTTCTGCTACTTCCTGAGTTCAGCTCAATGATAATCAAGTCATCGTCGACGCTATAACTGCGTGTAACTGTGTTATCCGTGGTTTGATAGGTCACTTGTCCCGATTCAAAAAGCAGATAGCTGTCATTATCGGCATTCTCATACATGCCCTTGAACAAGACAAGTTGTGGGACTTCGAAGGGGCGACTGGTATCGGTTAAACAACCCGTCAGCAATAGCACGCTACTGCAGCCAATTATCAGAAAGTGATGGCTATTCATTTGGGCATCCTTGCCTAGAGAACATGGTTAAAGGATATGCAACCAAATAGGTATTTTCCACAAAGTGACGATTTTATTGCAAAGTCGCATTTTTATTGCAAAGTAACGCTTACAGAACTCCTAGCACTCACTAGCGACTAATACTCAACTTAACCCGTCATTCCCATTGAATAACGGTTTATTCTTCTGCTCTTCCCTCAATAACCAACAAGCGCTGTTTGCGTTCTACACCGCCCGCATACCCTGTCAGTTTGCCATTTTTACCAATAACGCGGTGACACGGCACAATCACTGACACTGGATTTTTACCATTGGCTAAGCCCACCGCACGCACGGCTTTCGGGTTGCCGATCGCTTCAGCCAGTTGAGCGTAGCTCCATGTTTCTCCATAAGGGATGGTAGTGAGAGCTTGCCAAACCGATTGTTGAAACGGCGTTCCCTTGGCGGCGATCGGCACATCAAACTGAATGACCTCACCAGCAAAATAACGATTAAGTTGTTCAGTGACCAATTCAAAGATCGGAAAGTTATCGTCTTGTTCGCCCAACTGTTCTGGCTTCGTGGTATGGATTTCAAACCAAGCGCCAAGCAAGCCTTGATCATTAGCTTGCAAGGTAATGATGCCTAACGGGCTCTCATAATAAGTGAAACGATTAGCCATAGTATCTCCTAGCTTAGTATTCCGATTAAGATTGATTCCAACAATGGAATGTGGCGTAACTGCCCCACGGCGACACACTTTGTGCGTTAATAGCAGGACGATGCTCAATGAATTTCTTGACCACCAAATCACCGACTAGCAAATGATTAGGTTCGCTCAAGCCCCGAAGCAGCGCGTATTGAATCGTCCACGGACCTATGCCTTTTAGTTCAATCCACTTAGAAGGATGCTCAGCTTCATTGTCGACCATGTACTCGGCAAAACGCTTTAGGGTTTCCTTGCGACTTCCCGGCATTCTTAAAAAGCTCACATCCGCCTCAGCGATCTGTTTTGGTGTTGGGAAGTAAGGCTTCTTATCTGTATCAGAAAGCTCACGAACCAATAAATTTAGCTGACCAATCGCTGCGGTGACCGAAACTTGCTGCCCGAGAATCGCTCTTACTCCGGCCTCCCAAGCACTCCACACCCCAGGGATACGAATGCCGCTTTTAGCGACCAGGTCAGGATCGATAGTTGTAAAGAAGGCTTCGACCTTTGCAATGTCGACATCTAAGTCAAACATGCGTCGGATATTCGCAATCAAGCTTCTTAGCTGATTGATATCGTCTAACTCAAACTCAATATCCAAGCGGTTACCTTTGACTAAAGTGGCCTTGAACCAGCCCTTTGAACCGTTCACATTCACCGAGCGCTGATAATAGTCCTCACCTACTTCTTCTATGCCTTCGATCATTCTTCGTCGGTAGAAAGCCAACAGGTGGTTCCAATCTAGCGGGCCATGAAAGGCCAGCTGAATATGATTACTCAAGTTATTACTTGGCTTAGAGCGTCGGATTTGACTTGGTGAAAGCTTCAGCTCTTTTAGAAAGGCATCATTAAAGCGGCGCGTGCTATTAAAACCACTCGCAAAGCCGACATCGGTAATGCTCATGCTGCTGGTGTGCAGCAACTGCTTAGCAAACATCAATTGGCTATACAGGCTATATTGCTTAGGTGACACCCCGATGTAATTGTCGAATAAGGTTCGTAAGTAACGATCGGAAATGCCTAAACGGTTCGCAAGGTCGACGATTGAACCCGCATTCAGTGCGCCGTTATCAATCAACTGCAAGGCGCGCAAGAAAGTAGTTTCAACGCCCTTCCATGCTGGAGAGAAAGGCGCGCTGTCTGGTCGGCAACGCAAACAAGGACGATAACCTGCCTTTAGTGCCTGAGCTTGATGAGAAAAATACTCCACGTTCTCTTCTTTAGGTGGACTCGCAGGGCAAATAGGACGACAGAAGATCCCAGTCGTTTTCACCGCCGTAAAAAACATCCCATCAAAGCGAGCATCTCGCGCATATCGAGCTAAATGGCACTGCTCACTCGTTAAGGTACTGTTGTGATGGATATTTTTCGACATGATGTGTTCTTCCCATTTGCCATAATTTTGGCTCCGATAACTAAAAGTTTACCGTGAACGACCAGAGTCGCTAGCCACTTTCGGAAGCGAAGGTTATATAAATCACAAAAAAGGGTTTTAATTTTATTCAATTCGACTAAATTTAACCTAGAGAAGGCATTCTTCTCACAACGTCAACGATAGGTACTTAGCACGCCAAAGATGCAGAGACCTATCGAATATAAAAAGGAAAAGGCTATGGTTCTTCACACGTGTCGTATTGTTTTATCAAACCAACAGGTTCTCACCAGTCAATCAGTCGAACAGTCTCTGAGCTTTCTTGAAGGCAAAGCAGATAACGGGATCTCTAAGATTGAAATTGACGCAACGGATGGCCACACAATCCATTCGTACATGTCACACTCTCTCGAAGAGTCTATTGAGAATCTAATGAACCTATAAGTGTGTTAACACTATAGAGCCTTTAAATAGGGCTAGGTATACCAGGCTTAAACGATTTTATTGGAATTAGAAACGATCTCTAATTCAGAAAAGAAGTACATCTCTGGTTTAAAACAAAAATGGCACCTAACTAGTTAGGTGCCATTTTTTTATCTCGTCAACAGAGCATGCATATTGCTGGCTGCGCGTGCTATTACTCTGGCGTCTGCTCAGCGGCTTGTTGCAACGTATAAGCGGTCGATGGGTCAATCTCGTTAACCAATTTCTCAACCTGCATGATCGCATCCACCGAGGTACTGCTTTTTCGGTAGCTTAGGTAAATTGGGCGATACCAGTCTTCCACCCCTTTCACCTTATGTAGCTGGCCCGAATCGATAAAAGGTTCGACTAGAGAGACTGGCAAATACGCACTGCCACCTTTCTCTAAAATGAAATCGAGGGCAATACGAGCGGTTGAAGTACGTAGGTATGGCGCGGGTACTTTAGGGTGACGCTCTGCGTGTTCAGAACCAAAGCGCGTGCCCCAATCAACATAAACGTATTTATGTTGGAACACCGATTCCAAGTCATCTTGCTGGGTTGATACCAACACCAACACCAGATCAGCGACTTTTTTACAGTTCAGCTCTTCTGCTTTGATCTGATCGAAAGCGAAAGCCATGTCTAAGGTTCGCTCTAGCAAATTACGGTTCAGCTGCTCACGCCCCATCACCTCTGCCATGAAACCATAACCACCAAAAGAGTCGGTCACTACGCTCAAACAGTTTTGCAAATACGCATCCCAAATATTGGGTGTGCCGCCGAGTGTTAGCTGTAAGGCTTTTCCACTCTCCAACGACAGCTCAAATTTGGCTTGTTGTAAGGTGGACACCATCACTTCAGCATAACCAATCAAACGCTCACCAGAAGACGTGAGCTTGATGTTATTGCGGTCACGAATGAAGAGTTGAGTATCAAAATAGCCTTCGAGCTGTTTGATTCGCGCACTCACCGCCGCTTGCGTTAAATACAAGTTTTCAGCTGCACGCCCAAAATGGCGCACCCTTGCAACCTCAAGAAAGGTTCTAAATACTTTCACATCCATCAAATACATCTCTGTAATAAATCTGCTAACTAGCCGATCTAGGATTGTTTATCGTAAAGGCAAAAACGTTTTGTTTCCTATTTTAGCCTTTTAACAATATTTTCGCGTGAGCAATAAACACTAATTTCTATCTAACCACATTACTGAGGCTGATATGTCTGAGACCGAATTCCGTCACGGAAAAAAACGTTTTTATGACACCATTAAATTCCCACGAGGGTTCGCTAAGTCGGGTGATTTTACTCTGTCAGAAGAGGAAATCCTAACCTTGTTTGGTGACACTATGCTTGCACTTGAGACTGGTGAATTAACACCAACCAATGCAGAAGAAAAGCACTTCATCAAAGTGTTGTCTCACCCTCATAAGGCAAAGTCCAAGTTAGAGCGTGTTTGGTTGAAGTACATTCAACTGGCTCGTGGACGCCGTCGCTTTCATACCCTAAACGGCTGCAAACGCGGCGAAGTGCCTAGGGAAGAATACGAAAGTGAGTTAGTGTTAGAAGATTAGTAAAATCGCTCAAGGTGATACCTCATCACTTTGGGCTTTTTTTTGCCTTCAAGGTTTACACTTCAAGCTCGCTTTTTCTTCGTAATAGGTAAGTTTAGCTAACCTGTTCGGTTTTACCAATATTTATAGATAATTCATAGCGATAGCGTGAATCAACATCTATACCCAGCCATTCCGATGGGTATCTAACCCAACCAAATTTATCTAACCTCGCTTAACAACTTCCTTTTATCACGATAGCGGCACATTGCCATCATTATTTTTCACGCCTCAACTATACTCTCAAAGCCCGTGAGCACGCTGAAGTTCTTTAATGCGCCAAAGCTTGTCAATCTACAGAAACGCACAGACCCTTTCAGGCACTGAATCAAATCAACATTCCTGTATATGACAAGCGTATTAATCTTGTTTAACGCCACCAAATATCCATACAATCATTGTGAAATTTTGAGAGTTCTAGTCACAGATACGACGAAAAAAGCAAAAACTTGACCTAAAACAATAGCGGAACTCGATAACTTATTTTATAATGCGAATTAATGTTTCAGAACACTATAAAATTTAATTTCTAGGGGCAAAATCAATGAGACTTATTCCATTAAGCAACAAAGCTAAAGTAGGTAAATGGGCTGCTCGTCACATCGCAGATTCTATCAACAAGTTCGCTCCAACTGCTGAGCGTCCATTTGTACTAGGTCTTCCTACTGGTAGCACACCTCTAACTACTTACGCTGAGCTAATTGAACTTTACAAAGCTGGCGAAGTTAGCTTCAAGCACGTTGTAACATTCAACATGGATGAGTACGTTGGTATCGAACCAAACCACCCAGAGTCTTACCGCACATTCATGCACGAGAACTTCTTCAACCACGTTGATATCCAAGCAGAAAACATCAACCTGCTAGACGGTCAAGCTGAAGACATCGATGCTCACTGTGCAGCATACGAAGAGAAAATCCGTTCTTACGGCAAAATCAACCTATTCATGGGCGGCGTAGGCATCGACGGTCACATCGCATTCAACGAACCAGGTTCTTCTCTATCTTCACGCACTCGTATCAAAACGTTGACTGAAGACACTCGTATCGCGAACTCTCGTTTCTTCGATGGCGACATCAACCAAGTTCCTAAATACGCACTAACTATCGGTGTTGCTACTCTTCTAGACGCTGAAGAAGTAATGATCCTTTCTCTAGGCCACAACAAAGCGCAAGCGCTTCAAATGGCTATCGAAGGTTCTGTAAACCACATGTGGACTGTTACAGCTCTACAGATGCACCGTAAAGCTATCATCGTTGCAGATGAGCCAGCTCAACAAGAGCTTAAAGTTAAGACTCTACGCTACTTCCAAGAGCTAGAAGCTGAAAACATCCAAGACCTATAATCTAAGGTTTTGTTGAATCAAAAAAGCCACTGTATGTGGCTTTTTTTGTGCCTGAAATTCACGGTGGTAAACCGAGCAACCAAAAGATTATCATTAAGGAATAGAGTTAATAGGTGTAGGAAGTGATAACTAAGTAGGTTGGAGAAAAGGCAAAGATAAACACTGAGGCGAATACAAAAAAGCGACTCCTCTGACAAGAGAAATCGCAATAACTGTAAATTCTAGGATGGGTATAACAAGTTGTAGAGGGCTGAATTGCAAAGAAAATGCTGAATAACGAAAACTAAGAACTCAAAGCGTTATCGCGGCATAAGGTGTTGATGATGTCTGTGATAGCCAAAACGATCGTCGACTTCACTTTCTGATGGTGTCTGCCCAAGAACATTTGAAGCATAGGGCCAGACATGGATTCCACCATCTCTGCATCATATTCGATAGGCATAATACGCTGAATAGCGTGTACCTTGTTAAGCTCAAAAATAACGTCAACTTCCGTGAAGCTGGTGTCTTCACCTTGTATTTTCGCCCACTCTTTCAAGGTTACGAAAACCTCTAAATCGTCATAAAGCTCTTTGCTGATCACACCAAGCCCCAATAGAAGCTTACCGCGAACCATGATCTCGCCCAAAGGCCCACCACTGTTGAGTAGTGGCTCGACAACGAATTTAATCGCCGTGTCGTCTTTCTTGAAAATGTTTTTTAAAACCGCATCCACCGTGTCATCCAATGCATCATAAGCTGCCATTAGGCAGGCGCCAGCGCTCTCAGCTTCTGATAGGGCTTCGAGTAATTCAGTTTCGTGGCTAGGATGTATTGGCATAACGGCTCGGTAATAAGAAAGTGCCACAGGTGTGGCACTTTGATGATTTATCATTTCAATGCTAGATAAGCTTGTTCCGCTAGTTTAACAACTTCTGAGTCACTATTCAGCTCAGAATAATGCGCTAATGTCTCAGCAAAACCTTTTTCTGCGAACATTGCCTGAAGTTCAACCGCTTGTGGGTCATCTTCATTCTTGTAATGGAACGCAGCTGCGATCGCTTTTACTAGGTGTGCATTAGGAAGACCGTATTCTAGCGTACCGTTCAATGGCTTGACTAGACGATCTTGTGGGCTCAGCTTACGAATAGGCTGACGGCCAACACGATCCACTTCATCACGTAGGAACGGGTTCGCAAAACGACCAAGAATTTTCTGGATGTATGCCGCGTGCGCTTCAGGATCGAAGCCGTAACGCTTGATCAGAACTGCACCACTCTCTTCCATCGTTGCTGTTACTTCAGCGCGGATTTTGTCGTCTTCGATAGAATCTTTGATTGTCTCGTGACCCGCAAGCACACCAAGGTATGCCGTTACCAAGTGACCTGTGTTTAGCGTGAACAGTTTACGCTCAACGAAAGCCATTAGGTTATCTGTGCATTCCATACCTGGGATGTTTGGAATCTCACCTTTAAATTGTGTTTGGTCTACGATCCACTCACTGAACGTTTCAACCGTTACTGCTAGTGGGTCTGTTTCGCCAGCTTCTGCCGGTGGAACGATACGGTCAACCGCTGAATCAACAAAACCAATGTGCTGTTCAGTGAAGGCTTTCATGTCATCAGAAAGATGCTCTAGAACTGCTGCTTTTAATTGGCTAGTACCGCGAACCATGTTCTCTGCCGCGATGATGTTCATTGGCGCAGTGTTGTTTGCTGCTGCACGCTTTTCAATGCCTTGAGCGATAGACTTAGAGATAATTTTAAGAACAGTAGGACCTACTGCTGTTGTCACAATGTCAGACTCAGCAATGCAATCTACCACTGCGCTTGTGGCTGAGTTTACTGCCGTTACGTTCTTAACAACTTCAACAACACACTCTTCGCCAACAATCTTAACTGGGTATTCTTGGCGTTCAATTAACGCATTTACAACCGTTTCATTTACGTCAGCAAACGTAACCTTCATACCAGCGTCAGAAAGAAGCTTACCAATGAAACCACGACCGATATTACCTGCACCAAAATGTAACGCTTTCATAATTTTGACCTTATAAATATTTGAATCTAGATAGCTAACTGCTCAACAACATGCCTTGACGATGTGCCCTAGGCATTAAGCAGTAAGCTATTCAGACTGAATCTTCTTAGAGAGATTAAGACCGAAAATGAGGCCAGTAGGGGGATACCGGCCTCCTTCACTCAGGAGCTTGACTAGAGCTTTTTAGTTTCCGTTGAGAATACGTAGAACATCAGCAGGGTTTGTTGTGTTCTGTAGGCATTCCACAGCTTCTTCATCATCAAGTGAATTGGTAATAGCCATCAGCACCATGTTGTGCTCATCGCCTTGTGCGGCAATACCGATAACCATCTTAGCGATATCATCTTCATCTTCGCCCCACTGAATACCTTCAGGGTACTGACAGAAAACGATGCCGGTTTTTTGTACGTATTGTTTCGCTTCGATTGTGCCGTGTGGTACTGCGATAGACTCACCTAGGTAGGTAGACACAAGCTCTTCACGAGCAAACATGCCAGCTACGTATTCAGGTGATACATTGCCAAGTTTTACCAGTTGGTCGCCAGCGAACTTGATTGCGTCTTCTTTTTGAGTCGCTTTTAGGCCAAGGAAGATGCTGTCGTCTGTTAGTGCAAGCTTGTTGCCTTCTTGTGCTGGAGCGGCTGCAGGAGCCGGAGCTTCTACTTTCGCTTCGCCACTTTGAGCGTCGGTAAGCTCAGCGACTAGCTGGTCGTATACACCACCGTCTAGGAAGTTGTTCAGAGACATATGCATTGCACCTGGTACGGTTTTACGTGCACGGTCTGTTAAGTCTTTATGCGTAATAACGATTTGCGAATCAGCAGGTAGGTTGTTGATTGCGTAGTTGGTTACCTCGATGTCTAGGCCTGCTGCAGCTACCTTTTTGCGAAGTAGACCAGCACCCATTGCACTCGAACCCATACCTGCATCACAAGCTACATAGACAGCTTTAACATCCGCTAGGTTTACGTTTGCTTCTGCAGCTGCACCTTTAGAAGACGCTTTCATGTCTTTCATTTGAGCAGAGGCTTTTTCTAGTGAATCTTCGTCGTCACCTTGAGCTGAAGTCTTAAGTAGAATTGAAGCTACGATGAAAGACACAGCCGTTGCAGCAATAACAGAAAGAATCACACCGATGTAAGAGCCTTTAGGTGTCATCAACAATACTGCGAAGATAGAACCTGGAGATGCTGGAGAGATAAGGCCAGAATCGAACACTACGTTAGTGAATACACCCGCCATACCACCTGCGATTACAGCAAGGATTAGACGTGGGTTCATTAGAACGTAAGGGAAGTAAATTTCGTGGATACCACCTAGGAAGTGGATGATAGAAGCACCAGCAGCAGATTGCTTCGCGCTACCTTTACCAAACACCATGTAAGCAAGTAGAAGACCAAAACCAGGACCTGGGTTCGCTTCGATTAGGAAGAAGATTGAACGACCAATTTCTTCAGATTGCTGGATACCTAGTGGAGAGAAGATACCGTGGTTGATTGCGTTGTTTAGGAATAGGATTTTCGCAGGTTCAACAAAGATAGATGCAAGAGGTAGTGCACCTGCTTCAACCATCACGTTAACGCCAGCCGCCAAACCAGAAGACAGAACTTTAACTGCAGGACCAATCACGATGAACGCGATGATTGCGCAGATCATACCGATGATACCAGCAGAGAAGTTGTTCACTAGCATTTCGAAACCACTCTTCACTTTACCGTGAACAGCTTCATCGAATTTCTTAATTGCGATACCACCTAGTGGACCTACAATCATTGCACCCATGAACATTGGGATATCAGTACCAACGATAACACCCATTGTTGTGATAGCGCCGACTACCGCACCGCGGTCACCACCAACCATTTTACCACCGGTGTAACCGATCAATAGTGGTAGAAGGTATGTAATCATAGGACCAACCATTGATGCTAACGTTTCGTTAGGCCACCAACCTGTTGGGATGAATAGTGCAGTAATGAAACCCCACGCAATGAATGCGCCGATGTTTGGCATTACCATATTAGATAAGAAACGACCAAAGTTTTGAACCTTGATCTTAGCTTCTGGTGATAACATAGGTAGAACCCCGTAGTGTATTGGTTGGTCAAATGACCGAAAGTGTGTGCTCAAAAGTTGATTAAAATGTATCACAACATTCCCAAAATGCACCCCAGCCCAACTTTCGTGATAAACATCACACACAAAAAACACTTTGGGGTTAACAGCAACGCTTCAGATCACAAAAATGTCATGAATTTAAATTACAAAGCAAAATTAGTGAGAACAATTCTCATTAATGCACGATCAAGATCACACTTTCACCCGTAACCACAAAAAATAAATAGTGATCAAAATCACACTTAATAAAAGTTCACTCCATAAAACTATAAACCACGTATAAAAGAACGCCATACAAAGCGTGAAATATACGCACACTCTTGAGTATCAATTGGCATTGTGTAATTTAATTACAAAATCAATGAGATATAGATCACACTCAAAATTATCCTATCGCATCTTCTCGATTACACCATCGGCTTGTGCATCATGCGCACCTTCACCACACTCTTTCAGCAAAAGCTGAGCACAACGCACTGCTGTCAGCGGCAAGAGATGTGTTATTGTATTTACCTATTCATATTCACCACCGCCTCAACCTGAATCCGCAGATCGCTCTGCTTTGAGAAAAGACTATGTCAGACAAAATTTCCACATCAGCACTCGCGAAGCAGAAAGGCGTAGAAGCCAAAGCGCTATTTAGTGATCTAAAAACCGCTGGCTATATTGTGCGTTCACAAGAGCGTTGGGTACTGACAGAGCGAGGGGAAAGTTTTGGTGGGGAGTATGTGGAGCACAAAAAGTTTGGTGTCTTTATCGTATGGCCAGAAAAACTACTTATCGACTTAGAGTCATTCTCTGGCAAAACATTAACCGCGACGCAACTTGGTCACGCCTTTGAGCTCAGCGCCAAGAAGATCAACTTATTGCTCAATGAACTTGGGTGGATAACGAAAGAAGAAGATGGCTGGCACGTCACCTCAACAGGTTTAAAAGCCGGAGGGGAACAAAGAGAAGACAAAGCGACTGAGAATTTATTCGTGGTGTGGCACGACTCGTTGGTCCGCAATAAACGATTAAAGCAATCTGTTGTCGAGTTCTTAGGCCACGATGCAGAAAGCCACTCGACCGATGTATCGTTTTCTAGCTTCCGTCAGAAGTTTGAGGCCAAACACCGAACCTTAGATGGGCACTATGTTCGTTCAAAGGGAGAGCTAATCATCGATAACTGGCTTTATATGGCAGGAGTGGTGCATGCGTATGAGCGTCCGCTGCCAATATCAAAAGAAGTGATCAGCGATTTTTACCTGCCAAATGGCAAGGTATACATCCAGTACTGGGGAACCGACTCTGCCCCAATAGCAGAAGACAAACGCGTTGAAACGAGAGAAACATACGCAGAACACGGCTTCAGCTTAATTGAACTCACCCCAGAAAATATCCCAAACCTAGACAGCGTACTTCCACCATTATTGCGTCAATATGGCATCAAGGCGTACTAAGCTGCTGATCTTAGTGCGCCATAACACATCAAGATCACACTTAAGCTCTCATTGTGGACATTATTTACCATAGTGATTTGATATGTTCGCTATTTTTCCCCAACCCATCTTCTATTATCTTACACCTATCGACTTGAGCTACCGCAGATACTCGATTTAATTGGGGCATGTTCGATAACTATTTAGACGCTCAATCTATTGAGATTCGTTTAAATGCGTTATCTGTTTATTGTTGACGTTACCGAACATAAAACCCTACAACATTTATTATTGATAGATATTAGGATTCAACATGACTCATCCAATCATTACTGATCTAAACACTCGTTACACAGCTAAAAAATACGATGCAGAAAAACGCATCTCTGCGGAAGACATGGAAGTAATCAAAGAAGCACTTCGTTTGTCTGCTTCTTCAATTAACTCTCAGCCTTGGAAATTCATAATCATTGAGAGCGACGCAGCTAAACAGCGCTTCCACAACACTTTCGAGAACATGTTCCAGTTCAACCAACCACATGCGAAAGAAGCGTCACACACGATCCTATTTGCTCATGATCCTAAGTACACTAAAGAGAAATTCGCTAAGCGTGCTGATACAGAAGTAAGCTCTGGTCACCTACCAGCTGAAATGTACGAGCAATTCCTAGGTGCTTACGCATTCGCAGAAATGAACACAGACGAAACAGGTTTCAACGGTAACTGGACTAAGTCTCAAGTTTACATCGCACTAGGTAACACACTGCACACACTAGCTCGTCTAGGCATCGCTTCAACTCCTATGGAAGGCGTAGACGCTGCTATGATCGGCGAAGAATTTGCAGAAGAACTAGAAGGTCACGTTGTTGATGTAGCACTCGCTATCGGCTACCACAAAGACGGCGAAGACTACAACCACGGTAAACCAAAAGCGCGTCTAGCTCTTGATGAAGTGGTTACTACGTTATAACAGCTACTACGCTGTAATAGCTAAAACAAACAAATCGCACTGCTTTATTTGGCCAGACTCTCGTCTGGCCTTTTTTTATTCATGCTATACAACTGCTGCTACGCACTTAAAACACATAAGTCAAAAAGACATAATAAAATCATTATGATTACAAAAATGCACAAGTCATAAAGACACAATCAGAAGTTCAAAAACCAAACAAATCCCTCTAAAACAACCAGTTAAAAACATGGCACAACTAGTGCAATGATGACCTTAGATATTTAAATAAGGTATTATCATTATGACTATTCACGTTAAATCAAATGTTCATTGGGTTGGTGTCCACGACTGGGAAACCGAGCACTTCCACGGTAAGGAATACCACATGAACAAAGGTACCAGCTATAACTCGTACCTGATCCGTGAAGAGAAAACGGTGCTTGTTGATACCGTTGATCATCGCTTTACTGAGCAATTCCTTGCAAACCTTGAGATGGAAATCGATATCAATGACATCGACTACATCATTTGTCAGCACGCTGAAGAAGACCACGCAGGTGCCCTTTCAGCGCTATTAGCTAAGATCCCCAATACGCCCGTCTACTGCACTGAAGCAGGGGTGAACTCGATTGTTGGCCATCATCATCAGCCAGACTGGAACTTCAGAACCGTTAAAACTGGCGACACGCTCGATGTGGGTAACGGCAAGCAACTTATCTTTGTTGAGATGAAAATGCTGCACTGGCCAGATTCAATGGCGACCTACCTAACTGGCGATGAAATCCTGTTCAGTAATGATGCCTTCGGCCAACACTACTGTGACGAGAACCTATTCAACGACCAACTAGACCAAGTTGAACTGCACGAGCAGTGCCTACGATACTTCTCTAATATCCTGACGCCATTTGCACCTCTAGTGAAAGCCAAAATCGAAGAGGTGTTGAGCTTAGGTGTGCCTATCGATGTGATTGCCACTTCTCACGGCTGTATTTGGCGCGACAACGCCACCCAAATCGTTGAGCAATACTACGAGTGGTCAAAAGCCTACAAAGAAGATCGCATCACGATTGTGTACGACACTATGTCTAATAACACTCGTATGATGGCCGATGCTATTGCCAAAGGGATCCGTAAAGGAAGCCCAGAAACGGCAATCAAGGTCTTCAATATCTCTAAGCACGACAAGAATGACATCCTTGCCAATATCTTCCGCTCAAAGGGCGTACTCGTTGGCTCATCAACCATGAACAACGTGATGATGCCGCAAATCGCCGCGCTACTTGAAGAAATACACGGCCTGCGCTTTGCAGGAAAAAGAGCCGCAGCATTTGGATCTTCAGGTTGGACTGGCGGCGCAGTAAAACGCATCGATGCTCGCTTACGTGAAGCCAACTTCGAGGTGAGCGCACCTCAACACATCCACTGGAAACCAGATACAGATGCCCTTCGCCAATGCATCGATTACGGCATGACACTGGCTGAGGTTTGGCGCGCCGACGAAACCGAGATTAGCCAACCTAAACAGGTGGAGCGCAAACTTCAACGCATTGAATCAGCACCGACGAGCACCACAACAGAACTAAAGGACACAGCAGAGCAGAACCTAGAGCAAACGCAAGATAAGCCCGTACACAGCGCAGATTGCACTTGCTGGCGTTGCACAGTATGCGAATGGGTGTACGACCCACAATTGGGCGAACCTTACCAAGGCGTTGAACCAGGAACACCTTGGGCACAAGTACCTGATGATTTCCTTTGCCCTGAATGTCATTTAGGCAAAGAAGTGTTTGTGGAGAAGTAGCATGTCGAACATTGTTATAGTGGGCGGTGGTTTTGCTGCCCTTCAAACCATCAAGATGGTACGCAAGCTCGACCAAGATATCGCGATTACCATGATCACCGCTGATGCGGGCGTTGAGTACAGCAAGCCAAACCTTTCGCATGCGTTCAGTCAGGCACAGACGCCTGAAACACTGGCAATACATAGTGCGAAACAGTTGGCTGAACAGTACAACGTTGTTATCAAGACCAAAGCGCTGGTGAGCGAGATAGACACTAAACAGCAATGTATTCATGTTGATGACGAAACCATCCATTATTCGAAGTTGGTATTAGCAACAGGCGCAACGCCCTTCATACCACCAGCGAAAGGACTGAAACGCAGCGCGACGATTACTCTTAATAGCTTGGAAGAGTTCGAAAAACACAAAGCGCAGGTGGATGATGCACAGCGAGTCACTGTGATTGGCGGCGGCTTGATCGGGGTCGAGCTCGCCTTCGACCTTCAAACCGCAGGCAAAGATGTCACTATCATCGAACCCACGAGTTACTTGCTCAGTAGCTTAGTGCCACCTTTCGTGTCCCTAGAGTTGGAAAGAGAGTTAAGAAAAGCAGGCGTCATCGTTGAAAGCGATTCTGCGGTGTGTCGAGCAACTTATCTAACTGATGGCATCAGGTTGCAAACTACCGCTTCTCGCTTGATACGAACCGACATCGTGATTGCAGCAGCAGGACTAAGGCCAAACACGCAGCTCGCGACACAAGCGGGCATCGATGTAAACAGAGGGATTGTGGTCGATGAAACCATGAGAACCAGTGCCGAGAATGTGTATGCGATTGGTGACTGCGCCGAAATAGAGGGGCGTGTGATGGCTTATCTGCAACCTGCTATTTTGTCTGCAAACGTGTTGGCGAAGCAGCTCTCTATGGATAAAGATAAGCACATGGCGGGAGAAGGAAAGTTCAGCTTGCCTCACATCATTACTAAGGTGAAAACGCCAAGTTACCCAATTCAGCTTGCCGGGCGTGATATTCAAACCGCGCAGAGTTGGGAAACGCGCTTCGACCCGAAAGGCATTATCGCAAAAGGCTTTAATGAAGATGAGCAGTTGGTAGGGTTCATTGTCACGGGAGAGCACACCAAAGCCGCTTTCCCTCTGCTTAAAGAGCTACAAGCCAGCTCACCGACATAAACTTAATAACATAATCGGTGCCTGTAAAACGAAAAAAGCCAGTCTACAGACTGGCTTTTTTATACGTTAAACGTGGTGTTCACATTAACCGATAAACGAGATGTACCCTTGTAGGATTATCAGGTTAACGATATCGATAAAGAAGGCACCAACGATTGGCACAACCATGAAGGCTTGTGGTGACGGACCGAATCGGTTCACCAAAGAACCCATGTTCATTACCGCTGTTGGTGTTGCACCTAGGCCGAAACCACAGTGACCACCCGCCATAACCGCAGCATCGTAGTTCGAACCCATCACTTTGAACGTCACAAAGTAAGAGAAGATACCCAACACAACGGCCTGAACTGCAAGGATGACCAAGAACGGAATCGCAAGGTCAAAGATGTTCCACAGTTTCAAGCTCATTAGCGCCATCGCTAGGAACAGTGACAATGACACAGTACCTAAAATATCGACCGTTTCGCTGTCGGTTTTATGCAGCTTAGTCACTTCAAAAACGTTGGTGATGAACACACCAATAAACAACGCGTAAACGAAGTCAGGAATCATCAACCAAGAAATCTCAAAGGTCGCTACCCATTGCTCTAGATATCTCGCACCCGTGATACAGATAAGAAGAATGAACAATACTTCAATCACCTTCTTCGCCGTCACTTTGTCTTCTTCGTACTCGTTATAAGTAACCAGTTCAGGGAAGCGTTCGTGCGTTTGCGTGCCAGTACCGTATTCAGATTCAAGATTGTTCTTATCAATCAGCTTTTGCGCCACAGGGCTACCGATGATACCGCCAATGATCAAACCGAAGGTGGCAGAAGCCATCGCGATTTCTAAGGTGTTAGCAATGCCAAACGTGTCTGCGAAGGTTTGAGACCAAGCCGCACCTGTACCGTGACCGCCAGATAACGTAATAGAACCCGCTATCAAACCCATTAAAGGTTCAAGACCTAGGGCGGTTGCCAGTGTCACGCCCACACCATTTTGAATAATGATGTAAACCGAAGCGACACCTAAGAACAAGAACACCTTTGCGCCACCCTTTATAAGCTGGGTGTAGTTAGCAGCAAGGCCAACCGTTGCAAAGAACATCAACATGAATGTGTTCTGTAAAGGCAAGGAGAACTCAAGATCAACGCCGTTAAAATGTAGGGCTGTAATAGCAAAAGCGACGATCAAGCCGCCGACGATGGGCTCAGGAATGTTGTACTTTTTGAGAACCGGTAGCTTTGCATTTACAAAATGCCCTAGAAACAAAACACTAATCGCGATTAGGAAGGATTCTAGTGGCCCTATTGAAATTAATTGATTCATATAACCTCTATTTTTTTACGTTCTCATCTTCCCTAATGAGTCTAGTTTTATCTGTAATTATTTGTGCTGCTCTACCTATATTTATGCAAATCGGTAAGAAATTGTGGATTTGAAAGCCGAACACATTACTGCGTCTGCCTAGTGTCATGTTAGTGGCACGTTAACTTTTATAGGAGATAGAAGGTTTTGTGACAACAATCACCTCCAAATAAGTCTAGGCTGATACAAATGTTATTGTCGATATTCCGCTTTCTGCATGCCTAAAAAAGCAAAAAGGAGCTATTGCTAGCTCCTCTTTTATCACCATCGCTGGTAATTAGAATTTTTTCGGTGCGTAACCCGTCATAACCTCAATGCGAAGCTCTTTACCAATCTTCGTCATTGGGTGAACAACCACTAATCCTTTTACAGACTTTTTCAGTTTACCCATATCTGCTTGCTCAGCTTTCGTGATTTCACGGCTAAATGGCATATCAAGCAACGACTTACGTTCTTGATTCACATCGAAGCTTTGCTTGTGCTTAAGCTGGGCAATTTTCTTCGTTAGCTTCTTAATCTCTTCTTCAAACTGACGAACAACAGGACGATCATTACGAGTTTTAGCAGCATCTAACTTGTGGCGACACTTGTCTAGACGGTTGTTAATTTGTTGAAGTTCGTTTTTAGCACTCATAATAATTTCCTAAGATTAAGCAAGCCAATTCGGATTGGGGCGCGGAGTATAGCACAAGGGTTTACGTGAACCGAAATTTATCTTAAAAATCGCCAATGGGATGAAATCTAACCTAAACTGTCTATCAATCCACCTTCAGTCGCTCGCGAATCAATCTAGAGCTGAACATTCAAACAAATCACAAGGATCCGCGATGACACACCTGAAACAAGCACTGATCTATAGCCTAGCCATTGGCTCTGTGTTTGCCACAACTTATGCGTCCAGTGAAGCATCCAATGACAATACACTGCCTAACAACCTGATCGTTGAATATGCAACACCTCAAACTGATGAAGAAAGGCAGATCAAGCAAGAGATTGAACTCAGCGGCGTCAATGACACCGTGATTGACCTATCTAATCAGCTATTCATGTTCAAGCAGCCCTTGGTCATTCAATACGGTGGCGATGATGGCCCACTCTACGATCCACAAACCCATCAGGTACTCATCCCATACGGTTTTTACGCCGAATCGCTCAATTATTTTGAGAAGAACCAATACGAAAAAGAGTACGGAAAATCGGCACAAACTGGGGCTGTCGATACCTTGCTGCACACACTGCTTCACGAAGCTGGACATGCTTATATCGAAGACCAAAAGATTGCCATCTTGGGCAAAGAGGAAGATGCGGTCGACAACCTAGCAACCATCCTGCTGCTGAACTACGTGGAACACGGCGCTGATGCCGCGATCAGCGCGGCCGACATGTTTGCCTTCGAATCTGAAGACCGCCCTGAATATTATGATTTAGGTGAATACATCGATGAGCACAGCTTTGATCTTCAACGTTACTTCTCTACTCTGTGCTTGGTGTATGGCAGCGACCCTGAAGCCTATAAGAATTTACTCGATGAAGTGGAAAACGACTATTTGAAAGACAGAAAAGAGTTCTGCGTCGAGCACTTTGATGTGATTACAGAGAATTGGCATCAGTATTTAAAAGATAGTGACGATGCTTAGATGCTTGAATGTTTGAATGCTTAAAGGTTAGTGTCGAGAACGAGACAAACGGCTTTGGCATCAAATTCCAAAGCCGTCACTTGATAGGTAGGCTTAAGGCTTAAGTCTTATGTGTTAAGAGCATAAACCCTAAACCTTCACTTTGTACTTAAGATCTTGAGCTTCATCGCCTGTCATGCCTCGGAATCCCCAACAGTGCGATGGCTGCTCTTTGATGGTGATTTCAATATCAATCGGAGAGATAGCCAGCTGCTTTTCTATTTCAGAAAATATCTTCTTAATTAGGCGCTTCTTGGTGTTCACCGCTCGACCTTCCATCATGTTGATCTCAATAACGGTGTAGGCCTCTGTCCGTCCTTCAGGGTAAAAGAAATCATCTCTTTCTAATGGCACAAACCGATGGGCGCGCTTGTCATCAGGTAAACCCATCTCACTGTTCAAACACTGCTGCAACACGTTCGAGAGTTGCAACTTAATTGGATTTAAGCACTCTTTGATACCATAGATAACAATCATGACCATTCCTTTGATGCGATGTCAGGTAAAGAAGAACGTTAGATAGCAGCATCGTCTAGCCACTACCCATTCGCTTACTATTTGTACATATAGTACCTAATACCGCCGATGAAAGAAGGTTAAAACAATGAATTTATGAACAGGTGCAACAAAAAACATATCCTCACCAAATAGCAGCAAACAATTACAGCCACAGCGAATTGATCGAACCCTAGCCACTGCCCGTATATCTCCTTGAATCACATCTGAACTAAGGAGTGCTATGTGCCTAATACACCTAGGAAGACCACACGGACAAAAGCCGAACCAGAAACACCCGTAGAGTCTTCTTTAGAACTCGCTGTGTTTCCCCTCCCCGTCTTCCTGTTACCTGGAGGGAGACAAAGGCTGCGCATTTTTGAGCCCAAATACCTTGCGATGGTTGCTCACGCAGCGCAGGGCGATGGCTTTATCATTGCCACTCAAGACAACGTAAAGTCAGAACACCTCAGCTCTTGGGGAACCAAGGTATCCATCGTCGACTTTAATATGTCTGATGATCAGATATTAGAGATCGATGTGGAAGGTCAGCAGCTTGTGCAGCTTCACTCCTCTCATAGAGATACCGATGGCCTAATCAAAAGTAAATTCAGACCGCTTCCCCATTGGCCAGTACTCGAATACGACGTACCTAACGTGTTTACAGCATTTTTGGTTCAACTGTTTCGCGACCACGATTCGATAAGAACCCTTTACCCCACACCTGATTTCGAAAGCCCGCAATGGATCTGCGCTCGACTACTCGAGATGATGCCTATCCCTTTGGAAAAGAAAACAGAGTTCACCGAACCCGCTAGCTTTCCTTCTTTAGTTCCTCTTTTGAATCAAATCATTACGGGGCAATAAGCACTTTTCTTCACTATAATTTTGTATAGTGGAAATTAATTTAAATTAAAGTGATCCCGGCCTTCAACTTTCACGTAGTGCCAATCAAATTCGCATGATGGTTATTTACTATGCAAGTCGAAAGTAGAAGTTCAGGGAAAGGCAAGGAGCATGTCATTATCCCAGACAAAAAAACAACGACCGAATCCAAGGTTCCAGCAGAGCTTTCAAGTTGGTTAGTCTTGGTTGGTACAGACAGAGACAAGCAGGCATTTACCTGTTTGTTCAAGTTCTTTGCTCCCAAGATAAAGCGTTTCGGAATTAGCAAGTTAGGCGGCGAAGCTGCTGCGAATGAGCTGGTTCAAGACACCATGACCAACGTTTGGAAGAAAGCTCATCTTTACAATGAAGACAAGGGCGCTGCGACCACTTGGGTCTACACCGTTATGCGAAACGCCGCTTTTGATATGTTGCGTAAGGTAAAGGCCAAAGCGGAACAGACAATCGCAGACGACATCTGGCCTATCGACGCGATGGTTGCTGAATCTCAAAGCGATGAATTACCGTTTGGCGATCATTTGATGAGCCGACACGTGATGACTCAAATAGAGAAGCTGCCTCTGGCTCAGAAAACCATTGTCAAAGGCGTTTACTTTCAAGAACTCTCTCAAGAGCAGCTTGCACAACAACTTGGCGTCCCGCTTGGAACCGTGAAATCACGTCTAAGACTCGCTTTAGCCAAACTCAAGGTTCACATGGGGGAACAAAGCCATGATTAAACATCACCCTAACGAAGCAATTTTGAAAGATTTTGTTGACGGCACGCTTGCTGACTCAGTGTCTCTGATTGTGTCGAGCCATGTAGAGCTATGTGAACACTGCCAAGAGAAAGTGAAGCAGTTAACGGCCGAAGCGGCTAACAATGCCTTTGATAAGGAACCTGCGTTTGCGAGCGAAGAGTTAGACGGCTTTTCAATGGACGACATGGATTTCGACTTTGATGCAATCGAGCAGATCACTGCTGATTTATCCCAGTCGGTGGAAGTTGAACCTAAGGTAGAGCAAGTTACCGTTGCAGATACTACGTTCACAATTCCTCGCGCTCTGAATTCAGTGGCGAGAAAAGATTGGATGAACCTAGGCAAAATTTCACGAGCAAGACTCGATTTCGATGACGAAGCACACCATACGAGTTTGTTGCACATCGATAAAGATGGACAAGTGCCTTGCCACACTCACAAAGGCTTCGAGATCACGCTGCTTTTAGAAGGCAGTTTCGAAGACGAAATGGGCGTCTACAACAAAGGCGATTTCATCTGGTTGGATGGTAACCATACTCACCAACCTGCGACCAAAGAAGGTTGTGTGTGTTTGACCGTTTCAAGTGACGCGCTCTACTTCACAAAAGGTGTAAGTCAAATATTCAATCCACTTGGAAAATATATCTATTAACCCAGTTGCAGGCTATAAATATACAGGATGGCATGAAGCTACCCTGTATATCGTCCAAACATCTGAATAAAAACATCTACGGTGTAAAAATTAAAAACACACCCAGCTCTGTAAGTACGATTAGCAATGTTGAAATATAAGAAAGAGCTCAGAGCAAGAGCAAAGGAGTTGGCCAATGGAAAAGAAAATTAAAATAGGTATCAGTGCATGTGTCGCTGGACACAAAGTACGTTTCGATACAGGTCATAAACGCTCTCGTTTTTGTACAGACGACCTAGCAGATTACGTTGAGCTGGAACCCGTTTGCCCAGAGATGGGCGTTGGTCTTCCAACTCCACGTCCAACCATTCGCCAAACAAGAATGTTAGACGACATCATCCACGTTTCTCGTCCTGACGGGTCTGGTGATGTAACCAATGAATTAATCGAATTTGGTCAAAACTATTCGAAGAACAACCAACATATAGCGGGTTTCATCGTGTGTCAGAAGAGCCCAACTTGCGGCATGGAGCGTGTGAAGGTGTATCACCATCATGGCCGTGGCTCTGAATCAACAGGTGTGGGTATGTTCACCCAACAGATAATGGATGGCAATCCGCTGCTTCCGGTTGAAGAGAATGGTCGTCTTAACGATCCTATCCTGCGTGAGAACTTCATGACTCGCGTGTTCACTTACCAGAAGTGGTTAGACTTAGTTGACGAAGGTATTACCAAGCACAAGTTGATTCAATTCCACAGTGCTCATAAATACCTAGTGATGTGTCACCACGTAGAAGGTTATAAACGCCTTGGTAAGCTTTTAGCAGGCAACGACCTCGACATTAACGAGCTTGCAGACCAATACATCGAAGGCTTGATGACGGCGTTATCACATCACGCAAATCGTGGCAGTCACGCCAACACACTGCAGCATTTACAAGGCTACTTTAAGAAGCAACTGAGCAGCGCTCACAAGCAAGAGCTTGCGAACCAAATTGCTTCATTCAGAGAGGGCGTTATTCCCCTATTAGTGCCACTGACACTGATCAACCACTACTTGATGGAATATCCGAACGAGTACCTAGAATCACAGGTTTATCTCAACCCTCACCCGCAAGAACTTAAACTGAGATATGGATATTGAGCGACATTCTATGGATACGACGAGACCTGCGGATTCACGATAATCCAGCTCTCGTCGCTGCAGTTGAAAACGGCGTTTCTATCGCCGTTTTTATTTCAACTCCGAAGCAGTGGCAACAACATCACCTTGCTCCAATAAAAGCAGATTTCATTTACCGACACCTCAAGCAGCTCGAATCACAGCTCGCTGAATTCGGTATCACCCTGCTGCACCTCAAAGCCACAGATTTTGATGACCAAGCCACAAAGCTTATCGACTTGTGCAAACAGCTCGATTCTCAGTCTGTTTACGCCAATTCAGAGCCTGAAGTGGATGAGCAAGCTCGCGATCAACAACTCATAACACGCGGTGTGAACCTCCAAATCAGCGATTGCGACGTGATGCTGCCATTGGGTAGTGTGCTTAATCAGCAAGGCGAGATGTTCAAGGTATTCACTCCCTTCAAAAACGCTTGGTTAAAACAGGTACAAGCTAAAGGCATCCAATGTAGTCATGCTCCGGTGATGCCGCCTGAAAGCCCTGCTGACCAAAGCTCAAAAACGAAGTTCCCAAGCAACCTTTCAGCCTATCGACTTGCCGATGATTACGACTTCGACTTCCCTCGCGTTGATTCAAGTCGCTGGCCAATGAGCGAAGATGTACTAAGCAGCGTGATCCCTAATTTCTTGGCTAACAAAGTCAACGATTATGCACACCTGAGAGACATCCCTTCCGTCAAAGGAACGTCTGGCCTGTCACCTTACTTGACGATCGGTGCAGTGAGCCCAAGATGGTTAGCAATTCAATTGATTCAGCAACAACCAGATCTGTTGTTTGACTCGCAATTGTCTGCCTTTTCTTGGCTTAATGAATTGATTTGGCGAGATTTTTATAAGCACTTAATGTTTCATCATCCTAAACTGGTTAAAGGCGCTAACTTTCAACAAAAGTACAACGGCTTAGATTGGTATCAGGATCACTCGAGCTTCAAAGCTTGGTGTGAAGGGAGAACCGGCTACCCGTTAGTTGATGCAGCCATGCGCCAATTGGTTGATACAGGTTGGATGCACAACAGACTAAGAATGGTGGTGGCGAGCTTCCTGACCAAACACTTGCTTATCGACTGGCGTTGGGGCGAGCGATTCTTTATGACGCACCTTATCGATGGTGATTTCAGCGCTAACAATGGTGGTTGGCAGTGGGCTTCAAGTACTGGCTGTGATGCTCAACCTTACTTCCGAATTTTCAATCCAATCACCCAGAGTGAAAAGTTTGATCCGAAAGGAATTTTTATTCGTAAGTACATACCAGAGCTGCAAAATATTCCCGACAAGCATGTGCATTTTCCACACGATTACATTGCAAAAAACGGAATTAACAGCGAATACTGGCAACCCATCGTTGAACACAAAGAAGCACGATTGAGAGCCTTAGCCTTTTTCAAATAATTAGAGTGAACATTATGGATAACTCTCTATGGCTTGATAACTTTCTCAACATGTATCGAGAACTCGGAACCGACAATTTCGACGTGCTAAAGACGGTTTATCACCCTGATATCGAATTCCAAGATCCGCTGCATCATGTCAGCGGAATTGCTGCGCTAACTCATTACTTCGAGAACATCTACACGCAAGTGACCAGCTGTGATTTCCACATCGAGCACGTTTTTGAAGCCAATGGCGAAGCCGCGGTGTATTGGACGATGCAATTCGCTCACAAGCAATTGAATGGTCAAAAGCCTATCGAAGTTCAAGGCCACAGCCACTTGAAGATGCTCGATGACCAAGTGATCTATCACAGAGACTACCTCGACGTCGGCTCGATGTTGTATGAGCACATCCCAGTCTTGGGCTACGCAATCAAATCCATCAAGAAAAGAGCGAGCCGATAATGCGTATTATGATCACAGGCGCGACCTCAGGTATCGGCCAATCACTGACACTCGATTATGCTCAACAAGGGCATCAGGTGATTGCTTGTGGCCGTAACCCAAACAAACTGCAAGCCTTAGTCGATTCCCGCGAGACGGATTTATCTCACTCATCGATAGAGCCACTTTGCTTTGACCTAACCGATTACCACAACTTCCCTGAGCTAGACCCAGACCAGCCGCTCGACCTGCTGATTTTGAACGCGGGGGATTGTGAGTACATCGACGACCCAATGAATTTTGATGCGGAGCTTTTCGAGCGCGTCATCAACATTAACCTAATCTCCATTGGCTACGCCTTAAAAGCGTGGCTCAAAAATATCAAACCCGGCGGTCGCTTGGTTTTGGTAAGCTCAAGCGCCAGCTTTTTGCCTTTGCCTAGAGCCGAGGCTTATGGCGCTTCAAAGGCGGCACTCACATATTTAGGAAGAACGCTTTCGGTTGACCTGGCACAGCACGACATCCATGTCTCAATTGTGCACCCTGGCTTCGTAGAAACGCCATTAACCGAGCGAAATACGTTCTCTATGCCTATGATTATTAGTAGTGAGGCCGCAACTCAGCGAATCGTAACTGGTATTGCTCAAGGAAAGAGTGAGATCGATTTCCCAAGACGATTCATCATGTTGATGAAGCTTTTAAGAATGCTTCCAACTCCAGTTTGGCAAAAACTCGCTTCAAGGATGGTATAACAATGAAGAAAATCGCCATTATTGGTTCAGGCATCTCTGGACTCACTTGCGCGCACATATTAGATAAGCACCACGACGTAACGGTATTCGAAAAAAATGATTACGTTGGGGGTCACACCGCCACTGTTGATATTGAACATCAAGGCTTGGCGTTTTCTATCGACACTGGCTTTATCGTATTCAACGATCGAACCTATCCAAATTTCAACCAACTCCTCGAGCAACTGGGTGTCGAAAGGCAACCCACCGAGATGAGTTTCAGCGTTCACAACACAACCACCAAGTTTGAATACAACGGCCACAGCATTAATTCTCTGTTTGCTCAACGAAGTAATATCTTCAAACCGCAGTTCTGGTCTTTGGTTTCTGACATTCTTAAGTTCAACAAATTGTGTAAGGCGCAATTCGAAAGCAATGTGTTTACACCTGACGTTACCCTTGGCAGTTTTTTGCGTGATAACCAGTTTTCCGACTTCTTTAGCCAGCACTACATTCTACCGATGGGCGCCGCGATTTGGTCGACAAGCTTAGAAGAGATGGAAGAGTTTGAGCTTAAATTCTTTATTCAGTTCTTCTATAACCATGGCCTGCTCGACATTGCCAACCGCCCGCAGTGGTATGTGATACCGAAAGGATCTCGCTCTTATGTTGAGGTCATTCTTTCGCGCTTGAGCAAACCAGTCGCGTTGAACACATCAATCAAACAGGTCACCCGCCAAGAGACTGGCATTACGATTGAGTTTGAAGATGGCGGCACACAAGACTTCGATGAAGTGATATTCGCTTGTCACTCAGACCAAGCTCTGCGCCTACTTGGTGACGCAACTGAACAAGAGCAGCAGGTACTCGGCGAGATCCCTTACAGCCGCAATGAAGTGGTTCTGCACACAGACACCAACCTGCTACCAGACAGAAGACTAGCGTGGGCGAGCTGGAACTACATGCTCGACGGCAACAGCCAGCGACCAGCTTGTGTGACGTACAACATGAACATTCTGCAAGGTATCGAAAGCCAAGACACCTTCTGCGTAACCTTGAATCAGAGTGAAGCGATTGACCCAGAGAAAATCATTCGAAGCTTTGTGTATCACCACCCTGTTCTGAATTCGAACACGGTGAACGCACAGCAACAACGTGAAAAAATCTGCGGCCAAAACAAGACCCACTTTGCAGGCGCCTATTGGTACAACGGATTCCATGAAGATGGCGTCCACAGTGCGCTTGATGTGACTAAACGCTTCGGCTTAGATTTGAGTACGAGTTCAGTACTATGAACATGCACACCATGACACCCGACATGGGGATCGCATCCGAAAAGAGTGAAGAGCTCAGCGGTATCTATTGGGGTAACGTCAGACATCGCCGTTTTGGCGACATCACTCATGAGTTCAGTTACCAGCTTTATATGATGGGGCTGGATCTTGATGAACTGCCTAAAACCACAGCACGCAGTGTGCTGTTTGGGACTCGATGGTACAACCCGATTCGCTTTGTCGAATCGGATTATCTCGCTGAAAAAAAAGAAAATGTATTAGCGGATGAACCTAAATCACTCAAGCAACGTATAGCTTCCAAAGTGCAACAACTTGGTGGGGTTTGGTCTGATTCAAACCGTGTAACAATGCTGGCACAGTGCCGTTGTTTAGGTATCTATTTCAGCCCGATCAACTGCTTCTTCTGTTATGACGAAACAGGCGATTGCAAATATATGTTGGCTGAAGTGAGTAACACGCCTTGGCGAGAAAGACACTACTACCTCATCGACATGCACCAAGAGCTGAAGGTAAAGAAAGAGTTTCACGTTTCGCCGTTCATGGACTTAAACATGACCTACTTTTGGAAAATTAAGCCACCAGCGAAACGAACACTCGTTCACATCGAGAGCCGAAGAAGCGACAAAATTTTCGATGCGACACTGGCACTGACCAAGCAGTCTGTGACCAAGAAAAACATTAGACGAACGGTATTCAAGATTCCGGCAATGACGATAAAAGTCGTGATGGGAATCTATTATCAGGCTCTCAAATTATTCCTAAAAAAAGTACCGTTCGTGGCGCACCCAGACTCAACGTCTTAAGTGTCCTCACAGTAACTAAATAGTACAGCTCAATTAGCGACTCGGGTGAATAAAACCAAAGAACAGCACCCGACTTTAGTTGGAAAAAAGTTAGAATGAATTCTCAGCGAGGTTTACATGGAACAGCTTGCAAAACAAAACAACAACATTGAACAACAAGCTAATGCCGTTGCTGTTTCAAGCAACTGTAAATATCGAGCTTTAATCTTCAAGGTGCTAGAACGCCTACAATTCGCAACGCTTGAAATCATCGAGCGAGATCAGCATTCGGTGTTTGGTGATCGAGAAGCAGACTTGAAAGGCCGAATCGTGATTCATGATGCGACCTTTTTTAGAGATGTCGTTATCAACGGCAGTATTGGCGCATCCGAAGCTTATATTGATGGTAAGTGGACTAGCCCGAACCTGACTCGCGTTATCCAAATCATGGCGCGCAACCAAGCGCAACTAGACGAGTTGGACGACAAGACTCAGTGGATATCTCGCATCAAAAATTTGTTATTGCGCCGTAAGAATGCCAATACCGAACAAGGGTCTAAACGCAACATTCTGGCTCACTACGATATCGGTAACGAGCTATATGAGCGATTTCTAGACAGCTCAATGCAATACTCATCAGCTATCTACAGCGAAGACGCGTTAACCCTTGCTAAAGCCCAACAAAACAAGATGAAAACCATCTGTGAGCGTTTAGAACTTTCAGAATCAGATAGCGTGGTCGAAATCGGCACTGGCTGGGGCGGCTTGGCGATATTCATGGCGCAACATTATGGCTGCCATGTGACTACCACTACCATTTCAGATGCTCAGCACGAGCTTGCTGAACAGCGAGTAAAAGCGCTTGGTTTAACCGACAAAATCACTCTACTAAAAGAGGATTATCGCAACCTCACAGGTGAATATGACAAGTTGGTCTCTATTGAGATGATCGAAGCGGTAGGTCACGAATATCTGCAAACCTTCTTTGAGAAGTGTTCTTCGTTACTGAAACCTTCAGGCAAGATGTTGATTCAAGCCATCACCATTGCTGACAGCCGTTATGAGAAGTACCGCAAAGGCGTCGACTTTATTCAGAAGTACATCTTCCCAGGTGGTTGTTTACCTTCCGTTTCAGTCATGACCCAACATCTTGCGACCAGTACCGACCTCGTGGTTCAAGAAATTGACGACATCGGCCTACACTACGCTCGCACACTGAACGACTGGAATGTTGCTTTTGAAAACAGTTGGGAAGAGCTAGAGTCTCTGGGCTACTCAGAAGAGTTTAAACGCTTGTGGATCTTCTACTTCTGCTACTGTGAAGGTGCATTCTTAGAACGCGTGATCAGCACTCACCATGTTGTAGCAAGAAAACCTCGTTACTTTGGAGCAAAAGATGAAACGGTTTTGGATTATTAATCTCGTTCTGTTTCAAGCGACCTGGGTTTGCAGTGCATTCTTTACCGCGCAAGCCCCGTTCATCGCGCCACTGATTGTGGCCGTGCACTTCTTTCTCTCTCCAACTCGCAATAGCGATCTGAAAATACTCTGTTTACTTCCGTTGGGGCTATTACTCGATAGCCTCATGCTCCACTTCGGCGTGTTTGCCGTCGATTCTGAAATTGCCAATCAATCATGGTTTCCAGTGTGGCTCATCTGCCTATGGATCATGTTTTTGATTAGCTTCAATCACAGCCTTAATTGGCTTTTAAAATGCTCGAAAGTGATCTTGTTCGCCATAGGGTTCGTAGCAGGTACTAGTAGTTATTGGGGAGGCATCAAAGCAGGCGCTCTCCTTACTACTTGGCCAGATGCATCGGTAGTTGCTGCCCTTGCAATGAGTTGGGGGATTTTGTTGCCCTTACTGGTGGCCGCCTACTCCAACTTAGTACAACCTGAAATGGCAAGGACAACGAGGTGACTTATGGCTTATTCACGCAACCCTGCACAAGCGTTCAAATCAGAGAGCGGCACTAGTCGCGTTGGTGCGCGATCAAACTTTCATACGCAGACCAAAAGCAAACTTTTCGGCTTCATCACTCTAACCCTAATTTTTGGTGCGCTGCTATTTACCGCAAACGCGCAAGCCTCTGCCGTCGATGACCTAAATAAACGCGGTCAAGGCGAAATGAGTTATCTGTTTTGGACGCTCTACTCTGCTGAATTCTACACCACACCAACCAACTCTGAACGCGCACTCAAGCTCGAATATTACCGCGCTATCGATAGCAAAGACTTAGTCGATGCAACCGAAGACCAGTGGAACAAGCTTGGCTACTCAAATAACAGCATTCAGCGTTGGTTGAAGCCGTTATATGCGATGTGGCCAAACGTAGAAGCAGGAAGCACGCTTACGATTCGTGTCGCTGAAGACAATGTCAGCCGCTTTTACTTCGACGAGCAACCTATCGGGGTTATCCAAGACAAACAATTTGGCGAGGCCTTTTTAGCCATCTGGTTATCTGAAAACACATCCGAGCCCGGCCTTCGCAAACAATTATTAGGTTTAAATAAATGAGTCCAAAAACAAAAATAATAAAATTCGTTCTAGCACTGCTTTCTCTCACTTGGCTGACAGGCTGTGGATCTGCAAGTTTAGATAACCACGTAGACACCACTCCCGAGCTCAAGCTTGAGACTTTCTTTAATGGCGAGTTAATGGCCTACGGCATCGTGCTCGACCGTTCTGGCAATTTACTGCGCCGCTTCGACGCCAAGCTTATAGCCACGTGGGACGGTGACAATGGAGAGATCAAAGAGTGGTTCTCTTTTGCCGATGGTGAGCGTTCAACACGAGTTTGGAACCTCATTAAAACCGGCGAAAATACTTATTCAGGTACTGCCAATGATGTAGTAGGCACCGCTTACGGCGAGACCCAAGGTTCGGCTCTGTATTGGAAATACGATTTAGAAATAGAAGTCGACGGCAGCACTTATGAAGTCGTGTTAGATGATTGGATGTTCTTAATGGATGACAAACGATTGTTCAACAAAACTGAGATGTCTAAATTCGGCTTTAAGGTCGGAGAGGTCATCTTATACATCGAGAAAATCTGATTGCGCGAGCCTTAGCTTCACCTTATTTGGCCAGCCTTTAATTACAGCCCACGACGACATGTTGTGGGCTGTTTTGTTTGTTCCCGCGAATTGCATACCTGAAAGCTCATGCCTCTGTGCTAAGATGCGCCACCAGCATACAAATGGGCTAGACTCATACTCAGTGGTTCCTGTTTGTTTCGCTTAGCGTAGATTCCCTACCATGATTAATTGAAAAGGCTTTAAAGCATGAGCAAGTTGACCTCAGCGGAGCGTAAAGCTCGCGACAATGAACGTTTCTCACAACGCGTAAACGACCGCAGAGAAAAAGGTGAAGACGTAGTTGCTTACGCACTGACCAACAAAAAAGCAGTGAAGTTCCTAACGAAGTCAGAGAAAAAGCGCCTTAACGAGATGAAAGCGACTCTCCAAGAAGAGAAGCGAGTTAAAGAACAAGAAGAGCTTAACCGAATCGAAGACGCGTTCACTGTTAAACAGTTCGACGACGAATAATCACTTCTGATTGCTCAAAAGCGCTGGCTCTATGCTGGCGCTTTTACTTTCTGAGGCACTTCACTCTCGAGATGCATTAATTTTCCCTTTCACCTCACTCGTCTCTAATCTCAGCTTACCGAGCAGCCCATCAATCAAGCCATCCGCCAACTTTGGCCCTAGTTCTCAGAAAAACTCGTCTCAGCCCCTTACTATCTCGGTTCAATTCTACAAATCTAAGACAGTATGATTTTAATTACCGGATCAAGCAGCGGTTTAGGCGCAGCGCTCGCGACACAATACGCTAACACTGCAACAGGCACTCAGCGCATCGCCATTACGGGTCGCAATGCACAACGTTTAGCTGAGGTAGCGAAAAGCCTACCAGCGAATACCATTAGCCACGCGTGTGACCTCTGTGACCCACACTCCGTGAGCGAGATGCTTGATGCGTTGCCAGAAATGCCTAAGCTCGTGATTCACAGTGCTGGCAGTGGCTACTTCGGTAAGATAGAACAACAGGATCCTTCGGCCATCAGCGACATGTTGAAAAACAACATCGAATCGTCGATTTTTTTGGTTCGTGAACTGGTTCAGCGTTACAAAGATCAGCCCGTGACGATTGCTGTGGTTATGTCGACAGCAGCTCAAGGCGCTAAAGCGGAAGAGTCCACCTATTGTGCTGCTAAGTGGGCCGTGAAAGGCTTTATCGAATCAGTAAGATTGGAGCTGAAAGGTCACCCGATGAAAATCGTTGCGGTCTATCCCGGCGGAATGGCGACCGAGTTTTGGGGAACGAGTGGCAAAGCAATGGATACCTCTAGCTTTATGACCGCTCAAGAAGCCGCTCACATGCTGCAACAGGCGTTAACCAGCACTGAGCATGGCTTTGTATCAGACATCACGATAAACCGCGGCTAGTGCTTAGACAGAGCGACAAGGAAATAGAGTCGCGAGACAATTATTTGTGAGGGTGAGCATGAAAGTGTGCGACAATGCTCGGCGTAAATTCATATTCAAGGTTTATTATGAAACTTCTAGTTCGTAACCTATCGCGCTCGACTTCTGAGCAAGACATCCGTGTGCTATTTTCTGAGTTTGGCTCAGTAAAAGAGTGCAGCCTAGTTTTAGACCAAGAAACTGGCGACTCAAAAGGCTTTGCTTTTGTTGAAATGCCAGAGCACGAAGAAGCGAAAGCAGCACTAAACAAGCTGAACATGACTAAGCTTGGCAAAAACACGATTCGTGTAAAAGTAGCGAACTCTTAATCGAGCCACGCTTCATAAGCCACATGGCTTAGCTTAATGCAGCACCGATGATAAAGCCCGTAACGATATTCCGCTGAAAAACGCAATATCGTTACGGGCTTTTTGCTGCTCGCGATTCCTTTTCACAACATGGTCGGCTTACTTAAGGCTCGTGTTTATAACCCTTCATGTTCATCAATCGCACGCCTTGCCTCTGCCATTGAACATCCTGACTCCATCACTAACTGAGCGACCGTCATCGAGGGTGTTGCCGCTAGCAGAGAAGCCAGACACACCACAGGTTTAGGCAGTACTTTGTCTATCGCAATGGCGATCCAATCGTCTTTTTCATGAGTGAGCAGGGTTTTAAATTCAATGAGTTGTTGCTCTTGAGCGACCAATAACCAATTGCGTGAACGACGAACTCGCTTCAACTGACATCCACACTCAGTCGCATTCGCCATCACTTGGCTTTTATCACTCACACGATGTACAAAACTATTCAGTGGGACGCTAAACATAACTCTCTGCCAACCAATCTCTATCAATCATTGAAGCGCTAGGACTCGCAACTCAGCACTTCAATCACAACTCAATAAAACCATGAGTAGGATTACACAGACACAAAAAAACCGCCAGTCATGCGCTATGAAGACTCGCGGTTATTTTATTCTAATCAGATTTAAAGCTGTGCCGTTATGCGCTCTAATTTCAACGCTTGCCGTTTAAGATTGAACTTAACAGCAACTTTTAGAATTGCCTTTATCGCAGCAATTTGAGTTCACTACAGAACCTTGCTCAAAGCCATCAATCGCATCAGCCAACGCAGTAAATGATTGCTCAATATTGTCACGTGAAGTAGCGATGTTCATTCGCATAAAATGATAACTCTCAGCGCCAAACCAGCCGCCCGGCGTTAACCCCATTTTAGCTTGCTCAAACACCACGCTCTTTAGCTCTTCTTCCGAGAAACCTAACTCAGAAAAATCAAACCATACCTGGTAAGTACCTTGTGGTTGGAACACTTTCAATTGAGGAATACGCAGCTCAACAAACTCAGTGATCCATTTAACCGTGTCTTGCAGATACACCAACATGCCATCTAGCCACTCTTCACCTTTTTCAAAGGCGGCAATCGTCGCAAACGTGGTCAAGGCATTGCCATGATCAAGATACATCGCCGCTACGTTGGTTTTGAACGCTTCAAATAGTTCATCATTGTTCGTGTACACATAGCCGTTGGAGATGCTGTGCATGCCGAAGGTTTTCGCCGGAGAGCCAATCAAGGTGATGACCTTGTCGTAATCAAAGCTGGTCAAGCTCGTGAAAGCGTGACCTTCAAAGATAATGTCTGAGTGGATTTCATCACTGATGATCAACACATCATGACGCTTAGCAATCTCGATAACCTGTGTTACTTCCTGCTGCGTCCACACACGACCAGTTGGATTATGTGGATTACAGAAAATCATCGTTTTTACTTTGTGTTCGATGATCTGCTGTTCCATACCATCGAAGTCAATGCGGTAACCTTGCTCATCATTGATGAGTGGGCTATTCACGACCTGACGATTAGCCTTGTTCACCAAGTTAGAAAACTGGTGATACGCTGGCGTATGGATAAGCACTCCATCACCTTCATTGGTGAACTGGCGCAATAACAAGGCGATACCAGAAAGCACACCCGGCACTTGCACAAACTTGTCCGCAGAAAGGTTTAAACCATGACGCTTTGAATACCATTGCGACAGCGCTTCAAACACCCCTTGTTCATGAAATTCATAAGAGTACACACCGCGCTCAACCAAACGATTCAGCTCTTGAGTGATCGGTTCCGCTACCTGAAAATCCATATCGGCAACCCAATATGGGAATACATCCGTGGTGTTATAAATGTTCTGTAGCATCTGCGGTTTGCTTTTGATAAACGCATTTTCACCGTAGCTCGATGTACTCTTAAACACTGTCATGGAGGTGTCCTCAAATAATTCTTTCAGTCTTTTTTACAATCATTGGGATTGCATGAATGCCCTTAAGACGATGGAGAAATCAAAAAGACGACGCTTTTAGAAAATAATCTAAAAATAAAAACTAATCTCGCATCTCGACCTTTATCTCAGTCTTAACCGAATTCGCGATAAAGCAATTCTTGTGTGCTAAGTGATGCAGCTTGTCGAGTTGAGCACGGGTTGGAACCTTGCTACCAATAAACACAATCTTAGGTCGCAGGGTCACTGTAGTAACGGACGAACGGCCTGACTCATCTTCCTCAAGCACACCAATCGCATCATCAACGTAAGACTCAATGACGTACTTTTGCTTAGCCGCGATGCCCAAAAAAGTCAGCATATGACAGCTAGAAAGTGCCGCGATAAAGGCTTCTTCTGGGTCGACATTCTCCTCAACCGACAACGGTAGTGGCACAACATGTGGAGAAGACGAAGCAGGTACAGTGACACCACCATCGAACTCCCATGTGTGGCCGCGGCTGTATTGGTTGTCGCTAAAGGCTTCATCTTGCGCTTTTTGCCAGCGAATGATCGCTCCGTATTCAGACATAATCCCTTCCCTTTTTAGTGCTCAATAAATTAACGATCAGCTGGGTGGTTGACACCATCGTTGGTCACCACATCACCAATATCAAAAGGGTTCACCCCTTCCAAACAACCGATATTAAAACCATATTCATTCGGGCTAGAACGGCGTTGATGATGGGTATAAATACCGCAGTTTGAGCAGAAGTAATGCTTCGCGGTATTGGTGTTGAATTGATAAAGCTTGAGATGTTCTGCACCTTTAAGGATCTTGATGCCATCCAGCGCGACAGAACCCACGATCGCGCCTCTACGACGACAGATAGAACAATCACATCGACGAGGCTTCTCTATTCCATTAGGCAAGCTGAGTTCTAATTCGACTGCACCGCAGTGGCAGGTGGCTTTGTGAAAAGGTTGGATAACCGTGTTACCGACGACTTTCATTTCTCTCTCCAATCACGTCCTTATGTTGCAGGTATCATAACCAGTTCAATGATCTCTGTCCGTAAGCTGACGCTGAGTTCGAGAGATCCGTCATGCGTAGATAAGCGTCTACTCTTTGCCTGACCTTTAGACCAAACCATTGAAGTTCTCAAGAAGGTAATCTAAGAAGAGTCGAATACGCTTCGGCTGGTACTTCTTGCTGATGTACACCACATTCAAGTCGGCGCTTGATACGGAAGTCGAGGTATTGAAGTTCTTCATATAGCCATTAAGCAGAGTCACAAGGCGTTGGTTATTGATGTCATCTTGCACATCCAACACTGATTTAAGCGCGATACCCTCACCTTTTAATGCCCAGTAGCGAATCACTTCACCATCGTCTGAGAATCGCTTTGGTACAACGGTAATCGACTTCTTCATGTCGTGATCTTGGAAGTGCCAAGTCTTGAGTTCCTCATTGCTGCGCAGCATCGCCAAGCAGTCGTGCTCAACCAAATCTTGTGGCGTCAACGGCGTCCCATGCTTGGCAAGATATTCAGGCGAGGCACACAGTACACGTCGGCTCGGAGATAAACGTCGAGAGATTAAACTGCTGTCGACCAACTCACCATAGCGGATCACGATATCCATCCCCGACTCGGCAATGTTCGACAGGTTGTCGTTCAAATACAGATAAGGAATCACATCTGGGTACTGCTGACAAAACTCCGACAAGATTGGCAGGATGTACTGCTTGCCGATGTCTTTCGGTGCCGCGATCTTTAATGGGCCTTTAACCTCTTTGACGCCATTTTGAATCAGGTTTTCAGCCTCACTGACATTATCCAATATCTCCAGACATGCCTTGTGATACAGCTCGCCTGAGTCCGTCAAAGACACATGTCGCGTGCTTCGATTCAGCAACTTCACGCCATATCGTTCTTCCAGTGCCTGCAGCCTTGCTGTCATGGTCGCGGGTGATAAACCCAGTTCACGCCCAGCGGCAGCCAACCCTTGATGCTTCACAATACTGACGAACATCGCCATGTCTGAAAACTTATCCATACTATTCGTGCTCTCGCCCTATTGTTCATTTAAACCGAATAATGAATTCATATTTTAGCCAATTATCAAATTTAGTCGAACAAATATAATGACAACCATCAGCAGAACACGCAGGAATTCAGATCATGAACAACACACTAGCGAACCAAGAAAAGAGCACTTTCGTCATCATTGGTGGCACGTCAGGTATAGGTAAAGCACTAGCGATGCAATTGAGAAACGACAACAACATCGTCCACATTGCTAGTCGCCACACAGGCGTGGACATCAGCAATGAAAAGTCGATTTGCGAATACTTCGAATCAATTGGTCCCTTCGATCATTTAGTCGTGACAGCGGGCTCATCCGCTCCGGCAGGAAAGGTGACAGACGTTGCGATTGAAGATGCGAAAACGGCATTTGATACCAAATTTTGGGGCAGCCTAAACGTAGCTAAACATGCGGCACGTTACATGAAGCCCAACGGATCTATCACACTCACCACAGGTATGTTGTCACGCAAGGTTGTCGCTGGCACTTACGTAAAAACAGCCATCAACGCCGCACTAGAATGCGTAACTAAGGTGCTCGCGAAAGAACTCGCACCAATTCGAGTGAACGCCGTAAGCCCAGGCTTAACCATGACGACAGCCTACAAAAACATGGACGACACAGCTCGCTCAGCCATGTACGACAACGCAAAAAACAATTTACCCGCAGGCAAGGTTGGCGAAGCTTCAGAAATCGCGATGGGTTACCTGCTCGCGATTAATAATCCATACGTGACTGGCTCAATCATCGACATCGATGGCGGTGCGCTGCTCGGCTAACACTCCGTAAAGAAGCAAAGACACAAAGACACAAAGAACAATCGTTAGGACGTGGTTCTAAATGTCCTAACAAACAAGAACTTACACAGGTAACTCATCATGAAACAAGAAGCCATCCATAAAGAAAAGATTCCATTCCAAGTTTGGATACTAACACTCGCGGCATTTGCGATTGGCACCGCTGAGTTTGTTATCGCAGGCATTCTTCCACAAATTGCCACATCCCTTTCGATCACCGAAGGCCAAGCAGGTTATCTAATCAGTGCTTATGCGTTAGCTATCGTTATCGGCGGCCCGATCTTAACTATCTACCTTGCACGCTTTAATAAGAAGATGGTTTTGATTGGATTAATGGCGCTGTTTATTATTGGCAATGTCTTGTCTGCACTCGCACCAAGCTACCCATTGCTACTCGCGAGCCGCGTAATTGCAGGCTTAGTGCAAGGTCCTTTCTATGGCATCGGTGCCGTTGTCGCTACCAACTTAGTATCGGAAAAAATGGCAGGTCGCGCCGTTGGTCAAATGTTCGCAGGCTTAACGCTCGCAAACGTTCTAGGGGTGCCTGCGGGTACTTGGGTGAGCTTGCAATTCGGTTGGCACACCACCTTCTTTACCGTGGCAGCACTTGGCACTGTTGCGATGGTTTCTATCCTGACATCTATCAAATCAACGGGTCACAGCGAAGCGAAAGACATCAAAACTCAGCTTATGGCGTTCAAAAATCCAATGCTGCTTATCAGCTTGGCGATCACCGCTTTTGCTTGGTCTGGCTTCATGACACTTTACGGATACCTTGCACCTATCGCCATGCACATCACGGGTTACGGCCAAGAATCGGTCACTTGGATCTTAGTGATTGTCGGTGTTGGCTTAATCATAGGTAACACATTGGGCGGCCGCTCTTCCGATAAAGATTTAGGCAAAGCTTCCATGTTTTGGGCTGTCGCGATGATCGCTTCACTGGTTGTGGTGGGCCTAGTGGTAGACAACAAAATCCTATTCGTTGCAGCTGCATTTGTCTTTGGTATTGCATCATTTGCGAACGTTCCTGCCATGCAACTTCGAGTAATGAACCACGGTGGTGAAGGCCAAGAGTTAGCAGCAACTGCGAATATCTCAGCGTTTAACTTGGCCAATGCCTTTGGTGGATTCCTTGGCGGCATGGTACTCGACAGCCAACTAGGCGCAGGAATGATTCCGTTCGCAGCCGTTGTTGTCCCTGTCATTGGCTTGCTACTTATCGCCAAAGCCAACCGAGCAGAAAAGCCACAGAGCAACTCTATTTTCAGCCCTGCAGAAAGCAAATAACGCGGCTTATAGCCCGAACACAAAACTAAAAGCACTGAATTCAAGAACACTGAATTAAAACAAGGTAGATACCATGAATAAATTATTTGAAACATCAGAACTCAAAGGCCTAGAACTGCAAAACCGCGTCGTTATGGCACCCATGACTCGCGCTCGTACTAGCCAACCGGGCAATGTACCAAACGACATGATGGCAACTTATTACCAGCAACGCGCCAGTGCAGGTTTAATCATCACCGAAGCCACGCAGATCTCTGATGACTCTCAAGGTTACTCATTCACTCCCGGCGTTTATACCGACGCTCAAATTGAAGGTTGGAAATCAGTAACCACAGCCGCGAAAGAACAAGGTGCCGCAATATTCTGCCAGTTATGGCATGTCGGTCGCGTGTCTCATCCTACTTTTCAAAAGGGCGAATTGCCGATTGCACCGTCAGCTTTGGCTCCAATAGAAACTCAGGTGTGGATTGCTGACGAGAATGGTAACGGCAACATGGTCGATTGCATCCAACCAAGGGAGATGACCCAAGAAGACATCGATCGTGTCGTTCAAGATTTTGCGAACTCAGCGAAGAAAGCCATTGAAGCAGGCTTTAATGGTGTCGAGATCCACGGCGGTAATGGCTACCTTATCGATCAATTTTTAAGAACGAACTCGAATAAGCGAACCGACAACTACGGTGGAAGCCGCGAGAACCGACTTCGCTTTTTGATTGAAGTAGTAGATGCCGTCATTGATGAGATTGGCGCAGACAAAGTTGGCGTGCGCTTGGCTCCATTCATCACCTTCAAAGACATGAACTGCCCAGATATCGTGCCAACGATTCTAGAAGCGTCAAAAGCACTGCAAGCTCGTAATATCGCTTATCTGCACCTGTCAGAAGCCGATTGGGATGACGCACCCGTTATTCCTGAAAGCTTCCGAGTCGAACTGAGAGAGTTGTTTTCCAATACCATCATCGTCGCAGGCAGCTACACACCAGAGCGTGCCGAGGAAGTGCTAAATAAAGGCTACGCGGATCTCGTCGCATTTGGTCGCCCATTCGTGGCAAATCCAGACCTCGTATCACGCCTACAAAACGGCAGCGAACTATCAGAACTTGATGGCGCCACCCTATTCGGCGGCAACGAAAAAGGCTACATCGATTATCCAGCTTTGTAATGACAAAGCATTAAACAAACACCAAGCCTGCATGAGTCCAGCAGGCTTGCCTCTCTAGAAACGTGACTGAGCCGATACCTTTTCACACCCAAGAATCCACTTGCATATTTTCACTTAAACCACTGTTATATTTAAACTTTAAATAAAACATAAACTACAAAAATATCAATAATAATTCCGATTCAAACGGATAAATGAGGACTCTCCATTGTTCAATGTAGGACAGGTTTACAATCGACGTGCAGAGATACACGGTCATTACAAAGGTCAACAATACGGTGGTATCGCTACACCGGCTGCTCACCCGTATGTATTTATCTTCACTAGCGATGCGGGCGAAGAGTTTGGCTACTCTGATGGTTTTAGTGCAGACGGCACTTTCCGATATACAGGAGAAGGGCAAGAAGGTGATATGAAAATGGTTAAAGGAAACTTGGCCATCTTTGAACACCAAAACAACCTCAAAGAGATTCTCTTATTTGAATCTGTCTCAACTGGTTTTGTTAGATTCGTCGGTGTTTGTAATTACATCTGTCATCACATTGAGCAACGCCCCGACAAGAACGACCAACTTCGTGATGCGATAGTTTTCCATTTAGATATCGTACCGCAAAGTATTGGGGATTCAGTTCAATCTCCCAAAATGTCATACCTTACTAAGCCAACTAAAAGTAAATCATTAAAGCAATTACGAGACATCGCTTTAGCTTCGACGCCACTTAAAACTGACACCAAAGAACAACTCACACATGTAAAATATCGTAGTGAAGCCATTAAGCTTTACGCGAAAAAGAGAGCAGATGGTATCTGTGAAGGTTGTGAAGTGCCTTCGCCTTTTGAGACTAAGACAGGCCCTTACCTAGAAGTACATCACCTGACACGGTTAGCGGATGGTGGTGCAGATTGTCCTGAAAACGTGATTGCACTCTGCCCGACTTGCCATCGTAAAGCGCACTACTCAGTGGAAGCTGCAGATTTCAATGCGAAACTCATCGAGAAAGCACTAAAGATTGAAGAACAACTGTTGTAAACATTTCCTTCAGGCAAAAGAAAGGCTCGCATGACTAGTGCGAGCCTAATGCAGTTTAGGGGGTAAACCACAATCTGATATTAATCTGGGACTAATTATTTAACTTATGAGCCATTATGCACTTGTGCGCATTGATATTCTATTTTTAAATGATTCACTGCAATTAATCAATCGATAAAAGTTAGCGTTTGGTCAATTTAAACCACATAAATAACAGTGATTTAGTGAACAGCGTCTAGAAATTCATCATAAATCCCATATAAATCAGATTTATAGACTTCTCATTTGCCAATAACCCTCACCATTGGTTGCGAGCTGACTATGTAAGTAATCGAGCGTGTCAGCCACTTTTCCGGCAATGCCTTGAGGCGGATTAAACAGCAACAAACCACTGCCGATGAGTCGGTCATCGCCCTTAGGATCGCGCAGTCGTAATTCCGATTTAATCGGGCTTGGTAGCAAACCATCTTTCACTGCTGTCACGCAGTGGTTCAAAATCAGTGAGCTTTTGTCATCGGTGTACAGCGGATACCAAATCAGCGCAGAGACTTTCTCAGATTGCTGATAAGCCTTCACCAAGGCATCAATCACTGCGAGATATTCAGCATCGGTTTCATAGGGTGGGTCGATAACGATCAGATGATGGCTATCATGCTTAGCTACATCATCAGGTAGCGCTTTAAGCCCGTCGCCGGCGGTAATGGTGAGCTTACTTGAGACATCCAGATCACGTTGTAGCTTCTCAATATTGGTTTGAAGTAAGTCGGCTTCATCTTGCTGAATATCGGAAAAATAGAAGCTGTCTTGGCTTCGACCTTGTTGATAGGTAATGGCCGCAGAGCCGGGATAAAGCGTGATAAGCTGATTAGGATTGTAGTATTCCAGCACCGACATAAAAGACGCGAATGATTCTGGAAGATAAGCCTTGTTTCGCCATAAGTACCCCACCCCTTCGGCAAACTCGCCTGCATGATTACTTGGCGCTGTTGTTAGGTCATAACACCCAGTCCCTGAGTGTGTGTCGATAACATTGAGGCGTGAATGCTGCTGCATTAATGACTGAACCAGAGCACTCAACACGGGGTGCTTCAGTGCATCACCGTGGTCGCCTACATGACATTGATGTCGATATTCCATTCCCTTGCCTCATTTCTACTGACGTCATATAAACATACTTCATATCCTGAGGGCTTTCCTGCTCAATCTATCGTTTTTTGAAATAGCCTCTCTTTTGACTAACTGATTGACTCTTATAAAAAATAAAGCCCTTCGTCTTATTACAAACGAAGGGCTTTAGTGACGTTACTTGCTAACTTGTGCTGCTAGCGAATAGACAACCTAAGGGTACTCACCCTCAACTTCTACAGGTGCTTTTACTTGGTAGTGACAAGGCTGTAAGCCAAGCAATTTAGGCAGAGTAATACCTACTGAAACTGAAGACCACGTACCGCTGACAATGCCGACAACCAAAGCAATTGCGAATCCTTGCAGTGCCGCGCCACCAAGCAACCATAGCGCTGATACAGTGATTAGCGTAGTGCCTGACGTCACCATAGTGCGCGAGAAAGTCGCTTTCACTGATTCGTTAAGCAAGTTATCAGTATCACCGTTAGGGTTGCCACGCAGCATCTCACGCACACGGTCGGCGATGATGATTGAGTCATTGAGTGAGTAACCCAAAATCGCTAACACCGCCGCCAGTACCGTTAGGTTGAACTCGAACTGAGTAAAGGCGAATAAGCCCAAGATAAGCGTCACGTCATAGATGATCGCGGCAAGTGCACCCAATGCTAAACGCCATTCAAATCGTACACTCAGGTACAGCATGATCATTAGGAAACACACCAATACCGCCAAGCCGCCTTGGTCAACCATGTCTTGACCGACTTGAGGGCCAACCACGCTGCTGTTAAGCACTTGCACTTGGTCGCTGACCGATGACAAAACATCCACTAGGTTAGGCTGTGGTACATCCGTCAATTGGCTGTAACGCAGTGTCCAGCGGTCTTGTTCTGCCATGCCAACAACTTGTACGTCTTGTTGGAAAGCCGCATCCAGTTTTGTTTTTAAATCGTCTTTGGTTACTTGGTCAGAAAGCTGAACTTCGGCAACCACACCGCCAGTAAAGTCCAAGCCCCAGTTAAAGCCTTTTACTGCCACCAGCATCACAGAGCTCATGAACAGCACAATAGAGATCACAGACATCACCTTACGAAGGCGAGTCATATTGTTATCTGAAATATAGCGGTCTGAATTAGTCACTTTTGTTGAAGTTCTCATGCTTAAATCCTTACATCGTGGCGCTGGTCACGCCCCCAAGCCAAATTGATGATCGCGCGTGACGCAAAAATACCTGTAAACATACTGGTTAGAAGGCCCAAACCTAGGGTTAATGCGAACCCTTGAATCGGTCCATTACCAATGGTGTACAGAGCCACGGCAACAATCATGGTAGTGACGTTGGCATCGAAAATTGAAGAGAACGCGCTATCAAAGCCACGGTCGATCGCACTCGCAAAGCTGCGCCCTTCTTTCATTTTGTCTCGAATACGTTCGAAGATAAGTACGTTGGTATCGACCGCCATACCGACCGTTAATACCAAGCCTGCAATACCAGGCAGGGTTAATACCGCACCCGGAAGCATCGCTATCAAACCAAATAGAGTGGTCATGTTGACGACCAATGCAGCGTTCGCGACCCAACCAAGGCGGCGATACCATAGCGCCATAAACGTGAGAGTTAGACCAAGGCCAAGAGCCAAAGCAGCAAAGCCGTTCGTGACGTTTTCAGCACCCAGAGATGGGCCAATGGTGCGCTCTTCAATGATGGTCACTGGCGCAGTCAATGAACCCGCACGAAGCAATAGAGCCAGCTCTTGTGCTTCAGCCATGCTACCTGCACCCGTGATTCTAAAGCGGCTACCCAATTGAGATTGGATGTTCGCCACACTGATCACTTCACTGGTTTTCTCGCTGTTACCGGCTCTGTCACGGCTGTACTCGCTGTACACGGTTGCCATTGGCTTGCCGATGTTATGACGAGAGAACTCAGACATTTTCTTACCACCCGCTGAATCTAGCGTGATGTTTACTTCTGCGCTGCCCATCTCACCGATGCCGCTACGAGCATCGATAATGTGTTCACCGCTCAGAACGGCTTTGCGAGCGACAACAACACGATTGCCATCTGTATCTTTTAGCGTTTGAGTGTTGCGCGTTGCGTTGTCGTAAACAGAGTAGAACGCCAATGATGCCGTTGCACCAATCACGTCTTTCGCGGCTGCTGGGTCTTGTACACCCGGAAGTTCGATACGAATACGGCTTTCACCTTGGCGTTGAATTGAAGCCTCTGTGATGCCAAGTTCTTCGATACGGCTGCGCATGATTTGCAGGTTTTGTTGAACCGTTAGGTTACGTAGCGTTCTTTGTTCATCTTCAGATTGCGTCAGAGTCAGCTTTTTGTCTGAGCTATCACGTAGCCATTGCGGGAACTCTTCACGGATCAGCTTTTGTGCTTTTTCGAAATCCGCGTCAGTGCGGAAATTGAATTCCACTTGGTTGTTCACCACTTTGCCGCGGGCATAACGTACTTGGCTAGTGATCTCATCGACCATAGCTTGCGCTTGTGCGTGGTAAACCGGCTCCATATCCACTTCTAATAAGAACTGCACACCGCCACGTAAATCAAGGCCTAGCTGAATCGGTGCGAAGCCCATATCAGTCAACCATTTTGGTGCTGCTGGCTCCATCGCGAGAGCAACGGTTGCGTTGTCCAATAGGCGCTCATTAAGCACTTCTTTAGCTTTCGCTTGTTGCTCGGCATCTTCTAGGATAACTACTAAACGTTTGTCTTTTTGAAAGGCTGATTTGGCTTGGATGCCTTCACTCGCAAGGTATTGAGTTACCTGAGTAGCATCGATAGTTTGCTCAGAACGATTGCTGATTTGGACCGAAGCATTCTCGCCATACCAAGAAGGTAGAGCACTCAGAACCATGATGATGATGGTGGCGATAAGCACCACGTATTTCCACTTTGCGTAGTGGTTGATTTGTTTTCTTGGAATGCGCTTTTTCACAGTCAAGATCTCTTCTTTTTACCAATCACAGTAAATGTTCGAGCATTTTAACCAGCTAGGGTGACCAGTTATTTACTACGATTGGTATAACTAATGTTTTGCGAACACGAGCGACGACTAGCGACAACCAGAACAAGCTGATTGAACGATAGTGAGGCTAAAATTATGTGTCGCTATATTTGATTAACTGGTGAGTTCAACGGGCACAAGTGACCATCGATACGACCAATTTGGGGTCAAACGATTAGCTAAGAAGATCTCGAAAGTGGGAATATTGTATGTTGCCCTCTTTCCACCCAGAAAGCCGGGAAGACGGAGAACTCACAATACTGGTCCAGTGCTGTTTTTGATCCAACAGAGGTGTGTTGACCAACAGAGAGGCCAGTAAAGAAGGAGGAGAAAAGTCGATAAGCAGATGATAAGAAGGCTCTAGATCGGCCCCACTTTCTTGCTCATTGGTTAATATACGTCGGTAAGTGGTCGCTTGAAGGCTCGATTCAGTATCGTGGTAGTTGGAACTGTCACCGACAGACGCGGCACCCAACTGAACTTTATCGCACTCTAAATAGGCTGATGGATCATCAACCGCGGCTTGCTTACATTGTTTTTCCGAAGAAGATTGCTTTTCCGCAGAAGACTGTTTATTAGCTAAAGATTGCTGTTGAGCAGTCTCGATTTGAAACGGCTTAGAAGGAAACGAATAGCCGTTAGAATTCACTAAGCCAAAGCTCAGTAAAAACAACATTAAGACTAATCGGGTACCCAGTTTAAGCAATCTAATATCCAAACAACATTCTCGTAGATCGTCAATCTACAATACAAATGAAACGCTGTCTTGATTTAAAACATTTTTTTAGAAAATGATACGATGCAACCGATTAAGCATCATCGTTCTAAAGAAAAGAAAAAGCCAAGCAACAAGGCTTGGCTTTAAACAATGCATACATTAAGCAATTGTATTAGTTAAAGTTTAGGTCGCATGACGTTCTTAACTTTACGGCTATTGCCACCAAAGATGCGTTGCACTAGCGCATTCATCTCTTCCGCGCTGATCGACCTAGCAACACGCTCAACTTGAGACAAAGCTTCGATGTCGTAACCATAAAGTAGATAACGAGACACGTACCACGCTTGGTCAATAGAGCTCATCTCAAGAGGCGTAAAGTCAGCTTCAAACTGTTTCACAACCGCTCGCATTTCTTCCTCAGAGACACCTTGTAGAAGGTCTGCAACCACCTTATCGATCGCCACTTCCACTTCATCTACGTTTTCAGGCGCTATCATCGCACCGATGACCCACTCATGACTCAGCTCGCCGTCTGCAGACGCTGAATATGTATAAGGCGAGTAATCCAAGCTCAACTCTTCACGAATATAAGTATCTAAACGAGTCGCCAACAGGCGTTCTAGCAAGCTTTCCGTGAAGATATCTTTTGCCGTTGCTCCTTGACCGGCTTCGGTTGCTGGCTCTGAGATGACTCGTAAGACGTACTCTGCGCTGTTCACATTGTTGATGGCGAGATCAATGCGTGATTCTGATGGCTGCTTGTAAGCCACCTTAAAGTCCGGCACAGCCGCTTGTTCCAATGGAATCGAAGCTAGATATTTCTGAACTAAAGGCTTCAACACACTAGGGTCGATGTCACCCACGACCACCAATTGGTTATGTCTCATTTGACCAAACAACTGCTGATGAAGATTAGCGATGTCTTCCACAGAAACCGCTTCAACACGCTCTTTATCAACAAACAGGTGACCACTGTCCTGACCATAGATGTTCTGGTTGATTGCTCGTTCAAACTGACCAACAGGACTGTCTAAGAAAGATTCTTGCCCCTGTGCAAACTCTTGCTTCACCGCGTCTAATTGCTCAGGGTTAATTTTAGGAGCCATGATGAAGGTATAAAGCGCAGCAAACGTGTCTTCAAGGCCGTCTTTAGTAATATTAAATTCAATACCATGACGAGTATTGCCAATGAAGGAATCGGCGCGAATATTTTCACGATCCAAGTACGCTAAAAGCTCAGAGCCCGTAAATTCACCGACACCGCTTCGAGCGAAAGTAGGTAACGCAACCTCAACCGCTGGGTATAAGTTTGAATCCAAAGCGGCTTTTCCGCCGAGACTCATGTACATCACACCAACATCATCACCTGCCACATAATCACGCAGGTACCACATGTCGATACCATTGCTTAACGTCCACTTTTGGATGTATGGGTCGACGGACATTTGTTCCGCAAGCACAACCTCGCCCTGCGAACTTGGTACAGCAAAGGCATTCGCTGTCGCAATCGCGAGTGGCTGTATTCCCGTTTCGCTGTAAGTCGCTTTTAAACCATCTAGCGAGTCGATGATCGCCGCTCTATCTTCAGAATCGTCCAAGCCGATAACAAGGAAGTAATCATCAGAAAGCAGGTCTTTGATGTTGTCGTTAATCGCCTCAAGGTTTAGATTCGCAATGAAAGTTTCTAAACTGGCTTGATAGTCTTTCTGAGATTGGACGATTCGATCAGTCACAAGCGCACTGGCTTTGTAGTTCGCGTGATCAACGCTGTCCATTTTGTCCCACTTGTGCTCGATATTATCCAGCAAGTCTTGGTAGTAGTGCTGCTCGCCAACGATATCCGTGTTCGACACGCCAAAGTCACGCAGTGATGCCAATGTAGAGAGCATCTCTTGTTGGATAACCTCGCGACCACCTGCTGGGAAGCCAACACTGATTGAAGAATAATTCAGAGAACCCATTCGATAGTTATCGGACGCTACCCATTGCGTCGGCAGCGCTGCATCATTGAATACCGCTTCGAGTCGCTGTTGAATGATTTGTTGCGCGGTTTCATCTAACCAACGTTGATGCTGTTGAGCATGAGTTTCAACTCTATCTAAACCGCGGTTGAACGTCAGAGTGATGCTCGGCGCTTCTCTTCCTGCGTATTCAACATAATCACCTTCGTTGAACGAGGTCATTTTCTGCTTTTCTGGTCTCGGGGTGTCGCCACGCTCCCAGCTTGAAAACTTCTCTTCAATCAATGGAATCAAGGTTTTGATGTCTACATCACCTGAAATCACTAACTCGGCGATTTGAGGTTGATACCAAGTTTGATAGAAGTCAGCTAAGCCTTGCGGCGTTGCCTCTACAACCGACGTTTTCGAGCCCAGTGCATCTTGATATTCATACGGACCACCTTCAATCAAGTGGTCATAAAAGACCTCTCCGAATGACTTGTCATCAAGACGGGCCATGCGGAACTCACCCAGAATCACGCCTTTCTCTTTTTCAACTTCTGAGCTTGCGATGTCTAGGCCATCACCCACATCACGCATCCACGTCAAGGCAGACTGCAACTCGATGTTATCGGGCAGATCTAGCTGGTATACCGTCTCTTCATAAGAGGTGTAGGCGTTAATATCCGCACCAAAGCTAGAACCGGCATCTTCAAACAGACGAATTACATCGTTTTGAGAGAAGTTTTTACTGCCATTGAATGCCATGTGCTCGACAAAGTGAGCATAACCTTCCTGTTGAGAAGTCTCTTGAATCGAACCCGCGTGCACGACCAAACGTACAGAAACAGACTCTTCGTGATCAGGATAAACATGATAGGTAAGACCGTTTTCCAGTTGACCTGACTTCCACGCTGGATCCGGTTGGATTAAGTTTTCGGTAGTTTTTGATGTTGAGCTACAGCCAACCAAAGTTAGGCATAGTGCCGTCGCTAAATAATATGTTTTCATAACAACCTCTTAATGTCATTCATCGACAATATACAGATTGAGCTAACGATTATTATTTAATATTTAACCCGATGAATATCTTTGTGATCTCGATCTTCATTTTATAAATCACCGTTCGATATGTAAGATCGCCTGTATTCACTTGAAGTAGCACTTTAATAAAAGCTTATGAGCTACATTTAAACCCGCTTGCTGCATACCTTAAGTGAGACTCTATATACCCTTAAACAACGCTTGCGAGGCGCGGCTAATAAGTGGTTCTGCCAAACCTCATCAAGATTCAGCGCAATAAAAAAGCCAAATGCTTGAACATTTGGCTTGGAAGTGAATCCATATATAAAGAGTAGAAGTGGCTTTCAAGAAAAACCACTCACCTAAACTAGACCTAACCTTGTGGGCTTAACAGATTCTTCAACTGATAGCTGTTATCACCAAAAATTTCTTTCGCATACTCTGTCATGTCTTGACTAGAAATTGAGTCTACCGTCCCCTGCAGGTCGAACAACGCCTCAAAACCATAGTCATGAATCAAATAACGAGAGATAAACCAAGCTTGTTCAGTGGGCTTATATTTAAGTGGAGTAAGGTCAGCTACAAGCTGCTTAGCGGCCGTTCGAGTCTCATCTTCAGAAATCCCTTTTGCCGCTTCAGCAATGACCTTATCAATCGCCTGTTCAATTTTATCTGAGTTTTCTGGAGCCGTTAAAGAGCCGATTAACCAGTCATAACTCGGCTCACTGTCTTGTGCAACCGAATACACATAAGGCGCATAATCCAAACCTAACTCTTCACGAACATAAGCCGTTAAACGGCTCGACAACACGCGCTGAAGCATATCGTCCATAAACACATCTTTTGCGGTTTGATCCCGAGCTTGCTGAGAAATCACACGCAATAAATACTGACTGCTGTCTTCATTATTGACGGATATATCCATTCGTTCTTTCGAATCAGGACTATAAGCCACCTGATAATCAGGAGACACAGCGGCCTCTAATGGCAATGAAGCAACGTATTGACGCACAAGAGGCTTAATTTCAGCCGGGTTAATATCAGCAACAATAACCAATGTGTTGTCTCTTAACTTTTGGAAGAGTTGATGATGCACATCTAATATATCTTGCGACGTGACAGCCTTAATATCTTCACTTTCAAGCATCATGTGACGGCTGCGTGTTTGATAGCTATTGCGATTAACCATCTGAATAAACTGGCCAACTGGAGTTTCTAAATATGCTGTACGATCTTGAGCAAATTCAGATTTCACAGCCTCAAGCTGATCACTGTCTATTTTAGGTTCAGTAACAATGGTGTGCAGCGCAGCTAAACCTTCTGCAAGCGTCTTTTTCTTGGCACTTATTTCTAAGCCATGATGAGTAAAGTTGATGAAGGGATAGATTTCAATGTCTTCGCGTCTCAAGTGAGCAGTTAACTCCGAACCACTAAATTTACCAACACCACTACGAACCGAAGCTGGCAGCGCAATCTCTACTGCAGGAAACAGCGAAGGATCCAGCGCCGCTTTTCCGCCCTCACTGGCATAGTAAACCCCAACACTATTACCAGCCTCAGAGTTACGGAGATACAAAACTTCAATGCCGTTGCTTAATGTCCACTGCTTCAAATTAGGATCGTCACTCACCTGAACTTGTTTTACAATTTCGCCTTGAGACGCAGGCACACTAAACGCGGAGCTTGCAGTAACGAGTAATGGTCTGTTACCTGTCTTTTTATAGGCTTTTCTGACATCTTTTAGCTCGTTATTCATTGCCTGCAAGTCTTCTTTAGACGATAAACCTAATCCCAAAATATAAGGGCTAGAAAGTAAATCATCTAAATTATCATTTACGGCTTCCAGATCAGTACTCGCAAGAAACTCTTTCAAACTCGACTTATAATCAAGCTGTGATTGAACCGTCTGGTTAATCACCAGTGCTGTCGACTTACCGTCAGCATGAGCCACTGCGTTCATTCTCTCCCAGTTAGACTTAATGTCATCAAGGTTCGCTTGGTATTGCTGTATCACACTCGTAAACTCATATTCGCTCACACCATGATCACGCAATGAGGCGAGAGTAGAAATAAACTGCTGCTGACTTTGCTCTCGACTATCGACAGGAAAGCCAACCGTAGTAATAGAATACCTTTGGTACTCTAAGAAATAGGGAGTCGAAGCAACCCATTGCAATGGCAACGCAGCGTCAACAAAATCTGAATTCAACCTTTGTTGGATAAGTTGCTGAGCAATATCATCTAGCCAAAGCTGATGTTGTTGCTCATGGCTGCGTGTCACTCTTTGCCCACGATCAATCACTATCCCGATGCTCGGTGGCTCAACCCCAGATCCATACGCCACAAAATCTTGAGTATTGTAATCCGCTGATGTGTTCTTCACGGGAACCGGTGTTGTGCCTCTTTGCCAATCAGAGAAGGTTTTTTCAATCAAAGGGATCACTTCTGCCAGAGTGATATCACCAGAGACAATCACCTCGGTTAACTGAGGTTGATACCAGGTTTGATAATAGTTTTTTAATTCTTGAACATTCGCATTAGAAACGGATTCTTTATTGCCAATGGGATCGTTGGTTTGGTAATTCGTGCCTTCAATCATATGATCGTAGAACTTAAATGAGAGCGGTTTATCTTCAACGCGTGTGTGTCGAAATTCCCCTAATATCACACCTTTCTCTTTTTCGATCTCATCTCCGGACAACAGTAAACCATCGCCAATATCTCTAAACCAAGCCAACGCTTTATCTAGATTCTTGTTGTCGGGTAGATCTAGCTTATAGAGGGTTTCTTGATAGGAGGTATAAGCATTTAAGTCGGCGCCAAAGCTAGCACCAGATTGCTCAAACAACTCTACTACATCATTCCCTGAAAAGTTTTTGCTGCCATTAAACGCCATATGCTCGACAAAATGGGCATAACCTTTTTGTTGTTCGCTCTCTTGGAAAGAGCCAGCATGCACAAGTAAGCGTACCGATACTGGTTGTTCTCGGTCAGGGTAAACGTGGTAGGTTAAGCCGTTATCTAATTCACCGGTGACCCAATACGGGTCGGATTTCAATAACGTTTGTTGCTGAGGAGTAGAACTGCAACCTAGCAATGTGGAGCTCAATACGACGACTAAATAGTATGCTTTCATAACGATCTCTTTGAAGGGCTTTGCTCCAATATATCCGATCGCCAAAGTGTAATAATTCGCCATTAAATCAAACGACTAAAATTTTAGAGTCACTCGATATAAGTATGAAAATGTTTGATTTATAAATTACATGAATTAATTATAAAGCCTATATGTATCGCCTTTTGTTCGTTTTCTACATACCTTTAAACAGGGCTTGCGAGGCGCGGCTGATCGGTAGTTTCTCGCCTGACACATACGCCGACATCTGACCAGAAAGGCCTTTCTTAACCTTATCAATGGCGGAAACTTTCACCACTACTGAACGGTGGATCTGCCAAAACTCATCAGGGTTAAGCTGAGCAATCAACTCTTTTAACGACACGCGAAGAATAAACTCCTCTAATGCACCCTCTTGACCCTTCTTAAATATAGACACGTACTTGTCTTCGGCTTTGAAATACGCCACATCATCGACGGCAATCAGGTGGATGTCTTCCCCGATACTGGCCTTGAGCCACGTTAGATACTTTTTCTGGGATAGATAAGGAGGCTGCGTTTGCTGGGAAGTCGATTGTGATAACTGTTGAAGCTGACTCATTAATGCCGTGATATCGGGCTGTTCCGGCATGCTAGATGATTGCGTTTGATTGCTCGACAAGCGTGCTTGAACCTTCTGACATGTGGCCAGTAAACGATCTTCATTGATTGGTTTTAGCAGGTAATCAATCGCATTGTACTCAAAGGCTTTGACCGCGTATTCGTCATAAGCGGTAATGAAAACCACCAATGGCGGCGAAGCTAACTTGTTCAGTTTTTTCGCCAACGAGATACCATCGAGCTCTGGCATTCGAATATCAAGAAAGGCCACATCAGGCTCAAGTTGCTGAATACCCTGCATCGCCTCTAGCCCGTTTTGTGCCTTAGCGACGATCTCTAGCTCAGGCCAAACCTCAGCCAGACTCTTGTCGAGATGGTGCCTTAACAGTGCTTCATCGTCTGCGATAATCGCCGTGACACTTGGCTTTGATGCTGGGTTATTCATTATTATTCCTTTAAATTCACACTGTAAATCGTCTGTTTTCGTAACCGTACTTATTTCGTAGCAGTGCCTAGAGCATCTGCTCTGCGTTCTCGGAGCTAGTTTCCCTGATGTTCGGTAATAAGATAGTTGATACCACGCCACCCGAAGCTTGCTCGGTGATCGTGAGGCTTGCTTTATCACCGTAAAGGGTTTCGATTCGCTGACGAATATTGCTTAACCCAACACCATGGCCAGTATTCACCGAGGGCGTTTTCAGCCCTGCGCCATTATCAGCCACTTCAATCTTCAACTGCTCGGCTTGTTGGGTAATGCGGATATTCACTTGGCCACCCGCCGCTTTGGGCTCAATACCGTGTGTGAGCGCATTCTCAACCAAAGGTTGAACCAAAAATGGTGGAATCATTTGCTGATCGCTGATGTCGTGCGTCTCAATCGAGAACGCCAAGCGCTCATCTAAGCGTATCTTTTGAATGTTAAGATAAGCATCCAACAAGTCGACCTCTTGTGCGATGGTCGATTGCTCAGTACGGCTGTTCTTCAGAGTCACACGCAGCAAATCAGTCAGCTTTTCGAGCATCAGCTTGGCTTTCGCACTGTCGCTCTCAATCAACACATTAATGGTCGCCAGTGTATTAAATAGGAAGTGCGGTTCGATTTGGCTTTGCAACTGCTTAAGTTGACTCAGCACCACCACCTTCTCTTGATCGGCCTGACGGCGCTTGGCCACTTCTAATTCATTGTCGGCACGCAGCTGCTTCTCTCTTGAGTAGAAGTAGTAATAGCAAACCGAGCAAAAGATAACGCCCAACAGCACCACAGATTTAAGATCAGAGATATTGGATCCGAAATACCCGTTTAACCAATAGTGCGCATTCAGGGTACCAAAGGTCATCGCGACCACCATTGAGATGGCAACTTCAAGCCTTCTGGATGTTCTCTTAAACAACTTCACCAAGATGAAAGAGGAACCCACAGCGCTATAACCAAAGCCAAAACTGATGGCTAGATTAACCGTTAATCCGCCGCCCCAAATCGTATGGGTTGTAATCGCAATAAGAACACAAAATAACGTGGTGAACGCGAAGCTTTTAATCCATGACAACCGACTGTTTGAAGAAGTGTTCATTAAAATCGTCCTTTGATATTTATAAGAATCATATGACTATCGGGTAAGTTGGCGTAAGCAGAATCACTTTTACCGCCTAGAAAGCGTGCAGCAAGTTCCAATTCCAACGATGAGTCGCCATTATCTAACGCCTGATAATTGAGCCACTGAGTAGCAATAAAACCACCGTCTTGTGGAGACAACATCACATCAAATGTTGGCGTGATATCTTCAAGCCAGCCATGTGTCGAATCCAAAGACCAGTGAAACATGATGTTGTGTTGAACCAAATTAGCGTGCTGATAGCCTTGCGCATAAGAGCCGGCCAACAAAGCTGTCATCGGATTAACCGACAAAGACTCTGCACTTTCTATCGCACTTTGCCACTCAGAATTACTCCAAGCGCGGCTATCAAACCAGTATTCCAATACCACATTGTGGCCAGTGTCATTTGCCCATGTTAATCCGGCTAACGCTTGATAGGCCTCGCCCTGTTCTTCTAAATAAACAGGTTTAAGCATTGAATCAGGCTGGCTGTAGCTAAGGCTTTGTCTCTGATAAACCATCGAACCATGAAACTCCCAAGCGAGGTTTAATACCGACACCAAACTCGCTCCAAGCAAGCCGTGGCGTACATCGTCGTAATAGGCGACCCATTGATATTCGTGGTCGCCCACTAAGTTGTAACGACGTAAGCCAAAACCTTGTTGTTGATTCTGCTTTTCGAACTCATTCACGTCTTGGGAAGTCCATGATGAATCGCTGTAAAGCAGTGTCCACTCGCCCGTCATATCGAACAGTGACGCCGAGGCCACACCCGCGCCCTCTTCTGCCACAATACCCACAGGATTTTGGCGATAAGGTTTGATGATGTCTAAAGGGCGATAGCCATATCCCACGCCCCAATCTAGGCGAACCTTGCCGAGCGTGACATCGAGGTAGTGGTCACCGATTATAGAATTAGACAGTTCAACACCACCTTGCCAAAACAACTCGCGCACGATGAATTCGGATTCAAAGCTCGCCTCTTGCCCTTGAGGGTTATTGCTCAAAATGTCGTTGGCTTTCACTGCAAACAGACCAAGCCAATTGTTATATCCAACCTCTAGATCCAGCAAGCCATTTAAAGACTGACGATTATCAGACGCTAAGGGGCTGAATGGCGACTCTCTCGATTCAACGGCTTCTGCACTCAGTTGCCAGTCCCACGCCAAGCTCAGATCGTCCGCTTGAATCGTGTTGCTCACACAAGACAAGGCAAGCAAAGTAGCGATTGAAGACTTTATGTGGAATCGGCGATTGGAAGCTTTCATGACGCTCACCTACAGCCCAGACACGCTGTTACGCGATAGGTAGGCAGGGTTGTAATATTTGTCTTCCAAACTTTGTTCAATCACTTCGCGATACTCAATCACGGTTTTCTTACTCGGCTGAATCTTATCGAGCAAGGTCATCGACACCACTGTTGGTAATCCATCACGCACGCCTTCAGTAAACCACGCTTGCTTGGCTAGTTTTCCTGAACGCAGATACAAATCTGCCTTGATTGGAAATGCACGATCTGCTGTTAACCACAGATCAATCGATTGATAACTCGCACCCTTGGTTTTCGCCGCTAGCTTTAGGTGATGGGTGTCGATTGTCTCGCCAGTCGACATCTCAACTTGTTGCTCGGCAACCCACTCACCTTGGTAATCTTCACTCCACGTCAGCGTCGAGATATCCCCTACTGAAGCTTCACCTAATAGCTTTTGCATCGGTGTGATACGAATTGGGCGACGAGATTTCGGCATCAGTAGCCAATAATTATCTTCAATCATCAACATCTTTTGACCTGCCTCTACGGCCGATTTAAAGACCACTAACGACTCCCGATTTGGTCTTGTGTAGACGTTGTACTCACGGGTTTTATCGAGTTGTTCGTCTTGATATAACGCCACTAAAGAGACCACCTTGGACGCTTGTGCACTGTTCAAGCGGTAGCTGTCTGCCTTGGCAATCATCTCTGTGACTTGCTGTGAATCGACTGCCCAGCTTGGTGTCGATACGAGAACCAAAGCTAAAACAGAGCCCACCGCGAAAGCCAAGGTATTGAATGAACGAGTTAATTTACACATAAACCAGCGCCTCCGTGATTGGCTTATTCACGCCTTTACGAGCAGAGAAATAAGCAGCCAGCAAACATATCGTCAGCACACCTAAGGTGGCGTAACCGACCAATTCTAGTGAGAAGTAAATGTTGAGTGGGTAACCTTCGGTTCGACCCGGAGGTGGTGGCATTTGTATATCGACTACCAGTAACAACACCGACACTAAGCCACTCACTAGCGCACCTATCGCACTGCCAATCACCGCCAGTAACCCTGCCTCTTTTAAGAAGCCTGACACGATCTCAGAAGGGTAACTGCCGAGTGCCGACAAGGTACCAATTTCACGAGTGCGCTCTGTGACTGACATGGTCATGGTATTGAACAGCGATACGAACACCACCAATGCCATCACTGCGCCCATGATGCCGAATATACGGTCGTAAAGGTCTTTAACCTTGGTGTAGAAAAACGCGCGATCTTGCCATGGAGTAATCTCTATTTCGGAACCTTGTTGTTCGCTTTGTCTATTCAGTAACACCTCAATGCGTTGCTGCACGGTCGATGTCTTGCTGGTTTCAAAAAGGAATACCGATAAAGTGCTAACTCGGTCTGAGGCTAGAAGCTCTTGAGCTGTGGTGATGTGTACATACAGCTGACGCTTATCCAGCTCAGGAACGCCTGTCGAGTAAATACCCTGCACCTTAAAATCAAAGGCATTCAATGCGCCATCGCTAGTGGTGGCGAGTAATGTGACCCAATCGCCAACCGCAACTTTGAGGTTACGAGCAAGGTCAGTTCCCAGCATCACTTGTGGTTCTTGGTTGTCGTATCTTGGCGATTTCACATCCGAGAGAGTCTGACCGCTGCGCACATCAAGAAACGGCCCTTTCATGTCGAACTCACGCTCATTAACGCCTGTTCCCATAAAGATGGTCGACTTACTACCGTTAGAAACCAAACCGCTGAAGTAGACTCTTGGCTGAACACCGCGCACGTCGCTGTCGCCAATAATGCTCTTGGTTAGCGCTTGAACGTTATCCAGACCATTGCTCAGAGGCATGTCTTCATCTTGTTCAAAATAACCAGGCGTGCTCAAGGTGAGATGACCGGTATCGCGCGCGGTCGATTCCCTTAAGGATTCGTAGGTGTAAAGCCCATAACCGCCCGCACTGGTGAGTGCAAATACGGCAATGGCGATGATCAACACCGAAAGCAGGCTGCGTCGACTATTTCTCAATAAATTAAGCCACGCCAAACGCACCGAGGTTGGAAACAAAAACGTGCTCATTCTTTGTGTTAACTTGCCCATGAGATAGCCTCCCTTGCTGTGGCTTGTGGTGCCAGTTGTCCGTCGATAAGTTCAATCACTCGATCACAACGCTGCGCCATTCTTGGGTCATGCGTTGCGACAATAAAGGTGGTTCCCATCTCATGACCAAGCTCTTTCATGATGTCGATCACAAGGTTAGCAGTGTGGCTGTCTAAGCTGGCAGTCGGTTCATCGGCAATCACTAGGCTTGGGTTGTGGATTAACGCTCTGGCTATCGCGACACGTTGTTGCTGGCCGCCTGAAAGGTTGTCTGGGCGGTGATGTACGTAATCCCCTAGCCCAACGCGCTCTAACATGTCTTGAGCTCTGGTCTGTTGTTCTTGTTTCGAACATTGGTTCAACATCAATGGATAAGCGACGTTCTCAAGCGCTGTCATCACAGGAACCAGATTGAAGCGCTGAAATACAAAACCCAACGACTGGCGACGAAAACGCGCAGCAGCAATCTGTTCTGTTGGATACGCTTGGCCATCAATATTGATCTCGCCTTGATAGTCCATATCCAACAAACCTAGGATGTTCAGCAATGTGCTTTTTCCCGATCCCGACGGGCCGCACAGTGCAACCATTTCACCACGTTTAATCTGACCATCGACTCCCTTGAGTGCATCTACACTTTGTCCTCCCGTGAGATACGACTTGCCGATTCCTTTAAATTCAATCATCCCGTTGTCCTCCGATTACCAATCCATTCTTAAGCGTTCGCAGCTACTATTTGGCTTTCGCGCTCATTGTTTAGCATTCGCAACTGTTACTTGGCTTTCGCTATTAGCGCCTTCGCAGTCATAGTTTCGATGTTGCCAGCATCGGCAGTTTCCATTTGTTCTAACCAAGCTTGTGCTTGCTTAAGGTCTTCAGCACGAATCGATGCCTCAATTGCATAACGGTAAATCCACGATGTCGCAGCGAAATGCTGTTGCTTGAAAGCGTCTTCAGCCAGTAGCGAGAGGAACAGGTCATAACCACGGTCGAAATGGTTAAACATGTCGGGTAGAGAGGTGTAAGTCACCGCAGCCATAGCGCGAGTCAGGTAAGAATCTGGTAATCCTTGAACACGAGGCTGCTCATGAATCGGTTGGTCTTCGTCTTTAAGTAGAACGAGTGATTTATCAATGGTCGATAAGCCCTTTTCGACATACTTCATCTTGTTCCAAGGTAAGAACGCATCGCGCCCCATTAAGGTTTCTGTGCTTCCTAGATAAACCAAAGTCAGTGGCGTCGCGCCGTCTTGTTGCAGCGTATCGTTAAGGCGTTCATAAGCCACCTCAACCATGTCTTCATTGCCTTGCGCGGCTTGGTTGTAGATATCAAGCACATCTGAGCTTGGGTTAGCCAAAGCTAACGTAGGAGCGATTGAAACAAGCCCAATCAAAAATGAGCGCTTAAATTGAGAAGTAAGTGAGTAAGTCGTGTTTACAGTAGTCATGATTTCTAATCCCTTTCAAATGTTGACGTTGAAAGGTTAACTAGAATTTGTCATGCAGTTTTATCAATGCGACGAATGGTAATAATGAGGAGTGAATGGTTTAGTTGGGTCGTGAGTGATGAGGGCATTAGATAAAAAGTAAAAAAATGGATAAGCCAAACGTAATCTGACATTTTCTAATTCAAACCTTGAGCAGAGCTGACTCATTCTACCTCCTTGTTAGATCGAGTAAATTGTCATTCAGACGCTGTTAATATGCATTTCCTCAACTAGAGTTATTCATCCTATAAGGTTAGTGATTCTCAGTCCCCTTTATGCAATGGAAATGGTGAGCATTGACGATAAAAAAGTTTCACAAAGTTATCATCAATATCCTAACTTTTTGATTCGGAAAGTTAATCTTCAAGCGTATTTTAAAGTCTTTTTATGCATCTTGTATCCTGCATCAAAGAAATAACCGTAAGATCACCCTAAGATACTGTTAATAATAATTTTATTATCATCGACAGAATGGATATGGCTAAAAATGAAATTTTAGCGGGCATGGTTGTGAGGGATACATTCCGTTTATGACCTCTCCTTTAGATCCACTACCTACTCAGTTGGTCAATGAATAATTGACTAATGAGTACGCAGTGGATTTTATATTCACTGCGCACCACGGCCTTAGTCTCAATTCACATTTTTGTTGCCCTGTTATTTTTAAAAGCCGGAACGACGAACTCAATATGAACACACCTTACTTTCCTGAACTTCCAATCGAGATCGCAAATCCAATGGTCAGTCTTTATCGACTATTAGATACGAAGAAAAAACATTCAGACTCTCTAGGAGAACATAACTCGATCCTTGAGCTTCAGCTATATCTGCAAAATGTATGTCACCTTGCAAGAACAGTCTATTCGCCACCTATCACGATTATAAACAAACCGATGTTAGAGAGGTTGATCAGGCATTCTTTTTCTCTGGATAGACAATTGCAGGCGATAGCTGAACATTATGAATGGCTAGAAAATACTGAGACCCAAATGATGAAACAGATGAGTCTCATTGTTGATACCTTAGTCAGTGAACATGAGCACTTGAGTAATTAAACGATTTTAAAGCGAAATATTTGAATATCATCCTCATTTAGAATCTGGAGATTTAAAAATGGAACGATTGATTAGTGATTTGCATTTCATTAATTCAGCAAAAGCTATAGATACAGTAGAAGTAGATCTCGGTAGCCTTACGAAGAGTTGCCATGACTACCTCGATGTTGTTATTGAGAGCTTACAACCGCTAGCAGAGTCGTCCCCGAATCTGCGTGCAACCGTTTATGTACAACAGATGCCATCAGCCAACTTTATGCAGCCAGGTTGCTCAGTTTTTATTGGTGTTGTGGGGAACTCAAATGCCCTAGAATTAATTTTGGACGGCTTCCAATCGACAAAAGGAGTAGATGCTCGCTACGGCGATTCAATTCTCGCAAAGCAATCAAGCCGTAGGCTTCACATCGAGGATGGTTCTGTTTGGCGACAGGAAGACGACTCGACTTGGTTTGTCGACTCTGGCCTCAATCAGTACGAAGAATCATCAGAATTGGAAGATGATGATTATCAATATACGGATGAAGACTATGCCAAATACCCAAGCAACGCTAAGGTTTATGAAGCCGGCGACTTGTTAAAAAACAAAGGCAAAGTCGATGCTACCGAACTTGACGTTATAAAATGTACAGATGATACGACACAATCTAGAGCCATTTATACCCGACAAAGAGCAACTCGCTCGGATGCAAGTGTAGGGTCTATTCGTTCGACGATAGAAGAGGTTTTTGGCCTGCCAGAAGGGTCTGTTAGACTTTGTGATCCCGAAGGCTATTCATTACGCGCGGATGCAAAAATAGCCACACTTCGTAAACGTTGGGACAATGGTTAAATAATTTAGCTTTACTATGCTAATCAAGATTTTGTGACTTATTGTTGTTATAAAAACACGCCAACTAAATAGTTGGCGTTTTCGTATCTGGCCGTTGAATAAACCGATTCAATACAAGCTAAAGCAAAGAACGAAGCTCATCCGTTACATCGATAGTTATTAGTCTCAAAAGCTGGCTATTCTTTAGATTATCTACTCGTAAAACGCTGAATCTCTCATTGGACTCTTCTAGAGTAATATCGACAAGTTTTCCATACTTGGGACAATTCATTGATAAGTTAACAAGCGAACCATTACGCTTTTGTCCGATGACGGATAGCAAAACCAACGCTTCGCATGTACTTCTATACACACAAACAGAAATAGCCGCTAATCAGCGGCTATTTTTAATGTTTCAAATGAGTCTTAGACTACTTTATTTTTCAGAACCAACGACTAAAATTAGCCGACTTTCTTAATCATCGTCGCTGGGTTGTAACCTTTCTCGCCTTTGCTCACTGGTTCGCTTGGATTGTAGTGGCGCATTAGCACATTAAATTTACCCGTGTTATTACCGTCCATAGTTGGAATGTTGTTTGGCTGACCTTCACATCCGAAACGGAGAGTATAGGTTCCATCGCTGTTCATAACAGGTGCCATTTCACTCGAAATATTGGCTTTATCGTTAAACATGCGTCCATCAGCGTTATATACGGTCGCCGACCAGAATGAGCCAGCCTTCGGATCTTTGAAAGTCGTCTCGTAACATGCATTCGCATCGAAGTACTGGCTAGTTTGATAGATGTTGTCTTCAACCATCGCACCACCCCAACCGCCAGCTGCGCCGACGTAATTCATATAATCAGTTTGGCCGCTTTCTTCGTTACCAAACGCCTTTGATTGGTCATATCCGTCACTGAAATCGATGTTGCCAGCTTTATCCGTGGCCTTGAACGACGCCATATCCCATTCTTTTACGACAAACGGTTTCTCACTGCCTGTTTCAATTTTAAGGTTATGGCGAGCGTCATCTTCAAGCGCACGAACAATAACGAATGCGTGGTCGGTTTTTGCACTGATTTTATGACGACCCGAACCGTAGATCATTGGCTGCGTCTCGTGGTTTTCATCCACGACTTGCAGTGACACATATTGGTCAGTTTCTGGAACCGTCACGTAGACATCATCGTTCGACATATCGATGACAGAAACGGAGTAAAAGGTATCTCGATTCATTCGCACAACGAACTGCTCTTCTGGAACGCTGCTTGGTACTGGCATCTCAAAGAATGTATTGATACCGCCTGCTTTCTCTACTACCGCGCCGAGACGCATATTGGTGTATGCCTGAGCAAAATTATCTTCCGTGACGATGGTTGGCGCTGCAATAACGCTGGTTGAGAATAAAGCGACAGCAGTAAGGGGAAATAGTGTTTTCATATTAGCGACCTTTATATTTCAAAGTGAATGTCATTTGGAAGAGTATTATTTGCTCTGCCGATAGTGATCACTTTATACTTCCAAAATGGAAAGTGTGGAAAATAGGACTTGCCAAAATGGAAAGCATAGACTTGAACTTGCTGCGTACCTTTGTATTACTGTGTCAGTCGAATAGCCTGAAAAGGGCTGGGATGAAACTGGGGATCTCAGAAAGCGCCATCAGCAAGCAAATGACCAAGCTAAGAGAACAATTAGGGCACCCACTTTTCGAACGCACCACGGAAGGGTTAAGACCAACGCATTACAGCAAATCTATTTTGCCCAAGATTGAACAAGCCTTGTCCTTGATGCACTCCGCCACCTCACCAGTGACATTCGACCCTGCCACCTACGAAGGGCCAATTACCCTTGCTTTCTTCGCTTACACACTAGAGTTCTCAGGCGTTAGTTTATTTAGGGAGCTCTCGAAAACATTTCCCAAAGCACAAATAGAGCTGAAAACTTGGACATCAGATACAGAGCAAAAATTAGAAGACGGTGATATCACCTTAGGTGTGCACTTTCTAAATGAAGAGCGTAGTTCGAATATCTTCCAGAAACGTATCATGCCCGACCAACTGGTGATCGCCGTATCAAAATCATTAGGGCAACTAACATGGGAAGAGGCATTGCAGTTGCCTTTTATCAAGATCCGAAGCCAAGGTTGGAATGAAGAACGTTACCGATATTTAGAAATGTTGAGAAGCAGTGGAATTGACCCTCACATCAGTATCACGGTGGACAATTTTTCAGTTGCGAGACAAATTCTAGAGCAAGGTGACCACGCCTGCGTATTAAGCGATAGTTGGAAGGACGCTTCGCTTAACACAATAGAGCCACCCAAAGAGCTTAGAATTGATCTAAATCTTGTATCCTGCATGCGTCTTGTCGATCGTCAAAGCCCTCTAAACCTTGCTGTTCATGACGTGATTAAAAGGGTCATGCTTCAATCTATATAGGTTTTAATCTAGATAGGCTTTAATCTAAATAGTTAGTGTCTGAAACGAGTTAAAAAGGCTCGTTATCGTTTCATGCAAACAAAAATAGCCGCTAATTAGCGGCTATTTTTAGTTATCTAAACGAAGCTTCTATCTCTTCTGTCTTGCTACTTCTTTGTCTCTTCAACGACAGCTTTCATCAATACTGATGTATCCATGCGACCTTGTCCTTCAGCAGACAATGCCTTGTAAGCGTTGTTAGTCTTTTCAGTCAACGGAAGTTGGATACCTTGGCGTTCTGCTTCATCTAGGCAGAAGCCTAAATCTTTGATCATCCAATCAATTGCGAAGCCGAAGTCGAATTTGTCTTGCGCCATTGTGGTAGCGCGGTTTTCCATCTGCCATGAACCTGCTGCGCCGTTTTTAAGGCAATCAACCAGAGTTGGAATATCCAGACCTGATTTTTCAGCCAGTACCAAGCCTTCAGATAAGCCGTTCAATACACCCGCGATGCAGATCTGGTTCACCATTTTCGCGCGTTGGCCTTGGCCGACTTTACCCATCAGAACGGACGATTTACCGTAAGCTTCAAATACAGGTTGAAGGTCGTTGAATAGCGCTTGCTCACCACCACACATGATAGTTAGCACACCGTTTTCTGCGCCCGCTTGACCACCAGACACTGGTGCATCCATGAAGCGAATACCCGCTTCCTTCGCAGCGACTTCAAGCTCTTCAGACAAGATTGCAGACGTTGTGGTGTGGTCAACAAGAATCGCGTTTGGCTTCATTGCCGCCAATGCGCCTGTTTCGCTGGTTGTCATGCTACGCACGTCATCATCGTTGCCTACACAAACCAATACTACGTCGGCTTCTGCGACACACTCAGCTACACTCTCAGCGGCTTTACCTTGGTGTTTATCAGCCCAGTCTAGTGCTTTGCTATGAGTGCGGTTAAATACCGTTACCTCAAAACCGGCTTTGACTAGGTGGCCTGCCATTGGGAAACCCATTACGCCTAGCCCGATAAAACTTACTTTCATTTCTTTCTCCTTTTCATTTAACTCAGCTCATCGTGATGGAACGATCGAACGCTCTCAATCAAGGTCTCGATAAGCAAAGTCAAAGCCTTCGGCTGATATTTTCTTTCTTTGTACACTAAATACGCTTGGCGATCACCCCGATGATACTCAGGGAGCACTTGAATCAGATTCATTTCCGGAGAAACATGACGAAAAGGCAGTGAGGCGATGCCTAATCCCTTTTGCGCAGCGGCCGCGACAGCATAAATATCGTTAACGATGAACTTAGGTTTGATCGTCACCATCTGCTCTAACTGACCAGATTTGTAGAGTGGCATATCAAACACATCATCGACATTAATCCACTCTTGATGCTCGAGATCGTCTGGCTTTTTAATCTCTTCGCGAGAATCCAGATACTCTTGGCTCGCAAAAAATCCGTGCTTGGCCTTAAACAGTGGTCGCGCAATCATGCCGTCCATGTCGGAAATTTGAAACGTGATCAACAAATCACGATCGGTTTCAGGCACCACTTGCTGTTGGCTCAAGATGAGATTGAGTTGTACTTTTGGGTACTCAGCAAGAAATTGCTCGACAGTAGGGCGAAGAAAACCGCTATAGAAGTTATGAGGCACCGCGAGCTTTATTTTGCCTTGGATAGCATCGCGCTCTTCAAGCAAGCTACTAAAACCCTGATGCAGTGACTCCATGCTGCTACTCAGTGCTGCAAAGGCCGCTTCACCATCTTTAGTGGCCACCAACTCTCTACCCTTCTTCTCTAAAAGGCGAATGCTCAGGCGCTCTTCCAAGGCGGTTAATCGGCGCGACATGGTCGACACAGGTAATTGAAGTCGCTTCGATGCCGACAACAACGACCCCTCTTCCACCACCGTACAAAACAGGAATAGATCATCAATGTTTCCAAATATGGAATTCATACTTCTATATGTGCCTATTTTTCTCATTTATGGATAAGAGTAACCTTAATGCATTCCAATAATAAAATCACTAAGGAGAGCAGATGAAAAACAGACTGCATTGGGTTACCGCGATACTGTCTTCACTTGTCATGGCATTCATGATGTCGGGGATCATATCGGGTTATAAGATGGGTTTCAGTCAAGCATGGCCACCAATTTGGTTAAACAGCTTTTTGATTGCTTGGCCGTGTGCACTCACACTGAGCCTAACCTTGTTACCACAAGTCAGAAAAGTCGCTGAGTGGCTATGTCGCCCGAGATCAAAAACGATAGCCAAAGTGAGTTTATGCGATGAATAACGCCATGAATTCCAAAGTTATTTATAGAACCAGCGGAACAATGATCAAGGAAAACAATCATTGTTACCGACATAAAAAAACCGAGCACTAGGCTCGGTTTTTTAATAACTGTTGTTACTGTAAAGATTACAGCTCAGCGTTGTGGTAAACCTGCTGAACATCATCACAGTCGTCAAGCATGTCTAAGAACTTCTGGAACTTCTCAGAATCTTCTTCAGCTACTGGCGTAGTTGTTTGAGGAACGAAAGTGATTTCCTCAACGTCTAGAGTTAGCTCTGGGAACGCAGTGTTTAGTGCAGTCTTCGTTTTGAAGAACTCAGTCGTTGGAGCGAATACAGTGATAACACCGTCTTCTAGCTCAACGTCAGTCACGTCTACGTCTTCCATCATTAGCGTTTCTAGGATGATCTCGTCATCTTCACCTTTGAACTGGAATACAGCTTGGTGAGCGAACATGTGAGAAACAGTACCTTCAACACCGATTTTCGCGCCAGTCTTAACGAAACATTGGCGAACGTCTTGGAAAGTACGGTTGCCGTTGTCAGTTAGACAGTCAACGATTACGCTTGTGCCACCTGGGCCAAAACCTTCGTAACGAGCTGGTTGGAAGTCTTCACCGCCGCCGCCGTTCGCTTTATCGATCGCTTTGTCGATAACGTGAGCTGGTACTTGGTCTTTCTTCGCTTTAGCAATCAGGTGCTTAAGAGGTAGGTTCATGTCTGGGTCAGAGCTGCCGTTCTTAGCCAGTACGTAAATCTCTTTACCGTATTTAGAATAAACTTTAATTTTTGCGCCTGCAGTTTTCGCCATTGAGGCCTTGCGCACTTCAAAACTTCTTCCCATCGGGATCTTCTCTCTGATTCAATTAACGGTGCAAATTCTAGCAAATTACTGTGTCATTTCAATTCTACAGCATTGCTGGGCAAGGTTTGTCTGCGTTTATGCGACACCCATTACCCGTTTGTATTTTTCTACAGACTGTTCAAACCACACCTTTTCATCTGGGTCACCTAGCTTCATTGCTTCTTCAACAATGGCTTCAGGGCCACATTTCGCTTGCTTCAGTTTCCATACAAGAAACGATGCTTGCTTATCCAGTTCGATTTTATTTTTCTCGCTGGGTGGAAGGAGTGAAAGGTTGATAGACATTGCTAGCCTTCGTCTGTAATACACTTGGCCGAGAAATATATCATAGAGCAGGCTCATAAAACCAATACTATGAGTAACAGAAAGGGTTTATGAGACCCGAAACCAAGCAAGTCACTGATGCAGGTCAAGCTAGTTTGAGAGAAGTGACGCCCGATGATGCGAAAGTATTACTTATTCAAATCACAATATGAGCCGAATAATGAGTTAATCACATCACAAAGGCGAAAGAGTAATTTCTAACCTGCAATACTATTCACTCACAGCGAACACATCGCAGCGTGAGGCGCAGATGAAATCATTTTTGTGGAGGCCTTTGATTGAGTGGCTCCACCAAGTTATGGTGACTTTGCCCCATTCCAATAAGATCGAAGGGTGATGGAACTCTTCTTCTGCCAACTCAGATACTTTGTTGCTGAATGCCCATGCTTGTTTGTAGTTCTTGAACTTAAACACCTTCTCAAGCTGTGGGATGCCGTCTCTTTCCATGATCTGCCAATCTGACAACTCCAACAGTAAAGATTGTTGCTCATCTTTACTTAGGGCAATCGCGTCGATACTGCAGGCTTCGCATTTTTGTTCATTCAACATGTGTTGGTTCCTTGGGTTCAAAAAGTGGTGGTAGTAACCCCGCATCAATCGCGAGATCAGCTTGCTGTAATAGGTTTTCTTGACTGATTTTGAAGAGCTCAGACAGCTCGTCGATCACGTAATATTTCGGTTGCATGATGTCGATGCGATAAGGCGTTCTTAAAACCGTTTGCAGATCGAACCGCTCACGAACGGCCAAATCCCCTCCCAACGCATACATAGTTTCCGCCGGAGACGAAAGAATGCCACCGCCATAGATTTTCAGTTGTTGGCCTTCTTTTACTAAACCGAACTCGACCGTAAACCAATACAAACGGGCAAGATAAGCGCGCTGTTTTGATGTCGCTGCTTGGCCTAGTTTTCCATAATGCTCAGTGAATGCTGCGAAATCAGCATTAGTGAGCATGGCACAGTGACCAAAAATTTCATGAAAGAAATCAGGTTCTTGCAAATAATCGAACTCGTCTCGCGTTCTCAAAAATGTCGCGACGGGGAATTTCTTATTGGCGAGCAAATCAAAGAAACGGTCAAAATCGATTAACGCAGGAACAGGCTGAACCTGCCAACCTGTTGTTTCCTTTAGCACTTTGTTTATCTCTGGAAGCTGAGGAACTCTGTCTAATGGCAGATCCAGCAGGGTCAAACCGTGCAAATAAGCATCGCATGCGCGGTCACTAATGACGTCCAGTTGCCTTTTCACCAAGTCGTGCCAAATGGCATCTTCTTCGAGGCTCCACCCAACCCATCCCTCTTGGCTCACGGGCTTAGAATGATATTGAGTCATTACACACCTCCTTTCGAATGTCTCACTTTAAGCCTATCTCCACTCCTTATATCCGCCAATTTGCGCTATTTTTCGAAACAAGCGATTGTGTAACATTTTATTTACACAATTCCGCCGGACGCTTATTTTGCTGAACTTTTGACTTTGTAAAACCTAAATACCAGACTGAAAACGTTAACTTTTTGTTAAAGGTAAAGGAATGCACGAAAGCAATAAGCCCATTTGGCAGCCAAGCGAGCAGCGTATCGCCGATGCCAACTTAACCCGATTTATCGATAGCCTTGAACAGTCTGGGTTAAACCTGGATAGGGACGTAAAAAGCTACGCCGAACTCCATCAATGGTCTGTGGATCAGCCGGAATCGTTTTGGCAAAACGTATGGCAGTTTTGTGGAGTAGTCGGCTCGCAAGGCTCGATTAACAAGGCAGAAAGCGAGACCATCAAAGCTCAAGGTGAGAGCCGCTGGCAGCAGCCTAAATCGAATCGTGATACGGTTTGGTTTCCCAATGCACAAGTAAACTACGCCGAGAACTTGCTGCGTTTGGCACAAACCATGCCTAATGAACTGGCGATTTGGTTTGAGAATGAACGTGGCGAACAACAGAGTTATACATGGAAAACCCTGTGTGAAGCGGTCTCTAGCGTTCAGCAATGGCTTGTCGATAGCGGAGTGAAGCAAGGTGATGTGGTTGCTGCGTATACGCCCTATCTGCCACAAACCGTAATAGCGATGCTGGCAGCCACCAGCTTGGGCGCGATTTGGACATCAACCTCGCCTGACTTTGGTGTCGAGAGTGTGATTGAGCGATTTGGCCAAGTGAAACCTAAGGTGTTGTTCACCTGTGATGGCTACACCTTCAATGGTAAAGCGTTCGATATGACGGACAAGAACCGTGAAATCATCGAGCACTTAACCGAGCTAAAACAGGTGTGTCAGATCAGTTACTTGGGAAGGAATGACTTTGAAAATGATGTGTCGACCCGAAGCTGGCACAGCATCATTAACCATTATCAGCCACAACCTGTACGATTTGTGCGTGTCGGCTTCAATGAACCATTGTTTGTACTCTACTCTTCCGGCACCACAGGCAAGCCAAAGTGCATTGTTCACTCGGTTGGTGGCACTACCATCAACCACCTAAAAGAGCATCAGCTTCATTGCGATGTTAAGCCAAACGATCGCGTGTTCTATTACACCACTTGTGGTTGGATGATGTGGAACTGGCACGTCTCTGCGCTCGCTAGCGGTGCTTGTTTGGTGATCTTTGATGGCAGCCCAGTTTATCCGCAACCTAACGTTCTATGGGACGTGGCACAGCGCGCCGATGTGTCGCTATTTGGCACCTCAGCCAAGTATCTAGAAGCTATCGAGAAGGCAGAGCTCTCACCTATCGACAACCATTCTCTTCCCCACTTAAGAACACTGTGCTCAACGGGGTCAGTGCTTTACCCCGAGCAATTTGATTACGTTTACAAACACATCAAACAAGACCTGCATTTGGCGTCCATTTCTGGTGGTACAGATATTTGTGGCTGCTTTGTGTTGGGCAACCCTATCTCACCAGTATATCGCGGTGAATGCCAACAGGCAGGGCTTGGCGTCGACATCAAGGTGTTCAATTCGTCGGGTCAAAAGGTCAATCACGAACGTGGTGAACTGGTGTGTACAAATTCCCTACCCAACTTCCCTGTTGGCTTCTGGAATGACACCGGAGAGCGTTATCACAGCACGTATTGGGATAGATTCGATAATGTGTGGCATCACGGTGACGAGGTCTCACAGAGCGTGCATGGCGGCTATCTGTTCTACGGGCGAGGCGACACTACACTCAACCCCGGTGGCGTGCGAATTGGTACCGCCGAGATCTACCAACAAGTGAACACCATTGAGGGCATCATCGACTCCATCGCCGTGGGTAAAGATGTCGACCGCAATGAACAGATTTGGTTGTTTGTTCAACTGCAGCAAGGCGTGGATCTCAATGAAACGTTATTGGCAACCATCAAGAGTAAGCTCAAGTCATCTTGCTCGCCAAGGCATGTGCCTAGTCAGATTTTTGCTATCAGTGACGTACCAAAAACACGCTCAGGAAAACTGGTGGAACTGGCGGTGAAACAGGTGGTGAATGGCAAGCCCGTCGAGAACATCGGCGCGATAGCCAATGCGGACGTGCTCGATGAGATCAAACGTGTGATTTCGCTTTAGCGCTCTTATCTCATAAGGTCTCAATTAGAAGAAAATAACTTCCAACGAAAAGCCCTCCACGAATGAACATCGTGGAGGGCTTTCTTAATCTTAGAGACTATTAAATTTTAATCTATGGCTATCCGTTCGCATCCGATTGATTCTCTGGCATTGCCTCAATAAACGCGGACAACTTATTGCACGCTTCGACAATCGAATTAATTAGCGGATAAGGCGACATATCAACGCCAAAACGCAGTGCATTGTAGACTTGCGGCACTAAGCAAATATCGACGATACCGGGCGAATCTGTGAGGCTATACACCGAATCGCCATGCGCTTTTCTGTGCTTCGCCAGCTTCTCTTCTAGAGTACTGAAACCTTGGCTCATCCAGTGATGAAGCCAATCCATTTTTGCCTCTTGCTCGCACGACAACACTCGCTCCAAATACTGCAACACACGTAGATTATTCAGAGGGTGAATTTCCATCGCAATGTCCTGAGCCATCGCCAGTGCTTGATAGCGCAGTGGGGTTTGCTCTGGAATGAGCGAGGAGTCAGGGCTGCTCTCACACAAATAGTGTTCATCGAGATATTGAAGAATAGCCAGTGACTGATTGAGTTGAACTTCACCATCCACCAGCACGGGCACTAATTGGCTGGCGTTGAGCTCACGATATTGTGGGTTATGCTGCTCGCCGCCATTACGCACCAAGTGCACCGATTTAGACTCGTAGTTGAGTTGCTTCAGGTTTAATCCAATACGCACTCGATAGGCTGCGGACGAGCGCCAGTAACCGTAAAGTATAATGTTCTTGTTCACGATGCTCTCGCTCATACAGAAATCCTATTACGTGGATTATAGCGCTCGATACTGGCTCACTTTTTGGTCAATCGCACCAAAAATGGAGTCACCAGCTGCATCGAACATCTCAAGCTTGATCGAATCGCCAAACGACATGAATTGAGTCGAAGGCTTACCATCACGAATTGTCTCTATCATGCGTACTTCAGCAATACACGAGTAGCCCACACCGCCTTCCGCAATCGAGGTACCATGGTCTGTGCCTTGCTTATTCGATACCGTGCCAGAGCCAATGATCGCACCAGCCGACAGTGGACGAGTCTTCGCAGCATGGACAATCAGCTCAGCGAAATTGAAGGTCATGTCTACACCTGCATTTGGACAACCAAAAGGCTGGTCATTGTAGGTCGATATCAGTGGTACATGCACCTTGCTGCCTTTCCACTGCTCACCTAGCTCGTCAGGTGTGACGGCAACAGGAGAAAACGCTGAAGAGGGCTTAGACTGGAAGAAACCAAAACCCTTTGCGAGCTCTGCTGGAATCAAGCCACGCAGGGATACATCATTCACCAGCATCAGCAGACGAATCGAATCATTCGCTTGCTTGGCGCTAGCCCCCATTGGCACGTCACCGGTGACAACCGCGACTTCACCCTCGAAATCAATACCCCAATCATCACTAGCAAATTCGATATTGTCACGAGGACCAATAAAGGCGTCTGAGCCACCTTGATACATGAGCGGATCGACCCAGAAGCTTTCTGGCATTTCAGCACCACGCGCCTTACGCACCAGCTCAACGTGGTTTACATAGGCGCTGCCATCTGCCCATTGATAAGCGCGTGGCAGAGGCGATTCACAATACTGAGTGGCAAACACTTCACGGCTCGTCACATGCCCGCTATTTAACGAGGTGTATAACTCTTCTAACTGAGGCGCAACGCTGTCCCAGTAATCCAAGGCTACCTGCATGGTAGGTGCCAGATGCATCGCATGGAAGATTTCAGTGGCAGGTACACACTGTTTGAGATCTTTACTCACGACCATCAACAGACCATCACGAGTACCATTTTTCTTGGTTGCTAATTTCATCCTTGTTGCCCCTTACTTCTCTTGCCAACTGTAGACATATTCTTTGTTCTCAACGCTATCGAGTTCGTCAGAGAACTGCAGTGCATGACGAGTATCGATCATCACCGCGACTTCATCGGTAAACTTCTTCTTGTGTGCCTGACCCGCCTTGAAAGCCTTTGGATGAGGCCCATGCGTGAAGCCCGCAGGGTGGAAAGTCACCATGCCCGCTTCAATATTATCGCGACTGAAGAAGTCCCCGGCATGATAGAAAAGCACTTCGTCATAATCGTCATTGTTGTGGTAGAACGGCACTTTCAATGCACCGGGATCGCTCTCAATCGGGCGTGGTACAAAAGTGCACACCACAAAGCCTGCGCCAACAAAGGTGGTGTGTGCAGACGGTGGCAAGTGATAGCGATGTGACATCAGCGGTCTGATATCGCGCCAATTCACTTTCACTACAGCCAAATCCCCATGCCAACCAATCGCATCCAATGGATTGAACGGATAAGTGATCACACTGACTTTGTCGTGGCGTTTCACCTGAACTTGGGTTTGATCTTCTGAATATTGAGCACGGAATTGATCGTTGATCGACGGGATTTCAAGAACCGCCGGATCAAACACCGCATGATTGCCGACCATGCCTTTCTCTGGTAAGGAGTATGCCGCGTCGGTGTTCTCAATCATCAAGATGAACATCGGCTCGCTTGGCTCCAAGCGCCAGTTGGTCGAGCGCGGGATCATCACGTAATCCCCTTCACTCACTTCTAAATGACCATAGTCGCAATAGAGATCAGCCCTACCTTGGTGAATGAACAGCAGCTCATCACCATCGGAATTACGCACCAAGAAATCCATCTTCTCGTCCATACGCCATACACGAATTTTGCAGTCCGCGTTGTGCAAAAGATGAGGCACCGCCCAAGGGGTTATCTGGCTGGCTTTTTCCACCAGCGTAAAATCAAAAGCGCGAGGGCGTAAATCACCCTCCCACTCTGACCAACCTGTTGGGGCATGTTGGTGATGGAAGTGAGCGGCAGGGCCGAAGAAACCACTTCGGCCCGCCTCTCGCTCATAGATTGCCTCTTCGGGGAAGTCGGCATGCGCTTGTTTAGAGCAAACACCCTCCCGATGAGGAAACGAGATCCATTTATGCATCGTCTAATACTCCTCGACGAATCTGGTCCTCTTCAATCGATTCAAACAGCGCCTTGAAGTTGCCTTCGCCAAAGCCTTCATTGCCTTTACGCTGAATGATTTCAAAGAACACAGGCCCGATTACTGTCTGCGTGAAAATTTGCAGCAAGATGCCGTCTTTAGTCGGCGCACCATCAATCAGAACGCGTAGGTCGCGCAGCAGATCGGTATCTTCCCCGTGGCCTTTCACACGACCGTCAACTTTCTCATAATAGGTGTCTGGAGTTGGCATAAAGTCCATGCCGCGATCACGCAGGGTTTTCACTGTTTTGTAGATGTCATCCGTAGCGAGGGCGATGTGCTGGATACCTTCACCGTTGTATTCACGGATGAACTCTTCAATTTGTGATTTGTCGTCTGAAGACTCATTGATAGGGATACGGATTTTGCCACATGGTGAGGTCATGGCGCGGCTCACAAGGCCTGTCAGCTTACCTTCAATGTCGAAGTAGCGAATCTCACGGAAGTTACCGATACGCTCATAAAAACCAGACCACAGATCCATATTGCCTTGTTTCACGTTGTGCGTGAGGTGATCGATCTCGTAAAGACCAACATCAGCTTTCGCCATGCGCTCTTGCGCGTCATCATAGAATCGGAAGTCAACGTCGTAGATGCTCTGCTTGCCGTAGCGATCCACAAAATAGAGCAGGCTTTCACCGATACCATAAATGGCAGGAATGCTCAGCTCCATAGGCCCTATTTCTGTTTTGTACTCTTCACCACCGCCGCTGAACGCCTGCTTCATTGCCGCAGTTGCATCATTTACACGAAACGCCATGCCACACACAGATGGGCCGTGAACTTTAGCGAATGCTTCAGCTTGGCTGTGTGGCTGTTCATTGACGATAAAGTTGATGTCACCTTGTCGATACAGCCAAGCCTCTTTTGAACGGTGCTTAGCGATCTCAGCAAAACCAAGTGACACAAACAGCGCTTTAAGTTGCTCAATTCCCTTGTGGTCGACAGCTGTGTATTCAACAAACTCGAATCCATCCGTACCAAGCGGGTTGTATGACTCCACCATGAACTTTCTCCTTGTACCTATCGGTCTTGTGTTACGTTTTTTATGAAATGATTGTTTGTTTTTTGTCCTTAATTAAATTTGGCCCACAAGCCGACAGATTGGAATGGATAGAGAGAAATGGGCAATAACGCTAAAAACCCGTCAATTTGTAAAATATTTATTACACACAAACTCAATTCACAAGAAAGTGAGTGCTATCAAGGGATTGAAAGAGGGTGGTTTGATTTACAAGCAAGCAAGAGATGTTATTGAATTGTTACATGCATAGGCTTTTAAGCGAAAGGGATGGGATAAATTCGACTTAGTGCCGCCTTCGATGTTATCGGAAATAGAAGGCGACTTTTGAACTTCATCAATTTAAAGAGTTACAGACGAGATACTCTTGAACGCATAGAAAGCACAGACATTAAACTGATGAGCACTAATAACCCGGTACCGGCACCACTACGTTCAACATCTTCAGCGCTATCATCACTTCTTTCAGCAATGTCTTCACTTGTTGCTCCAGATATCGGGATAAGTTTCACTGCCACCACCCTCTCATCACCCACTCCATCATTACAATAAGCAAAGTGCGCGGTTGAATCATAAGCCATAGAAGAGGAGCTACTTTCACTCGCAAAACATTGTATTGCCGTCCCAGAGATAACACCCGCGTCATTAATGTCGGTTGCGTCCAATATCCTAAAGTGGTTGTTAGCATCACTGTAGTCACCACCGTTAGTTAGGTCGTCTAACCACCAAGCTTGATCATTATATCTTGCACGTCTATCAGCATCGCTACCAGTGTCGTTGTAAGGGAAAATGAAGCCGCGATGCCTTCTTTCATGGCCGTCTACTTCAGAGTGAGTTTCTGCGTCAACATAGCCAACAATTTCATTGTAATTATTGATCTCACTTGCTTTTCCTTCTGCACTATCAAAGAAAATGTCTTCACCTAAACTTGCGAAGAATGTGGCTGTTGGCGTTGTGTCATTCGCATCAGCGACAAACATACGATTGTCAGACACACGATCCGACGCATAATCACCATCTCGTTTTGCATAACCAATAACCATCATGTTTTCATTAATATCTGTTGCAACAGAATTACTGTGAATGTATGAATCACTCACTTCTACCGTCGCATTAGCGATAAATGTAGTCGTCCAAGCATTTTCCGAAACGCTGAAATTTGACGTACTGCTTGGCCTAAACACAGCAGCCTGCATAAGAAAGTTATCAGAATCATCTAGCTCTGTATTGTAACCAACTAAAACAGGATAAGAGCTATATGTCCCTCTAGATGAAATCGTTGCAGCCCTCACACTCGCCTGTGCTGAAGCTTCATCATCGTTGTAAGAGTAATAGGTCGAACTGGTTTCCCAATCGGATACAGCAAAACGGTTTCCATCATCATTGGGGCCATTCGCATCGGTTATATTCCAGACAAAAGCTCGATTAGCAAAAGCAAAGTTCTGACACTCTGGATATAAAGCAGGCTCAATATCTCCATCGATACAATTATCTAGATCCTCTGCATCACTGTCGGATGTGTACGGAGAGTCATAATCTTTGTATCCATCACTGTAATAAAAAGTCGCAACGGACGCGCTTCCGACCACATAGCTTTCTCCTTCATAACTGAAAGAGTCAAAAGCCATCGTTCTTCCCATTTGGGAAATTATATTCGCTTCGCCGTCAGCATCGCTGATCGTAATACTGGTATCGGCTTCAGGTTGGAGAACCGTAAATTCAGTGCCTGTATCGTAGTAACCACGCTGCCTATACAACTGAATATATTGGTTGTTATAGCTGTAGTAACCACTGCTGGTGTTACCAAGAACAAAACCATTCTCGTCAACTTTAGTGATGACCTTCTCCTCTGTTCCATCAACAAAGGAATAACTATAACTGCTCACATCAGGTGGGTTACTACCGACATCCGGGATCCCACTTAACGAGTAAGAGTCATAAAAAGCCGTGGAATTCGTCTGATAGCTCAACTCGTAATATGCATCACGCTCATTTTTCAAGCCTCCAATACCAGCATCCTCATCGCCATACCACAACAAAGAACTCCAAGCTTCACAAGTCGAGTAGCCAAGTTCGCTCGTGCAGTAGCTATAGATATCGTCATAATCCAAATAGTAGAACGTGTTATCGATACCTAAAGGGACCTCCTCTTTAAAGGAAAAACCTGGTTCTGCATTTTGAGCTTCCCCTGCGAACGCGTAGTCTGTGTCACCACAACTGGTACTAAAGCAATCAGTTGTACCAAGCTCTGGTTCAACTGCAACCCCATACACAGATTCCGTTTCTACTGGTGATTCCTCTAAAACCACCCTATAAAGCGCAGCGTTACTATAAGAAGCAACCAACAACGTAGAAGAGACAACGACTGATTTTTTTACCATTGCCTTCATTCTACGGCTCCTAAAAAATAATCCATTTCAATACCAACGATAGCTTTCTGCCTTTATTGCCAAAGGCATTAAATTCATGAGTTCAATAGTGGACTAGGATAAAAATAGAAAATGTGGAAACTATGTAGAAACAATGGAGGTTTAAAAAACTTACTTAATGGGCTGATGATCTGATGCGCTATTAAAATTAAGCGCTAACTTTCATCTCCTAGATTTATCCATTTTCTCTGCTAATTTGATAGCTAACCTATTTGCGTCAAAGAAATACACTTATCTTTGGTTACGAATAGGAATGAAATTATGAAAAAAATCACGACAGCATTACTTTTACTGACATCGACATTCGCGCTTCAAGCGTGCGCTGAAAGTCGTGAAGGTCCAAGAGAAATGCCAAGCTTTGAAGAAATGGATGCAAACGGTGATGGCGAATTACAATTAGAAGAGCTCAGAGGTCCACTCGCCGATGACTTTGACAAACTAGACGCAGATGGAAGCGGTGGTCTATCTGAAGAGGAAGTTCCGCCACCACCACCAAGACGTCAATAATTGTTAGAGGGTTATCCAAAAATAGTGATAATTCAATGCGAGCTGATAGGGCATAGCACCCTGTCAGCTCGCTATTCGTTTCTAACAAAAAGATGCTTATACATGGCCTAAGATGAATAAAGAAATCAATGTCCACATTTCCCACACGATTGGGGATTAATATTGGTTTAACTCACTTTTGTCTTAACTCATTTTACTGTCCTAATTCACTTTAACTTCTGGAGAGAACGTGCGCATATCAATTTTCACTAAACTGTTTGTTTCAATACTAATGGTATGCGTGACCATGCTCTTTGTACTCACCTATTTTATTAACTCCAGTTTTCAAAGAGGGCTCCAAGATTTCACAAATAATAATGAGATTGCCCTAGCTCAAGAACTCGCCAATAACTTAAAGCAATATTACTCACCTTCCGAAAAGTGGAGGCGGCTAGAACGTGAACCACATTTAATCGCCAGTAGCATTGGTGGCCCCTCACGACCACATGCTCGTGACAGACACCCATCGCCACCACCAGTACGAGAGCCGGAAGCGTCAGGTCTTCAACCTATTTGGCAACGACTCAACATTTTAGATCAAAACGGGCGAGCTATAATTGGACCTCCTGAAAACCTACGTCACCTTGAAGATGGTCAGCATCAAGCACTAGTCGAAATAACACGGGATGATCAAGTGATTGGGTATATCTCCATCATCCAGATGGATGAAATATCAGGGCCTTTAGCTGAAAGCTTTTTCAAACAACAAACGACGCATGTAAGCACTATCGCATCGATTACCGTGTTGCTTTCATTCCTTATCGCTTTGTTTCTTGTTAGGCGATTTTTGAAACCATTGCGTGCTTTGTCGAAAGGTGCCAAATCTATCGAAAATGGCGATCTCGATTTCTACATTGAAAAAAGCGGCAATGATGAATTGTCCGATCTCATCGGAATATTTAACGGTGTTGTCGAGACACTAAGAAAACAGAAAACACTTAGAGAACAGTGGTTATCGGATATTTCACATGAACTTAGAACGCCTATCACCGTGCTTAGAAGTGAACTAGAAGCGCTACAAGACGGTATTCGATCACCTGAACCAAAATACATAGACTCGTTACATCAACAAATCATCACACTGGGTCAACTCGTTGAGGATCTTCATCAACTCTCCCTGTATGACATCGGATTTAACCTCAATGTAAAAAACAACGTTGATATACATAAACTGATTGATTCGGTGATCGTTCAAAACTCAATCCGTTTAGAACAAAAAAACATCACATTAACAAAGCACTATAACCATTCAGCCCCACTGTTAACCTCGTGTGATGATAGATTACTGACACAACTGTTTGTGAATCTATTGGAAAATAGCGCGCGATACACTAGCGATAATGGGCATGTATCGATAGAGGTTACCGACATTAGTGATAGTATTATTATCCACGTTGAAGACAGTGATCCAGGAGTACCTGATGCATCACTCCCGCGTTTGTTTGAGAGGCTTTACCGCGTTGATAAATCGCGCAGTCGCTCAAGTGGCGGTTCTGGGCTTGGCTTATCTATCTGTAAAAATATCGTTGAAGCGCACCAAGGACACATTACTGCCGACCACTCAGAATTGGGTGGGCTACGAATCATCATAGCGTTGCCAAAGGAAATAAAATCGTGATTTTAGTCGTCGAAGATGAGCCTGCATTAGCAAGTGTACTGTGTGAGTACTTAGAGCACTCTGGACTTGAAAGTCATCATATTATCGATGGTAATCTTGTCATTGACTGGGTAAAACAAGCATCGCCTAAACTCATTATTCTCGACCTAATGCTACCCAATCGAGACGGGTTGGATATTTATCGAGAGCTGAGAACGTTCAGTGACATCCCAGTAGTTATGGCGACAGCCAAAGTAGAAGAGATTGATCGACTCGTTGGGCTTGAATTAGGTGCAGATGATTATATATGTAAGCCGTACAGCCCGAGAGAAGTGGTCGTGAGGGTGAAAAATATTTTGCGCCGTTCCAACAAGCCCCAAGCCACGTCAGCAACGAACGCCATTGATATTGATGAATTGAGTATGACCGCCGTCCTATGTGGTATTAAGCTAAGTTTAACGCCAGCTGAGTTTCGGCTTTTGCACCTTCTTTATCAAAATGTTGGCCGCATTTATAGTCGCGATCAATTGATTGATAAAATCTACGACGATAGAAGAGTGGTCAGTGATCGCACTATCGATAGCCATATTAAAAACTTACGCAAAAAAATGGTCTCGATAAATGAAAAATGTGACTACATTAAATCCATTTACGGGATAGGTTACAAACTTGAAATAGAATAATACGAATCAAAAAAGCCGCTGTAGTCAGCGGCTTGATAAGCTCTAGAACGAAGCTAATTCGAATATAAGATTCGTGTTAATCCCAACTGAGAATCGACCAGTTAGGTTGATCGGCAAGTGCTTTCAAACGCGGGCATGGATTCACCAAGTAAGCAAAATCAGCGTGTTCACACAAAGGTAAGTCGTTGATTGAATCAGTATAAAAGTGAATATCTGAGTAGTTGGTTTCTTGATTGTCTAACCACTCTTTCAAACGCGTTACTTTACCTTCTCGGTAGCTTGGCACACCTGAGATTTGAGACGTGAAACGGCCTTGGTTTTCGACTAAATCGATACCGAGTGCATTCTCGATACCAATCTTGCGGCCGACCGCTTCCACTAAGAAAGTCACGCTGGCAGAGATGATCAACATGTCGATGTCATCATTCTCTAGCTGCTCAATCAAAGGTTTCGACTGCTTGAACTGCTTAGGCAGAATATGCTGTTCGACACACTCTTCAACCAAGGCAGTGACTTGCTCTGTTGGCATATTCGCGAGTGGCTGCATGGCGAACGTGAGGTAATCTTCCATGTTCAGCTTACCTTCTGAATACAGGCCCATTAAGCGCTGATCTTCTTCAATAAAGTTAGGCGCAGTGGCAATGCCCTTTTCAACCAAGAACTCATTCCAGAGCATCGCGGCATCGGCATTGATCAGCGTTTCGTCCATATCAAATACATACAAAGGTTTGAACATCTTAGGCTCTCACAGGTTGAATTTCGTTAAGGTTAAACAGGAGTTCAAGTTGGCTGCCGTTTGCCAACAGTCGCTCAGAAGAACGGTTAAGTAAGTCGACCGTTAATTCACACTCATCAACGTCCACTTGGTAGCGAATCACGTTGCCCAACAGCTGGTGGTTACGAATGGTGCCCGTTTTCGGCGCAGAGATATGTTCGCCATATTGTCGGCCTTGCTCTTTAACGTAGATAGATTCAGGACGAATCGCCACCTTCCACTCGGTTTCAATATTAAACAGCTGCTTAGCCTTGTTCGATTGCACCAAGTTGTAGTGTCCCATGAAACCCGCGACGAACTCATTGGCAGGTTGAGTGTAGATCTCTTCAGGTGTACCAGCTTGGACGATCTCGCCTTTATTCATCAAGAAGATACGGTCAGACATGATCATCGCTTCTTCCTGATCGTGAGTCACGAAGATCGTGGTCAGGTTCATCTCTTTTTGAATATCTCTGATCTGCTGACGCAGATGTTTACGGATCTTCGCATCCAGCGCTGAAAGTGGTTCATCAAGCAATAAAATACGCGGCTTCACCACCAAGGCTCTTGCCAAAGCCACACGTTGACGCTGACCGCCCGATAACTGATGCGGATAGAACTTCTCTTTGCCCGTTAAATCCACCAGCCCAATCACTTTCGCCACTTCACGCTTAATCTCGTCAGCGGCCAGCTTTTTCATCTTAAGGCCAAACGCAATGTTGCCCTCGACCGTCATGTTAGGGAACAGCGCATAAGATTGAAACACCATGCCGATGCCACGTTCTTGCGGCACTTGGTGAGTAATCTCCTCACCATTCACCCAGATTTCGCCACCATCGACCGGATTTAAGCCAGCCAAGCTGCGCAGTAGCGTTGATTTACCACAGCCACTTGGGCCAAGCAGCGTGATGAATTCACCCTTCTCGATTGCGAATTCAATGTCTTCAAATACTGTGTTGTCACCAAAGCGCTTGGTGAGGTTTTTCGCATTTACATAGCTCATTATTTTGTTCCCTGGCTGAAACGACTTGCCAACCAAGTCAGTAAGAAAATAAACAGGAAGTACGTCATCACAAGGGCTGACGTGAAGTGCCCACTGGTTTGACGCATGTTGTATAGGTAAATCTGTAGTGTTTCGTAACGTGTACCCACCAAGATGTTGGCGAACACGAACTCGCCCAATAGGAACGAGAACGATAAGAACAGCGACGCCATTAAGCCTTTCTTAAGGTTTGGTAGAATAATCAATAAAAACGCTTTGGTCGTGCTTGCGCCGAGCAGGTGCGCTGCGTCCATCAAGTCGTGCAGGTTGATTGCTTCAAAACTGTTGGCAATCGCGCGATACATGAATGGCAACGCGATGGTGAAGTAGGTACCAATCAGAATCCATGGTGTGCCTATCAAGGAGATTTCGCTATCAGCATACAGCTGAAGCAAGCCAACAGACGACACTACTGGCGGCACAGCGAACGGCAATAAGATGAGGATATTCATCACCTTGTCGAGTTTCGGGAAATAGTAAAACACCACGAAAATCGCAGGCAGAACCAACACCACACTCAATGACAGCGCCGCCACACAGATAAACAGTGAACGGCCAAAGGCTTGTAAGAAGCGAGGATCCGTCAGCAGGTTGATGTACCAATCCAGAGTAAAACCGTCAGGCAAGATCGTCGCGCCCCAACGCGAAGAGATCGAGTAGATGAAGGTCGCCAAGATCGGGATCATCATGATGCCAACAATCGAATAGACCACGGTTTTATGAAAGTGAGTCTTTACAGTGTTCATTACTTTCTCTTCCCTGCGTAGCTTTTGCTGATCAGCCATTGGTTAATCACGGTGATAAAGGCCAGCATAGCCATCAAAATCACTGAGATTGCGGCAGCTAGATTAGGTTCTAGGAACAAGTCGCCCGATACCAGGCTCGCGATTCGAATTGTAATCACGTTGTAGTTACCCGAGGTCAACGCATACACGCTCGCATAGGCGCCAATCGCATTGGCAATCAAGATGATGAAGGTGCCAAACAAGGCAGGAGATAACACAGGCAGCGCAATTTTGGTCCAGTATTGCCATGTTTTCGCACCAAGCAGTGCTGAGGCAGCTTGCCAGTCGTCACTCAAGGCATCGAACGCTGGATACAGCAACAACACCGCCAATGGGATCTGGAAGTAGATATAAATCGCCAGCAGGCCCCACTTACCGTAAAGGTCGAAATCACCCAGCAATCCATACTGCTTGAGCAATAAGGTAATCGCCCCATTGGTGCCCAAGATGATGATGAAAGCGAACGACAGAGGCACGCCAGAGAAGTTGCTGCTCATGTTGGTGAAGGCAATCACCGCATCGCGGATTTTAGAATCAACGCGGCGCAATGAAGAAACGAGCAGAGTCGCAATCGCCAAGCCAACAATGCTCGACCAAATCGACAACCATAAACTGTTGCCAAAGGCCTGCATCATGAAAGCAGAATCGAATATTTCAGAATAGTTTTCTAGGGAAAGCTCATCGTCGTAAAAGAAGCTATTGATCAGCACCCAAACCATAGGTGCCAGTTGGAATAGATAGAAAAACAGTGCGAAAGGCGCAAGCCACAAAGCGGGCTTGAAGCGTTTGAACCAAGATTTGGTTTGAGGTTTAAGCGCAGAGCCATCGCTCTGCGTGATTACAGAACTGCTCATAGGGCCAACAATTCCTGAGTGTAAGATTTATCGTGTTCAAGGTTGAGTAGCTGACACACGCTGCCGCAAATATCCGTCTGTTTCACTGAACATTCTTGGTGTGTGAACTTATCGCCAATCACAAAGAAAGGTACTTCGCGCTCTTCAGGCAAAATGCCACCGTGAGACAAGTCATTGTTCATGCCATGGTCACTGGTAATGATCACTTGATAACCATCATCTACCCACTTCTCAAGGTAGTTCGACAGGTAGATATCCGCGCCACGTGCACTGTTGCGGTACTGGCGAGAATCCAACCCATGCTTGTGTCCAATATCGTCAATGTTCATCGGGTGAATCAGTAAGAAATCCGGCTGATGGGTGACACGCAAGTGCTCAGCATCCAAGAACAAGGCTTCATCTGGGTAGTGGTCCCAATGGTAGAAACAGCCGTGTTGAATGTTCATGGTTTCATCGTTGGTAAAACGATCACGCACAGCGTCAAACGGCGCTCGGTTATACAACTCGCTCACCCAATGATAGGCCGCTGCAGCCGTCACTTTGCCCTGCGATTTAGCCAAGCTAAAGATCGACTCGTGATTAGACAAACGCACGATTTGGTTGTTAACAATGCCACTCTCGACAGGGCGAACTCCCGTTAAAATGCATTCATACAAAGGGCGTGACATAGACGGCAGTTCACACTGCATTGGGTAAAGTGTGGCGCGCAGCTTGTTTTTCTGCGTGCTCAGCGAAGTGCTCTGTTTATTGTACGAGTCGCCCTGTTTTTCATGAAGATCTTTAAGTTCTAGAAGACCGTTCAGGTAGCCCATGCAATCACGGGCTACCTGATAATTCAGTCCATCTAGAACAACAAGGATAACCTTATTGCTCATGGTCTATTCTCTATTGCTTGTTTCTATAAGCCACCGTTACAGGTGGCGTGTTAAGCGGGATTATTGTTGGTGAATCAATACGCTTTCTTGCCATTGGCGTGGCAGGCGACGTGCTGATTTTTCCCATGCTGAGAAGTCAGTTACTGGGTGAACGTTGCTGTATTGCTCGTTCGAGATCAGCTTGTCTTGCACTGATTGAGGTAGCGTAACGCTGCTACGGATTGGACGTGCGTAACCTTCGGCTAGGTTGATTTGGCCTTGGTCGCTGAAGATGTATTCACGAGCCAATTTCGCCGCGTTCGGGTTTTTCGCGTATTTGTTGATGATGGTAGTGTAACCAGAGATCACTGAGCCATCTTGTGGAATGCTTACCGTAAAGCGCTCACGGTCGATCTTGTCGCGGTAGTTCAATGCGTTGAAGTCCCACATGATCGCCACTTCTACTTCACCTTTTTCAAGGTTCGCGATGCTTGGATCTGTGTAAGACAGACGGCCTTGCTTCGCTAGTTCACCAAAGAATTTAATCGCTGGTTTTAGGTTTGATTCGTCACCGCCGTTAGCAAATGCAGCCGCTAGAATCGCGTTGTTTGCTTGCGCTGCTACGCCTACGTCACCAACAGTAACTTTGTAGTCACCTTCTAGTAGGTCACCCCAAGATTTTGGTGCATCTTCAACAAGGTTGTTGTTTGAAATGAACGAAATAGTGCCCGTATAAGCCAGAGCCCAGTGACCATCTTTGTCTTTCGCCCAGTCTGGAATGTCATTCCAAGTCGTTGGCTTGTATGGTTGCGTTACGTCTTTCTGCACTGCGACACGTGCAAAGGCGAAACCAACGTCACCGATATCTGCAGTTGCGTTTCTTTTCTCTGCTTCAAATTTCGAGATCTCTTGTGCCGAGCTCATGTCTGTATCCTGATGCTTCAAACCGTAGTTCGCTTTCAGATCAGCCCATGTGCCTTTCCAGTTTGCCCAACTGTCTGGCATGCCCACACTGTAAACCGCACCCTCTTTTTGAGCGGCTTCAATCAGTGACTCAAGATCAGCATCCTTCGCCATCGCTGGCATTGAAAGTGTTGCCGTTATTAGCGTTGCGCCGATTAATTTTGCAGGTGAACCAATCAGTTTGGCTGGCGATACGGTTGAACGGCTAAGCAAAGTTTTCATTGTCTCTATCCCTCTGGACTAGGTCAGTAAGTTCGTTTTGTATGCTATCGCCAGAATATGACGCTTTCGCGCAACTTATTTGACAGTTCAGATGCATTTACATGGCAGTTATATTTCACCCATATGACAGCAAGTCGTTGTTTACTGTCACATTCCTGTTAACTCCGTGGTTTACCTTATTGAGCACACGAACTTATGGACTAGATCAGTAATGAGAACATTGGCAACAGGGCAATCAGGGACACAACTAGGCAGAATTAAGGCAAGTATTAGAGAACAGCTTCAATCAGGCATCTTTACCGAGGGACAAAAGCTGCCATCAGAACGAGAGCTCAGTGAGCTGTTTTCCACCACACGAATCACGCTCAAAGATGCGTTGGTGTCGTTAGAAACCGAAGGGCTGATATACCGAGAAGAGCGCCGAGGTTGGTATGTGTCGCCCGAGCGTATTCGCTACAACCCATTGTCACGTTCTCACTTTCATCAGATGATTCGCGAACAAGATCGCATAGCAGAAACAAGGCTGTTGAGCGCCCGCACAGAGATGGCGGCAGGCGATTACGCTAAAGCATTAGAGATAGAACAGATCACCCCGATACACGTGATTGAGCGATTACGATTTATTGATGGCCGAGCGGTACTGTTCGTTGAAAACGTATTGAAAGCGCCCCTGTTTGAAAAAATATTGTCGGAAAACCTCACCATGTCGCTTACGGGCATCTATCGAGAAAAATACGGCTACGAAACCAAACGTTCACGCTTTGATGTGATTCCCACTTCAGCCCCTGCGCATGTCGCTAAGGCGTTAAATTTGGCTGAAGGACAACCTGTTCTTAAGATCTGCCGAGTGAACTACAAACAAGATGGTGAGTTAATGGACTGCGAACTGGAATACTGGCGACCGGATTCTGTGGTGATCCATATTGATAGTATTGGGTAGTGCTGTACCTGCTTGAGAGAAGAACCCCACACATACAAAAACTCCGACTGATTAGGTCGGAGTTTTGGATTTAGCGATCAAACATTAAGGTGATGTGAATCATCTAGTTCACGAATCAAGCTTGAGGAACTGCCTTACCCTAGGTGAGTCAGGGTTAGTGAAGAACTTCTCAGGGTTGGACTTCTCAATCAAGATGCCCTTCTCAAGGAATACCACTAGATCCGACACCTGACGCGCGAATTCCATCTCATGAGTCACTACCACCATGGTGTAGCCCTCTTGCGATAGCTTCTTCATCACCAGTAGTACCTCTTCGACCAATTCAGGGTCGAGCGCCGAAGTTGGCTCATCAAACAACAATACATCTGGCTCCATCGCGAGTGCTCTGGCAATCGCGACACGTTGTTTTTGTCCACCCGATAACATACTTGGGTAGCTCTCTAGCTTATGCGACATTCCAACCTTATCGAGTTGCTTGCGAGCCATCTCTTCAGCGTCTGATTTCGCTATTTTCTTCACGTGTACCAGCGCTTCCATGACGTTTTGTAAAACGGTGAGATGCGGCCATAAATTGAAGCTTTGAAAGACCATCCCAAGACGCTCTCGAAGTTTCGCCAACTCTTTGTATTTGAGCGGTTTACCCGTTTCAGAGTTGATACCAATACGCTCATCGCCCATGAAGATCGTGCCGCGTTCTGGTTGTTCTAACCAGTTCATGCAGCGCAATAGTGTCGATTTACCCGACCCAGACGAACCGAGAATACTGACCACATCGCCTTTGTTGATAGTGAGGTTGATGTCTCGTAGCACTTCGATGCCATCAAACTGTTTCGACAAGTTTTCAATGTTGATGATCGTCTCGCGTTCTTCCAACAGTGGCTCGCACTCAATCACTTCCAAATTCACTCCCAAAGAGGGGGTAATCGGTGCTTCTGTTTCAATAATCTCTGATTGTTTAAGCATGGCTAAGCCCTCTAAGTTCAACTTTGGTTTGGATTCGTTTGGTAATGGTTTCAAGTGCAATACTCACCGCCCAGTAGAGCGCGATAGCAATGATGAAGGCATTCAATGGGATGAAGTAGGTCGATTGAATACTGTTGGCGGCCGCGGTAATTTCTGCGACGGTAATGATGCTAAGAAACGCGGTGTCTTTTAAGCAGATGATAAGTTGGTTAGTGATCAGAGGAACCGACTTAAATAACACGTTGGGTGTGATGACTCGGGTGAAGGTTTTCAACTTAGAAAAGCCATAAGCGTGCGCTGCTTCGATGTAACCAGGCTCTAACCCTTTGCGTACACCGCGGAAAATCTCACAGAAATACGTACCATGATAGAGGCTGAGCGCGATGATTCCCGCTGTCACTGCATCTAGTCGAATGCCAACCTGAGGCAAACCGTAATAGAGCAGGTAGGCTAAGATCAGAAACGGTAAGGTGCGCATCATGCCTATCAAACTGTTGATGGTGTACTTAACACCGAGTCTCGAGTTTTCGAGACAGTACAACAAACCAATACCGATGACGAAACTCAAGATTGAAGACGAAACAAAAAGATAAAACGTGGTCACAAAACCAGAAGAAAACAGCTCTTTTTGTTGCCAGATAATATTCCATTCTTCCATATTTACTCCTTAAATTTACCCACTCAATGACGCTTCACAAGCAGGTAAATGGTGTTGCTGACCAAGTAGTTATGACGGCCAAACTGTGGCTGCTGATAACAGCTGTATGCACTTATTGCTGCAAATAAGTGGCTCGGTTTTCAGCCACAGCTTGCAACTTCACCAACACGCCAATAATCAACATGTAGATGGCACCCGCACATAAGATTGGCCCGAGAGGCTCATAGGTAACCGCTGCAATTCGGTTGGTGACACGGGTTAGATCTACGATACCGATCACTGCAATCGCTGGGCTGCCTTTGATTAAGAACGACATCTCATTGACGAGCGCAGGTAAGCTCATGATCACCATCTGTGGGAACATGATTCGGCGGAAGTAAGTCAGGCGTCGCATGCCAATCGCTTCGGCCGCTTCCATTTGCCCTTTTGAAAAGTTAAGAAAGGCATTGCGCCAAATTTCCGCATTGAATGCCGATGTGTTGAGTGTGAGCGCTAAAATGGCAGAAACGTGTTTGTCTAAATTGATGCCAAATGACGGGAACGAAAGAAAGATAAACAGAGCCAGTGTCACCAAGGGTGTTGCTCGTGCCCAGCTGACATAGATACCCAGCATTTGATCTACAAACGGGATTTTCATCATTCGAATCAAGGCAATGACTAACCCGATGACGACACCTAATACAATCGAGACTGCTGATATCCATGCCGTAGCCCACGCGCCCTGTAGCAACTGTTCCCAAGCGTAATAATCCATAAACGACCTCTTTGATAAGCGACTTCTTTCGATAGGTTTTGCGCAAATGATTCATGGGTTAAACCGCTTTGAACCCATTGGCATGGACACAAACAGCCTTTAACTGTTTGTGTCAGCGCATGCTTATCCATCTATTGGACTGCTGTTAGCTTGTGGTACTGCTCTACGGAAGTGATGGCCTCTGAAGGCAGTTGGTCGAATGACTCACCGAACCACTTCTTCTGCAACTCCGCCATTTTTCCTGTTTGCTCTAGGTGCAGGAAAAACTCCGTTAGGTAAGCCAACAGCTCAGGGTTCTCTTTAGGAACAGGCCAGCTCACGAAACCAGGACCAGAAACCGCCTCGCCTTTTTTGAATACTTTCGACTTGGATTTCACCACCTCGTTAACGGAAACGACGCTGTTGATCACGTAGTCTATTCGGCCGATTGCCAAGTCGGAATACGCTTCTGGATAAGATTGGTACTGAACGACTTTGCCCAAAGACTTGCCTTGTGCTTCGAGCATCACTTCTAGCTCTGGAAGTCGCTCTAGCAAAGCACTGCCCGCTTGTAAGCCCACGGTTTTACCATCTAAATCCGCTACCGTATTAATGTCTTCCGCATCAGCTCTGGTTAAGAAATAATGCTGCGCTGAAGCAATCGGTGGTGTGAAGTCAAAGGCCTTCAAGCGAGCATCGGTAATGATCGCGCCAGTTAACGCTACATCATATTGACCGGCAGATACCGAAGCGAGTAATCCAGTCCAAGGTAAGATCTCTTGCTCGATATCGAACTTCGAATATTCACGTAACTCATCAAGCAAATCTTTGTTAATCCCCGCCGGCTTACCGCGGTCGATATAGTTGAATGGAGAGTAGTTATCTTCTGTCGCCACTTTCATGAAGCCTTGCTTTTCGATGGCAGCAAGCTCCGATGCTTGTGCGACTCCAAAACAACCCAGTACAACTGTTGCTGCCGCTGTTGAAACCCATGCCTTCATCGTCATTCCCTGTTTCATACGCTTTCCTTATCGAGATTATTTACCTGCCTTTACTTTATGAACGGAATGCATCGAAGACGTAGAGCCAATTTAATTTTCAGGTTGGGACAGAGCGATTTTCTGGTTTGGGACAAAGTAACTTGCGGGTTTAAGAGAGGGCAAAAAACTGTCCCTAGAACATCAATATGAACTCTGGCGCATTTCTTGCTCTTTTATACCAATTGGACTGAGGTTCACTGAGAATAAGGACTGTATCTCATGGCGATAAATCACAATTGTTTCATCGAGTTTGATTCCAAAAGAAGCCTGCAAGAACAAGTACGTAGCTATTTGGTGACGGCGATATTGAATGGTATTTTCCCGGCAGAACAAGCGCTTCCGTCTTGTCGTAAGCTCTCTAGCCAATTGGGTGTTTCACGCAATACTGTCTCCTTGGTGTACGACAGTTTGCTCGACGATGGCTACCTCATCAGTAAGCCTCGCAGTGGCTATTACCTTTCAGAAAAGTATCAAAATCCGAGTGATACTATCGACGCGAGTTTGGATCATTTTGAATCAACCGACAGCGACAATGCACCGGATTGGAGCAAACGCGTTAAGCTGCAATTGGGCCAATACCCACGCATCGTCAAACCCTCGCATTGGAGTTGTTACCAATACCCATTTATTTTTGGTCAACCCTCTATCAATGACTTTCCATTAGCTCAATGGCGAGAAGCGACAAGAAAGGTCACCTCAGACCCACATGATCACCGCTGGCTTTGCGACAAGGTCGATAAAGATGTCGATATGCTGGTGGAACAAATACGCACGAGAGTGCTTCCACAGCGCGGTATTCATGCTCAAAGTGATGAGATTTTAATAACCCTAGGCTCGCAGAACGCGCTTTACCTGCTCTCGACCTTGTTAATGAATCACCAGAGCCGAGTCGGTGTCGAGAACCCCGGTTACAAAGAAGCGAACCACATCTTTAACCTCTCAGGTGCGCAGTTACATCCACATCAAGTGGATGAACAAGGATTGAGGTTCAATGAGCACTCTTCACTGTGTGACCACTTCTATGTCACACCTAGCCACCAAGCGCCCACTGGCGTGACCATGAGTGACGAACGTCGAGCTCAGTTACTTGAGATGGCCAAAGCCAATGATGCAGTGATTATCGAAGATGACTATGACGCCGAGTGCAACGTGGAGTGGAACCCTAAACCTGCGCTGAAAGCCAGTGATAAGGAAGGACGTGTCATCTACGTCAGCAGCTTCTCTAAGCTATTAGCACCCGGCTTGAGATTAGGCTACATAGTGGCACCTGAAGAGCTAATCTACGACCTTAGAATACTGCGTAGGTTGATGTATCGACACGCACCAAGCCGCGTTCAAATGGAAGTGGCTCACTTTATTGAACAAGGCTACTACGACAGCTTTGTGAGACGTTTTAGAGAAAACACGCGCCAACGTTGGAAACTGATCAATGATGCGGTCTTGAAGTACCTACCAGACTGCAAGCGACTGGCTCAGAGTGAGCAAGCCAACTCTTTGTGGCTACAAACGCCGAGTCACATCAATAGCCAACGCTTAGCGTCACGAGCCGCACAAAAAGGGATTTTGATTGAGACAGGGTATTCTCACTTCATGACCGATCCCGAAACCAAGTTGAGCAATGACACTTCATCTGAATTTGATCCCAATTCTTATTTCAGATTAGGTTTTCACGCGATCGATAAAGACTTGATCGCACCCGGTATTAAAGAGCTATCAGAGGTAATGAAGAGCTAGCATCACAAAGGGTTGTGTAGACGTTGTTATTCAAGACAAAGACGTAAAAAAGAGCATCAATCGATGCTCTTTTTCGTCTATACCTAATCAATTGGAAGCTAGACACTCAAAAGCTAAGCACTCAGTAAAAATAAGCACTTTGAAAAGGACGGGGAATCCTTTACCAAAGTGCCTGTGTTTCTGTGTTAGCTATCTTATTTAAGAATTAAGAAGCGAGTTCAAGCAAAACTTCATCAATGATCTTGACGCCTTTCTTAATTTCACTCGGTTGAATAACCAAAGGCGGAGCGACGTGAATACGGTTATTCACAATGAAGGTTAACAAACCTCTCTTGGTTAATTCCGCTTTCAATTTGCCCATTTTTTCATTGCTCAATGGAGTCTTACTTTCACGATCTTCCACCAGCTCGACCGCCCAAAACATTCCTTTCCCGCGCACATCACCAATCATCGGGTGCAACTCTTGGAGACTCAGTAAAAGTGGCCCGAGAACGCTGTTACCGACATTATCGGCATGTGTGACAATGCCCTCTTGCTCCATCACATCGAGCGTTGCAACGATAGAAGCCATCGCCAAAGGATGACCAGAATACGTTAGGCCTCCCATAAAGAAGTTCGACTTAAAGTACTCAACGATCGGTTCACTGACTACCACGCCACCAGCCGGAACGTAACCCGAGTTGACCCCTTTCGCGAAAGTGATCAGATCCGGTACAACATTGAAGTGCTCAAACGCAAACCACTTGCCCGTTCGGCCAAAACCCATCATGACTTCATCGAAGATCAATTGAATGCCGTACTTGGTCGCAAGCTCACGCACACCAACAAGGTAGTCTTTAGGCGGAATGAGAAAGCCTGCTGTTCCAGGAATCGTCTCTAAGATAATCGCCGCAATCGCTGTTGGCCCTTCGCATTCAATCACTCGCTCTAAATGCTGCAGGGCACGCTCACTCTCTTCTGCCTCAGTCGCCGCATTAAACTCGCTTCGATAGAGAAATGGATTGAAGAAGTGAACGTGCCCACGGCTATACTCGTTTGGAATACGACGAAAATCGCCCGTCGCCGCTATCGCTGTTCCGGTATTGCCATGATAAGAACGGTAAGCCGATAACACCTTATCGCGCCCTGTAAATTGTCTCGCCATGCGAATCGCATTTTCGTTGGCGTCTGCTCCTGCGTTGGTAAAGAACACCTTCTTAAATGTGCTTGGCGCTTTCGACAAAATGCGTTTCGCCGCCAAACCACGAGTGAGGTTGGCAGTCGCAGGTGCAACAGTCACCAAGGAATCCGCTTGATCTTTAATGGCTTTGATCACCTGTGGGTGCTGATGGCCAATATTGGTGTTGACGAGCTGGCTACTAAAATCGAGGTATTCCTTACCTTCGTAGTCCCACATTTTGCAGCCTTGTCCACCCGCAATAGCGATAGGTTCTGCCGCTTCCTGAACTGACCAAGAATGAAATACGCTCTTGTCGAGGTCGATAATATCTTGGTTCACTAACTGTTCTGTTGATACTTCCATTTCATCGTCTCCATTAACAACACTAGATTCACAGCTCCTTGTGCCCAGCACGCCTTCAACAATGGAAGACGCGAAACACCAAATTGAAAAGGCTGCGCTATCGGATGGAATAATCTTCATCCCAAACAGGGCAGACCGCATAGTGTCAGTTTCAACAAAACCGTGGGCCAGTGAAATTGGCTCGACCCCACACTCCTTCCAACCGACAACCTGACCCAATCCAATCGTCGAACTGGCTCTATTCAAAATTCTTAGGGGTGAATAGATTGAAAGGCAGACGAGACAAATCTCATCAAATGCGAATAAAGAACAGCAGCTACAACAGTAGACAAGCACGCAACAACAAAGAGGTGAGTAAGAGTGGAAATGGGCTTGGCGATAACATTGATTCTGTTTGCAGGGGTAGTACGAGGCTATTCAGGGTTTGGATTTGCGATTATTGCAGCGCTATCCCTCAGCTTTATTGTTCCACCTCTGCAAGCCGTGACCATTGCAATCCTGTTGGATTTTTTAAGTACTTTTCCTCTGCTCAAACGAAGTAAGTCCACCATCAACATTCAACTTATTACACCGTTGTGTATTGGCATGTTGGTTGCGGTGCCCTTCTCGCTGTACTTCATTAGCACGATATCTGAATCAGGCTTAAAGGCCTTTATCGCGATGATGTCTTTAGTCGCTGGCACATTAATCATTTGCGACTTTCGCCTCACATGGTTACACCAGCGACACGCATTTTGGGCGGGGGCAATTTCTGGATTCAGCATGACTACCGCTTCTTCGGGAGGGCCTCCGTTAGTGACGTATTTGATGAACCTGACCATTGAAACCAGTGAACAAAGAGCCACTGCAATTGTGTTTTTTCTACTAAGTTCCGCGATCTCACTGATCGGCTTCATGTGGATTGGCGCATTTAATCAAGCGTCATTCATCACAGGTTTATGGCTCTTACCGGCAGCTTTGATTGGCAATCTACTCGGACAAAAGCTGTATCTATCAGTACCAAACTTGTCAGCCAAAACAACGACCGCGCCGATTTTGATCGGCATGGCACTACTTATGTTAATTTCAAATTAGAAGGATTTACTTATGGATAAGATAGCGTTCATTACAGGGGCGACCTCTGGCTTCGGCAAAGCGGCAGCAAAGCGTTTTGCAGAAGATAACTGGTCATTAGTGTTGTCTGGTCGTCGTATCGAAAGGTTACTCGACCTAAAGGAAGAATTAACGGTGCCTGTGCATGTGATTCAACTCGACGTTCGAGACGCAGACGCCGTAAAACACGCCATTGATTCACTGCCCGCTGAATTTTCATCGATTACCGCATTGGTTAATAATGCAGGCCTAGCCTTAGCGCCAGAAGGCGCACCTGATGTGGACTTAAAAGACTGGCACACCATGATCGACACCAATGTCACTGGCTTAGTCAATGTTACTCATGCTCTGCTGCCGACGTTAATTAAACAAGGCGCTGGGAGCTCTATCATCAATGTTGGTTCTATTGCTGGGCAATGGCCTTACCCAGGCAGTCATGTATATGGCGCGAGCAAAGCGTTCGTAAAGCAGTTTAGTTACAACCTACGCTGTGACCTACAAGGCACCGGAGTACGTGTAACTGACTTGTCTCCTGGCATTGCAGAAACAGAGTTCACGCTAGTTCGAACCAAAGGTAATCAGATGGCTTCAGACAACCTTTACCAAGGTACGACGCCACTTTCAGCAGAGGATATCGCCGAGCAGATGTTTCATATTGCGACCTTGCCAGAGCACATCAATATCAACCGAGTCGAGGTGATGCCGACTCGACAAGCGTGGTCCCCGTTTGCGATCGACAGAGATTAAGCTTAAATAGATCGAGACGAAGCTCAAACATACACAAACAACAAGGTGGTCTACCCAAGTAGACCACCTTTAGCGCTTCCTTTAGCTTTTCACTTAGATGTAATCGACCACATAAATTTTCCATGTGTTCATTCTCGGGCGGAAACCCAATCGTAGATGCTACTTAGGCGTGGCCATGGATGTACCTAAACTCTTGCTCAATTGCATGAAGCATATTAATCGCGTTCTCAGACGATGCATGGATGATCTCAGTCTTGGGTGTCGCGCCTATTTGTTCGATTTTAATTTCGTTTTCAGAGAGCAGAGAGATAGTCGTGCGCTCAAACTCAAAGCTATTTAGGTTCACGTCCATAATGGCGCTCGCCCACTCAATTGCCACCAAATCTTTGGTGGTGTATTGGTTGGTCAAAATACCGCAACTGCCGTCTGGTTTCGGCAAGACATGGTCAACAATGCCATCGTAGTCGTTGTCCCAAATCAGAATTTCTAATTCACCGTCTCCATCACTCACTGCAGTGACGGGGTAGCCACTTTCATCCAATGTGAGCAACACTTGAGTATGGGGCTTCAATTCAGGTTCGAGGTCGGTATCTGGCTGAGATATTGAGTCGAGATATTGCGAGAATGAGTATTTGAGATAAGCCTGCACTTCTTCATTGTCATTGATGTTCATGCTGCTTGGTGCATCGGTGTGAGCGGTATTGATTGAGATTTCCGGCATGCCCGCTAAGAAGTCGTCGAATAGTTGCGTTGCTTTGTCTAACTCAGAGTGAGTTGCGATTACTTTACTCATGTTTATAGCCCTTTCAATTGATTAGGTTTCAATAAAAGCAAATAGCAGAGGTACAACAGGTGATGGATGGGGTGTGGGTGAATCCTTGATGGATCGTCACTTTACATTAGCAAAGCCGAAGTAAAACTGTATGACAAAGAAATGAAGCTTGAGCATGAGTTTAATAAAGTGAGTTAGCGATCAATGTTCACGGTTCTTAACTGTTTTTTAAGTGACGGAGCCAATCCCTTCTAACGACACATAAAAAAGACCTAAAGCACGATGATACTTTAGGTCTTAATAGGAGGTGAAAGCATTAGAGCTCACATGAAGCTAGACAATTTTTTGCTCACTCTCTTCGCTCGTTGAGTCGGTTTCTTTCGCTAAAAAACTCTCAACGATCTCTCTCAGCTTCCCTTGATTAACGGGCTTTGGTAAAAACTCATCCATACCCACATCAAAACATAGATGCTTGTCTCTCTGCACAACGTTGGCCGTGAGTGCGACGATAGGAATATGTTGTGAAGAGCCCTCTTCCAGCACTCGGATCTGCTTAGTTGCTTCAAAGCCATCAAGCACAGGCATCTGACAGTCCATAAAGATCATCACGTAGTCATTGGCTTTAAACTTCTCGACACCGATTTCCCCGTTGTCTGCGATATCAACCTCAAAGCCTAGCTTCTTAAGCATCATCTTGGCCACTTGTTGATTCACTCTCGAATCTTCCACAACTAAGACCTTGCCACTAAAAGAGGCCGTGACCGCCGCAGGCTTTGATTCTTCTTTTAAAGCCGTTTTCTCAGGCTGTGCTGGCTTAGCAACTGTCGCAGGTTTGGTTATTGGTGCTGGTTCATTGTCTTTAAACGCCACCTCGCCTCGATTTGGATAGGTGAAGGTTGAAGTATCAGCGGCTCTCGCAAGCACCTCACTGATGGTCCACTTAAGTTGGTTGTCCTGATAAGGGCGAGCGATATAAGCGACAAAGCCGACTTGTTTCGCGCGAACTTCATCTTGCTTTCTTGGGTCGGCGGAGATCATCACTAACTTAGGACATTCGCTACCAAAGCGCTCGACCAAGCTTCTCGCCAGTTGGAAGCCATCAACCGACGGCATCACTTTATCAATCAACACTAAATCGTAAGGCGACGACTTAGCCACGGACTCTGAAACCAACTCTAGCGCTTGGTTTGCCGTTTCGCAGCACTCTGACTTAACGCCGAAGGATTGCAGCTGTGTGGACGTTATACGCATGTTCAACTGGCTATCATCCACCAGCAATACCGAAACCTTATTAAAGTCGATATTGCTCTCGTCCGCTTCTAAACACGGGTCAAAGTCGGCAACGAAATAGAATGTACTACCCTTACCTTCGACACTGGTCAGTTCAAGCTTGCTGCCCATCAAGGTCACGATCTTATCGCATATCGTTAGGCCAAGCCCTGTGCCGCCATAAATACGTGTGGTACTGCCATCGGCTTGTTGGAACTTATCGAATACCGATTGCTGTTTGTCTTCGGCAATGCCGATACCGCTGTCTGTCACCTCAAATCGAACCCTCAGCTTTTGCTCCGGCTCAATCACTTGTTCTAAATGAAGCGATAACGTGACATGGCCATGCTCAGTAAATTTGATGGCGTTGCCGACTAGGTTGTTCAACACCTGTCTGAGCTGAGTACCATCGCCGATCACCATGGTTGGGATCTTAGGATCAATCGCGAGCTGGAATCTCAGCCCTTTCTGTTCAGCTTTAACTCGGAAAGTCGATTCAACATCCGCTGCAATGCCCATCATTTTCATCGGTTCTTGCTGAAGCTCTAAGCGACCAGCTTCAATCTTCGAGTAATCGAGGATGTCGTTAATTAAATCGAGCAGCGTAAGTGAGGAGGTGTTGAGCATGTTGACATACTCTTTTTGCTCTTTCGGCATATCCATTTCAGAGAGCAGAGATGACAAGCCGATAATCCCATTCATTGGGGTACGGATCTCGTGGCTCATGTTAGCCAGAAATTCACTCTTGTTACGGTTAGCCACCTCGGCGATATCTTTAGCTTTTTCCAGTTCTTGATATTGTTGACGAATGCGTTCAATCGACTGGTTGTAACTGCTCTCTAGCGTCGAGATCTCATCTTTGTAAGTCGAATCGGTTGGGGTTAAGAAGCGCGGCTTGTTGTCTTCAACTTGTTGTTGATTGATCTGAGAGGACATGGCCATCAAGCGTTTCACGACCAGACGATACACTATCGTTAGACACACCAGAGAAAGTAAGAAAACTTTGACCGCTTCGAAGGCGAGTAATAACAGAACCCGTTCTTCGAAGTCATTGAGGATCATACTTAAATCAGATTGCACCGTGAGCGTCGCTAATGGGAAGTCTTTGCCGCCCATCTGGTGCACCATCTCCCAAGACTGAGAGTAAGACTGGCCTGTGGTTGGTCGGCCGAGTTCTAGAATTTTTTCATCAGGGCTTTCTATTAGAAGATAACTAACAGAGGGTAAACGAGAGATGCCTTCAGCTTGCACAAACAGTTGGGTTCGGTCTTCCACCCATAAGCTCGCCGTTAAACCAGAGAGGTAGCCAGCTTTAACCTGTTCGATCTGAGAACTGATAAAAGAAACTCGACTTTGGTACTCCACATATAATCCCAGACCTGTCACTATGACTGTGAATAAGGTACTGATTGCGATGATTACCCCGATTAACTGTCGGGAGAGTCCAATATAGCGTTTTCCTTTTTTCACCATACACAAATTACCATTATTGTTATCCTAGCAAACTACAATTACTCAACTAGTATAATAGTAGTCATTCATCAAATAACTAGGGAAGGTTATGAAAAAACATCTTATCGTTGCATCCATAGTCAGTTTGTTTTCAAGCAGTTATGCTTTTGCAAGCGAACCTATTCACTACTACATTATTGCGAGCCAAGCGCAACCTTTTCAGATCGAAACTGACGGGTCATCTCACAGAGGAATGGTATCGGATATTGTTGAAGCGGTATTCGATGACAGCCAATATGAGATCAACTACCACACCTACCCTTTTAACCGAATGATCGACAAGCTCGATGCTAGAGAGAACCCAAACTGGGTAACCTACGGCAGCCCAAGTTGGGGAAATATCCAATCTGTTAACCTGTCTGAAGATCCGATTTACAATGTAAAACACGTGTTACTCAGCAGCGGTAAAAAGCCGTTTGAGTTCAATACAATCGACGATCTAGACGGAAAAGCAGTGGTATTACTGGTGGGGTTTGAATATCCGAACCTAGAGCCATACATCCAACAAGGCAAGCTCAACGAGATTCGAGTTAAAGATTACACCGCTGCGTTTCGTGTCCTGAACCGAGCACCTGGTGATACTGTGTTCGTGGAAATGGAATCACGAATCAAATACAACCTAAACGAGCAGAAGCTAAGTATTGATGACTACCAGATGCAAGAGTTTGGTTCTGTCATAAATAACTACCCTATCCATTTGGCGTTTGACCCTGAGATGGATCCTAAACTTCAAACCTTCATTAACCAACGTCTAGACCAGATGAAAGACGATGGGCAGCTCAACGACATCGTACAGAGTTACTTGTAGCAACATTAGAACCACTATAAATACAGCGTCACCGTATAGCTTAGGTAACGCACTTTAGCTCTCTTCGATACCTAACTCGTTCTTAAACTTAAAAGGCCGCCCTGTTAAGCACACAAGCTAAACAGGGAGGCCTTTTTAATTCGTCTTTAAGGGCTAAAAGAGTTTACTCATAATCCGACCCACTTAATTTGGAACAACCGAAGATCAATGGATTAATGCGCAGCAATCAAATGCAGTTGTTGAGTACGAAGCTGTTGACGCACAGCCATCAGAATCTTGCCTAAATGGTTCTCGCCAGTGCCATCACCGCCATCACCCCAAAAATGGTCTTTGTGTGAATGTTCTTTGATCACCGAATCTCCGGTATTGGTAAGAAACAGCGCAAACTGCGGATTCTGTCTGAATTTCTCGGTGACGATGAACTGCATCACTTCAACACGAATCTCATACCAATCCTCACGAACTTGGTCTTCGTTGTCACGGCTCAAAGAGAATGCTTCAGCAGGTGTGCTCGCTTGCAGAATGGTGTTGCGAAGTACTTCGCAGGAGAACTTCATGGCTTGATAATAGTGTTCGCTGGTTGCCCAAATTTGATCATCAACCTTGATGGGGCAAGCTGCAAAATTTGACAGGTATCCGTTTGGATCTTCAGGTTCATAAAATAGCACTTCTTTGGCTTGAGCCACAGAATTAGACATAGCCTTCTCCTTACCAACGACATCGCATATTTTTGCTTTAACTTTAAAATTAGTGGCGTTGCATATTGCTGTCAAACAACTTGGTTAAAGAGTATGTCATGGGCGTGTTTTTTGTCTGGAGGACGTGGTTTCAAAAAGGGCTTAGCGAAGCTGCAAACTAGAGAAGAGAATCAAACCATTGATCTTACATAGATAATAAATTATGGAAAAGTACTTATAAATCAAAGGGTGGCATGGTACCACCCTTCTAAATGCAATGGGGATTATTAGTGAATAAGACCTAGCTCCCTCGCTTCTTCCAGACTCAAACCGCTTTCTCTAATTTCTCTTAGAGCCTCGATACGACGACGAGCTTCAGCGGACTTCATTTTCTTTTCTGGTTTGAAAGATACTTCTTCTTCAGCATCCCACTTGTTTGCAATATTTGTCATTTCATCATGGTTGATAGAATTAATGGACATGTTTTCCTCCGAAAAGCACCATGTAATGGACAGGTAATCTGTAGCAAATGCTATTTCGCTTGTTAAGAAAATCTGTACTGAAATGTGATGATTCCGACGCTTCACAAACCTAATTAATAAATGCCTCATTTAAACTTTGCCAAAGGCATTTTCTGCAATTACATTTAAAAGATTCCCCATAAGAAATGTGGTTTGATCCAACTCTCACTTTCCCCTCTTCCAATTCTTCTTTTCCGCTGAAAATTCGTGAAATAACCCAAGATAAATTTCGAGGCACTTCATTCTTTTTGTGCTCATCGCTTCCACTAAACTCAACACATGCTAATGATAATGGTTATCAATATCATAACTGAGTATTTATCATGTCTGTGGGAATTTCAGATACACCACTTCTCGAAGTGAAGAATTTATGTGTCGACTACATCACCGATGACGGTGATTTCAACGCGGTCAAATCCGTCAGCTTTAGCATAGGCCAAGGTGAGATTTTTGGCTTGGCCGGAGAATCTGGCTGTGGCAAAAGTACCATCGCGTTTGCCATTAACCGTCTGCATAAACCGCCCGCGTTCATATCCGGAGGCCAAATACTCTTTGGTGGACAAGATCTGCTGAGCTTATCAGACAGTCATTTGAATACCTTGCGCTGGAGTGAGATTGCCATGGTGTTCCAAAGTGCAATGAATTCACTCAACCCTGTATTAACCATCGAAGAACAATTTGCTGATGTGCTGCGCCACCACAAAGGCATGACCAACGAACAGGCCAAAGATCGCGCTGAGAAGTTACTCGACCTTGTCAATATTCCACGTCATCGCCTAACAGAGTACCCGCATCAGTTCAGTGGCGGCATGCGTCAGCGTTTGGTTATTGCGATTGCCCTCGCCCTCAACCCTAAGCTGATCATCATGGACGAGCCAACTACAGCTTTGGATGTGGTTGTGCAGCGCGAGATTTTGCAGCAGATACACCAACTCAGAGAGGAGTTTGGCTTCTCGATCCTCTTTATCACTCACGACTTAGCGTTAATGAGCCAACTGTGTGATCGCATTGCCATCATGCGCCATGGCCAAATCGTTGAAGTCAATCAAGCCTACGAGATTCGCAACAATCCGCAGCACTCCTACACCCAAAAGCTATGGAGTTCTTTCCCTAATATTCACGAACATGCTCACGCGACAGCGTGCTAGGAGAGCTCTATGTCACAACCAATTTTTCAAGTAAAAAACCTCGTCAAAGAGTTCACTGTTGGCGGTGGATTTGGCAAGGAAGAGATATTCCGAGCGCTGCACGGCGTGAGCTTTGACCTATATGCAGGAAGAACGCTGGCACTGGTTGGCGAGTCCGGCTGCGGGAAAAGCACCTGCGCGAGGCTGATGACAAAGGTTTACCCTGCGACAGAGGGAGAGATCTTGTTCAACGGCAGAGACATCTCTACGCTCAAGACCCGCAAAGACATCTTGGATTATCGCAGCCGTGTGCAAATGGTGTTTCAAGACCCGTTTGGCTCACTTAATCCCACTCACACCATAGAGCACCACTTAACGCGCCCGCTTAAGATTCATAAGCAAGTCGCCAATAAAGCGGCTCTAGAAGCACGCCTTAAAGAGTTGCTCACGCTGGTGGAGTTACCTGTCGAAACGCTCGCGAAATACCCTCACGAGCTCAGTGGCGGCCAAAGACAACGGGTTAACCTAGCCAGAGCGCTTGCGGTTGGGGCTGAAGTCATTCTTGCCGATGAACCAACCTCGATGTTGGATGTTTCAATTCGACTTGGCGTGCTCAATCTCATGCAAAAAATGAAGAAAGAGCTTGGGATAGGCTTCTTGTACATTACCCACGACCTTGCGACCGCTCATTACATCGCAGAAGAGACCGCGGTGATGTACAAAGGACAGATCGTTGAATGGGGATCAACTCAGTCGATCTTAACGAATCCGCAGCACCCATATACCAAGCTGTTGATCTCAGCGGTGCCAGATCCCGATCTGCCATTTGGCGAACTCGTAAAAAATGAGCCAAACTATTCCATAGACGCAGATCGTATTCGAGAGCAGAGCAGCGAAATACAGCATGAAATTAAGCAAGTCTCTGATAATCACTTTGTAAAACAGTGGGATAACGTTGCATGAATGAACTAGACACTTGGTTAGAGCGAATCGGAGATTGGTACAAAAACCGAAAGCATGATCAAGTGGAACGGTTGGAACTTTTGATCTTAACGCCTCCAGATGCACTCTGGGGGCCTTTGATCACGGATAAACAAAGCAAAGGCATCGCATGTTGGTTAGACGGGTGCCTGCGTATCTTTACTTTCTACCGAAATTCAGACCAAAACTCACATCATCAAGAAAAGGCGTATCAATACCTGATGTTCGCTTACAGTAAGCTTCAAGCAGTGTGTTGTGACACGAAAGCGGAGCCAGACCTACAAGAGTGGTGTACACAGCGAGTGCAGCACTTGTGTGTGCTCGCGTTGGAGTTTGCGAATCAACAACAAGAGCCGCGCTGGTTACAAGAATCCGAAAAATTGATCGAATCTCATGTCCGCTTTATGGCAAACCAATCCCAGAACGATGATCAAGGTAATGTAAAACATCAGATTCACTGATCATTCCCCTATCGATCCAATATCAACTCATTAAAATGACCGTCTACTTGAAACAACAGGATCCATTGAAAGCATGATCTGACCTTGATCATGCTTCGGTAGTCAATTATGTAAGCTGTTGATTTTTAATGTTGATCGGAATTTAGGACAAAAAAAAGCGAGTCCCTTGGGGAACTCGCAAAAATCTATTCAGTATGATGTAACAAAATATGAGCCAATCTATTAATCATAAGAAAGGACAAAAGGTTGTCTATTCGGGATAAATAATAATCAACTGGATGCGTTACATTGTCATCGCTTTGTCAGCATTAGGTACGATTATTATCAGCACCTAATGATGATTAAATGACCTATTCACAGCAATGAAAGCGGGCCGAAAGCTAGTGGCCAATCGCCATTTCATCGAGCGCCAAGAACACATTTTCGTCTAGATGTCCTTCGTGCACTTGTTTGCACACTTTACGACGCACCGCCAAACCAGAGATCAGGCGTTCGATAGAGAGATGTCGATTACTGTTGCTATCACGGTCGTTGTACAGCTCAATCAGCTTACTCAATGTTTCGTAAGGGATAACGTCTTCCCCTACTCTCAGCCAATCAAGCTTCTCAATCAGCTCTGAGCACTCTTCTTTGATCGAGGCATGTGAGTGCCCTGTCATAGCAGATAAAGCCGTTATACTGCGTTCTAGAGCCTCTGCAGAGGTATATTTAGAGAGCGTTATCATGATCTCGTCAGCATTGATCTCAACCGAGTGCTTACGTTGCTTCACTCGACGCCCTAATTTGCCTCTTGGCGACGGTGCTTTGCGCTGAATGGGTTCAAACTCACCATCGATAATCTCAGACAGCTCTTCCAGCTTCTGCTTAGACACCATCTCGTTGCGAAGTGGGTTTGGCAGCGTTGGTGCCATGTTACGTTTACCGGCGTTGGTGGTACGTGCTCTTGAGTAACGCAGTACTTCTTCCACGTTACATTTGATATCTACTTGATAATCGGTCGTTTTGCCTTTTTCGATCAACGCGGTGATCGTCAAGTGATAACCCCAAAGATTAACCAGGAAGGTATCTTCTTGATCTCCGACTTCGCCCAACTTTCTCAGTTCGCGGATCAGATCCATCGAAAAACGACGCCAATCGATGTTACGAGCCAATTTCTGATTCAGTTCGCTCAGCAACATACAATCTGAATGACGACGTGCCATGCGGCTTCTGAAGTACGAATACATTTGGAAAACCAAGGTATGTTGCTTCAGGATTTCTGGCGGGAACAGGAAGAAATAATCACGAGTCAGGAGCTCTTCGTAGAACGAAGGTTCCCAAACGAGAATGTATAGGTTCGGTTTAATGCGAATTTCGCCGTCAGAGCCCTCTGTAGGCGCTTCTTCCGATGCAGTAATGGTTCTCGCTAAGAATCGGAAACGATCACTCTTAAAGCCTTCTGGCATGTTCTCACTAAGCCAGCGACCAGTAAGCTCATGCAGTTGGAAATCCGTAAACTCGATACGATCAATACTGTCGCGGATCGAGTCACGAGCAGGGCCACTGTCTTTCTTGCCACGCAAAGACAAAATGTCTGTGATGTAGAGTGGTGTTTTGTTCGGCGTATGTTTCGCGTCTAGGTGGTAATCATCTTGGTGATGATCATGATACTGAACGGTTAGCGTGAACAACGCGAAAAGCGTCATCAGATCATCGACCGTCATAATATTTTTAGACGATCTTGTCTCGATCACAGCGCGAGTACCCGAGATCGAAACCATTGATTTCTGGTAGCTCTTGCGCGTTCTAGGCGGCGCCAACGCTTGATCAATAATGCCCGCCCAATTGGTTGGCGAAACAATGAATTGATCCGCTTCGTCTTTCATCGTTGGGGGAGTATTAAGACCATGCTCATTCAGTAAACGTTTGTTTACTTTGGTTTGAGCGAGGGCTTTAGAGCGCTTTTGCTTTTCGTTTTGCTTGACGCTTTCTGTGACTAAGCTGGTGGCACCCAGTACCGATATCAATTGGTTTGGGTTAACAAAGCGATGCAGCATGGTTTTACCTGCAAGGCCTTCTTCAAAACGAACGGGGATTTGTTTGAAAAGACCGATATTTACCGCTGCTCTCAGCCTTTGTTGCAAGGCTGCGCGAGTGACTTGACCATCGGTTGATTCGATAATCTCAGTGGTTGAAACGTATCCGTCTTTGCTGCTAAACCCACGAAGTGAAATTAGGTTAAGAAGCTCAACTATGCTTTTGGTGACACCTTTGAAGTGTTGATATTGTTCTATCCATTCAACGGCTGTTTCAGATACCTCAAATAAATGACCATCTTTGTGGCTTCGTGCCTTAATTAACAATTTCTCTTCTGGTTTCATTTTTGATCCGTATCACACTAACCGTAATTTCACTATAGTTCCTGAATGATAAAGAAAGAATGATCATAAATAAAGAGAATTTATTGGCTTTTAAATAACTGATCTTTTTGATTAATATGATCTTAAATGATTAAGTGATCTAATGATCTGGACGTCAGTTTACTTTTAAGTGGCTGAATTTAAAGTATTAAAAAAAAACCACTTGGAAAGCATGATCATAAAGAGTCCGAAACTATGATCATTAAACCTAAGAAAGCATGATCACAGAGTGTCAGAATGATGATCATTAAGCCATTGTAAGCATGATCATTATTGATTCGAAAGCATGATCATTATACTTGTACAGCTTATCCACAGTCCATAATTCAACATGGTTGGTTAAGTCACTTCTAACTCGTCAATGTGGATAGTTTTGATGGCTTATCTATCGGAACAATGATCAAGTAAGTGCCCTTTTCTATCGTTCCTACCCTATTACGTACAAAATTTGTTCTGAAGCCGGTGTTAACGGCTGGCTTGAGTGTCATTAAAGCGGGCCTGCGTTACTTAGGAAGCATGATCATGAAATTGTCATGTTTCTGTATTCTGAGTCTGTGCAGATTGAATTTCCAAGCAATGAGGCCTTATAGGCCTCGAATCCCCATTGCAAAAGCATTTGCCCGTAAGTTAGCTGTTAAATTATATGCTTCCGGAACGATATTTACTTGATCATTTTTCCGGAAGTTGATCATTTCGAACAGTCACTCATGCGGATCAATATTGATGAGTTTACACCTTGATCATGCTTCATAATACCGCCTTATCAATTCTCTTACGCCTGATGTATTCCATGATCATTCTTCCGTATTAGGTTCAACTCTCTTTTATCTAGTGACGCCTCATCTTGTCGTGGTTTTATATTAGCGATGCTATTTTGGGTTTTTTATTGTTTCTTGGTTGAAAAACTCACAATTTCGAATGCAAATCACACGAACCGTAATCTATGCTTGTATTTCAATCGTTCCGAAGGTTTTTTGCTGAAATTGCATTTACATTGTAAATAAGTGATGCTGTAACATTTAAAATCTAAGCCAGAAATAGCATGGTTGTGCATGATAAAAACGGTCATTTTTTGTGTTTGTCTCAGCCGTTGTTTCATCAAACTGTAAAAATACAGTCTATTTTATGTGATTTTACTCATAAATGTATGTTCATGTTTTTGTTGTGTTTGTTGTTAATCGCTGTACAATTTGTACTTAGTTAATCATTACGGAAACTGGCAATGAAAAGAGAACAAACGATTGATAAGCTCTATCAGCTGGCCGAACAAACTCAACAAGTTCAGGCTGACCGAATTGAGATTATTCTGGAAGAGCGAAGTGATGAACATTTCCCTCCAATGTCTAAAGCTATGATGGAGACTCGTTCAGGCTTAACTCGTCGAAAATTGGATGAGGCAATTACCAAGCTTGAAGCGGATGGTCACCAGTTTACAAAGAACAACGCCAATCATTACTCGATTTCATTGACTGAAGCTCACATGCTGATGGATGCGGCAGAAGTGCCAAAGTTCCACCAACGCAAACAGCACGCAGACAACAAACCTTGGATTATCAACGTACAAAACCAGAAGGGTGGTACAGGTAAATCAATGACGGCGGTTCACCTAGCGGCTTGTTTGTCTCTGAATTTAGACAAGCGTTACCGTATCTGTCTGATTGACTTGGATCCACAAGGTTCATTACGTCTGTTCTTAAACCCGCAAATCAGTGGTGCAGAGCACGACAGTATCTATTCTGCCGTTGATATCATGTTGGACAACGTGCCTGAAGGCCAAGATGTTGACCTAGAGTTTCTTCGCAAAAACGTACTCTTACCAACTCAGTATCCAAACCTAAAGACAATTTCTGCCTTCCCTGAAGATGCGATGTTTAACGCTGAAGCGTGGCAAAGCCTCTCTCAAGATCAGTCACTTGATATCGTTCGTCTTCTTAAAGAGAAGCTTATCGACAAAATCGCTGACGACTTTGATGTGATTATGATTGATACCGGCCCGCACGTAGATCCACTAGTGTGGAACGCAATGTACGCGTCGAACGCTCTTCTTATTCCATGTGCTGCAAAGCGTTTAGACTGGGCTTCAACGGTTAACTTCTTCCAGCACTTACCAACCGTGTACGAGATGTTCCCGGACGATTGGAAAGGGCTTGAGTTTGTTCGTCTGATGCCAACCATGTTTGAAGATGACAATAAGAAGCAGGTTTCGGTTCTCACTGAAATGAACTACCTGCTGAATGACCAAGTGATGATGGCGACGATTCCAAGAAGCCGCGCATTTGAAACCTGCGCCGATACCTACAGCACGGTTTTCGACCTCACGGTTAGCGACTTCGAAGGTGGTAAGAAAACTCTGGCTGTCGCTCAAGACGCAGTACAAAAAAGTGCTCTAGAATTAGAGCGTGTATTACACAGCAACTGGCCTTCACTTAATCAGGGATAACAAGAATGGCAATTAAAACATCTGACTTAAATGCAAAGCTATTTGGTAAAGCAAACAAACGTCGCGTAGCAACGCCTCAAGAAGCGCAAACCGCGGCTAAAGAACAGGCTCAAGTGATTGAACTTTCAGTTGCGGGCGAAGAGTTGGTTTCATTTGAATTGGTTCGAATTCCTGCTTCTGAAGTAGCGACTCGAACGGTTGTTTTCGAAGAGAACGCGCGTGAGCAATCTTTCCTTAATGAACATGCGCTTTCTGACGTACTGACAACGTTAAAAGAACGCGGCCAGCAATACCCAGCGGTTGGTCGTAAGAACAAAGACGGTAAGATTGAAGTTCTTGATGGTAGCCGTCGTCGTATGTCATGTATTTTGGCTGACAAAGAGTTCCTTATCTATGTTGCTGAAAACATTAACGGCGACCATGCTAAATTCTTATCTGATGTTGCAAACGCTCACAAACCACTTTCTCTGTATGAGAAGGGCAAAGAGATGCAAGCGAAGCTAGATAAAGGCGAAGCTGAAGACCAAAAAGCACTAGCGAAAATGTTCCAGTGCAGCGAAGCTTTGGTTAGTGGCGCATTGAAAGCGGCCGCTTTGCCACTTGAATTACTGCAAGCTTACCCAAATGTGAGCGACCTTGGTCGTCCAACGATTGTTAAACTACACAAACAATTTGGTGGCCTAACGAGCGAACAACAACAAACACTACTGACTAAGTGTGATGCTTCAGAAGGTTTTGTATGGCAGCGCAGTGAAGCTCAAGGCGTAACTCGCTTGACCAAAGACGTTACTGAAACCCTAGAAGGTTGGATTCTTGAATTGGCACCTGCGCCAGCTAAGAAAGCGTCTCCAAAAGTTGAACTAATTAAAGGCCGCGCTTCATACAGCCGTAAAGGTTCAAACTTAGCGCTAAATCTTAAGAAAGTTGATGATGCGACGATGGAAGAAATCCTGGCGTTCGTACAATCGAAGCTCGATTAAATCGACAACTTTCCCTTACTACTCTAAAGCCGCTTTATGCGGCTTTTTATTTGGCTGTGATAAACTGTGTTTAGACGAATCTGGACACTAACTATGACAAACCCAACCAACACTTTTCTACACACACTTTCTAATATCGCTCAGCATAATGATCACCGCTATGGCGTTGTCTTTGATGGCGATTTCGATTGGCAAAACTCCTCTGTTACAACCTTCCTTCAAGACGCAGATTCTCAAACCGTTTTCCAGATTGGTGGCGCTCCGTTCGAAGGTGCGATTCACGCGCCAGTAAAAAAAGGCCAACAACTTCTTGGCCGTGAATGCCAAGTGCTTGTGTGTGATTTTAGAGAGCAGTTTGATGCGAATGGTTTTAGTGCTGCGCTGGGGTCGTTAGTTGGTGGTGGGTTGTTGTTGGTGTTAGCACCAAAAATTGATGACTCTGAAGATAGCGAATGCTTTGGTCAATCTTGGTTAAAGCGACATTTTGATAAGCTGCTTTCTGTTTCGCAAAGTGACGAACAGGTGAATGTGATCGAAGCGGTTAATTCGCTTCCTCAAAAACTCAATCACGACAGCTCGGCTGACCGATTTGAACAGCAAAAAACGGCGATTGAGTTAGTTAAGAAAGTCGTCACAGGACATCGAAAACGCCCACTTATTTTAACTGCTGACAGAGGTCGAGGTAAAAGCTCAACTTTGGGTATTGCAGCCGCGCAGCTTTTGGCAGAGCGACAGGGCTTAAATATTATTGTTACTGCTCCCTCTGTAAAAGCAATTGAGCCCGTATTTTCTCATGCGTTACAGAGACTCGATACGTGTGAAGTCATTAACGCGACTCACATTGGTTATCAAGGTGGAAGTTTAAGATTTGTCGCGCCAGATGAATTACTTAAATCTAAGCTTGAGTGCGATCTGTTGTTGGTTGATGAAGCGGCCGCCATTCCAATCCCAATGCTTAAATCTATGGTCGATAGTTATCACCGCATGGTTTTTTCAACCACAGTTCATGGTTACGAAGGCAGTGGGCGAGGGTTTGGAATCAAATTTGAAGCTTGGCTTTCTGAACATCGCCCTGGATGGAAGGGCTACAAGCTTGAACAACCTATCCGTTGGAATAACAACGACCCACTAGAGCGTTGGCTATTTGATTGTTTCCTGCTTGGTGAAGATGCGTGCCCGAGTGAATCAGCTGTTTATAAGTCGGAAGATTTTTCCGATGATGCACTCAACCAACTTAGCTTGGTTGAGTTGTCAAAAGCAGACTGCTTGGTTAACCCTCAAAAACTTCAACAATGTTTTTCTCTTTTAGTCGATGCCCATTATCAGACGTCTCCTAATGATTTAATGCAGTTCCTCGATAACCCAGCTATTCATTTATTTGCCGCTTGGCAGCGAGATAAGTGTCTTGGTTGTATGTTGGTGACGGAGGAGGGCGGTTTAGATAAAGAATTGATTGCACAAGTTCAAGTTGGAAAACGTCGTCCACAAGGTCACCTTGCGCCAGTTCTGTTAGCTAACCAGCTTGGCTCTGTTAAAGCTGCAACTAGCCGCTGTCTTCGAGTGATGCGCATTGCCGTCTCGACACGTCATCAAGGTTTGGGTATTGGCCGTTGGATGTTAGGGCAATTATCTGAGCAAGCTGTACAAACAGAGCAAGTTGATTATTTGGCGACAAGCTTCGGTGCGACTAGTGATTTGATTTCTTTCTGGCGTGATAGTGGATTTGTGCCTGTTCATATTGGCCACCAGCGAGATCAGGCAAGCGGTTGTCACTCTGTATTGATGGTTAAGTCGCTTAACCCAAACGCTCAAATCTGGATGAGCCAACTGCAAAATCACTTTGAGCGTAGGTTCTGTTTTGTTGTTTCTGGCTCTTTGGCTTCTCTCGAAGTTGATATGGTGCGCGCATTACTGCCAAGGCAAGCGGAATCTATGGCTGAGTCTGAAATCCAACTCATCAGGAATTATGTCGATGGCGGCAATAGTTACGACAGCATTGGTTTCAGTGTCCTGAATCTGATTCTGCAGAGTAATGCTCGTCAAGCTCACATAGCTGAATCTGACGTTATAACCGATACAGATTTCGCCGTTTCTGATTTGCTTATCGCGAAAGTCATTCAGCAGAAAGAGTGGGGGACTTGTGTCGAACAGTTTAATCTTGTTGGGCGAAAACAAGCCGAAATTCAATTCCGACAAGATGTCGATTTCCTATTATCAAATTTACACTGTAAATAGGCAGTTTGGTTTCCCATCCCGTTTTCAGCGTTAATTAGATTTACAGTGTAAATTAGAATATTCGATTTACACTGTAAACTGAAACTTCACATCCAAGTCCAGTTTTACCTTCATCATCGCTTTCATTGTCGCCCTCACCATTTCTAATTCACTCTCTTTAATATAGCCCTTAATCTTCTAATCCTATCCGTTTTTATCAGATTGCGATCACATCTGTTCAACGTTCACTCGCATGGGAAATGCTGAAACTGTTCACCTTTATATTTGTAAAGTTGAAGCGGATCATAAAATAGTTAAGTCTTATTTATGAGTCATGTTTGCAGAATCGAAAGTAAGTGATGTGACGCTGATTATTCTAATAATGTGATACTAAGCGCAGAATGAATTATATAGACTGAATAACAACTGAGTCATTAGGGATACTCAATTCGAATGTGGGATAACATCGTTACACTGTCGGAAGATAAGCAACAAGTGATGGCATGTCTGCCGTCGGGTTTTGTGGTCGACGCAAGCTTTGACAATAAGACTCTGCCACCAGCCTTAGAAGCTTTGAATGCATCTAACTATTTTCTTTTTGAAGATGAGGTGCTGCGTTTTGTGACTCTTGCAAAAGAGGGCAAAGGAGAAGCGTATGAAGGAATCTTGATTGCAGAAGTTCGTAATGCCAGTGTAACGGTCGAATTAACTGATGATGAGATGCTAGCAAGTCTAGTGGTCACTGGCCCGTATAATGGACACCCACTACGCGGTAGCGACATCATTCATTGTTTAGCACAAGCTCACATCACAAAGGGAATTAATAAGTTAGCGCTCAGAAAAGTATTGATGATGAGTAGCAAACTTAAGCCCGGAGAAAAGTTTACGCAGCCCGTCGCCAAGGGAACACAACCCGTAAAAGGTAAAGACGCAAAGTTCGCGGCCTTGGTTGAAGACATTACTCGACAAGTTTTGAAACCTCGCAGTAAAGACGAAGGCAAGATTGATATGCGAGACTTGGGAGAAACCATTACCGTTGGTCAAAACGACCAGTTAATGAAACGCACTCCCGCGACTAAAGGCATCGCTGGCTTTACCGTCCAAGGTCGAATTATCCCGCCACTTCCGGGACAAGACAGTTTAATCAAGCCTGGCAAGGGCACCTACATTTCTCCTGATGACCCCAACTTATTACTCGCCTCTTATCCCGGATTACCCATCATCAAAGACCGCACCATTGAAGTCGATGATGCCTTGTGTGTTAGTAATGTCGATGTATCCACCGGACACGTCAAATTCAAAGGCAATGTGTTTGTCTCTGGCAACATTGAACCGGGAATGATTGTGAAAGCCACTGGCAGTATTACTGTGGGTGGTTTTATTGAATCGGCCGAAGTTCAGGCTCAAGGTGATATCAAAGTCGCGAAAGGCATTATCGGCCACACTACGAAAGAGGGTGAAGCGAAAAGTTGTAAGGTATTCAGCAAAGGTTCCATCACCGCGAGCTACGCTCAGAATGCAGAACTGCAAACCGCCGGTGACATTCGACTTGGCGTGCACAGCATGAGTAACGACATTCGCTGTGGAAACAATCTTGTCGTAATGGATACCATGAAGAAACATGGCACGCTCAGTGGTGGCGAAGCCAAAGTCGGTGGAAAGGTCGAATGTGTGTTCTTAGGCGTAGAGGGCGACACGGCAACTAAGGTTCATGGTTTTGCTCGTTACGATGGATACCGACAGAAAATCGCTGAACTAAAGGAAACCTATAAACACACCCAAGAACAAACAATGGATGTGATTCGCCAAGAACTCGAATTTAAGAAGCGACCAAAAGCTGAGAGAAGCGAAGAGCAAGCGTTGGAAATAGAACAACAACGAGAAAAGAACAACCAAGCGATTGAAAACACCAAATCACAGCTAGATACACTAGAAGCAGAGTTTGAAACCAACCTTGCTGAATGCACAGTTGAAGCGCACGAAAAAGTGTACACCCGTGTGACGATTCAGTTTGGTGATGAAACAGTAACAACGAAACGAACTCACGGCGGGAGCGTTTTCTCATTCAACCAATATGAGATTCAGTGTTCGTTTAAGATGGAACAAGAAGACATTGCTTTGTAGCCTATCTTCATAAGATAAAGCGATGCATAGCCTAAGTGCCAAGACTAACAAATAAAAAAGGGGGAGCTGATGCTCCCCCTTTTTGGTTTCTATAATATTGGCTGTTTTGAGCCCGTGTCTTGAGTTAGCTCACCGCTCTTACTTTACCTTGTTTGAGGTCTGACAGAACTTGCGCTTTCGGACCATCGGCGATGATGCAGCCTTTCTCCATTACGATCACTCGGTCGACAATATCCAGCATCGATGTTTTGTGTGTGATTAGGATTAACGTCTCGCTTGGAAGCAACTGGTTGAGCTGGTGCTTAATGTGCATCTCTGAACGGTTATCCATAGCGCTGGTCGGTTCATCCATTAACAGCACTGGCGGACGGCCTAGGAAGGCTCTGGCAATCGCAATCGACTGACGCTGGCCACCAGAAAGTAACGCACCGCCTTCACCGACTTGACGCTCTAGGCCAGCAGGGTCTTGCTGAGTAAATGCGGTAACGCCTGCACGGTTCGCAGCATCCATCACATCACGGTCATCTACTAAAGGGCGACCAAGAGTGATGTTGTCTCTTACCGAACCGTAGAACAGATTACTGTCTTGCGGTACACAGCCTATATTGCGTCGTACGTCGACATGGTGAAGTTGTTCCATGTCGGTGTCATCTATACGTACATGGCCCTCTGTGGGCTTGTACAGGCCCATAATCAGGCGTTCTAGTGTGGTTTTACCTGAACCGATACGTCCAATGATCGCTACTTTCTCACCAGGTCTAATATGCAGAGTTAAATCTCTGATAGAAGCGACTGGCGAATCCGGATAGTGGAACGTCACTTTGTCGAGTGAGATATGGCCTTGGATAATAGGGCGGTGGATGTAGCGCTTACCTTCTTCCTGTTCATCCGGCATCGACATGACTTGCTCAATCAACGTCATCGATGATTTTGCTTGGTTGTAACGAGTCGAAAGCAGTGATAGCTGAACAAGAGGACCAATCGCTCGGCCACTCAACATGGTTGCAGCGATCAAGCCACCCATAGTTAGTTCACCTTCCGCAATTAAGTACACACCAAAAATGATCATGCCTACGTTGGTACTTTGCTGAACAAAGCCCGCCGTATTTTGGATGCTGTCGGTAATGCGGCGACTTTTGATATTCCAGTTCGCCATGTGAGCAACCGCTTCTTCCCAACGGAATTGGAATTGGCTTTGCGCGCTGAACAGCTTAACCGTCTCTAAGCCAGCTAAACTCTCAATCAAGTTCGCATATTTTTGAGAAGCAAGACGGGAGCCTTCTTCAATGGTACGACGCAGTGGGCCCTGAATTAATAGTGCGTAGACGATCAGCACGACCACACCGGCCACAGGAACAAACACCAAGTTGCCAGCCATTAACCAAATTAAGGCCAAGAACATGAGCGCGAAGGGTAAGTCGATGAGCGAGCCAATGGTTGCCGAGGTAAAGAATTCACGAATGGATTCGAACTCTTGCAGGTTTTTAGCGAAAGCACCGACCGAAGCTGGTTTGGCTTCCATACGAATGCCCAACACTTTGCTGAAAAGTTTCGAGGAGATCAAGATATCGGATTTCTTACCTGCAACATCAATGAAGTAGCTTCGCATTAGCTTTAATAGCAGGTCGAACAGGAACACCACAAAGATACCACTCGCCAGCACCCATAAGGTTTCAAATGCTAGGTTGGGAACTACTTTGTCGTATACCAAACGCGTGAACATTGGTGCAGCAATGGCAAAGATGTTGATCAGAATAGAGGCGATCAACACATCACGATAGATGTTTTTCGATTCCCAAATCGTGCTCCAAAACCAGTGTCCTTTACGAGTTTTGAGAACCTCAGGTGAGCGTTCGTCGTAACGGAATTGTTTCTTTACTAAGAAGTAGCGGCCGATGAATTGCTCTTTCAATTCTTCCATTGGAATGATGATTGGCACCATTCCGCTTTCAGCCGTGATGATTTCTGCTTCTTGTTTTTCTAAATCGATACTGTTGAGAACACATGCCTCACCTTGTTTTAGCAGTAAAACAGCAGGCAGAATCAGGTGTGGAATGTTATCTAAGTCGGAACGGTTTTCTTTTGCTACTAATCCCGCACGCTCAGCAGAGCGTGGGAATAGGAAAGGGGTTAGCTTTCCATCAGTTAGTGGCAACCCATTGATCAACGCTTCGGGCGAGTTAGCTAACCCGTAATACCGGCTAACGTAGATCAGTGAGTTCAATAGTGGATCTTGCATGCGATATAACCCTTACAACTATTTATCAACAATGAAGCCTTGGAACACTTCTACGTAGTTATCAGATAGGATATCTAGCTGAGTTTGAGTTTCTATTCGAGACGCGATGGTCGTCACGCCAAGGTTATGAGCCGTTCGTGAGATCGACGTTAGGGTAAATTTCTGTTTTTCGTCATCAAGGTTATGTGTGAATAGGTAATCCAGCTTCACATAGCTTGGGCGGTACTCGTTGATGTAATCCAGTGATTGGAAGTTACGTCCGTAGTTGTCGACACCAAACACCGCTTCAGCGTTGCGAATGGTGTTACACAATAGCGCCGTGTAGTGCGGAACGTTGATGAAACAGTTTTCTGGAATCTCAAAATGCAGCAGGTGAGCGACAGAGGCATTTTGCTCAAGTGTTTTGCCAATCCAGCGGATGAAGCTTGGCTGAGAAATGCTACTTGGCGAGATGTTGATAGCAATCGGGCTTGTAACTTCATTGGCATTAAGCTTTTCAATCATCTTCTCGATAACGTATTGGTCGAGAATGTGGCTCATTTCAAGCTGCTCTAGTGCGTACAGATATTGGTTCGCACCGTAACGGACACCGTCTTTCTCAATCGCAGAGAACACCTCTTGGTGGTACGTTTTACCAAAGGCATTGTTTGCAGCTTGCAGACGGAAGGTGACTAGGTCGTTGATGATCGCTTCTTCAACCAACATACGCCATTGTTGTTTACCCATTACCGCACCGTGGTCGTCAGCGGTGACGTAGCCATAAGCAAGCTCGCGGTTCGCTTTGGCACTTGAAAGTGCGTTATCCACCAGCGACATGATTTCGGTACTGGTTTTGCGCTTGTTGCTGTAGGTCACACCCAGTGCAATGTGTGGGTTCGCCATGCCTGTTGGATCTGAACCTAGGCTTTGAATGCAGTTCACGATGCTGCTAGCAACAAGTTTAAGTTCGCTTTCGTCAATGTTTGGCATGATGAAGCCAAATTCATCGCTAGAGATACGTGCGATGGTGATGTCTGGTGATGAAATAGAAGCCTGTAATTGTTCTGCCAGTTGGTGAACTAAGGCATCACCTTCTTGATAGCCTTTTTCATCGTATTCTTCGCTAATAAATTCCGCTTTCAGTACGGCCAAACCACCTAAGCTCGATTCTTCTAACCACTGAGTTAATTGAGACATGTAGTAAGCGCGGTTACCTAGCTGCGACACAGGGTCGATGTACGCTCTTTCACGCAGCTTCTGAGCCTCTTTTGCTTGGTTCTTAAATGCTAATTCCACTTGAGTCGACATGTGGTTGATGCCATCGACAACTAAGATCAGATCTTTTGTTTTCGGACGAACCAGAGGTTCACCAAATTGATTCTTCGCGATCTGATCCATTTTGGTAATGATCAATGCTAACGGACGTAATGCTCGCTTGAGGATCCATGAAATCGACACCAAACCCAGTAGGAAGATCGATCCAAAGATGGTCAGTAGGCGTGTAAATGCTTGCCAAAGTTGATCATAAGCCGGACCCGGGTGACTGACGATCTCAACTTCTGCTAGCTGCATCCAACCACTGGTGATCACTCGGCGGTCATGAACTGGCTCAAACAAATTTAGGTTGGTAAACCACTGTGGTACGCCTGTTGATTTAACAGGGTATGAGCGGAGAATATCCTCGCCGCTGTCTAAGAAAATCAATCGAACGACGGAATAAGAACTGCCATCAAACAGGGCGTTGATAACAGACTCCACCGCCACCTTGTCCTTTTCTTCGAGGTAAGGGGCGAGAGCCAGTCCAACAGTATTAATGGTATTACTTACCTCAGAGCGTTGCTGCTCCTCTAAGTATCCACGGGTGGTATTGAATTCGATCATAAAAACTGACGTCATCAGTAGTATGAACACCGCAACCATCCCGACCACAAGCTGTTTATATAAAGTCATTGTACCTACTCATCGTAATTGATAATGGGTTTGTTTAATTTTAGAGAGCGCTCACGGGAACGTAAGTCGTTCCATAAGCTCAATCTTGAAGATTTCCCTGCTAGCTTACCGCTGCCCGCTGCTGACTTGATTAACCAAAGGTTTTTACCGTTAAAACTGTAAATTGGTCGTAGGTCTGGGCGTTTGGAACCGCGTTTTATTTCAGGGTTTAAGTTGTCTAAAATTAGTGGCTCTGCACTGGGTGTTGAGTAGTACGCCAACACCATGTGGAATTGGTTTAACTCAAGTGCTTTTACGTACACTAATCGTAATTTCTTATCTGGGACGCCAAGCTCAAGCAAAGAGAAGTATTTTGCGATAGTGAAGTCTTCACAGTCGCCGGCATTACTGCCCAGAAACTCCAGTGGTGTCGCCCAGTAGTCGTTCTTTCCCCACAGAATGGTGTCGTCGACAAAGTACATCTGGTTGAAGAACTGGTTTACCGACCTGAGTTTCTCTTTCTCACTTAACCCGTCGTAAGACGTCATGTTTGAGCGCCATGTCGCCACTCGTTTTCCGGCTCTGTCACCGTAAGTTTTGGTGACCGCATCTATCCATCGTTGATCGCTTTTGTTAAGCGCCACAGAGGTAAAAGAGGTGAGGACCAGCAGCAACAGCGATATCCGAGACTTCATAGCCTCTGCTCTTGTCTGTTTGCTGTGTATTGAAAGGCGTTGTTAAACATCAAACGTCCTTACTCTTTTAGTGCGTTGTTTTGAGCGCTTAATATTGGCTTCAACATGTATTCAAGCACGGTTCTTTTGCCCGTGATGATGTCGACAGAGGCCGTCATTCCCGGAATGATTGGCAGTTCTTCGTTTTTACCAAAATTGTGTTTTTCGGTGCGTACACGCACGATGTAGAAGCTGTTGCCTTCTTCATCTTGGGTGGTATCGGCACTGATGTGCTCTAACACGCCTTCTAAACCACCGTATTTGGTGAAGTCGTAAGCACTGAATTTAACGATGGCTGTCAGTTCTGGGCGCAGGAAGGCGATGTCTTGAGGAGCTATTTTTGCTTCGACCAATAGAGAATCTTCAGTCGGTACAATCTCTACGATGTCCATACCCGGTTGGATAACACCGCCTACGGTATTAATGCCAAGCGTTTTAACGGTTCCGGTTACCGGAGAAACTACGACAGTACGGTTTACTCTGTCTTCAAGGCCAACGGCCGATTCGGTCAGTGCAGAGAGCTTATCTTGTGCTTGATTGAGCTTTTCTTGTTGTTCTGATCGGAAGTTCAACGCGGCATCAATACGGCTGAGCATAGATTCTTTGATGGCTGAACGTAGGAGGGGGACTTTGAGTTCGCTTGAGGTCATTTCTCGGCGAGTGTCATTCACTTGTCTTTGGAGCTTTAGTAACTCAATGCGTGGTACCACACCTTCATCGGCAAGGGGCTTGGTGATATCCAGTTCTTGGCGAGCAAATTGGTAGCTCTGTTTTAGGTTGCGGACACGTGCTTTAATTTCGATAAGGTCTTGTTGTTTCTGTTCAACTTGTTGATCAAAAACAGAAAGTTGGTTTTTTAGGTTGTTAAGGTCTTGGCGGTATTCTGCTTTTTGACGATTAACCAGTTGAGGTTGAAGCTCGTAGAACTTAGGTGGGAAGGCGAGCTTACCGTAATCGAGAGTGACACTTTTTTTCCACTCTTTTTCAGAGAAATCTTCGTTGATAACGACACTGGTTAATGAAGCAGAGAGCATTAACACGTTGGCGGTTAAGTTGGCGACCTGTTGTTCACGCTCACGGAAGTCTGAACGAAATCGAGTGTCATCGATCAAAAGTAGTTGTTGGCCTTTTTGAACTTGTTGACCTTCTTTAACTAAAATCTCCTTAACTAGGCCACCCTCAAGGTTTTGCACCACTTGGATTTGGGAAGAGGGGATGACCTTGCCTTGGCCAACGGTGACTTTGTCTATTTCAGCCCAAGCGGACCACCCAATAGCAGCAATAAAAAACAGAACGATCACCCACAACATAATACGCGCACTGGTCGGCGTATTGAGGAGTAGCGCCGCGGTTTTATCGTCGACGTACTCAAGTTCGGTTTCGTTCAATTTGCTGAAATTCTTCTGGCTCATAACAGTCCTTGTTTGCTAAATAAAAGTGCAAGCCTATTGAGTGTATTCTTACTTTTGATAAATGTTAAGATTTTGCTCCTTTAAATCTTTGAATTTATATATTTTTTAGATCCTATCGATTTTTGAAATCCGTTTTATCGAGTTGATGCTTTCTTAGCTTGTCATAGAGCGTTTTTCGCGACACTTGCAGCTCTTGTTGTACTTCTTTTAAGCGTCCTTGATGGCGGTGTAGTGCCTCGATCAAGATAATCTGCTCAAAGCTATCAGTACGTTGGCTTAATGATTGTTGTTGCTCTTCAATACTTACATCAAGTTGGCTTTCGTCGTTTTGCTCATGTTCATCGTTGTCGAGTGACGGTTGCTTCACTTGAGTCAGCACTCTGAGTTCGGCATGTTGACGAAGCTGGCGAATGTTTTCACTCCAATGAGTGGTGATCAGCCGTTGAATCTCTTTCTCGGTGATAACTGGCGGTGGTAACTGATAGCGACTTGCTGCACCGCGAGCAAAATGTTTGAACAAAGAGCCTATATCTTCCGTTCTCTGCGCCAAGGGTAGTAAATTAAAACGGCGCAGTTCACCTGTAATTGTAGTAGGAACTACTGTAGTTGCGATAATGATACAAGTTGCATTGGTCTTGCATGAGTTTTCACGAAGTAGAGTGGGTTTTAGAGCGGCTAACCATAGCCATTGCTGCGAAGTTAACGCTTCTGTTTCATGGATATAGAGCGTTCCACCCTGATGTTTATGGAATAATTGCAGAACAAATTGATCAAACGTCGCTTGGTCATTACGGGGTAAATTGAATGCCGCGATAGGGCAAAGCTCGGCGGTTGAGTGGCTATGCAGATCGTGTGTGTACTGAGCGGTGATTCGTTTTCCCGTGCCGATATCGCCAACAAACAACAGCAGTGGGTTTTGTTTGCAATCTAATGTGATTAGTTCACGGCGTAATGTCTGCATCGATGGAGATTGGCCAATTAATTTGGGGCCAACCTGATTCTGCATCGCTAACTCTTTTCTTAATAGGTTGTTCTCTTCTACCAATGCGAGTTTGTCGGCTGCTTTTTTGACTGCCGTTAATAGGGCATCAACCACAAACGGCTTTTCCAGAAAATCATAAGCGCCGGTCTTCATCGCGGACACCGCAGTTTGCACATCACCATGTCCAGTCAGCACGATGATTTGAAAGTTAGGATTCTGGCTCAGCAACTTCTGGGTAAATTGAATACCGTCCATTACGGGCATGTGGATGTCAGTAATCACGATGCCTGCTTGTGCGACGTCTATCTGCTTGAGCGCCTCAACGGCATTAGGGAAGCAGACAATGTCGATGCCTTCAATCAGCATGGCTTGTTCTACCGAGTCTCGGATAGCGGGTTCATCGTCGACAAAATAGAGTTTGGGCATAGAGTGCAAAAGCCGATTCCTTAGCAGTATGTTGGATTAGAAGTAATGTGAAATTCGTTTTCTCGTTAACAATAACAACGATGCGCTAGTCGTTAACTTTGTATAACGGAATATTAAGCGAGAATACCATGCCTGTCGGCTCCAACAGGGTTGCACTGATCGAGCCGTGATACGCTTCAATAATCCGCTTCGATATAGAGAGTCCAAGCCCTAAGCCTTCTGGCTTGGTGGTGAAAAACGGGTCAAAAAGTTGTTCAAGCTTGTCGGCAGGCATGCCAATTCCATTATCCCAAATGATCACCTGACACATGTCTTCATGCAGCTGCCACTCAACGCCTATCTGTGGGATAGCTTGCTGGGCTGCTGCTTGTGGGAGCAAGGCTTGCTGATCGATGGCTTGCTGTTGAAGTGCTTGAGTTGCGTTGTGAATCAGATTCACCAGCACTTGTTCAAGCTCGGTTGGGTGAATCGCGATATTAATGTCATCTGGTACCGTGCTTAACCTGAGCGTGATGCCTTGCTTGATCATCAGTGCGCTGAGAATACTGGTGGCGTTGTTGATCGCTTGATGCAGATTCGCCACATGATGTTCCTGTTTGGTCACTTTACGAGTGAATACCTTTAGGCGGGCGATGATCTCAGTAATCGAAGTATTCAACGCGATCATTTTGCCTAGGTTGCTTTTCACCAAATCGGTTCGATCCATCTCAAGCAGTTTTAAGCTGTTCTCGCTGTAGGTTCTGAGTGCCGCAAGCGGTTGGTTGATTTCATGGTTAATACTGGCTGACAGCTCGCCCAGAACGGCTAATTTGGCGGTTTGGGTCAGCTCTTGTTCTGTTTGTTTCAACTTCAATTGCGATTCTTGGTACTGAAAGATGGTTTGCTGAAGCTGCTGATTCGATTGCTTTAGATACTGAGTGCGCTTATCTACCGTTTGTTCCAGGTTTTGGTTGAGTCGGGTCAACGCCACTTTCGCTACGTAGGTTTGGCGCCATGACCAAGCAATCAGCATTACTAAGCTATAAATAACAACAAAGATGATGTCGATCTGCATCACCTTAAGCAGTTCAGCTTTGGTCTCTTTCAAAGCCACCACTTGATATTGGTTGTCGCTGACGGCTGCAGGGTAAAGATTAAAAGTCCCAAGCTTGAATAACTGGTTGGCGGTTAGCTCTTTTCGGATCTCGCTGGATTGACGGTGGTTAGCCTGGCTGGCGCTGTTAGCTTCTGGCTGAGAGCTTGAAGAGCGAAAGGCTTCAATGATCGAAATTTCGCTCTGACCGTATTGGCGTTGAAGTGCGATATCGGTCTGTTGTTGCTCAGTTAATGGCAGCAAAGAATGATAAAGCCAAGGCGCTTGGCTTGAAAGAAACACCACTTGGTTTGAGTCGAGTACTACGATCTCAAAATCGTCGCTAGTCAGTATGTTCTCTAGGTTTTCTAGGCTGACTTTTACGGTGATAACCCCGACGATTTCCTCGTCAATATACAAAGGCGAAGACAGAAAATAACCTCGTACGTCCGAGCGAGCACCTAGCGCGACATATTGTGTCTTGTTGCCTTTAATTGCAGAAGCAAAGTAGGGACGAAACGAGAAGTTTTCACCAACAAAAGTTCGTGGCTTTTGATAGTTACTTGAGGCTACGACAGTGCCGCTCGGGTCATGGATATAGATGGTGTCCGCTTGGCTTTGTCCCGACCATTCGAATAACAAGTTATTGAGCTGCGCCGCGGAAATCCTGTCTGCTTGTGGTGATTTGTCGAAGTAAGACAGCAAGCGCGGATCGTGGCTGAGCAGATCGGGGATCTGCTTGAATTTATCCAACTCAGAATCGATTTGTAGATTCGCTTTATTGGCCGCTTCGTTGAGTTGTTGAGTGACGATTTTTTCTTGAAATTGCACTGCCAAAAAGTGTGTTGCGGTCAACCCTGCTGCTCCTAGTAGCAACGAGAATAAAACGAAGGGCGTCATTAGGTTAGGCAGTATTTTGGTCACTGGGATCTCAGCTTGTCATCGGTTTGTATAAAGATTATCAATATGATGGAGAGAGTACCGAGATCTTGTTAACACAGAGCACCTTCTATGAGACAAAACCAAGGCTTAGACTTGTGTTTCAAAGGATTACGGCGCAAAATCACAAAAAAATTAAAAGGAGCAACCAAATGGAACTGACAGATATTCGTCGCGAATACGCTAAGGGTGGATTGAGACGTAAAGACTTGGCCGCAGACCCGATTGAGCAATTCAATCTATGGCTAGAGCAAGCCATCGAAGCTAAGTTGACTGACCCTACTGCCATGACAGTTGCTACGGTTGATGAAAATGGTCAGCCATTCCAACGCATTGTTCTACTGAAGAATGTCGATAAAGACGGTTTTGTTTTTTACACCAACTTAGGTAGCCGTAAAGCGCATCAACTTGAGCATAACAGCAAAATCAGCCTGCATTTCCCTTGGCACCCTCTTGAGCGCCAAGTTCATATCACGGGTACGGCTGAAAAGCTGACCGCGATGGAAAACATGAAGTACTTCTCTTCACGTCCAAAAGAGAGCCAGTTAGCTGCTATTGCAAGTAAGCAAAGTAGCCGCATCTCTGCTCGTGGTATCTTGGAAGGTAAATATTTAGAGTTGAAGCAGAAGTTTGCGAAAGGTGAGATTCCTGTACCTTCTTTCTGGGGTGGTTTCCGTGTGCGTGTTGATAGTATTGAATTCTGGCAAGGTGGTGAACACCGCTTACATGACCGCTTCTTGTTCTCACGCCAAGACAACAGCTGGGATATTGATCGCTTAGCGCCGTAGTTCTAGCCTGTTACACCATTTAAAAGATACCGTTGATTTTGTGTTTACTCACATCAACGGTATTTTTTCGTCTGTACTTTCATCTGAATACGAGCGTGGAGAACCATCAATCAGTCGCTGTGTAGAACCACCGAGATCTGTTTTTTGAGTAGGGTCTCGGGAATCACAGAACCTAATCCTGAATCCAACGCATATTCTATTAACTGGCTTTTGCTGCGCGCATCAAACTTCTGCTTTAACCTCGCGACATGGCCTTCGACGGTCTTGATTGAAATATTCAACGTCAGCGCAATGTACTGGGGTTTCTTACCGAAAAGCAGTAAGAACAACACTTCTGATTCTCTTGCTGTTAGCTTCTTTTGCAGTTTCGATACTCGCGGTTTTGATCCGGCAATCGATGCCTGATTGTCTTTGGCACATGTCGCCTGACATACCCAATGACCGACCTCTAGAATCGCCGTGTCTGTCAGTTCTTGGCCATAGAAAATCGTGCCTTGCACCTTGTCTTCGGCATCAAGCCAAGGAGTTTTGGTGAATATGTGTGCGTGCCAGCGGCCGTCAGGGTAGGGGTGAATATCGAGGATCTTGAGCGTGCTGCGTGTATCCATCACATGCTTGTCTTGAGCTCTGAAATCTTGAGCGCACTCGATGGTTTGGCTCGGCATATCGAAATCGGTCAAGCCAGTACACGTCTCGCCCGGTTTTAAGCCAATCAGTTGGTTGTAAGCAAGGTTTGCATATACGAAGACCGAGTCAGTATCTTTGCAGCCCCAGCAGCCTGGAAGTTGTTCAAATAAAGAACGATGTATGGAGTTGAGTGGATCTGGCAAGGTTTTATCTCGTAATCAGAAGTATAACGATGATATCAGTTTCTTATAGCGCTGCAATGGTAATTCGAGAGTGAAATCGGAACTGGAATTTCGGGTTGAATATCCGTTAAACGGATTGCTGATGAACTGCTTCAATCACGGGGAATAGATAAACGAAAAGGGTGATAAACAGGCAAAAAAAAGCCAGCCTGAAGAGGGGCTGGCCAAAGACAAGATATGCCTTGTCGACATGTAGAAGATTTTCAGTTTAATTCACGAGGGTCATGCAAATTAAACTGAGGCATCAGTTAGATACCCAGAGTGACTTACTACTCTATCGACGAATCTACTCCTAGGAATGCTAATGCATAAGGGGGGAATTCCCCTATAAACGCTGCTCAATGTGAGAATTGAGAACCTAGAGTAAATATTTTAAAACTTCAGCAAGTAATGGAGAGCTTACAGCTCTCGCAATACTCGGAATCCTAGGTAGTTGGCTGCGGTTGAAGGTGCAACGTTCAGTTCGTTATACACTTTCGCTTCTTCTGGAGAGAAGCTCCAAGCTCCACCCTTCGCTAAGCCTTTCTGAGTGGTTGTCCATTCCCATACGTTACCCACCATGTCGTAGAAACCAGTAGGCGTTGGTAAGAATGATTTAACCGGAGATGTGCTAACGTTTGACCAAGGTGTGCCTGCCCAACCTGTATTGGCTTTGCCTGAGCGGAATTCGTTGCCCCACCAGAAGTTGGTGTCTTGGCCTGCTCTTGCTGCTGCTTCCCATTCTTGTGGTGTTGGTAAACGGTAGGTAAAACCTGTGTTGTCAGATAACCAACGAGTATATGCCTTGGCATCATTTTGGCTCACACAAACCACTGGAGCGTTATTCGCTTGCTTAAAGCCAGGGCTCTGCCAGTCGTTGTCAGAAACGGTGGTGATCTCGGCATTAACGAAGGTGTCGCAGGTGTTCATCAGCTCTGCGTCTGTCTGGTAGCCAGTGCTTTCAACGAACGCTTTAAAGTCTTGAACACGAGTCGGTGTAGCGGCTAATGCAAAAGGTTGTTTGATTGTCACTTGCTTGGCATTGTTTTCACCTAACAAGTAGCGACCAGAGCCAACCACAATCATTTCTGGGCTCTGAGTGTCGTTGCCCATAGGGTCGGCAAACTTAGTACCGACATTCAGTGAATTCTGTTTAGCTTGTAGTACGGCTCTTAGGTTGTGATCGCGAGCGATTTTCAGCTCTTGGTGGAAAGAAAGGTAACCTTCTTTTTCGATCGTCACCATGTGTTGGCCGGTTGGCAGCATGATTTCAACTGGCGTGCTGCCATAGTTCACACCGTTAATCGACACTTTATCGTTGTACTGGTTGGAACGAACCACCAAGTTAACCCAAGCGACTTCTTTCTGCTGGTCGTTGGCTTGTTGATCGCTTTGTGTGAAACAGTTTGATGACTGAATACCCAACAGGCGACAAGGTGTGTTTTTATTTGGACGAGTTTCTAGATTTGCAGCAATCACCGCTCGGTAACGGTTATCTTCAGAGAAACCTGAGGATTTCACCTTGTGCTGTAAAACGTGAATGTTCAGTGAAGCAGACGCCAAGTGCTCTTTTACTGTTTTCGATTCAGTCGCGTTGTCGACAAGGTTGTGTTGGAACTGTTTTACCGCTTTTTGCAGTGCCAAGGTCACCGTTTGATCAGAACACTGCGCTAGTGTCATGTCGTTGCTACAACGGTTAGTGAAGCTGACCGTTTGTTCTTCCGTTTGAGTGATCTCGTTTCTTAGTCGCTCGGCTCTTGCTCTGAGCTTATCTTGATTCAGGTTTGCGATTGAAGCTTCTACGGCTGCTTTCTCCGCTTGAATTGCTTCTAGCTCCATCATCAAGCCTTGTTGCTTCTGCTCAGAGTCTGAAATCGCAAGCTTGCCTTCTTTGACTACCTTCCAAGCGTCTTGAAAGTGGTTTTGAGCTGGCGAGATATCGAAATCGGGCTCATCAATCATACGCGTGTAGTCTTGCTCTAGGTTTGCTTTCGCCGTCGCGAGTTTTTGTTCTGCTTCTGCAGATTGCTTAGCTAAACGGGCGGTTTGCTGTGCTTGATTGTCGACTTGGTTTTGCTTGTCCGCCAGTTTCTTTTTAACAGCCGTGAGGTCGGCGTGTTTTTCGAAAAGTGAGCTTTCAATGTCGGTGACAGATGACGCGATCGCTGGTGGCGTTGCCTCAGCAAAAACAGCTGACGTCATTAAGCAGGGAGCAAGTGCAAATAATAGAGTAGGAAGACCTTGGCGCATGATGGGCTACTTCAATCGTAATTTAGGTTAATCGAATATTCTAAACGACAACGCCATTTCATCTGCAGCTACTGTTTATAATGACCGTACAAGTTTATGACGATCATACAGTTTATAACTATCAACAAAATGGCGAGTGTTCATTCAGCTTTGTGAAATAGGCACGGCTATCTGATATAGAGCTAAGCGTTTATATCGGCTTAGCTCTATGTAGAAAGGGTGTTTAGCTTTCTTTGCTAGGAAGAAGCTTAACCCAAATAGTGTCGCTGCCGTTGACGGTAACTGTGCGGTTGTAAGACTCGTAACCTTGTTTTGAAATGGTTACTTGGTGACGACCGCTTGGTAGCGCAACCTCAAGAGGCGTGCTGCCGTACTTGATGCCGTTGATAGTCACTGAATCATTGTATTGATCAGAACGTACCGTCACGTTAGCCCACTGTTTGTCACTCTTTTTAACAACCGCTGCATTGCTGCCTGTTAAACAGTAGCGGGTTGAAACGTTCAATAGGTTACACGCAGCAACCGCTTCAGGTTTTGCTTGAAGCTGAGCTTGCATCTGCATGAAGTAAGAGCTGTTACCAGAGAAGCCGCTCTTGATTGCTTGGCTGTCTTGAACATGGATGTTCAGCTGAACGCCTTGTAAGTTTTGCTTCGCTAGTGTGCTTTCTGTGAGCTGCTCAAGTAATTGGCTCTTGAACGTTTGCACGGCTTTTTGGTTGGTCAGGTGTTTACCCTGCGCAGTACACTCACCCAGTGTCATTGTTGACGAACATGTGGTGGTGTAGCTGGTTTCAAGAACCGCACTTTCACGCAGTTCTGTTGCAATACGTTTTACGCGAGCTTCAACTTTTGACTCTCTCAAGTTTGCCAGCTCATTATTCAGGCGAGCTTGCTTTTGCTTGATTTGAGAAAGGTGAATTTCACCCTCGTTCATCGCTTGTTGATTGTCTAACTGAGCAGATTGATTTTCTTTAACCGCAGCCCATGCATCTTGGTAACTTTTCTGGAAAGAGACCAGATCCGTTTCTGGATCTTCAAGTAAGCGACTGTACTGTTTGTCTAGTACAGACTTGGCTCTGTTACGTTTTGCCTTAAGTTCTTCACCTTCGCGCAACAACTTACTGTTTTTGTTTTGTAGTTGTTTTAGGTTCTCAGTCGCCGATACTTTGGTTGCTGAAATACGCTCAATATCTGAGTTTTTCTCTGTTAGCTTTGCATCGATAGCTGAAACGGGATCGACTTGATTCAGTTCTTCAGCGGATACCGATGCAGATACCCAAAGTGGGGATAGCGCAAGTAAAAGCGCTGAAATTCGAAAGTTAGTCATAGGTCCCTGCAACTTGTAGATTGAAATTGGCTCGTTAATAAAGTGTCTACTTCCTAGTTGTGAGTCACTAGTTATTAGCAATTAACACAGTACCCGTCTTTATACCGTTTTATTGCTATCCAATCTACTCAAAAGCCAAGTTTCGGTACTTCGGATACACTTTTTACAGGTTTAAAGCAAAATATTTGAGCTATATAAGAAAATTTATTCGTTATGTTGGAACGTAGAAGTATTTATCTATGACATGGTTCTGGGTGTTTGTAGAGTTGCGTTGTAAGCCTTTTAATCCACCGGAACGATTGGTTTTACAATGCCCGTAGTTTATACACTCTTGATCATCTTTCCGGAGGCATGATCAAGATGATCGCAGTGATGATCTTTCCATTAAGGTTAGGAAATGACTCTCATGATCATTTACAAATTCATCTTGTGCAGATTTCAGAGTATTATTCTTACTATGTTGACTTGAGTACTTTGCTGTCATGCCAAAACCTTTACCCTTTCCAAACCTAGACTTGTCTCCGCTAGGCCTTACTGGCCCTCGTCCCGCAGAGATCATTACCTTGCCATCGCATATGGATTGCCACGAGCACCATTATTCTCAGGTGGTGATTGGTCTAAAAGGTCAGGCGGAATTTGAAGTCAGTGGTAAGGGCAATCTTGTCGGCCCCGGCCAAGGATGTGTGGTGACAGCAAGCTCTGATCATGCTTTCGGTGGCGTGGTTGGTCAGTCGGATATTCTGGTACTAAATATGCCTGTGCCAACCGATGACGACCCTCTAATGCTAGAGAAGATTAACCAGCTTGAGTCATCAAACGTCTATTTCCAATTAGACGCGCAAATTCAAAAGCTTATCCATATGTTGGTGCAAGAGATGCAGGCAAGCCCTGATGATCTACTATTGAGCCGTGCCTGTAATGATACGGTGATCGCACTGATGCAAAGACACATCTCGGCGTTTGAAACCTCAATCAAGGATTCGCGTTTCGATCTTGAAGCGCTGGATCGTTACATCGAGCAACACCTCGCAAATAAGATCTCAGTCGCGCAGCTAGCAGGCAGTGTGTTCTTGGGGGAGAGCCAGTTCCACATGCTATTCAAAGAGCAAATGGGCATTACTCCTCATCAATATGTATTAGGCAAGCGTATCGACCGCTCTCGCCGCCTGATCGAACAAGGTAACCTGAGCCTTGGACAAGTTGCGGAACTTGCTGGATTCTCTGGTCAATCCTCCTTTACCCACACCTTTTCACGCCTTCAAGGCATGTCACCATCCCAATACAAAAAGAAAATTTCTGTTAAATAGTGAAACAAAACGGCATATTATTTTAAAGTTTCATATGTGACGTTGTGTTTGTTTTGTTAATAAAGCGAGTTTTTAGCAAAAAACTCGGAGTTTTTGACAAGTAATCCTTATATACTCTAAATACACTGCAGCCATTGTAGAGATCCCCGGGCTAATTCCGGGTGTGAGATTAAGGAAAACGCATGTTTACAGCTACTGATGTGTTAAAGCCAGAATTCAACGAGCAGCCGCTTGCTGATCTATGGTCGCTTATCTCACCATTATATATGGTGGATGAAACCCAATGGCTAGAGCAACTTCTGCCACTAGCTACCCCTTCTGAGTCTGAAAAGCAGCAAATCACAGAGAAAACGACATCATTGATCGAAGCTATCCGTGCGGATAAGACTTCTATCCAGATGATCGATGCACTGTTGCTTGAATACAGCTTAGATACTCAAGAGGGCATCTTGCTGATGTGTCTGGCGGAAGCCTTGATGCGTATTCCTGATTCAGCAACGGCTGATGCGCTGATTCGCGACAAGCTAAGCGTTGCGGATTGGAAGTCTCACCTTAAGAATTCTGACTCGGTGTTTGTGAACGCATCCACTTGGGGTCTGATGTTAACGGGCAAGGTGGTTGGACTTTCATCTAAAGAGCAGAGTGCAGGTCAAGCGGTTAACCGTTTAGTGAACAAGCTTTCTGAGCCGGTGATTCGTAAAGCGATGCACCAAGCAATGAAGGTGATGGGTCACCAATTCGTTCTTGGCCGCAGCATTGCTGAAGCGCAGAAGAACGGTAAGTCTATGCGTGATAAAGGTTTTACCTACTCATACGACATGCTAGGTGAAGCAGCACTGACTACGGCAGATGCAAACAAATACTTCAAAGATTACCTAATGGCGATTGAAGCCGTAGGTCGAGACACATACGTCTCTTCAAAATCGAGCCCAGCACCGTCTGTTTCTATCAAGCTTTCTGCCCTTCATCCACGTTATGAAGTGGCGAATGAAGACCGTGTTCTAAATGAACTGTGCGACACGTTAGAGCAACTATTGCGCCGCGCAGTTGAGCTTGATGTTGCAATTACGATTGATGCTGAAGAAGCAGATCGCCTAGAGCTTTCTCTTAAATTATTTGAAAAACTGTACCGTACTGACCTTGTGAAAGGTTGGGGTAAATTTGGTCTGGTTATTCAAGCTTACTCAAAACGTGCGCTTCCGGTTCTGGTTTGGCTAAACCGCCTAGCAAAAGAGCAGGGTGATCTAATCCCGCTTCGCTTGGTGAAAGGCGCGTACTGGGACAGCGAGATCAAATGGTCACAACAGGCTGGTTTCACAGATTACCCAGTTTACACACGTAAAGAAGCGACAGATGTAGCTTACCTTGCTTGTGCGCGTTACCTATTGAGCCCAAGTGTTCGTGGCAATATCTTCCCGCAGTTTGCGAGCCACAATGCTCACACCGTTTCTGCAATTGCAGTAATGACTGATCATAAAGACTTTGAATTCCAACGCTTACACGGCATGGGTGATTCTCTTTACAACCATGCGATGGAAGCGTACCAACAGTCGGTACGTATTTACGCACCAGTTGGTAGCCATAAAGATCTGCTGCCATACTTAGTGCGTCGCTTACTAGAGAACGGCGCGAACAGCTCGTTTGTCCACCGTTTGGTTGATGCTCGCTGCCCTGTGGCAGAGCTGACACAGCACCCAGTCGATATGCTTCTTGCGTTCGATACGCTGAACAACACTAAGATTCCTCTGCCGCCAGCGGTATTCCCTGAGCGTAAGAACTCTTACGGTGTGAACATTGATATCGAAAGTGAAGCTCATCAATTCGAAGAGCAGGTTAAGTCTTTCCTTAACAATCAATGGACTGCTGGCCCTGTGATCAACGGTGAATCTCTTGCCGAAAGCATGATCAAGGCAGATCAAAACGTTGAACAAGTCACGGCACCTTACGATCGTCGTATTAATGTCGGTCAGGTGGCTTTCGCCAACCTTGATCATGTTTCCGCAGCGATCACTGGCGCAGACGCGGCATTCGCTGATTGGAACGCAACTTCGGTTGAAACCAAAGCGGCTGCGCTTGAGAAGCTGGCTGATCTGATGGAAGACAACCTTGCTGAGCTGGTGGCGATTTGTCATCAAGAAGCGGGTAAGACAATTCACGATAGTGTTGATGAAGTACGTGAAGCAGTCGACTTCTGTCGTTACTACGCAAAACAAGCGGACAACCTACAAGGTTTCGAACTAAAAGGTTTTGACGGCCAGACTCGAATCGCTTCACGACAAGGTCGAGGTGTGTTCGTTTGTATCAGCCCTTGGAACTTCCCTCTCGCTATCTTCCTTGGCCAAATTACAGCGGCACTAGTCGCGGGTAACACGGTTGTAGCGAAGCCTGCTGAGCAAACAAGTTTGATTGCAGCTCGCGCGGTGGAACTGATGAACGAAGCGGGTTTCCCTGCTGGCACCATTCAGTTGCTTCCAGGTCGTGGTGCTGAGATCGGCAGTGCGCTAACCAGCCACGATGCAATTGCGGGCGTTGCCTTTACGGGTTCAACCCCAACAGCGCAACGCATCAATGTGTCATTGGCAAGCCGTAACGCTAAGCCAGTTCCGTTTATCGCGGAAACGGGTGGCCAAAATGCAATGATCGTCGACAGTACCGCACTGCCTGAGCAAGTGGTTCGTGACGTAATTCGTTCTGCATTTGCTTCTGCAGGTCAACGTTGTTCTGCGCTACGTGTGCTTTACATCCAAGAAGACATTGCAGACCGCGTAATTGCATTGATTCACGGTGCAATGGACGAGCTAAGTGTTGGTATTCCACATCTACATAAAACGGATGTTGGCCCTGTTATCGATGAAAATGCGAAACAGAAGTTGATGACGCACTTAGAAAACATGACCAATACCCAGAAGAAGGTGGCTCAACTTTCTCTAGGTACGGATTGTGAACATGGTGATTTTGTTCCACCAAGTGCTTTTGAAATTGATGACATCAGCTGTTTGAAAGAAGAACAGTTTGGCCCTGTGCTGCACATCGTTCGCTTCAAGGCGAGTGAGTTGGCGCAAGTGGTAGACCAAATTAACCAAACGGGCTTTGGCTTAACCATGGGTATCCACAGCCGTAACGAAACAACTTACCGTTGGATCGAAAAACACGTTCGAGTGGGTAACTGCTACATCAACCGTGACCAAGTGGGCGCAGTTGTTGGTGTTCAACCATTTGGTGGTCAAGGCTTGTCGGGTACAGGTCCTAAAGCGGGTGGTCCTCACTACCTATATCGCTTTACTGATGTTCAGTTTTCTCAATCACAAGACAAGGCATAAGGAGCAGTATCATGGTTCATCAAGTGACAGGTTTTTCTGATGCTTTGCTAGCGTGGGAACAATGGAATCTTACCGACTTTGATCATAAGAGTGCTCAGGTACTTTCATTCAAATCAGAGATCGAAAGTCAGTCTGCGCCTTTGGCAGCAGTGGCGACTTATCATTTAGAGCAAGCATCTGCACTGCTTTCTGAACATCACCTCATGGCGGGTCCTACGGGCGAAACCAACGAGCTATATGCTGCAGGTCGTGGCGTGGCTTTGGTGATTGTTGATGATTGCGAAGAGAAAGTGCCCGCACTGCAAACCGCAACGGCAATGATTACTGCTGCACTGTTGGCTGGTAACAGCGTTCAATTGTGCAGTGATGACGTGCAGTTCAACACCTTAATTGCTGACGCCGCGAAACAAGCGAATCTGCCAACTAACTTGGTACAGGTTGCCTCGTATGACGCTGCTCAACAGCTGCTGTCTTGCGATGTACGAAGTGCGGGTTATGTGGGTAACTCACAAACGGCTCAAGCTATCAATTTACAACTTGCTAAGCGTGACGGTGCAATCGTCGGTTTAGTAGCTGAAACGGATCTAACGGCAATGAATGTTGCTCACGATCCACACCTATCGCTGCGCTTCATTACCGAGCGTACGCGAACTATAAATATAACAGCCGTGGGCGGTAATGCGACCTTGCTCGAACTTGGAAGCGAAGCTCACTAACCTTCAGTAATACTGGCTCTAAACACTTGTGGATTTAACTCATAGTGCTTTGGAGCCTGAATACCTAACTCAATGCACTTGCTTGCCTTTACGGTGAGTGCTTTGCATTGAATTAGGCATGGAAGGCTTTCTACAAAATGAGGACTATCAAATGATAGAAAACAGTTTTGCAATAACGACGACGTTCATTGCGTATCTAGTTATGATGCTGGCAATCGGTGTTATTGCTTACAAACGTACATCTAACTCAACCGACTACTTCCTAGGTGGTCGTTCGTTAGGTCCATGGCCTGCTGCACTTTCTGCTGGTGCATCAGACATGAGTGGTTGGTTGCTACTTGGCCTACCAGGTTACGCTTACGCTGCTGGCTTTGAAGCATTCTGGCTTGCTGGTGGCCTACTTGTGGGTACTTGGGCTAACTGGTTAATCAGTGCTAAGCGTCTGCGTACTTACAGTATTACAACTGAATCACTGACGTTGCCTGAGTTCCTATCTCGTCGCTTCAATGATAACTCTAAGCTGATCCAAACAATTTCTGCTTTCTTTATCCTTTTATTCTTCCTTTTCTACACAAGTTCAGGCTTGGTAGCGGGTGGTAAATTGTTTGAAACGGTATTTGGCCTAGATTACACAACAGCGGTAATTATCGGCACAGTATGTGTGGTTTCGTACACCCTGTTTGGTGGTTTCCTTGCGGTATCTTGGACTGACTTGGTTCAAGGTCTATTGATGTCTGCTGCGCTATTGATTGTACCAATCGCAGCAATGAACGGTGGCCTTGGCCAACTGTCTACTGACCTACACAACATCAACCCAGAGCTTCTAACGCTATGGAATGATGCGAAAGGCGAGCCACTTTCTGCTATCGCGATCATCTCGCTAGCGGCATGGGGTCTAGGTTACTTCGGTCAGCCACACATCCTTGCTCGTTTCAAAGCAACACGTAGCAATAAAGACCTAACAACAGCGCGTCGTATCGCGGTGGTATGGTCTGCACTGTCTATGGTTGGTGCAATGCTAGTGGGTCTTGTCGGTCTAATCTACGTGACTAACTCTGGCGCTCCTAAGCTAGACGATGGCGAGAAGATCTTCATGCTTCTTGTGAATGCTATGTTCCACCCAGTAATCGCAGGTATCCTACTTGCTGCAATCCTAGCGGCAATCATGAGTACTGCGGATTCACAGCTATTAGTATCTTCATCTGCTCTTGCAGAAGATCTTTACAAGCAAGTACTTAAGAAAGATGCGACGTCTGAAGAGATCGTTCGTGTAGGCCGTTTCGCGGTAATCCTAATCTCTCTCATTGCACTTGTACTAGCGATGACACCAGACAGTTCAGTACTTGGCCTTGTATCTTACGCATGGGCAGGTTTCGGTGCGGCATTTGGTCCAGCTATCGTATTGAGCCTGTACTGGTCTCGTATGAACCGTAACGGCGCTCTAGCGGGTATCGTGGTTGGTGGTGTGACTATCGTACTTTGGAAACAGTTCACGGGCGGTTGGTTCGATGTTTACGAAATCGTACCGGGAATCATCCTATCGACTATCTCTATCGTTATCGTGAGCCTAATCACTGGCGAGCCAGAAGACGAAGTTAAGAAGCAACACGCAGAGTTCGAGAAGAACCTTGTTGAGCTAGACTAATTTACATTGTAAAAATGCAAACGAATTAGCAAAAGAGTTGAACAAAGAACAATAGAGTCACTTCGGTGGCTCTATTTTTTTGACCACTCCCTAATGCTTTTGACCTCATCTTGGTCGATATTCAAAGACTCTAAAAACTCTTGGTGAGCAGTTGGTTCCATCTTCTCAAACTGCTTGTGCCAGTTCTTCATGTCTTCTTCGTTGAACCCTGCGTTCTCCATCACACGTACCCAACGGTCTTTGGTTAGCAGTTTCTGTTCTAACAATTCCGGTTGTTCCAATAGCATCACAATCGCTTTTTGTTGTTGGCGAAGGTTTTGAATCTCTTTTTCCAACGCGTTGAACTGATTGACTAAGGTCTGTTCTTGTTTCACATCGTCTTTGCGATCAAGCAGCGCTGTGATCTCTTGGATTGATAGGCCAAACGATCGGTAAGAGATAATACTCTCTAGACGAGCCTGTTCTTTGTCGCCATACCAACGATAACCATTGTCTGAACGGCTGTGAGGCAGAAGCAACCCTGCACGCTCATAATAGAGAATGGTGGTGCGAGAGATGTTGTAGGCCTTGGCAATTTGAGTGACAGTGAGCATGTTCAACCTCATTGGTGGAGAGAGCTTTAATTCATAAGAACGTCAGATAGCCGAATATTCTAATCGCGCTGGTCTGGAGTGTATAGAACACATTCCAATACGCCTGACAGCGATGAACCTCAAGTCAAAGTTCTAAGGCTTGGAGATTTCTGTTTTCGTAGGGATACATTACAGTTGCTAGAGTAAAGCAGTAAACGAATAGGAAGAGAGAAGTGCCCCAAGCGATCCCGAACATTAGCTTTAATCATGAGAAAACGGCGCAGGCAGAACTGGAGCTGATCCCGCTGTCTCGACTCTATTCTGATGGCAACATCGACCACGATCCTCAATTGCCACATCGTGTTAGCTTCTTCTTGATTCTGTTTATTGAGCAAGGCTCTGGGACGCACATGGTCGACTTCCAAGACTATCCTTTCAGCCAAGGGAGCGTGTTGTTCATTCAAAGAGAGCAAGTACACGCCTTTGATTTTAGTAATAAGCCGCAAGGAACGGCGGTTATTTTTACTCAAGCATTTCTCGACAGCGTTCACGCTAATATGAAGCTGCCGAACTACACGCCAACCCACTTGAACAAGGCACACTCTGCATTACTGCCATTAGACGAACTTCATCAAGATCGCACACAGAGCCTGCTGCAACAAATTACGCTAGAGCTGAATCAGCCAGAACCCGATCCTTTGATTGTGATGTACCTGTTCTCGGCATTGGCGCTGATTCTTCATCGCCTAAGACCAGAAGTGAAGCAAGACGCCTTGAGTTTGCAGCAGAACATTAAGTTTGCCCGCTACTTTGAATTGCTTCAAAACAACTACCTGCGCGTTCGTGATGCAAACTGGTACGCCAATCAAATTAGTACCACCTACAAAACACTGAATCAGGTTTGCAAGGTCGCAACTGGGCTAACAGCAAAGCAGATTATTGATTCTTTCACGGTGTTAGAGATGAAGCGCCAGCTGGTGGTGAGCAACATTACCTCACAAAAGATGGCATTGGATTTTGGGTTTGAAGACGCGAGTAATTTCGTCAAATACTTTAAAAATCATACCCAAATGACACCGAGTGAGTTTCAAAAGAAATACTCAAAGCCGTCTCTTACGGAGTAGCTGCGATTGAGCATGGATACGTTAAGGTTCGATATCTACCATTTTTCTGCCTAAATACACTCTGCCGCGAACTTCTCTCGTTGACTAATATAGTTTCCAAGCCAACGAGAGGACTTAATAATGAAAACAATAACCAACACATTCAAATCAACACTACTAACTGCTGGCGTACTCGCTGCTTCTGTTGTTACCGGTTCTGTGGCAGCTCAAGAGCTGTCTATTCAAGAGAAAGGCGTCGCAGTCATTTCAAGCATTGAAACGGGCGATGCAAAAGCGGTGAGCTACATTAACCCTGAGAAGTACATCCAACATAATCTAGCGGTCGGTGATGGCTTAGCTGGTTTTGGTGAAGTGTTGCAAATGCTGCCTGAAGGTTCTGCAAAGGCACAAGTTAAGCGCTCATTTCAAGACGGTGACTTCGTAGTAACACACACTGAATACAACTTCTTCGGCCCTAAAGTCGGCTTCGATGTATTCCGTTTTGAAGATGGACTTATTGTAGAACACTGGGATAACTTGCAAGAGATCGCTAAGCCAAACGCAAGTGGTCGCACTCAATTAGACGGTACGACTAAAGTCGTAGATCTCGAGAAAACGGATCAAAATAAACAGCTTGTCGGTGGCTTTGTCAAAGACATCCTGATTGGCGGTGATATGTCGAAGATTAATCAGTACATCGATAACGAAGACAGCGCTTACCTTCAGCACAACCCTGGTGTGGCCGATGGTCTAAGCGGTTTAGGTGAAGCTTTGGGTGCGTTAGCTGAAGCAGGAATACCAATGGTTTATACCGCTAACCACAAGATCTTAGGCCAAGGTAATTTTGTACTGTCGATCAGCGAAGGCCAATTCATGAATAACCACGTAGCGTTTTATGATCTATTCCGTGTTGATAATGGCAAGATTGTGGAGCACTGGGACACCATCGAAACCATTCCTGCGCGTTCAGAGTGGAAAAATGACAACGGTAAATTTGGCTTCTAAGTTTGAGTTAAATTGAACCAGATATGACGTTATAAAGCGGTGCTTTCATTGTGGAGGTGCCGCTTTTTTGCGTGGAAGTTTGCTGGTGAATCGAGCTGAAGAGGTGTCTTTATGGGGTTTTACAATGTAAATCGAAAGCGAAGGATCTTGAGCGAGAAATGAAAAATCTGCCTTGTTGATGGCGTTTGATGTCAAAAAATAAAATAGAAAAGTGGCTATTTTTTGAACTTGGCGCTCACTTTTGTCATTAGCTCGGTGAATTGTGGAACCGAATTGGACATGATGTGTCAATTGTCAGTAACCACTAAAGACCTATAGGACAAAGGTATGCCTGATCTCTATTGCAAAGGATGTAAAAAAACAACACTACATAAGTCTATAATGAAACGTTGTGAATCAGAGCCCGAGACAGCGTCTGGCCGTATGATGCAATGGACGTCAAAGCTATTTAGTGGAAACCTGTACTACGATATGGAAACTCAGCACTTCTGCCGCACGTGCAATTGCCGTTGCGAAACCGGAAGTACTGTTCCCCAAGTTGGCTTAGCCTAAATCATAGTAAGTACTTACTAACTTGATTCAAAAAACCTCCGTGTTAGGAGGTTTTTGAGTTTCTAGGCTGCCTTGAGTGCAAGCTCAGTTTCAATGGCATTGCCATCAACTTTCACTTCCCATCCATAGTTTGAGTATTCACTTGCTAGTGCTTGAGCAACATCTTTTGATACCGTTACGTGCGTCCATGAACCAATGCCGTAAGGTTTATATGCGAGTTCTTGCGTTTTCATAATAGAGTCATCCTTTCTCTTTGATAATTCTATTATTCACTTTGCCATATATCCTTTCTTTCGTTTCTGGCTCAACTTATTTGTTTATCGGGTCATTTCTATAATAATTTGTTAATAACTAGAGTTTGATTTATAAGGGTTGTTATCGATTTGTATGAATTTATATTTGGTGTGAATATCACTTGTGCATTTAGTTTTTAAATGTGTGAGCGGGGTTTTCTTCGATTGCTCTTAGTATGGAATATACTGAGCCGAATTTAGAATGTTTAAGGAATGTTATGTCTCAGCATCAACTCGATCGTATCGATAAAGAGATACTAAGAATTCTGCACATGAAAGGGCGTTTACCCGTGGTTGAGTTGGCCAAGCAGGTTAACCTAACGACATCCCCTTGCTCTGATAGACTCAAGCGATTGGAAAAAGAGGGCTACATAACGGGCTACCATGCTGAGCTGTGTTCAGAAAAGTTGGGACTCGATGTTCAAGTCTTTATCCATATTCGTCTCGATCAGACCAGTTTTTCGATTTTTGATAAGTTTGCCCAAGCCGTTGAAATGATGCCTGAGGTGGAAGAGTGTTATTCGCTGTCGGGAGACTTCGATACCATGATCAAGGTTCGAGTGAAAGACATGAAGGCATACCAAGCGTTTATGGCCACCAAGCTGGGTACGCTACCTGGCGTGATTCAGACCCGCAGTGAAGTGGTGATTGAGGAACACAAGAAGGGCTTTGGTGTTAACCCTGAGTTGTTGGCAACCTTAAAATAGGGCTCTGCTTTTACTTCAAGCGTGTTTGTTTCGATATAAAAAATGGAAGCTAATGAGCTTCCATTTTTTGTTGAGTGCCAGGAAAGGCAATCAGATAAGTTGGTTGTTGGTAAACCGATTACAGCGTAATTGCCGCAGAGATTAAGCCAATCACACCACCGAATACACCGCCCCAAACCACAAGCCAGCCAAGGTGCTTCTTGATCATGGTTTGAACCATCTCTTTTACAAGCTTCGGTGTTAGTTCATTCAAACGCTGATCGATGATCGCTTCAATGTTCTCTTTGATTTCGTCCATCATCGCTGGAGATTCTAGCTCTTCTTTGATGGCATTTTTTACCGAATCGCTCTTGCTGATTTCGATAACAGACTCTTGCATCTTTTCAACAAATGGCGCTTTCATTGGCTCCAGCGCTTCAGTACCACCAAACATTGCCAACATGCCACCAAATTGAGAGTTCTCGATGACATGGACCAGTGAATCGAATGCAGGGTTAAAGTCGATCTTCTTAATCACAGGCTCTAGGTTCAGTGATTGGCCGCCAGACATCTCGCTGCTCAGGAAGCGGTCGATGTTACTTTCAGTAAAGAACTGTTCCATCATCAATTGTTTGATGGCTGCTTTGAACTCTTCAAAGCGTGCTGGAATAACGCCTGAACCGTATAGGCCGGGTACTTTCTCGAACAACATGTGAATCGCAAGCCAGTTGGTGATAGCACCAGAAAATGCGAATAGGCCTGCATAAAGCAAGTATTGGTTTGCTGTCGCATAGCCGCCAGCAAGCAGCGCTAACGCGATAACGTTAGTTAAGACACTTTTGTTCATGGTTGATCTCTAGAAAGAATACTGCGCGCATTTTAAGAAAAAAACGCCAAGAAAAAAACAAAAGGATCGATGAAGTTTACGTAACAGGTGGGAAAGATTGCTGATCTAGGGGCATAAGAAAGGCTAGCCTCCCCCCGAAGTCTAGCCTTATTCCAGAACGCGCAAGCGAGGCGTTTTTGGTGTTAAAGTCATTATATAATTACGACATAACATTCTGCTACGTGTAATTTACCGTTAACTAACAAATTGGTGTGAATTACGCCGCACTTTTAAAATAGCACAAAAATTAAGCGCTGGTTGCCTGCTCAAGATCATCCGCAATGAAGCCACCCGTTTGGTGATTCCACAACTGTGCGTAGATACCATTCTGGTTAATTAACTCTTGGTGTGTGCCTTCTTCGACGATATTGCCTTCATCAAGCACGATCAGGCGGTCCATCGCAGCAATGGTCGATAGGCGGTGTGCAATCGCGATAACAGTTTTGCCTTCCATTAGCTCAATCAAACTCTCTTGGATTGCTGCTTCTACCTCAGAATCGAGTGCAGACGTCGCTTCATCCAGAACAAGCAGTGGTGCATTTTTCAAAAGAACACGTGAGATAGCGACACGTTGACGCTGACCGCCAGAAAGCTTAACGCCTCTTTCACCTACTTGAGCATCGTAACCAACGTTGCCAAACGGGTCGGTTAGGGTTTCGATAAACTCATGCGCGTGCGCCTGTTTAGTGGCTGCGTAAACTTCTTCATCTGATGCTTCAGGTCGACCGTAAAGAATGTTGTCTTTGATCGAACGGTGCAACAGTGAAGTATCTTGGGTCACCATACCGATGTTGCTGCGCAGCGAGTCTTGCGTCACTGTTGAGATCTCTTGATCGTCAATCAGAATGCGACCGCTTTCTACATCATGGAAACGCAGCAGCAGGTTAACCAAGGTTGATTTACCTGCACCTGAACGACCCACCAAGCCCACTTTTTCACCCGGCTTAATGTTGAGATTAAGGTTGTTGATCACGCCCTTGTTCTCGCCGTAGTTAAAGCTTACGTTGTTGAAGTTGATGCCGCCTTGTGGAACCTTAAGTGGCTCAGCGTCTTTCTTGTCTTCGATAGCGATTGGCTTAGACAGCGTTTTAATGCCATCAATCACAGTACCTAGGTTTTCAAACAGACCACCGATTTCCCACATGATCCATTTCGACATGCCGTTAATACGCAGAGCCAAGCTCACTGCAATCGCAATTGCACCCACGGTGATTGCGCTATCTAGCCATAGGTAGATAGAGATACCAGCAATGCTGAACACCAATAGATAGTTAGCGAACTCAACACAGATGTTGAAGCCGGTTACCAAGCGCATTTGGCGGTGCACAGTATCTAGGAAGCCTTCCATAACTTCTTCGGCGTATTCGGTTTCTCTTTTACTGTGTGAGAACAGTTTCACCGTCGCGATGTTGGTGTAACTATCGACAATACGACCTGTCATTAACGAGCGCGCATCGGCTTGTTCTGATGATACGTCTTTCAGCTTTGGTACAAAGTGCAGTTGTATACCGATATAAACGAACAACCAAATCAGCATCGGAGCCATCAAACGCCAATCTGACTCGGCAAGCATGAACAGCATTGCCGTGAAGTAAACCGTTACGTAAACAAACACATCAACCATTTTGGTCACGGTTTCACGCACTGCGAGCGATGTTTGCATTACTTTAGTGGCAACACGTCCGGCAAAATCATCTTGATAGAACGACAAGCTCTGCTTCAAAAGATAGCGGTGCGCCAACCAACGGATCGACATTGGATAGTTGCCCAGCAAGGTTTGGTGAAGCAAGAGCGAGTAAACACTGATCAAGATCGGCATCACGACCAATAACAGCACACCAAGCCCCATGAGTGTGGATTGGTTATCTGCTAAGAAGGTTTCTGGGTTGCTGGTTGATAGCCAATCAACCAGTTGGCCCATGTAACCGAACAACGCGACTTCGATGATCGCGATGGTCATGCTCATTAGGCCGAGCAAGATTAACGGCTTTTCAAAACCTCGAGTGTAATGGCGGCAGAATGCCAGTATTCCAGTAGGAGGTTGTATCGGCTCTCCCTTTGGAAAGGCTTCAGTAAAGCCTTCAAATTTTTTGTACATAGATTTCCCTTTATAAACGAATGCATCTATTAGCAACTGCATCGTCTGTGTAGCTTTGTTTTTATAGGTTCGATTAGAAATTTAACAGTCTTGATTTGAAATTATATAAGCGCCAATTCGTTCTTATAAGCATTAAGCCATTTGATGGATTTTAGTTTAAGCGTTTGGTTGAAAAACTTGGCTCACGAGTTCGTTTAACACTAATACGTTGTTTAAGCGATGTCGCAGGAAAGGTTCAAAGCGTGTCTTTCATGACGCGTATTTTAGATTGAATCGGACAGGAAAAGTTAAGCTTATTTCAAACGTAATTGATTGTTATGCAACGGTGATAATCCTAACGCTAAATGGATTAAATTGTAACCTAAACCCGCAGCAAGCTAGAGAATGAAGCTCGGATATTTATTCAGCAAATTCTGTATCTCATATGCAAACTGTTGGTTCTTTCTGATGTGCTGTTATCTTGCAGTAAAAATTACCGAATAAACTGAGTTTTGCAGGAATTGTTTGGGATAAATATTCAAATCATTATTCTTTTCAGTGAATCTTGTCGTAACAAGTTGTTTACAATTCTGAGGTAAATAAAAGATAGGGACGGTTGAGATGTTAAACCTACACAAAAAATCACTTCACATTACTAATGTTCAAAACGCCAACTGCGTTGTTATGGTGCCGCCAAAAGAATTTAAATTTAATGAAGAAACGGCACAAGATAATGAGTTTCAGAACAGAGTTAATCTGACCGAAGCTGAAGTAAAATTAGAAACCATGGCCGAATTTAAGGCAATGGTTGCTTCGTTGCGTAAAGAAGGTGTGCAGGTTGTAGAGTTTGATTACCCAGAACTAGGTGTGGAAACGCCAGATGCGGTCTTCCCTAATAACTGGTTTAGCACCTGTGGCGACGGAAGCTTATTTACGTTCCCTATGGCGTGTGAAAACCGTCAAAATGAAGTGAAGCCAAATGCCCTTATTGAAGCACTTGAAGCGTCTGGTCGCATTGTAAATCACAGTGAGTCTCTAGAGTCTTACATTGCTCAAGGTTCTTATCTAGAGAGCACGGGTGTGATGGTGATCGACCACATTAATAAGACCATCTACGCGGCGCTTTCTCAGCGTTGTGACCGTGAAGTGTTAGAGGATTATGCGAAGCGTATTGGCTATTCTCGCGTGGTGTCATTCCAAACTGCACTGCCGTCTGGTCAGCCGATCTACCACACTAATGTGATGATGGCGATTGGTGATAACTTCTGCGTGATCTGTGATGAAGTGATCCCAGAGTTTGAGCGCCGTTTTGTGGTGAAGTCGCTTGCTAAAGATAAGCAGGTTATCTCTATCTCAATCGATCAGATGAACCGATTCTGTGGCAATATCCTACAGTTGGAAACCGTGAATGGTGACAAGGTGATTGCGATGTCTCAATCGGCTTACGATGCGTTCTCTCCAGCTCAGTTAGCGCAACTTTCGACACACGGTAAGCTGCTACCATTCAATGTGAAAACGATTGAAGATATTGGTGGTGGTTCGGTGCGATGCATGTTGGGTGAGGTGTTCTTACCAACACGAGTAAATCGTCTATAACAAGTACTCACTTGCAGTCATGAATCTTTGAATACCACTCTTATCTCAGAGTGGTATTTTTGTTTTTATCTATCATAAATAAGAGAACAAGAGCTCGATAAAGGAGCAAATGTGCGAAAGCTAACGTAAATAAGCTATGAAGCGCTCTTGAAAGCCCTGTGTTCGATGAACTGAGTTGAGAGTGCAACCACTTCCTTAGAGTACACAAGCGCCGTGTGATTAAGCTTGAGCGCGCAGGTGTCTGTTGCACCCCGCAGGTTCGCATCTTCAAGCGTAACTGTGCCATCTCCTGGGTTTCTGCCCAACACAATGCGCCCCACACCTGCGTCGTAGGTGCCAGTAATCACGCCAATCGGCACATCAATATCATAATCACCCAAGCCATCGCTTAAGATCATCTTGCTCGAACCAAATATAAATCCAAGACCATGATTCGACAGCGTTTTCGCGATAGTCGCGCCATTGTGTGGAGTCCCTGCGGTAATGATGCAGGTGTCGGCAAAGTTGGGTTGGTAAAACTTAAAGTAGTGGCGGATCAGCAAGCCACCGAGTGAGTGACCAAAGAAGTAGACTTCATCGTGCTCATCAAAGCGTGCGTTCACGAATCGGTTAAGGCGTTTAGCGGCAGAAGGGAAGCGCAGTGAGTTGTAAGCGAACTTGTGGGTTTGAAAGCCGCATTTTTTGAAGTTTCTATCCAGATATTGCATGATCAACGCAGGCATATATAGACCATGAATTAAAACTATATGTTTGTTTTTATTATTCATTTTTGTCCTCCGTCTGATGGTGTCTCCAGTATATTTAGTCGCAAATCTAAACTCAATAAAACTTGCGGCTAATGGGACACAAAAGACAGAGGTGTGCATTATAGACAGGACGTTTGTTATAGATAGAGCGTTCGTTATAGAAAGAATGCGCGTTATAGACAAAGAGTGCTTGATAGACAAAGAGTGGGTTAGTCCGATCTCACTCCACCATACACATCAATGGTTAGGCCGCCTTGTTTAGCGTAAGTATCGGGTGTCAGACTTTTTACCTTATTGAAGCTTCTCTCTAATGCCCTTTATCGCCAAGCTCTGCAATCGGTGTTGAACTAAGCTCTTTTAATATCTTACGAATCAGTTCGCTGTGTCTATCTGTTTGACATGCCGATATCTAAGGCACCAGTAGATCTTATGATTTTGAATTTTCAGTTTTGGTTAGCTCAGTATCACCTGCTTCACTTTTTGCTTCAGGTTCAACCAAAACTTTGATTACGCCTTTTTGTAGGATCAGGTTATTAGGGTAGGTGATGATGTTGCCTGAACTGTGTCGAAGAATAACGTGGAACATTGTGATATCGATGATCACACCGCTGATGTCTTCGTCTTTCTCCGCGACTCTTACTCTGTCGCCAATGCGATAAGGGAATACGAAAAATATTAGTACGCTGGCTGTGAGGTTACTTAGAATCGACCATTGCGCGAATAATGCGACACCCAGCACCGCAAATATGGATGATAAGAATAGCGAAATATCACCAAAACCTAAGTTAAGAACAATCGTAAACACAGCGATGAAGAGTAGAAACAGAACAATATTGAAACACTTAATCACGAACTGCTTTCGCTTCAATTCGACGCGCTTATTTTCCGCTAATGTTTCTATCCAGTTCTTACCTAAGCGTTTGATCACCCAATACACAGTGATAAGAAGTAAACCTAAAACCACTTGTCTAAGCCACATATTGGATTGCAAAAACTCAACCATTAAATAAACCTCAATTTTTTCAAAATAACGACCTCTGCCGCTACGACCACGAGCAGCCCAATGCAAAATAGTGGGAATGCTATTGGGTTATCTGTTCCGGGTATTCCAGCAATATTGACACCCAGCAAACCGGTGAAAAACCCAGCAGGGAGGAAAATACCCGCAATGATAGAAAATAGGTACGTATTTCTATTCATTTTTTCAGCTTGTTGCTGACTTAGGCTCGCTAAAAATACATTAATTTGTTCGATGTAAAACTCAACAGACTCATTAATTCTCAGGATGGTATCAAGGCTGTTCTTTATATGACTGTTGTGCTTACTCAATGGTACAGGCAGGTCACTCATTAAGTCCTCAAAAACGTATTTCTGTGGCTTCAAATAGCGCCTTAGTCTAAGTAGCCTTGAATGCAGAGCGTTAATGGATCTTATGTCGATATTGGATTTAGATTCTAACTCGTCAATCAAGAGTTCGACGGGTACTAGGAAGGTTGAAATACTGTGGTTGATTCCACGTATCATGCCCAACAATACATCAGGTAAAGATGTCGGGCCTTGGTTTTGTTTGAGGTCGGATATCAGATTACTGACCGCTTTTGAAGGAACTTTGCGTGTCGATATTAAAGTGCCTTTGTACCATAAGATGCGTAGGCTAAGCATGTCGTCAGGGTTAGCACCTTCGTTTAGATTAATGCCTCGCAGAATCATCAAAAAACAGTCGTGGCCAAACTGTTCGAACCGAGGGCGGGTGTCATCGGTGAGTAATGAATCGATGATGGCATTTGGAACCGTATTACAGTGGAGCCATTCTCTCAAACCGTCAGCATCTCTTTGGCAGTGATACCAAGTTGATTGCTCGAATGAGGCTGGGCTGGTGATGTGTTCATGTGCCACACCCTCAGAAAATTGCCAGCTTGAAATTATGAAAGCGTCCATTCATTTGTCCTTAAAGATATGACGTAAACATTGATATTGTGGCGCCATTCAGGTGCCGTATTGAACTGAGCTTAATCTTGGTAAGTTCAATGAGCGATGTGAGTGAGATAAAGTCTAACAAGACAGGTTGGTCTTTGGAGCACGACGGACTCTTCCATTATTGTCTCCATTAAATGTAGCTCATTGTTTCGTCGTTATAAATTAGCACTCTGGCTCCATGTTAGCGACGAAAAAAAGAAAAGACCGAGGTCTTTTCTTTTTAGGGGAACTTGAGGAGAGCTTGTTCAGGCAACTCAAGTTTTTCGATGGTTTACATAAGCAAAAGCACTACCGACATGCTGCAAAAATATCTTGGTTCGCTCGGTATTCTTTGGTTTGAACGTCCATCAGGCCAAGCAAAGAGTCGAACAGATTATCGTGTGAGAAGCTCTGCTCTTTGCCTGCTTTACGCAAGCATGTGTCACTGATGCCTTTCTCAGCAGCAAAGCTATCCGACATCCAAAAGATCAGTGGAACGTGGGTTTGTTCTTTTGGAGCGAGAGAGTAAGGCATGCCGTGTAAATAGACGCCATTTTCTCCCAGAGATTCGCCGTGATCGGACACGTACATCAACGCCACGTTGTATTTGTCGTTCAGTTTCTCAAGCTTTTGCATCGCCTGTGAGAGGAAGAAATCCGTGTACAAGATGGTGTTGTCGTAGGTGTTAACCACTTCCTCTTTGGTGCAGTTTTCAATATCGGCGCGAGCGCAATCAGGTGTGAATTTCTTATGTTCATCTGGATAGCGTTCGAAGTAAGTAGGGCCATGAGATCCGGCAATATGATAGAAAATGATGCTATCTTGGTTGAGATCTTGAGTATCTTGCTCGAAGTTCTCCAGCATCGCCGTGTCGTAGCACACATCGTTATTGCACAACGGGTCGCTGTCTTTGGCGACGAGCGTCATCTCTTTGATTCGGTGTGCAACCGCCTTGTCTCCACCATCATGTTCTCGCCAGATAGAGTGAATGCCCGCGCGGTTCATGATGTCGACCACGTTATCTTGGTTATAAGCTTTGTCGCGGTCGTAGTTGCTGCGATTCATGTTCGAGAACATACACGGCACAGAAACCGCAGTGGCTGTTCCGCACGACTGAACATCGGAGAAAAATATCGGGTTGTAAGGCTGGGTGTGAGCGTTCGTTTCTCTTTCATAGCCATGATATTGGTAGTTATACACGCGTGCGGTTTCGCCCAGCACAAACACCAATAAGGTCGGTTTGGTTGCCGCTTTAGCTTGCGGTGTTTGCTTCGCATCTAATCCTAGCTCTTGGTAGGGGATAGGTTCTTTGATGTAGGTGTTATTGATGTATTTGACTGCGGATGACACATATTCGGTTGGGATGATCATCTTTTTGATGTGCGAGTTATTACGACCAATCGAGACATAATCTTTGTAAAACAACCCAGCAATAATCGCGATAACAATCAAAGAAGAAAGCAATCCAATCGACTTCCAGACAAAGAAATCTTTCCATGATTCTCGCTTGAGTTTGGTAAACAGTAACATCAGTGACGGGACAATCCCCATCGCGAATAACCACAAGATGGAGTGGGTACTTACATAGCTTGCTGCTTCGCCGCTATTGGTTTCGAAGACGTTCTCTATCATCCCATAATCGACATAGATGCCGTAATTGAACATGCTGTAGCTGACGAGTGTTGAGGTGATGAGCAAGAAGATAAAAAATGGCTTGGAGAATATCGGCCAGTTGAAGACTTGGAAGATAAAATTGAAGGCAGCAAGGAAGAAGATAGGGATGGATATAAGAAACGCAACGCTTTCAGACTTGGACGCCTGAACAATACTAAACAGCTCTTGGGAGAGAGGGATGTTGATGACAAGCAGATAATATACAGCCAACACAAAGGGCAGCTTGTTTATCGACATGTTTAAGCTTGGTAGATTCATAGGTTTGTTTTCCTGCGTCTCTTATCCCTTTATTTTAGTCTCGCTACCAAGAAAGCTCTAATATCAACGCATAAAGCTCAATTGGGCGGTGATGAGCGATAACTGGTTAAAGTGAAATGACGCGATAGGCGTGTAGAAACAAAAAATTCACTTTACTGAGTGACCTTCATGACAAGGTGGAACAGCAAAGTGAATTAGTATGTTCAGCTTATTCTACGTGGTTCAATCACATTAGAAGTTGTATGAACCACCGAAGCTAATGCTGTTGAATGCAAGCGTATGGTCACCGCTTTTGAATGAGCCGTTACTTCCAATTGAGTAGTCATTTACGCTTACCGCATCTGCTTGTGAGATTAGGCGCAGCGTTAGGTGCTCAACCGGCGTGTATTCAACACCAACACCAAAGTGGAAACCTGTACCGCTATCATCATCGTATCCTGCACCGCTATTCGCATTGAGGTCGACAGAGCTTAAACCAGCCAATACGAATGGGCGGATTGTGTTGTCGAATGTGTAACCTAGGTTTGCTGACACAGAAATAGACGTTGGTGAAAGCTTGTCAGTGCTGTTTTTGTAGTTTGCGTAATCTGTGTAGCCAAGTTCCACGCCAACGATACGGTTGAATTGGTAACCGCCGTATAGGTTGTAACCCATGCCGCTAGAATCTAAGCTAGGCGCGCCATCTGTATCTGAATCTTGGTAGACGCTAAGGCCACCACCAATGTATGCGCCGCCGTCAGTGCCTGCTGCTAAAGCTGGAAGAGAAACCGCGCTGATCAAGCCCAGTGCTAATGCTGATTTCGTTATCTTGTTCATTTTTCTTACTCACTCTTTAATGTCATGTCAGTATCAATTATTTTTGTTTTGCGACCTTTCGACCGTTGATGACCATTATTCCGTAGTCTTTTATGTATTACTGTATGGCTTTGTAAGCTGAATCATTACATAGTAGAAAGAGTGTGCATCAGATTGCATTTGGATAAGGCTTCCCAACACAAGGAGTAAACATGCTAACGAAACAAAAGACAGGTTTGGTGGTTGTGGATGTTCAGGGCAAGCTCGCACGCCTTGTTGATGAGAGCGAGACATTGATTGCTAACTGTGGAAAGTTGATTGAGGGAGCTCAGGTTTTAGGTCTTCCTATTGTGAGCTTGGAGCAGAACCCAGAGAAGTTGGGGGCAACCGTTAGTGAGCTGAATGACCTATTGAGTGACTCTAATCCGATACCAAAATTCACGTTCAACGCGTGTAACGAGCCTAAGTTTGTTGAGGCAGTGCAAGCCAAAGATGTGGATACGTGGTTGGTGTGTGGTATTGAGGCTCATATTTGTGTTTATCAAACTGCAATAGGTTTGTTGGAGCTCGGGTACAAGGCTCAGGTAGTTGGTGACTGTGTTAGTTCGCGAACAGCATTGAATAAGAAACTGGCTATCAGTCGATTGCGGGACGCTGGTGTCCAAATTACGGGATTAGAAATGAGCTTATACGAGCTTGTGAAAGATTGCCGCACACCAGAATTTAAGTCCATTCTATCCTTGATTCGTTAACTTGGGTTTCGTTAGGATTCGATTCGTTATCTTTCCCCTTTGAAGAGGTTCATTTGAATAACCTAATTGTATTTACCGGTGGGCCGGGTTCAGGCAAAACCTCGGTCATCGACGCTTTGAAAAGCAAGGGCTATCGCTGCGCACCAGAGGTCGGGCGTAAAGTGATTCAACATCAAGTCGAACAGCAAGGTCACGCCTTACCATGGTTAAACAAAATGGCTTTTCGTGACGAAATGGTGCGAGAAGAGTTAGCCAATTATCAAGCCTTCGAATCGAGTGAACAGCCGGTTTTCTTTGATAGAAGCATCGTGGATTCATACGGTTACAGCTTGTTAGAGACGTTGCCTATTCCAGAATCCTTACTCAATAGCTGTAATGAGCTTGCATACAACGCCAAGGTATTTATCTTCCCGCCTTGGGAGTCTATTTTCATCAATGACCAAGAGCGCAAGCAAGATTTTGATGAAGCGATCGCCACTTACGAAAAAATGGTGGCAGCCTATACTCAGTTTGGTTATCAGCTGGTGGAAGTACCTAAGTTATCTGTTGAGGAACGAGTCGAGTTCATTTTAACTTCAATTGACTCAGGCGAGTAATTTCTAGCAAATCCACAACTAAAATGTATGGTCCGCCCCGTTATTGCAACTACAATTAAGTAATAACGGAGTTGGTTTGC